>JAHJHI010000033.1 GCA_018824085.1 Gammaproteobacteria bacterium | reverse complement strand
GGCACGCGCATGTCGGGGCGCGAGCCTTCGATGTAGACCTTGCGCGAGTTGGGCAGCGGCGCGACCGCCGCTTCGTCGACGTGTGCCTGCGAGGCGACGAAGGCGGGGGCGAGGGGGTCTTTGGCGTTCATTGAAGCTCCTTGTGGGCATGGAAAACGCCAGTCACGGAATACCCCGGGAGCTGCCCGTTTCCCTACGCCGGCATGATCCGGATCAGGTGTTGAGGGTGTGTCTCAGCCGCCGGCTTGCACCGCACGGCACCCCTAACGTGTGCGCGTCGGACGTTACTCCGCAATCCCGCGCGGCGCAAGGCTGCGTTCAAGCGCGGGCGTCGTCTGCCGTAGACCTTTCATCGTCCCGCTCGGGGCTGCGACCACTCGAGACTGCACATGAAAGCTCACTTCACCGTCCGATTCCTGTTCCTCTCCCTCCTGGCGGGCCTTGCCGCAGGCTCGCTGCAGGCAGCGGACTGGCACACGATTTCGACCGAGAGAGGCAAGAAGATAGAGATCGACCGCGACAGCGTGCTGCGCGCCGAAGGCGGCAAGAAGGTCGCCTGGGGGCGTCTGGTGCTGACCGATGCCGATGCGCAGAAGACCGGATACGCGATGGTGCAGGCGCTCAACCGCTACGACTGCCAGAGTCTGAAGTTCGCGACGATCAAGCGCGTCTATCTGGACGCCAACCTCAAGATACTGCGCGAGGAGCGCACCGGTTCCGACAGCGAGATTTCCCTGTTGCCGGGCACGCTGGACGAAAAGCTGTTCCGCGAGGTGTGCCAGCCGCCGGCCCCCGAGGAGTTGAGACAGGTTGCCGAGCAGGCAGGCCGGGCGGCGCTCACGGCCGCCGCCGCCGCGGACACCGGTCATGTGGAGCGGGCCGAGTTCGTGAATATCAAGCCGGACCTGCGCGAAGCCGCAGCCCAGGCGAAGGAGGAAATGGGCGCCAAGGCGAAGGCGGGTGCAGAGGGCGCGCCGGACAAGGCGAAGGCGGCTGCCGCAGCCCATGCGGCGCCCGCACGCGAAGCGCCGGCCGCGAAGCCGCCGGTTGTATCGCGCAGCGAAATCCCGCTGCCAATGCCGGCCCCGGCTCCCCGCAAGCGTGCGCCGCGTGCCAAACCGGCGCCGGTCGCCGCGCTGGAACCGGCCCATGCCGCCAAGGGCGCACCGGAGGCGCCGCACCACGGTGACATTCACTGGAGCTACGAGGGCGCCTTCGGCCCCGAGAACTGGGGCAAGCTCAAGCCCGAGTGGGCACAGTGCGGCGAAGGGCGCACGCAGTCGCCGATCGACATCCGCGACGGCATCAAGGTCGATCTGCCGCCCATCGTCTTCGACTACCGCACCACCTATTTCACCATCATCGACAACGGTCATACGGTGCAGGTGAACGTCGGCGAGGGCAGCACCATCACGGTGAGCGGCAAGCGCTACGAGCTGCTGCAGTTCCATTTCCACAAGCCGTCCGAGGAGCGCGTGAACGGCCGGAACTACGACATGGTCGCCCATCTCGTGCACAAGGATTACGACGGCCGTCTGGCCGTGGTGGCGGTGCTGATCGAGCGCGGCATGGAGCATCCGCTGTTCAACACGATATGGGCCTACCTGCCGCTGCAGAAGAACGTCGAGTCGCGGCCCGACGTGAGCATCGACCTCGCCAACCTTCTGCCGGCCGGGCGTGACTACTTCACCTTCATGGGCTCGCTGACGACGCCGCCGTGTTCCGAAGGCGTGACGTGGATGGTCATGAAGGAGCCGCTGCAGCTGTCGCAGGAGCAGATCGGCATCTTCAGCCATCTGTACCGCAACAACGCGCGTCCGGTACAGGCCGCCAATTCCCGCCTGATAAAGCAGTCGCGCTGACGCTTCGCGAGCGGAAAAAAGCCCCCGCAGCCGTGCAACTGCGGGGGCTTTTCAATGCTTCATCCGCTCAATAGCGGTAGTGGTCCGGCTTGTACGGGCCTTCCTTGTGCACGCCGATGTAACGGGCCTGCACGTCGCTCAGCTCGGTCAGCTGCGCGTTGAGCTTCTTCAGCTGCAATCGGGCAACCTTTTCGTCGAGGTGCTTGGGCAGCGTGTAGACGCCGACCGGGTACTTGTCGGTTTCGCAGAACAGCTCGATCTGGGCGATCGTCTGGTTGGCGAAGGAGCTGGACATCACGTAGGACGGGTGACCGGTGCCGCAGCCGAGATTCACCAGACGGCCTTTGGCCAGCAGGATGATGCGCCGGCCGGTCGGGAAGATGACGTGGTCGACCTGCGGCTTGATTTCGTCCCACTCGTACTTTTCGATGCCCGCGACGTCGATCTCGTTGTCGAAGTGGCCGATGTTGCAGACGATGGCCTGGTCCTTCATCTTCAGCATGTGGTCATGCGTGATGACGTGGTAGTTGCCGGTCGCGGTGACGAAGATGTCGCCGTGCTCGCAGGCGTAGTCCATCGTGACGACGCGGTAGCCTTCCATCGCGGCCTGCAGTGCGCAGATCGGATCCACTTCGGTCACCCACACCTGGGCCGACAGCGCACGCAGCGCCTGCGCAGAACCCTTGCCCACGTCGCCGTAGCCGGCCACGACGGCGACCTTGCCGGCCACCATGACGTCGGTCGCGCGCTTGATGCCGTCGACCAGCGATTCGCGGCAGCCGTACAGGTTGTCGAACTTCGACTTGGTGACCGAATCATTCACGTTGATGGCCGGGAACGCGAGGCGGCCTTCCTTGTGCATCTGGTACAGGCGATGCACGCCGGTCGTCGTTTCCTCGGTCACGCCCTTGATGTGGCCGATGCGCTTCGAGTACCAGTTCGGGTCGCGCTTGAGCGTTTCCTTGATGGCATTGAACAGGCAGACCTCTTCTTCGCTCGCCGGGTGGTGCAGCGCGGTCGGGTCGGTTTCGGCCTTGGTGCCCAGATGCAGCAGCAGCGTGGCGTCACCGCCGTCGTCCAGGATCATGTTGCTGAAACCGCCGTCCGGCCAGTCAAAGATGCGGTGCGTGTAGTCCCAGTACTCGGCCAGCGACTCGCCCTTGACCGCGAACACCGGCGTGCCGTTGGCCGCGATGGCGGCTGCCGCGTGGTCCTGCGTCGAGTAGATGTTGCACGAGGCCCAGCGCACTTCGGCGCCGAGCGCTTCCAGCGTCTCGATCAGCACTGCGGTCTGGATCGTCATGTGCAGGCTGCCGGTGATGCGCGCGCCGCGCAGCGGCTGCTGCGTCGCGTATTCCTCGCGGATGGCCATCAGGCCCGGCATTTCGGTCTCGGCGATCGCGATTTCCTTGCGGCCCCAGTCGGCCAGCGACAGGTCGGCGATCACATGGTCTTTGTGTTCTGCGGGTGTGTTCATCTACGGGCTCCATTAAATCGGCAGGTTGTGCTCACCTGCCTTGCGCATGCGGATCGATCCGCGAGGGCAGGTTCAGGCGAGCGCCGTTTCAAAAGTGCCCGTGCGACCGGTGTGCGGTCTGGCGGGGTCCGAGCCTGGGGGCCTTGCGGCTCCTCGCAGCGCTCCTCGGAAGGGGCGGATTATAGCGTCGTGCCGTCGTGCGCAATCACAAATACGCCGCACTGACGACGTCGCGCAAGCGACAGACCGGCGCCTGTACCGCAGGTTCCCTGCGCCGTCGGGTCAAGGGCTGGACGTGTACCACCACCAGCCGAGTCCGGCCACGACGACGGTGACCACGGCGATCGCGATGTTGCGCTGCAGCGGATAGCGCTCCAGCCTGACCAGCGGAGTGCGGTAGCAGATGTAGAAAAAGCCGCCGGCGAACAGCGACATCACGCCCAGCAGCGTCCAGCGGTTGCCGGTGCGCCCGGCCACGCGCAGCAGCGTGCCGCAGACGAGGATGAGTGCAAAGTGGGCGAGCAGCGACAGCGGCGTGATGCCGGTGCACGAGCGCTCGCCGCACGACGGACAGATGGCCGGCGCGACCGATCGGGCGCGCAGCTTGGCCAGGCGACCGATGGTGTGTTGCCGGCAGTAGGGACAGCGCGAGTAGGCGGCCAATCTACTTGCCCGAGATGAACGCGGCGCGTTGCGCAGGGTCAGGGATGTCACGCGCAAGCGCCTCGACCAGCGTCTGTTCGCTGCCGTTCTGCTTGAGCGCGCGACGCACGAGGATGCGTGCCATCGGACCGATGAAGCGGGCCAGCCGGCGTTCGATGCCGGAGATCGTCTGCTCGTCGAGCGGGCGCGCGGACGGCGGGCTGCGGCTGGCCGGCCCCGACGGTGGCGGGCTGCGACGCGAGGCCGACGGGAGGGCGGCGGACGTCGATGGCAGCGAGGTGTTTGCCGTCGAGGTGGCGAGGTGGCGCTGCGCTTCGATGAGGAAGCCGGCGCGCTGCGATTCGCCCGGAATGTGGGCCGACAGCTGTTCGATCAACCGTGAAGGGCCGCCGGCCTGCGGTGCGATGCGCGCCACCAGCACGCGCGCCATCGGGCCGATATGGCGCGCCAGCAGCGCTTCCAGCATCGGTGTCAGCGTGTCCGACGCGAGCCCGGGCTGCGCGTCGTCGACGCGGCGCGTGATGCCGCTGCGCCCGTCGAGTTCGAATACTTCCTGACTGCGCGACGCGATCTCCACCCGCTGGCTGGTGATGTGCAGGCCGTCCGGGGTGCCGCTGCCCAGTGCCGACACCGTTTCGAAATAGGCGCGCGACACCAGCACCTGTCCCGGATAGGCCAGCCCGGCCAGTGCGCGCGCCGCGTCGAGGCCGTCGCCCTGCAGGTCGAGCGCGCCGGCGCCGGCGCGCGTGACCCGCACCGGCCCGAGGTTGATGCCCTGTTTAAGGCCGCTGCCGCTGTCGTCGATGAAGTCGAGCTTGCGCAGGCGCTGCGCCACGACGCAGGCGTCTTCCGGCTGGCCCAGCAGGCACAGCGCCGTGCCGTCTGCGGTGTCGAGGATGAGGCGGCTGTCGGCGTCGACCGAACGCGCAGCCCGCGCCAGCGCGTCGTCGAGCTCGGCCTTGCACGCGAGGCGCTGCGCGGTGTCGAGCTGGACGCTCTGATCGATCTGCGCGTACAGCACGCTGCACACGATGGTGCGGCGCTCTTCCGACGCGCCGCTGGCGCGCACCGGCTGGGACAGCGGTGCCGCGCCGGCGGCCAGCGGTGCGCGCTGCGTGACCGGCGCTGCCGTGAAGACGCGGCGGAAGTCGCTGACGCTGCGCGGGCGACGCGAGTCGTGCGGCTCCAGCCCCCAGTCGATGGCGCGCAGCAGTGACGCGCCGAACACCGAGGCATCGGCGATGCGCGACGCCGGCACCAGCGGATCGGCCTGCACGCGTGCGGCGGATTCGACCGGGCGCTGGCCGGTGACCAGCCAGTACATCACGGCGGCGAGCGAGTAGATGTCGGTCCACGGCCCCTGGTTGCCGTGCGAGTGGTACTGCTCGAACGGCGCGAAGCCCGGCGTGACGATGGCGGTCAGCGTGTGTTCGGTGTTGTGGTAGCGGCGCGCGGCGCCGAAGTCGAGCAGCACCGGCGTGCCGTCGTCGCGGATGCAGATGTTGGCCGGCTTGATGTCGCGGTGCAGGAAGCCGCCTTCGTGGATGACGTGCAGGCCTTCCAGCAGCGGGCGCACGATGGCGAGCAACGTGGCGCGGTCCATCGGTTCGGTGCGCTCGCGTATCCACTGGTTCAGCGGCCGCCCCTGTTCGTAGTCCATGACCATGTACGCGCTGCCGTTCGCCTCGAAGAAGCGGCTCACGCGCACGATGTGCGGATGACGGAACGTGGCCAGCACGCGTGATTCGTCGAGGAAGCGGCGCAGCCCCTGTTCGAACATTTCGACCGCCGGGCCGGCTCGCGGCATCACGCGCTGGGTGTCGCCGCGCACCGCGATGTCGGTCGGCAGGAATTCCTTGATCGCGACCTTGCAGTCGAGCAGCGTGTCGTGCGCGAGATAGGTCAGGCCGAAGCCGCCGCCGCCGAGCAGCGACTCGATGCGGTATTCGTTCAGCGCCCATCCGCTGGGCAGGGCGCCGGGACTGACATTGGCCGTACGCAGGAAACCGCTGCCGGCGAGCACGTCGGACAGCACGCTGTCCTCGGTGAACGCGTCGTCATCCGGCAGGCGCGATGCACCGGGGTTGCGCGGGTCTGCGGGCCGGGTCGTCACGGGTCAGCTGTCTATCATGCGCATGGCGGTTTCAAGGCTCCGCCGCATGCGGTTGAAGGAGGCGCCCAGTATCGACACCTCGTCGCGTCCGCCGTCGCGGAACTCCGGCACCGTGAAGTCGCCGGTGCTCACCCGGTCGGCCGCCTGCGACATCTGCGCGACCGGCCGGATGATGAGCCATTCGAGCATCAGGTTCAGCGCCAGCATGACGAACAGGAAGACGCCCAGCAGCGACAGCATGAAGGTGGTGAAGGCGCGGTCCGCGTTCTCGATCGGTACCGCCATCGGCACCGACACGACCTGCGCGCCGACGATCTCGTTGTGTTTCCAGCCGAATCCGTTGGCAGCGCCGTAGAGCTTCACCATGGTGACCGGTGCGTTCGCGGGCGAACTGTGGCATGCCAGACAGGCGGCGTTGCTGATCCGGATCGGGCGTGCGATGTACATGTGACGCCCGGTTGGCGTGTCGCGCACGCCCTTGAGTTCCGTCGTGGCGGGCGAGGCGCGGAAGCTCGACACGAGGTCCGTTTCCCAGTCCGACGCACGGTTGCGCGGATTGGTCGGATTCAGCGTCGCTTCCTTGTAGGCGTATTCGGGATGGTTCTTGCGCAGCTCGCTCAACGTTTCGGTTGCCGCGTAGGCCGGCACCGTCTGTGGCAGGAAGCGGTCGGCCAGCACCGAATCGAGCTGCGGCTTGACCTGATTGACCGTATAGCTGCGTATGGCCAGCGCCGTTTCCATCATGAGCTGCGCGTTGCGCTCGACTTCGCCCTGCGCGTTGTCCTGCAGCAGCCGGTATGAAATGGTTGCGCACGCGGCGAGACCGACCGCGAACACGCCTATCAGTACGAGGTTGAACTTGAGTCTGAGTCCCATCTTCGGAAAGCCTCTCGGTCGTGGATGGCGCGGGCGCGAGACGCGCAGGGCGCACGAGTCGGGGCGTCCCGGTACGCGGGGCGAAATTGTAAGGCATTGTCAGGCTGTTGACCGGCGCGGCGGTGCCCGCCGCTGCGTCAGGGGGCTGCGGACGCTCCTGCGCTGCGTTGCATCCACCACCAGACAAGAAGGGCGATGGACGTGGCCCAGAGCAGCAGGATGAGCACGCCCGCCACCCAGTTGGCCGGCAGCTTGCCGTCGCGTGCGCGCGCACGCGCCGCTTCCATGACGTCCGCCGGAATCATGCTGACCGCCAGCCACACGCCGATCGGCAGCAGCACGATTTCGTCCAGCAGGCCGAGCACCGGAATGAAGTCGGGAATGAGATCGATCGGACTCGCCGCGTAGGCAAGGAGGAAAAGCAGCAGGATCTTGGCTCGCCGTGGCGTGCGGGTGTCCTGCGCGGCGATTGCGAGTGCCATCAGTTCGAGCTTGATGGCACGGATGCGCGCCTTGATTCCGGTCCCGGTCATGGTCCGCGTCGTATCGTTGTGGTTTTCGCGATCAGACCACAAAAGCGCCGGGCCGTCAGCAGAAGCCGCAGCGCGGGCGTGGCCGCAGCCCGGGGTGCGGGTTGGCGCAGCACCCGCTCACAGCAGAACGATGTCGAACTGTTCCTGTGAATAGCTCGATTCGGCCAGCAGCGAAATCGGCTTGCCGATGAAGTCGGACAGCATCGCGAGCGACTGCGACTCCTCTTCGAGAAAGAGGTCGATCACCTTCGGATGGGCCAGGATGCGGAATTCGCGCGCGCTGAACTGGCGTGCCTCGCGCAGCAGTTCGCGCAGGATGTCGAAGCTCATCGTCTGCGCCGTCTTCACTTCGCCGCGCCCGCCGCAGGTCGGGCAGGGTTCGCACAGCACGTGCGCGATCGATTCGCGCGTGCGCTTGCGGGTCATTTCGACCAGACCGAGCGAGGTGAAGCCGCTGACCGAGATTTTGGTGTGATCGCGCGACAGCGCCTTGTTCAGTTCGGACAGCACCTGGTTGCGATGCTCGTCGTTCTCCATGTCGATGAAGTCGATCAGGATGATGCCGCCGAGGTTGCGCAGGCGCAGGTGGCGCGCGATCTGGTGCGCCGCTTCCAGATTGGTCTTGAAGATGGTTTCGTCGAAGTTGCGTGAGCCGACGAAACCGCCGGTATTCACGTCTATCGTCGTCATCGCCTCGGTCTGGTCGAAGATCAGATAGCCGCCGGATTTCAGGTCCACACGGCGCGCCAGCGCCTTCTCGATCTCCTCTTCCACGCTGTGCAGCTCGAACAGCGGGCGCTCGCCGGTGTAGTGCTCCAGCAGCCGCGTGAGCTGCGGCATGTACTCCTCGGAGAAGGCCCGCAGCTTGACGAAGTTCTCGCGCGAGTCGATCTGGATACTCTGCGTGTCGGCGCAGACGAGGTCACGCAGCACGCGCTGGCCGAGCGTCAGGTCTTCGAACACGAGGAACGGCGGTTTCGCGGTCTTGGCGCGATTGCGGATTTCGGCCCAGGTCTTGCGCAGATAGGCGATGTCGGCGGCAAGCTCCTCGTCCGTGGCGCACTCGGCCATCGTGCGCACGATGTAGCCGCCCGGATCCTCTTCCGGCAGCAGCGCGTGGATGCGCGCGCGCAGTGCCTCGCGCTCTTCGGTCGATTCGATGCGTTGCGAAATGCCGACGTGGCGGTCCTGCGGCAGATGCACCAGCAGCCGCCCGGCGATGCTGATCTGCGTCGACATGCGGGCGCCTTTCGTGCCGATCGGGTCCTTCAGCACCTGGACGAGCACGTTCTGCCCCTCGTTCAGGATGCGTTCTATCGGCTTTGGTGGCTCGCCGTTCTGGCGCGCCTCCCAGATGTCGGCAACGTGCAGGAAGGCCGTGCGCTCAAGCCCGACATCGATGAAGGCCGACTGCATGCCGGGCAGTACGCGCACCACCCGCCCGAGATAGATGTTGCCGACGATGCCGCGTGCGCCGCTGCGCTCGATGTGCAGTTCCTGCACCGCACCCTGCTGCAGCAGGGCGACACGGGTTTCCTGGGGCGTGAAATTGACGAGAAACTGATCGTTCATGAAACGCGGACCGGAAAGTGAATGGAATTCAGGCGGGCATGCCGAACCGTCGCAGCAGCTGCCAGGTTTCATTGAGCGGCAGGCCGACGATGCCGGTGTAGGAGCCTTCGATATGTTCGACAAACGCGCCGGCGCGGCCCTGAATGCCGTAGGCGCCGGCCTTGTCCATGGGTTCGCCGCTGGCAACGTAGCGGTCGATGTCGCGTTGTTCGAGCCGGGCGAAGCGCACTGTCGACACCGACAGCACATGCTCCAGACGGCGGCTGTCGCTGACGGCCACCGCCGTCAGCACGCGGTGCGTGCGACCGGAGAGCTGCGCGAGCATGCGTGCCGCGTCGGCGGTATCCGCCGGCTTGCCGAGGATTTCGCCGTCGAGCTCCACCGTGGTGTCCGCCGATAGCACGAGGCCGGCGCCGAGCCGCCGCCAGCCCAGCCGCTTCTCGCCGCCCAGCGCCTTCGCGCGCGCGACACGCGCGACATAAGTGTCGGCATCCTCGCCTTCGCGCACGTCTTCGGATACGTCGATGTCCTCGCGCTGCAGGCCGCGGAACGGCAGCAGCAGGAAGGGCTGGCCCAGCTGCGTCAGCAGCTCGCGCCGGCGCGGACTGCGCGATGCAAGGTAGAGGGCGGGCGGTACGGTGCTGGACAGGCTCATTCGCGGTGATAGGGGTGATTGGCTTCCAAGCTGACTGCACGATACAACGCTTCGGCCAGCAGCAGGCGCGCGAGCGCATGCGGCAGGGTCAGGCTGGACAGCCGGATGCGCTCCTGCGCACGCGCCTTGAGCGCCGGAGACAGGCCGTCCGGCCCGCCGATCAGCAGTGCCACGTCGTCACCGTCCTCGCGCCAGCGGCGCAGCCGCGCGGTCAGGGCGACCGTGCTCAGATCGTCGCCGCGCTCGTCCAGCGCGACGATGCGCGCGCGCGGCGGCAGCGCCGCCTCGATGCGCTGGCGCTCCGCTTCCAGCAGCGTGTCGACCGGCTTGCCCTGGGTGCGGGGTTCGGCCTTGATCTCGACGAAGGTCAGCGGCGATTCGCGCGGCATGCGGCGCGCGAATTCATTCACGCCGGCGTTGATCCAGTCGGGCATCCGGTGCCCGACGCAGATCACCAGCAGTTTCACCGCGAGGCCGGTCCGTTGCCGCGGGCACCGGCCGCACGGACGGCGGCGACCGACTTGTCGGACGGCTTGGCGGCGCCCGACCACAGCTCTTCAAGGTTGTAGTAGGCGCGCACGGCCGGCTGCATCAGATGCACGACGATGTCGCCGAGGTCGACCAGCACCCACTCGCCCGTCTCCTCGCCTTCCACGCTGATGACCGAGCCTCCGGCCGCCTTCACCTTTTCCTGAACATGGCGGGCCAGTGCGCGGGTCTGCCGGTTGGAGTCGCCGCTGGCAACGATCAGGCGGTCGAACAGCGCGGTCAGTCCCTGCGTGTTGAATACCTCGATGTCGCGTCCCTTGATGTCTTCCAGCGCGTCGACCACCAGCGCCTGCAGTGCATTGATATCCATTTAAATCCTTCAGTAGAGCCTGTGATGGCTGATGTAGTCGAGTACGGCGGCAGGCGCCAGATAGCGGCAACTCGCGCCGCGCGCGAGACGCGCGCGGATGTCCGTGGCCGATACCGCAAGCGGTGTCATGTCAAAGCGCACGATGACGCCCGCGGGCGCTTCGCGCAAGGCCTGCGCTTCGTCGCGCTGGCGGGCCGCGAGTTCGCAGGCCAGTGCGGCGTCCAGTGTGCCGGCGTCAACCGACTGGCCGGCGCGGGTGGCGAGGCCGATGTGGGCCAGCCCGAACAGTTCCTGCCAGCGGTGCCAAGTGTGCAGCTTGCCGAAGGCGTCGGCGCCCAGTATCAGCACGAGCGGCAGGTCGCCGCCCAGCTCGGCACGCAACGCGAGCAGGGTGTTGACGGTATAGCTCGGGCGCCCGGAAGCCACTTCCCGCGCGTCGACCTCGAAGCACGGGTTCGGCGCCACGGCGCGGCGCACCATTTCCAGGCGGTGGGCGGGTGAAGTCTGTGGCGCGGCGCGATGCCAGGGCTGACCCGCCGGTATCCAGCGCACGCGGCCCAGCCGCAGCGATTCGCGCGCCTCCTCGGCGAGGCGCAGGTGACCGATATGCACGGGATCGAAGGTGCCGCCGAACAGGCCGAGCGGCGCGCGCTCACTCATCGGCCGGTTCGTCCGCCTGTTGGGCGAACACCTGACGGAAGCTCACGTACAGGCTCGCCGCGAGCGTGGGGACGAACACGAACAGCAGCGCCATGCGCACCGCGATGCGCAGGACGCTGCCCATGCCGTCGTCGCTGCCGAGCATCTGGATCAGGAGTACCGGCAGGCCGACGCCCAGCAGCGCCGCCGCGATGAAGTACACGATGAAGGCGCCGGCATTGCGGAACACGCCGATCGCGCCGAAAAACAGCGCCTTGCCCAATGGCAGGCCGAGCGTTGCGATCAGGTAGGGCGGAAACCACATGATGAGGATGAGCGGCAGCACGAGCGGGAGCAGTTGCAGCAGCGTGCGCGTGAACTGCCCTTCGTCCGCTTCGAGCGCGACGACGTCGGGCGCCGAGAACAGCAGCGTGTGGACCAGCACGACGAGCAGCGAACCGACCAGATGCACGATGCCGAGCTGCACCAGCGTGCGCGTGTTGCGCGCCAGGCCGTCCTTCAGCGCCTCGGTGGACAGGTCGAGCTTCAGGTCCAGGATGCGTGCGCCATTGAAGATGACGACCGACATGACCGGCAGGCAGATGGCGACGAGCAGCGGGCCGATCAGCGGGATGATGTTGAGGAACACCATCAGCAGCAGATAGGTCATCGTGAGCGCCGTCATCAGCGGCGGGTTGCGCCGGAACAGCGCGAAGCCACCGCTGATCCATGTCCATCCCGCCATGGCCGGCAACGGGCGGGCCTGCAGGTTCACCGCCATGGCAGGTCGTCACCGGCGCCGATGCGCGCACGCAGGATGTCGCGGAAACGCTTCGGATCGTGCTTGTGCACCATTTCGCCGTCACGGGGTTTGTGGAAATCGAACAGGCGGGAAAGCCAGAAGCGCAGCGCCGCCGCGCGCAGCATCAGCGGCCAGGCGCGACGCTCGGCGTCGTCCAGCGCGCGTTCATCGTGATACGCGGTGATCATCGCGCCGGCCAGTTCGGGCACCAGTTCGCCGTCGGCGTCCGAGCACCAGTCGTTGAGCGTGACCGCGAGGTCGAACAGCAGGTAGTCGTCGCCGGCGAAGTAGAAGTCGATGATGCCGCCGATGCGTTCGCCGTCCATCAGGCAGTTGTCGCGGAACAGGTCGGCATGCACCACGCCGAAGGGCAGCCCGTCACAGGCGCCGCCGTCACGCTGCCCGCGCTGGAAGGCGATTTCGCTCTCCAGCAGCGCGCGGTCGCCGGCGTCGAGGTGATCGAGCAGCAGCGGCGTGACGTGCAGCCACCAGTCGTAGCCGCGCGGATTGGCGAACCGCCGGCCGTAGCTCTGGCCGGCCACGTGCATCGCCGCCAGCATGCCGCCGATGGCGGCGCAGTGCGCGGCGCCCGGCTGCATCTGTGACCTGCCGGCGAGCCGCGTGGCCAGCATGGCCGGCTTGCCGTTGATGGTGCCGAGGTATTCGTTGTCGCGATCGGCGATCGGCGCCGGGCACGGAATGCCGTGGCGCGCCAGATGGGCCATCAGATGCACGTAGAACGGCAGCTCGGCGCGCGTCAGCTTCTCGAACAGGGTCAGCACGTAGCGACCGTGTGACGTGTCGACGAAGTAATTGGTGTTTTCGATGCCAGCCGGAATTCCCTCCAGCGACACGAGATGGCCGATGGAGTAATTCTTCAGCCAGTCGCGCAGCTGATCTGCGGTGACAGTGGTGAAGACAGACACGAATCAGGATCAGAGGTTGTGCATGCGCCGGGGCGCACGCGGGTCAGTCGAACGAGAAGATCACCCACTTCGGCACGCGCAGGCCTGAATCGAGGTCGTCGTAGCGCGTCATCGCGCCGGAGCCGTTCTCGTCCATCAGGTAGTAGGGCGTGCCGTGCGGCGGCGTCACCTTGACCATATAGAGCTTGCCGTTGATGCGGTGCTCTTCCACCGTATCTTCGCCGCGCTGGATGATCGTGACCTGTGGTTCGACCGATACGCCGCCTTCGAGCGGCTCCGGCGGAGGCGGCGGCTCCGGGATCGGCTGCAGATCGGTCGGGCGGTCAGCCTGGGCCAGCGCTGCGGATGGCAGGGCGACGGCCAGTGCACCCATCAGGGCGATTGAAATCAGGAGCGGGCGCATGGGGGAAATCCTCGTATTTCCGGCAGTTTATCAGAGCCCATGCGCGGCCACGTCCGGCCGTGACCTACAGATTGAGCATGGCTTCATGCTCTTCAGGCAGCGGCATGAAGCTGCGGTTCTCGTAGTGGCGGAATATGGCGTCGACAACCTGCGCCGGATCGTCGATGACCTGTACCAGATCCATGTCGTCGGCCGACACCATGCCCTCGCGCACCAGCGTGTTGCGGAACCAGTCGATCAGGCCGCTCCAGAACGGCGTATGCACGAGAATGATCGGAATGCTGCGGCTCTTGCGCGTCTGGATCAGCGTGAGCGCTTCCATCAGTTCGTCCAGCGTGCCGAATCCGCCCGGCATCACGACGTAGGCGGCGGCGAAGCGTACGAACATGTACTTGCGCGCGAAAAAGTGCTCGAAAGTCTGCGAAATGTCCTGATAGGCGTTGGAGTTCTGCTCCATCGGCAACTGGATGTTCAGCCCGACGCTCGGCGACTTGCCGTGGAAGGCGCCCTTGTTGGCGGCTTCCATGATGCCGGGCCCGCCGCCGGAAATGACCGAGAAGCCGGCGTCGGACAGCAGGCGGGACATGCGCTCCGTCAATTCATAGTACGGGTGGTCGCGCGGGGTGCGCGCGCTGCCGAATACGCTGACGGCGGGGCGGATTGCCTGCAGCCGCTCGGTTGCCTCGACGAATTCGGACATGATGCCGAATATGCGCCAGGCTTCGCGGGCGCTGCTGGCACGGGCCGCGTCGCCCGGGTCGATCATGCCGGGCAGCTTGTCTTTTGCGCTCATCTGATGGGTGCTCCGGACGCCTTCCCGCCTGCATCGCAGACCACGATCCAGCAATGAACGCGTCCCAGGGTTGATAATCGCGGGCTGCCCGAATACGGAATCCGTCATGCCCACGCTTTTGCTCGTCGATGGTTCGTCCTACCTGTACCGCGCCTTCCACGCCATGCCCGACCTGCGCAATGCGCAGGGCGAGCCCACCGGCGCGCTGCGCGGTGTCATCAACATGCTAAGGCGGCTCGCCGCCGACTACAAGGCGGACTACGCCGCCTGCGTGTTCGACGCCAAGGGGCCGACCTTCCGCGACGAATGGTATCCGGACTACAAGGGGCATCGTCCGCCCATGCCGGAGGACCTGGCCGCGCAGATCGAGCCCATCCACGACGCGGTGCGCGCGCTGGGCTGGCCGCTGCTGATGCTGCCCGGCGTGGAGGCCGACGATGTCATCGGCACGCTGGCGCTGCACGCCACCGAGCGCGGCATTGACTGCGTCATTTCCACCGGCGACAAGGATCTGGCTCAGCTGGTGAACAAGCACGTGTCGCTGGTCAACACGATGAGCGAGGAAAAGCTGGACGAAGCCGGCGTACTGGCCAAGTTCGGCGTGCCGCCGTCTGCCATCGTCGACTATCTGGCGCTGATCGGCGACAGCGTGGACAACGTGCCGGGCGTGGACAAATGCGGTCCCAAGACGGCCGTGAAGTGGCTGCAGCAGTACGGCTCGCTGGACGAGGTGGTGGCGCATGCGGCCGACATCGGCGGCAAGGTGGGCGAGAACCTGCGCGCGCATCTGGACTTCCTGCCGCTGGCGCGCCGCCTGATCACCGTGAAATGCGACGTCGAACTGCCGCAGCCGCTGGAGGCGCTGACGCCGGGAGGCGAAAGCGCCGACGCGCTGCGCCCCATCTACGAACGCTACGGCTTCCGCGGTCTGCTCGATGAACTTGCCAAGGGCGGGCGCAAGGTGGTGTCCGCGCCGGCACCGGCCGCCGATGCGACGCCGTCCGCTGATCCCGAAGGCAGTCACCGCGGGAAGTACGAAACGCTGGTCGACTGGGCGTCCTTCGATCGCTGGCTGGCCCTTCTGATGGCGGCGAAGGTGGTGTCGCTGGACACCGAAACGACCAGCCTGGACAGCATGGAGGCGCGTCTGGTCGGCATGAGCTTCGCGCTTGAACCCGGCGTGGCGGCCTATCTGCCGCTGGCCCACACCTACCCGGACGCGCCGGCGCAGCTGCCGCTTGGCGAGATGCTCGACAAGCTTCGTCCGTGGCTGGAGTCGGCCGATCACGGCAAACTCGGCCAGCATCTGAAGTACGACCGCCACGTGTTCGCCAACCACGGCATCCGGCTTGCCGGCGTCGTCGATGACACGCTGCTCGAATCCTATGTACTGGATGCGGACCGCAACCACAGCCTTGACGCGCTGGTCACGCGCCACCTCGGGCTGAAGGTGATCAGCTATGACGAGGTGACCGGCAAGGGCGCGTCGCGCATCTGCTTCGATCAGGTATCGATCGATCGCGCCGCCGACTACGCCGCCGAGGACGCCGACGTCACGCTGCGCGTGCATCAGGTACTGGCGCCGCGGCTCGCGGCGGACGCGAAGCTCTCCTACATCTACCGCGACATCGAACTGCCGGTGGCCGACGTGCTGTTCGAGATGGAGCGCAACGGCGTGCTGCTGGACAGTGCATCGCTCGCCGCGCAGAGCAGCGAGTTGGGGCAGAAGATGCTCGACCTCGAAACGCGTGCCCACGAGGCCGCGAAGCAGCCCTTCAACATCAATTCGCCGAAGCAGCTGGCAGAAATACTGTTCGAGCGCGAGAAGCTGCCGGTCATCAAGAAAACGCCGAGCGGTGCGCCGTCCACCGATGAGGAAGTGTTGTCGCAACTGGCGCTCGACTATCCGCTGCCGGCGCTCATTCTCGAATACCGCAGCCTGGCCAAGCTCAAGGGCACCTACACCGACAAGCTGCCGCGCATGGTGCGTGCCGACACCGGCCGTGTGCACACCAGCTTCGGTCAGGCGGTGGCGGTGACCGGCCGGCTGTCGTCCGTGGATCCGAACCTGCAGAACATCCCGGTACGCACGGCGGAAGGCCGGCGCATCCGCTCGGCGTTCATTGCAGCGCCGGGCCATGTGCTGGTAAGTGCCGACTATTCGCAGATCGAGCTGCGCATCATGGCCCACCTGTCGCAGGACGCCCGCCTGCTGCAGGCCTTTGCCGACGGCGAGGACGTGCATCGCGCCACCGCGTCCGAGGTGTTCGGCGTGCCGCCGGACGACGTGAGCAGCGAACAGCGCCGCTACGCCAAGGTGATCAATTTCGGACTGATCTACGGCATGAGCGCGCACGGACTGGCAAAGAATCTCGACATCGAACGCAGCGCCGCGCAGAGCTGGATAGACCGCTACTTCGCGCGCTACCCCGGCGTGGCGCGCTACATGGACGAGACGCGCGCGCTGGCGCGCGAGCAGGGCTATGTCGAAACCGTGTTCGGCCGGCGCCTGCAACTGCCGGACATCCGGGCGCAGCAGGTCGGCCGTCGTCAGGGCGCGGAGCGCGCCGCCATCAACGCGCCGATGCAGGGCACCGCTGCCGACCTCATCAAGCTCGCGATGATCGCCGTGTCCGGCTGGCTCAGGTCGGAGGCGCTGTCCACGCGTCTCATCCTGCAAGTGCATGACGAACTGGTGCTGGAAGTGCCGGAAGCGGAAATCGAGCGCGTGCGCGAGCGCGTGCCGGCGCTGATGGAAGGCGTTGCCACGCTGTCCGTGCCGCTCAGGGTCGATGCCGGCGTCGGCGCGAACTGGGACGAAGCGCACTGACCCGAATGGCATCATCCTTTCGGATGATGTATGTCATGAGGGTGATCTGCTCTGGCTAGACTCCGGCTCCGACGCCATCCGGCGGCATTCAAGAGGAGCAAGACAGATGAAGAAGATCCAGTTGGCCGGCGTGCTCGCGGCCATGCTCGCAGCGCCGCTGGCTCAGGCCGAAGGCGTCTACCTTGCCGGCACCATCGGTCGCGCCAGCATCGACCTGGAACGCAGCGAGATGGACGCCACGCTCGTCAGTGCCGGCGCGACCGGCGTGAGTTCCCGCGTTGACGAGAACGACACCCACTACGGGCTGGCCATCGGCTACGCCTTCAATCCGAATTTCGCCGTTGAAGCCGGCTATGTCGACTTCGGCGATGCGCGTTACCGCGCAACGTTCGCCGGTGGCAACGCCGACGCCGACGTCGAAGCGCACGGCTGGGCCGTGTCGGTGCTCGGCATCATGCCGCTGGGCGACGCGTTCTCGATATACGGCCGGCTCGGCGGCATTCAGGCAAAGGTCGAGATCGACGTCAATGCCACGGGCCCCGGCGGCACCGCGAGCGGCAAGGCCAGCGACCGCAGCTGGAGCATGCTCTACGGCATTGGCGCCGGTTACCGGGTCACCGAGGCAATCGGCGTACGCGCCGAGTACACCCGCTACGACAGCGTGGGCGGCGGTGACGTTGGTGAAGGCGATGTCGACACGTGGTCGCTCGGCCTGACCTATTCGTTCTGACCGCTGAAGCACCCGGGGGCCGGCTCCGGTCCCCGTTCCTCCGTCTTCATTTCGATGCGCATGACGCTGTGCGGTGGGTATTTTGCCCGGCTGCGCCGGCGTACCCTTGCGCCTGCGGTGCGGCCCGGCTTGCGCATCGGCCTCACCCCACTATTGCGCGCGCACCGGTCAAGGTGCGTGCGCCCACCGGAAGAAGACGACAGGAGGCGCCATGGCATCAATCTATTCGGAAGACCATCGTGGTCTGCAGCGCGAGTTCGGCACGACCAGGCTCGCTGAAATGCTCGACCGGGACTGGGTGCACGACCGGCTTGCGGACGAGGAAAAGGCCTTCATCGGATCGCGTGACATGTTCTTCCTGTCGACCGTCGATCCCGACGGCAATCCCACGGTGTCATACAAGGGCGGGCCGTCCGGATTCGTGCGCGTGCTCGACGACCGCACGCTGGTCTTTCCGGGCTACGACGGCAACGGCATGTTCTATTCGGTCGGCAACATCGTGGGCCAGATGCGTGTCGGCATGCTGTTCATCGACTTCGAGAACCCGCATCGGCTGCGGCTGCAGGGTACGGCCGAGCTGCTGCGCGACGATCCGCTGCTGGCGGACTACACCGAGGCAAAGTACCTGGTGCGCGTGACCGTTACAAAGGTCTGGGTGAATTGTCCGCGCTACATCCATCGCTACCGGAAGATCGGCCAGTCGAAGTACGTGCCGCAGGCTGCTTGCGAGACGCCGCTTGCGTCGTGGAAGCGGCTCGACATGGTGCAGGACGTGCTGCCCGAACACGAGAAACGGCAAGCCGAGCAGGAAGGCCTGCTCACGCTTCCAGAGTACGAACGGAAGGTTGCCGGCGGCGACGCGTGACGCACCGGGCGCTGCGCGGCCGTGCTGTGGCGCAGATGGTCAGAAGCGGTAGCCGGCGGTCACCCACACGCGCGGTGTGCGGTCCTTGGTGTCCGACAACGGGGCGCCACCGGACATGCGCCAGGCCAGCGCCGCGTCGAATTGCCAGTGGCCCTCTGCATAGCGCAGTCCGGCGCCTGCGCCGCTGATCGAGCGGCTGTTGTCGCCGGCCTGCCACGGGCGGGCATCGGCGCGGATGCGACCGGCGTCATAGAAAACGTAGGGGCTGTACGGGCCGTGGTTGTAGCGCAATTCGACCTGCGCAAGCGCGCCCTCGTCGCCGTAGGCTTCGCCGACCGGATAGGCCCGGACGCCGTTCGGGCCGCCGAGGCCGAAGCCCTCCGACGAGTCGAGATTGCGGCTGGCCCACTGCGCCGACAGGCGGCCGAACAGGTTGAAGCCGGCGGGCAGCAACTGCAGCCGCGCAATGTCCAGATTGTATTTGCTGAAGCCACCTTCGGTGCGCGCACTGGCTGCGTCGATCGCGCCAAGGCCAGTGTCGAGATCAAGCCGGCCTGGCGTCCAGCCGAGCACGCCATAGGTGATGCCGCCGCCGCCGAAGCCGTCGCGCAGGTCAAAGGCGAGCGTCACGGGCAGTGAATGGCTCGACTTGTCGTCGCTTGAGAACGTGGCGTCCTGCCGGTCGTTCAGATCCTTGTACTGCAGGTTGACCGAAAGATTCAGGTTGGCGCGCTGGGAGCGCAGCAGCGGGTAACTCAGGCCCGCGGAGGCGGTCTTCGCGGTGCCGCTGGCATCAAGCGCCGCGAAGTCGCGCGCCAGCCGGTAATACGTGTGCGAATAGGCGATCTGGGCACGCAGGCCGCTGGCGCCGACCGGCAGACTGTAGGCGAGCTGGCCGAACCACATGCCTTCCTGCGTCAGCAGGCTGCGCAGCAGGAACTGGTCGCCCAGCATGAAGGGGCTGTCCACGCCGAGGTTCAAGCGCGCTCGCGTCTGCCCGGTGTAGCGGTTGCCGTGGTTGTCGAGGCCGAGGTCGGCGCTGTAACGGCTGTTCCGCTCCACGCGTACGAGCATGTCGCCGGTGCCCAGTTCCTGGCCGGGACGGATGATGGGCACCGCCCGTACGCCCGGCAGGTCGTCGAGGATGAGAGCGGCGCGTTCGAGCGCGCCGCTCTCTATGACGTCGCCCGGTTGCAGCGGTGACAGGAAGCGCTGTGCGTCGGCCGTCATGGTGTCGTCACCTTCGGCGCGCACGCGGCCGTAGCGCCCTTCGACGATGTCGATGCGCACGACGCCGTCGTTCAGCGGCTGTGCCGGCAGGAACGCGCGGGCAAACGGGTAACCCGCTGCACGGTAGTGGGCCGACACGCGCGACGCGAGGTCGCGCAGTCCGGCAAGGTCGAAGCTGCGCCCCGCGACGTCACCAAGCACGGCGTTCAGCACGGCGTCTTCGAACAGCGTGTTGCCGCTGAACGTGACCGAGCGCAGCGTCACCTGTGTGCCGCCCTGCGGCGTCACGGCGGGCGTCGGCGCTTCGATGGTGATGTCCGGCGCGGGGGCCGGTGCTTGCGGCACCGGGGCCATTTCCTGCTGGATGCGTCCGGCGTCCGGCGCGACTTGTGCAAAGGCGGGCAAGGTCGCCGAAACGGTCAGGGACAGAGCGGTCAGGCGATAGAGGCGCATTGGAATGACGGCAGTGAGTGTTCGGCCAGAAGGCAGGGCGCCCGCGTGAAGCAGCAGGATGGCACGGCGGTGACGGCTCGGTCGCGGTTATTCATCGTCGGACTCGGGCAGGCGTACGCCGCCATCGACGACGAACACCTTCAAGGGGCCGAGCGTATCAATGGAATTCTCGACGCTTGCCATGACGGCGCGGTCGCCGGCGGCGTCGTTGCCCACGTTTCCGCCATCCGCCGCGTCACCCGATCCCGCGTTCGCCGCGGTGCTGCCGGGTGCGCCGCCGTTGAGCGAGATGGCGGTGACTTCGAGGCTGCCGATGGACAGCGCCTGTCCGTTGCCGGCGAGATTTCCGCCTTGCGACAGTCCCGCGCTCACCGGCGTCACCAGCGGCAGCGAGGCGGTGACCGGCGTCGCCTGTTGCTGCGCGGTCTGGATCGCGCCGTCGAGCGGGACGCGGGTGACCGGCGGTGGTGCGACGGCCACGGCGGGCCGGGCGCCGGCGGACGTCGCCACCTGATTCACGATGCTGTCGAGCAGGCTGACCGGTCCGGCTGCGTAGTACCAGGTCATGCCGCTGCTCGCGTTCGGCGCCAGATCCGGCAGGCGGATGAACAGCGCATAGGAGCCGTCCTCGGCGCGCGGGACGCCGTTGTCGTCGACACCCCGCGCAACGAGCGACGTGCGCGGGTCGATGCCGGTCGCGTTGGAGAAGGAGCAGCACCTTGCGATGGAGGTGTCGGCGCCATCCGACGTGGAGTAGAACAGAACCGCTGCACCGGTCACGCCGTCGTTGTATTCGGTGATCTTCAGTGCCTTGGCCTGCGTGTCCTGGGTTGTGATCTGCTCGAAACCGTTCGCCGTCAGATTGCCCTTGAACTTGTACTGGCTGTCCCGGGTGGCGATGTAGTCGTCCTGCGTACCCACCCAGAGCCGCACGTTCGACACCGCGTCCGTCGGATTCAGGTTGCTGACCAGCGTGTCGGCTTTCAGGAAGGATGCGCTGCTGCCGAGCGTGTAGGTGTTGGCCACCCGTATCGTGCTGCCGGAGCCGGCGTAAAGAATGTCGATGGCGGACACGATGGTGCCGGAGCCTTCGCGATAGCCGGAGATGTCCAGCACGTGACCGGTGACCGACGCGAGCAGGTTGTTGTTGGAGCCGAGAATCTCGCCGCCGCGGTTCCAGCCGCTGGATCCGTCGCCGCCCACGCCCAGTTCCAGATTGAGCGGGTAGTTGCTGAAGGTGAGCCTGAACCAGTCGTTGCGCGTCACATTGTTCACGACCGACGTGTTGTCGAAGTACCACGGCTGCAGCAACTGGCCCTCACTGTTGATCGACGCTTCGGATCCGCTGCCGAAACGCAGCAGGCCATTGTCGAAGACGAGGTTGCGCACGCTGCCGGCAGAGCCCTTCTGCCATGTGAACGCGGTGGCGGCGGGGATCAGTACCCGGGCGCCGTTGGCGACCTGATAGCTGCTGCCGGCGCCGTCGGCGCTCGCCTGTCCGTAGGCGAACATGAGGGTGCCGCTGCCGGTTGCCTGCAGCGTCGCGTTGACATTGATGTTGTGGTGCGCACTCAGCGTGAGCATGTTCGAGCTCCACGCGATGGGTGCGTCGACATTGATGTTGCCGGCAGCGCCACCTGCCGCGGCTGTCGCAATGCTCACATCCGTGCCGCCGTTGAGCGTGCTGGCGATGGTGTTGGCAGCCACGCAGTTGGTGCCGCTGCACGTGGTGGCCGAAATGGTGATGTCGGTCGGATCAATCAGCCACAGCCCTGACGGGCCACCGGCCGAGGCGGCCGACACCACGAGATCGTCGCGCAGGTCGATATTCGCCGCGCTGGTTTCGATGAAGCCGCCGGCACCGCCCTGCGGTGCGCTGGCGTCAAGTTGTCCGCCGACGCTGATGCGGTCGTTGTCCATGTCGCCGAGCAGATGGATTTCGCCCGTTTCGCCGCTCGCGAGCGTGCGGGCCTCGATGATGCCCCTGTGGTTGATCACCGTGGACACCAGATCGCCGGCCGCCCGTGCCGCAAGCATCACGACACCGCCGTCGGCGCGGATCGCGCCGCCGTTGTCGATCAGCGCATCAAGGGCCGCCTGCTCGACCTGCAGCTTGACCGGGCCGCCGAGGTCCAGCGTGACGGCCGCTCCGGCGCCAAGCAGCACGCTGCCGCCATCCGCATGCAGGGAGCCTTCGTTGCTGACGCGCGCGGCGACCAGCGCGATGCTGCCCCCCGCGGCAGCCGTGATGCTGCCCTGATTGATCACTGCGTTGCTGCTGTTTCCGGAAAGCCGGTAGAGCCTGGCGTCGAAATCGGCCTGGGTCATGTCCAGTGTCGACGCGACGATGCCGCCGACGTTGACCTGCGCGGTGGGCGTGAACAGCACGCCGTTCGGATTGATCAGGAACACCTGTCCGTTCGCGTTGAGCGCGCCCTGTATCACCGACACGTCGGACCCGGTCACCCGGTTCAGCGCCACCGATGCGGCGGACGGCTGCACGTAGTTCACCGTGTGCCCGGCACCGATCGAGAACGCCTGCCAGTCAATGGCTACACGATCGCTGCCTTGATTGACGGTCATCGTCGTACCGGTCTGCGTGATCGATGCGGTGCCGGCAACGATCTGGCCGTTGGTGGGCAGGTCTGCCGCCATGGCGTCCTGTGCGTGCCAGATGCCCGCGAGCAGCATCAGTCCGGCCATCAGACGGGACAGTCCGGCCGCCCGCCCTGCGGAGGAAACGGGCCGGGCAAGCTGCCGGATCGCGGGGGTTGAGCGTTCAGTACGGGGCATGGTACGAGTCCGGAGGTTATCGGGTCACCAAGCGTTGTAACGGCACTGTCACATCCAGCTTGAGCTTCGACACGCTCTGGACCAGCGAGCGATCCCCGTGGCGGGCGGCTCGGTGCCGGTCACCGTGCTCGCCCGTTCCGGCCGGGGCAATGAACGCCGGCGTGCGGAGAGGGGCTTGTCCGCAGGACGCGCCTCCGGCGGGGCCGGAGACCGGTGTGCGGGCGACATGGTTGGTGTAGTTGCTCATGACCTTCTGGCTGAGGCCCAGGATCACTTCCAGTACGTTCTTCGGCGAATGGCCGGCTGCGAAGAATGCTGCAGTCGCTCCGGTTCCGGTGCGCCGTGCTGGCGCACCATGGCCAGCGTGAAATCACGCATCGCCGGGCGTCGTGGACGGGCTGAAGCGCTATCTGCGCTCGTTCGCCAGGCCCGGCAGCGAAGACGCCCCTGCGCCGGCGCAGGCATGCATGCCGATCAAGACGCTGCTCGAAGTGAACGCCGAAGACGCCGCCTTGCTGGAACGTGTTGATGCCCTGCTGGCAAGGATCGAAGAGGGCCTTTGCGAGGCGCTTGAGTGCGCGAAAGCCGCAGGAGAGTTGCGCGCCGACGTCGACTGCCCGCGGCTTGCCCGTCTGATACAGGCGCAGGTCATGGGGCTGCGGGCCTTTGCCGAGCGCAATGTCCGGCCCTGCCAGATTGAAGCCCTTGCCGATGACATGGCTGACATGCTGGACGTCTATCGAGTGCGGTGACGGTCGAATCGCCGCTCGAGCTGGCGCCGATGGCGGGGTGTGCAGTGGACGATCGAAGCAGGGAGCTTTCCCGTCGGCCGGCAGCGCAGCGTTGCACTCAGATTGTGCAGCGGCATGCCGGGCATTCAGCCATTCCGTTCGACCGTTGCAGCCCGAAGATCGAGCCGTGTGAATCCGGCCCGTCCGGGCATCACCCCGGACCGTGGCGTGATCCAGGGTGCATTCCTGATGGCCTGCATTCACTGAAAGTGATAGTTCACTCCAAGCAGCAAAGCACTCGCGTCCTGTTCAATTGATGCGCGATAGTCATCGGCACCCGTTGCCAAAGCGCTGTCGAGATGCAGGGTTTCCTTGCCGAATTCGATGTGGTTGTACTCGGCGAAAAAGGACATTCTTGGCGCGAAACGGTATTCGACACCCACGCCCGCAATCCATCCGTCCCGGACGCGGCTTTTCCGATAGGTTTGAGGCGGCGCGTTGTCGGGCGAACTGTCGTTGTACCTGTTGTCCGCCCAGGCCCAGCCAGCCTTGATGTACACCAGCGTTCCGGGATTGAACAGGTAACCCAGGCGCCCGGTCAGCATTGCCACCCGCTTCGTTTCATAGGTGACATAGTTGTATGGCGTTCCTCCGACATAGTGATGTCGCCCCCTTGAATTGGCGAAATCCAGAATTCCTTGCGCACCGGCGACCCAGTTTTCGTGCTGCAGATCGCATCCAAGCTGGGCGCCGCCGACGGGACCCTTTGACGTTGCCGACCCTCCGTTATCGTCATAGGCCGTGTTGCTGAAGAATTTTGTTGTCCACTGGTTGTCTCCCGTCGCGTATCCGGCATTCAATCCGGCGTGACAACCCGACCAGCCCGTATTGTCCGCATGCGCAGAAAAAGAAAATGCGGTCAAAACGCAAAGCGCCAGCTTTTTCATTTCTGTTTTTTCTCCCTAAAATGCTTGCGCCGTATTCCGGCGCGAAGTCCCGCGCGAGGTCGAACTGCGCCGGATTCAGGCATGCCGCGCAGAGTGCGCGGCGAACATGGTTGCGCGTGCTGGTGCATTGCTCGATCCCTCACGTGCGTCGATACGGGTCCGGTAGTGTTCGTTGCCGGGTGCTTATCGGCAAATTCCCGCTGAAACTTTCGTGCTGCGAGCCGTCCCGCAAGGGCGGGCCCGATTGCGACGGCGCCCGGCCAGCGCAAGACCCGATGCCGTCTCCCAAGCCTCCCCCGTATTTCAATCACGTAACGCGAAAGGCCGAGGAATCTGTCGCTATTCAACAGATTCCCGGCAGTAAACTTCTGATACATTAAACTGTACGCGTAAAGAACCAGCCCCCGAGGAGCCCCAATTGAGGCGTTTGATGGATTTTCGATTTTTCCACCCGGTGCCATTTGCGATCGCTTCTCTGGGTGCTTGCGCATGCACCGTGGCACTCGCCGACACCCCCGCAAACTGGCCTCTCGACCGACAGGTTAACGAGGCGTTTCAACAGGTTATAAGAGAGCCGGCCGACGTGGGCGTTGGCTTGAACTATGCCCGGCTGCTTGTGCAGGCAGGGAACTATGAAGGTGGCATTGCCGCCCTGGAGCGCCTGCTGCTTGATCCCGCTGCACCGGCAGCCGTGCGCGTCGAACTGGCGGCGCTGTACTACCGCCTTGGCTCCTACGGCATGGCAGAAAGCCTGCTGCGCCGTGCGCTCGAAGACACCCGGCTGGCGGACGAGCAACGGGTCCAGGCGGACAGGCTGCTGCGAGACGTCACCAGGCTCAGCCAGGTTTCTCGGTTCGATGGCCTTCTGATTGTCGGCGTGCGGGCGCAGACCAATCCGGCTGCGCGCTCCGACCGGAACACGCTGCTGTCGGGCGGCATGCCCCTGGCCGTGGCCGAAGCCTTCAAACCGAAATCGGATACCGATACGCAACTGACCTTGCGCTTGGATCACCGCTATGACCTCGGTACCCAGAACGAGGCGGCCGTGGTCAGTTCCCTGGTGGCGCAGGTGATCAAATACAGTTCGTCCTCCGGTTCCCGGCTGACGGCCAATCAGGTGGATCCTTACAACCTCGCTCTGGTCGAGGTCACCAGCGGCATCCGCTTCAAACCGTCCGCCTCCGGCGTGCCCGGCTTGACCGTGCGCCCCCATCTGATCCTCGGGACACTGAGTGCGCAGGGGCACAAGTATCTGGACAGCCACGGGCTGGGGTTCGATCTCGGATACCGCATTGACGAACGCACGTTCTTCGATGCCGGGTACGAATACCGCAATTTCAGCTACGCCTCCCGTATTGACGTGCCCGACGCCGATCAACTCGGCGGTCCGGACAACCTCATCCGCGTGCGGCTGAGTCGGGAGTTGAGCCCTGGCTCGGCAGTGAGTGGCGAACTGCGCGGCCGGTTCCACCGTACCGATCAGGCCTACTACGATTACGATGGCTATGAAGCGCGCGTTTCCTACGCGTTCAGCTACGCCAACCCGCTGGCTGACAACGGGGGGTTCTGGACAACTTCCGTCTGGGGCGGCGTGCAGCGGCGCAGCTATGCCGCGGCCGACCCCGCTGTCGATCCGCTGACGAAACGCCGGGACACCGAGTGGCGCGTGGGTGTGGGCAATACCTTTGCATTGTCAGGAGCCTGGTCGCTGCTTCTGCAGCTTGAGCATCTGCAGACCAACGCCAATTTGCCCAACTACCGCAACAAGAATTCTTCGCTTTACGGTGCCGTGGCCTACCGTTTTTGATTTCCGCGCATGCAGCCGTACCCCCCCAATGAACCGACCCGATTGCACTAGGAGCCCGCGATGAGCCCGCCGATTTCCAAAGACTGGTGGATGGCCGCCGCCCTGACCACTGTCGCATTGCCGGCAGCCGTTGCGCAGACAACCGCTTCCACGGCGCCCAGAGCCGGTGTGGTTTCCGCCGTCACACCCACTGCCCCCGCCGTCAGCGGCGAAAGGACGGTGGTCGTCGGCAACGATGTCGTGCCTGGCCAGCGCTTCACCACGGGGCCGAACGGACCGTTGCACATTCTTTTCCTGGACCAGTCGGCATTGACGCTGGGGGCAGATTCCGAACTGGTCATCGACGCGTTCGACTTCGATCCCGAGAGCAAACAGGGGCAGATCCGGCTGGGCCTGAACAAGGGTCTGCTGCGTGTCGTCGGAGGACAAATCAGCAAGACCACCGCGACAGTGATCGCCACGCCCCAGGGTACGGTCGAGATTCTGGGCGGAATTACCATGGTCGAGACCTCCGGGAGCCAGACGTCCGCCACTTTCCTGTTCGGTCAACAGATGCGTGTGAGTGACGCCGGTGGCAATACCCAGACGGTCACGCGCCCGGGATTTGGTGTCACGTTGAACAACGTCGGCGTTTCCGCGCCACAGCGTGTTTCCTCGCCCCAGCTCTCGACGCAGTTGGCGGGCCTCGCGGTTCCAGGTGCGGCAGGTGCCGGTGCGGCAGGTGCAGCGGCAGGTGCCGGTGCGGCAGGTGCAGCGGCAGGCGGAATCGGTGTCGGAGCCGCCGCTGCGGCAGCAGGCGTCGCCGCAGCGGCTGCCGTAGGCGTTGCCGCCGCAGTCGGCACGAGCAGCCAGGGGACGACCAACCCGGCACTGATAGACGTCATCGACACCCGTACCAATCCGTCGCAGACGCTGCGCAATATTCTGTCGTCCGGCCACCTCCCGAATCAATCCTGAGCACCACGCAGGTCGGGAGTGGCCGGCGGGAGGGCGCCGATCCGGGTCGTCGTCCCGGGCGACACTTCCGCCGATAACAATACTGGTAGGCCATGCGCGTCCTGTTCGTCTCCAACTATGCCCATCTGCCCGACGTCACCGGAGGCCTGCAGACCACCACCCACGATCTTTGCCTGGCCATCAAGGCCGTAGGCGCTGACGCAGCTGTCCTGTGTGGCCGCCTCACCGGCGGCAAGATCGATCCCGGTCAGCCAGCCAGCGGTGACGAAAGTCTGGGTTATCTCGTCCTGCGCGCCGATTCTCCCGAACAGGCACTGCCGATGGCCGCCGCTGCGTGGGGGGCCGATGTTGTCGTCGTTCAAAGCGGTACGGCGCTGGCGCCGATGGTTCTGGCCAGCCTTTCGTCCGGACGCCCCACGGCGGTGTATCTGCACAACGTGGAGCCGCACCAGCTCGCGGGAAATCTTGCTCCGGACCCATCGCTGCTTTACCTCGCCAACTCGGCGTTCACCGCTCAACGCTGGCGCTCGCTGTACGGCATCGATTGCGCGGTGACCCCGCCGGTGGTGGCGCCGGAGTCCTGCGTGACCGACCGGACGGGAGACAAGGTGCTGTTTGTCAATCCGACTCCCATCAAGGGCGTCGAGATAATGTTCTCGCTGGCTGCGGCGTGTCCCGAGCTTCCGTTTCTCGTCATGGAAAGCTGGCACATCGATCCGCACTGGCGTGCCTACTGCCTTGGCAGGGCAGCGCAGTTGGGAAACATCGAATGGTGCAGCCCGGTGCGTGACATGCGCGAGGTATTCGCCCGTTCGCGGGTGCTGCTCTTTCCTTCGGTATGGGAGGAATCGTTCGGCCGTACCGTGATCGAGGCCCAGCTCAATGGTCTGCCGGCGCTGGCCAGCAACCGCGGCGCGCTGCCCCGGCTGGTGGGCGATGGTGGCCTGGTGCTGGCCCCGGAAGCGTCCATCGACGACTGGGCGCACGCGTTGCGGCAGCTATACGACCCGGTGGTCAGCGCAGTTTACCGTGATGCCGCGCACCGTCAGGCCATGGCACATGTGTTGTCTACGCCGCTCATCGTGGGGCAGTTGCTGAGTCTGCTGGCAATGCACGCCAGCCAGTTTGAGCGGGGTGACGAAAGCTCGCGCGGTCACGCCGGCGGCGCTGTGGACAGTCGGGCACCGTCGAGCGCTCCGGTGCCCGCGTCCATGACCCGCGCGCCCGCGTTGAGGGAGGTTCCGCCACGCACGCCGCGTCGTGAAGACTGCGGTTTTTACCATTCGTACACGCTGGCCGATGGCGAGGAGGTGATCGGCGATTGGGATTTGCGCCCCAGCCCCTTCGACTATCTGGGCGAGATCTGTGTCACCGGACAATCGGTGCTGGAGATTGGTCCGGCGAGCGGATTTCTGTCCTTCTACATGGAGGCTGCGGGTGCATCGGTGACGTGCGTGGAACCGTCGATGTCGCACCTGTGGGATGTCGTGCCGTTTGAAAGCTTCGATACGCAGGGCTGGCGCGAGAAATTCACCGGCACGATAGAGAAAGTACGCAATTCGTTCTGGTACGTTCATCGGCAGAACGGCTCGAAGGTGAGGGTGTTCGAGGGAGATCCGTATGAACTCGGGCAAGACTTCGGTCCCTTTGACATCGGTGTGCTGGCGGCGGTGCTGCTGCACTGTCGCCGTCCCTTTGATCTGCTTCAGAGCGTCGCGGTACGGACCCGGCGGGCTGTTGTCGTCACCGAACTGTACGACCCGGCGCTGGGCGACATGCCCTTGTGCAGGCTGCTGCCGCATACCGGCGCAGACCAGGTCCACACTTGGTGGCAATTCACGCCGCAGTTCTTCATTTCGGCACTCGGCCTGCTCGGTTTCACCGACTGCAAGGTGACCTACCACACTCAGAAGCAGCCCGCTGAAAACCGGGAGGTGGCGCTGTTCACGGTCGTGTGCGAAAGACCTCCGGCGGCCGGCGGCGGTAAGCACGCTTGAGCAACAACGTGGCGGAAAACCCCACGAATCTGCTCAGTCAGGCCTGGCGGAGCTTCGATGCCGGCGACAAGGAAATGGCCCGACAGCTGGCTCGGCAAGCGGTCGAAGCCAGCGGCTCATCCCCGGCTGCAGCCGCGCTGGGCTACTTTCTGCTCGATGCGGGCCAGCTCGACGCAGCCGGGGACGTGCTGCTGCCGGCGCTGGCGCGCGCACCCGGCTATGCCCCGTTGCACTGGTATGCGGGCCTGTTCCACCAGCGACGCGGCAGCACCGCGATGGCTGTCGAGGCCCTGCGCCGCGCCTGCCTGCTGGACGCCAGCCTTGACGAGGCTGCCTTTACGCTGGCCTGGCTGTTGAACGATCTTGAACAGTTGCCCGAGGCGCTGGCATGGGCCCGGCGGGCGCTGCAGATGTCACGCCGGCCGCAGCGGGTGATGCAGTCGGGATGGTTGCAGCAGCGGCTCGGCAATGTGTCCGAGGCTGCGCTCCTGCATGAAGAAGCCATTGCAGCCTTCCCGCATGACGCGCCGGAGCAGCGCGCGCTGCACCTGCACCTCGCGCAGTGCCGGATGGCCCTGAATCAACCCGAACTCGCCGGAACAGCGCTCGGTCAGGGCCTGGCCCGACTGCCTGGCGACGCTGAGTTGATGACGGAACTCGCCTGCCATGAATGGGGCCAGGGCCGCTTCCGGGAGGCCATTGCGCTGGCGCGTGCCCAGACCGAGGCCCATCCGGAACGGCCCGACGCCTGGTACCTGCTGGGCGTGCTGCAGCACCGCTCGGGTGACCTGCAAGCGGCGGACAAGAGCTTCAACGAAGTCCAGCAGAGGGACATGACGAACGTGGGCGCGCTGTTGCGCCGCGCGCAGATACAGTCGGCCTGGGGACAGGCCGAACCGGCGCTCTGGCTATTGCAGCAGGTGCTGCGCCAGCAGCCGGCGTCCACACCCGCACGGGCGTTGATGGCGCAGGTGCTGCTTGATCTGAAGCAGCACCAGTCCGCGCGCAGACAGCTGCTTTCGCTGCTGCGTGCGGAGCCCGGCGAAAGCGAGCTCTGGCGCCTGTTGGCCGTGGCCCATCTTCAGCGTGGCAACCGTGCGCTTGCGCGACGCGCGCTCGCACGTGCCTTGCGGCTGGATGCCGGCAATACCGAAGCGCTGCGCGCGTTGGGCTGGGTAGCGCTCGAACAAGGCGACCTGTTGGCGGCGCGGGACGCCGCAAGGCACTTGCTGGAGCAGATTCCGGGAGATCCGGCGGCAAGGATCCAGGCGGCATTTGTATTTGCTGCCGCCAATGACCTGGCCAATGCTGACGCATTCGCGCAGTCTGCCGTGGCGCAGGACGCACAGAATGCCGATGCCTGGCGCGCGCTGGCCGAAGTGCGCTACCGCCAGCGCCGGCTGGGCGAGGCCGAAACCGCCATCGAAGCAGCCCTGCATCTGCAGCCCGACCGGCTCGACAGCCTGCGTCAACTTGGCTGGATACTGCTTGCGGACAACCGCTTCGGTCAGGCACAGATTGCGTTCCTGCGCGCACGGGCGCTGGCTCCCGGCGACCCGGTGCCCATGCTGGAACTGGCAGAGGCGTATCTGCGCGCAGGCGAATTCACCCGGGGCCTTGCAGCGGTTGACGAGCTGTCGGGCCGGCTCTCCGCCAATACGGCAGCCCTGCTGATGAAGTGCCGGCTGCTTGCCGAAGGGTGTCATCAGGTGCCGGACGGCCAGGCCCGCGCGCTGGACCTTTGTCGTCGGTTGTTGGTTGAGCAGCAAGGCAACGGGGACGCCGCGCGTGTGCTGGTGCGCCTCGTCGGACTGGGCACGCCGCGCGCGCGCGCGGCCCTCGGACTGCTGCCGCCACCGGAGCGACAGGCCGCCTTGCGCAATGGGCTGGCCGATGCCGTCGCCCGCCACGGCCATGCCTGCCTGGACGGCCTGACCGCCGCTGCGAGCCAGGAATTCCCGCTCGACCCGTGGATTGCAACCGCTGCGCTCTACAGCACCTCGCTGTCTGACGCGTCTGCCCCGAGCGAGCTTGCACTGGCCGCACGTGATTGGTACCGGACGCTCAAACTGCGGGTCGGCCTGAACAGGACGAACCGTCCGGGCCCGCCGTACAGGCCCGGGGCACGCCTGCGGATCGCCTACGTTGCGGGCCAGCTGCATCAGAGCCTGCTGCGCCGCGTGCTGGCGAACCACGATCCGGAACAGACGGAGGTTTTCGTCTTCAGCAACAGGCCCCTGCCATTGCTGCCGTCGCACATCCACAGCGCGTCGCTGGACCTGGAAACCCTGGCCGCATCGTGTGCGGCCAATCGTATCGACGTGGTCATCGATGCGGGGGGGCTGCATCCGTTTGAAGGTCAGCTCGACCTGCTGGAAGCCTATGCGCGCCGCCTGGCTCCCCTGCAGGTGGGCTGGCTCGGCTGCTGGGGCACGGCCGGGGGGCTGTTCGACGCCCTGCTGACCGACGCGAATGCGGTGCCGGTCGCGCACGATGTTCACCATGAAGAAGCGTTGTGGCGAATCGACGGTGGCCAGTGGTGCTGGGACCCGCCGGTGCATGCGCCGGACCCGTTGCCGCCGCCTGCCCTGCGCAATGGCTGTGTCACGTTCGGCGTCACCGCGCGCGGGCTGCGCCTGACCCGGACAAGCCTCGAAACATGGGCCCGGGTGGTGGTCGCCACGCCGCGATCACGGATCCGCTTCATCGGCGAGATGGCGGGCGACTGGCCGCAGCGCGAGCACATTCTGGCCGTGCTGCGCGCCAACGGCGTTGCAGATTCGCGCGTGGCTTTCGACCCTCCTCGAAGCTATGAGGGCCTGTTGCGCTGGTTCGGGCAGGTTGATCTGGTGCTCGACAGTTTCCCCGGCAACGGCGGGTTGAGCCTGCTCGATCCCTTGTGGATGGGCGTGCCGGTGGTCAGTCGGGCAGGCGGGTGGGCGGGCGCTCGTCAGGCGCTTTCGCTCCTTGCGGCACTCGGTCTGGAGGAATGGGTGGCCGACGACAGCGCCTCCTGCGTTGCGATCGCCACGGCGCTCGCCCGCGACGTCGAGGCGCTCAAGCGCCATCGCACCGAGCTGCGCGGGCGCATGTCGGCTTCGCCGCTGGTGGATGGACGCCGGGTGGCGCGCCAGATCGAACGTGAGTGCGAGCGCTTTCTCGGCCACCTGCCGGCGGCCGCAACCGGCGACGACCCGAAGGAGCAGGTTCGCGCGTGGGCGCGGCGCGCGCTGCATGTGTGGCTGGACAAACCGGCCAGCCTGGACCTGCCGGAAGCACCGGCCGGCGCGACGCCGGACCTGTCGGTGATCGTGGTCCTCTACAATCAGGCCGGACTGACACGCAAAACGCTGCAGGCGCTGGCAGACCAGCGCGGGGCGACGTTCGAGACCCTCATCGTGGACAACGCGTCCAGCGATGAAACAGCGTCGCTGCTGCAACGCGTGCGTGGCGCGCGCATCGTGTCCAACACCCGGAACACGGGCTTCCTGCTTGCCGCCAATCAAGCCGCGGCGCTGGCCCGGGGGCGCCATCTGGTGTTTCTCAACAGCGATGCCATCCTGCAGCAAGGCGCCCTGGCGGCTGCCCTCGCCAGGCTCGACGCCGAGCCGGCCATCGGAGCGCTGGGAGGCCGCATCGTGCTGACCGGTGGCGGCCTTCAGGAGGCCGGCAACATGATATTCGGTGACGGTTCAGCGCTGGGCATTGGCCGCAACGAAGACCCGTTCTGTCCGGCTGCGATGTCCAGCCGCGCCACCGACTACGTGTCCGGCGTGTTCCTGGCGGTGCGCACGCCGCTATGGCGCATGCTCGGTGGCTTCGACGAAACCTTCGCACCGGCCTATTACGAGGACACGGATTTTTGCCTGCGTGTCTGGCGGGCCGGATTCCGCGTGGTGTATGAACCGGCGGTGCTGGTGGAGCACCTGGAGTGGGGGAGCGCTGCTGGCGACGAAGCACCGCGCCAGATGCGCGACAACCAGCAGCGTTTCCTGGCACGTCACGGCGCGTGGCTGAAGAATCTGCCGCCGCCCGGTCCGCAGCCGCTGCATGGGGACCGCTGGCGTTCGCCCGAAGACCATCCGCGGCGCCCGCGCGTTCTGATCATCGACAACGAAGTGCCTCACATGGTCAAGGGCGGTGGCTTGCCGCGTGCCCGCCTGATGTTGCAGTCGCTGCGCGACTGGCCGGTCACCTTCTTTCCGCTGTGGCAGGCGGAAGATGACTGGCGGGAGGTGTACGCGTCACTGCCGCCAAGTACCGAGGTGATGCTGGGTCACGGCATGGGCCGGCTTGAAGCCTTTCTCGAGCAGCGCAGGGGCGTGTATGACGTACTTGTGGTCAGCCGTCCGCCCAACCTGCAGGCACTGTTGCCATTGCGCCAGCGCAGCCCCGACCTTTTTGCGGGCATGCGCCTGGTCTATGACGCAGAGGCCTTGTTCGCGCTGCGCGAAATCGCGGAGGCGGCCGTCAAGGGCCGCCCCATGTCGAGGGCCGCGGCGCAAGCACGGCTCGCCGCGGAGCTCGGACTGGCCCGGGGCGCTGATCAGGTGTTCGTTGTTTCGGAGCGCGATGCCGGCCTGTTCCGTGCCGCTGGCCACCCCGTCACGATTCTGAGCCATGCCATCGCTTCCCGCCGCTCGGCGCCGGGCCTGCAGCAGCGCAGCGGGTTGCTGTTCGTCGGCGCCTTGCACCCCGGCACGCCGAACGAAGACGGCCTGGTCTGGTTCATCGAGCACGTAATGCCCCTGTTGCGTACGCTGTTGCCGCAACCGCCGGTCCTGTCGGTTGTGGGCATCAACCGCTCGGCCAGCGTGAGCGCACTTGCCGGCGAGGATGTGCGTTTGCTTGGCCCGCAGGAAAGTCTGGAGCGGATGTACGACAGCGCCCGTGTCTTCGTTGCGCCGGTGCGATTCGCCGGAGGCGTTCCGGCCAAGGTGATCGAGGCCGCCGCCCAGGGCTTGCCGGTGGTGGCGTCCGCCGTGCTGGTGCGGCAGCTGGACTGGCGTGAAGGCATCGACATTCAGTCAGCGCGCGACGCCGGAACATTCGCCCGTGGCATTGCACGCCTGCTGCGGAACGACGACTTGTGGACAAGGCAACGACGCGCGGCATGGGAGCAATGCGACGCCCGCTATGATCCTGAACGCTTCGGTCATGCGTTGCGCGGCGCGCTGACGGCACCGTCAACGGCGTCGCGATGAGTGTCCGTCATCCATTGGAAGAAAAGGCCCTGCGGCAATTTCGCCGCTTCATGGCCCAGGGGCAGACAGCTGCGGCCCGGGACTGCCTGCGGGATGCGCTTGCCAGGGAAGCCAATCTGCCGGGCGTGCATGTCGCACTTGCGCGTCTGCGTTGGCCGGGACCCGACTACCGGTTCTGGCTTGCATGGTTCCACGCGCATCTCGCTCCAGGGCTGTATCTGGAAATCGGCGTCGAAAAAGGCGAGTCCCTGGCGCTGGCTTTGCCGTCGACCCGGGTCGTGGGCGTGGATCCGGCGCCCATTGGCGACCCGCTGCAGCGCTGCCGGGGCGTCGCACGCATGTACCACCGGACCAGCGCCGCCTTTTTCGCCGCGGTGCCCGAAGACAGCGGGCTTGAATCCGGCGGCTTTGACCTCGCATTCATCGACGGAGACCATCACTTCGAGGCGGTGCTCGACGACTTCGTCGCAGCCGAGCGCTACGCGGCCGCTGGCGCCGTGCTGCTGTTGCACGACACCGTGCCACTCGATTGCGCCACCGCGACGCGGGAGCACCGTACCGGCTTCTACACCGGTGACGCCTGGAAGATCGTGCCTTGCCTCCGGAGCCTGCGTCCCGATCTGCAGATCGTGACCTTGCCGACCGCGCCCACGGGCCTGACCGTCGTGACCGGACTCGACCCGTCGAGCCGGGTGCTGCGCGATCGCCTGCCACTGATCCATCAAACCTACGCGCCGCTGCCCCCTGACCAAGCCGTAGCCGCGCCCGACAGCATGTTTTCGCTCGGCCTCAACGATCCATCGTGGATGGCTGGCTGGCTGCGGTCGGCACGCGGGCAATGACGCAAGCAAGGTCGCGCTGCAGGCGTCCTGATCGGAACAGGTCTTCCTCGGCCTGCAACAGGCCGTGCAGATAGGGCTCGGCGGCGGCATCCCGGAAGTTCTGCGCGATGTCTGCCAGCACCACGCGCAACAGCGCGCCACCGTACAGTCGATGCTCATGAACCTCAAAGTAGCGGTCAAGCAGAGGCAACAACGCCGATGAGCGCACCGCTTCACTGGGGTCCACGGCGACGACCTCTTCCACCGAAGGCCGCCAGAGATTGCCTTTGAGCCGTCCGTCGAACGTCGTGCGGAGCCGCTCGGGGAGCAGGTCCAGCAACTGATTCATGAAACGCACCTGTTGGTTCGGGTACTGGAAGCGGTCGGGGCCCACATACTCGTCCAGGTAGAACCAGCCGGCAGGCGCCAACAGCGCCGCCACGCTCGCGTAAAGGTTCTCCAGATCGGCGCAGTGGTGCACGCTGGACACACCCAGCACGGCGTCGAAGCTGCCGCGTTCGAAACCCTGCTGCCCCACCGGCAGGCAGTTCATGTCGGCCTGGATGTACCGGACCTGCGCCCCCGCTGCCTGGGCGTTTGCGCGTGCGACCTCCAGCACTTTCGCAGACAGGTCGATCGCCACGATCTCCCCGGACCATCCGAATCTGGCGACCTGCCGTTCGACATGGCCCTGGCCGCACCCCAGGACCAGCACACGCCGAAGCGGCAAGGGCCGATGGGCCCCCACGACGGCAAAAAACCATTCCAGGGGCGTAATCGATGCGTCGCCGGTAATCTGCTCGTGCATACGGTCACTGACGGCTTGGACATGGGTCCATTGCAGGCCATTCTCGACCCAGACAGCGGGATCTCCCCAAACGGAATCCAGTCGGCCCGCCAGATCGTGATCGATTTCCACAGCGCTATGGATGTGTGACATGAGAGACGTGTGAATGGAGGAATCCCGGGTGTATCGGGGTACACCAGCATGCAATAGTGAGGTCGCGACGTATCGCGAAATCCGTTCCGTCACCGACCATGGTCAAGTTTGACACGGCCAGGCAACGCGCGGCCCCTTCGAGCCGGCAATCATGCAATGAAGCAGCCACCAGGAGCACGCCCTGAGGTGTTTCCATCGGGACATTACTATTCGCCGTATCCGGATCTGGAAGAGATTCGGCGCAATGAGGCCCGATCGTTCGGCTCCGTGCCGCGCGAGCTGACGGAAATCGACATGCGGGAGGCTGCACAGCTGGCGTTGCTGGAGCAGTTCGCACTTTTGTATTCCGGCATCCCGTTCGGGGATGAACCCAGACCCGGGCTCCGGTATCACTATCAGAATCCGGCGTACAGCTATTCGGATGCGATCATGCTGCATTGCATGCTTCGCACCCTGGCCCCACAACGCCTGGTCGAGATCGGGTCGGGTTACTCGTCATGCGTGACGCTCGATACAAACCAGTATTATCTCGATCACAGGCTTCAGACCACGTTCATCGATCCCTTTCCGGATTTGCTGGAAGCGCTGATCAGCGGTGATGATGCGGCCAGTACCACGATCATTGCCAAACCCTTGCAAGAGGTCGATATCGCGGTTTTCGAACAGTTGGGCGAGAACGACGTGCTGTTCGTCGACTCCACGCATGTCGGCAAGGTCGGCAGCGACGTAAACCGCTTGCTGTTCGAAATATTTCCGGCATTGGCACCGGGTGTCGTCATCCATTTGCACGACATCTTCTATCCGTTCGAATACCCGAAGGAATGGATCTACGAAGGCCGCGCCTGGAACGAGGCCTACCTCATTCGCGCCTTCCTGCAGTACAACAGCCGCTTTCAGATCGTGCTGATGAATACCTTCATGTCGCATTTCTTCCGGGATTTCTTTGAATCCCGGATGCCGCTGTGCCTGCGCAATACGGGGGCCAGCCTGTGGCTGCGCAAGGTCGGCTGACGGATCATTGCTGCGGTTTGGGATGCCCGGTAAGGCGGTGCAACTTGGCCCCGTCCTCCGACGCCGCCTGAGGACACAGGATGCGGTCAACGCCGTATCGGCGGCCGTTCATGTAACGGTCGATGCGATCCAGCATGCGTCCAGGATGACGGTCTGCGCAGGCCTCGTCCTTGACGAAGACCGCGATGAAGTCATTCCAGATATCAAGACGCTGGTAGGTGGTGAACGATTCCAGCAGTGCAGGCCGGCTGCCTGACCTTCTGCCCCAGCGCACCAGCGCTTCCCCTGCATCCGGATAGAACCGCCAGCAGTCGACGGGATAGCGATGGAACTCGCCGTTCGATGGCGCATTCAGGTAGAACAGGCCGTGAGGTTTGAGCACCCGGAGGACTTCATTGAACATCAGCCAGAACATTTCGATATGTTCAAAGCACGAACTGCTCACCACCGCGTCTGCGGTGTCATCCGCAAACGGCAATTGATAGGGGTCTTCCAGCACCAGATCGACGCCCCGGCCCGCAGCGAAATCCAGGCCCAGATAGCGTGCGCCGGGCGGGGCCAGCTGCCGCAGCGAACCATTGACGTCCTGCGACCCGATGTCGAGCACCAGCGCGTCCGTGCAAGCCTCCAGATAGGTTGCGAAGAACAGCTTGCCGTTGTCCATGGCGCTCGGGTGCACGAGGCTTCTCCGTTCAGTCCGTGCGACGCCTGAGCAACACGATGTCCTGATTGCCTGCCGTGCCGTCGATGATGTCGAGCACGTCGAACCATCTCGACCATCTGGTCATGATGTAGTCGGGCGAATGCATCACGTTGCGGTAATAGGAAGGGTCCGCGATCACGTCCTGCAGCTGGCTGTTTGCGCCCGCGTCGAGGATGCCTTTGCGATGTGCTTCGAGATGCAGCTCGAGCGGCGTGCCGTACAGCGCCATTTGCGCCAGCCCCTGGACCGACAGCATCAGCAGCGCGTTCGGACGCGTGACGCGGCGCAACTCCTCCAGCCATGCGTCCTGCACCGGTTCGTCGAGATGCGTCAGGACCGACAGCCCCAGAACCAGATCAAAAGCCTCGTCCGGAAGCGATGTCGGCGGCATCAGGCCCACCTGCATGAAGCGGGCGCCGGGCAGCGTTCGCGCACAGCCTTCGATGTTGTCCGCATCGATGTCGATGCCCGTCACGGACGGCGACACGAGGGACAGGTACCGGCTCAGGCGGCCCGCTCCGCAGCCCCAGTCGAGAATCGACTGAAAGGACGAGAGCGGCCGGTCAAACCGTTCCAGCAGCAATTGCTCGAAACGCTTGACGATGGTCGCGCCGCCAAAAAGGAATGCCGGCAGATTGCCGGCGCCGATGACCCGTTCGATCTGCCCGGGCGACGGCATGTCCTGCTCGTGCGCCGGATCCGCAACGTACCAGGCGGTGCGGTATGACAGCCGGTGTTCGCCGAATCGGCCCGTGATGTTCAGACGGGCGAAGCCGTCCGGAAACAGATTCCGTCCGTCGGCCCGACGGTGCCTGCAGCGAAAGCGCGACGTCGCTGCCCGAGGGACATCACCGAACGGGACCAGCAGGTCGGGCGATGCAATCGGCCATTCGACCTGATCAAAATCAACGCCGTTGATCAAGAAGCGCTGCTGGTCATGGCCATCCCAGAGCGAAAGCGCCCATCCTGACACCGTGATTTCATCCTCCGTGACGACAATGCTGTCGGGCATCCATCGCAGATGCCTGGCAGCGGCCAACTGGATGTCCGCTTGGTAGATGTTCATGGGTGTCGGGCCAAGAGCCCCGCAGGCGGGAGCACGAGCGCCAGACTATACCGTACGGCGCGTCGCCGGATGACCCCGAAGGTTTCGTGCAGAACGGGCCTCGAATCGGGTGTCACGCAGGGCCCTCGTGACGTGGTCAGACCCTCTCCGGCTTGACGTGTTCACCCAGGAATCCGGCCGCTCGCTCGACTGACGGTGCGTACCAGTTCGCGCTTTCCAGGTGGTGTTCTGCGTAGCAGGCGTAGCTGCTTTCGATCAGCTCTCCCCATGAAATCACGCGCGTTCCATGGACAACATTCAGCGACCTGCCGGGCGATACGTCGTCGCCTTCGCTGTTCCTCGCGCCGACAAGGCCCGGATAGACCGGCCAGAGCAAGGCGTTCGTGGACATCCAGTCCGCCGGCGGCGGAACGCACACGGGCTGAATGCGCACGCGCTCCAGCATCTGTCTTGCGAGCTCAAACAGCGCGTCAACCACGGGGTGGTTCGGGCAGTGCATGAATACCCGGCGGCTGGTGAAAAAAAACCCGGCGTCAAAGCCCAGCGTTGCAAAGCTCTCCAGCAAGCCCGTTCCGTGCCGAGCGAAGTCGCCCACATAGCCCAGACCGGCATAGACGAAGCGATTGAACAAAGCGGGCACCCGTGCGGCTGGCAGACCGCAAAGGTAGGCGCCCGCGATGATGGCCGAGTGGTAGTTATACGCTGCGGTCTGCAGGTATTTCCCGTCGATGCCGAGGACGCAGCAGTCCGGATGAAACCCGCCGAACACGATGCTGGGAATGGTGACCACGGCACGCGGCCTTGCAAGGGACAGCGCTTGCCGCAAGGCCTGCTGCGGGCCCGTGGCGGCAACGGAAAAGTCCGGCAAATGGGTAAACAGCACGTCGACGTCTTCCGCCAGTGCCACGATGCGGGTGAGCGTAGCCTGATCGTCGGCCTGAAGCTGCTCGACCTGTATCGCCTCGAACGCGTGGCCCGGAGCGAGCACCGTCAGGCACTCGCGAAGGCCGCGAACCTGACAATTGCCTACGATGCCGAATTTCATGGGGATGCCAGCAGGTCTTCGTCGCACCAAAGGTCGTACCACTCGTCGCGCTCCGACCGGGTGGTCTGCACCGCCGCCGAGGGCTGTCGCGTCGCGTCGTCACGCTGGCCCTGCGCCAGATACAGCAGGGTAAAGTAATCCACCACGCGGCTTACTCCTTCAGCGGTTATGTGGCGCATGTCGGCCTCGAAGAAGCGACCGGCGGTGTGATGGCCCGCAACGCATTCAGACGACGGAAAGTAGGTGGCCTGACCATCGTCCTGGATCGCCATTTCCGCCACCACCCGAAGTGCCGCCTTGGTGTAGCCGTTGGATACGAGCACGTGACGCGGCGCGTAGGTGGCGGCGATGGGCACCGGCGACACGCTGAGCACGATCCTGACCGCAGGGTTCAGCAGCCGCAGCTGGCGCGCGAACCGCCGAAAATCATCCACCATTTCCGGTACCGAAAAATTGTGGAAGCGACAACTCGCTTCAGCCTCCGGCACACCGTGCACACCCGGGGCCAGCGGAAAAACCGCACCATCGATACTGGATACCCACGCCTCGGTCATGCCCAGCGTGAAGACAAATACGTCGCACTGCTCGAACATGCGCCGCACGGCTGCCAGATGCGATACGCGGTCAGCCAGCACATCGTCCTGATGCGCGAAGCCCCGCGGCTCGACGGTCGGCCGGAACGGGTCCACCAGTGCATCGCCCCAGCGCCAGACCGGATCGTGAGGCTCAAACAGCCCGTAGGCACGTTCGAACAACTGCAGCAGTTGCCGCACGGTATAAACATTGCCGAAGCGTGCCGGGTAGACGCCGAACTGCCGGTCCGCTGGGCCAGTCTCCGTCACAAGGTAATTGAAACCCCGGCCGGGCAGCGAGCGCGCCAGATGCTGGGCAAAACAACTCCCCGCCGAAACAACCCGATCCGTCGGATAGATGGCAAACCCCTCGGTCACTGCGGGGACCCGGGTCATGTCGAATCCGTCCGCACCGACGCTGCGTGACCAGAACGCGGTATCGGGCAAATCGGTGTAGGGGTGCGGCATGGAAATCGCGGGGCTTCTATCTGACTGGCCAAGGCTACATTGAATCAGCCCTGGCTCACCGTTGGCGGTGACAGGCGAAAAAAAGACACTTCCGAAGAAGTGCCCTCTTTCATCTCAAATTGGCGCGCCCGGCGCGATTCGAACGCACGACCCCTGCCTTCGGAGGGCAGTACTCTATCCAGCTGAGCTACGGGCGCTTGGGTGAGGCTTGCGAAGTTTCTGCGGCTTCGCTCCCGGACGGGTTTGCCGACCCGGAAAGCGCGAAGAATAGCCGTTTTGTGGCAGCGCGTCCATGGCATGGCGAGAATGCCGCGATGCAAGCGTGCCCGGCTGTCGCTATAATGACGCGTTTTGTTTTTCACCCGTCTTACGGTCATTCAAAGGAAAGAACAACATGTCGGACGCGCACGACGAGCATGAGTCGCTCATCAAGACACCGCAGCAGTTGATCGCGGTCGTAGTACTGTCGTTTGTGGTGTTTGTCGGTCTTGGCGTGCTGGTGGCCCAGTTCGTGTCGTCCGGCTACAAGGGCGCAGACAACACCAGTCCCGAAGTGATTGCCCAGGCAATCCAGCCGGTGGCGCGTGTCGAACTGGGTGAGCCGGAAGCGAAGGGGCCGCGGACCGGAGAGCAGCTCTACAAGACGGGCTGTGCAGCCTGTCATGATGCAGGCGCCGCCGGAGCGCCGAAGCTGGGCGATCAGGCCGCCTGGGGGGCACGCATTGCCACCGGTCTGGAGGCGCTGGTGAATTCGGCGCTGCATGGCAAGGGTGCGATGCCGGCCAAGGGCGGCAACGATGCCCTGACCGAAGACGAAATCACCCGCGCGGTGGTCTACATCGCCAACAAGGGCGGTGCGACGTTCGCGGCACCCAAGATGCCGGACGCCGAGCCGTCGGCCGAGGCTGCCGCGCCTGCCGAGGCTTCAGTGGCTGCGCCCGCCGAAGCGGCCGCCGGTGATGTGGCGGCTATCGCGGCGCCGTCCTACGAGCACAAACCGGCCGAATAAAAGCTGTCTGTGCCGTCGGTCCGAAAAAGCCCGCCTCTCCGGCGGGCTTTTTTTGTTCAGGTCTTGCCGGCGAGCAGCGCCTTCAGTGATTCCAGCCGGGCCACGTTGGCGGCGCGCTGTTCGGCCTTCGGTGCGGCGTCGGTATTCGGCCGCTGCACGTCTTCGCCCATTTCCCCGATGAAGCGCGACGCTTCGCAGTCGCGTGATTCCCGCCCGCTCTTGCGCCGTTCGCAGTAGCTCAGCGTGAGGGTGTGCTGCGCGCGCGTGATGCCGACGTACATCAGCCGGCGCTCTTCCTCGATCTTGCCGCCGTCTATCGATTCACGGTGCGGCAGGATGCCTTCCTCCAGCCCGATCAGGAACACGTGCCTGTACTCCAGACCTTTGGAGGCATGCAGCGTGGACAGCTGTACTGCGTCGCGCTCCTCGCCGTCCTCGCGTTTGTCCAGCATGGTGATGAGAGCGACCGTCTGCGTCAGTTCGAGCAGCGTCTTGCCGTCCTCCTCGCCCTTGCGGCCCATCCAGTCGACGAAGTCGCGCACATTGCTCCAGCGCGTTTCCGCGTCCTTGGGTTCGAACTGCTCGAACAGCCAGGTTTCGTAGCCGATGCCGCGCAGCAGGTCTTCGAGCAACAAGCGCGGCGCCTCGGTACGCGCGCGCCATTCCAGCCTGTTGATGAAGTCGCCGAATTCGCGCAGCGGCGTCAGCGCGCGTGCCGGCAGCGCCGACTCGGCGCCGGTTTCGAACAGCGCGGCGAACAGGCTGATGTGGCGTTCGCCGGCGTAGCGGCCGAGTGCTTCGAGACTGGTGCCACCGATACCGCGTTTCGGCGTGGTGACGGCACGGATGAAGGCCGGGTCATCGTCATTGTTGGCGACCAGACGCAGATAGGCCATCACGTCCTTGATTTCGGCGCGGTCAAAGAAGGACTGACCGCCGCTGACGACATAGGGAATCTTCTGCTCGCGCAGCGCGGTTTCGATGACGCGAGCCTGATGATTGCCGCGATACAGCACCGCGTAATCACTGAACTTGCCGCGATGCTCGAACTTGTGCGAGGCGATGCGCATCGCGACGCACTCCGCTTCGTGGTCGGCTTCGCGCGCGACGATCAGCGTGATCGGGTCGCCGCGCCCGCGGTCCGACCACAGCTTCTTGTCGAACAGCTTCTCGTTGCGCGCGATCAGCGTGTTGGCGGCAGACAGGATGCGTTGCATCGAGCGGTAGTTCTGCTCCAGCTTGATCACCTTCAGCTTCGGGTAGTCGGTCTGCAGGTTGCGCAGGTTCTCCACGTCGGCGCCGCGCCACGCGTAGATCGCCTGATCGTCGTCGCCGACCGCGGTGAAGGCGCCGCGGCTGCCGGCCAGCAGCTTCACGATCTGGTACTGGCAGCTGTTGGTGTCCTGGTACTCGTCGATCAGCAGATAGCGCAGCCTGCGCTGCCAGCGCGCCAGCAGTTCCTCGTCGGAGGCGAGCAGCTTCGCCGGAATGCCGATGAGATCGTCGAAGTCGACCGCCTGGTAGGCGCGCAGCGTGCGTTCGTACTCCTCATACACACGCGCGGCCACCGCTTCCAGTTCGTCGGCGGCGTGCGACGCAGCGACCGATGGCGCGAGCATGGCGTTCTTCCAGCCCGAAATCCGCGACACCAGCGCGCGCAGCCGCGATTTCTCGGTTTCCTTGGAAATGTCGGACACGATGCTGATCGCGTCCGAGGCGTCGAGGATGGAAAACGCCGGCTTCAGCCCTGCGGCGTTCGCCTCGATGCGCAGCAGCTTCACGCCCAGCGCATGGAAGGTCGAAATGTTGAGCTGTTTGCCGGCACGGCCTTCGAGCAGGTGCGATGCGCGCTCCTGCATTTCCCTTGCGGCCTTGTTGGTGAAGGTGATGGCGGCGATGTTGCGCGGATCGAAGCCGCATTCCTGCACCAGATACGCGATCTTGCGCGTGATGACGCGCGTCTTGCCGGAGCCGGCGCCGGCCAGTACCAGCAGCGGCCCGTCGAGATATTTCACCGCTTCGCGCTGCGGTGCGTTCATGTCGGACAGCATGGAGCGGAAAGCGCCGCGCGGGAGGCGGCGCCCGAGTATGGGCAGCGGTCATTCTACCGGTCCGCCCGGCACGGCCGCGCACTTGCGGCTTGCCGCCGGCTTGGGTAAGGTCGCCGCCTTTCCGCCGTCCCGCTCCCGCCGACATGCTTCCGTCGATAGAACACCGCCTCGCCGCCGAACTCGGCGCGCGCGCGCAACAGGTCAATGCTGCCGTCGCCCTGCTGGATGAAGGGGCGACCGTGCCTTTCATTTCACGCTACCGCAAGGAGGTCACCGGCGGGCTGGACGACACGCAGTTGCGATTGCTGGAGGAGCGGCTCGGTTATCTGCGCGAGCTGGAAGAGCGCCGGGGCGCGGTGATCGCCAGCATCGACGAGCAGGGCAAGCTCACGCCGGCGCTGCGCAGCGAGATCGAGAACGCCGACACCAAACAGCGGCTGGAAGACCTCTATCTGCCGTACAAGCAGAAACGCCGCACCAAGGCGCAGATTGCGCGCGAAGCGGGCATCGAACCGCTGGCCGACGCGCTGCTGGCCGATCCGGCGCTGACGCCCGAGGCCGAAGCCGTGAAGTACTTCAACGTTGAAGCCGGCTTTGCCGATGCCAAGGCGGTGCTCGACGGCGCGCGCCAGATCCTCATGGAGCGCTTTGCCGAAAGTGCCGAACTGGTCGGTGCGCTGCGCGCGCAGATGAGCGAGCACGGCGTGGTGATCGCGACCGTGGCGGACGGCAAGGAGAACGACGTGGAAGCGGCCAAGTTCCGCGACTACTTCGCCTACCGGGAAAAGCTGGCCGACATTCCGTCGCATCGTGCGCTGGCCCTGTTTCGCGGCCGCAACGAAGACGTGCTGCGGGTGAAGCTGGCGCTCGACAGCGACCCGGAGGACGGCGCGCGCAGTGCCGAGCCGAACGCCTGCGAACGACGCGTGATGGTGCATGCAGGCATCCGCGACCAGGGCCGGGCGGCCGACCGCTGGCTGGTGGACACCGCGCGCTGGACCTGGAACGTGAAACTGTCGGTGCATGTCGAGCTCGACCTCATGAACGACCTGCGCTCGCGCGCCGAACTGGAGGCGATCCGCGTGTTCGCGAAGAACCTGAAGGATCTGCTGCTGGCGGCGCCCGCCGGCCCGCGCGCCACGATGGGGCTGGACCCGGGCATCCGTACCGGCGTCAAGGTGGCCGTTGTCGACGCCACCGGCAAGGTGGTGGATACGGCCACCATCTACCCGCACGAACCGCGCCGCGACTGGGACGGGTCGCTGCACGTGCTGTCGGCGCTGGCGCAAAAGCACGGCGTGCAGCTGATCGCCATCGGCAACGGCACGGCCAGCCGCGAAACCGACAAGCTGGCCGCCGACCTGATCAAGCTGCGCCCGGAGCTGCCGCTGACGAAGATCGTCGTGTCGGAGTCGGGCGCCTCGGTGTATTCGGCGTCTGAGCTGGCGGCGAAGGAGTTTCCGGATCTCGACGTGAGCCTGCGCGGCGCGGTGTCCATCGCGCGGCGGCTGCAGGATCCGCTGGCCGAACTGGTGAAGATCGACCCGAAGGCGATCGGCGTGGGCCAGTACCAGCACGACGTCAGCCAGAGCCGGCTCGCGCGTTCGCTCGACGCCGTCGTCGAGGACTGCGTGAATGCCGTCGGCGTCGACGTCAACACCGCGTCGGCACCGCTGCTGGCTCGCATATCCGGGCTGAACACCACGCTCGCGCAGAACATCGTCACCCATCGCGACGCGCATGGTGCATTCGCCTCGCGCAAGGCCCTGCTGTCGGTGCCGCGTCTGGGTGACAAGACCTTCGAGCAGTGCGCCGGCTTCCTGCGCATCATGAACGGCGACAACCCGCTGGACGCGTCAGCGGTGCACCCGGAAGCCTATCCGGTGGTGGAGCGCATCCTGGCCGACGTGCAGAAGAAGGCACGCGAACTGATAGGCGACGCGGCGACCCTCAAGGCGCTGTCGGCGCAGGCGTACACCGACGAGCGCTTCGGCCTGCCGACGGTGCAGGACATCCTGCGCGAACTGGAAAAGCCGGGACGCGATCCGCGCCCGGAATTCCGCACGGCGAGTTTCCGCGACGGCATCGAACAGATGAAGGACCTGCAGCCGGGCATGCTGCTGGAGGGCGTTGTGACCAATGTGACCAACTTCGGCGCCTTCGTCGACATAGGCGTGCACCAGGACGGACTGGTGCACGTGTCGGCGATCGCCAACCGCTTCGTGAAGGACCCGGCCGAGGTGGTGAAGGCCGGCGACATCGTGAAGGTGAAGGTGGTCGAGGTGGATCTGGTGCGCAAGCGCATCGCGCTGACGATGCGCCTCGGCGACGACGTGGCGCGCAAGCCCGCAGCGAAGGATGCGCGACCGGCCGGCCGTCAGCCCGATGCGAAACGGGCACAGGCGCGCCGTGACGACGCACCGGTTGCCAACAATGCGCTGGCCGCGGCTTTCGCCAAGGCTGTCAAGCGCTGACGCAGCACGCCCGTCGGGCGCGCTGCGTCAGCAGCCGCACAGCGCGTTGCCGCACAGTTTGCTGCGCATGTCCTTGAGGTGTTGTGTCGGGACGTGCGCGACGTCGCCGCGCAGGATGCGTTCGATCTGCGCCACCGACACGCCCAGTTCCGCCGCAGCGCGTGCCGGATCGTAGCCCTTGGCGGCAATCAGGCCGGCGACGTCTTCCGCGTGCTTGCGCCGGACGATGAGGGCGGGGTCGACTGGCATCGTGCCTACTTGCCGAGTGCGCCGAAAATCTTCTTCGCCATGCTGCCGGCGGCGCCGACCGGATCCTTGCGGATTGCCTTCTCTTCTTCCGCGACCATCGTGAACAGGCCGTCGAGGGCCTTCTGGGTCACGTAGTTGTCAAGGTCGGCGTCTTCCTTGCTGATGACACCGTAACGCGCGCCCTTGGACGCGAACTTCTCGTAGGTCCTGGCGAGCCCCACCTTTTCCATGGCCTTTTGCACGATGGGAAGGAAGCGCTCTTTCAGTTGCGCCGACGTCTTGCCCTTGAAATATTCGGTGCCGGCGGTATCGCCGCCGGTCAGGATATTCTTCGCGTCGTCGACGCTCATGCTTTTCACCGCGCCGATCAGCAGTTCCTTTGCTTCCGGCACGGCGGCCTCGGCGGCGCGGTTCATCGCGGTGACGAGTTCGTCCGCCTGCTTTTTCATGCCGAAGGTACGCATCAGCTTTTCCGCCTGACGTAGGCCGTCGGGCATCGGGATCTTCACCTTGGAGTTCTTGAGGAATCCGTCTTTCGTGCCGAGCAGATCGACGGCTTTCGACGCGCCCTGGGTCAGGGCTTCCTTCAGGCCGCCGCTGGCATCGGCATTGCTGAAGTCGGACAGAGACAGCGCCCACACCTGGGTACACATGACAAGACAGGCTACAAAACCGACAATCGCGCGCATGGTCCAACTCCGTGTGTTTTGGCGAAGAACGATTATGTCCCGCAATTGGATGACACCGTTAGTACTGGTCGCGCTTCTGGCGATCGTTTTCATGCTGCGTGGAAAGGGCCATCCGGAGCAGGCGCCGGCCATGCCGGCGGCGATGCTGGATGGCGGAAGCATTGATTTCGCGCAGCCGAAGGGGCGCGTGCGGCTCGTGAATTTCTGGTCGACCTCGTGCGGTCCGTGCCTGCGCGGCATGCCGGCACTGACGCAGACCTACCGCCGCTATCACGATCGCGGCTTCGACGTGGTGGCAGTGGCAATGTCGTATGACGCGCCGGACCAGGTGCAGGCGTACGCGCGTCGCGAGGCCCTGCCGTTTCGCGTAGGCTTCGATCCGGTCGGTGCGCTCGCGCACGCCTTCGGCGGGGTGCGAGCGACGCCGACCAGTTACCTGATCGACGGACAGGGCCGCATCGTCAAACGCATCATCGGTACGCCCGACCACGCGGCGCTGGAGGCGCTGATCGATGCGCTTCTGCCGGCCGGACACTGAGCCCGGCGCGGCCCGATGAATTCTCCCGGTTTCCGATCCACTTCCCCGGCCCCTTATTCCGTCCGATGAAATCCCGTTACCTGATCGCGCTGCTGCTGGCGCTTGCCCTCCTTGCGGCCTGGTTTTTCTGGCCGCGCGGCATTGCGGTCGACGTCGTCGCAGTGACGTCCGGGCCGCTCACGCAGAGCGTCGTGGCGACCGGCCGAATCGCGACACCGTCACGCATCGAACTCGGCTCGCAGCTGACCGCCATCGTCGACGCCGTGGCGGTGCGCGAGGGCGCGCAAGTGAAGGCGGGCGACGTGCTCGTGCGGCTGCGCGCCAGCGACGCGGACGCCGCCGTCGAACAGGCGCGCACACAGATGCAGGAAGCGCGCGCGGGCGTGCTGCAGCTGGACGCGGTCACGCTGCCCGTGGCCGAACAGTCGGTGCGCCAGGCGCAGGCCAATCTGCGGGTGGCCGACGCGGAGTACGAGCGTGCCCGCCAGCTCGTGGCGCAGCAGTTCTTCTCGCCGTCGAAGCTCGATGAAGCGGCCCGCCAGCTTGAGAATGCGCGCGCGTCGCTGCGCGCGGCGCAAGCGCAGCTCGACGCCAGCCGGCCGAGCGGAGCGGGGCGCCTGAGCGTGCAGGCGCGGCTGGCGCAGTCGCAGGCGGCGCTGGCTTCCGCGCAGGCGCGGCGCGACCTGCTCACCTTGCGCGCGCCGGTCGATGCCGTCGTGCTCGGACGAGGTGCCGAGCCGGGCGACGTCGCGCAGGCCGGGCGAGCACTGCTGACGCTTGCGGAGACCGGCGAGACGCGCATCTATGCGACGCTGGACGAGAAGAACCTGCGCTATCTGCGGGTGGACGCCGGTGCGCAGGCGGTGGCCGACGCCTTCCCCGGCCAGCCGTTCGCGGCGCAGGTGTATTACATCGCGCCGGCCATCGACGCCGAGCGCGGTACCGTCGAGGTGCGCCTGCGGGTGCCCGACCCGCCGGGGTTCCTGCGCCCGGACATGACGGTGTCGGTCGAGGTGCTGATAGGTCAGCGGCAGCGCGCCCTCACGCTGCCGCTCGAAGCGGTACGCGACGTGGATACCGCGGCGCCGTGGGTGCTGGTTGCACGCGACGGACGGGCCGAGCGCGTTGCCGTGAAGACCGGCTTGCATGGCGTAGGGCTGCTGGAGATCACCGAAGGGCTGGCCGAGGGCGATTCCGTCATCATGCCGGCAGGCGGAGCGCTGGAGGGCGATGCGATACGCATCAAGCCGGCGCGCGGCCGTGCCGGTGCGCTGGCCGGTTTCGGGCGCTGAACGATGGCCCGCCCGCGCCTGCCGTTCGAGTTCCTGATCGCGCTGCGCTTCCTGCGCGAGGGGCGCATGCAGACGGCGCTCATCCTGCTCGGCGTCACCGGCGGCGTGGCGGTCATCGTGTTCCTGTCACAACTCATTTCCCAGCTTCAGGCGACCATCATCGACCGCGTGCTGGGCAGCCAGGCGCATGTCGTCGTGCGGCCGCTCGAAGAGGCGAACCAGCGTGCCCGCACTGACCCGCAATTCGCGACCATCATCGAGCCGCGTGCGCAGCGGCTGCGTTCGGTCGACCAGTGGGAGGCCGTGGTGCGGCTGGCCGAGTCGCAGCCGCGCGTGGTGGCCGTGTCGCCGGTGGTCAGCGGTCCGGCGTTCGCGGTGCGCGGGCGCGCCAGCAAGTCGGTGGCGCTGGTCGGCGTCGACCCCGATCGCTACCGGCGCATCGTCAAGATGGACACCTACATGACGCGCGGCGCCTTCCAGGTGGAGGGGACCGGCGCAATCATCGGCATCGAACTGGCAAAGGACCTCGGGGTGGGCGTGGGCGACAAGCTGTTCCTGCGCGCGGCCGGCGGGCGCGACGAGTTGCTGCACATCACCGGGCTGTTCGACATCGGCAACAAGGACCTGAACCGGCGCTGGGTATTCACGACGATGAAGCTCGCGCAGTCGCTGCTCGACCTGCCGGGCGGCGTGTCCAACATCGACGTCACGGTGGCCGACATCTTCGACGCGAAGGAGGTGGCGGAGCGCCTGCAGGCGGCCAGCGGCCTGACGGTCGAGAGCTGGATGACGACCAATTCGCAGCTGCTCGCGGCGCTGCGCAACCAGTCAGTATCGAACAACCTGATCCGCAGCTTCGTCATCGTCATCGTCGCACTTGGCATCTCCAGCGTGCTGGTGGTGAGCGTCGTGCAGAAGCAGAAGGAGATCGGCATCCTGCGCGCAATGGGCACCAGTTCGAACCGCATCATGGGTGTCTTCCTGCTGCAGGGAGCGCTGGTCGGCTTCGTCGGTGCGCTGTCTGGCGTGGCACTGGCCTGGGGGCTGCTGAACTTCTTTTCGACGATCTACCGTTCCGGCGACGGCGCGCCCATCTTCCAGCCGGAACTGGACCCGGCGATCGCGCTGTCGGCGGCCGGCATCGCGCTGCTGGTCGGCCTGGTTGCGGCGCTCATTCCGGCACGTCGCGCGGCCAAGATGGATCCGGTGCAGGCGATCCGCGCATGACGGCTGCCATCATTTCCCTGCGTGGCCTGCGCAAATCCTACGGCGTCGGCACACCGGTCGAAACCGAAGTGCTGCACGGTCTCGACCTCGATCTGGCCGAAGGCGAGTTCTGTGCGCTGATCGGCCCGAGCGGTTCCGGCAAGAGTACCTTGCTCAACCTCGTCGGCCTGCTCGAAGCGCCGACGTCGGGCGAGCTGGCCATCGCGGGGCAGTCGACGACCGGGCTCGACGAGCAGGCGCTGACCGTGCTGCGTGGACGCACGATAGGCTTTGTGTTCCAGTTCCACCACTTGCTGCCTGCATTCACCGCGCTGGAGAACGTGATGATGCCGTCCATCATCATGCATGGCGTGGCGACCGCGGAGGCGGAATCCGTTGCAAACGACCTGCTGAAACGGGTCGGGCTCACCGGTCACGAATACAAGAAGGCGTCGCAGCTGTCCGGCGGCCAGCAGCAGAGGGTGGCGATCGCGCGCGCGCTGTCGCTGTCGCCGCGGCTCATTCTGGCGGATGAGCCGACCGGAAATCTGGACACACAGACGGCGGATGATATTTTTGCGCTGTTGCGCGAATTCAATCGCGAGCGTGGCAGCGCCTGCCTGATCGTGACGCATGACCCCCGTCTGGCCGCGCGTTGCGACCGGAGGATAGAACTGATTGACGGCCGTCTGGCGGCCGCTGCGCGCATGCCACAGCCGGCCTGACGTGCCGCGGAGGTGGCGCGCCTTCCCTGACAATTCAGCATCGTGTGCCCATGACTTCACCCAGAATCTCCCAATCTGCCGAACTGCAGACCCTGCTGGCGCGCATTGCCGACCGGCCGGACGACGCTTCTGGCGACGTGCTGGCCGGCATCATTGCGCTCATCCGTCCGCACGGGCGCGAAGGCGTCGAAGCCGCCGAATCCCGCTTCCGCATATTGCTGCGCCTGCTGGGTGCCAACCCGGAACTCGCTTCGGCGCTGGCGCTGCACCTGAAGGCGGTACTCACCAAACGCATGCACCGCACGCTGTACTCGGAATCCGGGGTGCTGGCGACGCAGGGATTTTTCAGCGGCCTGTCGACCCGCCTGCTCGAACGCATGCTGCCCCCGGCGGTTGATGACGACTTCCTGCGCGACCTGTTCAGCGAGGTGTTCGACGTGGCGGGAGACGGCTTCTGGATGGCTGCGATTCCGCGCGAAGACTGGGGCACGCTGCTCGATCTGCTGGATATCGAAGGCGAGGCGTTCGCGCCGGCGCGCCGGCAGTGCTGGCTGGAACTGTTCGAGGCGATGCGCATGGCCTCGCACCGGCTCGCCGCACTCGGCATGGAGCCGGCGCTGCTGCGTTACATGCCCGCGCTGGCGCGGCATGAGTCGCCGTTTCTCGCGCAGAGCGACGAGATACGCGAATTCATCGCCCGCCAGACCCGGGCGGAAGAGCCGCAGCCGCACGACGGCCATCTGGAGGTGCTGCTCGAACAGTGCAGCGACTACGTCGATACCATCCGGCGCAAATCGCGCGAAGCCGGTGTGGGCGTGAACCTGGTGTTCCTGCTCGCACGCATCGAGCAGATCGTCGCGCGCCTGCGGTTGCTGCGTACGCTGGTGCTGCCGGATGAACCGGATGATCGCGCTGGCGTGCGCCAGCGGGCGATCGACTTTTTCCTGCTGCTGGTGCGTCAGGAGAACCGCCGGCACAGCCTGCGTGATCTGTTCGCAGGCACGACACAGCTGCTGGCGCGCCGTGTGACCGAGCAGGCGAGCAAGTCGGGCGAGCACTACGTGACCGGGTCACGCAGCGAATTCGTGCAGATGTTCCGCGCCGCCGCGGGGGCCGGTTTCATCATCGGTGCGATGGCGCTGATCAAGGTACTGACGTCCAAGGTGCATATGCCGGCGATCTGGGAGGCGCTGGCCCACAGCCTCAACTACGGGCTGGGCTTTGTCATCATTCACCTGCTGCACCTGACCATTGCAACCAAGCAGCCGGCGATGACGGCGGCCACGCTTGCTGCAGCGCTCGACGGCAAGCAGAACCGCGACGCGCGCCTGAACGTGCTGGTCGATCTCGCGACGCAGGTCAGCCGCACGCAGTGGATATCGATTGCGGGAAATGTCGTGATCGGCTTCGTCACTTCGCTGGCCATCGCGATGACGGCGGCCGTGTTTCTGGACTGGCATCCGGTGGATCCGGTCAAGGGCGCCCTCCTGCTGCACGACCTGAGCCCGTGGCACAGCCTCGCGCTGCTGCACGCCGCCATCGCAGGCGTGTTCCTCTTCCTCAGCGGGCTGATTTCCGGCTACTACGACAACCAGTCTCTATACCTGCGGGTGCCCGAGCGCCTGGAGCGTGTGAAGTGGCTGCGCAGGATGCTTGGCGAGTATCGCCTGTCGCGCCTCGCCGACTACGTCGAACACAATCTCGGTGCGCTGATGGGGAATTTCCTGTTCGGCTGCATGCTCGGCTGTACGCCCATCATCGGCGCATTGCTGGGGCTGCCGCTGGACATCCGCCACGTCGCGTTCTCGTCGGCCAATCTGGCCTACGGGCTGCAGGCACTCGACTTCAACGTGCCCTGGTCGGTGATCGCGTTCAGTGTCGCTGGCGTCATCCTGATCGGCATGACCAATCTGCTGGTCAGCTTCAGCCTGGCGATGAAGGTGGCGCTGAGTTCGCGCGGCATCAAGCCGGAAGACACGCGCGGGCTGTCGGTCAAGTTGGCGAAGCGCTTCCTGATCCGGCCGCGCGACTTCTTCTGGCCGCCGAAGGATCCGCCGCCCGAGGCTGCGGCGCAGGAGACCGCCGTGCCGGACTGAGCGGGTTCAGTCCGGCTGGCTGCCTTGCGGATCGGTCGCGGTGGCGGCCTTGCGGCTACGGCTGCGACGGGGCCGGGCCTTGGCTTCGGCGGCGCCGCTGTCGGCTGCGATAGCCGGCGGGCTGTCAGGCGCCGCTGCCGCTGCCGGTGCGGCCGCAATCTCTGCTGCCGCAGCGGTCGACGCGGCCTTGCGGGGCTGGCGTGGCCGACGGGTTTTTGCCGGCGCCGGCGGCGCGAGCTCCGCCGCTTCTTCAGGCAGGCGCTCTGCGGGCTTTTCGATCAGCTGGACCTGCACTTGGCCGTTGTCGCCCTTGCGCAGCCGGAATATCGCCGGCTGGCTTTCCAGCAGGCCGGACAGGCTGGAATGGCCGTAGTCCTTGTGGCTGAACCCCGGTTCGTACTGGCGCACGATCTGACCGACTCGGCCGATTCCGGCCCAGCCGCTGTCCTCGTCGGCGGCCGAGCGTATTCCTTGTTCAAGCAGGTCGAGGATCTGGGCGTCCGGCTGCGTGCTGCGCGGCCTGCGCGGTGCGTCGTGGCGTGCGGCAGGCGCCGCTGCAGCGGTGCCGGCGGGTTTCTTCTTCTGCGCAGGCGCAGGCGTGGCGCGCATGTCGTCGGTGAACACGAACTCCTCGCACGCGCGCTGGAACGCGACGGGCGTGGTGCGCCGCCCGACACCCATGACGAACAGGCCGCTTTCCTGGATGCGGCGAGCCAGCGACGTGAAATCCGAGTCGCTCGACACGATGCAGAAGCCGTCGACCAGACCGGAGTGCAGCAGGTCCATCGCGTCGATGATCATCGCGCTGTCGGTTGCGTTCTTGCCGCCGACGATGCGGAACTGCTGGATCGGGCGGATCGAGTGGTCGAGCAGATGCGCTTTCCAGCTCGTCATGTTGGGTGACGTCCAGTCGCCGTAGATGCGGCGCACGGTCACGCGGCCGCGCGATGCCGCAGCGAGCAGCACGGGCTGGATCAGCGAAGGTTGCGCGTTGTCCGCGTCGATGACCAGCGCGAGCCGGCGGGCCTGATTGTTGGTGTCATTCATGGGGTGCGGGAACCTGAACCGAAAACCGAATGCTACGCCTGTCGGCGAATGCGCTGCATTCAGCCTTCAATGGTGAGATAGACCAGCGTCTGGTTGAGCAGCTGATAGGCCACCTCGCCGAATGTCATCGGCCCCAGCATGGACGGCACGCGCTTGCCTTCCAGTTCGCTGTACAGGTAGTTGAGCACGCAGTTGCAGCTGAAGCCGACCGGGCCGGTGCTCGCCGGCAGTGCCGCGTCGAAGGCGCTCACGTAGTCGGGCACCGGTGCGGCGAAACGGTATTCGACGTCGTCGAATACCGGCGCGTAGAAATCCACGACGCCCTTCGTCGTATCGACGGACTTGATGCTGACGTTGATCAGCGCGCCGCTGTAGTCGGCCACCAGCGGCAGGCGGGTGTCCATCGCGCGCGAATTCACGTATTGCGCGAAATTTCCCGGTTGACCGTTGATCATGCACTCGGTGGCCGAGAAACCCTTGGCCGGAAAGCGGATGCGGTCCCCGTCGCCCTGGGTGAACAGGTTGATGATGTCGATGCGCGCATATTGTTCGTCGGCGAGCGGCACGTGCATCACGAGCGCCTGCTCCGCGTCGAATTCCAGCGTTTCGCCATTGACCACCAGCGGACTGGCCTTGCCGAGGTCGGACAGGTGGATGCCGGACACCCAGCCTGCCAGCGGCTTGATGTACATGTCTTCGTAGTTCGGCGCATTGCGCGCGAACAGCGAATGCACGGCGGAGAAGGCCGGAATGACGACGATGGAATAACCGTTGTCGGGTGCGTCGGCGCAGATGCGCTCGAGGCTGATCTGGTCATAGAAGCGGAGTACGGGAATGCCGCCGCTGACCGGAAGCTGTGCAACGTAGAGCTGGTCCCGCGTGGTGACGCCGCCGTCCTGCCCCATGAAATACGGGATGGTGCCGCCGATCCAGTGACCGCGCGGCAACTGCCGCAGCAGCGCCTCGTCTGCCGCGACGCTGAAGTAGCCACCGCTGCGGATCAGTGCGGTCGCTTCGGCCACGCCCATCATGCGGCCGCTCACTGCTGAAGTGGTTTGGCTTGTCATCGGGATGTGTTGATTCAGTGCGTCTGCAGCTGGGCCAGTTCGTGGCCGAGCATGCGGGCGTTCTTGACGAAGTAGCGATGCAGCTCACGCAGCTTGAGCATGCGCACTTCGTCGTCGGTAATGACTTCCATCTGGCTGCGCAGTCGCGTCATCAGCAGGCGGAGGCTGAGTGCGCGGATGTCCAGATCGAGCTGGCCCTCTATCAGTTGCAGCCAGACCGGATCGGCCACGTCGGGAATGCCGTCCGGCCCGTCCGCGCCCTCGGCGATCGGTGTCGCGATGGCGGCAGTGCTGGCGCTGCGCGAAGCGGGGTCGGCGATCGATGTCCTGCCCTGGTCGAGCGAGAACTTGAACTTCCACAATTCCTGCAGCGGGATGCCGGTGATCGCGCAGATGCCGTTCAGCGACACGCCTTCGTTGAACAGCGCGAATACCTGTTTCGACAGCGCCTGCGAAAACGGCATGTCTGCCGGGCCGGCCCAGGGCAGCGCGCCGAGATTGGCGCTCGCGGGAGCCTGCACATGGATGTGGCAGCGCCATCCGGCAAGGTCGATATGGCGCCATGAGCGTTCCGGGCCTTCGGCTTCGGGCTTGCGTGCGAGGCCGAACCAGCCACGCGGGGCTTCAAGGCCCACCCATGCGTCCACTCGCTGCGCCCCCGCGTCGAAGCGGATGTCGCGTACTGTCCACGGTTCGTTCAACTGCAGCAACCGGCCCAGCAGGGCCTTGTCCAACGCCATCGTTGTCTCCTTCTCCGACCTTGTCCGGCTCCTGTTGCATGACAGGCGCTCTTGGGCTGTGGGTAGTGGGCCTGGAAGTGCGTCGCGGATAGTAACAAACGCGGCAGGCGGCCGGACGCGCATTGCAGCACGAAACGGCTGGCTGCAATGCGGAAGCGGAAATGACGTGGAACTTTCCCTGCCGAACGACGGGGGATCGGGTACATCAGGCCCGGACGGACAGAAGGATGTGGTGCGCGGAGAGAGACTCGAACTCTCACGCCTTGCGGCACTGCCCCCTCAAGACAGCGCGTCTACCAATTTCGCCACCCGCGCACTTGGGTAGGGGCGCGAGTGTACAACAATTTTGTTTGCGCAAGGAGATATCTGAGTGAGTGAATTGAGTCGTTCGAGGCAGGTGATGTTCGAGCTTGTGAAGCCGCATCGCAGCCGCCTGTTGCTGGCGGCGACCGGGCTTGTGCTGGCGGCGAGCGCGGCGCTGGCGCTGGGTCAGGGCTTGCGCAGCGTCATCGACCAGGGGTTCGCCGCCGGCGACCCGCAGTGGCTGGACCGGGCGCTCGCCGCCACGCTGGCGCTGGTGGTGTTGCTGGCCGGCGCAACGTGGCTGCGTTTCTACAATGTGTCGTGGCTGGGCGAGCGGGTGGCGGCGGACCTGCGGACGCGGGTGTACTCGCATCTGCTTTCGCTGCCACCGTCCTTCTTCGAGGCGGGGCGGACCGGCGAGGTGATTTCCCGGCTGACGAACGACACGGCCCAGATCGAGAACGTCGTCGGGTCGACGCTCTCGATCGCGCTGCGCAACGTCCTTCTGCTCGTCGGCGGGCTGGTGATGCTGGCGCTGACCAGCGGCCGGCTGACGCTGCTGGTGCTGGCCGGGGTGCCGCTGGTGGTCGCGCCCATCGTGCTGTTCGGCCGCCGGGTGCGGGCCCTGTCGCGCGAGCGGCAGGCGAGGGTGGCTGATCTGGGTACACACGTCGACGAAAGCGTGCACGCGATCCGCATCGTGCAGGCGTGCGGCCACGAGGCGGCGGACAGTCGTCACTTTGCTGCGCTGGTGGAGCGCAGCTTCGATACCGGCATACACCGCTACCGCCACAGCGCCATGATGATCGTGATGGTCATCCTGCTGGTGTTCGGCTCGGTGGCGCTCATCCTCTGGGTGGGGGGGCACGACGTGCTGGCGGGCCGGCTGAGCGCGGGCGAGCTGTCGGCCTTCGTGTTCTACGCGGCCATCGTCGCCAGTTCGGTCGGCGCCCTGTCCGAGGTGTGGGGCGAGTTGCAGCGCGCGGCGGGTGCGACCGAGCGCCTGATCGAGCTTATCGATACGCGGCCGGACATCGCGGCGCCGGCGCAGCCGGTGCCGCTGCCGCTACCTGCGCGCGGCGACATCGCGTTCCGCGACGTGCGCTTCAGCTATCCGAGCCGGCCTGATCTGCCGGCGATCGAACACTTCGATCTCCACATCCGCGCCGGCGAGACGGTCGCGCTGGTCGGCCCGTCGGGTGCCGGCAAGTCCACGCTGTTCCAGCTGCTGCTGCGCTTCTACGATCCGCAGGGCGGCACGGTGGAGGTCGATGGCGTGCCGCTGGCGCAGGCCGATCCGGCCGACGTGCGCGCGCGCATTGCGCTGGTGCCGCAGGAGCCGGTCATCTTCGCCGCCAGCGTGGCTGACAACGTGCGCTACGCACGGCCCGACGCGGGCGACGACGAGGTGCGGGCCGCCTGCGTCGCGGCCTTTGCCGACGATTTCATACGCGCGCTGCCCGGCGGCTATGACAGCCCGCTGGGCGAGCGCGGCGTGCGCCTGTCCGGCGGCCAGCGTCAGCGCATCGCGATTGCACGCGCCATTCTGGCCGACCGGCCCGTCCTGCTGCTCGACGAAGCCACGTCCGCGCTGGACGCCGAAAGCGAACGCATGGTGCAGGCGGCACTGGCGCCGCTGATGGCGAGCCGCACGACGCTGGTCGTTGCGCACCGGCTGGCGACAGTGCAGCGCGCCGACCGCATCGTCGTGCTCGAACATGGCCGCGTCGCCGAGACCGGCACGCACGCGCAGCTGCTGGCGGGAGACGGCCTGTACGCGCGGCTCGCGCGGCTGCAGTTCATCGACGCGGCGTAGGTCTTCGCCGCCGCGCCATGTGTGCCGCATCCGTGCCGGTTCGATATTCGAACGTCCGGTGCGTCCGTTCGTACGATTACCGAGCGTGCGGGCGCGCCGCTCGCATCGTGCATTTGTCATGATCGGTCCGGCGCGGCTGAGCGGATCGGCGCCCAGGCAGCGTTTGCCGGACACGCAGTTGTCTGCGCAGCCGCGATTGCGCGGCGTGGTACGTACTTTGCGTTGCGGACATGACGTCTGCCTGAGGCACGACTTCCGGTTGCGCCTCAGGCCGGCTTTCCGCTGATACGACAAGGAGTTCACCGCATGAAAAAGACAACCCTCGCCCTGCTTGTGCTGACGGCAGGTGCGTCCGCCAGCGCGACACGCGCCGCGGTCACTGTGGCCGATATCGAGAACGATGCGCAGACCACCGGCGATGTCCTGTCCTGGGGCATGGGCACGGAAGGGCAGCGCTACAGCCCGCTCACCGCGATCAATACGACGACCATCAAGCGGCTGGTGCCGGCCTGGTCCTATTCATATGGCGGCGAGAAGCAGCGCGGACAGGAGGCGCAGCCACTGGTCGTCAATGGCCGGATGTTCGTCACCGCCTCGTACTCGCGGATCTATGCCATAGACACGAAGACGGGCCGTCGCCTGTGGCAGTACGAGCATCGCCTGCCCGAAGGCATCATGCCCTGTTGCGACGTGATCAACCGCGGCGCGGCGGTGTTCGACAACCTCGTCATCTACGCCACGCTGGACGCACAGCTCGTGGCGCTCGATCAGGCGACCGGCAAGGTCGTGTGGAAGGAGAAGATCGATGACTATGCGGCCGGCTACTCCGCATCGGCTGCGCCCATCATCGCGAAAGGCCTGTTGCTGACCGGCGTGTCGGGCGGCGAGTTCGGCATCATCGGCCGGGTCGAGGCGCGCGACCCGAAGACGGGCAAGATGGTCTGGTCGCGACCGACCGTCGAGGGCCACATGGGCTACAAGTTCGACGCTGCCGGCGGCAAGGCGGAGAACGGCATCAGCGGCACGGTCAATGCCAGCTGGCCGGGCGACCTCTGGAAAGTGGGCGGTGCGGCGACCTGGCTCGGCGGCACCTATGACGCCAGGACCGGACTGGCCTACTTCGGTACCGGCAATCCGGCGCCGTGGAACAGTCATCTGCGCCCCGGCGACAACCTCTATTCCTGTTCGACGGTGGCCATCGACGTTGCGACCGGACAGATCAAATGGCACTTCCAGGGCACGCCGAACGACGGCTGGGACTATGACGGAGTGAACGAATTCGTCACCTTCGACATGAACGGAAAGCGTTTCGGCGCCAAGGCCGACCGCAATGGCTTCTTCTATGTGCTGGACGCGAACACCGGCAAGTTCGAGCGCGGCTTTCCGTTCGTGAAGAAGCTGACCTGGGCGACCGGACTCGACGCCAACGGACGCCCGATATTCGATCCGGCCAATCGCCCGGGGGATCCGGTGCAGGGCACGGACGGCAAGAAGGGCACCGTCGTCACCACCGCGCCATCCTTCCTCGGCGGCAAGAACCAGATGCCGATGGCCTACAGCCCCGAAACCGGCTACTTTTACGTGCCGTCGAACGAATGGGGCATGGACATCTGGAACGAACCGATTTCGTACAAGAAGGGTGCCGCGTATCTGGGCGCCGGCTTCACGATCAAGACCCTGGATGCGAAGGACATCGGCGGCGACTACATCGGTGCGCTGCGGGCCGTCGACCCGCGCACCGGCAAGATCGTCTGGCAGATCACGAACAACGCGCCGCTGTGGGGTGGCGTGCTGGCCACGAAGGGCGGGCTGGTGTTCTGGGGCACGCCCGAAGGCTATCTGAAGGCCGCGGATGCAAAGACCGGCAAGGAAGTGTGGTCGTTCCAGGTCGGTACCGGCATCGTGGCGCCGCCGATCACGTGGGAACAGGACGGCGAGCAGTACATCGCGGTCAGCGCGGGCTGGGGTGGCGCGGTGCCTCTGTGGGGCGGCGAGGTCGCGAAGAAGGTGAACACGCTGAATCAGGGCGGATCGATGTGGGTGTTCAAGCTGCTTCGGGACTGAGCCGTTGCGGCGCGGCCGGTAGCCGTATCCGGTGACTGATTGTCACGGTAAAGATGCGTTGCCGGCCGCAGTTGACGTGTATGGTGATCATCGACGCGTCCGCAGCCCGGGAGCGCGTCCGGAGTCGGGTGGAATCGCAGTCAATCCGCCCGATGCGCACGCTCGCAGTCGTGAGCGTGTCGCGCCCCTTTCCGCGAAGGACACACCTCCAGAGGAGGCCGGCCATGATGATTGCCCCCGTATCCGATCCGCTCTCCGCTGCGGAAGCCACGCTGCTTGCGGCGCCCGAATCGGAATACATGTCAGCGGAACAGCTTGCGTTCTTCCACCAGCGACTGTGCGCCGAACGCGACGCGTTGCTGCAATCCGCGCATGAAACCACGCAGCACCTGCACGAATTCGAGCGCACGCCCGACCCGTCCGACCGGGCGTCGCTGGAAGAAGACCATTCACTTGAGCTGCGCGTACGCGACCGTGAGCGCAAGCATCTGCACACGATAGACGAGGCGCTCAAGCGCATCGCCGACGGCAGCTACGGCTGGTGCGAGTTCTCCGGTGAGCCGATAGGCATCGCGCGGCTGCTCGCCCGGCCAACGGCCACGCTGTCGCTCGAAGCACAGGAATTGCACGAGCAGCGCCGGCGCATGCGCGGCAGATAGCCGCCGCCCCGGCGGCTCCGGTCACACCATGCGCGCGGGCTGTACCCATTCGTCGAACTGGGCCGCGCTGACCTCGCCCAGTGCAAGCGCTGCGTCGCGCAGCGACAGCCCTTCGCGGTGCGCGTGCTTGGCGATGCCGGCCGCGCGGTCGTAGCCGATGTGCGGACTGAGCGCCGTCACCAGCATCAGCGAACGCTCCAGCAATGATTCGATGCGTTCACGGTCCGGGCGCATGCCGCGTACGCAGTGCTCCTCGAAGCTCGCCATGGCGTCGCCCAGCAAGCGCACGCTCTCCAGAAAATTCCGGATGATCAGCGGTTTGAACACGTTCAGTTCGAAGTTGCCGGAAGCGCCGCCGATGCTCAGCGCGACGTCGTTGCCCAGCACCTGGCAACACACCATCGTGAGCGCTTCGCACTGCGTCGGATTGACCTTGCCCGGCATGATGGAACTGCCAGGCTCGTTCTCCGGAAGCTGCAGTTCGCCGATGCCGCAACGCGGTCCGGAGGCAAGCCAGCGCACGTCGTTGGCGATCTTCATCAGTGCCACGGCCAGCGTCTTCAGTGCGCCGTGCGTGCTCACGAGCGGGTCGTGCGCCGCGAGCGCCGCGTAGCGATTCGATGCGCAGTGCAGCGGCAGCCCGGTCGCGGTGGCCAGATGCGCGGCGACTCGCGTCCCGAACTCGGCGTGCGTGTTCAGACCGGTGCCGACGGCGGTGCCCCCCACCGCCAGCTCATGCAGCGCGTCCAGCGTGGCGGTGATGGCGCGCCCGGCGTGTTCGAGTTGTGCGACCCAGCCCGACATTTCCTGCCCGAGCGTGAGCGGCGTGGCGTCCTGCAGGTGGGTGCGGCCGATCTTCACGATGCCTGCGCAGGCAGCGGACTGCTCGGCCAGGGCGCCGCGCAGCGAGTGCAGCGCGGGCAGCAGTCGTTCAGCCAGTGCGCTCGCCGCCGCCACATGCATCGCGGTCGGGAAAATGTCGTTCGACGACTGACCGAGGTTCACGTCATCGTTCGGATGCACCGTGCGCTGCTCGCCCCGGCCGCCATTCAGCAATTCCGACGCGCGGTTGGCCAGCACTTCGTTCATGTTCATGTTGGTCTGCGTGCCGGAGCCGGTCTGCCATACGGCGAGCGGAAACGCGTCCGGATGCTCCCCCGCCCGCACTTCGTCGGCGGCCCGGACGATGGCGTCCGCCATGCCGGCCGGCAGCAGTCCGAGTTCGCCATTGACCTGCGCGCAGGCGCGCTTGACGAGCGCCAGCGCCATCAGCAGCGCGTCCGGCATGCGTTCGGTGGAGATACGGAAGTGGGTCAGTGCGCGTTGCGTCTGGGCGCCCCAGAGGGCTTCTGCAGGAACAGCGATCGCACCCAGCGTATCGCTTTCCATTCTGACTGCTTGCGTCATGTGGCGAACTCCCGTGTGGAACGGGATGGCGAAGAGGGCCATCCCCATCGGGAAGTCTAGATCACGCCGCCAGGGGGAGCGGTCATGTACCGTCGTGTGCCGGCCGTCCGGGGCGCAGACGGATTGACGGGGGTGAGGTGCGGTGTGTGTGGCCGGCGATGACCGGCGCGTTGCGCCATGATCGCAGGCCTGCGGTGACAGGCCGGGCGGTCAGTGCACGCGGCGCTGTGACGGCGCCGGGCCGCGGCCTTCGATGTGGCGGAAGGTGATGCGCCCCTTGCTGAAGTCGTAGGGCGACAGTTCGAGCGACACCTTGTCGCCGGCGAGGATGCGGATGTGGTGCTTGCGCATCTTGCCGCAGGTGTAGGCGACAACTTCGTGACCGTTTTCAAGCGTGACGCGGAAACGCGAGTCCGGCAGCACTTCGGTCACCACGCCGTTCATGTCGATGAGTTCTTCTTTGGCCATAGCTACTTCTCCTGATTCAAATCTTAAATGGAAAAGCGCGGCCTGACCGTACTTTTCCGGTGGGGGCAAGCGGCACTTGCCGATGTGTCCCCCACGCGAGGATTGCGGCATGACCGGCGGGCCATTGCCACACAGAAACCATTCAGCAGGACGAACGCTGGAAACCTCCGGCCCGGGGGCTGGAGGCGAGGTGTACGTACTCGCTGGCTTTACCGCGTCGCGCCTGGCAACGCCGCCGTCTGGCCGCAGATGAAAGTGCGGCCGTCGCCGGGTCGCCGAAACAGGCGCGATGAAGAAAGACATGCCGGAAGGTTGCTGCGCACCGTCCGGACTTCGCATTCACGTGCGGAGCCCTTGTGGATGCGGCGTCGAATCCCCGGCATGAAGACGGTTGCGAAGGCACGATCACCCGCCAAAAGGCGGATCTTCGTGCCAACATCCGGGGCGATGCGCGTTCGACACTGGTGTATGAGTATACACCTTCGACCGGGTTCCCCTTGCGGGACCGCCGTTTCCCCCTCCGAGAGCGCGCCTGCGCGGCCCTGCTGGCCGTGCCCGCCGCCCCAGCAGCACCTTTTCACGGAGCACCGCCCGTACATGATCGAACCACTCCTGCTCACTGCCGCACGTGTATGCACGTTCGACCAGCAACGCCTCCTGACGAATGCGACCGGTTTTTTCTTCGAACGTGACGGGCAGCTGTTTCTCGTGACGAGCCGGCACGTGGTCATTGACGAACCGAGCAAGCATTTTCCCGACCGCATCGAGATCGAACTGCACACCGATCCGCAGAACATGGCGTCGTCGACCGGGTTTTCCATCCCGCTCTACCGCCACGGCAAGAGCATCTGGCGCCAGGGCGTCGATACCGCGGGCGAGATCGATGTCGCGGTGATCGAGATCGAACGTGCCGCGCTGCCGAAAACAACCGTATATCGCGCATTCACGCCGCAGCACCTGAACGCGGACGCGAATCAGGTTGAAGTCGGCAGTTCCTTGCTTGTGGTCGGCTTTCCACTCGGGTTTCACGACACGCTGCATCACATGCCGGTCGTGCGGCATGCCGTCATTGCATCGTCCTTCGGTCTGCGTTTTCAGGGGGAAGGTTACTTTCTGACGGACGCGCGCACGCATCGCGGCACCAGCGGCGCGAGCGTCGTGATGCGGGTGCGCGACGGCGACGGCGCGCTCGGCGACCTGCCGTGGATGCTGCTCGGCGTGCATTCCGCGCGACTGGACGTCGGCACGCGCGACCGCAAGATCGATGAGGCGCTCGGCCTCAACTGCGCCTGGTACGCCGACATTCTGATGACGCTGACGGCGGACTGAGCGCCGCCTCGCGGCGGTGGTGGGGAACGGATGTCTGCGCGGCGCGTCCCGGCGACATGAGCGGAGGCCGCGCGGTGCGGCGCGCATGCAGGAGGGGCAACGATGGGCGGACGGATCTGGCGGTGGATGGCGGTTTGGCTGGCGATGTGCTGCGTGCCCGCGCTCGCCCGGGACGGCGTGGCGCCGCACCGGTTCTGGCTGGGTGCCGCGTTCGAAGGCGATCGCGGGGCGCTCACTGCGCTTGCAGCGTCCGGAGCGCGTGTCGTGCGCGTCTATCGCGAATCGGACGTGTGGGTGCTGGATGCCGCGCAGCAGCTGGGCATGCGCGTCATCATGGGGCTGTGGCTCGCGCATCCCCGCCACGGTTTCAGGCTGGACGACGCGGCGGCGCGAGGCCGGCAGGAAGACGCGCTGCGCCGCTTTGTCGAACGCCATCGAGGTCATCCCGCGCTGCTCGCGTGGGCCGTGGGCAACGAGGTCGAAACCGGGGTGCCCGATCCGCGCCCGGTCTGGCGCGAAATCAACCGGCTCGCGGCGATCGTGAAATCGCTTGATGCGCGCCACCCGGTGCTCATGGTGGTGGCCGACAACAGCAACGAGTGGCTGGCGCCGCTGGCGGACTGCTGCCCCGACGTCGACATGCTGGGCCTCAATCTCTACGGGGGCTCGGTGTTCCAGTTGCCCGACCGCCTGCGCGCGCTCGGCATCGACAAGCCGGTGGTCGTGACCGAGCTCGGGCCGCTCGGTCAGTGGCAGGCGGGGACGAAGCCGTGGGGCGCGCCGGTCGAACTGACGAGCAGCCAGAAAGCCGATTTTTTTCGCGACGCGCTCGCTTTTCTGGCAACCCAGCCACAGGTGCGTGGCGCGTTTCCCTTCCTGTGGGGCGCCAAGCAGGAGCAGACGGCGACGTGGCACGGGTTGCTGCTGGCCGATGGCAGTCTGACGCCGATGACCGATGCGCTGGCCAGCGCATGGGGCAGGCCGGTCGCACGCGCGGCGCCGCGAGTACGCGGCATCGGCATCGCGGCCGATGATTTCACGCCCGGGCAGGAGGTTTCGGCCGGTATCGATGTGGTGTCGCCCGGCGGTTCGCCGCTGACGACCGAGTGGGTGGTGCGCGCCGAGGCGCGCGACCTGCGCGCAGGGGGCGATCATGAGGAGGCTCCGCCGGTCGTCGCGGTGCGCGTGCTGCAGGCCGGCGTGCGCAGCGTACGTTTCGTGGCACCCGCCCGGCCGGGCGCCTATCGGCTGTTCATGACAGTGCGCGACGGACAGGGCAAGGCGGCCACCGCCAACCTGCCGTTCCGGGTGCGCTGAGCCGTGCGTTCAGCGCATGCCGGGCGCGAGCCACAGCGGCAGCTCTTCGAGCATCGCGATCTGTTCGCGCAGTTCGAGAATGCGCGCCTCCCAGTAGCGTGGCGTGTCGAACCACGGGAAGGCGGCGGGAAAGGCCGGATCCTGCCAGCGCCGGGCGATCCAGCCGCTGTGATGGATCAGGCGCAGCGTGCGCAGCGCTTCGATCAGATGCAGCTCGCGCGGGTCGAACTCGCAGAACTCCTCGTAGCCCGCGAGCACGTCCGCAAGCTGGTGCGCGCGCTCCGGCCGATCGCCGGACAGCAGCATCCACAGATCCTGGATCGCGGGCGCCATGCGGCTGTCGTCGAAGTCGACGAAATGCGGGCCCTGGCCCTCTACCCACAGCATGTTGCCGACGTGGCAGTCACCGTGCGTGCGGATGCGGCGTACGTCGCCAGCGCGGGCGAATGCGGCGCACACACCGTCCAGCGCCTGTTCGCATACGCCGCGATAGACGCTGGACAGCTCAAGCGGCACGAAGTCGTGTTCCAGCACATAGGCCGCAGGGATTTCTCCGAAGCTCGCGATGTCCAGCGCCGGCCGATGGACATAGGGCTGCACCGCCCCGAGCGCGTGGATGCGTCCCATGAAGCGGCCTATCCACTCCAGCGTGTCGGCGCGGTCCAGCTCGGGGGCACGCCCGCCGCGGCGCGGAAAGAGCGCGAAACGATAACCGCCGTGCGTCATCAGCGTGCCGCCACCGGGCAGTTCGATCGGCGCCACCACCGGAATCTCGCGCGCCGCCAGTTCGAGGCAGAACGCGTGTTCCTCAAGGATGGCTTCGTCGCTCCAGCGACCCGGGCGGTAGAACTTCGCGATCATGGGTGGCGCGTCGTCCACGCCGACCTGATACACGCGGTTCTCGAAGCTGTTGAGCGCAAGCAGGCGGCCGTCCACGGCGAAGCCGGCTGCTTCCAGCGCGTCAAGCACGGCTTCGGGTGTCAGGTCGGCGTAGGGCTGCTGGCTGGTGGCGTCGCTCATTGCGTGGAAAAATCCTTCAAACGCGCTACCCTAGCGCGTTTTTCGCCGTACCAGTTCGCGCCGTGACCTATCAGGTGAAGGAAATTTTCTACACGCTGCAGGGCGAAGGGCTCAACGCCGGTCGTGCCGCGGTGTTCTGCCGTTTTGCCGGCTGCAACCTGTGGAGCGGACGGGAGTCCGATCGTGCGACCGCGCAGTGCCGCTTCTGCGACACCGACTTTGTCGGTACCGACGGCACGCAGGGCGGACGCTACGCCGATGCCGGCGCGCTGGCGGGCGCAATCGATGCCTGCCGGGGCGGCTCCGGCGGGCCCCGCCTGGTCGTGCTGACCGGTGGCGAGCCGCTGCTGCAGGTCGATGGCGAATTGATCGCCGCGCTGCATGACCGCGGTTTCGAGATCGCCGTCGAAACCAACGGAACCGTCGCCGCACCCGACGGGCTGGACTGGCTGTGTGTCAGCCCGAAGGCGGGCAACGAGGTGGTGCAGCGGCGTGGCCACGAACTCAAGGTCGTGGTGCCGCAGGACGGGCTGGACCTTGAGGCGATGGAGACGTGGGATTTCGCCCACTTTCTGGTGCAGCCGATGGACAATGCGCACAGTGCCGACAACAGCCGGTGGGCCATCGAATGGTGCATGCGGCATCCGCGCTGGCGGCTCAGCTTCCAGACGCACAAGGCGGTCGGCATACGTTGAGCGCCTGTTTTTCCGGATATCTTCAAGATGGTTGTAGAACTCAGTCAGCGCTTCTTCTTTGAAGCCGCACACACGCTGCGGCGCAAGCTGGAAACCGAATCCAGCCTGCGCATCCACGGCCACACCTATCACGCGGAAGTGATGCTGCGCGGCGAGCCCGATCCCGACAGCGGCATGCTGCTCGACCTCGCCGTGCTGCGCGCCGCGCTGGCCGATGTGCGCGACCGGCTTGATCACCGCTTCCTCGACGAAGTGGACGGGCTTGGCCCGGCGACGCTGGAAAATCTCTGCCAGTTCATCTGGCGCGCGCTGGCGTCGCAGCTGCCGCAACTGGCGCGCGTGACCGTCGAGCGCCAGGCATCCGGCGACAAGTGCTCGCTCTGCGCGTGCTGAGCGCGTGCGGCTGAAACCTGCGCGCATGCGCCGCGCATGAACGTCCGCCCGGCCCCCCGTCTTGCGCGCTGCCTGCTGTTGTGCGGGGCGCTCCTGTCCGGCGGCGCCGCGCTGGCGAATGCGCCGGATTTCGAAACTGTCCGCGACAACTGGCAGTCCTCCGAAGCCCGCCTGCTCGATCGCTACGGCCAGCCTCTGGCCGAAGTGCGTGTCGACTTCACTGAACGCCGGCTCGACTGGGTCAGCGCGCGAGCGCTGTCGCCGCCGCTGGTGCGCGCGCTGCTCGTCGCCGAGGACAAGCGCTTTCTCGAACATTCCGGCGTCGACTGGCAGGCCCTTGCCGGGGCCACCTGGGACAACCTGTGGCGAACGCTCGAAGGCCGCCGCCCGCGTGGTGCATCGACGCTGACGATGCAGCTCGCGGGCCTCATCGACCCGGCGCTGCGCCTCATGGGCACGCGCCGCAGCGTAGGGCAGAAATGGGACCAAGCGGCCGCGGCGCGCGCCATCGAACGACGCTGGAACAAGGCGCAGATACTCGAAGCGTATTTCAATCTCGCGCCGTTTCGCGGCGAATTGCGCGGCATCTCCGCTGCTGCGCGTGGATTGTTCGGCAAGGATCCGGACAGCGTCGAAGCACCGGAGGCGGTGCTGCTTGCGGCGCTGCTGCGCGGCCCGAATGCGTCGCCCGAACGCGTTGCGAGGCGCGCCTGTGCGGTGGCGAAGCGCATGAAGCCGGTACCCGCGTGTGCGGACATCCGCGCGCTTGCGGAACAGGTGCTCTCGCACCGCTACCGGCTTGAACCGCGCTGGGACGACGCGACCGGACTGGCCCGCCGGCTGCTGCGCGAACCGGGCGAGTTGCGCGTCACGACGCTGGACGCCCGCATGCAGCGCAAGGCGCTCGCCGCGCTTGGCCAGGACCGGACGGATACCGCCGTCGTCGTGCTCGACAATGCGACGGGCGAGGTGCTGGTGTGGGGCGGCGGCTCGGCTGAAGCGGATGCGGTGCCGCGTCGCTTCGCGGCCGGCAGCGCGCTGCAGCCCTTCATCTATGGTCTGGCGATCGAACAGCGCTGGCTGACCGGCGCATCGGTGCTGGACGACAGCCCCGCCTTTCTCGCGCTGCCGCCACCCGCCGGCGTGCCGGACGATGCCGGGCTGGGCGCCGTGAGCGTGCGCCGGGCGCTTGCGGGTGCGGCGCAGTTTGCTGTGCTGCGCGCACGCGCCATGGTGGGGGAGGACGCGCTGGGTGCCCGCCTGCGTGAACTCGGACTGGGTGCGCAGGCGGGCGGTGGTGCGCGCGTCAGCCTGATCGAGCTGGCCAATGCCTACCGCTCGCTCGTCAATGACGGGGTCTGGGCGCGGTGGGGGCTGGAGGCGAGCGCCTTCCAGCAGGGCGAGCGCGCCGCGCGCCGCGTCTGGCCGGCGAACGTGGCCTGGCTGACCTGCGACCTGCTGTCCGATCGCGTCCCGCAGGAGGCTTCCGGGACTGCCGCGGGACCGTACGCCTGGTCTGCGCTGATGAATGCGCATGCGCCGGATCGCCGCACGTGGTGGGCGGTCGGTTTCAGTGCTCGCTACACCGTCGCAGTGCGCGCGCCGAGGCCCGCCGGCGATGCCTGGCAGGCGGTGCTGTCAACGCTCGACGTGTCTCCCTTGCCGCCACCGGTTCCACCGGCTGCCCTGAAGGCCGCGCGTGTGCAGTTCGAACCGCCGATCGAGGCGGAGCGCGAGGAGTTCTTTCTGCCCGGTACGCAGCAGGCCTTTGTCGATGCGACGGTACGCGACGTCTTCGGCCGGCCGCGCATCGTTCAGCCGGGGGCTGGCGTGGTGAGGCTGGTCAGCGCCAGCGTGCCGGCCGGACGCCAGCCGCTGCTGCTGGAAGCGCGTCCGCCGTGGCCGGGCCTGAGCTGGCTGGTGGATGGCGAAACCCTGCCGGCGATCGAAGGGCGCGCGTTGTGGAGCCCGCGGCCCGGGCGCCATCGTCTGGCGCTGGTCGATGCAAGCGGTCTGCAGCTGCAGTCACTCGAATTCGAAATCCGGCTGGGTGATGTCCCCGTGGCGACCGCGGGGGGTGGCGGGCGGGAGGCGCTGCGCGGTGCCCACGCCGACTGATGGCGCACCGGCGCCGCCGGCTCAGTGCATCAGCGCGGTGGGTGTGATGAAGGTGGCGCTGCCGCGGCTGAGATCGACGTCGCCGCGCACGAGACGGCGCGAAGCGATGTCGATGTCGTTGGCCACCCAGGTCTCGCGTTCCTTGGACACCAGGTAGATCAGCAGCACGTCGCGCGTGACCGGTGGCTCGTCCGGCGCCTCATCGTCGAATTCGGCGAGCCGCATGACGCAGTTCAGGCCGATCACGTCGATGTCCGGCTGGGCGATGGTTTCCTGGACGAAGCGGGTGACGGCGGCCTCGTCCAGCATGTCCATGCGCGCGAGGGCGGCGTCCTGGACGCGACCGTGTTCGAGTTGCGCCATCAACGCGGTGGGGCGGGGCGATGCGCCGCACGCCAGCAGCGCGTCGGCATGGTCCTGGCAGGCGCGCAACACCGCGCGGAAACACGCTTCCTCCATTGGCAGCATGGTTGTCTCCTCCACAAGAGTGGGTCGCGTCAGTGCGCGCGCCTGATGTGGAAGCTAGCCGTCTGCACGCAGGATGTCATGACGCACTGCCATGGCGGCAGTGCACCATCCGGTGCGGGTTTGCGAGGAGGTGCGCGGCCGAGACCTCAGGCCGTGGCGGCTTGCGTGAAGTCGTGCAGTGCGGGGTTTGCCTGCGCCGGCGAAATATCGCAGCGCTCGACGCGGGCGCCGGCGGGTCCGTGCGAGGCCCATGCGGCGAGCGCATCGAGTGCGGGTGGCTTGCCGCAGGCGAACGCCTCGACCGAGCCGTCGCGCACGTTGCGCACCCAGCCGGTCAGTCCGAGCCGGCGTGCCTCGTTGACCATCGACCAGCGGAAACCGACGCCCTGCACGCGGCCGGTGATCGCGAAATACAGGGCCTCAAGTTCGCCGTCGTCCATCGGCATGGCTTCAGCGCACGCGCATGCCCGGCGCCGCGCCGGCGTCCGGCGACAGGATGAACAGGCCCGGCACTTCGCCCTTGTCGTCGGACGCGGCCAGTACCATGCCTTCGGACATGCCGAACTTCATCTTGCGCGGCGCGAGGTTGGCCACCATGACGGTCAGCCGCCCGACCAGCAGCGCCGGGTCGTACGCCGACTTGATGCCGGCGAATACCTGACGCGGCTTGTCCTCGCCGATGTCCAGCTGCAGGCGCAGCAGCTTGTCCGCGCCTTCGACGTGCTCGGCGGCGACGATCTTCGCGATGCGCAGCTCGACCTTCGAGAAATCGTCGATCGAAATGTGGGCGTCGGCGGCCGGTGCGTCGGCCTTCTTCGGCGCTTCCGCCTGTGCCGGCGCTGCGGCGGGGGTTTGCGTGCTCACGAGGGATTCCTTGTTGGCGTCGACCAGCGCGACGACCTGTTTCGGGTCGACGCGGGTCATCAGGTGCGTGTAGTCGTTGATGGTGTGGCCGGCGTGCAGCGAGCTGGCGAAATCGCCCCACGCGAGTGGCGCGACGTTCACGAAGCGTTCCACGCTGGCGGCCAGATGCGGCAGTACCGGTTTGAGCAGCACGGTGAGCTGGCGGAACAGCTCGATCGCGGTGCTGCACACGGACTGGAGCTTTTCCTCTTGTCCATCCTGCTTCGCCAGTACCCACGGCGCGTTGTCGTTGACGAACACATTGGCCTGATCGGCGCAGGCCATGATCTCGCGCAGCGCACGTGCGTAGTCGCGCGATTCGTAGGCGTCACGCACGGCGTCGGCGCTCCACGTGAAGGGCGCCGCCGGCTCGGCCAGCTTGCCGCCGAATCGCTTCGTGATGAACCCGGCGCAGCGGCTGGCGATGTTGATGTACTTGCCGACCAGATCCGAATTCACCCGCGCGACGAAGTCGTCGAGGTTCAGGTCGATATCCTCCATCGAGCCGTTCAGCTTGGCGGCGTAGTAGTAGCGCAGCCATTCCGGGTTCAGGCCGAGGTCCAGATAGCTCTGCGCGGTGATGAAGGTGCCGCGGCTCTTGCTCATCTTCTCGCCGTTCACCGTCAGGAAGCCGTGCGCGTTGATCTGGGTCGGCGTGCGGTAGCCGCTGTGCTGCAGCATGGCCGGCCAGAACAGCGCGTGGAAATAGAGGATGTCCTTGCCGATGAAATGGACCATTTCGGTGCCGGCGGCGCGGGCGCCTTCGGCGTCGAGGAAGTCCGCTTCGTTGATTGCGGTGCCCTGTGCGTTCAGTTTCGCGACGTAATTGCGGAAGCTGCCGAAGTAGCCGACCGGCGCGTCCAGCCAGACGTAGAAGAACTTGCCCGGCGCGCCCGGAATTTCGAAGCCGAAGTAGGGCGCGTCACGGGAAATGTCCCAGTCGGACAGGCGGTTGTCGCCCGGCTCGCCCAGCCACTCCTTCATCTTGTTCGCGGCTTCCGGCTGCAGGCGGTTCGACCCCTGCGTGAAGTCGCGCAGGAACTGTTCGCAGCGCGGCGCGGAAAGACGGAAGAAATGATGTTCGCTGGCGCGCCGTTCGGGTGCCGCGCCGGACACCACCGAATACGCGTTCTTCAGTTCGGTCGGTGCGTAGGTGGCGCCGCACACTTCGCAGGAGTCGCCGTACTGGTCCTTGGCGCCGCATTTCGGGCACTCGCCCTTGATGAAGCGGTCCGGCAGGAACATTTCCTTTACCGGATCGTAGAACTGCTCGACCGATCGCCGGGCGATCAGGTCGCCTGCCTGGAGCTTGCCGTAGATGTCTTCGCAGAAGGCGCGGTTCTCGGCTGAATCGGTCTCGTGGTAGTTGTCGAAGCTGACGAGGAAGCCGCCCAGTTCTGCATCACCCTTTTTCCAGGCAGCGAGCGTGTCGAGACCGCCGAAGAAATCGCGTGCATGCTCGTGCAGCACGCGTTCCACCAGCTCGCGCGGGGTGATGCCTTCCTTCTCGGCGCGCAGCATGATGGGTGTGCCGTGCTGGTCGTCCGCGCCGACGTAATGCACCTCGTGGCCGCGCATGCGCTGGAAACGCACCCAGATATCGGTCTGGATGTACTCGACCAGATGACCGAGGTGTATGGCGCCATTGGCGTAGGGCAGGGCGCTGGTGACGAGGATGCGGCGGGACATGGCGGCGGGGGTGGTGCGGAAAACCGGCAATTCTACTGCGCTGCGCGCTGCGCGGGAGTCGCGGTATCGGTTAAACTGGAGTAAATCAATCGGGTATTGCCCGCAACGGCGCTGCGCAACGCGGGCCGGCCGGGCTGCCTACCGCACGGAGTGAACATGTCCATCAGTGAAGCCCAGGTCCAGAGCGCGCTCAAGGAATTGATCGATCCCAATACCGGCAAGGATTTCATCGCGACCCGCAGCGCGCGGAACATTCGCGTGGAAGGTGCCGACGTGTCGGTCGACATCGAACTGGGCTATCCGGCGAAAAGCCAGATGGACCATCTTCGCCGCCTGACGATCGCGCGGCTGCGCGCGATTCCCGGCGTGGGCAACGTCAGTGTCAGCATGACGCAGAAGATCGTGTCGCACGCCGTGCAGCGCGGCGTGAAGCTGCTGCCGGGCGTCAAGAACATCATCGCGGTCGCGTCCGGCAAGGGCGGCGTCGGCAAGAGCACCACCGCCGTCAATCTGGCGCTGGCGCTTGCCGCCGAGGGCGCGACGGTGGGCCTGCTCGACGCCGACATCTACGGCCCGTCACAGCCGCAGATGCTGGGCATCACGGGGCGCCCGGATTCGCCTGACGGCAAGTCGCTGACGCCGATGAGCGCTTACGGCCTGCAGGCGATGTCCATCGGGTTCCTGATCGACGTCGAAACGCCCATGGTGTGGCGCGGCCCCATGGTCACGTCCGCGCTGGAGCAGCTGCTGACGGAGACGCGCTGGGACGACGTCGACTACCTGATCATCGACATGCCGCCGGGTACCGGCGACATCCAGCTCACGCTGGCGCAGAAGGTGCCCGTGACCGGCGCGGTCATCATCACGACGCCGCAGGACATTGCGCTGCTGGACGCGCGCAAGGGCCTCAAGATGTTCGAGAAGGTGGGCATCCCGATTCTTGGCGTCGTCGAGAACATGAGCATCCACACCTGTTCGAAGTGCGGCCACGAGGAGCACATCTTCGGCGAGGGCGGCGGTGCCCGCATGGCGGCCGACTACGGGCTCGACGTATTGGGATCGCTGCCGCTGGCGATGCAGATCCGTGAACAGGCGGACGCCGGCAAGCCCACCGTGGTTTCTGACCCGGACGGGCGCGTGGCGGAAATCTACCGCGAGATTGCGCGCAAGGTTGCGGTGAAGATCGCCGACAAGGCGAAGGACATGACGGCCAAGTTTCCGAGCATCGTGGTGCAGAACACCTGACGCCCTGCGTGATTCGCGCAGGACGGACATCCTGTCCAGGAGGTCATATGACAGCCATGAACCGTCTGATCGCGGCATACGCCATCGTGCTCGCCGCCCCGTGTGCCCAGGGCGCGGATCCCCGGCTGGGCGAGGCGTTGATGCAGGAGGCGCAGTGCGACAGCTGCCACGTCGAGCGCTTTGGCGGTGACGGGTCGCAGATCTACCTGCGCGCCGACCGGCGTGTCGGCAATCCGGCGCAGCTGGCAACCCAGGTCAGCGTCTGCAATTCACAGCTGAATACCGGCTGGTTCCCGGAAGACGAGGCGCATGTTGCGGCCTTCCTGAACGAGCGCTACTACAAGTTCAAGTAGCCGCGTGCCGGTCGTTCACCCGATGCGCGTGCGGCAGTAGCAATACGTAAACTGCTGTACGGCGCCGGCCGGCGTGTGGTGGGTTTCCCGCCGGTGCTCCAGCAATTCGAACGGTGCGCCGAATTCGGAATGCAGGGCGTCCGCGCTGTAGCGCATCACCGGCAGGCCGCTGCATTGCAGCGGGCCGTCCTCGGCGAAGGTCGCGATAATGACGTGGCCGCCCGGGCGTACCGCATTCAGTACCGCGCGGACATACGCTGCGCGCTGCGCGGCATCGGTCAGGAAGTGGAATACCGCGCGGTCGTGCCACAGGTCGCAGCTTTGCGCCGGCAGCGCGACCGTCGTGATGTCCGCTTCAATCCAGTTCACCCGTCCCGCATCGGCGCCCAGCCGCATCTGCGCCGCATGCAGTGCGGATGCGGACAGGTCGAGCACGCTGATGTTGGCGTGGCCGCGCTCGAGGAGGTCGTCGACCAGCGTCGACGCGCCGCCCCCGATGTCGATGATGCCGGCGTCAGGTGTCAGGCCGGTGCGTGCGATCAGGTCCAGCGAATGCTGCGCGTGCGGCTGGAACCAGCTGACGGCGTCCGGCGCCTGTTGCGTGTAGACCGTTTCCCAGTGTGCCCTGGCCGCATCGTTCATCGCGCCGTGTCCGGCGTCGGGGCGGCGGCCTTGCGCGCGGCGGCAATCGCGTCGTCAAGGTAGGCGCCGTAGAAATCGGCCTTGCCGGCGCCGAGCAGCGGCGCGGCGACCTGCCGGCCCTGACCGTCGAGAAACAGCACGGTCGGGGCGAAATTCACCTTGTAGCGCGCGGCGAACCGGGCAACGGTCGTCTGCTCGCCGGCGAAATCGGTGAGTGCCCGCGTGCTGTCCAGCTGCAGCTCCCGGATGACCAGGCGGCCCCGGTTGGTGCCATCGCGATGCAGCGGCGCCAGGTATTGCTGGCGCACTTCGGCGCAGTAGTGGCAGTCGGGGAGCGAAAACAGCAGCACGAAGACGACGCCCGGCAGGCCGGCTTCGCGCGCGTCCGCGGCGAGATGGCTGGCTGCGGGCAGGCTGCCGCGCGGCGGTGCAGGTGCGGCGATTGCGCCAATGCCGGTCAGCATCGCGCAGACCGCGAACAGTGCGCGGATGTTCACTTCGAGAGCGCCTCCTGCTCCATCAGCAGGAAGGTGCCGTAGGCATTGGTGCGGTTGGCCGCCTCGAATGCGGGCATCTTGTCGAAGCGGCTCCAGTCGGTGCGCGCGTAGGCTTCGTCGAACGGAACGAAGTCGGCCACGGCACGGCCCATCTGCTCGCGCAGGTAGCGGAGATAGTCCCGGGTGAGCGTGAGGTCGAGCGCCGGATCGGTGGATGCCGGGCCGTGACCGGTCACCATGACGCCGGGCCTGAGTTCGATGAGCCGGTCGAGTGTCGCCAGCCAGCGCTTGCTGTCGGCGTTGCCGACGAATGGAATGCGGCCGATGAACAGGATGTCGCCGGAATAGATGACGCGGTCTTCGCGCACCACGATGACGAGGTCGTCCGGCGCGTGTGCCGGGCCCATGTGGACCAGTTCGAACGTGACGTCGCCGAGGCGGAAGGAGGTGTCACCGTCCAGCCACAGGTCGGCCGGGACCAGGCGCGTGTTGCCATCCACCCATGGATCGAGGTCGCGCCGGCGCTGTTCCAGCCGGGCGCGGCCTTCCTCGCCTTCGAGGTATTCGCGCCCGCTGTGGTGCGCCCACACTTCGGCGCCGATGCGCTTGAAGGCCTGCAGGCCGTAGAAGTGATCCGCGTGGTAGTGGGTGATGATGACCCGCTTGACCGGTTGGTCGGTCACCGTACGGATCGCCGCGATCAGCGCCTCGCCCAGCGTCGGGGTGCCGAGCGTGTCGATGACGACGACACCGTCGCCGGTCACGACGAAACCGGCGTTCGAGTTGAAGGCTTCGTTGGCCAGGCTTGCCGGGCCCGATTCGCCCTGCACATACCAGCTGTGCGGGCCGACCTGCACCGGCTTGAGCCTGACGCCCGGCACCGGCGCTCCGGCGGCCTGCGCGAACAGCGCGGTGCAGCACGCCAGAAGCAGCAGGAAGGCGGGCAGTCGTCTCATGTCAGGCCATCCCGGGGTTGCCGGCCACACCCTGCAGTTGCGGCAGGTTGAGTTCGAGCGGCTTGACCACCTTCACGTCGCGCAGATAGCGTGCCATCAGATCCCATATCGGCTCGCCGCCGGCGTTCCTCGCCTCTTCCGACACTGGTGCCCAGCCGGCAACTCGATAGGTTTTCGCTGCCTCCAGCGGTTTGCCGTTGAGTGTCATCGCGCTGATGCGTCCGCCCATCTTTCCGGCCGGGTCACAGCGATACTGCAGCCCGCCCACGCGCACCATGTCGCCGCCCTGCTGGTAGTAGGGGTCCGGGTTGAACAGGTTGTCGCAGACGTCTTCCAGAATGGTCTTGATCAGCTCGCCCGACATCTGCGTGAGCGTCGTGTAGGGGTAGGTGATGGCCGTCTGGTCGAGCAGGTTCTCCATCGTGATCGGGTCGCCGGGCAGCAGGCTGGTACCCCAGCGGAAACCCGGCGAGAACGCGATTTCGGCGTCCTTCATCTTCATCAGCCCGTCGAGGATGAGCTGGTCGAAGGTGCCGTTGAAATTGCCGCGACGGTAGAGCACGCCTTCGGTCACGGCGAGCCGCTCGCCGAGCTTCGCTTCGTGCGGCGCGCGCATCTTCGCGATCAGCGCCGACATGTCGGCGTCGGCCGGGATGAGGTTGGAGAACACCGGCAGCAGGTGGTAGCGGAAATCCGACACCTTGCCGTTCTTCACGTCGAAATCGAGCACGCCGAGGAATTTTCCGTTGGAGCCGGCATTGGTCACCAGCGTCTGGCCGGAACCGTTCTTGACGATGGTCGGCGCCGGCATGCCGTCGTGCGTGTGCCCGCCGAGGATGGCGTCGACACCGCGCAGGCGCGACGCCATCTTGAGGTCGACGTCCATGCCGTTGTGCGACAGCACGACGACCACCTGCGCGCCCTGGGCGCGCGCGGCGTCGGCGTGTTCCTGCAGCGTCTCGTCGTTGATGCCGAAGCTCCATTCCGGCGTGAAATAGCGCGGATTGGCGATCGGCGTATAGGGGAAGGCCTGGCCGATGATGGCGACCGGGATGCCGTTGATCGGCTTGATGACGAAGGGCGGAAAGACCTGGTCGCCGAAGTCCGTGGTGCGCACGTTCTGCGCAACGAAATCGATCTTGCCCTTGAAGTCGCCGTCGACGACCTGCCTGACCCGTTCGGCACCATAGGTGAATTCCCAGTGGCCGGTCATCACGTCCACGCCCATGAGTTTGCAGGCGTCGATCATGTCCTGCCCCTTCGACCACAGCGCGAGGCCGGAGCCCTGCCAGGTGTCGCCGCCGTCGAGCAACAGTGCGCCGGGACGGCTGGCACGCATGCGCTTGACCAGCGTGGACAGGTGGGCGAAGCCTCCGACCTTGCCGTAGGTCCGCGCTGCCTGCGCGAAGTCGAGACAGGTGAAGGCATGCGCCTGCGCCGTGCCCGGCGCGATGCCGAAGTGCCGGAGCAGGTTCTCGCCGACCAGATGCGGCGGTCGGCCGAACATGTCGCCGATGCCCAGATTCACGTCCGGCTCGCGGAAGTGAATGGGCATCAGCTGCGCATGACAGTCGGTGAAATGCAGCAGGCTCACATTGCCGAAACGCGGCAGTTCATACATCCGGTCCGCCGCGTCCGCCGCACGGGCGAATTCGCCGTGCAGCGCCATGCCGCCCGCAGCTGCCGTCGTCAGCAGCTGCATGAATTCCCGTCTGTTCATGCTCATGGCGACATCACTCCGCGTTGACCGGCGACTTGGGGTCGAGCAGCAGCGCGACGATGTGGCGTATCTGCTTCTCGTCCAGGATGCCCGAGTGGCCGAAGCGCGGCATGTTGCTGCAGGCCATCGTGGCGTTTGGATTCCAGATCTTTGCCCACACGTACTTCTGCGTCTTTTCCGTGTTGCCGTGCAGCTTGCCGTACTGGTAGAGGCTGGGGCCTATCGTGCCGTAGGAAATTTCCGTCTTCGATATGCGGTGGCAGTTGTAGCAGTTGCCCCCGTTCGCGCCGTCGGCCTTGTCCTTCCAGGTGAGTCCCTTGCCGCTTTGGGCGAGCTTCTCGCCTTCCTTCCAGTCACCGAGGAAGTTGCCGTCGGACGGCCATTTGATGCCGGCCATGGCGGCGGCCTGTATCTGTTCGGCCTGCTCGTCCCCGAGGTGGCGATCCGGCGCGGAACAGGTAGCCATCAGCGGGTCCTGCTGCAAGCGGTCCAGTGTGGCGATGCCCTGGGCCCGGAAGGATCGGGCCATCACGTCCGCGGTGTCGCGGTCGTAGGCGGCCTGCTGTGCCGTGCCCATGTTGCCGCCGGCGCAGCCGCCGAGTGCGGCCACGGTCACGGCCATGAGTGCGCTGTTTCGGATGGTCATTTTCATCGTGCTCTCCTCAGCGCTTGATGGCAGGGGCGATGCTTTCGCCGGCGCCGTTTGCGGTCACACCCAGATAGGTCGACAACGCGATCGTCACGTCGGAGCCGTAGAGCGGGTAGGGGAAGCGCTGCTGGCGGAAGCAGTCGTTGAGGCGTCGCTGCATGCTCCACAACTCGCCGGACGACACGCGATAGGCCGGCCAGGCACCGAAGCCGCGAGCCGCGTCGGCCGGCTGCGTGAGGTTGGGCAGATCCTGCAGGCGGATGCGCTTGCCGTCGTCGCCGTGACAGGTGACGCAGCCGAAGTCGTGCGGGCCGCCACGGAAGTGGAAGGCGCGCTTGCCTACTTCGTACATGCGCTTTTCTTCCGGGTGGGATGTCGGCACGTTGAACTGCATGCCGCGCGACTCAGCGGAGATCCACGCGACCAGCGCTTCGATGTTCTCCTGTTCGCCCTTGCCGAACGGGGTCGCCGCGACTTCGGCCGCGGGAATGCCCTGCAGCGTCTCCATGCAGGTGAGCAGGCGCGATTCCAGATCCTGTACGCGCTTCGTGTCCGCGAAGTAGCGCGGCAGCGTGACGAAGGCGCCCTTGACGACACCGGCGCCCTGGCCGAGATCGCACTGTTCGAGCGTGGCCTTCTTCGGGCCGCGCGCTTCGCGCCACAGCTCTTCGCCGCGCATTTCCCACAGTTCGGCGGGGTTGCCTTCGGCCAGCAGTTCGCGGTAGTGCGCGATGCCGTCCGATGTTGCGTCCGCCAGCGCCGGCAGCGTGGGTACCATCAGTGCCAGCGCCGACACGCCAAGGCAGACAGCGTACTTTCTGCTTTTCATGTTGATCTCCTCCAGTCCTGCTTGTGATGACTCGACCCTGTGCGGGACTGACCCTTCTGGGGTTGTCCTCGTCCTCTGCGGGTGTCGCGGCGTGCTTATGACACGACGACTTCGTCGCTGCGCTTGTCGCCCTTGTTGTCTACCCAGCTCACGGTGACCTTGTCGCCCTTCGCGCCACCCTTGAACCTGAACTGCAGGTAGGGGTTCTTCGACACCGCAGGGCCGAACTGGCCGGAAAGCACCACGCGACCGTTGTGCGTCGCTGTCAGTTCGGTGATGTGGTGGGCGGGAATCAGGGCGCCGGACGGATCCTTGCGCTGACCTGTTTCCATTTCGTGGCTCATCAGTACCTTCACTTCTGTTTCAGTGCCATTGCTGGCGGCGCGGATGCGCATCGGACCTGCCATGTCGTGCTCCTTGTGTGGGTGGGTGAGGTGGGGGAGCGGCATCAGCCGCCGCAGCCGCCCAGCGTCACCTTGATTTCCTTGGACACCATGAAGTACTTGCCGTCGGCCTTGACGAGTGCGTAGACGCTGGACGTCTGGCCCATCTTCACGCGCGTGCTGATATCGCCCGGCGTGCCGTCCGGCAGCGTGAAGCTGGCGGCCAGCATGCTCGGGTTCTTCTCGATCAGGATCGCGATGAACTCGGTGCCGGGAAGGCTGCTCTTCACGCCGACCGGCACGACTGCGCCGTTCTCCGCGATGTCCGGAGCGTTGAGCATGATGTCGGACGACTCACCCGGCTTGCCGGCGCCGAGCGCCTTGAGTGCGTCATCCATCGTCTTGGCGTCGAACGCGGGTTTGTCCCAGCCCGCTGCCCGAGCCTCTTCCGCCGTGACCAGACCGGCGGCGACCAGCACGCCGAACAGTCCGAGTGCGCCCCCGCTCTTCAGGGCTTGTCTTCGTTGCGTGTTCATCCACTTCCTCCTCAGTTTTCGGGCGAGCCCGACAGTATCCACCTGATCAATGCCGTGACGTCTGCATCGCTGACCTGCGTCTGCGCCGGCATGGCGATGTCACCCCAGTTGCCGCCGCTGCCGTTCTTCACATGGCCGACGAGCCGGGATTCGGCATCCTTGTCGTTCTTGTAGCGTTTGGCAACATCCCGGAACGCCGGGCCGACGATGCCGTTGCCGATTCCGTGGCAGCCGGAGCAGCCCTGCGACTTCATCAGCGCGACCCCCGGGTTCACCGTCGCGACCGCGTCGCCGTCGCCGCCGGTGTGCTGGCCGCGCACCGCGCCGACCTTGCGATTCTGCTCGGCCAGGTCGCCGTGCGCATCCCGGGCGTATTCGGGCAGGCTGGACGCCAGCGTCACGTGTGACGTGCAGTTCTTCATGCACGCGACGTTCTTCGTGTCCGGTTTGCCCTTGATGTCCCACAGGCCGTGCTTCGTGGTCATGCCGTTGCGGTTCGGCAGCCGCTTTTGCACGTCGGCGATGTTCTTGTCCGACAGCGTGAAGTCGGCCGGCACGATGTCGCCCAGATTGAGGATGTAGGCGAGCACCGCGTAGACCTCGTCATGCGTCAGCGACTTCGGCGCATTCCACGGCATCGCGCGGTTGATGTAGTCCCACAGCGTGGATACCGTCGCCACCTTCATCAGCGTGGTGCGCTGCGGCGCGTCGCCACGGATGTAGGCGCCGACGCGGCCGGTTTCGATGTCTTCCTTCGTCGTGCCCCCGACCAGCGGCGTGAACACCTCGTTGCTTTCGCCGAAGGTGCCGTGACAGGACGCGCACTTCGCCTCCCACACGTCCGCGCCGTGCGCGACGGTGCCCGAACCCGGCGGAAGCCCCTTGAAGTCGGGGCGCACGTCGATGTCCCATGCCTTCACTTCGTCCGGCGTGGCCGCGCGCCCGAGATTCGGGAAATGGCCGGCCGCTTCGGCCGCGCCCGGCGAGCCGCACAGCAGGACGGCAGACAGCAGGAGTTCAGAAAACCTGGACATTGCTCACGTCTCCGGTTTCCGCCAGCTTCCACGACTGGATGGCGTTGTTGTGATAGATCGAGCGCGTGCCGCGCACCGCGCGCAACTGCGCGTAGCTGGGCTGCACAAAGCCGGTTTCGTCGATCGCGCGCGACTGCAGGATGGCCGGACTGCCGTCCCAGACCCAGTCGATGTTGAAACGGGTCAGCGCCTTCGTCAGCACCGGCGTCTCCAGCCGCGCGGTGCGCCAGTTGCGCCCGCCGTCCGTCGATACGTCCACCCGCTTCACCCGTCCGCGGCCCGACCATGCAAGCCCGGAAATGTTGTGGAAGCCGCGGTCGAGCAGCGTCTGACCGCCGGACGGCGTCGTGATGACCGACTTGCACTCCTGCAGCGAGGTGTACTGGCGATGCGTGCCGTCGGGCAGCAGGTCGATGTAATGCACCGCCTCGTCCTTGGTCGCCCAGGGCTGGTCGCCGACCTCGATCCGGCGCAGCCACTTCACCCACGACACGCCCTGCACGCCCGGAACGACGAGGCGCAGCGGGTAGCCGTTCTCCGGGCGCAGCATTTCGCCGTTCTGGCCCCAGGCCACCAGCACGTCGTCGAGCGCACGGTCGAGCGAAATGGTACGGGTCATGCTGGAGCCGTCCGCGCCTTCGGCGAACACGAATTTCGCGCGTTTCAGGTCGATGCCGCAGTCGTCCAGCAGCACGGACAGCGGCACGCCGGTGAACTCCGAACAGGACAGCATGCCGTGCGAATACTGGACCGTCGGCACCGCCACGTTGCCCCATTCCATGCCGGTATTCGCGCCGCATTCGATGAAGTGGATGCGTGAAACGGAAGGCATGCGCATCAGGTCGTCCATCGTATAGACGCGGGCTTCCTTCACGAGGCCGTTGACCATCAGCCGGTGGCGCGCCGGATCGATGTCGTGCCAGCCCTGATGGTGCCGCTCGAAGTGCAGGCCGGACGGCGTGATGATGCCGAACATGCCCTGCAGTGGCGCGAACGACACGGACGACTGCGCGACCCGCGTCAGGCCCGGGCTTTCGCGCCGGCGCAGGCCCGCTTCGTATTGTGACGGCGTGCCGTAGGGGCGCTCGGCGACCGGGCGTCCGAGTGTCTTGCTGTGTTCAGGCAGGTCCAGGATGGCCGGGTCGCCTTCGGCAGCGAGCGCCAGTGACGAACCCGCAACGGCCGTACTGGCCGCGACGAAGGCGTTGCGCAGGAAGTCGCGCCGGCCGGCGGCGACTTCGCGGATGTCCCGGGGGCTCAGGAATCCTTCCGGCGCGCGCCGGATGCGCCCTGGACGGGCGGGCAGTTGGGACATGACTACTCCTGTTGCTCAGACGCCAGTTCGAGCGAGCGGCCGACCTTCTTCAGGGAGGCCTTGCTCGGGCGCTGCGGCAGGTTGGTGGCGCCGCCGGATGCGATCTGGATGCAGACCGTGCGGCAGATGGACGGAAAGTTGGGATCGATGAGCCGATAGAAAACCGTGCTGCCCTCCTTGCGGCGTCCGACGATGCCGGCGCGATACAGCAGGTTCAGGTGACGGGATGTGTTGGTCTGGCTCAGACCGGACTGGCCCACGACTTCGGCAACGGCGCGCTCTCCGTCGCACAGGCAGTGCAGGATCTTCAGTCTCGCGGGCTCCGCCAGCAGTCCGAAGTAGTCGGCCACTGATTCAAAAACCTTGTCCAGCTCCGGATCGTGATCCATGGCTGCTCCTCGATATCGTTTGTGAATTTAGCGTATGCGCAGGTGCGCATATAGTCAATAACAAACATCAACTATCGATGGCGCGTTGCAGCAATCGCAGGCGTGCTTCCGGATCCGCCCGGCATGACGAGGGGAAACCCTGAGCCGAAAACGTATTCGTCCGAATTCCGGACCGAAGGCGCGGCGCGTAGAACGGTCACGGGGCCGCAGCGCCGGGTTCCGCGGCGACGCGGGGCAGTCCGTGCGCTTGCCGTGCAGCGCCACGCAGGCGGAGCGAACCCCGAGAAAAGACGGATCAGACCAACAACAGGGAGGAGACAAGACATGGGCCATCGATCACTGTGGATCAGCGTTGCGACGGCGTTTTTTCCGGCGTACGCATTGGCAGCTGCCGGGGACATCGACATCAGTGTCGGGCTGATGGACGTGAAGGCCGACATGGATTCGCCGGTATTGGGCGTCACTGCGGGCGACAAGGTCAGCCCCGTCATCAACGCAAGCTATTTCGTGACCGACCACTTCGCGCTGAATACCGCGATCGGCATCACGCGCCACGAGTTCTTCCTCGGCAAGACGTCGCTCGGCAAGGCGACGATGGCACCGCCACACCTGATGGCGCAGTGGCACTTCCTGCCGAACGGGATGTTCCGCCCGTATGTCGGCATCGGCGTGCATCACACGGTGTTTTTCGACAAGAAAGGCCCCACGTTCGACATGCTGGAGCGCTTCAAGTCGGACACCGGCCTGGTGCTGCAGGCGGGTGTGAGCTACGCGATTTCCGATCGCTACTTCGTGAACCTCGACTACAAGAAGTTCTATCTCGAAACGGACGTGAAGTTCAAGGGCGCAGCGACCCGCGTCGAGCGTCTGGGGCTGGATCCGGATGTAATCAGCGTCGCCTTCGGCATGCGCTTCTGATGTTCCGCGCGACGCCGCGGCACCCGCACGCGCGCGCACGGAGCCGGCGTATCATCGCCGCATGACTTCGTTGACCTGCGATTCCGGCATGGCGCCTGACGGTACCGTCATCGACGCCCGGGGCTCGTTCTGCCCCGGGCCGTTGATGGAATTGATCGCGGTGCTGAAGTACGCGCGGGTCGGCGATGCGCTCGTGGTGCTGTCGACCGACGCCGGATCGGCGCGCGAGATTCCGGAGTGGCTGCGCAAGGTCGGGCAGCAGCACGTGCGTACCAGCGAGCACGATGGCGTGTGGTGCATCGCGTTGCGCAAGGTGAAGTGATGCCGGGTGCGAGGCGGCCGCTGACATGCGCATCCTGATCGTCGGTGCCGGCATCGGCGGCACCATCCTCGCCAACCTTCTGGCACGGCGGCTGCGCGAGGACCTGCGCCGCGGCGGCGTCACGCTGACGGTCCTGTCGGCGTCACCGTCGCATCTTTATCAGCCGGGCCTGCTGTATGTCGCGCTGGGCGAGATGTCGCCGGCCGAGCTGTACCGCGACGAGCGTGAACTGCTCGATCCGCTGGTCCGCTTCGAAGTCGATCCGGTGACCGACTTCATGCTTGACGCGAAGAAGGTCGCTACGCGCAGCGGCGCCGTGCACGACTACGATCTGCTGGTCATCGCGACCGGTTCGCGCACCGTGCCGGAGGAGGTTCCGGGCCTGGCCGGGAACGCACACAGCTTCTATACGGAAGACGCGGCGCTGCGCATGTGCCGCGCCGTGCAGGCGTTCGACGGCGGCAAGGTCGTCATCGTCATGGGCGTACCGCACAAGTGCCCGATGGCGCCGCTGGAAATGACCTTCCTGCTGCACGAACAGTTTGTCCGGCGCGGCATCGAGCGCAGGGTGGACATGCTCTACACCTATCCCGTCGGGCGCCTGCATTCGATCGAGAACGTGGCACGCTGGGCGGCGGTCGAGTTCGACCGGCGCGGCATCCGCAGTGAAACCTTCTTCAACCTCGCCGAAGTGGATGGCGCGAACAGGCTGGTGCGCAGCGAAGAGGGATCGGTGGTCGAGTACGACCTGCTGATCGCCATTCCTCCGCACCATGGCGCGCCGGAGATCGAGCGCGCCGGCCTGGGCGCGCGCGGCTGGATTCCGACGCACCGCAGACACCTCACGATGCAGGGGCAGGACGACGTGTATGTCATCGGTGACACGACCAATCTTCCGATCAGCAAGGCGGGGTCCACCGCGCGCTTCCAGGCCGAACTGCTCTGCCACAACATCGCGGCGAGGGTGCGCGGCTGTTCGATGACGCGCAGCTACGACGGCAAGGTGTTCTGCTTCATAGAGACCGGGCGCGGGCGGGCGAGCTACGCGTCGTTCAACTACGACGAGCCGCCCGAGCCGCCGTCGCCCAGCCGTTCGATACAGATGCTCAAGACCCTTTACCACCGCATGTACTGGGCCTCGCTGAAAGGGTTGCCATGACGCATGACGACCGTACGGCGCCGTCGGCCGACGACGTCGATACGCTGCTCGCGTGGAGCGCCGGCGCAGGACTCGCGCCTGCGGTGCCGGTGCTCGCCGCGATGGCGCGCTCCGGCGAGCTGGACAGGCTGGCCGCGATCGCGCGTGGCATGTGGGCGAAGGCGTCCGCCGAAACCGCTGCAGCCGGCGCGCCGGCCGCGCCCGGCGACGGTGCGCGCCGGGCGGACGGCCTGGCGGCGCTCGGGCAGATGGCGGCGGAGGGCGATCTGGAGCGACTGGCGGAAGTGGGACGCCTGCTGGGCACGGTGCAGGACGCGATGACGCGCGACATGATGGCGCGCCTCGCCGACGGACTGAGCGACGGCATCACGCTGTCGCGCCGCCTGCGCGAAGGCGACGCCGGCCGTCTGCTTGACCTGCTCGACGCACTGTCGGCGACCGGTGCGCTGCCACTGCTTATCGATGCGTTGCCGGGCGTGCTGTCGCGCATCGTGACGGTGAGCGGCTGGATTGATGCGCTCGATGCGGCGCTGGCGAAAACGGCCGCCGAGCCGCCGCCGTCAGGGATGTCCGCCGTGTTGCGCCAGGCGTCCGGTGATGACGGCAGGCGTGCGTTCGCACTCGTGCTCGAAGCGGCCAGGCAGTTGCGCAGGGCCGGCGGCTGACGGGCTTGCCCGCGTCAGCCGCCGGGCGGGAACAGCAGCGTGCGGACGTAACGCCGGAACTGCGCCAGCGCGCGGTGAACAGCCTGCTCGGGGCCTTTCATCCGGCCCATGACGAGCGCGCCCTCGATGACCACAAGCAGGTGTTCGGCGAGCTCGTCCGGCGTGACCGGCACCGGGTGCTCGAGCGCGTCGATGACGTAACGGAAATGTTCCCGGGCGCCTGACATCCAGCGCTCCAGCGCGCCCGCGCAGGCCTTGCGCAACGCCGAATCGGCATCTGCCGATTCATGGTTGAAGATGGCGAACAGGCAGCCCTCGCGATAGCGCACGTCGTGCCCGTACATCTGCTCGAGCGCGTCGAGATAGGCGTCGAGGTGCGTGCGCGCGTCACCGCTGGCCGGTGGCTCCAGTTCGGCGAAGCGACGTGCGGCCGAGTCTTCGAAGTGGGCGAGCAGCGCCAATCCGAAAGTTTCGCGATCGGGAAAGTGATGAAAGAAAGCGCCCTTGCTGAGGCCGGACGATTCGCACAGCGCATCGACCGTGGTGCCCGCGTACCCCTGGCGGGCGACCAGCGTGCTGGCCGAATCGAGAAGCTGGCTCTTGCGGGATCTGCGGGCCATGAGTGGACGGGCTCAAGTTGACTGGGGGCTGTCTGGTCACATGATAGTGGAGGGACGCTCTCGCTGCAGGGGGGGTGTCGCCGACTGGTGTCGCGGCGAGGGAAAAAGGCGTGCGCTAGAGGAGGAGGTATAGCGCACGCGGAGGAGCCGGGCCTGCTCCGGAAAGTGTTTGCGGGCGCAGGATGCGCGCGCGAACGGTTCAGCGTGCGGTCAGCGCGCCGGACGGACAGGCCGCCACGATCCTGCGCACGTCCGGTTCGCTCGCGCCCGCGGGCTTGATGACGAACTGTCCTTCATGGATGCGGAAGACCGCCGGCAGCGAACGTACGCAGACGCCGCTGTGCGAGCACCTGTTCTTGTCCCACGTGATTTCGATTGACATGTCCTGTTTTCCCCGCGCACTCCGCTCACGGGCGTGGCCGTGCGGAGGCGATGACGGCACCAGGGTGTGCGCTCCGCCGTGGTCGGCGGGCGCCGGCAGCGCCCCGCCTTGAAGAGCTCTGCCACCCGTTCGGGCGGAACGGGGAATACCCGTCCGCATGCCGTCTTTGTACCGGGTTTGCCGTCCGTCTTGAATCGGGTCGATTACGCCGGCCGGCGAGGGATAACCCGTGCCGTCAGTGCGTCGTCGGGGTGATGCAAAGGGCCATCCTGACCAGCTCCGACACCGAGCGTGCGCCCATCTTCTCCATGACGTGGGCGCGGTGCGCTTCTATCGTCTTGCTGGACAGCCCGAGCACTTGCGCGATCACCTTGTTCGCCCGGCCCTCGACGACGAGATCCATGACTTCGCATTCGCGCGGTGTCAGCGTCGCACGTCGTGCGGCAACGATGGCGCGCTCGGACATGCTGCGCCGCGTGCTGGCGTCGACCTCGATCGCCTTCTGCACGCGGTCGAGCAGGGTCTGGTCGTCGAACGGCTTTTCGAGGAAATCGAGTGCGCCGGCCTTGATCGCCCGCACGGCGTTCGATACGCCGCCGTGGCCGGTGATGAAGATGACCGGAATATGCACGCCGCGCGAGCACAGGCGTTCCTGCAGTTCCAGTCCGCTCATGCCGGGCATGCGCACGTCCAGGATGAGGCAGCCACAGGGGTCCGGTTCCATGGCCGCCATGAACTCGTTGGCGTTGCTGTACGTGCGCACCGGCAGGCCCACGGTTTCGAGCAGCCAGGACAGGGACGACGCGACGGCCCTGTCGTCATCCACTACATATACGGTGGGTTCGTTGATCATGTTCTCCTCTTTCCCTTTCTGTATGCAGGGTGAACCTGAAGGTGGCTCCTTCATGGTCGTTCTTCCTGAGCCAGAGGCGTCCTCCGTGCGCCTCGATGATGGAGCGGCTGATGGGCAGTCCCATGCCCATGCCGTCGTCCTTGCTGGTGAAATAGGGCTGGAACACTTCCAGTGGATCGGGTGACGAGATGCCGGGTCCGCTGTCGGCGACGGTGACGGCCACCATGCCGTCCTCGTCGCATTCGGTGGTGATGCGGATTTCGCGACAGGTCGATGCCGCCTGCACCATCGACTCGATCGCATTGCGCATCAGGTTGATGAGTACCTGCTCGATCTCGATGGAGGCGGCCTTCACGCGCGGCAGCGCAGGCGACAGATCGAACATCAGGCTGACGTTGTGCTGGCGTGCATCCGCTTCGACCAGCGCGCTGATGCGGCTGATGACCTCGTTGATGTCGAGCGCCGTCAGCGACGGTTCCTTCTTGGTCAGGAGGTTGCGCAGGTTGCGGATGACGGCGGCGGCCCGCTCGGCCTGCTGGCACACCTGGTCCAGCGAATCGAGCACCTCGCGGCTGGCCATCGGGTTGATGCGCAGCCGGCGCAGCGAACCCCTGGTGTAATTCACGATGGCCGACAACGGCTGGTTCAGTTCATGTGCGAGACCGGTCGCCATTTCCCCCATGGTGCAGGTGCGCACGACGTGGGCGAGTGCGGACAGGTGCTGGCGATCCTGCTCCTCGGCTTGCCGCCGCTCGGTCATGTCGCGGGTGACGCCGAGCAGCGCGATGATGCTGCCGTGGCAATCGCGCAGCGGCGCGGCACTGGTTTCAAGCCAGCGCATGTTTCCCTTGAGGCTGAGTGCGCGGAATTCGAGCCGGCCGGTCTCGCCGTCGAACACCCGGCGCGTGAGGTCGGCGTAGGCCGCGCGATGTTCGGGAGCTATCCAGATGTAGACGGGCCTGCCGACGACGTCGGTCAAATCCTCCGCCTCGATCATCGCCATGCCCGCCGGGTTCATTTCAAGCACGGTGCCGTCCGCCGTGTGCAGCTTCACGCATTCCGGTTCGGATTCGAGCAGGATGCGCAGACGTGACTCGCTGGCGGTGGCGCGCTCCTGCAATGACTGCTGCGCGCCGTGCGCCATGCGCAGTTGCGCTTGCAGTGCATCGATCGCATGCCGGCCCGACGACAGCCGCCACAGCAACAGCGCCACCGTTGCACCCAGCATGAGCAACGCCCCAAGCACCAGTACGCCCGGCAGCGGCGGCACGGACCAGGCGAACCCGGGCGTCGTCACGGGTGCGGCCCGTCCGGGGCGGCAAGCGCCCCCCTGCGCGCCCATCGACGCGAGGGAAATCCCTTGGCGGCGACGGGTGTCGTCCCGATTGGCGAAGCGCAGGCAGGCCGGTAGCTTTGCTGACACCTCGCATGCATGTGACCGATTGTCGCATTACACGGATGAGTGCAGAACGATTGAGCGCTTGTCATGGCTTCTCGGCAACGGAACATGGAGGGCTGCTTTACTGCAGCAAACGGTGTGGTTGTCGGTGAGCTTCCAGCGACTGACGACCGTTCTGTGAATATAAACATACTAAAAGGTACGTCAACGAAAAACTGCTCCTTCGGGACAGCGGGTTGTTGATCGACGACCGGCCGCTCGCCTCGTGGCAGCGGCCAGCCAATACAGGAGAAGACCCATGAAATTCACCCCCATCCGCGCCAGCCTCATTTCCGTTGCCATCGCCGCAAGCTTCGCTGTCGCGATCCCCGCAAACGCCGACGAAACCTGCAACTCGCCCTATACGGCCAGTCTCATCAAGGGGCAGGAGGACTATGTGCACGTGTGGACGCTGGGCGTGAAGGGCATGGGCGACGAATCCGACAAGCTGGTCACCGTCGACGTCAATCCGGCGTCCAAGGACTACGGCAAGGTCATCAGTTCCGTCACCGTCGGCGGCCGCGGCGAAGCGCATCACACCGGTTTCAGCGATGACCGCAAGTATCTGTGGGCCGGTCGTCTCGATGACAACAAGATATTCATCTTCGACATCGGCACCAATCCGGCGAAGCCCAAGCTGGTGCAGACGATAGCCGACTTCACGCAGAAGACCGGCTATGTGGGCCCGCACACCTTCTACGCGCTGCCGGGCCGGATGATGGTTCAGGCGCTGTCCAACGACAAGGATCACGGCGGCCGCACCGGGCTCGTCGTCTACAACAACAAGGGCGAGTTCGTCGAGAAGTACGACATGCCGACCGGCAAGCACGGCGACGTGATGGCCGATGGCTACGGATACGACATCGGCATCAATCCGCAGAAGAATGCGCTGCTGACGTCGAGCTTCACCGGCTGGAACAACTACATGATGGATTTCGGCAAGATGGTGAAGGATGCCGACGCCATGAAGCACTTCGGCAACACCATGGTCATGTGGGACCTGAAGTCGATGAAACCGCAGAAGGTCATGCACGTTGCAGGCGCGCCGCTGGAGATCCGCTGGTCGCTGAAGGAAGGTGACAACTGGGCCTACACCGCGACCGCGCTCACGTCCAAGCTCGTGCTGGTGAAGCAGGACGACAAGGGCGAGTGGCAGGCGAAGGAAGTGGGCACCGTCGGCGACCCGTCCAAGGTGCCGCTGCCGGTCGACATCTCGATCACGGCCGACGCCAAGGGTCTGTGGGTGAACACCTTCCTCGACGGCACGACGCGCTACTTCGACATTTCCGATCCGGAAGCGCCGAAGCAGGTCTACCAGAAGGTGATCGGCTCGCACGTCAACATGGTGAGCCAGAGCTGGGACGGCAAGCGTGTCTATTACACGACGAGCCTGCTCGGCAACTGGGACAAGAAGGGCGCCGACGACGAACAGTTCCTGAAGCTGTTCCACTGGGACGGCAAGGCACTGACCGAGAAGTTCTCGCTCGACTTCTACAAGCTCAAGCTGGGTCGTGCGCACCACATGAAGTTCTCGGCGAAGACGGTGCAGGCCGCGGCCCTTTCCGACAAGCCGCAGATGAGCCTGGCTCAGAATCGCTGACCGCGCGGCATGCAGACTTTCGTCCGTCATGCGGCGAAGCTGCTGGCCTGGTCGATGTGCGCCCTGTCCGCCGCCGGCGTGCAGGGCGCCTCGAACCCGGAGCTGGCCCCGAAGGGGCCGCGCCAGGACTTCGTGGCACCGGCGCCGGGCACGTACTCGCTGCCGCCGATCCAGCGCACGCCCAACGGTCGCGTGCTGGATGTCGACGGCCGCGCCTACAGCCTGCAGCGCTTCACGCAGGGCCGCATCACCCTGCTTTCCTTCATGTACACCTACTGCGTCGACCCGATCGGCTGCCCGCTCGCCTACGCCACGCTGACGCAGTTGCGCGAACGTCTGATCGCGAATCCGGACATGGCATCCCGGGTGCGGCTGGTCAGCATGTCGTTCGATCCGTCGAACGACGACCCGGCGGCGATGCGCATGTATGCCGGCAAGCTTGCCGATCCGAAGAGCCCGGTCAGCTGGAAGTTCCTGACCACCCGGTCGGTGGCCGAACTCAAACCGATGCTGGATGACCTCGGGCAGGACGTGTCGGTGGAGCTGGATGCGCGCGGCAAACCGACCCGCGTGCTCAACCATATGCTCAAGCTCTTCCTGATCGACCGGGAGGGGCGTGTGCGCGAAATTTACACAACGGCTTTCCTGATGCCGGAGGTGCTGTTCAATGATATCCAGACGCTGTTGCTCGAAGATGCCAGGTAACCCCTGTCGCGCGCTCGCCCTGGCGCTGGCTGCGCTGTTCGCGGCGTGCAGCGAGGTGCCCGCCACGCCGGCGCAGGCGCCGGCCGAAATGTCTGCGATCGCCGTGCCGCTGGGCCTGCCGCCGATGCCGTACCCGGCGGGCAACGTTCCGACCGCGGAGCGCGTGGAACTTGGCCGCAAGCTGTTCTTCGACCGGCGCCTGTCGTTCAACGGCACGATGTCCTGTGGCATGTGCCACGTGCCGGACCATGGCTTCACGTCCAACGAGCTGCGCATGTCCATCGGCAACGAGGGAGCGACGGTGCGCCGCAACGCGCCGACCGTGCTGAACGTCGGCTACCACACGTCCCTGTTCCATGATGGCCGTGACCGGGAGCTGGAAACCCAGGCCTGGGGGCCTTTCCTCGCGAACAACGAAATGGCCAATCCGTCGATGGGCCACGTCATCGACAAGCTGCGCTCGCTGCCGGACTACGGTGGCATGTTCGAGCGCGCGTTTGGCGGGCGCGGCCCGAGCGCGGACACCGTCGGTCAGGCGATCGCCAGCTACGAGCGCTCGCTGGTGTCCGGCAACTCGCGCTTCGACCGCTTCCGCTACGGCGGCGACGCGGGTGCGCTGTCCGCGCAGGAACAGCGCGGCTTCGCGGTGTTTTCGGGGAAGGGGCGCTGCGCGACCTGCCATCTGGTCGGGGACACGTCCGCGTTGTTCTCGGACTTCCGCTTCTACAACACCGGCATCGGCTGGGTCAGGGGCCTCCCCCCGTCGACCGTGCATGTGCAGCTCACGCCCGACTACAGCACCGAACTGACGGAAAAGGAGATACTTCCGATCAGCGAAACAGTGCCCAACGACGTCGGCCGGTTCGAGATCACGCTTGATCCGGACGACCGCTGGGCCTACAAGACACCGACCCTGAGAAACGTCGCGCTGACGGCACCGTACATGCACGACGGCTCGCTATCCACGCTGGAAGAGGTGGTCGAGTTCTATGACAAGGGCGGCGCCGGCGCACCCGAACAGAGCCCGCTGATCGTGCCGCTTGCGTTGAGCGCTGAAGAGAAAGCCGATCTGGTGTCGTTCCTGAAGACGCTGAACGGCGAACATGAAACGCATGTGCGGGAAGGCCTGCAGCAGTCCAGCTATGTGTCCACGGGCAGTCATCGTTACTGATGGAGGAGGAAAACGTGAAAAAGAAAATGCTGTACCTCGGCGCTGCGGCGTGGCTGTCGTCGGCCGCAGGCGTGCAGGCGGCGGATGTGAATCTGGGCCGCAACCTGGCCGCGAGCTGTGCCAATTGCCACGGCACGGATGGCCGCAGCGTCGGTGGCATTCCGGAGCTTGCCGGCATGTCGAAGGGCAAGATGCTCGGCTTGCTCAACGAGTTCCGCAGCGGCGCGAAGCCGGCGACGATCATGCATCAGATATCCAGGGGCTATACCGACGAGCAGCTGACGCTGATCGCCGAGTATTTCGCATCGCGCACGGCGCAGGGAGGCGGGAAATGAGCATCGGACGCCGCAGTTTCATCCAGGGCAGTCTCGGGCTGTCCGCCATGGCCGCGCTCTACGGTTGCGCCGGTGCGGGGGCGGGTCGCGCGAGCGGGCACGTCGTCGTCGTCGGCGGAGGCTTCGGCGGCGCAACGGCGGCCAAGTACATTGCCATGTGGAGTGGCGGAGGCGTTCGCGTCACGCTGGTCGAACGCAACGCGGCCTTCGTGTCGTGTCCTGTATCGAACCTCGTGCTGGCCGGCGAGAAGCAGATGTCCGACATCACCGTCGGCTACGAAGGGCTGGCCAAGTACGGCGTCAAGGTGGTGCAGGACGAGGTGACGGCGGTTGACCCCGAACGCCGCGTAGTGAAGCTGGCGCGTGGCGGTGACCTGTCGTATGACCGGGTTGTGCTGTCGCCGGGTGTCGATTTCATGTACGGCAGCCTGCCCGGGCTTGCCTCGGCTGACGCGCAGGCCCGGATCCCGCATGCGTGGAAGGCGGGGCCGCAGACGGTTGCGCTGCGCAGCCAGCTGGAGGCGATGCCGGATGGAGGCGTGTTCGCCCTGTGCATCCCGCGCGCGCCGTTCCGCTGCCCGCCGGGGCCGTATGAACGAGCCAGCATGGTGGCCTGGTACCTGAAGCGGAAGAAGCCGCGCTCCAAGGTGCTGGTGCTCGACGCCAACGAGGACATCGTGTCCAAGAAAGGACTGTTCAAGAAGGCCTGGGACGACCAGTACAAGGGCATCATCGAATATCGCCCGCAGAACGAGCTGCGCGATGTCGACGCTGCGAACCGCATCGCGCTGCTGGATTTCGACAAGGTGAAGGCGGACGTGCTGAACGTGATACCGCCTCAGCGCGCCGGCGACATCGCCGCTCAGGCCGGGCTCAAGCTCATCAACGACCGCTGGGTCGAGATCGACTGGCTGACGATGGAGTCGACCAGCACGCCCGGCGTTCACGTCATTGGCGATGCAGTGTTTCCGGCGCCGACGATGCCGAAGTCGGGGCATATGGCGAACCAGCACGGCAAGGTGGCCGCGGCCGCCATCGTGAACCTGATGGCCGGGCTGCCGCCGTCGGACGCGCCGCTCGTGATGAACACCTGCTACAGCTTCGTCGATGACGCCCATGCGGTGCACGTTGCGTCGGTGCATCCGTACGATCCGGCAACCCGGCAACCGCAGCCGGTCAAGGGGGCGGGCGGCCTGTCTGCGGCGCCCACCGAGATGGAAGGCAAGTACGCGCTGGCGTGGGCGCACAACATCTGGGCCGACATGCTGACCTGAATCCGTTCTTCGCATCGCCCGGCGCGGCCCGGAACCCCCTGAAGGTGCCGGGCCGCGTGCTTTTCGGCGTTGAAATTGCAACAATTGCGCTTTTTCGCAGGCCCGCCCGGGCCAGAAAGCACGCAGATGAGCATCAAGTCCGACCTCTGGATACGCCGCATGGCGCAGCAGCAGCACATGATCGACCCGTTCGAGCCGGGTCAGGTGCGTCATGTGGATGGCCGGCGCATCGTGTCCTACGGCACGTCGAGCTACGGCTACGACGTGCGCTGCGCGTCGGAATTCAAGGTGTTCACCAACATCAATTCGACCATCGTCGACCCGAAGTCCTTCGACCCGAACTCCTTCGTCGAGATGGAAAGCGACTCCTGCATCATTCCGCCGAATTCCTTCGCGCTCGCGCGTACCGTCGAGTACTTCCGCATTCCGCGCAACGTGCTGGTCGTCTGCCTCGGCAAGAGCACCTATGCACGCTGCGGCATCATCGTGAACGTGACGCCGCTGGAGCCGGAATGGGAGGGGCACGTAACGCTGGAGTTTTCCAACACCACGCCGCTGCCCGCCCGCATCTACGCAAACGAGGGCGTGGCGCAGATGCTGTTCTTCGAGTCGGACGAGCCGTGCGAGACGTCGTACCGCGATCGCGGCGGCAAATATCAGGGCCAGACCGGCGTCACGCTGCCGAAGATCTGAATGCTGCGCCGCGAGACTGTTAAAGATGGTCTCGCGAGGCGCCTTGTGACGGACTGTTAAATCGTTTCATCTTCATGAAACAAAACGGGTTTTTGTCCGTTCTGCGCGTCTCGGCGCAGGCTGTCCGTTACCCGCCCGGCAATAGCGTGATTTATTGAACGCAGGTGCAGCGAAGCAGCCCCTACACTCCGTTCCACTTTCGGAATTACCCAATTGGAGCGGATCATGTTCAAAAGCATTCTTTTTGCATCGGGGCTGGCACTGGCATCCTCCGGCGCTCTGGCGATCAATGGTCCGTCGTGGATTGACGGCCTCTACAACACCGGCGAAGGCTTCGCAGCAGGCGAAGTGGACACCCACTACACCTTCGAGCGCATCCAGGGCACGGCGACCGGCACCAGCGGTCATGGCGTCGTGTCGAGCGGCACCGGTTTCCCCTTCACCAGTGCGGCGCTGCCGAAGAACGTCTGGGTCGCCAACGACGAAACGTCACAGTGGCTGGCGCCGACCGCGGCGGCCGGCACCACGTATGACCGCACGTCCGAGGGCCTGTACAAGTGGTCGCTGTCGTTCGACCTGACCGGCATGAATGTCGACACCGCGACCTTCACGGCGCGCTGGCTGGCCGACAACGACGGCTACATCAGCCTGAACGGCAACACCATCGCGACCGGCGCGAGCTACCTCAGCTGGATGGACTTCTCCGCCGACAGCGGTTTCGTCGCCGGCATCAATACGCTGGATTTCTACGTGACCAACTTTGCCGGCAAGAGCGGCAACCCGACCGGCCTGCGCGTCGAGTTCCTGTCGTCCTACGCGGTCGGCCCGACGCCGGTCGTGTCGGTGCCCGAGCCGACCACCTCTGCGATGATTCTGGCCGGCCTGTTCGTTGTCGGCGCCGTTGCGCGCCGCCGCATGAGCTGATCGCGCGGTACGCACGGAAACGTGTTCCGGGGCCGCCTTGCGCGGCCCCGATTGTTTTGAAACCTCGAACTGTTACCATCCCGCGATTCGCTCTGCAGCTGTTCTGCAGCGGGCTGCGCCACGTTGGCGCACGCCGTTCACTTGACGGGTTGGTGCAATGCGCTTCGAGTTTCCGATCATCATCATCGACGAGGACTTCCGTTCGGAAAACGCCTCCGGGCTGGGCGTGCGTGCCCTGGCCGAGGCGATCGAGAAGGAAGGTCCGACCGTGCTGGGCGTCACGAGCTTCGGTGACCTGACGTCGTTTGCACAGCAGCAGAGCCGCGCATCGACCTTCATCCTGTCGATCGACGACGAGGAGTTCGGCGGCGGCACCGAAGACGAAATCCGCGAAGTGCTGAAGGGCCTGCGCAGCTTCGTTGCCGAGATCCGCCGGCGCAATGCCAGCATTCCGATCTTCCTGTACGGCGAAACGCGCACGACGCGCCACATCCCGAACGACATCCTGCGCGAGCTGCACGGCTTCATCCACATGTTCGAGGACACGCCGGAGTTCGTTGCGCGCTACATCGTGCGCGAGGCGAAGGCCTACCTCGACGCCCTGCCGCCGCCGTTCTTCCGCGCGCTGACGCACTATGCGCAGGACGGTTCGTACTCCTGGCACTGCCCCGGTCATTCGGGCGGCGTGGCCTTCCTGAAAAGCCCGGTCGGGCGCATGTTTCACCAGTTCTTCGGCGAGAACATGCTGCGCGCCGACGTCTGCAACGCGGTCGAGGAACTGGGCCAACTGCTCGACCACACCGGGCCGGTGGCCGCCAGCGAGCGCAACGCGGCGCGCATCTTCCACGCGGATCATCTGTTCTTCGTCACCAACGGCACGTCGACGTCGAACAAGATGGTGTGGCATTCGACTGTTGCGCCGGACGACATCGTTGTCGTCGACCGCAACTGCCACAAGTCCATCCTGCACTCCATCATCATGACTGGCGCGATCCCGGTGTTCCTGACGCCGACGCGCAACCACTACGGCATCATCGGCCCGATCCCGCTGTCCGAATTCAGCCCGGACGTGATCCGCGAGAAGATCAATGCCAACCCGTTCGCCCGGAAGGTGGCAAACAAGAAGCCGCGCATCCTGACCATCACGCAGTCGACCTACGATGGCGTGCTGTACAACGTGGAGGCGATCAAGGACGTGCTCGACGGCGAGATCGACACGCTGCATTTCGACGAAGCCTGGCTGCCGCACGCGTCCTTCCATGACTTCTACGGCGACTACCACGCCATCGGTGAAGGCCGGCCGCGCTGTACCGATTCGATGATCTTCGCCACGCAGTCGACGCACAAGCTGCTGGCCGGCCTGTCGCAGGCCTCGCAGATCCTGGTGCAGGACTCGCAGACCCGTTCGCTCGACCGCGATGTGTTCAACGAGGCCTACCTGATGCACACCTCGACCAGCCCGCAGTACGCCATCATCGCGTCGTGCGACGTCGCGGCGGCCATGATGGAGCCGCCGGGCGGCACCGCGCTGGTCGAGGAGTCACTGGCCGAGGCGGTCGAATTCCGCCGCGCCATGCGCAAGGTCGACGAAGAGTTCGGCGCCGACTGGTGGTTCAAGGTGTGGGGACCGGACCATCTCGCGGACGAAGGCCTCGGTTCGCGCGAGGACTGGACGCTGCGCGCCGGCGAGCGCTGGCACGGCTTCGGCGATCTGGCCGAAGGCTTCAACATGCTGGACCCGATCAAGGCAACGGTGATCACGCCGGGGCTGGACGTCGACGGCGATTTCGCGGACTGGGGCGTGCCGGCCGGCATGCTGACCCGCTACCTCGCCGAGCACGGCATTATCGTCGAGAAGACCGGCCTGTACAGTTTCTTCATCATGTTCACGATCGGCATCACGAAGGGCCGCTGGAACACGCTGGTGACCGAGCTGCAACAGTTCAAGGACGACTACGACAACAATCAGCCGCTGTGGCGCGTGCTGCCCGAATTCGTCGCCGCCCACCCGCGCTACGAGCGGGTCGGCCTGCGCGACCTGTGTGTGCGCATCCACGAGATGTACAAGAAGCACGACATCGCGCGCCTGACGACGGAGATGTATCTGTCACCGATGGAGCCGGCGATGAAACCGGCCGATGCCTGGGCGCGCATGGCGCACCGCGAGATCGACCGCGTGCCCATCGACGACCTCGAAGGCCGCATCACCAGTGTGCTGCTGACGCCGTATCCGCCGGGCATCCCGTTGCTGATCCCGGGCGAGCGCTTCAACCGCACCATCGTGAATTACCTGCGCTTCGCGCGGGAGTTCAACCGCGCCTTCCCCGGCTTCGAAACCGATATCCACGGACTCGTGGGCGAGGGCGAGGGCGAATCGCTGAACTATTCGGTCGATTGCGTGCGCGACTGAGCGCGCGCCGCGGCGGCGGCGCGCTTCAGCGGCGGACGTAGTCGACGAAGGCGTAGTGCAAGCCTGCGGCGCTCACCGCGCGGGTGCGGGCTGTTTCGCGCCAGGCGCTGCGGTCGAATTCCGGGAAGGACGTGTCGCCGTCGAACGGCGCCGCGATCTCCGTCAGCAGCAGTTTGTCGGTGCGAGGGAGCGCCAGCGCGTACAGCTGTGCGCCGCCGATGACGAAGGCCTGTTCACCGCCCTCGGATTCCGCCGCCATCTGCAGCGCCTCGTCGAGCGAGCACGCCACGTGCGCGCCCGGCAGCTCCAATCCGGCCTGCCGGCTGATGACGATGCTGGTACGCCCCGGCAGCGGGCGCCCGAGTGAATCCCAGGTCTTGCGTCCCATCAGGATCGGATGCCCCGTCGTGAGCGCGCGGAAGCGCTTCAGGTCCTCCGGCAGGTGCCAGGGCATGCCGTTGTCGCGTCCGATGACGCCGTTTGCCGCCAGCGCGGCGATCAGTGACAGTCGCGGCGTGCTCATACGGCCACCGGAGCGGAAATGTGCGGCCAGGGCTCATAGCCGTCCAGCCGGAAATCTTCCGGGCGGAAGGCGAACAGGTCGGTCACGTCCGGGTTGATGTGCATCGTCGGCAGCGCGTGCGGCTCGCGTGCCAGCTGGGTGCGCGCCTGGGTTTCGTGGTTCAGGTAGAGGTGGGCGTCCCCCAGCGTGTGCACGAATTCGCCCGGGCGCAGGCCGCACACCTGCGCAACCATCATCGTGAGCAGGGCGTAACTCGCGATATTGAAAGGAACTCCGAGAAATATGTCTGCGCTTCGCTGATACAGCTGGCAGGACAATGCATCGTTTGCCACATAGAACTGGAACAGTGCATGGCAGGGTGGCAGCTTCATCGACGGAATGCTGGCCGGATTCCATGCGCTGACGATGTGCCGGCGCGAGTCCGGGTTGTTGCGCAAGCCGTTCAGCAAGTCGCTGATCTGGTCGATATGTCCACCGTCAGGCGTCGGCCAGCTGCGCCATTGCGCGCCATAGACCGGACCGAGTTCGCCGTTTCCGTCGGCCCACTCGTCCCAGATGCTGACGCCGTGTTCCTTCAGCCAGGCGGTATTCGTGTCGCCGCGCAGGAACCACAGCAGTTCGACGATGATGGAACGAAGGTGCAGCTTCTTCGTTGTGAGGACCGGAAAGCCGTCGGCGAGGTTGAAGCGCATCTGCCAGCCGAACACGGAACGCGTGCCGGTGCCGGTGCGATCAGCCTTGAGCGTGCCGTGTTCGAGCACGTGGCCCATGAGATCGAGATATTGCTTCATGGATAATATTGCGCAGTCGCGTTACGCTAGAGGGTCGGGATTGTAGACCAGTGCGCAGTGCCGGCCGGGTGGTGCAGCTGCCGGGCTGCATTCAGACAGACGTCCGCGGAGGCGTTTCACAATTTGCACGAGTCGGGATGCATCCCGAGTGGCGGAGGTGGCAGGTATGTTCGGCGTTTTTTCTTCATCACCGGCAAGCGTGCTGGGCAACCCGGCGGAGTTGCGCCGGGTGCTGGCCGAAATCGCAGCTGCCCAGCCGGATCTGGCGATCAATGAACTCACCGGCTGGATAGAGACCGTGGGTGAAGCCGCCAACATCGATATCGCGCACCACGTCAATCTGCTGTACCAGTTCGACTCCAGCGCGCAGTCACACCTGCGCAAGCTCGATATCGCCTACGTGAACGAACCGGAAGGCAAGGATGTCGTGTGGCGGACCGGACGGGACTTCTGGTCCATCCTGTCGTCCGCCTATGAACTTGCGCTGGATCGCTATATTTCCGACCCGACGCAGGCGTCGGTGCTCAGCGGGCTGTCGCGGCTCGCGTCGCGTACCGTGCGCGCCTGCCGCCTGCGCTTCAAGTGGGACGTCTATCACAATGGTCCGGTCGATGCCGGGCTGTGGCAGGTGGCCGGACAGGCCTATCTGCTGGCCCAGGCCTCGGGCGCCGAGGCGCGGGAAGTCGTCAATGTCGCGGATGAGGCAGCGACCTCGGTGGAACGCGAATACCTGCGCCTGATTGCGCTGCACGTGGCCGCGCCCGAAGGGCTGGTGCCCGCCGGCGTGCGGCTGGCCGAACAGCTGACCGGCTACTTCGCAGCCCGCTACTCGATGGCGCCGTCGGTCGAACGGGGCAGCACGCACTGGCTGGATGCCAATCAGCCCCAGCCGCCGCTGCGCCTTGTGCGGGCGCCGGTGCATGTCGACGGCATCCGCTACTTCTCTGCCATCGCCGCAGCCGATGCGGCGCTGGCCCTGGCGCGCCGCATCGAGGGCGGTGAAATGCCGGATTCGCTCAGCTTCGACGACACGCCGGATCCCGAGAAACTGTCGCGCCTGCTCCGCCATCTGGCGCTCAACTGGGCACTTGACCCTCCGACGCGCCAGTATCGTCGTCACACGCTTGGCGGCGCGCTCGCGGTCGCCAACGGCATCAAGCATCTGCATCACGTATTGCGCGGCGCGCGCGACGACGCGGTCATCTATCGCTGGGAAATGTCGGACGCGAGCCTGGGCGGCATCGGCGCCACGGCGCCGACCGCCAGCGCAGAATGGGTGCGCATCGGCTCGCTGGTCGGCATGCAGCCGACTGGCGGCGACAACTGGCTGGTCGGCGTGGTGCGGCGCTACATGCGCGGGCGTGACGCACGCGGCACGGTGGGCATCGAAACCCTGTCGACGCTGGCCCGGCCGCTCGAAGTCTTCTCGGAACGCAACAGCGGAGAGGCGGTGGCGCTGGACGAGCCGGTGTCGGGGTCCATCGTGCGCCTGGCGATCAACGGCACCGGGTATTCGGCCGAGTACCCGCTGCATGCCTCCATCAACGGTCGCCATGTTCGGCTCGATCCGGTCGAACTGATAGAACGCGGCACCAACTTCGACCTCGCGCGTTTCCGGGTCAGCGACTTCCGTTGATCGGGGGGGCGTTCAGCCGTCCGCTTGCAGGAACGCGTCCAGACGCGGCAACTCGTCCGCAAAGCTGCGCAAGGAGTGGTCGCCGCCGGCATGGATGACCATGTTGGCACCGCGCATCTTCAGCACCGCCTGCCACCAGTCGAGCACCTCATCGCCGGTTTCCAGCAGCACCAGATAACGTTCCGGTCGCGTGACCGCCTGCGGCTCCAGCGCGCGCAGCGCGTCGACGTCGTCCGGTCCGAACCGGAAGGGCTCGCCGGTGTACAGATGGGTGTGCTCGCCGACGTAGTCGACGAGCGCCATTGGCGCCAGCACAGCCGGATTGATCAATACCGCGCGCAGACCGTGCTTCTCGGCGAGGTGAAGCGCGTAGAAGCCCCCCAGCGATGATCCGGCGAGCGATACCCGTGCCCCGGCGGCCTGCGCCGCCAGCACGACGGATTCGACCAGCGCCATCGCCTGTTGCGGTGACGGCGGCAATTGCTCGCACCACAGTTCGCTGGCGCGCCCCCGGATTGCCAGGTGCGAGCGCAGCTGTTGCGCCTTGATCGACTGCGGTCCTGAACGGAAGCCGTGCAGATAGATCAGGCGTCGCATGCGTCAGTGGTCCTGCCAGTTCACCCAGCCGCCGAACGCCGACGCCAGCACGATGATGCCGAACACGATGCGGTACCAGGCGAACAGCTCGAAGGTGTGGCTGGAGATGTAGCGCAGCAGCCAGCGCACGCTGAAGAACGCGGCAATGAACGACGCCGCGAATCCGGTCGCGAAGACAGGCAGGTCCTCCGCGTGCAGCAGCGCCCAGCTTTTGTAGACGTCGTAGCCGGTGGCCGCGAACATGGTCGGGATCGCGAGGAAGAAGCTGAATTCGGTGGCGGCGCGGCGCGACAGGCCGAACACCAGTCCGCCCATGATGGTCGAGCCCGAGCGCGACACGCCGGGGAACATCGCGAGCGACTGCGCAAAGCCGACCTTCAGCGCGGCTCGCCAGTCCAGGTCATCCACCGTTTCGAAGCGCGGCTGGTGATTGCGGCGCTCGATCACCAGGATGAGCACGCCGCCGACGATCAGCGCGCCGGCCACCGTCAGCGGGTTGAACAGATAGGTCTTGATGACGCTGTGGAACAGCAGCCCGAGCACGGCGGCCGGCATGAAGGCGATCGCCAGGTGCATGACGAAGCGGTTGGCTTTCGGATCACGCCCGAATCCGCCCGCCACGTCGATGATCTTGCGCCGGTATTCCCAGCAGATGGCGAGGATTGCACCGAGCTGGATGACGATCTTGAACACGCTGGCAGTGTCGCCGGTGTAGTCCAGCAGGCTGCCGGCAATGATGAGGTGGCCGGTGCTGGAAATGGGGAGGAATTCGGTCAGACCTTCAATGATGCCGAGAATGAAGGCCTTGATCAGTATTGGATCCATGGACTTTGCAGCGCACAAAACGCCGCAGTATAGGTGCTCATCGCGGCGCATCGTGTTAACGCCGGAAGACGTTTGCACGCAAGGCGGCGGTATTTCACCGCCCGCCTGTAAAATCCCGCCCCATGCCCAAAAGAAGCGCCTCCGCCCGCCACCGGACTCCCGCCGCCACGACATCCCGGCGCGAATCGGCGTCCGCTCTGGCGGCCGAGCCGGCCTTGCCGCCGCTGGCGATCGGCATCGCGATCTCGGTTTTCGTGCATGCCCTCGTGCTGGCCATAAACTTCGTGCCGGACATCAAGCCGAAGCAGAAGGCGAGCGATCAGGCGCTCGAGGTGGTGCTGGTGAATGCCCGCAGCCGCCAGAAGCCGGTCGATCCGCAAGCGCTGGCGCAGGCCAACCTTGACGGTGGCGGCAATACCGACCAGGACCGTCGTGCGAAGACCCCGCTGCCGGCGAGCCGGCGCGACCAGACCGGCGACCAGCTGGTCGAGACGCAGCGCCGGCTGCAGGAGCTCGAAGCGCTGCAGCAGAAGCTGCTGACCGAGGCGCAGTCGAAGAGCGCGCTGCGCACCGCCGAGCGCAAGCTGGAGCAACCGGAGCCGGTGCCGCAGCCGCCCGAACCGCTGTCGGGCGTGGACATCGCCGCGCGTGCCGTCGCGATGGCACGGCTGGAAGCCGAGATCGCCCGCAACGTCGATGACTACAACAAGCGGCCGCGCAAGAAATTCGTCGGCGCGCGCACCCAGGAGTACCGGTTTGCGCAGTACATCGAGGACTGGCGGCAGAAGGTGGAGCGCATCGGCAATCTGAACTATCCGACCGCGGCGCGCGGCCGCCTGTACGGCAACCTCACGCTGACGGTTGAAATCCGCGCCAATGGCGAGATCGAGCGCATCGACCTGAACCGCTCGTCCGGTCAGCGCGTGCTGGACGACGCAGCCATCCGCATCGTGCGCATGGCGGGGCCGTACGCGCCGTTTCCGCCGGACATCCGGCGCGATTTTGAAATTCTGTCCATCACCCGCACCTGGAGCTTCACCCAGGGCGACCTGCTTGAATCCCGCTGACCCGGCCCTGACCATGACCGACCGCTACGCCGTTATCGGACACCCCATCGCGCACAGCAAATCGCCCGCCATCCACGCGGCTTTCGCCGCGCAGACCGCGCAGGACATGACGTATGAAGCACTGCTGGCACCGCTCGACGGCTTCGTCGAGACGGTGGCTCGCTTCCGTGAGCAGGGCGGGCGCGGGCTCAACGTTACCGTGCCGTTCAAGGAAGAAGCCTGGCGGCTGACCGACCGGCTCAGCGAGCGGGCGCGGCTGGCCGGTGCGGTGAATACGCTGGTCGTCGATGGCCACGGCTTCTCGGGCGACAACACCGACGGCGCCGGACTGGTGCGCGATCTCGAATTTCTCGGCTGCCATCCTGCCGGTGCGCGGGTGATGCTGCTCGGCGCCGGAGGTGCGGCGCGCGGTGTCGTGCTGCCGCTGCTGGAAGCCGGTGCGGCACGGCTGTTCATCGCGAATCGCACGCCGGACAGGGCGCGCGCGCTGCAGGCGCACTTCGCCGGCCATGACGCGCGTGGCGTGCTGCGCGCCGGTGGCTGGGAGGATGCCGCCAGCACGCCCTGTGACATCGTGATCAACGCGACCAGTGCCAGCCTGAGCGACGAGGCGCCACCGCTGCCCGCCGGCCTGTACGCGCCGGACAGTCTGGCTTACGACATGGTGTATGGCCGGGGCCTGACCGCCTTTCTCGCGCAGGCGCGCGCGCAGGGCGCGGCCCGTGTGGCCGACGGTCTGGGCATGCTGGTGGAACAGGCGGCCGAGGCGTTTGCGCTGTGGCGCGGCGTACGGCCGGACACGGCACCGGTGCGCGCGCAGCTGCGCGCCGCCACGCCGTCGCTCGCCTGAGCGGGCGCGCGCGATGCGACGCACCCTCCGCCGCCTGAAATGGCTGCTTGCCGCGCCGGTACTGCTGCTGCTTGCCTACCAGATGTGGGTGTTCGGGCACCTGCTGTGGTGGACCCGCTTCGACCCGTCGGAAACCCGCTTCATGTCGCTGCGCCTGTCCGAGCTGCGTGAGCGCCGCCCGGACGCGCAGCTGCACTGGCAGTGGGTGCCCTACGAGCGCATTTCCATCAATCTGAAGCGTGCCGTGGTGGCGGCCGAGGACGACGGTTTCGTCGACCACGAAGGCTTCGACTGGGACGGCATCCAGCGCGCGATGGAAAAGAACCGCAAGAAGGGGCACGCCGTTGCCGGCGGCTCGACCATCAGCCAGCAACTGGCCAAGAACCTTTTCCTCAGCCCGAGCCGCAGCTATGTGCGCAAGGCGCAGGAAGCGGCCATCACCTTCATGATGGAGGCGGTCATGGACAAGCGCCGCATCCTGGAAATCTATCTGAACGTCGTCGAGTGGGGCGACGGCGTGTTCGGCGCCGAGGCGGCGGCGCAGCGCTACTACCGCACCTCCGCCGCGCGGCTGGGTCCGGAACAGGCGGCGCGGCTGGCCGTCATGCTGCCCAATCCGCGCAAGTACGAAAAGCAGTTCGGGCCGCGCCTGCAGGCCCACGCCTCACGCGTGGCGGCACGCATGCACTATTCGCAGGTGCCCTGAACGCCGCCTGTCAGCGCGGCGCGCGGATTGCCGATTTCGGCCGGAACGCCTTCACGACGCTTTCGTCCGTCTCGATGTACGGTCCGCCGATCAGATCGATGCAGTAGGGCACGGCGGCGAAGATGCCCGGCACGAGTTGATTGCCGTCGGCGTCCTTCACGCCTTCCAGCGTCTCCTTGATCGACTTCGGCTGGCCGGGCAGGTTCAGGATCAGCGTGCTGCCGCGGATGGCGCCGGTCTGGCGCGACAGGATGGCGGTCGGCACGAAGCGCAGGCTGATCTGGCGCATCTGTTCGCCGAAGCCGGGCATCAGCTTGTGCGCGACGGCGGTGGTTGCGTCCGGCGTCACGTCGCGCGGCGCCGGGCCGGTGCCGCCGGTGGTCAGCACGAGGTCGCAGCCGGCGCTGTCACACAGTTCCATCAGCGCGGCCTCGATCTGCGTCTGTTCATCCGGAATCAGGCGGGTTTCGAAGCGCACCGGCGAGGTCAGCGCGCGCGTCAGCCATTCCTGCAGCGCGGGAATGCCCTGGTCGGTGTACACGCCGGTCGAGGCGCGGTCGGACACGGATACCAGGCCGACCGTCAGCAGGTCGTCGGAAGTGTTTGCGTCAGTCATCGGTTTCACTCTTCATCGGGCAGTTCGTCGTCCACGGCCGCGTCTTCGCCGGTTTGCCGGTCGAGCTGGCGCAGCACGCGGAAAATTTCGCGGAAGGCGCGCGGCGGCTTGTTCTGTTCGCGCTCGCGCAGCGTGTTCCGGCGCAGCGTGCGCAGCTGCGTCAGATCGGCGCCCGGCCATTGCGCGGCGATGTCGCCCAGCGCGAGTTCGTTCTCCAGCAGTCGTTCGCGCATGCGTTCGAGCAGATGTTCGCGCGCGACGGCGCGCGCGGACACGCCGCGTATCGCGTCGAGCGCCTCGGTCAGCGGTGCGGTGTCGACGCTGCGCATCACCTTGCCGACGTACTGCATCTGGCGCCGCTTGCCTTCATGGCTGCGCGTGCGCTGGGTTTCGGCGATGGCGATGCGCAGGTTTTCGGGGATGTCGATGCGCTTGAGCTGTTCGGCCGACAGCGCGACGAGCTGCTCGCCGATGTCCTGCAACGCGTGCGAATCGCGCTTGCGCTGGCTCTTGCTGGGACGCTCCGGAAGGGAGTCGTCTTCGTCTTCGGTGTGTGTTGATCTGGAATTCGGACGCATGGCGCGGAGTGATGCTTGGCAAGCGGCTATTATTGCAGCCTTTCCGCCGCGCGCCGTGCGAGCCATCGCCGGCGCCGCGACCGACGGCACCCGGACCGCGCGCACGCGGTCCGGTGACCACAACGTCCGATTGCCAGATAGGCCACACACATGTCCCGACAGGGTTTCAGTTACACAGACGCCAGCCTGCGTGAAATCGCGCAGAACCTTCTTGATCATGCGCGAGCCGGCGGAGCGACGGCTACCGAGGTCGACGTGTCCGAAGGCTTCGGACAGTCGGTCACGGTGCGTCGCGGCGAAGTCGAAACCATCGAATACAACCGCGACAAGGGCATCGGCGTCACGGTCTATGTCGGCCAGCGGCGCGGCTACGCGAGTTCCAGTGACCTGTCGCCGGATGCGATGCGCGCCACCGTCGACGCAGCGCTGTCGATCGCGCGCTTCACGGCGGAGGATGACTGCGCCGGCCTGCCGGACGCGTCGTTGATGGCGAGCGAGTTCCGCGACCTTGACCTGTTTCACCCGTGGGATTTGCCGGTGGAAGGCGCCATCGATCTCGCCACGCGTTGCGAGGACGCCGCGTTTGCCGTGTCGTCCGGCATCCGCAATTCCGAAGGCGCGTCGGTGTCGGCGCAGCAATCGCAATTCATTTCGGCCAACAGCCTTGGCTTCATGGCGGGCTACGCCAGCACGCGGCAGTACGTCAGCTGCTCGGTCATCGCCGGCGAAGGCGACGCGATGCAGCGCGAGGACTGGTACGCCAGCCGGCGCAGCGCGACCGAATTGCCGGCGCCCGAGGCGATCGGCGACTACGCCGCGCGACGCGCGCTGGCGCGCCTGGGCGCACGGCGCGTGAAGACGACGCGCGTGCCTGTGCTGTTCGAAGCGCCGCTGGCGATCGGGCTGCTCGGCCACTTCGTGCAGGCCGCAAGCGGCGGCGCGCTGTACCGCAAATCGACCTTCCTGCTCGACAGTCTGGGCAAGCAGATATTCTCGCCACAGGTGCGCATCTCGGAGCGGCCGCACATTCCGCGCGCCATGGGTTCGGGCATGTTCGATGACGACGGGGTGGCGACGGTCGACCGAGAAGTCGTCGAGGGCGGCGTGCTCGGCGGCTACTTCCTCAGCACCTACTCGGCGCGCAAGCTCGGCATGCAGACCACCGGCAACGCCGGCGGTTCGCACAACCTCATCCTGCATTCCGGCTCGCGCAGCCTGGCCGACATGATCGGATCCATCAAGCGCGGCCTGCTGGTGACCGAATTGCTCGGCCACGGCGTGAACTACGTGACCGGCGACTACTCGCGCGGCGCCGCCGGCTACTGGATCGAGAACGGCGAGATCGCCTATCCGGTGCAGGAAATCACCATCGCCGGCAATCTGCGCGACATGTTCATGGGCATCAAGGAAATCGGTGCGGACGCGCTCATTCGCGGCTCGAAACAGAGCGGATCCATCCTGATCGACCGCATGCGGATCGCCGGCGCGTGAGTGGTCGCGTGAGTCGCCGCGGCTTCCTGAAGGCGGCACCCGTCGCCGGACTGATCGGCGCGCCGGCACTGGCGGGCGCGCAGCCGTCGATACGCTGGCGGCTTGCGTCGAGCTTTCCGAAGGGGCTGGACGCGCTGTATGCCGCCGCCGAACAGGTCGCGCAGCAGGTGAGTGCGGCGACCGGAGGCCGCTTCCAGATCCAGGTGTTCGCGGCCAACGAGCTGGTGCCGCCGTTCGGCGTGCTCGACGCGGTACGCGAGGGCACCGTCGAGTGCGGCCACTCGGCGTCCTATTACTACATCGGCAAGGACCCCACGTTCGCCTTCGACTGCGCCATGCCGTTCGGTCTGAACAGCCGGCAGCAGACCGCGTGGCTGGTCGATGGCGGCGGCATGGCGCTGATGCGCGAACTGTTCGCCGGCTACAACATCGTCAATTTTCCGTGCGGCAACACCGGCGCCCAGATGGGCGGCTGGTTCCGGCGTGAAATACGTTCGGTCGCGGACCTCAAGGGGCTGAAGATGCGCATCGGCGGCTTCGCCGGCCAGGTGGTGACCCGCCTGGGTGTCGTGCCGCAGCAGATTCCGGGATCCGACGTGTACCCGGCGCTGGAGAAGGGGGCCATCGACGCCGCCGAATGGGTCGGCCCCTATGACGACCTCAAGCTCGGCTTCTACAAGGTCGCGCCCTACTACTACTACCCGGGCTGGGCGGAAGCCGGCCCGCAACTGTCGCTCTACGTCAATCGGCAAGCGTTCGACGCGCTGCCCGCCGAATACCGCAGCATTCTCGAAGCCGCCTGCGCAGCCGCCCACACCGGCATGCAGGCGCGCTATGACGCGCGCAATCCGGCGGCGATGAAAACCCTGGTCGAAGGCGGGGCGCAGCTGCGCATGTTCTCGCGCGACATCCTGCTCGCGCTGCAGAAGGAAACCTTCGCGCTGTACCGCGAAACCGCCGCGGTCAACCCGCAGTTCCGCAAGGTGTTCGAGCCGTGGAACCGTTTCCGTTCGGAACAGCACCTGTGGTACCGGATCGCCGAAAATTCGGTCGATGCCTTCGTGGGGAGGCATCCGGTGGAGTGAGCGGCGACGTGCCCGGCGGCGTCAGCCCGCCGCGGGGACATTGCTTTCCACTGCGGTGGGCAAGTCCGCCGCAGTGTCGCGGTAACGGTGCCGGAAGGTCGAGCGGGCGCGCTTCGAGTGCTTGAAGTAGAGCGCCCAGACCACCAGGTGCCCGATGCCCTGCATCAGCGCGCGCCGGTTCTCGGCGAGCAGTGCCGGCTCTTTGATCGGCAGGTAGCCCAGCATGACGATCAGCGCGACCAGATAGGCGATGTTCGCCGTCAGCAGCGCGAGGAATATGCGGGGCAGGCTGCTGCGACGGCGGAAATGCAGTGCCAGCGCGACGACGCACATCATCATCAGCACGAGTGCGCCGCAGACCTCCAGAAGCAGCGTAGGCGCCCAGAGCGGGTGATAGGCGGCCCCGCCGGGAGCTGTCAGGGTGTTCCAGACGGCGGGCGCGAACGTTGGCGCTTCGTTGATCAGCGTCGCGGCGAGCCGGAAGGGCGTCAGGAGCAGGGCGAGGCAAGGCAGCAGCAACCAGCCGCCCAGACCGGTCAGGCGCGGCACCGGCTCGAAATCCGGTGGCGGCGGATCGTAGCGGTACAGACGGATGCCCAGCCAGAACAGCGCGCCGCACAGCAACAGGGCGAGCATCGCAACCGACCAGTTCATCGACGCGTGCCAGGGGGCGTCCGCGGGCACATCGTTCCGGTACAGCATGTAACCGGACGCGTTGCGCGCCTGGTCCAGACTGGCGGTGTAGCGGGCCAGATCGGCCGGCATCACGTGATCCCGCAGCGACGAGTAGCGGTCCTTCAGTGTCAGTACGAGCCCGTCCGTGGAGATGTCGCGACGGAAGCGGAAGTGCTCGTCCGTCACGCCGAGATGGTCGGGGTCGATGCGCAGCGCTTCGTGCAGGCGTACCTGCGTCGTCATCGACAGTTCGAATGGCGGCGGCAACGGTAGCGGGGCGTGCCGGATGGCCGAATCGGGCGGGCGCAGGATGTCTTCGATCTCCGGCACCCGGATGCCGGCCTCGCGCCGGCTCATCGCGTCATTGCGCGGCCAGAAGTCGGGGATCTCGTAGCTTTCCGAAATGGTGATGCGGTTCGTCGCCGCGTCGTCGTCGATCCGTATCGGCGCGGTCGTGCGCACCCCCGGGTAGCGTGTCGCGTAGTAGTTCAGGTAGTTCTTCTGCAGCGCTTCCATGCTGCCCGACGCCAGCTGCGCGCGCGCCTGTTCGGCGAGCATGCCCTCGTTGGTCGTCGTGACGGTGAATCCGGCGGGCTGGTCCATGCCCTTTGTCAGATCGTAGGTCACGTTGATCTCGCGCCGGTGGGGCGGCGCATCTTCGGCCCGCATCGGCACCAGCGCTGCGCGCGTCGTGTCGAGCGGCAGCGCGAGGCCGTAGTCCGGCTGATGCAGCCGGGAGAGCGGCGCGGTCTGCTTCGGCATCGTCGGGTCCAGCCAGTAAGAAGCGCCGTCGATGCTCGCCTGCACCAGCACGTGGTTGAACACGCCGGGCGACGGCAGATGGTCCGCAACGCCACGTGTGGCGGCGGTGTTCACCAGCGCGGCCCGGGCATCGATGCCGAGCGCATGCAGCAGGCTGGCCAGCAGCAGGGCCTTGTCCTTGCAGTCGCCGAATCGTCGTTCGAACACCTCGGCCGGGCGACGCGGCATCAGTGATCCGCTGCCGATCTCGATGCCGAGATAGCGGACATTGCCCTGTACCAGACGCAGTGCTTCGACGGCGCGTTGCGCTGGCGACGCGTGTTCGGCCCGGATGCGCGTCAGCTCCGCCTGCAGCGCGGGGCCGAGGTCGCCGACCGGGCGGTACAGCGGCGCACCCCAGGCGGCCACCGCCTGCCAGTCCTTGAAGCTGCTCCATTCGATGGAGGCGAACGGGGCATACCAGCCCGGCGCGTCGGCTTCCACCAGCAGCGCGGGCACCGGTGACTGTGTCCAGCGATGTACGCGCAGGGCGCCGGCACGGCTTTCCGTCGCCGTCAGCGCCGTGTTGCGGGTGTGTATCCGGAGCGGCATGTCCTGCGGGTGCAGCAGGCGCACCGCGATGCGTCCGATCGGCGCATTGAACTGCAGTGGCAGGCTGCCGGACACGGCGCCGCCGAGCGCGGGATTCGTGCCGGTGAGCGAGTAGGCGTATTCGACCGTATCGCCCGGCCGGATGTCGTCCAGCACGATGTGCGCGCTCTTGCGCCCGTCGATGATGGCGTACTCGAGAGCGCTCTCCCGCTGCAGTACCCGTATCGTTGCGCGGCCCAGCCGGTCCGTGCGCTGTCCGTCGCGGGTGACCGCAAGCGCGTGCAGCTTCAGCTTCTGGAAGCCCGGGTCAAAAACGATTTCGATGTTTGCCAGCGCATCGACGCCGCGTTCGTTCAGTGCCGTCGCAGCCGTACGCCGGTACTCGGTGGCCTGCTTCGGAATCGCCAGAACCTGATAGTCGGCCAGCAGATGGTAGGCGCCGCTGCTGATCTCCCCGACGGGCGCGGCAAGTCCGGCGGGAATGTCGGCCCGTTCGACCCAACCGGGCGCCGGCCCGATCTCGTAGTCGGCGCCATGCGCCGCTGCGACGAGCGCGAAAGACAGTGTCGTCAGGCGGCGGGCAAACCAGCGCCGGCCGGCCGGCATGGCTGCAGCGTGCACGCGGATGAGGGAAGGGAAGGACAAGGCGACGGACTCCGGCGGGCGGGGAGGATGCCGGATTCTCGCATGGGATAAACGTCTTCGGCATGAAGGTTCGGCGCCGGCCCCGGGCCTGCCGCGAAGAACGGGTCAGACAGAAACGGAAAGGGCCGCAACGGGGCGGCCCTGTCCGGTCTGTGGCAGTGTCGCTTCCGTTCGGACTACAGTCCGGCGTCAGCCCTCAGCGCAGCAACCTTGTCGGTCGCCTCCCAGGTGAATTCCGGTTCGTCGCGGCCGAAGTGGCCGTAGGCGGCGGTCTTCTGGTAGATCGGGCGCAGCAGGTCGAGCATCTGCACGATGCCCTTGGGCCGCAGGTCGAAGTGGCGCCTGACCAGTTCGGTCAGCTTCTCGTTGGAAACCTTGCCGGTGCCGAAGGTCTCGACCATGACGCTGGTCGGCTGCGCCACGCCGATGGCGTAGCTGACCTGGATCTGGCAGCGCGACGCGAGGCCGGCGGCGACGATGTTCTTCGCCACGTAGCGGCCGGCGTAGGCGGCCGAACGGTCGACCTTGGACGGATCCTTGCCGGAGAACGCGCCGCCGCCGTGTGGGGCTGCGCCGCCGTAGGTGTCGACGATGATCTTGCGGCCGGTCAGGCCGCAGTCGCCCTGCGGACCGCCGATGACGAAGCGGCCGGTCGGGTTCACCAGATACTTGATGTCGCCCTTGACGAGTTCCGGCGGCAGCACCGGCTTGATGATGTCTTCGATCACCGCTTCGCGTACCGCTTCGAGCGACATGTCCGGCGCATGCTGAGTGGACAGCACGACGGTATCCACGCTGTGCGGCTTGCCGTCGACGTAGCGGATGGTGACCTGGCTCTTTGCGTCGGGACGCAGCCAGGGCAGGCGGCCGTCCTTGCGCAGGTGCGACTGGCGCTCGACCAGACGGTGCGACAGGTGGATGGCCAGCGGCATCAGCACCGGCGTTTCGTCGCAGGCGTAGCCGAACATCAGGCCCTGGTCGCCGGCGCCCTGGTTCAGGAAGTCGTCGCTCGCACGGTCCACGCCCTGGGCGATGTCCGGGCTCTGCTTGTCGTAGGCGACCAGCACCGCGCAGCCCTTGTAGTCGATGCCGTATTCGGTGTTGTCGTAGCCGATGCGCTTGATCGCGTCGCGCGCAACGTGGATGTAGTCGACGTTGGCGGTGGTCGTGATCTCGCCGGCCAGCACGACCAGGCCGGTGTTGCACAGCGTTTCCGCGGCGACACGGGCGGTCGGGTCCTGCGTGAGGATGGCGTCGAGGATGGCGTCGGAAATCTGGTCGGACACCTTGTCCGGGTGGCCTTCCGATACCGATTCCGACGTGAAGAAATAGTCTGACATTGTCCTGCTCCTTGATTGTTCCCTGTTTCCGGTTCGTCGAACCAGCCCCGGGAAGCGAGCAGGCGACGCTTTAGCAGTATTTGTAATCCGCCCTGCAAGTTGTCTCGTTTAACTCGGCGGAAACAGTAGTCTACCGCGTTCGCCCGTTTCAGTGCACCACGCGTTTCCCCATGTCTGTCATTGCCAGCCGGACCGTTGAAGTCGTTTTCCAGGTGTTGTCGCGACTGCCGCTCGGGCTGTTGCAGGGCATGGGCGCGTGTGTCGGGCGTCTGATGCATGCGTATTCAGCCAAGTTCCGGCGCGAGTTCGAGCGCAACCTGCGCGGCGCCATCCCGGAGGCGGACGAGGCGCTCATCCGCTCGGCGGCGGCGCATGCCGGGCGCGCGATGCTCGAGCTGCCCTGGATCTGGATGCGCCCGCGCGAGCGGGTACTGGAGGCGGTTGTCGAGGTCAGTGGCTGGGAGCATGTCGAGGCACTGCGCACGCACGGGCGCGGCATCGTGATGCTGACGCCGCACATGGGCGCCTTCGAGGTGGCTGCCCGCCTCATCGGTTCGCGCATCCCGATCACCGTGCTCTACCGCGCGCCGCGCCAGCCCTGGCTCGGGCCGCTGATGCGGCGCGGGCGCGATGGCGGCGGCGTGTCGCTGGCGGCGGCCGACGCCGGCGGCGTTCGGCGCCTGCTGCGCACGCTGCGCGACGGCGGCACCGTCGGAATCCTGCCGGACCAGGTGCCGGCCAATGGCGAGGGCGTGTGGGCCGATTTCTTCGGACGCCCCGCGTACACGATGACGCTGGCGGCACGGCTGACGTCGATGGCGGCCGGCACGCTGATGGTGTT
>JAHJHI010000032.1 GCA_018824085.1 Gammaproteobacteria bacterium | reverse complement strand
CGCCTCGACCGCCGATCTGGCCATCATCCTGGTCGACGCGCGCCACGGCGTGCAGACGCAGACGCGCCGCCACAGCTTCCTGGTGTCGCTGATCGGCATCAAGCGCGTCGTCGTCGCCATCAACAAGATGGACCTGGTCGGCTATTCGGAGGCGACCTACCGGCGCATCCTCGACGACTACCGCGCCTTCGCGGCACAGCTCGGACTGGAGGACATCGTCGCCATTCCGATGTCGGCACTGCGCGGCGACAACATCACCGAACCCAGCGAGGCGATGGGCTGGTACCACGGCCCGACACTGATGGGCTATCTGGAGACGGTGGAAGTCGACCAGAAGCGCCGGCTCAAGGGCGTGTTCCGCCTGCCCGTGCAATGGGTGAACCGGCCCAACCTGGATTTCCGCGGCTTCGCCGGCACGATCGCCGGCGGCAGCATCGAACCGGGCGCGGCGATCCGGGTGCAGCCGTCCGGGCGCACCAGCACCGTCAAGCGCATCGTCACGGCCGACGGCGACCTGCCGCGCGCGATCGCCGGTCAGTCGGTCACGCTGGTGCTGGAGGACGAAGTCGATATCTCCCGCGGCGACGTCATTTCCAGCATCGACTCGCCGGCCGAAGTGGCCGACCAGTTCGAAACCACCATCGTCTGGATGCAGGACGAACCGATGATGCCGGGCCGCGCCTATCTGATGAAGGTCGGCTCGCGCACCGTCAGCGCGACGGTGTCCGACATCAAGTACAAAGTGAATGTGAACACGCTGGAGCACCTTGCCGCCAAGCAGCTCGCACTCAACGAAATCGCCGTATGCACGCTCAGCATCGACCGGCCGATCGCCTTCGATCCGTACGACGCGGTGCGTGAAACCGGCGGTTTCATCCTGATAGACCGCATCAGCAACGCCACCATCGGCGCCGGCATGCTGCGCTTCGCTCTGCGCCGTTCGCACAACATCCACATGCAGCACGTGGACGTCGACAAGGCCACGCGCGGCGCGATGAAGGGTCAGAAGCCGTGCGTACTGTGGTTCACCGGCCTGTCGGGTGCCGGCAAGTCGACGCTGGCCAACCAGCTCGAAAAGCGCCTGAACGCGCTCGGCCGCCACACCTATCTGCTCGACGGCGACAACGTGCGCCACGGCCTGAACAAGGACCTCGGCTTCACCGAAGCCGACCGCGTCGAAAACATCCGCCGAGTGGCCGAAGTCGCCAAGCTGATGGTCGATGCCGGACTCATCGTGCTGACCGCGTTCATCTCGCCCTTCCGCTCGGAACGACGCATGGCGCGCGCGCTGCAGCAGGACGGCGAGTTCATTGAAATCTTCGTCGACACGCCGATGCAGGTCGCCGAGGAACGCGATCCCAAGGGGCTCTACAAGAAGGCGCGCCGCGGCGAGATCAAGAACTTCACCGGCATCGATTCGCCGTATGAGGCGCCCGAGAACGCCGAGATCCGTGTCGATACGAGCGGACGCGACATCGGGCAGACGGTGGAAGACATCATGATGCGCCTGCGCGATCTCGGCATCCTGATCGGCGACTGACGCGCCCGCCGAAGCGGCACCGGCGCGCGGCAAGCCGGCCGCGCGCCGGCTTCATTCGACGTTGCAGCGACCACCCGCGACGCGTTGCAGCGCGTCGATATGGGAGGACACCTGGTCGCGCACGGCGCGCAGCGTCGTTGCAACGGGTCGAGCGCCGCTCAGGTCACCGGCTTCCACGCAATCCAGGATGCGCCCGCCAAGCACGTGCAGTTCGCTGTGCCTCGCTTCCAGCACGTGGTACTCCTCGAAGCTTCCGTAACGCGTGCGTCCTGCGCCGTAGAACCACTGACCGAAAGCACAGGCGGAGGGGTCGCGGACGTCACCACCGGGACGGCGTGCCGAGCCGTCCTCGACCAGGCGCAGCAACTGGTCCACCCAGCGCCGGAACTCGCGTTCGGCGGTAAACAACGGCAGATCGTCGAGATCCCAGCGCACGCCGCGCCACGCCTGCCAGCGCGGGTCGGGCGTCCAGGCCGCATGCCATGCCAGCAGATCCTGTGCCGGCATCGGGCGCGAGATGCCGTAGCCCTGCACCAGATGGCAGCCCAGGCGCAGCAACAGCAGCGCATGTTCCAGCGTCTCCACGCCCTCTGCCACCGATTCGCGCCGCAAGGTGTGCGCGAGCGCGATCACCGCCTGCACGACCTCCAGATCGTCTTCGTCATCGAGCATGTCGAGCACGAAGGACTTGTCGATCTTCACCACGTCCACCGGCAGCCGACGCAGATAACCCAGTGACGCGTATCCGACTCCGAAATCATCGATCGCGACGCGCACGCCCAGCGCGCGCACGTCGCGCACGACACTCGCGGCGCGCTCGATGTCGTCCAGCGCCACCGATTCGACGACCTCGATCTCGAACAGCTCGCGCGGCACGTCCGGCCATCCGGCGAGCAGATCCGACAGGCGCGCGGCAAAGCCCGCGGTCAGCAGGTGCGGCGCCGATATGTTCACCGAGACGCCGAAGGTCGCACCTTCTGCACGCCATGCCGTCATCTGTTCGAGCGCAGTCTTGATGACCCACTCGCCGAGCAGGTTGATCTCGGGATCGTTTTCGATCAGCGGCAGGAAGCTGTCGGGCGGCAGCAGCCCCTCCTCCGGATGCTGCCAGCGCACGAGCGCTTCCACGCTGACCATGCGACCCGCGTGCATGTCTATCCGCGGCTGGTAGTACAAGCGCATCTCGCCGCTGGCGATCGCCTCGCCCACGCGCTCCTTGCGGCGCAGCCGCTCGACCGAAGCCTGGCTGTGCGCGAAATCGAACACGCGGTAGCCGTTCCCGCCCGACTGTTTCGACGCGTACATCGCCTGATCGGCGTGACGCAGCAGCGTGTCCGCGTCGCTCGCATTGGCCGGATACAGCGTGACGCCAACGCTGGCGCGCGTCGACAGCGTGCGCCCATGCACCGTCACCGGCTCCGACACGGCCTTCAGGATTCGCGCCAGACAGTCATGCATCTCGTCCGTGCCGGACAGCTCGCCCAGCAGCACCACGAACTCGTCGCCACCCAGGCGCGCCACGGTGTCGTCCTCGCGCACGGCCTCCTTCAGGCGCTGCGCCATCGTCAGCAGCACAGCGTCCCCGGCGTCGTGGCCCTGCTGATCGTTGATGCTCTTGAACTCGTCGAGATCAAGCATGCAGACCGCGAGCTGCCGCTCCTGGCGGCGTGCCCGGGCCATCGCCTGGGTCATCCGGTCCTCGAGCAGCAGGCGGTTTGCCAGGCCCGTCAGCGGGTCATGCGTGGCTTGCCAGCGCAACTGCTCCTGCATGCGATGGCGGTCCGTGACGTCGCGGAACACCACGACGGCACCGCAGACCTTGCCACGCGCATCGCGGATGGGCGCGACCGAGTCCTCCACCACTCGCTCGTTCCCGTTCCGGGCCCGCAGCAGCGCAACACCGCCGGCCGGCCCGACGGCGGTGTCGCCCGGCAACTCGCCCGCCGGATGCCGGCGCGGCAGGCGCGTGTCGGCGTCCAGCAGCTCGAGCACGTGCGCCAGCGGCCGACCGGCCGCTTCGGCGTTGGACCAGCCGGTAAGGCCCTCGGCCACCGGATTGAGAAAATCGATGCATCCGTCCACGCCGGTGGATATGACCGCGTCGCCAATGGACAGCAAGGTCACGCGCAGCCTTTCCTTCTCCGCAGCAAGGCTGTTCTCGAGACGCATGCGCGACGACACGTCCCGTATCGTCCACAGGCGTCCCTGCTGCATCTCGCCGACCTTGATGGGCACGCAATCGCGTTCAATGACGCGGCCATCAACCAGTTCGATGCGGTCGCCAAGCACCGGCTCGCCTGCGGCAACGATCTGCTCGATGCGCTGCTTGGACCCGCCGGGATCCGCGAACAGCGGCAACGCAGCCGCCAGCAGGTCGGTGCGCTGTCTGCCGATGAGCTCCGACGGATCACCCGCGATCGGCAACAGCCTGCAGAACGCCTGATTGCACAGCGCGATGCGCCCGTCGGCGTCCTCCATGACGACGCCGGTGTACATCTGCGCCAGCAGACCGGCCAGGCGGGACTGCTCCAGCGCTTGTGCGGCTTCGACTTCCTTGAGTTTGGTGACGTCCGTGTGCGTGCCATTCATGCGGTAGGCCCGCCCCTGCGCGTCGCGCTGCGCGGTGCCCCGCGTCAGTATCCAGACCCACCGCCCGTCCTCGTGACGTGCCCGCACGACGATGTCGAATACCGGCAGCCGGCCTTCGAGGTATTCGTTCACGCGATCGAGAAGTCCTGCCAGGTCGTCCGGGTGCACGCGATCCAGAAAGAGCGCCGGCCGCGTATCGGTGACGTCATCCGCAATGCCGAGCATCGACTTCCAGCGCGCGGAAACATGAACGGTATTGCTCACGAGATCCCAGTCCCACACGCCGTCATTGGCGCCTTCGAGCGCGAGCTCAAGGCGCTCCCTTGTCAGCCGCAGGTCCTGCTCCTGGGTCGACAGTGCGTCCAGCGTGTCGTTGATGCCGCCCATCAGCTCGCCCAGCTCGTCGCGCCGATTCAGCTCGAGCCGCAGCGACAGATCTCCCTCTCGCACGCGCCGGAACAGCGCCTTCGCGTTGCGCAGGTCGGCGGTCAGCCTGCGGGCAAACAGGCTCGCGGCGAGCACGCCGAGCAGGATGGCGACAAACACGTAGAGCGCGCCTTCCAGCATCAGCTGGTTGAGCGCCTGCTGCTCGCGCTCGTGATTGCGTGCCACACGTACCCAGCCCACGAGCTTGTCGCCATAGCGCACCGGCGCCAGCGCGTCGCTGAGTTCCCGGCTGCTCTGAATCAGCCGGGTCCCCTCGACCCCGTCGCCGGACAGCGCCTGCAGGCTGACCGCGTCTGCCAGCATCATGCCGGCCTTGTCCTCATCGGTATGAGCCAGCACACGTCCGTCACGGTCCAGATACATCGCGTATTCGATGCCGGGCGCGGTGCGCAGCGATTGCAGCAGTTCGGCCATGCCCGCGAGATCGCGTGCGAGCAGCCACTCGCGTCCGCTGCGAGCCAGCAGCGTCGCCTCCTCGATCAGCGCGGTGCGCGTTTCGGTGGTCAGCATGTCGCGTTCGCGGTCAAGCAGATCGACGACGACAAGCGTCATCAGCGCCGCATGCAGCACCGCGATCGTCACCGCAAGGCGCAGTGTCAGCGATCGGTCCAGCCGGGCTGTGAGGGTGTGCAGCACGTTCATGGCGCAAGCGGCCCGATCTGTGCCGTATAGCGGTCCATGAAGGCGAGTACGGGCGCGTAGCGACCTTCGTCCGCCGGTTCGAAACCGGCGAGCTCGGCACCCGCCAGCCGCCTGCGTCCATCCTCGCTGTCGGACAGCGCGAACAGCACGCCAGCAATGCGCCGCACCAGTGCGGCATCGATATCGTTTCTTGCCATCAGGCCGTTGTTGGGAAGCGTATCGGTGCGCCACACCACCTCGACCTGTCCGGCCAGATCAGGATGGGTCTTGCCAAAAGCCCGCCATGCCGGCGGCCATGTCGCACCGGCATCCACCAGGCCCCGCACGATGTTCAGGATGCTCGACTCCTGCGAACCAACCTCGGTCACCCGCAGGTCTGCGGCGACGTCGAGCCCGCCCTGCCTCAGATACATGAGCGGCATCATGCACGCGGCCAGCGCCGTTCGTGCCGGGCAGCTGAAGGTCTTGCCGCGCAGGTCGGCAGGAGAATTCATGGGCGGACCATCACGGCGTTTCAGGATGACACCGTAGAAATCGTCATCGCGCATCACCTTTCCGAACACGCGGTAGCCGTCCTTCGCGACGACAGCCGTCTGATAGGGATTGGGCAGCGCCAGCGCGAGTGTTCCGGCCCGCAGCTTGCGTTCGTAATCCGAGTAATCACGCGACGCTTCGAGCCGTATGTCGACATCGGGCAACGCCACGTTGAGCGCTTCGACAATGGGACCGTACATGGTCATCAGGCGCGCCGGATTGTGCATGGGATGCACCCCCAGCGTGAGCACCGGGCGCCGCATCAGCACGTCCGAACGCACGTAGGCCGGGCGTTCGGCGACGACCTCCCCGGCATCGCACCCGGCGGTTGTTCCCAGCACGACCGCGCAGACAAGGCTGGCGCAGATCGCCAGACAGCGATGAATCGACGTTCCTGTTTCCATGGCGCATTCATTGTTTTGTTGCGGCAGCATGCGCATCCGCCGGGACTCGACAGCGCATTGTCCGCCAGGGCGTCAATACCCCTTCCGACTCCAGTAACGTCAGTCCGGGCGCGGACTTGAACAGAAGACCCGGGCCAGACCGGCCGACAACCACACCCTCCTCCCGCACCTCACCGAAAATATCGTTTGCGCCGCGCGCATTAATGCCGTATAAGCACGCTTGTAGGTGATTTCAAGCATGAACGTGTTGTGCGTCGGTTCTCGATTTTCAAGTCAGTACTCCGCTTGCCATATTCCCCTTGAGGTTTCCCTGCGCTACGGTCATTGCGTGTTGTGATGACCTGTTCAACATCGATATATCAAAGGAATCAAAAATGGCAACTGGTACCGTCAAGTGGTTCAACGACGCCAAGGGCTTCGGCTTCATCTCCCCGGATGACGGCGGTGAAGACCTGTTCGCGCACTTCTCCGCGATCACTGGCAACGGCTTCAAGTCGCTCCAGGAAAACCAGAAGGTGTCTTTCGAAGTGACGCGCGGCCCGAAGGGTCTGCAGGCTTCGGAAATCAAGCCGCTCTGATCATTCAGACAGCTTGAGGTTGCCGCAAGGCGACCATCATGAAAAAGCGCACGTCACCGTGCGCTTTTTTTTCGTCCTGATCTTGCCGGCAGGCTGCCGGGCGTCCCGCCCGTGGCGGGACGCCCGGCCCCGAACGGATTACTTTTCCTTGTCGTGCGCAGCGAACTGCAGCCAGGTTTCGACAACCGTGTCCGGATTCAGCGACACGCTCTGGATACCTTCATCCATGAGCCACATCGCGAAATCCGCGTGATCCGACGGCCCCTGCCCGCAGATGCCGACATACTTTCCGAGGCGGTTCGCCGTGCGGATCGCCATCGAGAGCAACATCTTCACGGCCGGGTCGCGCTCGTCGAACGCGCCCGCCACCAGGCCCGAATCGCGGTCCAGGCCGAGTGTCAGCTGGGTCAGGTCATTGGAACCGATGGAGAAACCGTCGAAGTGCTCAAGGAACTGCTCGGCCAGCAGGGCATTGGACGGGATTTCGCACATCATGATGAGGCGCAATCCGTTCTCGCCACGCTTCAGGCCATGTTCGGCGAGCAGCTTCACGACTTCGGCGGCCTCGCCGACGTTGCGCACGAACGGCACCATGAGCTCGACGTTGGTCAACCCGAGTTCATCCCGAACGCGACGCATGGCTCGGCACTCCAGTTCGAAGCAATCGCGGAAGCTGTGCGCGATGTAACGCGACGCACCGCGGAAGCCGAGCATGGGATTCTCTTCATCCGGCTCATAGATATCACCGCCGAGCAGCTTCTTGTACTCGTTCGACTTGAAGTCGGACAGCCGCACGATGACCGGCTTCGGCCAGAACGCTGCACCGATGGTCGCCACACCCTCGACCAGCTTGTCCACGAAGAACGCTTCGGGGTTCGCATAACCACGTGCACGGCGCCGGATTTCCTCGCGCAGGCGCGCCGGTACCTGGTCGATTTCCAGGATGGCCTTCGGGTGGATGCCGATGGTGTTGTTGATGACGAATTCCAGGCGCGCGAGGCCGACACCGGCGTTGGGCAACTGGGCGAAATCGAAAGCCAGCTCCGGGTTGCCGACGTTCATCATCACCTTCAGCGGCAATTCGGGCAGATTGGACAGATCGGACGTGATGATTTCGAAGTCCAGCCGGCCGCGATAGATGTTGCCGGTATCGCCTTCGGCGCAGCTCGCGGTCACTTCGTCACCTTCGGTCAGCGTCTCGGTTGCGTCACCGCAGCCGACGATCGCCGGGATGCCCAGTTCACGCGCGATGATGGCCGCGTGGCAGGTCCGGCCACCGCGATTGGTTACGATGGCGGCCGCCTTCTTCATGACCGGCTCCCAGTTCGGGTCCGTCATGTCGGTCACGAGCACGTCACCGGCCTTCACCTTGTCCATCTCGGACGAATCCTGGACGATGCGCACCCGGCCCGCGCCGATCTTCTGGCCGATGGCCCGGCCACTGGCCAGTACCTTGCCGAACTGCTTGAGACGGAATTTCTGCTGCGTCAGGCCGGTTTCGTGGGACTTCACGGTTTCCGGACGCGCCTGCAGGATATAGAGCTCGCCATCGATGCCGTCCAGCCCCCACTCGATATCCATCGGACGCGCGTAGTGCGCTTCGATGGTCATTGCGTAGCGCGCCAGTTCCAGCACCTGTTCGTCGCTCAGCGAGAAACGATGGCGATCGGTCTCCGCGACATCGACCGTCTGCACGCTGCGACCCGCGGCGGCGGCCTGCGCGAACTCCATCTTGATCATCTTGCTGCCAAGATTGCGGCGGATGACCGCAGGGTTTCCGGCGGCAAGCATCGGTTTGTGCACGTAGAATTCGTCCGGATTCACCGCGCCCTGGACCACCGTTTCGCCCAGACCGTAACTCGACGTGATGAACACGACGTCCCGGAATCCCGATTCGGTGTCGAGCGTGAACATCACGCCCGCAGCGCCCTTGTCCGAACGCACCATGCGCTGCACGCCGGCCGACAGCGCCACACCCGCATGCATGAAGCCCTTGTGCGCGCGGTAGCTGATCGCGCGGTCGTTGTAGAGCGACGCAAACACTTCACGAATCGCGTGCAGTACGTTGTCGATGCCGGAAATGTTCAGGAAGGTTTCCTGCTGGCCGGCGAACGAGGCGTCCGGCAGATCTTCCGCTGTGGCGGAACTTCGCACCGCGAACGAACCATTGCCAGCCGCGTCAAGGCCCGCGTACGCGGCGCGGATCTCTTCGTCGAGCCGGGCCGGAAACGGGGTGTCCATCATCCATTGGCGTATTTGCGCGCCGGTGCGTACGAGCGCGGTCACGTCATCGACATCCAGCGCCTCGAGTGCGGCATGGATGCGGTCGGCCAGGGCGTCTTGCGCCAGAAACTCGCGGAACGCGTCCGCAGTGGTGGCAAAACCGCCGGGAACCCTCACGGAACGGGGCAACTGGCTGATCATTTCGCCCAGCGACGCGTTCTTGCCGCCGACGCTATCGACGTCGGTCATGCGCAGCTGTTCGAATGGAATGACGTAGCGAGACATGGGTATCCTCTCTTGGACGATGGGCGATCGCTTGTTGCGGCGACCGTTCATATACTTTTCCCTGCACCGGGTGGGTGCGCGGGAACCGGGCATTCTAGTTAAAGTAGCTGTTGCGCTGCGGAAATTTTTGCGCCCGGCGTGATGTTTGCGCGCCGTACAACCACTGGAAAACCGCATGAGAACCGTTTTTTTCATCTCCGACAGCACCGGCATCACGGCCGAAACCCTGGGGCGCAGCCTGCTCTCTCAGTTCGAAGGCGTGAAGTTCCGGCAGACACGCGTGCCCTTCGTCGTCTCGATCGACAACGCCCTTGATTGCGTCGAGCGCATGACCGAAGCACGCGTGCGCGACGGGGTACGGCCCATCGTCGTCACGTCGATCGTCAATACCGATGTCGCGCGCACGGTCCGCCAGGCCGACGCGCTGTTTCTCGACATGTTCGAGCACTTCGTCGGCCCGCTCGAGGACGAACTCGGGCAGGCAGCGAATCACAATGTCGGCCGCCAGAAAGGCATGGAAGAAAGTGCCGACTATCAACGCCGCATCGAAGCCATCAACTTTTCGCTGGCACACGATGATGGCATGTCGCACAAGGAGCTCGAGCATGCCGACGTGATCCTGGTCGGCGTATCGCGTTCGGGCAAGACACCGACCAGCCTCTACATGGCGATGCAGTTCGGCGTGAAGGTTGCCAACTACCCGTTGATTCCGGACGATTTCGAGCGCGGCAAGCTGCCGACGGAACTGGTCAAGTACCGCGGCAAGCTGTTCGGCCTGACGATTTCGCCCGAGCGACTGTCACAGATCCGCGAAGAGCGCCGCCGTGGCAGTCAGTATGCGTCGCTGGAGAACTGCTGCTACGAAGTCGATGCCGCGCAGAAGCTGATGCGCATGGAAGGCATACGCTGGCTCGATTCGACGCACAAGTCGATCGAGGAGATTGCAGCCATCGTGCTGCAGGCCGTCCACATCGCACGCGACGACACCTAGCGCAGGTCCGCCGTCAGGTGGCGCAGGACGATGCGGCAGCCGCGTAGTCATGGAGCATGACGACTGCGTGCTCACCGGGTGGCCCGCGCCATTCCGTGCCGTCCTCGTCGGCGGACCCGTTGCCTAACAGGCAGGCATAACGCGCTGCGAGTGCGGTCGTATTGAAGTCCCGCGATGCGTGCATCTCGGCCTCGCGCCGCATGGATGCATGGGCCGCGGGCCTCGCAAGCATGTCCAGCATGGCATCGGCAACACGTACGGCATCCGGCGCATCGATCAGGCGGCCGGTCACGCCGTCGCGCATCACTTCACGCACCGGCTCCGTGCCGGATGCGAGCACTGCGCAGCCGCAGGCCATCGCCTCGATCAGAGTCTGCAGCAAGTCGTGCGCCGGTGCGAGGTGAACGTGCACGGCCGACACCCGCAGCAACTGTGCGTACTGCGCCGGCAACGGACGTTCGATCAGGTGGATACGCCGCAGATCCAGTCCTTCGGCAGCCGCCGCTTCCAACGCGCGCCGGTCGCCGATGATCAGCGCCTGACAGTCCCGACGGACACGCTGCACACGGGCGAGCGCGGACCAGAATGCACGCGACTGCGCCAGCCCGTCGCACGAGTCCGCAACATGGGTGATGAGCGGCTCGCCACGGCGCCAGACCGGATGATTGGCCAGCGACACGCAGGCGTCCGGATCGGGCGCAAACACGTTGCCACACGCACCGTCGGGAATCACGCGGGTCTTCGCGCGCACGGCGTCCGGCATGTCGGCAAGCTGCCACCAGCCCTGGCAGACACACGCATCGCACTGCCGGAGATTCCGCTCGCGCACCGTGGCGTCGCCCGCCAACGGACGCCTGTCGGCGCTGCAGCAGATGACCAGGCGGGCGTCGGGAAAGGCGGCCTTCAGGGCGACGGCCGCGTTGGCGTATGCATCGGCAAGGATCGCGTGCGGTGAATGGAATGCAGGCACGGGACGGTCGCCGTGCCGATCGCGACATGATCCTCCGTGCAGGCCCGGAAGCTCGTCGAAATGCGCCGTGCGCACATCCCAGCCACGCATCTGCGAAAGAACCGGCAACACGCGTCCGAACAGGCGCGGCGCGTGCGACGCCAGCACCAGCACGCGGCGCGGACTTTCCGGTGCCTCGGGAAAATTGCCATCCGCCATGCTCGCGTCCTCCCGCCTGAATCAAGGAAAGCGGCACGTTACACGCCGGTACGGCCCGGAAAAATAATCCATATGTCCTATAACGACAAGCCGCCCCGCAGCCCGGCCACGACGTGGTTCGACCATATGTGGTGCAATACAGCCCGTTGTCTCATCACAGATACGGTTGCACATGTTCAATCCAAGCAGGGACCAGGCGCGCCAGTTCTTCATCGACACCTGGGCAAAACGCAACGACGGCCCGCCGCTGACACAGATGGAAACGCTGGCGCTGATGCTGATGGGTCGTCATCCCGAATACCATGCCCTGCTGGATCAGGGCGAACGGGCACTGACCCGCGAATACCCGCCCGAACTCGGCGAAACGAACCCTTTCCTGCATCTGTCGCTTCACCTTGCGGTGGAGGAACAACTGGCAATCGATCAGCCGCCGGGCATCCGTGCCGCATTCGAGGCACAGCGCGCAAGACTGGGCGACGAGCACGAAGCGCTGCACCGCGTGCTCGACTGTCTGGGAGAGACGATCTGGCGCGCCCAGCGTGACCGCTCGCCACCGGACGGCGCTGCCTACGTCTCCTGCGTGCGCGCCGGCCTCGACGAGTGAACGGTTACCATGAGCGCCCTCGAACGCCTGCATCAGAACCATGACTGAAAGAACCGGATTCGTCGAACTGACCGAACATTGTGGTCAGCCCGCCCTGTCGCTGCGCGCACCGGATGGCGCCACTTGCCTCATCAGCCTGCTCGGGGGACAGATCCTGTCCTGGGTGCCCGCTGGCGGCGCCGAACGCCTCTATCTGTCGCCGTCTGCCCGTTTTGACGGCACATCCGCGCTGCGCGGCGGCATTCCGGTGATCTTTCCGCAATTCGCCGAGCAGGGAAACGGACCTCGCCACGGCTTTGCGCGTACCAGCGTCTGGACGGTGTCGGAACAACGGGTCGCCACCGATTTCGCGACGGCCACTCTGAACATCGTCGACAGCGAAACGAGCCGGCGCATCTGGCCGCACGCCTTTTCGATGGAACTGACGGCAATGCTCTGCGGAAACCGGCTCGACCTCGAACTCGACGTCGAGAACACCGGCGAGAGCGCCTTCTCCTTTGCGGCGGCGCTGCACACCTATCTGCGCGTGAATGAAGTCGAGAACTGCCGGGTCGAAGGACTGCGCGGCAAGCGCTATATCGATGCCGCGCACGGCGGTGCGGTGACGACGGACCGCTTCGACGCGGTCGTGGTCGAGGATGAAGTCGATCGCATCTACTGTGGCGCACCCGACACCGTGGTGCTGCACGAACCTTCGCGCGCGCTGGGACTGCAGAGCGACGGTTTTCCCGATCTGGTGGTGTGGAATCCGTGGGAGCACAAGTGCCGTGAGCTCACGGACATGCCTGACCCGGACTTCCGCCGCATGATCTGCCTTGAGCCGGCGCTGGTGGAACACCCGCTAGAACTTGCTCCCGGCGCACACTGGACAGGTCGCCACACACTGGTCGCCGCCTGAACCTGGCGCAAAAAAGGGCACCTTCCGGTGCCCTTTCCTCACGCAAGTACCTGGCGTATCTGATCAAGCGTACCGGGGTCATCGAGCGTGGTCAGATCGCCCGGATCGCGCCCTTCGGCAATCGCCTGTATCGAACGACGCAACATCTTGCCCGAGCGCGTCTTGGGCAAGCCGTTGACGAACAGCACGCGTCCGGGACGCGCAATCGCTCCAAGCAAGCCATCCACCGTCTGCATCACTTCCTTCTCCAGTGACGCGCGGCCCTCCCCGCTCGCGACGCGCGACGCATCCTTCACGACGACGAACGCAAGCGGCAACTGCCCCTTCAGCGTATCGGCAACACCGACCACCGCCACCTCGGCGACAGACGGGTTGGCCTGAATGGCTTCCTCGATCTCGCGCGTGCCCAGACGGTGACCCGCAACGTTGATCACGTCATCGGTACGGCCGAGTATCTTGTGATAACCGGCCGCGTCACGTATGCCCCAGTCGAATGAGGAATACACCTGCGGCGACTTGAACAGCGAAAAATACGTCCGCACGAAGCGTTCGTCGTCGCCCCATATCGTGCTGAGACAGCCCGGCGGCAGCGGCGGAACGATGCCGACGATGCCTTTTTCGTTCGCCGCGCACTCGGTGCCGTCCTCGCGGAAAATCCGCAGGTCGTAGCCGTAGGCCGGCGCGCCCGGTGACCCGAGCTGGATCGGCGTGTCTTCCACGCCCGGCAGCGAGCACAGGATGGGCCAGCCGGTTTCCGTCTGCCAGTAGTTGTCGATCACCGGCTTGCCGAGCGCAGACATCAGCCACTCGTGCGTCGGTTCATCCAGCGGTTCGCCGGCGAGGAAGATATGGCGCAGCGACGAGATGTCGTACTTGTGCAGCCAGGCCGGATCCTGCTTCTTCAGCACGCGCGCCGCCGTCGGTGCGGAGAACATCACGCTGACGCGATACTTCTCGACCAGGCTCCACCAGACGCCGGGGTCAGGCCGCAGCGGCGTACCCTCGTACATCAGCGTCGCCATGCCGGCGATCAGCGGCCCGTAAATGATGTAGGAATGCCCGACGACCCAGCCGATGTCCGATGTCGTGAACATCGTCTCGCCGGCATTGCCGCAATAGATATGGCGCATCGACGCAGCCAGCGCGACGCAATAGCCACCCGTGTCACGCTGTACGCCCTTCGGCTTGCCGGTCGTGCCGGATGTATAGAGGATGTAAGACGGTTCGCTCGATTCGAGCCACACGCAGGGCACGCGGGCGTCCATGTGCCGGGCGCGCAGTTCGGCGTAATCGACATCCCGTCCCGGCACGACCGCGAACCCCTTGTCGAGGCCGCGATTGACCATCAGCACCTTTTCCGGCGGATGTGCGGCAAGCGCGCAGGCCTCGTCGAGCAGGTGCTTGTAGGGCACCATCTTGCCGCCGCGCATGCCGGCTTCCGCCGACACGATGACGCGCGGCGTTGCGTCGTCGATGCGCGTGGCCAGTGAACTGGATGCAAAGCCGCCGAACACGACGGAATGGATGGCGCCGATGCGCGCGCAGGCCAGCATCGCAAACGCCGCCTCGGCAATCATCGGCATGTAGATCAGCACACGATCGCCGCGCCCGACGCCGAGTGACTGCAGCATCGCAGCCATGCGCTCGACCTCGCGCTGCAATTCGGAAAACGAATAGGTTTTTTCGTCGCCGGTTTCCGTCGACACGTAGATCAGCGCCGGCGCGTCTGGACGCTGCGCGGCGTGCCGGTCGACCGCGTTGTGGCACAGATTGGTGGTTCCACCGACAAACCAGCGCGCGAACGGCGGGCGCGAAAAATCACAGATTTCCTGTGGCTGCGCCTGCCAGTCGATCAGTTCGGCCTGTTCGGCCCAGAACGCGTCACGCTGCTCGATAGAGCGAGTGTGGAACTCCTTGCTTGCTGACATTCAACGTCTCCATCCCCCGCACCGATTATCGAAATGTGTTTTTATTGTTTGCCAACGCCTGAAGTATCCGCCGCGCTCGCGTGCTGACGCAAGCATTCGAGCGGAATGTTGCAGTCGTACTTGACGCCGATCAATTCAAGCAGCGGCAGCAGGCGATGGACGATCGCCGACAGCTGAGGTTCGATTTCCGCGTGCGCGCCGGAATTGATGAGCAACAGCGCGCGCTCGATGCTGACGATGCCGGCGGTCCATGCAAATTTCTGCGGCTCGCCACCGCTGCTGCGCACGGCATTGCCGCCGTCGCGATGCGCAAGATCTGCCCGCGCAACGGCGAGCCCGAGCATCTGAGACACCGATTCCGCCTTGTCCGACGCGCTGTTGGACACACCAACATTCAGGCTGATGTGCAGCGTTTTGCCGCGATACTGCATCGCCGTCGCCGCGATCACGCTGCGCATGCGGTTCGCGAACTGTTCGGCGCTGCCCAGGCTGATGTCCGGTGTGATGATGGCGAACTGCCCGTCTCCGATCTGGGAAAACGAATCCTCCTTGCGCACCTTGGACGCCAGCACCTTGGCCAGCTTGCGCATGATGAGGTCGGTGACATGTCGGCCGAAGCCGCGCACGATGTCGTCGAAATTGTCGATGCCGATGATCAGCACGCTGACCTCGCTGCGGTGACGCACCGCGGCGGCCAGCAGTTGCTGGCCGTGCACCTCCATGTACTGCGGCGTCGCCATGCCCGAATCGGGATCGATGGGCGACGACGACGCCAGCGCTTCGCGGCTGACGGCGAGTGCCCGCGTCGTGGAACTCAGGCGGCTCGCTGACTCGATGCGCGCCAACAGTTCGGCGGTGCCGATACCCTTCGTGATGAAGTCGGTCGCGCCCAGCGCCCTGGCCCGCTCGCGCGCCTCGTCATCCTCGTCGCCGGAAATCATGATGACCGGAATGTCGACGATGCGCTGCACCCGCGACGCGCGTATCCGTTCCAGCAGGCCGTAGCCGTCGAGCCGCGGCATCGTCAGGTCCGACAGCACGACCTGGATCGAATCGTCGACCAGCAACGTCTGCCAGCCGGCCTCACCGTCCGATTCCTCGCGGAATTCGAAGCGGTCGCGAATGCGTTTGATGATGGAAGCACGCACCATCCGGGAATCATCGACGATGAGCACCTTCACCGTCGGCGACACGTCATCGCTTGTCTGCTTGTCACTCATGGGCCCGCGTTCCGGATCGGCAGAAGTGGTCGAACGGAGAATTGTAGGGGAAGCCGCAGCCCGCGCGCAGGCCTTTTGCCGCGAAACCGGGGTTGGCAGCGCGCCTTGTCATGGGTATATTCGCGCCCCATGCATCGAATATCCTTCCTCCGGGGCTGGCTGTGCGCCGCGTCTTGCGGCGCAATGCTCATCGCCGCTCCGGTCGCACGGGCAGAACCTGCACCCGATTCCGCAGCACTTGCATCGCTGTATGAAATGTCGAGCGAGCGCGTTGCGCAGCACGCTGCGGCGGCCGTGGACACGGTCGGCGAGTTGCTCGACAACGGCCTGTCTCTGCTTGGCGTGCGCTACCGCTTCGGCGGCGAATCCCCACAGAGCGGCTTCGACTGCAGCGGCCTCGTTCGCCACGTATTTTCCGAAGCGCTCGGCGTGCTGCTGCCACGCACGGCGGTCGAGATGGCGCGGGTCGGTGAAAAGGTGCCGCGCGACGACCTGCAGCCGGGCGATCTGGTGTTCTTCAACACGCTGCGCCGGACCTTCTCGCATGTCGGCATCTATCTTGGCGACAACAAGTTCCTGCACGCCAACTCGCGCGGCGGCAGTGTCCGGGTCGACGACATGACCGGGCGCTACTGGGCCAAGCGCTTCACCGGTGCCCGTCGCATCGAGATCGACGACGCCGGCGCGCCGGCTCTTCGCTGACGCATCTCAGCGCCGCGCGGACTCTTTCGCGGTCCGCGGACACGCCGCACAACTGACCGCCCCGCATCCCGCCAGCGCCTGCTTGAGCGCACACACCGATCTGCGGCATGCCACGACAGGCACGCCGCTGTCGCGTGCGGCTTCGCGGAACGCCTTCATCACGTTGTGCCCGAGAAAGTCGGTAAACAGGATGACCAGATCAGTGCCGCCCGGCAGACGAGGCGCCACGCGCTGGTGCTTGGGCTCCCGCCCCGTCACGTGATGACGGACCTTGAGCCCGAACTCCGCCAGTACATCCGGGATATTTCCCAGCCGGTCGGCCCCGACAAGTATCGCGTCCATGCAAACATCCTTTATGAGAACGATTCGCATTCAATCTAGCCCAATTGCGAATGCTTTGCAATTGAGAATTGGTTCTGATAACTTCGTCGCGCAGTTTCGCTAGAGAGGCCGCGTCAATTCCGCACGGGGCCTGACCTGACAGAATCCCTGGAGCTTCAAATGAAATCCCCACTGATCCGCCTCGCGGCCGCACTGGGCCTGAGTGCAATGCTGTTGCCGGCAAGCGCACAGGAAAACGTGCTCAACCTCTATTCGGCACGCCACTACCAGACCGACGAAGCCCTGTATGCGAACTTCACGCAGCAGACCGGCATCAAGATCAATCGCATCGAAGGCAAGGAAGACGAGCTTGTCGAGCGCATCCGCAACGAGGGGGCCAACAGCCCGGCCGACGTATTCATCACCGTCGACGCGTCACGGCTGGCCCAGGCCGACAGCCTCGGCCTGTTCGCGCCGGTGAAATCGGCCGTGCTCGACGCGCGCATCCCCGAGCATCTGCGTGATCCCGCGGCGCACTGGTTCGCCTTCTCGACCCGCGCGCGCGTCATCATCTACAACAAGCTGAAACTGTCTTCGAGCGACGTCGCCAACTACGAAGACCTCGCCAAGCCGGCGCTCAAGGGCAAGCTGTGCTCGCGCTCGGGTGCACACCCCTACAACGTGTCGCTTGGCGCCGCGCTGATCCAGCACTGGGGCGAAGCCAGGACCGAAGAGTGGGCCCGCGGCGTCGTCGCCAACTTTGCGCGCGCCCCGAAGGGCGGCGACACCGACCAGATCAAGGCCGTTGCGGCCGGCGAATGCGATGTCGCCGTCTCCAACACCTACTATCTGGTCCGGTTGCTGCGCTCCAACAAGCTCGACGACCGCAAGATGATGGAGCGCATCGGCGTCGTCTGGCCGAATCAGTCGAGCTTCGGCACCCATATCAACATCTCCGGCGGCGGCATGCTGAAAACGGCACCGAACAAGGCGTCCGCCGTCAAGTTCCTCGAGTACCTGGCGTCCGATGAAGCCCAGGCCTATTTCGCCAACGGCAACAACGAGTGGCCGGTGGTCAAGTCGGCCGTCGTGTCCAACCCCGAGCTCAAGTCGCTGGGCGACTTCAAGGCAGACACGCTGAACGTCGGCGAACTGGCCCGCACGACCGCGCAAGCACAAAAGGTGTTTGACCGAGCCGGCTACCGCTGAGCGGAACGCAACGCGCGTGAAAAGGCCCCGCGCCAAACAGGCGCGGGGCCTTTCGCGTTCACCTGACGGCGCGTGAGCGCTCAGCACGGCACGGCCTGCCGGGCGCCCACGTGCCGAAGCGCTGCCAACGGCCCTAGAATGCCGCGGTTCACCTGACGGACGCCATTCCCGAAATGCTCGCCTCCATCACTGCCCTGCTGCTGTTCCAGCTTGCCGGCGAAGTCCTTGTCCAGTGGTTCGGCCTGCCGGTACCGGGGCCGGTACTGGGCATGCTGCTGCTGTTCATCGTGCTGATCGTGCGCGGTGGCGCACCGGCTGCGCTGCGCGACACGGCCAACACGCTGTTGCAGCACCTGTCCCTGCTGTTCGTTCCGGCCGGCGTCGGCGTCATGACCCACCTCGGCCTGTTCGCCACCGAGTGGTTGCCGACAACGGTCGCCATCCTGCTGAGCACCGCGATCACCGTGCTCGTCACGGCCGGAGTCATGCGCATGGGAGCCGGAAGATGAGCACGCCGGATTTCCGCGACATCTGGGTTTACCTATCCACGTCGCCGCTGCTGGGCCTGACGCTGACGCTGCTCGCCTACCAGATCGCGCACGCGCTTTACCTGAAGCTCGGCTCGCATCCGCTGGCCAACCCGGTGGCGCTCGCCGTGGCGCTGATCGTCGCCATCCTGACGTTCACAGGCACCCCCTACGCAGTCTATTTCGAAGGCGCCCAATTCGTGCACTTCCTGCTCGGTCCGGCCACGGTGGCGCTCGCGGTTCCGCTGTACGCGCAATGGCCACGACTGAAGAAGCTCTTCGGCGCGTCGATGCTGGCGCTGGCCGCCGGATCGGTCGCTTCCGTCATATCGGTCTGGTACATCGCACAGGCGCTGGGCGCTCAGCGCCAGACACTGCTGTCGCTTGCGCCGAAATCGGTCACCACGCCCATCGCCATGGGCATTTCCGAGAAGATCGGCGGCCTGCCCTCCTTTACCGCCGTACTGGTCATTCTCACCGGTGTCACGGGTGCCATCATCGCGCCGTCGCTGCTGCGGGCGAGCGGCATCCGCGACGACGCGATACAGGGCTTCGCGATCGGCATGTGCGCGCACGGCATCGGCACCGCGCGCGCCTTCCAGCTCAGCGAGACGGCAGGCGCCTTCTCCGCCCTTGCAATGGGATTGAACGGTGTCGTCACATCCATCGTCGTGCCGATCGCCGTGAACTGGTTAGGCTAGGCACATTGCCAGCACGCTTCGAACGCCCGAAACCCGTGTCACGGCACCAAGGGCCGGCGGACATGGGCCATACTTGTGCCCCTTGCCGCCGGCGTGACATCCCCGCTGTGGGGCCTCTACTGCAAAGCAGCTCATGAATTCGCAATCCAGTGAAAAGAAGTACCGCGCGGTGGGACAACTGCCCCAGTGCGACGGCACTGAACACCACCCCGTCGACGCGCCCCCGGCGCCGAACACCCCGTCCGTCGTGGCGTGCCACCTGCCCACGCGCTGGGCCGATTTCACGCTGCACGGCTTTGCCGACCCGGCTACCGGGCGCGAGCACGTGGCGCTGACGCTGGGTGACTTCACCGACGGCGCGCCGGTGCTGCTGCGCCTGCATTCGGAGTGCCTGACCGGCGACACGCTGTTCAGCCTGCGCTGCGACTGCGGGCCGCAACTCGAAGCGTCGCTGCGGGCCATCGCGGCCGAAGGGCGCGGCGCACTCGTCTATCTGCGTCAGGAAGGCCGCGGCATCGGGCTGATCAACAAGATCCGCGCCTACGCGCTGCAGGACTCCGGCGCCGACACGGTGGACGCCAACCGGATGCTCGGCTTCGCCGACGATGCGCGCAACTACGGTTTCGCGGCCGACATCGTGCGCGCCCTCGGCATCCACCGTGCGCGCCTGCTCACCAACAATCCGCTGAAAGTCCGCGCGCTCGAAGCGCTGGACATCGCCGTGGTCGAGCGCATTCCGCTGCACGCCGGCGCCAATCCGCTGAACCACCGCTACCTCGCGACCAAGGCTCATCGCATGGGCCACATCCAGGACTGACTTCGCACATGAGCCACGCCGACGCGCAGGACTTCTGGTCCGACAGGTATCGCGCCGCGGGCAGCGACTACCTGTTCGGCACGGCGCCCAACCGCTTCCTCGCCACACGTGCCGGTCTGCTGGTCCCCGGCATGAGCGCGCTGAGCATTGCCGACGGCGAAGGCCGCAACGCAGTGTGGCTGGCCTCGCAGGGGCTGGCGGTGACGGCGACCGAACTGTCTCCGGTCGCGCTCGACAAGGCGCGTTCGCTGGCCGGAGCATGCGGCGTGACGGTCGACTTCCTGCTCGCGGACGCACTTCGCTGGGACTATCCGGAAGATCGGTACGACGTCGTGATCGCCGTCTTCATCCAGTTCGCGGCACCGGCCGAGCGCCGGACGCTGTTCGAGAACATGAAGAAGGCCGTCAAGCCAGGCGGGTACATCGTGCTGCAGGGCTACACGCCGAAACAGCTCGAATACCGTACCGGCGGGCCGTCAGCGGTCGAAAACCTCTACACCGGGGCGCTGCTGCGCGACGCCTTCGGCGATTTCGACATCGGATACCTGTCGGAATACGAAGACATGCTGGAAGAAGGCTGCGCGCATCGCGGCCGGTCAGCGCTGATCGGCATGGTGGCGCGCAAGACACCCTGAAGCGTCGTGTGCATGGTGCCCAGGAGAGGACTCGAACCTCCACACCTTGCGGCGCTGGAACCTAAATCCGACGCACTGGCAGGCGTATATATAAACCAATGTCTTAGATAGCGTGGAACGGTCAGAAAATGGCGGGACCGGACAGAAAGTCCCGCCAGAAGTCCCGCCACTATCTTCCCCGCACGGCAGCCCGCTGCCGCTCTGGGATCGCCGGTAAGTCGGCGAGCGTGATGCGCCCGACGCGAAGCAGATAGAGCCACCACGCGGCGTCCGGCATCGAGCGGTCACCCGACTCGTACTGCTGCCACGCGCGTGCCGTCACGCCGACTGCAGCGGAGGCCTGCGACTGTGTGTGTCCGGCTTGCTTGCGTTCGGTGGAAATTGTTTCTGGCGTTGGGTCAGGGATCATGCAGACATCTCCTTGCGGCGCTGCGAGGCTGCGCCGGTTGAGCACCCGTGTCGAGCGGCAAACGCCTCCAGCGTCATCGACAACAGATCGCCGCTGCGGGCCTGCCACCAGTCGTCCCATGACCATGACACGCCGAGCACGCGGCGCAGGCGCTTGGCTGCAGTAAGACCTATCGGCAGATCGATCTCGCGCGGCCTGGTGTCGATCAAGTAGCGCGCAAGCTCGACGGTCAGGATGACCGCCACTCCCCTGCCGCCCTGCCCACGCGGCTCACCATGCGGCCAGCCGATCATGACGTCAAATCCGTGACGAGATGGCCTGCGCTCACGCACGTCCCACTCAACACCGGACCAGTCGGCCGCGCGGCCGATGATTTCAGCCCTGCGGCCCATGGTGGGCATCCAGCGCCGCGAGCGCTTTCCGCTGGTCGATCACGGATACCGCTCCGGCACGCATCATCACCAGCGCAGACACGAAGACCGCCAAGGCGCGAAGCGTGCCGATTGCCGGGCCCATCCGAGAGCACATCAAGCGCCTGCCGTTTCCGATGGCCCGCCGCACTCTGCAGACGCGATTCAAAGCAGCCGCCACAGCTATCGGTCGGCCCGACATGCACCTGCACGACCTGCGGCACAGCACCGCGTCGCTGCTCGCGCAGGCCGGCGTGAGCCTGCAGGTCATCGGCGCGATTCTCGGGCACAGCAGCCCGCAGACGACGGCGCGCTACGCGCATCTGGTCGAGGACAACAAGCGTGAGGCGATGGCGAAACTTGGCGCGAGTCCCGCCACGAAGTCCCGCCATTCGAAAAGAAAAACCGCCGCGTGATTCAGCATGATGAGCCGCAAACTGTTGCTGGTGGCCGTGGTGCCCAGGAGAGGACTCGAACCTCCACACCTTGCGGCGCTGGAACCTAAATCCAGTGCGTCTACCAATTTCGCCACCTGGGCATGCGGGCCGGATTCTAGCAGGCAGGACGGCAAGCGGCCGGTATACTCCTCGCCCCATGGCGGTCGAACACTACGAAAACTTTCCGGTCGCATCGCGACTGATGCCGCCCGCGCTGCGGGAACCGGTGGCGGCCATCTACTGGTTCGCGCGCAATGCCGACGACATCGCCGACGAAGGCGACGCAGCGCCTGATGCCCGCCTCGCCGCGCTCGAACATTGCCGCGAACAGCTGCGCCTGATCGAACGCGGCGGCCTGCCTGACGACCCGATCCATCGCCGCCTTGCCCACGTGATCCGCCAGTGGTCGCTGCCGCTGCCGCTGTTCCACGATCTGCTCGACGCCTTTTCGCAGGACGTCGTCACGACGCGCTACGCAAACAATGCCGCCCTGCTCGACTACTGCCGCCGCTCGGCCAATCCGGTCGGGCGTCTGCTGCTGTGCCTGTACGGTGTTGACGACGCGCTCAGCCTGTCTCGCTCGGACGCCATCTGCAGCGCGCTGCAGCTGATCAACCACTGGCAGGACATCGCCGTCGACTGGCGCAAGAACGCCGACGGCGTGCCGCCCGGCCGCGTCTATATCCCGCGCGACACGATGGCGCGCTTCGGCGTGACGGACGGACACCTGCGCGACTCGCGCTGCGACGATGCCTTCCGCGCGCTGATGAAGCATCTGGTCGATGATGCCCGCCGCCTGATGCATGAAGGCATGCCGCTGGCACGCCGTCTGCCCGGCCGCGTCGGCTGGGAGCTGCGCCTCGTCGTCCAGGGCGGGCTGCGCGTCCTGCAACGCATCGAACAGGTCGACTACGATGTATTCCGCCGCCGCCCCCAACTCCAGCGACTCGACTGGCCGGTGATCGGCCTGCGTACCCTCCTCTACCCATGACGCCCGACGAATACTGTCAGGACCGCGCAGCAAAGAGCGGTTCGTCCTTCTATTACAGCTTCCTGTTCCTGCCGCCGCCGCGCCGCCGCGCGATCACGGCGCTGTACGCCTTCTGCCGCGAGGTCGACGACGTCGTCGACGAATGCACCGACATCGGCGTCGCCCGCACCCAGCTTGCCTGGTGGCGCGCGCAGGTTGCCGCCTGCTTCGACGGCACGCCGGAACATCCGGTGTGCCTCGCGCTGCAGCCGGCCATCCGCGACTACGGCCTGCCGCGCGAACAGCTGCTGGAGATCATCGACGGCATGGAAATGGACCTCGACCAGTCGCGCTACCTCGATTTCAAGGGGTTGCAGCTCTACTGCTACCGCGTGGCGTCGGTGGTCGGCCTGCTGGCGTCGCAGATCTTCGGCTCGACCCGGCGCGAGACGCAAAAATACGCGCACGACCTGGGCATCGCCTTTCAGCTCACCAACATCATCCGCGACGTCGGCGAGGACGCGCGACGCGGCCGCATCTATCTGCCGGTGGAAGAACTGCAACGCTTTGACGTGCGCGCGGCCGACATCCTGAACGCCCGCTACAGTCCCGCGTTCCAGCAACTGATGGAGTTCCAGATCGCCCGCGCGCGCCAGTTCTACGAGCAGGCGATGGCAGCGCTGCCGGACGAGGATCGCGCGGCACAACGCCCCGGCCTCGTGATGGCGGCGATCTACCGTACCTTGCTGGACGAGATCGAGCGCGACGGCTGCCGCGTGCTTGACCGGCGCATCGCACTGACGCCGCTGCGCAAGCTGTGGCTGGCGTGGAAAACCTGGCTGCGCACTTGAGCGCCACCGTCGCCATCATCGGTGGCGGCTGGGCCGGCCTCGCCTGCGCCGTCGAATGCGTCCAGCGCGGACTGCGGCCCACGGTATTCGAAGCCGCCCCGCAGGTCGGCGGGCGTGCCCGCACCGTGGAATTCGACGGCCTGCGGCTGGACAACGGCCAGCACATCCTCATCGGTGCCTATCACGACACGCTGCGCGCCATGCGCCACGTCGGCGCCGACCCCGATGTCCTGTTGCGACGCCAGCCGCTCGCGTTGCGCTACAGCGACGGATTCGAACTGCGCGCACGCTCGGGCAGCCGCGCCGCACTGGCCATTGCCTTCCTGTGCTGCCGTTCGCTCGGCTGGCACGACCGACTGGCCGCGCTGCGCATGATGCGCGCCATCAAGCACACGCCGGACGCGGACGAAACCGTCGCGGCGATGCTCGTGCGCACCGGCCAGACCGGCAACACGGTCCGCCATCTGTGGGCACCGCTGTGCATCGCCGCGCTGAACACCGAGGTCGCGCAGGCCAGTGCGCGCGTGTTCGCGTGCGTGCTGCGCGAATCGCTGAACGGCGCCGCCGGTGACGCCGACCTGCTGCTGCCGCAGGCCGACCTCGGCCAGCTGTTTCCCGAACCGGCCGCCGCCTGGCTTGCCGCACGCGGCCACGCGCCGCAGCGCGGCACGCGCGTGCGCTCGGTGCGCGCGCAGGGTGACGGCTTCACACTGGACACGGGCGACGCCCAGCCGTGCTTCGACCGCGTCGTGTTCGCCACCAGCCCGCATCATCTGCCCGCGCTGCTGCGCGACTTGCCGGCGCTCGAGGCGATCGCCCGGCGGGTCGCCGCGCTCGGCTACGAGCCGATCACCACCGTCTATGCCGCCTTCGACGCGCACACCCGTCTGCCGGCCGCGATGACCGGCTTCGCGGCCGGCCTGCCGCACTGGGTGTTCGACCGCGGCGCGCTCGGCGGCCCGCAGGGTCTGACGGCGAGCGTCATCTCCGCCGTGGCCGCACTGCCCGACGGCGGTCGCGAACAGTCGGAGCGCGCCGTGCTGCACGCGCTGCGCACGCATCATCCGGTGCTGGGAGAACCGCTGTGGGTGCGCACCATCACCGAACGGCGCGCCACCTTCCGCTGCACGCCGGGGCGCACGTCGATCGGGCAGCCGGACGACGCGCGTATCGCCATCGCGGGCGACTACCTGCTGGACGACTATCCCGCGACGATTGAAGCCGCCGTGCGCAGCGGCACGGCGGCGGCCGCGCGGATAGCCGGACGCTGACGCCTCAGCTGACGGTCACGCGCACGCCGTCACACTCGACCACCTGACCGGCGCGGATCTTCGCCGTCTTGCGGGACTCGGGCTTGCCGTCCACGCGCACGTCGCCCTGCGCGACCCGTATCTTGCCTTCGCCGCCGCTGCTGACGATGCCCGCCAGCTTCAGCAGGTCGCACAGCGCCACGTAGTCACCGGTGAGCGTGAATGTCTGGTTCTGCATGGAATTCCCTAAAGTGCGCACAGGCGCGCGCAGGCCTGTGCGATGAGCGCCTCGCTCTTGGCGAAACAGAATCGGACAAGCTTCGCATCGAAGCCGTCGTGGTGGAAGGCGGACACCGGAATCGCGGCCACGCCGGCATCGCGCATCATGCTGCGCACGAACACGGTGTCTGCCTCGTCGCTGATCGCGTCATAGCGCGCCAGCTGGAAATAGGTGCCTGCGCAGTCCAGCAGTTCGAAGCGGGAATCCGCCATGCGGCGCCGGAAGTCGTCGCGCCTGGCCTGATAGAAGGCCGCCAGTCCGAGGTAGCGCCCGGGTTCCACCATGTAGTCGGCCAGTCCGAGCTGGCACGGCGTGTTCACCGCGAACACGCTGAACTGGTGCACGCGCCGGAATTCGGCGCTCAGAGAGGGTGGCGCGCAGACGAAGCCGATCTTCCAGCCGGTCACGTGAAAGGTCTTGCCGAAGCTTGAAACCAGCACGGTGCGCTGCGCCAGTTCCGGCAGGCGCGCCGCGCTGGCGTGGCTGCGGCCATCGAACACGATGTGCTCATACACCTCGTCCGACAGAACGAGAATGTCGTGTCGCTCGCACAGCGCCGCCAGCGCACGCAGGTCGTCCGGCGTCCACACGGCACCGCTCGGATTGTGCGGCGTATTGGTGATGATGAGTCGCGTGCGCGGCGTGACGCGGCGCGCGACCTCATCCCAGTCGGGCCGGAAGCGCGGCGCGTCGAGCCGCACGAAAACCGGCGTCGCACCGGCCAGGCGTATGCCCGGCAAATAGCTGTCGAACGCCGGCTCGAACACGATCACCTCGTCGCCCGGACCGGCGAAGGCGGTGATCGCCGTATGGATGGCCTGCGTTGCACCGGCCGTGATGGTGATGTCACTTTCCGGGTCGTACCGCGCGCCGTACACGTCCATCATCTTGCGCGACACCGCCTCGCGCAGCGCCGGCTGCCCTGCCATCGGCGAATACTGGTTGCGACCGGCGCGCATGTGGGCGGCCACCGCATCGAACAGCGCCGGCCCGGCGGTGAAATCCGGGAAGCCCTGCGCCAGATTGGCCGCGCCGCAGGCCTGCGCCTCGCGTGAAATGACGGTGAAAATCGTGGTACCGACGTCGGGCAGTTTCGATCGCAGGTGTCCGGTGTAGTCGCGCATGACTGACATGGAAAAACAGTGGTGCGAGATTATGCTTCACCCCTTCCCGTTCAACGATGGCGCAATGACCGATACCCCGAGCCCGCTGAGAATCGACGGCGAACGCCTCCACATCCTCGACCAGACCCGGTTGCCTTTCGAACGGCACGAACTGTCGATCGACACCGCCGCGCAGGCGGCCCGCGCGATCGCCTGCATGCAGGTGCGCGGCGCGCCGCTGATCGGCGCCATCGGTGCGTTCGGACTGGCGCTGGCGCTGCGCGAAAACGCCGACGATGCGGCACTTGACGCGGCGCACGCAATGCTGGCGGCCACGCGTCCGACGGCGGTCAACCTCGCCTGGGCGCTGGCCCGCATGCGGCGCCACGTGCTGCCGCTGCCGGTTGCGCAGCGCGCCACCGCCGCATGGCACGAAGCGCTGGCGATCTGCGACGAGGATCGCGCCGCCAACCGGCGCATCGGCGAGAACACATTGCCGCTGATGCGCGCGCTGACGCCTCGTCACGGCCGGCTGAACCTGATGACCCACTGCAACGCAGGATGGCTCGCGACAGCCGGCTGGGGCACCGCGCTGGCCGGCATCTACCTCGCCCATCAGGGAGGCACCGACCTGCACGTGTGGGTATCGGAAACCCGCCCGCGCAACCAGGGCCTGCTGACGGCCTGGGAACTGGCGCAGGCCGGCGTGCCGCATACGGTGATCGCCGACAACGCAGCCGGTCAGCTGATGCGCGAAGGACAGGTCGACGCCGTCGTCATCGGCGCCGACCGCATCGCCGCCAACGGCGATACCGCGAACAAAGTGGGCAGCTATCTGAAGGCACTCGCCGCACACGCGCACGGCGTGCCGTTCTGGGTTGCGGCACCGTGGTCCACCATCGATCTGGCTTGCGCCGACGGCGCCGCCATCCCTATCGAACAGCGCAGCGGCAGCGAAGTTCGCGAGGTGCGCGGCCGCTCCGGCATGACGACGCTGCTCGCCCCTGAAGAAGATGTCGCCAACCCCGCCTTTGACGTCACGCCGGCGGCACTCGTGAGCGCACTCGTGACGGAACTGGATGTCATCGATTTGCGCGCCGGCATGTCACCGGCAAGCGCGTCGCCCAAAACAATCCACAGAACTTAACGTTGTTTCTAGATACGTGAAACCCAGCACCGGCGCGCGTCGCCATCATGCTGCAACGCGGAACCGGGGCGCCATCGCCAATTTTTAATGTAAACCCGCTTGAATTCTCGGTCTTGGTGAGGATAATCCACCGTTAATCCACAAGACAGGGGACACACCCTGATGAACGAGGTCAGCGGCGCCGATGTGCACAACGCAGCGCGCCGGATGGAATCGCACGGGCTGAATCGTGGCGCGGCGGGTAACGTCAGCGCGCGCGTCGGTGACGCCTTCCTCATCACACCCAGCGGGCTCGAACCCGACCGGTGTGACGCGTCCGGCATGGTGACGGTTGCGTTCGACGGCCACTGGAGCGGCGCGCTCAAGCCATCTTCGGAGTGGCGCATCCACCGCGACATCTATCGCGCCCGACCGGACGCCGGTGCCGTCGTGCATACCCACTCGCCGTTCGCCACCGCCCTCGCCTGCATCGGCGACGACATTCCGCCTTTCCACTACATGATCGCGCGCTTCGGCGGCGCTACGGTGCGTTGCGCGCGCTACGCCACATTCGGCGAGCAGGCACTGTCCGACGCGGTACTGGAAGCGCTGGATGGACGCCGGGCCTGCCTGATGGCGAACCACGGCATGCTCGTGCACGGACGCGACCTCCACGACGCCGTCGCGCTGGCGGTGGAACTGGAAACCCTGTGCGAACACTACGTGCGCGCATTGCAGATCGGCACCCCGAAACGGCTCGACGACGGTGAGATGCAGCGGGTCATCGCGAAGTTCGGGGATTACGGCCAATGAGCATCCCGCAAACGGCGCGCCCGCAGGTTAAAGATTCGATGTCCGGGACCGTGAACCCTGACAGCCCCCGGCAGCGTCGGCCGGTGGCCACACGTTCCTGAAACCGAGCACGGTCATGCCCCCAAATCTTCTTACACACGGCACAACACCGCGCAATGAACATACCGAACGCCAGGTCGAGGCGGAACTGGTCGCGCTCGCCTATCGCCTGACACCCTTCACCTTGTTGATGGCCATCGTGCTGGCCGGCCTCATCTGGGGCGTGCTGCACAAGGTCGTCGACCCGCGGGGGCTGACGATCTGGTTGGGCGTAATGGTGGCGATCAACGCCGGCCGCTACGGCCTCATCCTCGCCTGGCGGCACGTCGTGCCCGGCGTCAATGAAACCCTGATCTGGAAGTGGCTGTTCATGCTCGGCGTGCTCGCCGCCGGCTGCGGCTGGGGTGCGCTCGGCGTCGCATTGATGCCGCCGCCCGGCCATCCATACGAGATGGTGATTCCGCTCTGCCTCGTTGCCGTATCCGCCGTCGGACTGTTCTCGCTGACCGGCATGTGGAAGGCCTACGTACTGATGGCGCTGCCCACCTTGCTGCCCACGGCCTTTTTCTATCTGCGCTCGCCGGAACCCGAACGCGAGGTACTCGGCGGTTTCATCCTGCTCTTCGCGATGATCGCCATCGTCAACGCGCGCCGCTTCCAGCGCAACACGGCCGAATTCATCCGCCTGCGTCTGCATCACGCCCACGTCGCCAAGGAGAACGAGGAAGCGAAGGAAGCGGCGGAACAGGCCAATCAGGCGAAGAGCCAGTTCCTCGCCAACATGAGCCATGAGATCCGCACGCCGATGAATGGCGTGCTGGGCATGGCGCAGCTGCTGCTGCGCAGCGAACTCACCACCGATCAGCGGCGATACCTCGAAACGCTTTACCGCTCCGGCGAGAACCTGCTCGACCTGCTCAACGACATTCTCGACCTGTCCAAGATCGAAGCCGGCCGTTTCGATCTCGTGCGCAGCGAATTCGATCCGCGCCGCACGCTGCGCGAAGTCACCGAACTGCTCGGCGCACAGGCGCGGGAAAAGGGACTGACCCTGGCGATGGACGTGGATGACGCCGTGCCGGGTCGCATCGAGGGCGATCCGGGCCGCCTGCGCCAGATCGCCGTGAACCTCATCGGCAACGCGATCAAGTTCACCGAGCACGGCGGCGTCTTCGTCGCGCTGCGCGTGCATTCGATGGACGACGACCTGATGCTGCAGCATCGCCCATCCAGCGGCGCCGTGCGCATGGTCATGTCGGTGCGGGACACCGGCATCGGCGTTGCGGAAGACGACCAGTCGCGCATCTTCGACGCCTTCGCGCAAGCGGACAACACCGCGTCGCGCCGCTTCGGCGGGACCGGACTCGGTCTGGCCATCTCGCGTCAGCTGGCCGAAATGCTCGGCGGCTCCATCGCATTGCGCAGCGCACACGGCATCGGCTCCACCTTCACGCTGTCGCTGCCGTGCAAGGTCGTCAGCACCGGCATGGAAGACGCGCAGAACAGCCTGTCCCTGCCCAATCTGCCGCGCCTGTCGGGCAATGTGCTGCTGGTCGAGGACAGTCCGGTCAACGCCGAAGTCGCCGCCCACATGCTTGAAGCCTTCGGCCTGCGCTGCACGCTGGCCCGTGACGGTCGCCAGGCGCTGCAGGAACTGGAGCACGCGCGCTTCGACGTCGTGCTGATGGACTGCCAGATGCCCGGCATGGACGGTTTCGAAGCATGCGAACGCATCCGCGACCGCGAACGTCTGGTCGGCCTGCCGGCCACCCCGCTGGTCGCGCTGACTGCCGGCGCCAATGACGGCGACCGCGACAGCTGCATCGCAGCCGGCATGGATGACTATCTGGCCAAGCCCTTCCGCGAGGACGACCTGTACGCCATCGTGCGCAAGTGGCTGCCCGACAATTCGGTGTCCGGCACGCAGACGATTTCGATCGAGGCCATCAGCCAGCCGGACCGTGCGCGTTTTGCCGCGCTGTACGACAAGGAGTCGCAGCGCAACGTGCTCGCGCTGCAGGAGGCGCTGCGCGAGCGCGACGACAGCACGCTGCGCCGTGCTGCCCACACGCTGAAATCGCTGGCGGTCCACGCGCAGGCCTTTGACCTGCACGACACGATGCGCCGGCTCGAAGCCGCTGCCATTGAAAAGGACTGGCCGCTGATGAACTCCCTGGTGCCGATCGCCTGCCGCATGCAGCTCGAATCGGTCCGGCGTGTCACCGAATGCAGCGTGGGCAGCAGCAGCGCGCTGCTGCCGGAGGCGCTCGACATCCTCATCGTCGATGACGACGAGGCGGAACGCTTCCTGATGCGCCGCTCGCTCGAAAACGCCGGTTGCTCTGGCATCCGTGAAGCGGAAAGCGGCGAACAGGCGCTGTTGATGGTCGGGCAGCAGTGCCCGCACGTGCTGCTGCTCGATGGCCTGATGCAGGGCATGGACGGCATCGCGACCTGCCGCGCACTGCGCGAACACTACTCGGCCGAACAGCTCATCATCGTGTTGCTGTCCGGCATCGAAGATCCGAACTGGCAACGTGCCGCCGTCGAGGCGGGCGCCAGTTGCTTCGTGTCGAAATCGGTGTCGCGCGACGCGTTGATGGACGCGCTGCGCAGCAAGCTGGCGGATCTCACGCTGCCGGTGCGCAGCCGCGCTGGCGGCCGGCCGCGGCTGAGCGTAGCCTGATCGCCTGAGCGCTGCGCCATCGCGCAGCACCCGACATGCAAAGGAAATGCCCATGCGCACAGCCCTGCTGGCGTTCATGCTGTGCCTGCACGGCACGTCATTCGCCATCGACGTGAAGGACGTCGAGCCGGACAAGCGCACCGTGCTCGATCGCTATCTCACCGCAGGCGAAGCCTGGCAGATGCTGTCGGGCCGCGCGCACGACACGCTGTTCATCGACGTGCGCACCCAGGCTGAAGTGAGCTATGTCGGCGCACCCGCGGGCATGGATGCCAACGTCCCTTTCATGCTCGTCGACTTCGACTACTTCGACCCGAAGGCCCGCCGCTTCGCGCTGCACAAGAATCCCGACTTCGTGAAGCGCATCGGCGAGCGCCTGCAGTCAAAGGGGCTGGACCGCAACGCAGACATCGTGCTGATCTGCCGTTCGGGTGATCGCACCGCGCGTGCCGTCAATGCGCTCGCCGCCGCCGGCTACACCCGCGTCTGGACCGTCATCGATGGCTTCGAGGGCGATCCGGCCGGCGATGGCGCGAACGCGGGAAAGCGCACCGTCAACGGCTGGAAGAACGCGGGGCTGCCGTGGTCCTATGTGCTCGAACGCTCGCAGGCCTACGTGTCCGGCGAACCGTGATCAGCGCCCCGGCAGCATGCGCATGATCAGGCCGTCGCGATCGATGAACTGGTGTTTCAGCGCGGCGGCCACGTGACCCGCGACGACCGCCATGAACAGGTAGTTCAGAAGGCGGTGCGCCAGCAGCAGTGCGTCGCCGAGTTCCTCGTTCTTGTCCAGCAGGTCGGGCAGCGGCAGCACGCCGAACCACACCGTCTGGAATCCCTTGGCCGAGCTCATCAGCCAGCCCGATATCGGCACGATCACCATCAGCAGATACAGCAGGTGATGGCCAGCCGACGCCGCCCTCGCCTGCCATGACGGCATGCCCGGCGGCAGCGCGGGTGCCGGATGCGTGATGCGCCAGCCCAGACGCAGCAGCACCAGCAGGAACACCGTGACACCGGCCCACTTGTGATACGAGTACAGCTTGAGCTTGGTCGGTGACAACGGCAGATCGGCCATGTAGAGGCCCAGTCCGAACATGCCGAACAGCATCAGGGCAATCAGCCAGTGCAGCGTGATTGCGGTACGGGTGTAGCGCATTGTTGTTTTTCCTGTGAGAGGGTCCGATGCGGGCGGCGCTCCGGCCGGAGGCCGGGCGCCGCCACACGATGCTTCGTCATTTTCTCCGCGCTGCGGTTCCGGTGGAAGCTGCGGCGCAACCGCCATCCGGCGCCGCGCGCGATCAAACGCTGATCTGCGTGCCGAGCTCGACCACCTGATTCGGCGGCAGGCGATAGTAATTCGCCGTGCCTTCGGACTGGCGCATCATCCAGCCGAACAGTGCGCGGCGCCAGGACTTGATCGCCTCGCCACCATCGACCACGGTCGAACGCGCCACGAAGTAGGTCGTCTCCATCGGCTCCAGCGTCAGCCCCAGCGCGCCCAGTGCTTCCAGCGCAAGCGGGATGTCCTGCTCCTCGCGAAATCCGTAGCGCACTTCGATGGCATAGGTCTCCGCGCCCAGCCGGTGCAGCTCCACCCGGTCGATGTCCGGCACCTGGGGTACGTCCTCGATGGTCACGTGCAGGAACAGCACCCGCTCGTGCAGCACCTTGAAGTGCTTGAGGTTGTGGAACAGCGCGCTGGGCACCGTGTCGGGATCCGACGTGAGGTAGATCGCCGTGCCGGATACGCGCGGCGCGTCCGGCGCCGGACCGCTGATGAAATCGGCCATCGGGATGTTGATGCGCCTGCGTTCCCGCGCAAGGAATTCGCTGCCGCGCTTCCATGTCGTTAGCATGATGTAGAGCGCCGCGCCCAGCAGCATCGGCAGCCAGCCACCGGCCATGAATTTGGTCAGATTGGATGCGAAGAACAGCACCTCGACGATGAGGAACATGCCGAGCACGCCGAACAGGACAACCTTCATCCGCCGGTTCGAAACCGACGTGATGAACAGCATCAGCAGGGTCGTGATGATCATGTCGCCCGACACGGCGATGCCATACGCAGCGGCGAGATCGCTCGACGTGTCGAACTCGATCACCAGCACGACCACGGCGATCAGCATCAGCCAGTTGACCGATGGAATGTAGACCTGCCCGCGTTCGGTATCCGACGTATGCAGCTGGCGCAGTCGCGGCAGGTAGCCCAGGCGCGACGCCTGCGCCGTGATGGAGAACGCGCCGGAGATCGTCGCCTGCGACGCGATCACCGTCGCCAGCGTCGCCAGCAGCACGAGCGCGGGGCGAAGCGCCTCCGGCGCCAGCATGAAGAACGGACTGCTCACCGTTTCCGACGCACGCAGCACCAGCGCGCCCTGGCCGAAGTAGTTCAGCAGCAGCGCCGGCGACACGACGAAGTACCAGGCCCGGCGCACCGGGCCGGCGCCGAAGTGCCCCATGTCCGCGTAGAGCGCCTCGCCGCCGGTCAGCGCCAGGAACACCGCGCCGAGCAGCAAGAAGGCCTGTGCCGGATGTTCGAGCGCGAATTCGATCGCGTACGACGGATCGAGCGCCACCAGCACCTGCGGCGTCTGCATGATGCTGTGCACGCCGAGCAGCGCCAGCACCGAGAACCACACGATGGTCACCGGCCCGAAAAAGCGGCCGACCGTCGCCGTGCCCTTGCGCTGCACACAGAACAGCAACACCAGGATGGCGATGGTGACGGGCTCGATCGCCCCTTCCAGCGAAGGCGCGACGACGGACAGGCCTTCGACCGCGGACAACACGGAAATGGCGGGCGTGATCACCGCGTCGCCATAGAACATCGCTGCCGCGAACACGCCCGCCGCGGTCACCGCAGCAACGCGGCGGCGCGTGCCGACCCGGGCGGCGCGCTGCGCGAGCGACGCCAGCGCCAGCGCACCGCCCTCGCCGTCGTTGTCGAAGCGCAGCACGATGAACACGTACTTGAACGAAATGATGAGCGTGACCGCCCAGAACAGCGACGACAGCGTCGCCAGCACATTGGCTTCCGACAGCGCCAGTCCGTGTGTGCCCGTGAATGCCTCCTTGAAGGCATAGAGCGGACTGGTACCGATGTCGCCGAACACGACACCGAGCGCGAGCAGCATCAGCGGCAATTGCGCCTTCGATTCCTGGGGGGCTGGGTTCATGGGCAGGCGGGCGGGAAGTTGGCAGCGACAGCAGGCGCGCATCGCGAACGGAGGTGACGCGGATACTGCGCTGCAACATTGGCAAGATCAAGTCTTGACTCGCCATGCTTTCCGTCGCAGGCGATACTTTTGCCCTCTTCCATCCACCGCACCGACGCGTCCCATGCCGGCACACCACGACACCTCCGACCTGCGCACGCTGCGCGACCTCATCAGGCAGTTCGTCGACGAACGCGACTGGGCGCAGTTCCACACGCCAAAGAACCTCGCGATGGCGATGAGCATCGAGGCCGCGGAAGTGATGGAACACTTCCAGTGGCTGCCCACCGGCCGGGAACTGGATGAGGCCAGGCGCCTGGCCGTCGGCCACGAGCTGGCCGACGTGCTCGTCTATCTGGTGCGCCTGGCCGACACGCTGGAGATCGACCTTCCGGCCGCCGTTGCCGACAAGATGCAGCTCAATCGCGAGAAGTATCCGGCAGAGCGGGTGCGCGGCGACGCACGCAAATACACCGAGTACGACTGACCCGCCGCTGGCCACGACGTCAGTCGCGCGCCGGTGCCGCCAGACGGTACACCTTCAGCTCGTCGCCCTGCGTGAAGCCGAACAGCGCGTTGCCGCCGACCGCGACGGCCACATACTGCGTGCCGCCGACGGCATAGGTGATGGGCGGCGCATTGACACCCGCGTCGCAGCGGGTCTGCCACAGCGTCTGACCGGTGCGGCTGTCCAGCGCACCGAACGTCTGCCCGCCCAGGCCGCTGAACAGCAGGTGCCCCGCGGTGGCGAGCACGCCGCCGATCGCCGGCTCGCCGATCTGTCGCTGCCAGCGGATCGCGCCACCGTTCTGCAGGTCGAGCGCGGTCAGCGTGCCGTCGCGGCGGCCCTCCGGCTCGCCCACGACATAGGGCCGTCCGTCCTCGCCGTCCTGTACGCGATAGCGGGTCGGCATGTCGATGCCCGGCACGAACAGCGTGCCCTGCGCCGGGTCATAGGCGGACGGCGACCAGTTCGCGCCACCGGCGATGCCCGGCGCCATCAGCACGCCCTGTGCGGTCGGCACGCTCAGGAGGTTCTGCTGCGGCACGAAGGGCGATGAACGGAACAGCAGGCGTCCGTCGCGCCGGTCGTGCACATATACCCAGCCGAGCTTGCTTGGTTGTGCCAGCGCGGGAATGCTCCGCCCCTCCTGTTGCAGATCGAACAGCACCGGCGGGCTGCTGACGTCCAGGCCCCACAGGTCGTGCGGCACCTGCTGGTAATGCCAGACACGCTTGCCGGTGCGCACGTCGAGTGCCACCAGCGAGGACGTGTGGAGGTTGTCGCCCGGTCGCGTACTGTCTTCCATGATCGGCGACGGATTGCCGGTGCCGAAGAACACGAGGCCACGCGTGCGGTCCAGCGCAGGCGTGGAATAGATGGAGCCGCCGCCGGCCCGCCAGGCGTCGGCATGCTGCGCCAGCGCCGCCTTTTCTTGCGCCAGGTCGCGCCAGGCCGGCAAACCGTCGACGCCCGCCTGCGCCATCGGCCCGGCCCAGCCGGGGCCGGTCACGTCGAACTGCCAGCGCCGCGCGCCGGTGTGCAGGTCGAAGGCGGCCAGAAAACCGGAACGCGTCGGCGTGTCCGCGAGGCCGACCACGGCGTCGCGCGTATGCACGCCATAGCCGACGCCATTGACGCCGACCAGCACCAGTCCATCCACCACCAGCGGCGCCATCGCGACGCCGACGCCGCTGGCCCCGACGACCGGTTGTGCGGCGACCGCATCTGCGCGGTTCATGCCTGACGTTGCCGGCGCCGCCGTCGCCGCGCCGGCGCCCCCCGCTTCATCACGCACCGCCACGTTCCACAACACCCGTCCGGTATCGGCGTCGAGCGCGACCAGACGGGCGTCGACGGTACCGACAAACACCCGGCCCTGCGCCACCGCCACGCCGCGGCTGGCCGGACCGCAGCACAGCTTGCCGCTGCCGCGTTCGTGCGTGTAGCGCCACAGTTCGCGGCCGTTCGTCGCGTCCAGTGCCACCACGTGGCTGAACGGCAGCGACACGTACATGCGCTCGCCCACGACGACCGGCGTCGTCTGGAACGTGGCCTTGATGCCTGAATGAAAGGTCCACGCCTCGCTCAGGCGATGCACGTTACCGGCATTGATCTGGTCCAGCGAGGCATAGCGCGTGGCGGCCGCATTCAGCCCGTGCCAGGGCCAGTCGGCCGCCGGCGCATCCGCGGCGACGGCGTGAAGCTGCAGCACGGCCAGCGTGCCGGCGACGGCGCCACGCGCAAGCGCAGCGAAGGAAGATGTCCGGGAGCGGGTACGCATGCTGCCTCCAACGTATCGAAAGGCGTTCATGCTCGACGCGAGCGCACGGGCGGTCCACCGGATCGCTCCCGCATCCGGGCGGGCAAATCCCACGCCGGCCCGCATCTCGAAAGGCATGCAATCACTACCGCGCGCCGCTTTTCGGGATAATCATGCCCTCCGTCGTCATCCGGGCGCGCCGGAACACCCGCGCCAAGCCTTCCAGTACTCCATGACCGCACCGCTCTCCGCCGCATCGCTGCTCGACCACCTGCCTCGCCCGCGCGCCGCCAGCCGCATCGACTGGCCACGCCTGCCCGGTGGCGCCCAGGCCCTCGCGCTGGCCGGCGTGGCAAGCGGCGCGGATGCGCCGCTGGTCGTCGTCACCGCACGGCCGATGGACGCGCAGCGCCTGGTCGACGAACTGCGCTGGTTTGCGCCGGCACTGCGCACGCATCAGCTGCCGGACTGGGAAACGCTGCCCTACGACCAGTTCTCGCCGCACAGCGATCTGGTATCGGAACGACTGGAGACGCTGTACACGCTGATGCGCGGCGAGCTGGACGTGCTCGTGGTGCCCGCCTCGACCGCGCTGTACCGCCTGGCGCCGCGCGAATATCTGGCGGCACATACCTTCTTCGTGAAGCAGGGCGAAAAGCTCGACGTCGAGCGCCTGCGCCTGCAACTCACCGTGGCCGGCTACAGCACGGTCACCCAGGTGGTGGCGCCGGGCGAATACAGCGTGCGCGGCGGCCTGGTCGACTTGTATCCGATGGGCAGCGCGCTGCCCTATCGCATCGACCTGTTCGACGACGAGGTCGAGAGCATCCGCACCTTCGACGTCGACACCCAGCGTACGGTGTTTCCGACGAAGGAAATCCGCCTGCTGCCGGCGCGCGAATTTCCGATGGACGACAAGGCCCGCGCCGCGTTCCGCTCGCGCTTTCGCGAGGCTTTTGAAGGCGACCCGCTGAAATCCGTCATCTACAAGGACGTATCCAGCGGTGTGCCCAGCGCCGGCATCGAGTACTACATCCCGCTGTTCTTCGAACACACGGACACGCTGTTCGACTACCTGCCGGCCAACGCCGTGGTCGCGCTCGAAGCCGAGGTGAATGACGCGATCGGCGAATTCTGGCGCGACACCAAGAGCCGTTTCGACCTGATGAAGGGCGAGCGGATGCGCCCCATCCTGCCGCCTGCCGACCTGTTCCTGTCGGAAGAGCAGTTCCACCTGTCGCTTGCCAACCGCGCCATCGTCCGCATGGGCCGGGGCGACACGGCCAGCGGCGCGTCGGGCCTGCCCGACCTCGCGGTCGAGCGCAAGGCGGCCGATCCGCTGTTCCGCCTGCGCATGCTGGCCGGCGCGCAACGCGTGCTGCTGGTCGCGGAGTCGGCCGGGCGGCGCGAAACGCTGACCGACTACCTCGCCGAATACGGTATCGCCAACGCCCCCTGCGACAGTTTCGACGCCGCGCTCGGCAGTGACGCACCGCTGCTCATCGCGGTCGGCCCGCTGGCCGAAGGCTTTGCACTGGATGCGCCTGCGCTCGCGCTGATCACGGAAACCGAGCTCTATCCGTCGCAGGCGCGTTCACGCGGCAAGCGCGACGGGCGCAAGGTCACCGCGGAAAACTTCCTGCGCGACCTGACCGAACTGAAGATCGGCGATCCGGTGGTTCACCTGCAGCACGGCATCGGCCGCTACATCGGCTTGATGCACATGGATCTGGGTGAAGGCGAAACCGAATTCCTGCATCTGGAATATGCCGACGGTGACAAGCTCTACGTGCCGGTGTCGCAGTTGCACCAGATCAGCCGCTACAGCGGCGCACCCGGCGACCAGGTGCATCTGCACAAGCTCGGTTCCGGTCAGTGGGAAAAGGCGAAGAAAAAGGCCGCCGCCCAGGTGCGCGACACCGCGGCCGAACTGCTCGCGCTGTACGCGCAGCGCTCGGCGCGCCGCGGCCACACCTTCGGCTTCAAGCAGCACGACATGGACGCCTTCGCCGAAGGCTTCGGCTTCGAAGAGACGCCGGACCAGCTCGGCGCGATCAATGCCGTGGTGTCCGACATGACGTCCGGCCGTCCGATGGATCGCCTGGTATGCGGCGACGTCGGCTTCGGCAAGACCGAGGTCGCGCTGCGCGCCGCCTTCGTCGCCGTCGCCGACGGCAAGCAGGTGGCGGTGCTGGCGCCGACCACGCTGCTGGCGGAACAGCACTACCAGACCTTCACCGACCGCTTCGCGCAGGTGGCGCACGAGTGGCCGGCCCGCATCGCCGAGATCTCGCGCTTCAAGAGCGCGAAGGAACAGGCGCAGGCGCTGAAAGAGGCGGCCGACGGCAGGATCGACGTGCTGATCGGCACGCACCGCCTGCTGCAGAAGGACGTGAAGTTCGCGCGGCTCGGCCTGGTCATCATCGACGAGGAACACCGTTTCGGCGTGCGTCAGAAGGAGGCGCTCAAATCGCTGCGCGCCGAGGTCGACGTGCTGACGCTGACCGCGACGCCCATCCCGCGCACGCTGGCGATGTCGCTGGAAGGCATCCGCGACTTCTCGGTCATCGCCACCGCCCCGCAGAAGCGGCTCGCCATCAAGACCTTCGTCAGCCCGTGGTCGCGCGGGCTCATCCGCGAAGCGGTGCTGCGCGAATTCAAGCGCGGCGGCCAGGTGTACTTCCTGCACAACGAGGTCGACACCATCGAGGAAATGCGCGGCCGGCTCTCCGACCTGCTGCCCGAGGCACGCATCGTCGTCGGCCACGGGCAGTTGCCGGAACGCGAACTGGAGCGCGTGATGCGAGAGTTCACGCAGCGCCGGCACAACGTGCTGCTGTGTACGACCATCATCGAAACCGGCATCGACAACCCGAACGCCAACACCATCATCATCAACCGCGCCGACCGCTTCGGCCTGGCGCAGCTGCACCAGCTGCGCGGCCGGGTCGGCCGCAGCCACCACCAGGCCTACGCCTACCTGCTGACCGACGCGCATGCCAAGCCGACCGAACAGGGCCGGCGCCGTCTCGAAGCCATCACGATGATGGAGGAGCTGGGCTCCGGCTTCTTCCTCGCGATGCACGATCTGGAAATCCGCGGCGCCGGCGAGGTGCTGGGCGATTCACAGTCCGGCGAAATGCAGGAGATCGGCTTCAACCTCTATACCGAAATGCTCAAGAGCGCGGTCAAGGCGCTGCAGCAAGGCAAGGAGGCCGACCTCACGCAACCGCTCGACGTGGTGTCTGAAATCAATCTGCACACGCCCGCGCTGCTGCCCACCGACTACTGCCCCGACGTGCATGAGCGGCTCACGCTGTACAAGCGGCTCGCGAACTGCGACACCGCAGACGAACTGGGAGAGCTGCGCGAAGAACTCATCGATCGCTTCGGACAGATGCCGGACCAGACGCGCGCGCTGCTGGAAACGCACCGCCTGCGCATCGCCGCAAAGCCTCTCGGCATCGTGAAAATCGAGGCGCACGACACGCAGATCCTCGTCACCTTCATGCCGAACCCGCCGATCGAGCCGATCCGCATCATCCAGCTCGTGCAGAAGGACCGCAGCTTCAAGCTGGCCGGTCAGGACCGCCTGTCGTGGAAAAAGAGCAGCGTGGATCTGGATGCGCGAGTCGCCGCCGTGCGCGAACTGATGAAAAAACTCACCGGTTGAGGGGTGGCCGCCTGCCTTCAATTGTTAAAATTGCAAGCAGCTGTTGCGGCGACGTGACAATACTCACGCGCCGTGATTATCAGGGGGATTTTGCCCTTCAGGCGTGACGTGGCGCATGCCACCCGCGCAGCACGTCCATCGACAATACGGCCACTTCAGATATTGACCAGCGGGGCGGAGCCAAATGCTTTTGGCATCAACCCGCCGATCACGGGCCCGTTGCCGATGTTAACACCAGCAGACCAGGTATCCGGTGCCGGCGCGCACCCCGCAGCGTCAGGCAGCCGCTATGCGACGCTCGACAGCCTGCGCGGACTGTGCGCGTGCCTGGTCGCCCTCATGCACTTTCCGTCGAGCGGACCGGTATTCGACAGTCCGCTGATACGCCACAGTTACCTGATGCTGGATTTCTTCTTCGTCCTCAGCGGCTTCGTCATCGCGCACAGCTACGGCCACCGGCTCGAAACACCGCGGCAGATCAAGATGTTCCTGTGCCTGCGCTTCGGACGCATCTATCCGCTGCATCTGATGATGCTGTTCCTGTTGCTGGCGCTCGAATCGCTGAAGCTCCTCGCCTCGATGGGCACGTCGATGGTGCCTGTCACCCCCGCATTTGCACCACCGTGGCGCGGCATGGACTCGGTGCTCGCCAATCTCGCACTGCTCAACGGCTTCGGTTTCTACAACACGTGGAACATTCCGAGCTGGAGCATCGCCATCGAGTTCTTCGCCTATGTCGCATTTGCGCTGGCCGCCATGCTGGGGCTGCTGTCGCACCGCCGGCTGGCCTGCATGGCCGCACTGGCGATTGTCGCGCTGGCGCTGTTCGCCGGACCCGATATGGACGTGCTCTACGGCTGGGGCGTACTGCGCTGCGTCGCCGGGTTTTCCGCCGGAGTCCTGGTGCACCGCATGGTCAGCCGCACGCCCGGCAGCGCGGACGAACAGGCACCGGCCGCCGCCTGGCTGCAGGAAGCAGGAATGATTCTTGCCGTTCTTGCCTTCGTGGCCTGGGCGGGTGACACCCGCGCGAGCTTTGTCGCAGCGCCGCTGTTTGCCGTCGCGGTGGCCGTGTTCGCACGCGAACGCGGCGTCATCAGCCGGATGCTCGCGACACGCTCCATGACGAGACTGGGCGAGCTGTCGTACTCGATATACATGATCCACATGCCGCTGCAGTACCTGTTCATCAAATGTGCATTCGCATTCGAGAAAATGAGCGGCGTGCCACTGACCCGGCTCGACGCGGGTTCGCCGGTACCGACGCGTTTCATCGCGGACGACGCCGTCACCGGCACGCTCGCCTACCTCGCAATGCTGTTGCTGGTGATCGGCGTCAGCATGCTGAGTCGCCGTTTCATCGAGATTCCCGGCCAGCGTTTTGCGCGCGCGTTTGCTCAGCATCGCTGGGGAGAACGGCGCCGCGCACCGCGCACCGGTCGCAATACGGCGCCCGCCACCCGGTGGCGTTAAACAATGTCAATACCCGAATGCATCGGGCGCCAGGCGGGACGTTTCTGACCTGAATCGCCTGCGGCGGCGCAGCATTGAAACGGGTCGGGGTCAGACCGGCAGGCACAATCTTGAAAAAGGGAGCATAAGAAATGGATTCGGGAAGCGGCAGCAACGGACAACGCGTCAAGCTCAGCCACACGAGCCTCGTCACCGGCGGCGCCGGTTTTCTAGGCTCGCACCTGTGCGAGCAGCTGCTCGATGCGGGCCATGAAGTGATCTGTGTCGACAACTTCTTCACCGGCTCGCGCCGCAACATCGCTCACCTGCTCGATCATCCGCGCTTCGAGGTGATCCGCCACGACGTCACGTTTCCGCTCTACGTGGAAGTCGACGAGATCTACAACATGGCCTGCCCGGCGTCACCGGTGCACTACCAGCACGACCCGGTGCAGACCACGAAGACGAGCGTTCACGGCGCAATCAACATGCTGGGCCTCGCCAAGCGCGTGAAGGCCAAGATACTTCAGGCATCGACCAGTGAAGTGTATGGTGACCCCAAAGTCCACCCGCAGACGGAGGACTACTGGGGACACGTCAACCCGACCGGCTACCGCTCCTGCTACGACGAGGGCAAGCGCTGCGCCGAAACGCTGTTCTTCGACTACCACCGCCAGCACCAGCTGCGCATCAAGGTCATGCGCATCTTCAACACGTACGGGCCGCGCATGCACCCGGACGACGGCCGGGTGGTATCGAACTTCGTCGTCCAGGCCCTTCGCGGCGACCCCATCACCCTTTATGGCGACGGTTCGCAGACACGCTCCTTCTGTTATGTCGACGACCTGATCGCCGGCGCACAGCGGCTGATGAACAGTCCGGACGACGTGATCGGGCCGATCAACATCGGCAATCCGGTGGAAACGACGATCCGCGAACTGGCGGAGCGCATCGTGTCGATGACCGGCTCGAAATCGGACATCGTCTACCGCCCGCTGCCGCAGGACGATCCGCTGCAGCGCTGCCCGGACATTTCGCGTGCGAAGTCCGTACTGGGCTGGGAACCGGCCGTCCACCTGGAAACCGGGCTGGCGCGCACCATCGAGTACTTCGACCGGCTGCTGAGCGGCCAGCACGCCTGACACACGGGTCCGCGCGGACTCGATGACATCCACAAGGGAAATTGATGAGCAAGCATTTCGGATTGCGTGAAAATCTGACCACGCTGTTCCGCCACAAGCGCTCCATCGTCTGCGTTGCGCTGTTTGCCGGTGCCGCGAGTTTCGGCGTGAGCCTGCTGCAGTCGAAGCAGTGGGAAAGTTCGGCACGCATTCTCGTCCAGCAGAACCGGGCGCAGCCGCGCATCGGCAGCACCTTCAGCACCGGCGACTCCTTCCCGCAGCTCAATGGCCACGACCAGGTGCGCACCGAGGTCGAAATCTTCCTGAGCCCGGTCGTGCTGCAGAAGGCCGTCAACGCGCTCGGCCCCGAACTCGTGCTCGACCAGATGCGCTGGCGCTGGGACTGGCTGCGCGACCTGCCGATGGACATCTACAACGGGCTGCGCGATGCCCTGCTGAAACCGTTCATGGACGAAGGCTCGGGTGCGCCGATGACGCCCGAACAGCTCGCCATGCGCAAGCTCTCGGCGCATCTCGCGGCGATGCCGGTGCGCGAGACCGACGTGTTCGCGATCGGCATCGTGTCGCCGAACCCGGAATTTTCCGCGCGCGCCGTCAACACGCTGCTCGACGCCTACCTGACCCATCACCTCGAAATCCGCCAGGGTGCGCTGTCGTCGGGCGTGTTCGCAGCGGAAACCGAACGCCTGCAGGCGGACCTGCGCGAAGCCACGATGCACCTGCAGAAGCTCAAGGCCGACACCGGCGTCGTGTCGCCGGCAACCCAGAAGCAGTTGCTGCTGCAGCGGATCAGCGACGCGGAGGCGGCGCTGCACGCAGTCGACATCGATCGCGTGGAGGCGCGCAGCCGCATCGCCGAAACCAGGCGCCAGATCGCGCGCCGCCCGGCCAATGTCCAGTTGCAGAGCACGGTCAGCCGCAACCCGCTGATCGACGCGCTGCGCACGCAGCTCGCCGAACTCGAGGCGGAACGTGCGCAGTATCAGCCTGACAGCTCGGCCGGCAGGACGCTTGATCGCGACATTGCACAGCTGCGCACGCGTCTGCGCGGTGAACAAGAGAAGGTCGCGTCAAGCCAGATCTCCGGCCCGGACAACACCTATCAGGAGATGGAGCGCGAGCTCGCACTGGATCAGTCCAAACTCAGCGGCACGCAGTCGCGCGTCGAACTCGGCCGCCAGCTCGACAGCTACCGCAAGGAGCTGGCGCGGCTCGACGAGATCGAGGCCGTGATGCGCGAGCTCACGCGCGACGTCGACCTGAAGGAAGAGGCGTTGCGCATTTCGCTGAAGAAGCAGGAAGAGGAAAGCCTCGGCAGCCTGCTCAATCGCAAGCACATCAGTGACGTCACGCCGATCGAGCGCGCCATGGTGCCGGACCGCCCGAGCGGGCCGCGCAAGTGGCTCAACCTCGGTCTGGGCCTGGGCGGCGGCCTCGTCGCCGGACTGATGCTGGCCTATCTCGCCGAATACTTCCGCCGCACCTTCACCACGCGGGAAGAAGCCGAAGAGCAGCTCGGCATCCAGGTACTGGCCAGTTTCATGGACCGCAACCAGGGCGGTCCCGCCGCCACCGTCAACAAGATCGAGGCGCGCGGACTCGGCGAGTCGCTGCTGCGCGAACAACGCGACCACGGCTGCACCCGCTTCCTGTTCGTGAGCTGCCATCGCGGCGAAGGACGCAGCAGCACGATAGACGCCGTCGCCGCCTATCTGCGCGGGCACGGCGTGGCGGTCACCGAAACCGACTCCGCCGGCCAGGCGCGCATCGACGCAGCTGCCGAACCGGCGGCATCCGGGCTGATGCTGATAGAAGGCGGCGCGCTGTCCGACGCGAACAGCGAAGACATCGACATGCGCCGGGCCGACCGTATCATCCTCGTCGTCGAGGCCGAACGCACGACGGGACTGCGCGCCACCGGCGCGCTGCGCGCCATCGACGCGGCCGGCGGCAAGGTGCTCGGCGTCGTGCTGAACCGGCGACGCTACTTCATTCCGGACTGGGTCTATGGCTGGCTGCTGTCTCCACGCCAGTCCATGCACGCGTGACACGCGCGCCCCGCTCTTCCACCATCGACAACCGACAACCGCACACAGGAGCCCGTCATGAGCGCTAGCACATTGAGTTCGAACAACCCCGACTGGGTCGGCGAAGACGGCTGGTACCAGCCGCACGACTACTGGCTGTCGCTGTGCGGCCTGTACGGCCTCTACGCCTTCAGTCTCGACAAGCTGGGCGACGTCAGGGGCAAGCGCCTGCTCGACTGCGGCTGCGGCAAGGGCCACACATCGGTCATGCTGGCCAAGCGCGGTGCCCGGGTCGAGGCGTTCGACGCCTCCGGCCCCGACCTCGCCATCGCCGGCCGGCTGGCCGCGTCGAACGGCGTCACGGTCGAGCACAAGGAAATGGTGTTCGAGAAGCTGGACTATCCCGACGCCCGCTTCGACCTGGCCTTCGGCGCCTGCGTGCTGCACCACGTCGACATCCCGCAGGCCATGCGCGAACTATCGCGCGTCATGAAGCCGGGCGCGCGCGCCGTGTTCGTCGAGAACTCGGCACGCAATCCGCTGCTCATGTTCGCGCGCCGGAAGATGGTCGGCTCGATGGGCATCCCGCGCTACGGCGACGACGACGAACATCCGCTGCGCCAGGGCGACTTCGACGCCATGACCCGCAACTTCGACGGCAAGGTGACGATCCACCATCCGGAATTCGTGTTCTTCCGGCTCATCGACTTCTACATCCTGCGGCGTCGCGCCGCACCGCTGTCATGGCTGCTGCGCAAGCTCGACGCGCTGTGCCAGAAGATTCCCGTGGTGCGCGAATACGGTTACTTCCTGATCGTCCAGTTCGACCGCGCGGAAAAATGATGGGCGACCGTATGTCCTCTCATGCGCTGCGCCGGCGGCTGCGCGGCGGTTGCATCGCACTGCTGGCGGCCCTGATCGCGGCACCGCTGAGCGCCGCCGACAAGAACGAGTTCCGGCTGAAGGACGCCGCCGCCGCGGCGAGCTGCCGCAACGACGTCAAGGCGCCGCCGGCACGCACGCACGAAGCGGCGGACGCGATCAAGGTGCTGCCGTCGGATCGCGGCATCTATGCCGGCGTCTACTCCATCGGCACCACGCGTGCCGACATCGCCGAGTTCAAGCGCAAGACGCAGCAGCCTCCGGCCATCGTGTTCAGCTTCCACGACTGGGTCATCGACGACGAGGTCATGAAGTCCAATCCCACGCTGCGCGACCTCAACGCGGAGATGGAAGACAAGGGCATCAGCGCGCTCGAACTCGCGCGCCAGGTATCGAAGGATGGCGGTGTACTGGCGCTCACCTGGGCACTGCAATGCTGCGAATTCTCGTCCTACGCCTGGTGGTTCGGCCTGAAGGAGGCGGAAGTCACCGTGCCCAAGGTGCTGCGCGGAGAATATGACGAATACATCCGACGAGTCGCACGCCAGGCCAAGTCGCTCGGCAGCCCCATCATGCTGAGCCTGTTTGCCGAATTCAACTGGCAGGGCGCGTTCGCCTTCGGCAAGGACGGCACGAGCGCGATATCCCGCGTGGACGACATCTGCGGCCAGTACGGCGACCCCGCATGGCCGGACGGCCCGGAACGCATCCGCGACGTGCACCGGCATGTCATCGACATTTTCCGGAACGAAGGCGTCAAGAACGTCACCTGGTTCATGTACGCCAACAGCGGCTACATGGATCCGAAGGCGAAGGACTTCAGTCCCTGGCTGCATCCGCGCTTCTTCTATCCGGGTGACGAATACATGGACTGGGTCGGCCAGAGTGCCTATTTCGTCGATCCGAAGTGGACGCAGGTGGTCAGCAAGGACGCCAGCACGATAGACCGTGCGCTCGGCGCCGGCTACGCGGCGTGGGGCGAAGTGACGCAACGGCCGATCTTCCTGCCCGAATTCGGCCCGGTCGGCGACATGAAGGTGAACCGTTCAGCGGTCCTCGACAACGTGATGACCCATGTGCTGCCGTCCATGCCGCGCGTGCGCGCGGTGACGCTCGCCGACTTCCTCATCGCCGAGATCTGCTGCCAGATGCCGCGCCTCGGCAATCCGCACACCGAGGAGATCGACACTTGGCGGCGCGCCGTGGGCGGCAACCCCGCCTATGTGTTCCGCCCGAAGACAGGAGCACCGAAATGAACGCGCCCCTTGCCGATCCGGTCGATGCGCTGCGCGGTCAGCCGGTGCTCGTCACCGGCGCCTCGGGCTTCATCGGCGCCCACCTGACGCGACGGCTGGTCGCGCTCGGCGCCGACGTCCACGTGCTGCTGCGCCCGGAATCGAGCAGCAGCAAGCTCGATCCGCTGGGCGATCGCATCCGCATCCTGCGCGCCGACCTCGGCGACGCGGTCGCGCTGCCGGCGACGATCGCCGAGATCCGGCCGCGCTACGCCTTCCACATGGCCGCCTATACCAACGTCGGGCGCGACCGCGACAACGACGAACGCGCCATCATGGTGAACCTCGTCGGCACCGTGCGCCTGCTCAATGCGCTCGCCGACGCCGGCGTGCAGCGCATCGTCAATTCCGGCAGCTGCGAGGAATACGGAGACCGCGACGTGCCGGCCGCCGAAGCCGACGCGCTGCACCCGGTGTCGCCGTATTCGGTGTCCAAGGCCGCCGCGACGATGTGGTGCGAGATGGTGCATCGCACGCGCGGCATCCCGGTCACGACGATCCGCCCCTTCCTCTGTTACGGCCCGGAGCAGGAAGCGGTGCGGCTGATTCCGCAGGCCATCCTGGCAGCGCTGGCGAACCGAGAATTCCCGATGACGCTGGGCGAGCAGACGCGCGAGTTCACGCACATCGACGACATCGTCGAAGGCTATCTGCGCGCCGCCGTCGTGCCGGGCGTCGAAGGCGAGGTGTTCAACCTCAGCAGCGGGGAGGAAACGTCGGTACGCAACGCCGTCGACCTCATCTTCAGGCTGGCGGACAGCAAGGGGCACGCGCTGTTCGGCGCCCTGCCCTACCGCCAGGCCGAACTGTGGCGCAGCTGTGGCGACGCCACGCGCGCCCGGGCCATGCTCGACTGGAATCCGGTCGTGAAATTCGCCGACGGCATCGCCGCCGTCATTCCTTGGTATCGCGACGCACTGCAAAGCGGCGCCTTGACCTCACCACCGACCTGAGGACACCAACGTGCACGAATTCACTCCATTGCTTCCCGGCGTCCGCGTTCGCCAACTGACGCGGCGCGAAGACGAACGCGGCTGGCTGCTCAAGCTGCTGATGCGCGAACACATCGAAGGACCGCTCGAGTTCGGCGAAATCTACGTCACGACGGCAACGCCCGGCCAGGTCAAGGGCAACCACTTCCACGAGCGCGCCACCGAGTGGTTCTGCGTGCTGCAGGGCAGCGCCCAGATGGCGACCCGCGTCATGGAAACCGGTGAGTCCGCGCTGACCGAGCTGTCCGCCGAGCGCCCCTGCATCATCGAAGTCGCACCCGGCGTCGCACACGCCTTCCGCAACAACGGCAGCGGTCCGATGATGCTGTTCGCCTACGCGGACGACCCCTACGATTACGACGCCCCGGACGAACAGCGCATCACGCTGCTCGATCCGGCGCCATCTCCGGCCTGAACCCGCGCGCACCCCTGACCATGCTGCGCACGACGCCGATTCCGCTACCGCTGCTGGCCGCCGCCCTCATCCTGGGCGCGGTCATTGCGATCGCCGGAACAAAAGCTTTCCTCGCCATCCTGGCGTTGCCGCTTTTCCTCGTGCTGCTGATCCGTCCGCAAGTGTGCCTGTGGGTACTCATCGCCGTCATCCCGGTGACGATCGACTTCGGCGGCGGCCTCACCGTCACCCGCATGGTGCTGCCGCCGGTGCTTGCCGCCATCTTCTTCAACGCGGCGGCCGAGCGCTGTCCGTGGCCCAACCCGTTCGCCACCGACGCGGGGCGTACCGCGCTGTTCTTCATGCTGGCCGTCGTCGCCGGTGTCGCACTGTCGAACGCCCGCGTGTTCGACGCGGAAAGCCTGACCAAGGAAGCGTCCGGCTACCTCACGCGCTTCGTGCTGTTCTTCGTCACGCTGTCCATGGTGAAATCGGCGCGCGACATCCGCCACGTGCTGTGGGTACTCGTCGCGGTCAGCATCGCCGAGGCGCTGATCACCATCGCGCAGGTGCATTTCCGCTTCGTTCTCCCGGGCGACTGGCGCGCCGCCGCGCAGTCCAAGATCGACGTCAGCACCGACGGCTTCCGGGCTGAAGGCACGACGCCGCATCCCATCTTCCTGGCCGGCTTCCTGCAGATGGTGCTGCCGTTTCTTGCGCTGATGATCTGGCGCGCGCGCGGGCTGTTGCGCCCGGTGCTGGCCGGCTGTTTCGTGCTGCTGCTCTACGCCTGGTTCAGCACCTATTCGCGCAGTTCCTTCATCGGCATGGCGCTGATGGCCGTGGCCGCCGCGTGGCTGTGGTGGAAGGCGTCGCGCGCGCCGCTGGTCGGCGGCGCGATCGTGTTCCTCGCCATCCTCGCCGCGCACGGCTGGAGCTTTCCGGAACTTGCGCGCTCGATCGAACAGATCCGCGGCGTCGGCGCCGCCTTCAAGAGCGGCGAACTGTATTCCAGCGCCGGCTCGTTCCAGTTCCGGCTGGAATCGTGGGCCGGCGGCCTCAACCTCTTCCTTGCGCACCCGCTCACCGGCGTCGGGCTCGGCCAGGCGCGCTTCAACTACATGCCCTACCTGCCGGACTGGGCGTTCAGCGAAATCCACCCCGAGGCGATCCATAACTCCTTCATCGAAGTTGCCGCCGAAGAAGGCCTGCTCGGTCTGGTGCCGCTGCTGGGCCTGTGGTTCATCGCGCTGCGCTCGATCCGGCGCAGCTGGAACGATCCCGAGCTGTCCGATTACGCGCGCGCGCTGTTCATCGCGCTCATCGGCCAGCTCGCCTTTCTCGCCTTCACGCCGATGGTGCGTGACATGTGGTTCACGCTGGCGCTTGCCGCGGCCATGGGTCACATCATCCAGGCGCGGATCACGCCCGCGCCCGTGCGCCGCGCCTCTCCGGTCACCTCTTCCGCCCCTCCATTTCCGCCATGAAGATCGCCATCTACATTCCCGCCTACAACGCGGAACGCTTCCTGCCCGGCGTGCTGCACCGCATTCCCGAGGACTTCCTCGCCCGCACGGCCGAAATCATCGTCGTCGACAACGCCAGCACGGACGACACGTCCGGCATCGCGCGACGCACCGCGCAGGAACTCGGCCTCGACCGGCGCCTGACCTTCACCGTCATCCGCAACGAGCAGAACATGGGCTACGGCGGCAGCCAGAAGATCGCGTATGCGCACTGCCTGCGCCAGGGACACGACATCGTCGTCATGCTGCACGCCGACGGCCAGTACGCACCCGAACTGCTGGACACCATCGTCGAGCCGCTGTGCAGCGGCGCCGCCGCCGACATGAGCTTCGGCTCGCGCCTGGCCGGTGACCCTCTGGCCGGCAACATGCCGATGCACCGGCTGCTCGGCAACAAGTTCCTGACCGGACTGGCCAATCTGCTGCTCGGCTGGAACCTGACCGAGTTCCATTCCGGCTACCGCGCCTACCGCTGCGACGCGCTGGCCAGGCTTCCGCTCGAACGCAATGCCGGCTACTACCACTTCGACGTGGAAATCCTGATCCAGTGCCGCGTGTTCGGGCTGCGCGTGGTGGAAGTGCCGATCCCGACCCACTACGGCGACGAGGACAACCACCTGAACATCTGGCGCACCGGCTTCTCGATACTCGGCGTGCTGGGCGAGTACGCACTGCATCGCACCGGCCTGCAGCGCTGCGACAAATACCTGCCGGTCACACAATGAACACGCCGGTCCGTACCAGGCTGCTGACGGGGCGCGCGCTCGCGCTCGCACTCGTCCTGCTGTGCGTCGTCATCTGGTGTGTCCATGCGCCTTTCCTGCGCAGCGGCCACGACTGGAGCGACGACATCGCGCAGTACATTTCACACGCGCTGAACCTGATCGCCAGCCGCCCTTACGGCGACATCGGCTACATCGCCAATCCGTGGGCGATTCCCGGTCCCGCCACCTACCCGCCGGTCTATCCGCTGCTGATCGCGCCGCTGATCGCGCTCTGGGGCGCCGACCTGCACATGCTGAAGCTGCTCGGCGTCGTCATGCTGTGCGCGTCGGCCTGTGCCGGCGTGCTGCTGCTGCGCGGACGTGTCGGTGACCGCGCGGCGCTGGCCATCATGGCGCTGGTCGCGCTGAGTCCGTACTTCGTCGGTTTCCGCGACGAAGCCCGGCCGGACACCGTCTTTCTCTTCCTCACGCTGATCGCACTCTGGCTCGCCGACCGCTGGTGCAACGGACGGTTGCGGTGGAACGCGCAGCTCGTCGCGCAGGGCATCGCACTCGGCGTCGTGGCCTATCTCGCGTACGGAACGCGCAGCGTCGGCATCGTCATCCTGCCGGCCGTGCTGGCCTGCGAACTGCTGACCCGGCGCCGCCCCGGCACCGTCAGCATGGTTGCCGCCGCCGTCGCGCTCGCATTCGCCGTCGTGCAGTCGCTGACGCTGCACGGCGACGGCGGCTACGCCCACCTGATCCGCTTCGACGCGCCGTCCATCCTGAGCAATGCAAAGGCCTATGTGCTCAGCCTGTCGGTGCTGTTCAAGAACGGCCTGCCCGCGCCCTTCGACACCGCGCTGCGCGCAGCGCTTTTCCTCGCCGCATCGGTATTCGCCGTGATCGGCTACGTGCTGCGGCTGCGACGCGGTGTGTCCGTGCTCGAAGTGTTCACGCCGCTCTACATGGTGCCGCTGTCGATGTACTGGATCGGCACGATGATCCAGCAGCGCTACATGCTGCCGCTGTTCCCGATCTACCTGTATTACGCATGGACCGGCCTGCAGTGGCTGTGCGGGCGGCTGCCCTCGCGCGTCGGCGCGGGCCTCGGCGGCGCGCTGGCCGTGGCGCTGGCCATCGGCTATCTGTCGGGCCACCTGAACGCGCCGCGCGGCCCGATCGATCCGGGCCTGACCAGCCCCGGCGGTCAGGCGCTGCTGGCGGAAATCCGCCTGCACACGCCAACCGATGCCGTCGTGCTGTCCGGGCGCGCGCGCGCCGTGGCGCTGTACGCCGAACGGACCAGCCTGTCGCCCTACGGCTATCGCAGCGATGCCGAACTGTGGCGGCTCATCCGCGACAACCGCGTCAGCCACGTGATGATCGGTCTGGGCGATCTCGCCACGGACATGGACTACGAACATCCGGACGACCTCGCCCGCTTTGCCGCGCGCTTTCCGCACGCGCTGCAGCAGCAGTACGCCAACGCCGACTTCCGCCTGATGCGCGTCGTCGCCATCCCCGAAGGTTTCCGGTGACCGGCCGCAGCGACGCCCTCGCGCCCGCGCGCCTGCCGGCCTGGCTCGGCCGGCTCGCCAGCCCGGCGCTGCTGGTGTTCGGCGCCAACATGACGCGCTCCGGCTTCGCCTTCGTGCTCGGCCTGGTCGTCGCGCGCGTGCTCGGGCCCGAGGACTTCGGCGTGCTCGCCACCTTCACGGCAGCGACGATCTGGGCGCACAACCTCGTCGGCGAAGGATTCGACCCGGGCGTGGTGCGGCTGTATGCGCGCCGCCAGGCACAGGACACGCAGCGCGCGGGCGACATCCTCGGCGCCGCGCTGGTACTGCGCCTGCTGTTGCTGCTGCCGATGGCGGCGCTGTTCTGGCTGCTGTCGTCGTTCGCCAACGAAGAAGCCGTCGGCCACGCAATACGCCTGGCCGCGCTGACCGCGGCCGCTGCCAGCCTCGCCACGCTGTCGCTGGCCGTGCTCCAGGCCTCCGAGCGCTTCTTCGCCTACGCGCTGCTCACACCGCTGGTCAATGCGCTGCGCCTGGCCGCGCTGCCCCTGCTGTGGCTGGCCGGGCTGCTCACGCTCGACGCGCTGATGTGGACGCACGCGCTGTTCTTCGCGCTCGGCGCGGCCGTCGGCATGTTCCTGCTGCGCGCGCCGCTGCGGCAATGCCGCGCCGACCGCGCCACCTTCGTCGAACTGGTGCGCTTCAGCCGCTGGACCGCGCTGGCCAGCCTGTGCTTCCTGCTGCAGAGCTATCTCGCGCTGCCGGCACTGACGCAGTGGTCAGGTCTGTCGCAGGCCGGCTTCTACTCGGCGGCCGCGACGCTGCTCATGTTCATCGACCAGCTCACCGTCGCGCTGCTGACGACGCGCCTGCCGTCCACGTCGCGCATCAGTTCCACGCCGGACCTGCGCCGCTACGTCGGCGCCATCGCGCCCAAGCTGCTGCTGACCGGCGGCGCGCTCGGCCTGCTGTGGCCGGCCGCCGAATGGCTGGTCACGCTGGCCTACGGCCACGACTACGCCGACGCGGCACCGGTCATGCGCTGGCTGCTGCCGGGCTTCATCGCGACGCTGTGCTCGCACCCGCTCTACCTCGTGCTGTACGCACAGAACCGTCCGCACGGCTACGCCGTCACCGGCATCGCGTCCCTGCTGCTGTGGTGCGCGCTGGCGCTGTGGCTGATTCCGGCGCACGGCGCGGTCGGCGCCGCGATGGCCGGCAGCGCGGCGCGCATCGGCCAGGCGCTGCTGATAGCCGTCCTCGTATGGCGCGCACTGCGTCATCCGTCTTCACCTTCGAACAGGACCGATCCATGAGCTCCAAGCCCCTGCGCATCCTCTACTTCCGCAATGCACGCGGCATCAGCGACGTCACCGGCGCCGAAAGCTACGTCTTCGCACTGATGCAGGCGCTCGACCCGGCCCAGGTCGAAACCCGCCTGCTGGCCACCGTGCGGCCGGGCCAGACCGACACGCCGTGGATCATCGAGGCGCGGCGACGCGGCCTGCCGCTGCAGCTGGTCGAGGTCGATTCGCGCTTCGGCATGCAGGACCTGCACGCACTGCGCGCCGCCATCCGCGACTGGGGCGCCGACATCGTGCATACGCTGGATCATCGCGCCGACATCGTCGGCTGGCGCGGCGCGCGCGCCGAGAACTGCGCGCTGATCAATGCCTTCTTCGGCTGGACCAACTTCACGGGCGGCTTCTCGATGGGCAGCCTGTACGCCTTCCTGGACCGCAAGGTGCAGGCGCGCGCCGACGCCGTCATCACCGATTCCGGCTACATGGCCAGCTTCGCCGGCTCGGGCGCGCGGCGCTCGCCGGTGGTGGTGGTGCACAACGGCGTCGATGCCGGCCGCTTCGAGCCGTCCGGGGCGCACGGTGACCTGCGCGAGCGCTTCTTCGGGCAGCGCGACGTGACCGTATTCGGCACCGTCGGCCGGGTGCACCCGAACAAGGGCCAGCTGGAGCTCATCGCCGCCGCAAAACGCCTGTGCCCGAAATACCCGTCGCTGCGCTTCCTCATCATCGGCGCCGCGCCTCCGGGCTGGGAGGCCTACCGCGACGAGGTGCGCAACGCCATCACGGCCGCCGGCCTGCAGGAGCGCGTGGTGTTCGACAACGTGCCGTCGTCGGACATCCCGGCCGTGCTGTCCAGTCTCGACGCGCTGGTGTCGCCGTCGCACGTCGAGAGCTTCAGCTACTCGCTGCTCGAAGCGATGAGCATGGCGCTGCCCATCATTGCGACCGACGTCGGCGGCAACCGCGAAATGATGGTGCCCGACGACAGCGGCATCATCATTCCGGCCGGAGACGTCGATGCCATCTTCAATGCGTGCCAGCGCCTGCTCGACGACGCGGCGCTGCGCGCCCGGCTCGGCCAGCGTGCGCGCGAGCGGCTGCTGGAGCGCTTCACGCTCGCCGCGATGGCGCGGCGCACGACCGACATCTACCGCGCGGTGCTCGCCTCGCGCCGCGAACGTCTGGCGCCTGCCGCGGCGCGCGAACGCCTGCAGCGGCTCAGCGCCGTGCCGGTCGGACAGTGAATGACGGCAATGCGGAACAACGCACGACACGACGCACAACGGAGCACATGACATGACAGAGACATCAAGACCACGGATTTCCATCGTCATTCCGGCCTACAACGCGATGCGGACGATAGACCTCTGCCTGGACAGCCTGCTGGGCCAGCGCGACTTCAGCGAGCACTTCGAAATCCTGTTCGTCGACGACTGCTCGACCGACGCCACCGTCAGCCACCTCGAACGGCGCATCGCCGCACTGCCGGCCGGTTCGCCGTCGGTCCGCCTGTTCCGCCAGGCGCAGAACCGCGGCCCCGCCACGGCGCGCAACGTCGGCGCACGCGAGGCGCTCGGCGAAATCGTCATCTTCACCGACTCGGACTGCGAACTCGATCCGCTGTGGCTGCGCAACATGATCCGGCCGATGGACGACCCCTCCATCGCCGCCGTCAAGGGCGCCTACCGCACGCGCCAGGAACCGCTGATGGCGCGCTTCGCCCAGGCCGAATTCGAGGAACGCTACTGCCTGCTCGAAGCGCACGAGTACATCGACGTCGTGTTCTCGTATTCAGCCGCCATCCGCAAGAGCGTGTTCGACGCGGTCGGCGGTTTCGACACCAGCTTCCCGAAGGCCGACAACGAGGACACCGACCTGTCGTGGAAGATTTCCGGCGCCGGCCACCGGATCAAGTTCGCGCCCGACGCCATCGTCTACCACCGCCATCCGGACACCTTCAGCAACTACATGCGCAAGAAGTTCTCGCGCGCCTACTGGCGCGCCTGCGTATATCGGCGCTTCCCGGAAAAGGCCGTCAAGGACAGCTACACGCCGCAGGGCCTGAAGCTGCAGATCGTGCTGGCACTGCTGATGGTGGGCATGCTGCCGCTGATGCCGGTGTGGCCGCTGCCGGCGCTGGCCGCCTTCGGCGCCATGGCCGTGCTGTTCCTGCTGACCACGCGCCCCTTCCTCGCGGCGATCCGCGACCGGCGCACCGATCTCATGCTCAGCGCGCCGGCGCTGATCTTCATGCGCGCGCTCTACATGGGCGCCGGACTTCTGTGGGTGCTGCCGCGCGTGCTCAGCGCCGACCCGCTGGCCAGGAAGGATTGACATGACGAATCTGCACATTTCGCTGCGCCGCGCCGCCTGCGCGCTGGCGCTCTTCATTTTCGGCACGGTGCACGCGGCCACCGCCATGGCGGACGACGCCCCCGCGGCGCAGGGCGGCTTCCGGCTCGGCGCCGGCGACGTGCTCATGGTGACCGTCTGGAAGCAGCCGGCGCTGTCCATGCAGCTGCCGGTCGGCCCGGACGGATTCATGAACTACCCGCTCGCCGGGCGCGTCAGCGTCGCCGGCAAGACGCTGGACGAAGTCGAGGCGGCGCTGGTCGCCGGGCTCGGCAAGGAACTGCGCGACGTCGTCGTCACGGTCAGCCTGGTCCAGGTGCACAGCTACCGCATCTATGTCATCGGCGAAGTGCTGCGGCCGGGCGAATTCGTGCTGCGCGCACCGGTCAGCGTGATCCAGGCGCTGGCGATGGCGAACGGATTCACGCCGTTCGCGAAACGCGACCGGATCACGCTGATCCGGCGCGACGCCGCCGGACAGGAGACGCGCAGCACCTTCGACTACGCCGCCTATCTTGCGTCCGGCACCTCTCCCGACCGGGTGCTCGAACCCGGCGACACGCTGATCGTGCAATGAACCGTCGCGCCATCACGGCCGTCCTGCCCCTGTTCCTGCTGCATCCGCCGGACGGCGCTGCGCAGGCGGATGGCGCCGCCTACGAAATGCCGGTGCGCGAACAGCGCGACGTGGCGCTGAACCGCGCGCTCGGCCTGTCGCCCGGTGCCGACGCATTCGAGCTGCGCTCCGGCGACCAGTGGCACGGTGATCTGCGCGTTCCGCTGGCCGCGCGCAGCATGGTGAACCTCGGCAACCGCGTGGACATTCCGCCGCGCGGCGCGCAGGACGGCGTGCAGTGGCGCAGCAGCGTGTCGATCGAAAGCACCGACAACGCGCTCGCCGCATCGCGCGACCGCCGCAGCACGAGCGCCCTGCTGCTGGTGCCCGGCGCGAACTGGGTCGACGGCGGACGCCGCCACCGCGTGGAGGTCGACGCGTCGGCCGACCTGCTGCGCGACCTCGACAGCTTCGACCACGGCGACACGCTGGATGCCGCCTCGCTGTTCGTGAACGCCTACTACCGTCTGAGCGAAACGGTCGGTTTGAGCGCCTTCGACGTCTATTTCCACAGCCACGAACCGGTGGCGCAATCGCCGGTCACCGTGTCCGGACGCTATGCGGCGCAGACCCACCTGCCGTCGGTTGCGCTGGACTGGCAGGCCGGCGCCGCCGACGAGCTTTCGCTGCGCTGGTCGGGCGCCGACAACCGCTCCGTGCGCCCCCGGTTCACCGACACCTGGCGCCAGGACATCGACCTTGCATGGCGCCGGCGCACCGACGCGCTGAAGCGCCTCGGCCTGCGCGCGCGCCAGCGCGACGTCAGCTTCGAACAGGCACCGGGGCGCGACGTGTCCGCGCTGTGGGCCACCGCCGACGTGCGCCTGTCGCAACGCCTGCTCGGCCAGGCCTCGCTCGGTTACGCCGACGCGCGCGGCGGCGGCACCGTCGTGGGGACCGCCTCGCTGGCCGGCGCCTTCGCGCGCGGTCAATGGGAAGTGAGCCTGGAGCGCGACATCACGGAGATCGGCGGACTGTCCGGCCTGTACGCACTGAACCGCATGGGCGCCGAAGCGCGGCTGCGTGTCGGCGACAGCGCGCAGCTGGCGCTCGGCCTGCAGGCCTCGCACTACCGTCCGCGCGAAGCCGGCGGCAGCACCGTCCGGCTGCTGCGCCCGAGCCTGACCTGGTCGCAGTCACTCGACCGGCACACGTCGCTGATGCTGCGCTATCTGGGCGACTACGACGAAGTGCCGGACATCGACTATGAAATGTTCAGGAATCGCCTGCGGGTGAGCCTGATGTACGTTTTCTGATTTAAAGGGGAGAAGACTATGAAAGTGGTATTGCTTGCAGGCGGCCGCGGCACGCGGATTTCCGAAGAAACGGACCTGCGTCCGAAACCCATGATCGAGATCGGCGGCAAGCCGATCCTGTGGCACATCATGCGCATCTACGCCCACCACGGCATGCAGGAATTCATGGTCGCCTGCGGCTACAAGAGCGAACTGATCAAGCACTACTTCCTGAACTTCAACCTCTTCCACAACGACTACCAGGTCAATCTGCGCGACGGCACGCGCCACCTGCTCAATGCGAGTGACATGGACTGGAACGTGTCGGTCATCGACACCGGGCTGGACACGCTGACGGGCGGGCGCCTGCTGCGCCTCAAGCCCTGGCTCATAGACGGCGGCACCTTCATGCTCACCTACGGCGACGGCGTGTCCGACGTCGATATCGGCGCGCTGCTGGCCTTCCACCGCAGCCACGGCCGGGTCGCCACGGTCACGGCCGTGCGGCCGCCGGCGCGCTTCGGCGCGCTGGACATCCACGACGGCGCGGTCAAGCGCTTCGCCGAAAAGCCGATCACCGAAAGCGGCTGGATCAACGGCGGCTTCTTCGTGTTCGAGCCGGCCATCTTCGACTACCTCGAAGGCGATCACAGCACGCTGGAGCGCGAACCGCTGGAGAAACTCGTGGCCGACGACCAGCTCATGGCCTTCCAGCACGAAGGTTTCTGGCAGCCGATGGACACGCTGCGCGACAAGCAGTCGCTGGAGGCGCAGTGGTCCGACAACCGTGCGCCCTGGAAGGTGTGGGAATGAGTGCCGCCACCGATCCGCAGCGCATGCCGGACGCTGCCTTCTGGCGCGGCCGGCGTGTATTCCTGACCGGGCACACCGGTTTCAAGGGCGCCTGGCTCACGCTGTGGCTGCAATCCATGGGCGCCGAAGTCACCGGCTATTCGCTCGCGCCGCCGAGTGACCCGAACCTGTTCACGCTCGCCCGCGTGGCCGAAGGCATCACGCACCTGAGCGGCGACGTGCGCCAGCTCGACGCCCTGCGCACTGCCATGATCGCGGCGCGGCCCGACGTCGTGCTGCATCTGGCGGCGCAGTCGCTGGTGCGCCGCTCCTATGCCGAACCGGTCGACACCTACGCCACCAACGTCATGGGCACCGTCAATCTGCTCGAAGCGCTGCGCAGCGTCGACAGCGCGCGCGCCGCGGTACTGGTGACCAGTGACAAGTGCTACGAGAACCGCGAGTGGATCTGGGGCTATCGCGAACACGACGCGATGGGCGGCCACGACCCGTACAGCAACAGCAAGGGCTGCGCCGAACTGGTGACCAGCGCGATGCGCCGCTCCTTCTTCGGTCAGCCGGGCGCCTGCGCCATCGCCTCGGCGCGCGCCGGCAACGTCATCGGCGGTGGCGACTGGGCGCAGGACCGCCTGCTGCCGGACGCGATGCGCGCGTTCTCGCGCGGCGAAGCGCTGGTGGTGCGCTCGCCCGGCGCGATACGGCCCTGGCAGCACGTCGTCGAGCCGCTGCGCGGCTATCTGCTGCTGGCCGAAGCGCTGGAGCGCGAGCCGGCCGCCCATGCCGACGGCTGGAACTTCGGCCCGGAAGACGCGGACTGCCGCAGCGTGCGCGAGGTGGTCGACCTCACGCAGTCGCATTGGGCCGGCGCGCAGGTGATCTACGACCCGCCGCCCGATGCGCCGCACGAGGCGCACTTCCTGAAGCTGGACTGCACGCGGGCGCACACCGCGCTGAACTGGCAGCCGCGCTGGCGCCTCGCCGACGGCGTCGCACGCACCGTCGAGTGGTATCTCGCGCACGCCGCCGGCGCCGACATGCGTGACGTCACGCTGGGTCAGCTCGCCGCCTACCGGGGCACCGGCTCATGACGACGGCCAATCCGCTGCGCGTATTGCTGGTGAGCCCGGCGCCGGTCGCCGGCACCGTGCAATACGCCCACAACCTCGCCTCGCATCTGGGCCGGCGCGGCCACGACGTCGCCATGCTCACCGGCCTCGGCTGCGAGCTCGCGCCCTACGCGCACGACTACCGCATGGTGCAGGCGATCGACCGCCTCAAGCCGCATCCGGCAAAGTGGATGGAACTGCTGCGCGTGCTGTGCACGCTGCGCCCGCAGATCATCCACTACCAGGGCGGCCAGCACCCCGACCTGCTCTACCTGCTGGACATCGCGCTGCGCAGCGTGACGCCGGCGCGCCATGCGCGTGCCGTCTATACGCCGCAGGAGCTGCAGTCGAACAATCGCCGTTCGTGGCACAACCCGGCGTTGCGCCGGTTCTGGAAGCGCCTGTCCTACGCCTTCTTCAATTCCGAGGAAAACCGCGTGATGTCGCGCGACGTGCTCGGTCTGGACGTCACGGACAGCATGGTGTCCACGGTGCCCGACCTGCTGGAGTTCCTGCGCCGCGACGTCGTCGCCCGCCCGGCGCCGGTGCCGGCGGGGCGCAAGCTCGCGCTGTGCATCGGGCTGATCGAGACGCGCAAGGGCATCCCGACGCTCATCAAATCGTTCCCGAAGGTGGCCGCCGCGCTGCCCGACGCCCATCTGGCGATAGTCGGCAAGCCGATGATGGACATTGAGCCACTGCGTGCAGCGATCGCCGAGCAGGGTCTGGGCGAGCGCGTGTCGCTGGTGCCGGAGTACGTCGATTTCGAAAGCATGGCCGGCTGGTTCGAGCGCGCCGAAGTCATCGTGCTGCCCTATGAATACGGCTGGAACAGCGGCGTCATTCCGGTCGCCTTCGGCTATGGCAAGCCGGTCATCGCCACGCGCATCGCGAGCGCCGGCGAGATCGTCGAGGACGGGCGCAACGGCCTGCTGGTCGAGCCGGCCGAGCCGGACGGCCTGGCCGCCGCGATGGTGCGCATCCTCGGCGACGACGCGGCGCGCGCGGCGATGCAGCCGCACATCGACGCCACCGCCGCACGCCTGGGCTGGGACACGCTGACGACGCAGACCGAACAGGTCTATCGCAACGTGCTGGCGGGATGAGCGTGACGCCGCCTTCCATGTCCCCGCCAGCGACCGGCGCACTGGGCCGGCGCGTGCCGCTCGGCGCGAGCGGGCTGCGCGTGTCGCGCCTCGGTTTCGGGTGTTCGACCATCGCCTCGCTGGGCACGCGCCACGCGCCGTCCGAGGTCCGCGCCACGCTGATCGCCGCGCGCGACGCCGGCATCAATTTCTTCGACACCGCCGACGTCTATGGTCAGGGCGACAGCGAACGCCTGCTCGGCGCACTGTTCGCGCCGACTGACGACGACCTCGTCATCGCGACCAAGGTCGGCATGCATCTGTCGCAGTCGCAGTCCGTGATCCGTCTGGCCAAGCCGCTGCTGCAACCGCTGCTGCGCCGCTGGCGCGGCGCGCGTGCGCACACGACGCGGATGCGCCGGCAGGCCGAACGCACCTGCTTCGAACCGTCCTATCTGCGCCAGCGCGTCGAGGACAGCCTGCGACGGCTGCGGCGCGAGCGGCTGGACCTGCTGCTGCTGCACAGCCCGCCGGTCGAGGTCGCCGCGCGCGACGACGTGCGGCGCCTGCTGGACGACCTGCGCCAGCAAGGCGCGCTCGCGCACTACGGCGTGTCGGTCGTCGCCTGCGAACATGCCGGCGCCTTCGCAGCGTGGTCGGGACTTGCCTGCATGCAGCTGCCGCTGACGCCACGGGTACGCGACGGACAGTACGCGCTGGACGCCGCCACGCTGGATACGCTGGCCGGGCTGGCGCAGCGCGGACACGGCATCATCGCGCGCGAAGTGTTCGGCGGCGGACATCTCGCCACGGACGTGCAGGCGCGCACGCAGGCGCTGGCCGCCGTGCTGCGCGCGCCGGCGGTCGGCGTCGCACTCGCCGGCATGGGCTGCCGGGGCCACCTCGCGCAGAACGTCGCCGCGTTCGAACGCGCCGCTGCGACCACGGACACTCAGCCATGATCGAGCACAGCCAGGACATCCCGGACGCCAGCACGCTCGAGTGCGACATCTGCGTCGTCGGTGCCGGCGCGGCCGGCATTTCGCTGGCGCTGACGCTGGCCCGGCGCGGGCACCGCGTGCTGCTGCTGGAGGCCGGCGGCAAGAAGCGCGCGGGCCACGCGCAGGCGCTCTATCGCGGCGACGTCGATGACGGCGCCGAAGGCCGGCGCCATCTGCCGCTCGACCAGGCCCGCTACCGCCAGCTCGGCGGCACGACGTCGCTGTGGGGCGGTCGCTGCATTCCGTACGACGGCATCGACCTCGCGCACCGTCCCTGGGTGCCGCACAGCGGCTGGCCGTTCGCGCCCGAGGTGCTCGACCCGTACTACGAAAGCGCGCACGCGTGGCTGCAGTGCGGCGACGCCGCCTACCGGGTCGACACGGCGCTCGGCGCGGACGCCGGGCCGATGATCGACGGCTTCGTCGACGGCGCGATCGATACCGGAACGCTGGAGCGCTGGAGCCCGCCGACCCGCTTCGGCGACGTCTATCGCGACGAACTCGCCGCATCGCCTCAAGTACGGGTCATCCTCGGCGCGGTCGTCACGGAAATCCATACCGACGACGCCGGCGGGCGCGTCACGTCGCTCACGGTGCGTCGCCCGGTGGCCGACGGCAAACCGGCCGGCACCGGCTTCCGGGTCACGCCGCGCCGCGTCGTGCTCACCGGCGGCGGCCTGGAAAGCACGCGCCTGCTGATGTGCTCCCGCCAGGGCGGCCGCGCGGGCATCGGCGACGCTTCGGGCTGGCTCGGCCGCGGCTACATGTCGCACATCCACGGCGTCATCGCCCGCGTGCAGTTCCGCACGCCGCGCCCGGTCGTGTCGGCCTACGAGCGCGACGCCGCCGGCGTCTTCGTGCGCCGGCGCCTGTGGATTTCGGAAGCGGCGCAGCGCGAACACGAACTGCTGAACATCTATCTGCTGCTCGACCGGCCCCTGCTGGACGACCCCACGCACGGCAGCGCGCTGCTGTCGGCCGCCTTCCTCGCCAAGAAGCTGTTCCAGAAGCGGCGCGACAACGACGCCGTGGGCAGCGGCAAGTACGCGCTGTACTGGCGTCATCTGCGCAACGTACTGTCGGGTTCGCCGGAAGTCGTGTCCATCCTGCCCGGCTTCGCCCGCAACCGCTTCCTGCAGAAGCGGCGGCTGCCGTCGCTGGTGCCGGACGGCCGGGACAACCGCTTCCACCTGTTCTTCCAGTCGGAGCAGGTGCCCCATCCCGATGCACGCGTGCGCCTGCTGCCCCGCGTTGACGCATTGGGCATGCCGCGTCTGGCGCTCGATTTCCGCGTGCAGCCTCAGGATATCGATTCCGTATGGCGGGCCCATGAATTGCTTGCTTCCGAACTGCAGCGCCAGGACAAGGGGCAGCTCGAATTCCTTCCCGACGCACGGGAGCGGCTCGCCGAGTCGGCTGCCGTGCTCGGACACCACATCGGTACGACACGGATGTCGGCCGATCCCGCCAAGGGCGTCGTGGACGCGGATCTGCGCGTCCACGGCGTGACCAATCTGTTCATCGCCAGCGCGTCGTCGCTGCCGACCAGCAGCCATGCCAATCCCACGCTGACCGTGGTCGCGTTGGCATTGCGCCTGGCAGACGCGCTTGATCACGGCGATGACTGAACCACACTTCAATCAGAAAGGAAGCGTGATGGACTGGAATGGAAAACGGGTACTGGTCACCGGCGGTGCCGGACAGATCGGATCCCACCTGGTGGCCCGGCTGGCGGCCGCCGGCGCGGACGTCAGCGTGGCGGACAACCTGTGGCGCGGCCACCGCGAGAATCTGGCGCCGGGCGGCGTTCCGGCAATCGATCTCGACAGCCGGCTGCACGTCGTTGACCTGACCGACCCTGCTGCCTGCGACATCGTCACCCGCGACTGCGACGTCGTCTATCACCTCGCGGATGTCGTGGCCGGCATCAACTACGTGTTCGGCAACCAGTTCTCGCTGTTCAACACCAATCTGCGCATCGACGCCAACATGCTGCAGGCGGCGGTCGCGAACCGCGTGCCGCAGTACGTCTATGTCGGCACGGCCTGCAGCTATCCGACCGACCGCCAGATGGATGTCAGCGAAGGCACGCCGCTGTTCCGCGAGGAAGAGGCCTATCCGGCCCAGCCGGAGTCGTCCTATGGCTGGTCCAAGCTCATGGGCGAGTACCACGCCGAACTCGCGATGAACGAAGGCCTGATGGAGGTCGGGCTGCTGCGTTTCCACAATGTGTACGGGCCGCACTGCGAAATGTCGCCGGCCAAGTCACAGGTCATACCGTCGCTGTTGCGCAAGGCGCTGCGCTATCCGCTCGAACCGTTCGACGTATGGGGATCGGGGCGGCAGCGACGCGCCTTCGTCTACGTGTCGGATGCGGTCGACGCGCTGGTCGCCGTGGTCGAACGCGGCATGAACCGCGGCGTCATCCAGATCGGCCCGGACTACAGCACGTCGATCCGTGAAATTGCGGAAGAGGTCGTGCGCGTGTCGGGCAAGAACATCAGGATCCACTTCGACACCAGCCGGCCGGAGGGCGATCTCGACCGCGCCGCCGACTATGCGAAGGCCCGCGAGCTGCTCGACTGGGCACCCCGCGTATCGATTGCGCAGGGGCTGGCGCAGACCTACGCATGGTGCGCCGCGCAACTCGGCGAACCACAGAAGCAGGCGCGACGCGCGTGATGCACTCTGGCAACCGGAGCACACAGCCGTGATGAATGTGAAACTCGAAAAGGAAACCGGCTCGCGTACCGACGTCGGGCGCGCCTACCTGCGTCCGCTGATCACGTCCCACCTGACGGCGATCTACACGATAACCGACGCGATCACGATACTCGCCGCGCTGTACGTGTCGACCTTGCTCGCAGGTACCGGCCCGCATGACGACACGATCACGCTCGCCTATTCCACCGGCACGCTGCTGTTCGTGCTCATCGCGTCGCGTCACGGCCTCTACCGCTCCTGGCGCGTGACGCCCGTGCTGTCCGAACTGCGCCAGGTGGTCAGCTCCTGGGGCATCACGTCGGCCTTCCTGTCGCTCGGCGCGCTCATGGGCGGCTACACGCAGGATCTGGCGGACATGCCCGCGCTTGCGCTGTGGCTGGTGCTGGCACCGGTCGCGCTGTCGCTTCAGCGCATCGTCGTACGGCACGCCTTCCGCGCCGTGCGCATGGCCGGACGCAACTACCGGGTCGCAGCCGTCGTCGGCAACACGGCGTCGGCGGCACAGGTGGTGGATACGATCAACCGTTCATCATGGATGGGCCTGCGCCTGCTCGGCGTGTTCGACGACCGGCTGACGCCGCGCGAAGAACAGGGCGTGTCCGGCCGGCCGCTCGGCACCTTCGAGGAACTGCTCGCGGCGGCGCACCGCTCCGAGGTCGACGTGATCTATCTCGCGCTGCCGCTGCGCGCGGTCGAACGCATCCGCAGCCAGATGATGCAGTTGATGGACACCACGGCGTCGGTCTATCTGGTGCCGGACTTCCTCGAATTCGGGCTCATGGAGTCACAGATCGCCTATCTCGGCGACATCCCGACGCTCACGGTGTCCGAGTCGCCGTTCAACGGCGTCGAAGGGTGGACCAAGCAGGTGTCCGACGTGCTGCTCGCCTTCGTCATCCTGCTGCTCATCGCATTGCCGATGCTGGTGATCGCGATCGGCATCAAGCTGACGTCGCCCGGTCCGGTCATCTTCAGGCAACGCCGCTACGGCCTGAACGGCAAGCCGATAGAGGTCTGGAAATTCCGCTCCATGAGCGTGGCCGAGGACGGCCAGAACACGTTCCGCCAGGCCACCCGCAACGACGCCCGCGTGACGCCCTTCGGCGCCTTCCTGCGGCGCACGTCGCTCGACGAACTGCCGCAGTTCATCAACGTCCTGCAAGGCAGCATGTCCATCGTCGGTCCGCGCCCGCACCCGGTCGCGCTGAACGAATCCTTCCGCAGCCTCATCCCGGGCTACATGCTCCGGCACAAGGTCAAGCCCGGCATCACCGGCTGGGCGCAGATCAACGGCTGGCGCGGCGAAACCGACACGCTGGAGAAGATGGCCAAGCGCATCGAGTTCGACATCGAGTACGTCCGTCGCTGGTCGCTGTTCTTCGATCTGAAGATCATCTTCCTGACGGTGTTTCGCGTGCTGAAGGACCGTCACGCCTACTGAGCGACATTGACGGCTCCGCACCCGTGCGCGCACCGCCCCTTCCATCGGCGCCGCCCGCGGGTGCATAGTCCCGGTGATCGCCCGCGCCCCCGCCGCGGCGGTACGGAAGAGACGAATCATCGATGACGGAGACCCGGGACATGCGCATCCTCATACTTGGCGCCGGCGGCATCGGCGGCTATTTCGGCGCGCACCTGCAGCAGGCCGGCGCGGACGTGTGCTTTCTGGTGCGCCCGGCGCGCGCGCAGCGCCTGCGCGAGCACCGGCTGCGCGTGCTCAGCCCGCTCGGCAACGTGCAGGTGACGCCGGAGTTGCGCACCTCGGTCGCCGGCGTGGCGCCCTTCGACATCGTCCTGCTGTCGTGCAAGGCGCCTGACCTCGATTCGGCAATCGACGCGATCGCGCCGGCCGTCGGACCGGACAGCGTCGTGCTGCCGCTGCTCAACGGCATCGCCCATCTCGACCGGCTCGACGCGCGCTTCGGCCGCGGGCGCGTGGCCGGCGGTGTCGCCCACCTCGCGCTCACGCTCGACGAAACCGGCAGCATCCGCCATCTGAACGCCACCCGGCGCCTCATCATCGGCGCGCGCGCACAGGACGTGCCACCGCCACTGGCCTGGCTGGGCGCGCAGCTTGCCGCGATGTCGCCCGACTATTCGGTGTCGGACGACATCGAGCAGGACATGTGGGACAAGCTCGTGTTCATCAGCGTGCTGGCCGGTGCAACCTGCCTGATGCGGGCGCCGGTAGGCTGCATCCTCGCGACGCGCGCCGGGCGCCGCTGCATCGAAGGCATGCTGGCGGAGAGCGCCGCCGTGGCAAGCGCATGCGGGCACGCGCCGTCGCCGCAGCGCATGGCGCACTACCGCACGCAGCTTGCGGACGTCACGTCCACGCTGACCGCGTCGATGCTGCGCGACGTGCGGCGCGGCGCGCAGACCGAGGCGGACCACATCCTGGGCGATCTCGTTCGCCGCGCCGATGCCGCCGCGCTCGCCACGCCGCTGCTCGACCTCGCGCTGTCTCACCTGCAGGCGTACGAAGCCCAGCGCGTGTCGGAATCGTCCGGCTGACGGGTGCATGCGAACGCCCTAACATGGGATCTCCGGGGCTCGCCGCCCTTTCGCCCCGCCATCCCATGACAGACCCGACTCCCTTTGCGGACGCCCCGCTGTTCATCGTGCTCAATGCCGGCTCGGGCAAACGCGACGCCGCGCAGGCCAGCGCAACGATCAGCCGGGTGCTGCACGATGCCGGACGGGCGCACACCATCCTGCAGGTGTGCAACGCGAAGCACCTCGCCGACACCGCGCGTGACGCGGTCGAGCACGCACAGGCGCAGCGCGGCATCGTCGTCGCGGCCGGCGGTGACGGCACGATCAACGCCGTCACGCAGGCCGTGCTCGGCAGCGGCTGTCCGTTCGGCGTACTGCCGCAGGGCACCTTCAATTACTTCAGTCGCGAGCACGGCATTCCGTCCGACACCGAAGCCGCGACGCGACTGCTGTTGACCGGGCGCATCAAACCGGTACAGGTCGGGCGGGTAAATGACCGGGTGTTCCTCGTCAATGCGAGCATCGGCCTGTATCCGGAGGTACTGGAGGATCGCGAGGAGTGGAAGCGGCAACTGGGACGCAAGCGCATCGTCGCGCTGTTTTCCGGGCTCGCCACGCTGCTGCGGGGTTGCCGGCGCATGACGCTGGAGATCGAACACGAAGGACGCACGCGCACGCAGGACATGATGACGCTGTTCGTCGGCAACAATCCGCTGCAGCTGGCGCAGGTCGGCCTGCACGAGGATGGCTCGGCCGGCAACGGCCGGCTCGCCGCCGTGATGCTGCCGCCGACCGGCCGGCTGGTGCTGCTGTGGCTGATGGCACGCGGCATGCTCGGTCGGCTGGGCGACGCGGATGCGGTGCAGCGCTTCGACTTCCGCTCGCTGTGCCTGCATCCGGGCCGCTCGCGCCGAAAGGTGAAGGTTGCCACCGACGGCGAGATCCGGCGCATGGCGCTGCCGCTGCGCTTCGACGTCGCCCCGCAGCCGCTGCCGCTGATCGTGCCGGACGACACGGCATGAGCGTGCTGATGATGCAGGTGTCGGATCCGCACTTCGGCGTCGAACGCAGCGCCGTGTGCACCGCCCTGCGCCGGCTGGCGCACGAACAGAAGCCCGCACTGGTCGCCGCGTCGGGCGACATCACGCAGCGTGCGCGCGGCGAGCAGTTCGCGGCGGCACGCCGCTTTCTGGACAGTCTGGAGGCGCCGGCGCTGATGGTGCTGCCGGGCAATCACGACATCCCGCTGTTCAACGTCGCGGCACGCGTGTTCGCACCGTACCGCGCCTACCGCCGCGCATTCGGCAAGGCGCACGACACGGTGATCGACACGGCGCACATGCGCGTCGTCGGCCTCGATTCGACGCGCCGCTACCGCCACATCAACGGCGAACTGTCGGACACGCAGATCGAGCGCACCGCATGCCAGCTGCGCGACGCGCCGCCCGGCGTGCTGCGCGCCGTGGTGCTGCATCACCCGGTCGTCGCATCGCGCGCGTCCGAGCGGCACAACCGCGTGCACAAACACGCGGCGGCGGTGCGCCGGTGGGTCGAGAGCGGGGCCGATCTCATCTTCGGCGGCCACATCCATCTGCCCTTCGTGCACGCGCTGCGCGGCGACGGCAACCGGACCGGCTGGGCCGTCCAGGCCGGCACTTCGGTATCCTTGCGTACCCGCCGTGACGCGGGCAACTCTGTGAACCTGATCCGGATCGATGCGCGCGACCCCCGCCAGTGCGTCGTCGAGCGCTGGGACTACCGCGAACATTCCGGACAGTTCGAACTGATCGCCCTGAGCGCGCTCACGCTTGATCCGCACCCCGATTGAAACCCGATGTACTCAAGTCTCACGAATGCCGAACTGCTGGCGGAAGTCGTTGCCGCCAACGCCTTCCCTCTGTTCATCAGCACGCTGCTCGGCGCACTGGCGCTCGCGCTCGCCCTTGCATGGTCCTGGCGCGTTGCTCGCCCCGCCGGCGATCCGACGCCACAGCGCATCCTCGCCGTCGGCATGTCGTGCATGCTGCCGGCCGGCCTGCTCTTCCTCTCGCTGGCCGGCGCGCTGTCGCACCGCGGCGCGCTGGTCGCCTTCGACGAAGCGCTCGCTGCCGCGCTGCAGGCCACCCAGCCCGCGGAGACGCTGCGCGCCGCCGCACTGGTCACGCATTTCGGCGACACGGCGACGCTGACCGGCCTGTGCGTCGCGCTCGCCGCGCTGCTGCTGGTGCGCGGACACCACCTGCTCGCGGCCGGCTGGATTGCCGCCGTCGCCGGCAATTCGCTGCTCAACGTGACCTTGAAATCGATGTTCGAACGGGTGCGGCCCATCCACGAACATGGCTACACGATAGAGACGAGCTGGAGCTTTCCGAGCGGGCACGCCTCCGGCACCGTGGTCGCCTACGGCATGGCGGCCTATGTGCTCATGCGCCTGCTGCCCGCGCGCTGGCATCTGCCGCTGCTGCTGCTCGCGGTGACCATCGCCATGTCGACGGCCGCCAGCCGGGTCGTGCTGCAGGTCCATTTCGCGAGCGACGTGCTGGCCGGCATCTCGTCCGGCACGCTGTGGCTGAGCCTGTGCGTGATGAGCCAGGAGTTGCTGCGCCGGCGCCCGGACGGCGCGCCACGCCCCGATCCATTTCCCCTTGACGGAGACACGCAATGATCGACCCTTCACGCTTCGAAGCGGCCTGGTGGGGCAGCTTCATCGGCGATGCGCTGGCGATGCCGGTGCACTGGTATTACACACGCGAGCGCATCGCGACCGACTACGGCACGCTGACCGGCTACGTCGCCCCTCACAATCCGCACCCGGACAGCGCGCTGTCGCGTTCCAGCTACACGGCCACCGGCGCGACCGACGACATCCTGCACGAGCAGGCCGTCTACTGGGGTGGCCCGTCCGACATCCACTACCACCAGTTTCTCGCCGCCGGCGAAAACACGCTCAACGTGCAGATCGCCGCACTGCTCGCACACTCGCTGATCGACTGCGGCGGCTACGATCAGAGCGATTTCGCGCGGCGCTACATCGACTTCATGCTGACCGCGGGCAGCCATCGCGACACCTATGTCGAATCGTCGCACCGCAGCTTTTTCCGGCACTACGCCGAAGGACGCGAGCTGGACGAATGCGGCGTCGAGGACAGCAACATCGGTGGCCTGGCGACGCTCACGCCGCTGGTGCTGCTGTACGCATCCGACCGCGACGCCATGCAGGCCGTCGTGCGCGAGCACATCGCGCTCACGCACAAGGGCCCGGTTGCCGCCGAGGCCGCCGCCGTCTTTGCCGACTTGCTGTTCTCGCTGGTGCACGGTTCGACCATCGACGAGGCGATGACGCAGTGCGGGCGCACGGAGCACGCCGTGCTGGACCATCCCTGGCACGAGTGGGCGGACACACGGGACGACAACGACATCATCGGCAACCGCTTCAGCCCGGCCTGCAAACTCGCGGATTCACTGCCGGCCACGCTGCATCTGGCCGTGAAGTACGAACACGATGCACGCGGCGGACTGCTGGCCAATGTGCGGGCCGGTGGCGACAACTGTCACCGTGGCGTCGTGCTCGGTGCGCTGCTGGGCGCGGCCGGCGGCATGGATGCGTTGCCGCCCGAATGGGTGCGCGGACTGCATGCGCACGCGCAGTATCAGCCGCTGGTGGAAGCGCTGCGCCGGCTCGCGCTCAGTTGAGCACCACGCAGTTGCGTCCGGCTTCCTTGGCGCGGTAGAGGCGCGCATCGGCGGTGCGGAACAGCGCGACCAGATCGTCGTCGGCACGCTCGACGTGCACGCCGCCGAGCGAAGCGGTGACGATGCCCCACTCGGCGTTGCGCTCGTGCGGCACGGCCAGTGAGCGGACCGCGTCGATGATCGCGCCGGCCGTCGCATGGAAGGCGCCCGACGACACCGCTGGCATGACGACGGCGAATTCCTCGCCGCCGTAGCGCGCGACGAACACGCCGCTGTCGGGGACATCGGCGTTGAAACGTTTCACCACGCCCTCCAGGGCCTTCGCCACGGTACACAGGCAATCGTCGCCGGCGAGGTGTCCGTAGTGGTCGTTGTATTTCTTGAAGTGATCGATGTCTATCATCATCAGGCCGAAGGGCTGGCCGCGACCGCACACCGCATTCCACGCCTGATCGAGCGTCAGATCCATGTGGCGGCGGTTCAGCAGGCCGGTCAGGCCGTCCCTGCTCGCCTGTTCGCTGAGCAGGCGATTGGCGACCGAAAGCCGCGCGCGCAGCGCGGCAATGCGCGTCATGGCCTTCATCTTTGCGCGCAATACCGATTCAGGCGCCGATTTCACGATGAAGTCGTCACCGCCCGCCTCGATCGCGGTCACCAGCGTATCCGGTGACGACGACGCCGTCAGGAACACGATGGGCGTCCACGCCCAGTCCCGGGTAGCCTCGATCGCACGGATGCGTGCCGACGCCTCGAAACCGTTCATGACCGGCATCTGGACGTCCATCAGGATCAGATCGGGCATCAGATCCGGCGGCAGCGTCGCGAACATCGCAACGGCAATCTCGCCATTCGCGGCGACGCTCACTTCATAGCCGAACGCGGCAAGCCGCATGGTCATGACAGCCGCCACGGCCCGGCTGTCTTCGACCAGCAGGATTCTCATCACTTCCCTCGCGCAAGTGCGCCATGTGTGCAGCTCCTGTTACGGCGGGATGCAACGAGACTTGAGTGCGTGCGTGAGCGCGGGCACGGCATCGAACAGGTCGGCGACGAGCGCATAGTCGGCAACGCCGAAGATCGGCGCGTCCGGGTCGCTGTTGATGGCGACGATGACTTTCGAGTCCTTCATGCCGGCCAGATGCTGGATGGCGCCCGAGATGCCGACGGCGATGTAGAGGTCCGGCGCGACGACGCGGCCGGTCTGGCCGACCTGGCAGTCGTTGCCCGCGTAGCCGGCGTCGACGGCGGCGCGACTGGCGCCCAGCGCGGCGCCCATGCAACCGGCCAGCGGTTCGAGCAGCGCACCGAAGTTCTCCGCACTGCCCAGCGCGCGCCCACCCGACACCACGACGCGCGCGCTGGCGAGGTCCGGCCGGTCACCGCCGGCGAGCGTGCGCGAGAGCCGTCGCGACAGCGCCGGGTCCGGCGCCGGCGCGAGCGGTTCGACCGGCACCGGCGCACCGCCGCCGGCCGGGGCGAACGCGGTGGCGCGCACCGTCAGCACGATGCGCGAATCGAGCGCCTGCACGGTGGCCAGCGCGTTGCCGGCGTAGATCGGGCGGGTGAAGGTGTCGCCGGCATCGACGCGCACGATGCCGCTGATCTGCGACACGCCCAGCGTCGCCGCGACGCGCGGCATCAGGTTGCGGCCGGACACGCCGGCCGGTGCGACCAGATGCGTATAGCCGCTGGCGATGCCGCACACCAGCGCGGCCAGCGGCTCCGCCAGCTGCTCGCCGTAGTGCGGGGCCTCGCAGTGCAGAACCCGCGTCACTCCGGCCACGCGCGCGGCCTGTGCGGCGACCGCCGCACACCCGTGTCCGGCGACCAGCAGGTCGACCTCGTCGGCCATCTGCAGCGCGGCCGTCACGGTGTTCAGCGTGCCCGCCTGCAGCGCCTCATTGTCGTGTTCGGCGATGACCAGTGCCTTCATGGCAGGGCTCCCCGCAGTGCGCCGCCCTCGCCGCACAGGCACGCGAGCAGTTGCTCGACACTGGCGACACGCACGCCGGGCTCGCGCACCGGCGGCTCGGCGACGCGCACGGTGCGCAGGCCCGGCGTGACATCGACGCCGAGCTGCGCCGGCGTCACCGTGTCGAGCGGCTTTTTCTTCGCCTTCATCATGCCGGGCAGCGACGCGTAGCGCGGCTCGTTCAGCCGCAGGTCCGTCGTCAGCACCGCCGGCAGCGACAGGCTCAGCACCTCCGTGCCGCCGTCGATCCCGCATTCGACCTCGACCCGCCCGCCGGTCAGCGTCACGCGGGATGCATTGGTCGCCTGCGGCCAGCCGAGCAGCGCCGCCAGCATCTGCCCGGTCTGCGCCGCGTCGTCATCGATGGCCTGTTTGCCGCAGATGACCAGGCCCGGCTGTTCGCGCAGGCACAGCGCGTGCAGCAACCGGGCCACGGCCAGCGGCTGCAGCGCGACGTCCGTTTCGACGCGCACGGCGCGGTCCGCGCCCATGGCGAGCGCGGCACGCAGCGTGTCCTGGCAGGCCGCCACGCCGCACGACACGACAAGCACCTCGCTCGCCAGCCCGGCCTCGCGCAGCCGCACCGCTTCCTCGACGGCAATCTCGTCGAACGGATTGACGCTCATCTTCGCGCTGGCGACGTCGACGTCGCTGCCATCCACGAGCACGCGCACCTTCACGTGGTGGTCGACCACGCGCTTCACTGCCACCAGCACCTTCATGTCCAGCACTCCTTCCAGTTCGCGGGCCGTCACGCGGCGCCGATTTCCCGCAGATACGCCCAGGGATAGATGCCACGTCCGTGCCCGTCGGAGAACACCAGGTTCAGGCCGCCGTCGGCCACCGCATTGACCGCCGTCAGCGTCACGTCAGCGCCGTCGCCGGGCGTGTCGCCGCGGCGCGCGGCATGCGTACAGGCTGCGCAGCGGCAGCGCGCGCGCAGTCGCGCATGCGGCAGTTCGCTGACGGCACTGTCGTCCCACTCGATGCACAGCAGGCGGGATGCGCTGCGCACCGTGATGGACACCGGCACGGCCGCGCTCACAGCATGGCTCCCACACCTTCGGCACCGACATGCCAGTCGTGTCCGGCCAGCCCGCCCTCGCCCAGCTCGCCGCCCATCGCCGCCAGGCTCTCTTCGCGGATGAGCGCCCGCAACTGGCGGTTCAGCGCGAGGAAAGTGGGCGACGACATCATGTCCGGCGTGCGCGGGCGCGGCAGCAGCACCGGAATCTCCGCCTTGATGCGCCCGGGACGTGCGGTCATGACGTACACCTTGTCGGACAGGAAGATCGCCTCTTCGATGTCGTGCGTGATGAACAGGACCGACAGGCGCAGCTGCTGCCACATATTGGTGAGGATTTCCTGCATCACCACGCGCGTCTGCGAATCGAGCGCACCGAACGGCTCGTCCATCAGCATCACCTGCGGACTGGTGGCGAGTGCGCGCACGATGCCCACGCGCTGCTTCATGCCGCCGGAGAGCTGGTCCGGATAGTGGTTCTCGAACGACAGCAGCCCGGCCAGACCGAGCAGCGTCCGGGCCCGGCTTTCGCGCGCGCTGCGCCCCAGCCCCTGCATCTTCAGGCCGAACTCGACGTTCTGGCGCACGCTGAGCCAGGGGAACAGCGAGTACTGCTGGAACACGACGCCACGGTCCGCGCCGGGACCGGTGATCGGCGCGCCGTCGACGGTGACCACGCCCTGGTCCGGCTTGAGGAAGCCGGCCACGATGTTGAGCAAGGTCGACTTGCCGCAGCCGGACGGACCGACGATGGATACGAATTCGCCGGGATTGACGGTCAGCGACACCGACTGCACCGCGTCCAGCGGCACGCCGTTCTGCGTGAAGCGCACGCACACGTCCTGGATGTCTATATGCCCCCGGCCGGGGGCTGAGGTCGCATTCATCGGTTGTTCTCCTTGCCCGCCGCGATCTGCCAGGGCATGACGAGCCGGGCCAGCAGACGGATCGCGCCGCTGCACAGCAGGCCCAGCACCCCGATGACCAGCATGCCGATGACGATGTGTGAATACTCGATCAGGGAGTACGCCTCCCAGGTGAAGTAGCCGACGCCGTACTGCCCGGAAATCATCTCCGCGGCGATCAGCGACACCCAGGCCACGCCCATGCCCACCGCCAGCCCGGTGAAGATGTGCGGCATGGCGCCGCGCAGCACCACCTGCGTCATCAGCGCGAACTCGCTTGCGCCGAGACAGCGCGCCGCCCGCACCAGCACGCTGTCCATCGTCGCCACACCGTGCATCGTGTTGAGCAGGATGGGAAAGAAGGCGCCGATGAAGGTGATGAACACGATGCTGGTTTCGGTCGTCGGCCACAGCATGATGGAGATCGGCACCCAGGCGATGGCCGGGATCGGGCGCAGGATTTCCATCGCCGGGAACGTCAGCTGACGCACCCTGCGATAGCGTCCGATCAGCAGCCCCATCGTCACGCCGAGCACCGTTGCGGCGATGAAGCCCAGCATGATGCGTCGCAGGCTGATGGTGATGTTGGTCATGAACTGCTCGTTGCCGAACAGGCGCGACGCATCCTGGAACACCTCGACCGGACCGGGCACGTTGATGAACCGGATGTAGAAGCTCCAGCGATACGTGGTCGCCAGATACCAGAAGCCGATCAGCAGACAGATCGACAAGGCGCCGAGCAACAGCCCCGGCCCTTCCCGACGCATCAGCCGTGCGAAGCGTACGGCGGGCACCGGCCTGGCCGGCGCCGCGACCGGCCGCACCGCAACGGCTTGCGCCGTCGCCGATGCGGCCCCTGCGGGCGCGTCCGACGGCGCCCCCTCCGGTGCAGCCGGGTACGCTCGCGCGTCATGCACCGGCTGTATCCTCATCGCGGTTCCCATGGCTCATTTCCTTACCGTTGCGACCGCCAGTGCGTCGGCGTAGCTGCCCAGCTTGCCGCCGTGGGCGGCAGCATGGGCCTCGGCGTCCTTCTTCAGCAGGAAGGGCGTGATGGTGGCCGATTCGCCCTTGCCCGCCAGCGAATAGAAGGCCTTGTCGGCGAACAGCTTGATCTTGAAGGCCTGATCGAACACGAAGGCCACGCCGACCTTCTTGCCCGCCCTGGTCGCGGCATTCACGGCCGCCAGCGTGCATTCGGCCGACTTGTACGCGGTCAGCGCGCCGCCATCGATCCACACCTCGCCCGCTTCGCGCGGCTTGTCGATCGTGCCGCCGCACAGCGGATCGGTACCGCTGATCTCGTAGCTGGCGAAGCTGGCCTTGTGCGCGGCATAGTCGAGGCCGAGTTCCTTGTAGGCCTGCATCACATAGCTCTCGTCCGCCCACGCATCGGCATCCAGCGGCTTCACGCGCCCCATGCGGGTCAGCACGCCGTGGTCATATTTCACCGTATCGATCCACTTCGGCTTGATGGTCGGGTCCAGCGTATGCACGCCGCCCGGGCCGAGGAACATGTACGCGACTTCCTTCTCCACCCGCGTCCATTCCTCGATCTTCGTCGCCGCCTCGACCGGGTTCTTGCGCACCCAGTCATTGGCTTCGATCAGCGCCTTGATGTAGGCCACGACGAACTCCGGATACTTCTTCGCGAAGTCCTCGCGCACCACGACGCCGTGGAAGGTCGGCACCTTGGTTTCGACGCCGTCGAAAATCTTGCGGGCGAAGCCCCGGTAGGGCAGCAGCTCGGCGAACGGTACGAAGTCGGCGTGCGCATCGATGCGCTTCTCCTGCAGGCTGGACGTGCCCACTTCGGGACTCTGGCTCGCCAGGTCCCAGAAGTCGGCCTTCCAGCCCTTGTCTTCCATCGCCTTGAGCACCATGCCGTGCGCGGCCGAACCGAAGGGCACGGACACCTTCTTGCCCTTCAGGTCGGACAGCTGGTAGTACGGCGAGTCCTTGTGCACCACGATGCCGTTGCCGGCACCGTCGGCGTTGTAGGCGATCATCGCGATGAGGCGGCTCTTCGTTTCCGGGCCGGCCTGGAAGGTGGCGCCATTCACCAGCAGCGGATAGTCGCCCATCATGCCGATCTGCAGCGTGTTGGCGATCATGCCGTTGGTCACCGGCGGGCCGGACGTGAAGTTCTGCCACTCCATCCTGAACTGGATGTCCTTGTACTTGCCGGTCTTGGGCAGGTACTTCTCAAGCAGGCCCATTTCCTTGATGACGATGCCGCCGGTCACCGTATTGGTGGTGGTGTTCTGCGTGCCGATGCCCACGGTCACGACTTCCGCCAGCGCGGCCGGCGCACAACTCGCCATGGCCAGTCCGAACACCACGGTGCGCGCATTCCACACCACCCGACCCATTGTTTCATTCAGTACGTTCATGGCTATACCTCTCCCTGTCAGTGCAATGAAAAAACCGAAAAACCCGGTGCGCCTGCCTCAGAGCGCTTGTCTTATATGGAATCCGCCTGCACGGCCCGCCCGGCCGCCTGGGCATCTCAGCCCTCCTGCAACACGTCCAGGTAGTGGCGCTTGTCCTTCACCTCCGCCCACTCGGCGGCATCGGCCAGCGGCTCGCACGCTTCGGCGATGACCGGCCACTGCGTGCTCAGGCGCGCGTTGATTTCGACGAACACCTGTTGCGCCGGCGGCAGGTCGGTGTCGGCGTAGATGGCACCGACCGGACATTCGGTGACGCACACGCCGCAGTCGATGCAGCCGTCCGGATTGATCACCAGAAAATCCGGCCCTTCGTGGAAGCACTCGACCGGACAGACGTCGACGCAGTCGGTGTATTTGCAGCGCACGCAGGCTTCGGTCACGACATAGGTCATGTCAGTCCTCCCGGTGCGCGGTCCGGCAGCCGGGCCGCGCTTCGATTGAAAGGAAAAATGTCATCGGGGCGCCTCACTTCTGAGCCAGCGTGATGGCGGTCAGCGCGAGGCGCGACAGCTTGCGCACGTCCGGGTCGCTGTCCTCCAGCGCGCCTTCGAGCGCCGGAATGGCGCGCGGGTCGGCGATCTCGCCGAGCGCGATCGCGGCCTCCTTGCGCAGGTTGCCGATCGGGTGGGCCAGCGCATCGATGAGCGCCGGCAGCGCCACGACCGCCTTGAGCAGGCCGAGACTGCGCGCCGCCTTCACGCGTACCTGCCAGTACTCGTCCTGCATCGCACGCACCAGCTCCGGTATCGCCAGGCCGAGCCGCAGCTTGCCCAGCGTCTGCGCCGCCTCGTCGCGCACCATCCACGCGTTGTCGGCCAGCCCCCGCGTGAGCGCCGGCAGCACGCTCTGTTCGCTGGAGTAGCCGATGGCGCCGATGGCGATGCGCCGCACGTCGGCGTCGGCGTCGAGCGCCGCCACTTCGGCCAGCGCACCGATCGCCTGCGGCATGCGCAGATAGCCCAGCACGCCGACCGCTTCGCGGCGCACGCCGGCATCGGCGTCCTTCAGCGCCTCCATCGCCGGTTCGAAGGCTTCCGGTACGCGCAGTGCGCGGATCGCGCGCAGCGCCAGCGTGCGGACCTCGGCCGTGTGGCCGCGCAGGAAGGGCAACAAGGGCGGCGCGCACTCGCTGCCCTTGAGTTCGGACAGCACGACACCGACCGCCGCGCGCACGCCGTCGTCCGCGTCGAGCAGCATCGGCGCCAGCGCGCTCACCACTTCGAGCTCTTCGTAGCCCTCGAGCGCGCGCACGGCCTCGGTCCGCACGGCGGCGTCCTCGTCCGCCAGACGCGGCAGCAGCAGCGACACGATGTCCTCCTCGTCGCCGTACGGCAGATCGATCACCGCGAGGCGACGGACTTCGGCGTCGAGGCTGCCGAGACGCTCGCTGATGGAAAAGTTCTGGATGTCCATGGCGGTCTCCTCAGCGCAGCAGGTAGGGGATGGACACGCTGACGGCGCCGGTCGGACAGTCGGTTTCGCACGGCAGGCAGTACCAGCACTCGTCGAACTTCATGAAGGCCTTCTTCGTCAGCATGTCGATGGCGAGCACGTCCAGCGGACATACATCGACGCATACGGTGCACCCCTTCTCGGCGATGCATTTGTCGTTATCTACATTCACCGGCACCTGGGTCGGCGTGGCTGCAATGGTCATGGCTTGACTCCTTGATGGGCGTGCGGGTGTTCGGGGTTCAGGCGGCTTCTGCGCTGCGTGCGACACGCAGGCGCTGGTAGGCGGAGCGTTCCTCGTCGTCGATGGCGACGATGTAGGGCTCGACCGCCTTCTTGCGCATCTGCATGGCGCCGTCGGCGCCCTTGCTCAGCAGCGAGTGGCAGAACCAGTTGTCGTCGTCGCGCTCCGGGTGATCGACGTAGTAGTGGTAGAGGCCCCAGCGGCTTTCCGTGCGGAACATCGACGCGCGCGCGGCCATCTCGGCGCAGTCGAGGATCGAATGCGCCTCCATCGCGCGCATCAGTTCGTGCGGATTGCCGGCGAACATCGCTTCGGCGTCCTCGCGGATTTCGTCGAAGCGGCGCAGCGCGATTTCGTACTTGCGCGTGATCTTCGGCGGCTGCAGGTAGTCGTTCACCAGGCGGCGCGTCTTGTATTCGATCTGGAACGGCGTGAGCCCGTCGGTGCGGCCCAGCGGCGCGAGGATGCGCGCCTCCTCGGCCGCCACGTCTCCGGCATCGACGGCACCCTGCCCGTGCTCCGCGCAGTAGGCCGCGGCGTTCTCGCCGCACAACCGGCCATAGACGAAGGCACCCAGCATGTAGTTGTGCGGCACGCTGGCACAGTCACCGGCGGCGTAAAGCCCGGCGACCGACGTTTCACCGAGCGCATTGACGTGGATGCCGGATGCGCTGTGGCCGCTGCAGAAGCCGATCTCGGAAATGTGCATCTCCACCATCTGCGAGCGGTAGTCGTTGCCGCGCTTCTCGTGGAATCGGCCGCGGCTCGGGCGTTCGTTGGTATGCAGGATGGTTTCGATCTCCTGGATCGTTTCCTCCGCGAGGTGGTCGAGCTTGAGGAAAACCGGGCCGTTGCCGCCTTCGAGTTCGTTGTGGAACTCCATCATCATCTGGCCGCTCCAGTAGTCGCATTCGATGAAGCGCTCGCCCTTGGAGTTGGCCGTGAAGCCGCCGAACGGGCCGGTCACGTAGGCGCAGGCCGGGCCGTTGTAATCCTTGATGAGCGGGTTGATCTGGAAGCACTCGAGGTTGGCCAGGTCGGCGCCCGCGTGATAGGCCATCGCGTGGCCGTCACCGCAGTTGGTCGGATTCTCGTAGGTGCCCATCAGGTAACCCGACGCCGGCAGGCCGATGCGCCCGGCCGCGCCGGTGCTGATCACGGCCGCCCGTGTCTTGATGACATAGACGTCGGCGGTGCGGCAGTCGAAGCCCATGACGGCGACGACCTCGCCGCTGGCGCCGGTCAGCACGCGGGTGACGACGACGCGGTTGGTCACCTCCACCCGCGCCTTCTTCAGCTGGCGGTAGAGGATCTTCTTCATGTGGTGGCCTTCCGGCATCGGCAGCACGTAGCTGCCCAGGTGATGCACCTTGCGCACCGCGTAGTCGCCGGTTTCGTCCTTCTCGAACTTGACGCCCCAGCGGTCCAGTTCGTTGATCATGTCGAAGCTGTTGGCGGCATAGGCCATCACCGCTTCCTGATCGACGATGCCGTCGTTGGCGATGGTGATTTCCTTGACGTACTGCTCCGGCGTCGCGTGACCCGGTATGACGGCGTTGTTCAGGCCGTCCATGCCCATCGAGATCGCGCCGCTGCGCTTCACGTTGGCCTTGTCGATGAGCAGTACCCGCAACTTCGGATTCTTCTCCTTCGCCTTGACGGCGGCCATCGGGCCACCCGTACCCCCGCCGATGACGACGAGGTCGAACTCCATATCGATGCGTTTCATGATGTCTCCTTGAAGGTGCTGCACTCTGTCAAACGGCGCGCCGGCGGGGAACGAAGGACTTCGTCGTTGCTTTTTCAGCGCGCCTTTGCATCAACTGCGATCAATCCGCAGGCGGTACTGGAAGGCGTCGCCGCGGTAGTAGAGGAACTCGAAATCGATCGGCTTGCCGTCGTCATAGGTCAGGCGCTCGATGCGCAGCAGTGGCGAGGCCTCGCGGATGTCCAGATGCCGGGCCAGCGACTCGTCGGCCGAGATCGCCTCGATCTGCAGCTCGGCGTGCGTGAGGTTGCGGCCGAGGTCGTTCTCGAGAATGACGAAGATGTCGCGCGTGGCCAGGTCGGCCTGCACCAGCCGCTCGCCGATGGCGGGCGGGAAGTAGCTCACATCGACCGAGATCGGCTCGCGGTTCAGGTAGCGCAACCGCTGGATCTCGAACACCGGCGCATCGGCCCTGAGCTGAAGCCGCTGCGCGACGATCTTGCTGGCCGGCATCTCGCGGGCGCTGAGCAGCATCGAATAGGTTTCGTAACCGGACGAGGACATCGCTTCAGCGAAGCCCTGCAGTCGCGACAGGCTCTGGAACGCCTTGGGCTTTGCGACGAAGCTGCCCTTGCCCATCACCTTGAAGATGAGCCCTTCCTTCTGCAGGTCGCCCAGTGCCTGCCGTATCGTGATGCGGCTGACCCGGAATGCCGTCATCATCTGGCTCTCCGACGGCATCTGCGAATGCGGCGGATAGCTGCCGTCCAGAATGCGCCGGCGCAGGATTTCGCGGATCTGCGTGAAGAGCGGCATCTGCGACACCGACGACACCTCGTCTGCCGGGTCCGTGCGCACAGGCACGATCATCTGTTTGCGGTTGGGTGCCACGTATCAGCTCCATGTGAAGAACCTGTTATGACGAGTCATGTCAAGCAAACGCGATGCCATTTTTCCCGCATCGCAGCAAATACTTCAATTCATTGTTTTATATGGAAAACAGAAGCTTCCACATCGGGCGTGCCGCACATTGGCGTCGCAACTGCCGCACTGCAAAGGTGCCCTTGCACCACGCTTGCAGGCGCGCCTGTGTGCCGCGAATCGACACCTGCGGGCCAGGCCGCCATCGCGCCGGCAAGCACCAGCAGAACGAGCACCAGCGGCCTGAAGACGCGCACCGAAAGGCGGCGGAAAAGCACCTCGCCGACGCGCCCTGCATAGTGGAAAAGCGGCGCCAGCACGAGGCCCTGCAGCAGCAGCGACACGCTCAGCAGGCCGGACACCGCGACGCCCAGCAACGCGACCGGATAGATGCAGCCGAAATAGACGAGGAAGCTCGCGCGCGCCCGATGGCCGTCCCGCTCGATACCCATGACATAGAGGATGGCGGGCGGACCGCCGACGCCGCCGAAGCCGGTCAGCACGCCGCTGAACACGCCGACGCCGAGCGACATCGGCGTCGAGCGCTGCCTCACCAGCCGGAATCCGAGCAGCAGCGACAGCGCGCTGACAATCACAGCGGCACCGACCACCTGCCCGAACATCTGCGCCGGCACCACGCTGACCAGCCACAGCCCGGGGACGATGCCCGCGCAGGCGGCGCCCGCCATCGGCAGCAACAGCCGGTGATCCACCAGGCGGCGCACCGGCGCGGACAGCGCGTTCGTCAGCGGCAGCGCGTTGAGCACCGTGACGAGGCACAACGTTTCCTGCGCCGTCACGACGCGGGACAACAGGGGCGCCATCATCAGCGCAGCGCCGAAACCGGTGATGCCGCGCAGCATGCCGCCAGCGGCCACCGCCGTGACGATGACCAGCCAGGTCACCGGTTCGCGGTGCGGCCAGAGCGTGTCGAAGAGTGTTGTATCCAAGGGTGACGATTCCGGTGACGGTGACCTGCGCCGACGACGCTCCGTGCGGCGATGGCGGAGATCCGGACTGGCGCTTGCGCACCAACCTGTTATGACAGGTTGTGTCGAGCAATCGGCATGCCAGAGCCCGCCCCCCTGCCCCCGTTGCCCGCAAAGCAGCGCCAGCGCGAGGAAAGCGCCCGACGCAGGATGATCGCCGGTGCGCGCGCGGCCACACCGCACCGGTGCGCCACCGCCGCATCCGCCCCGCGTCTGTGCGTGCATGCTCACAGCCAGGCCACCAGACTGACCAGCGCGAAGCCGGCCAGCAGCAGATAGATCCACAGCAGCGTCGCCAGCGCCCACACCCGCCAGCCCGCGCCGGCCATGTCGGCCAGCCGCGTGTTCGCGCCGAGTGCGGCCAGACCGGCGGCCAGCAGTGCCTGCGCCAGTTCGCCACCGAAGGACTGCAACCATCCCGGCAGCAATTGAGCGGCATTGAGCGCGATCATCAGCGCAAACCCGTACAGGAAACCCGGCACCGCCGGCATGCGCGCCGCACCGCTGCGCCCGGCGTTCATCCGTGCGGCGATCAGCATCACCACCGGAGCCAGCAGCATCACGCGCATCATCTTCTCGACCAGCGCCGCCGCCGCCGCCGCGGGCCCGGCCGCCGCAGCGCCGGCCACCACATGGCCCAGCTCGTGCACCGTCAGCCCCACCCACATGCCGAACGACGCGTCACTCAAACCGCTGGCAGACTGCAGCAGCGGCAGCAGATACATGCCGGACGTGCCGAACACGACCACCGCCAGCACCGCCGCAGACACGTGGCGGGCCCGGGCGCCGATCACGCTGTCCGCCGCCGCCACCGCCGCAGCGCCACAGATCGCACTGCCGCAGCCGATCAGCAGCGCGCACTGCGCGTCGAGCCCGAGCCGCCGTCCGGCGGCGCGCGCCAGCGCCAGCGTGGACATGACGATGAACAGCGCCATGGCCAGACCGCTCCAGCCGACGCTGCCCAGTTCATGAATGCCGACGCGCAGGCCGTAGAGCGCAATGCCGGCGCGCATCAGCGGGCCGCGCGCCAGCGCCAGTCCGGCCGCCCCGCGCACCGGCAGCGCCGGCCACAGATTGCCGGCGACGATGCCGAGCGCGACCGCCAGCGGCAGCCAGCCCAATCCGCGTGCCGTCATGCCCGGCTGCGCGGCGACCAGCGCCGCCAGCGCCGCTACGGCGGTACAGGCGACAAGCCCGCCTGCAATGCCACGGGATGAAGGCGCGGCAGCCGCGGCCGTGACGGGTTCTGGTGTGTGTGCGGAAAACATGGATGCAGCGTACGCGCCGCCCATTCATTCACCTATATCATGCAAATAACAAGATGATTACCTGAGGTAATGAATGAACCTGCATCTGCTGCGCATCTACGTCCGTGTCGTTGAAGCCCGGAGCTTCTCCCGCGCGGCGGAAGCGCTGGACATCACGCAGCCGGCTGCGTCGCGGGCGGTACGCGAGCTTGAGTCACAGCTGGAGACGGTGCTGCTGGACCGCCGCGGCAAGACCTTCAGGCCGAGCGAATCCGGCCAGGCGCTGTATGAATACGGCCGCAGCATCTTCGCGCTGGAACGCGACGCCGCCGAGACGCTGCGCTCGTTCAGCTCGCTCGAACGCGGACAGCTGACGATAGGCGCCAGTACCACCGTCGCCACGTACTGGTTGCCGCCCTTGCTGGTCGCCTTCCACGCGCGTCATCCGGGCATCGATCTGCGCGTCATCGGCGGCAACACCCGCAACGTCGCCGACCTGCTGCTCGACTGCCGGGTCGATGTCGCGCTGGTCGAAGGGGACGTGTCCGACACCCGGCTGAACAGCCGCATCTGGCGGCACGAGGAAATGGTCATCGTCGCGCCGCGCGAGCCGTCTCAGCCGGCACAAGGCGCCTTCCATCCGGCAGCGCTGTCGGATCACACGTGGATCGTGCGCGAATACGGCTCCGGCAGCCGTTCGGCGACCGACCGCGTGCTCGACGAACTGGGACTGACGCCGGCGCGCACGATAGAGGTGGGCAGCAACGAGGCGATCGTGCAGACGGTGGCTGCCGGTCGCGGTCTGGGACTGGTGCCGCGCATCTGCGCGCGCGACCAGCTCGCGCTCGGCCGCGTGCGGCGCGTGCATCCGGGCGGTGCGCCCATCCAGCGCACGCTCTACCGGATACGCCTGCCCGAGCGCCCGCTCGGTCCGGCCGCGCTTGCCTTCGAGGCGCTGCTGGGCGAACCGCTCCGCGACGCCGGCCCGGACTGACCGGACACGCCCCTCGCACGCAACGCGGCAGCGGCAATGAAAAAACCGGCTTGCGCCGGCTCTTTCATTTCACCGCAGGGCGGATCAACCCACCCACACCCGCGCGTTCCTGAACATGCGCATCCACGGGCTGTCCTCGCCCCAGTGCGCCGGATGCCAGCTCATCTGCACGCTGCGGAAGACGCGTTCCGGGTGCGGCATCATGATGGTGACGCGTCCGTCGTCCGTGCTCAGCGCGGTGATGCCGTCCGGCGAGCCGTTCGGGTTGCGCGGGTAGCGTGTTGCCACGTGGCCGTCGTGGTCGATGAAGCGCATCGCCACGCGCGCCATCGACTGTGCCTGCAGGTCATCGAACGCGGCGCGTCCTTCGCCGTGCGACACGACGACGGGCAGCCTGGAGCCGGACATGCCGCGCAGCAGGATGGACGGTGAATCCATGACTTCCACCATCGTCAGGCGCGCTTCGAACTGCTCCGAGCGGTTGCGCTCGAAACGCGGCCAGTGCGTGGCACCGGGCACGATGTCGCGCAGCTGGCTCATCATCTGGCAACCGTTGCACACGCCCAGCGCAAAGCTGTCCTCGCGTTCGAAGTAGGCCGCGAAGGCATCCCGCAGCGCCGAATTGAACAGGATGGACTTGGCCCAGCCGGAACCTGCGCCGAGCACGTCACCATAGGAAAAGCCGCCGCAGGCCGCCAGCCCCTTGAAATCGGCCAGCGACACGCGTCCGGCCATCAGGTCGGACATGTGTACGTCGTGCGCATCGAAGCCGGCGCGGTCGAACGCCGCGGCCATCTCGACCTGGCCGTTCACCCCCTGCTCGCGCAGGATGGCGATCTTCGGCCGCACGCCCCTGGAGACGAAGGGCGCAGCGACGTCCTCCTGCGCCTCGAACGTCAGCGCCGAGAACAGGCCGCCGTCGTCCGCGTCGTCGAGCAGCGCGTATTCCTCGCGCGCGCAGTCGGCGTCGTCGCGCAGCGCCGCGATATGGTGACTCACGCCGTACCAGGCCTTCATCAGGTCGGCGCGCGGCTCGCTGAAGACGACCTTTGCGTTGTGCCATACGCGGATTTCATCGCGGTCGTTCGGGCTGCCGATGCCGTGCGTGACACCCGACAGCCCGCCTTCACGCAGGATGTCCATGACGCGCGAGCGCTCGCTCACGCGGATCTGCAGCACGGCGCCCAGCTCTTCGCTGAACAGCGCGCCGAAGATGCGGTCGTTGAAGCGCCCGCGTACCGCGTCGGCCTTCTTGGCCAGCGAATCGACGTCCACCAGCAAGGGGTCGTAGGCCACCGTATCAAGATTGATCGACAGGCCGACCTTCGATGCGAACGACATTTCACACAGCGTCGCGAACAGGCCGCCGTCCGAGCGGTCATGGTAGGCGAGCAGCAGGCCGGCGTCGCGCAACGTGCGGATCGCCGGCAGGAAGCGGCCGAGCAGCAGCGCGTCGGCGTCGGGCGCGTGTTCGCCGCTGACACCGCAGGCCTGGGCAAACGCCGAGCCGCCGAGGCGGTTCTTCATCTGGCCCAGGTCGAGCAGCAGCAGTTCGGTATCGACTTCGGGGTCGACCAGCAGTTGCGGCGTCAGCGTCTTGCGCACGTCGTCGACCGGCGCGAACGCGGTGATGATGAGCGACAGCGGCGACACCACTTCCTTGTCCGTGTCGCCGTCGCGCCAGCGCGTCTTCATCGACAGGCTGTCCTTGCCGACCGGAATCGACAGGCCGAGCGCCGGGCAGAAGGTCATCGCGACCGCCTTCACCGTGTCGAACAGCGCGGCGTCCTCGCCCTTGTGGCCGGCCGCCGCCATCCAGTTCGCGGAAAGCTTGATGCGGTCGAAGCTGCGCACGTCGGCCGCGGCAAGATTGGTGATCGCCTCGCCGATCGCCATGCGCCCGGATGCCGGGCCGCTGAGCAGCGCCACCGGCGTGCGCTCGCCCATCGCGAACGCTTCGCCGCGATAGCCGCTGAACCCTTCGCAGGTCACGGCCGCGTCGGCCACCGGCACCTGCCACGGGCCGACGAACTGGTCGCGCGCGGTCAGGCCGCCGACGCTGCGGTCACCGATGGTGATGAGAAAGGACTTGCTGGCGACCGACGGCATGTGCAGCACGCGGTAGGCGATCTCCTTCAGGTCATGGCCGGCAACGTCCATCGGCGGCGCAAACGCGCCACGGCGCGACGCGTTGCGATGCATCTTGGGCGGCTTGCCGAGCAGCACGTCCATCGACATGTCGACCGGCTTGCTGCCGAAGTGCGCATCCTCCACCGTCAGCATGCCGTCACCGGTGGCTTCGCCGAGCACGGCGTACGGGCAGCGCTCGCGCTCGCACAGCGCACCGAATTCCTCGATCCGCTCGGCCGCCACGGCGAGCACGTAGCGCTCCTGCGATTCGTTGCACCACAACTCGGCCGGGCTCATGCCCGACTCTTCGCTGAGGATGGAACGCAGGTCGAAGCGCGCGCCATGACCGGCGCCCCAGGCCAGTTCGGGCAGCGCGTTGGACAGCCCGCCCGCACCGACGTCATGCACGGCGAGGATCGGATTGTTGTCCTTCATCTGCCAGCAGCGGTCAATGACCTCCTGCGCCCGGCGTTCGATCTCCGGGTTGCCGCGCTGCACCGACGCGAAGTCGAGGTCGGCCGTATTGCTGCCGGTCGTCATGCTCGACGCTGCGCCGCCGCCGAGGCCGATCAGCATCGCCGGGCCGCCCAGCACGATGAGCCTGGTGCCCGCCGGGAACTCGACCTTGAAGGCATCGCGTGCGCTGATGTTGCCGATGCCGCCGGCAATCATGATGGGCTTGTGATAGCCGCGCATCTCGCCCATGAAGGGCAGCTCGAAGGTGCGGAAGTAGCCGGCAAGATTGGGGCGGCCGAATTCGTTGTTGAACGCGGCCGCGCCGAGCGGACCGTCGATCATGATCTGCAGCGCCGACGCGATGCGCTCCGGCTTGCCGTATATCTCGCCGTCGACGCGCTCCCAGGGCTGCTCGAAGCCCGGAATGTTCAGGTTGGAAACGGAGAAACCGGCCAGCCCGGCCTTGGGACGCGCGCCGCGCCCGGTCGCGCCTTCGTCGCGGATTTCGCCGCCGGCGCCGGTTGCCGCACCCGGAAAGGGAGAAATCGCGGTCGGGTGGTTGTGGGTTTCCACCTTGGCGAGGAAGTGCATCGATTCGCTGTGCCAGCTCCAGCGGCCATCCCGGTCGGGGTAGAAGCGCTCGACCGGTCCGGTCGTCGCGCCCTCTATCACCGCGGCGTTGTCCGAATAGGCCACCACCGTGTGTTGCGGCGTCGCGCGATGCGTCTCGCGGATCATGCCGAACAGGCTCATGTCCTGCGTGGCGTAGTCGATGGTCCAGCTCGCGTTGAATATCTTGTGCCGGCAGTGCTCGGAATTGGCCTGCGCGAACATCATCAGTTCGACGTCCGTCGGCGCGCGATCCAGCCGCGTGTAGGCGTCGAGCAGGTAGTCGATCTCGTCCTCGGACAGCGCCAGGCCAAGTTCGCTGTTGGCGCGCTCCAGTGACGGGCGCCCCTTGGCCAGCGACACGCTGACCAGCGGACGCGGCGGCACGTGGCTGAACAGCGCGTCGGCCTCGTCCGGCGCATTGAGCACCGATTCGGTCATGCGGTCGTGCAGCCGCCCGGCCAGCACCGCGCGCTCGGCCTCGTCCGGCGTCGTCACGCCCAGCAGGCCGCGCGCGAATTCGATCTCGTGCAGCACGCCGCGCTCGATGCGAAGCACGCTGGACAACCCGCAGTTGCGCGCGATGTCGCTCGCCTTCGACGACCACGGCGAAATGGTGCCCAGACGCGGCGTCACCAGCAGCACGTCGCCCGCCACCGGTTCCGCCGGCTGGGCGCCGAGCAGCGCGCACAGGCGCTCAAGCTCGGAGGCGTCCGGTTCGGCAACGCATTCGACGAAGAAGTACTGGCTGGCGCGCAGCGCGCGCAGCGCGCGCAGCCGGGGCACTGCCGCGCGGCAATCGGCGGTCAGCCGCGCAAGGCGCGCGTCGGAAAACGCGGGCGAGCCGCGGAGCTTGAGGATATGGGCCATGGAAGAAGCAGCGGGGAGGATGAGCCGGACGCGCACGCACGCCATTCAATGCGCGATTATACGGCTTTGCCCCGCTGCCGGCCGGACCAGTGCGGCAGCGCCGCGCCGCCCGGCGCAGCGCTGCTTACTGCGCGTACTTCACCTTGGCTTCCGCGACGCAGGCGTCCTCCGCCTTGCCGTCCATCGAACCGCAGCGCGCCTTGGCGGCTTCGTACTCGGCCTCCATGCGGTCCTCGATCGTGTCGGCGCGCGCCTCGTCGGACTTGAGCTGGATCTTCGCTTCCGACATCGCCGCATCGCGTGCCACCTCGGCGTCCTTTTCGCACACGTCCTCGGCATCGCCGCTCAGCGCGTCGCAACGCGCCATCGCACCCTTGTAATTGCGCTCGGCGCTGTCCTTCGCCGCCTCGTAACGCGCCTCCGCGCGGGCTTCGGCGGCGTCTTCGGCATCGGCATCGGCTGCCGCAGCGGGCATCGTGGCAAGCAGCAGGGCAAACGAGCACATCATCGTCAGTGTCTTGTGCTGGGTCATCGTGTTCTCCTTTTGGCTGTTCAGGCTCCGTCGTCGCCGGAACCGGGGGGCGGCATCACGGCGGCGTTGTGTTGTCCGCGTTGCGATGCGTGATCAGACGTGTCCAGATTACGCAGCGGCTGCCGGGGCGGCTGTCGGCCCCCGGCGCGCGCGCCGTAGGACTCCCGGCAGCGTCGTGACAGCGCGGGACTGGCGGATGTCAGCCGATTCGCACTAGCATTCGTGCGGGCGGCACGCATCGGTCGCCGCGTCGAACCTTCGTCACAACAGGAGTCCAGAACCATGTCCGTCGATGTCACAAGCGCCGACGTCATCGAGGTCCACCTGACCAATTTCCAGCGCGACGTGATCGATGCGTCGCATCGCAAGCCGGTGCTCGTCGACTTCTGGGCACCCTGGTGCCAGCCCTGCCGTGCGTTGACACCGAAGCTGGAAGCGCTGGCCGCCGAGTACGCCGGCCGCATGCGCCTGGCGAAGATCAATTCGGACGACAATCCGGAGCTGGCGCGCCGCTTCCAGGTGCGCGGCATTCCCAACGTGAAGGCCTTTTCCGGCGGCGTCGTGGTGGATGAGTTCACCGGCGTGCTGCCGGAACGCGAACTGCGCCTCTTCATGGATGCGCTGCTGCCGTCACCGGCCGAGCCGCTGCACGAGCAGGCACAGGCGGCGCTCGCGCGCGGCGAGGCCATGGCCGCGCTGGCGCTGCATGACGATGCACTGGCGCTTGACGCCCGGTTCGAGCCGGCCATTCTCGGGCGCGTGGAGGCGCTGATCGCGCTCGCCCGTCTGGACGAAGCGCAGGCGGCACTGGACGCCCTGCCCTACGAACAGGAAGACCGCGCGCGCATCGGCACGCTTTACGCACGCATCGCGGTGGCCCGGCGCCAGCCGGACGGTGACGGCGAGGACTACGCGGCGCGCATCGCGCGCAATCCGGCCGACCTCGCCGCGCGGCTCGCCTGGTCGGCGGCGCTGGCGGCGCGCGAGGACTGGGCCGGCGCCATGGAACAGGCGCTCGAAGTGGTGCGCCGCGACCGCGCCTTCGACGATGACGCGGGCCGGCGCGCGCTGCTCGACCTGTTCGCGCTGCTCGGCGGCAATCACGAACTGGTTCGCCACTATCGGCGCGAACTGGCCGCCGCGCTCAACCGCTGACACGTGGAACGCATCCACTGCTTCGCGCCGGTCGCCGACCCGGCCACCGCGCGCCTGCTCATACTCGGATCGATGCCGGGTCTGGCGTCGCTGCAGGCCGGGCGCTACTACGCGCATCCGCGCAACGGCTTCTGGCCCATCATGGGCGCGCTGTTCGGCGCCGGTCCGCAGCTCGCCTATGAAGAGCGCCTCGCCGTGCTCATGCGCGCCGGCGTCGCGCTGTGGGACGTGCTGGCGAGTTGCGAGCGTCAGGGCAGCCTGGACACCGCCATCGATCTGCGCAGCGCGCAAGCCAACGATTTCGCCGCCTTCCTGCAGGCCCATCCGCTGATCGGGCGCGTCGCCTTCAACGGCGCTCTCGCGCAGACGCGCTTCCGGCGCGACGTCATGCCGCACGTGCGCCGGCTCGACATGGTGCGCCTGCCATCCACCAGTCCGGCGCACGCCAGCCTCTCGATGGATGCAAAACTCGTTGCCTGGCGCGAAGCGCTGCAACCAAATCGCACGGCACCACTCGAAGGCTCTGCCAAAAACAACCCGTCCTGACACCGCATCATGATGACCACCCTCTTCTTCGCGCTCGGCATCGTCGCGCTGATCGCCGGTGCCGAAGCCCTCGTGCGCGGCGCATCGAAGCTTGCGCTGTCCTTCGGCATCTCCCCGCTCGTCGTCGGCCTGACCATCGTCGCCTTCGGCACCAGCTCGCCCGAGCTGGCGGTGTCGGTACAGTCCGCCTGGAACGGCCAGACCGACATGGCGGTCGCCAACGTGGTCGGCAGCAACATCCTCAACGTGCTCCTGATCCTCGGCCTGTCGGCGCTCATCACGCCACTGCTGGTCGACCGCCAGCTGATCCGGCAGGAGGTGCCCATCATGATCGGCGTGACGTTGCTGTTCACGGTGCTGACGCTGGACGGCGGCATCTCGCGCGGCGAAGGCATGCTGTTCGTCGCGCTGCTGATCGTCTATACGGCCTTCCTCATCGTGCAGAGCCGCCGCCAGTCACGCGAACAGCAGGACGACTACGCGCCGGGCGGCGACAGCGAACAAAGCACCTGGGATGCGAAACTGCCGGCCCAGCTCGCGCTCATGGCCGGGGGGCTGGTGCTGCTGGTGCTCGGGTCGAACCTCATGGTCGACGCGGCCATCGTGTTCGCGCGCCATGTCGGCATCAGCGAAGCCGTCATCGGCCTGACCGTGGTCGCAGCCGGCACGTCGCTGCCCGAAATCGCCGCGTCGATCACCGCAGCGCTGCGCGGCCAGCGTGACATCGCGGTCGGCAACGTCGTCGGCAGCAACATCTTCAACATCCTGTGCGCGCTCGGCGTGTCGGCCATCTTCGCGCCGACGGAATTGCTGCTGGCGCCATCCATGCTTTCGTTCGACATTCCCGTCATGGCCGTGGTGGCGATCGCCTGCCTGCCCATCTTCATGACCGGCAACCTGATCGCACGCTGGGAAGGCGCGCTGTTCTTCGCCTACTACGTCGCCTACACGCTCTATCTGGTGCTGGCCGCGAGTGAGCACGACGCGCTCGGCGACTACCGCTTCGCCATGGGCACCATCGCACTGCCGCTGACCGCCATCACGCTGGCTCTCATCACCTTCCGCCACCTGCGCAGGCCGCGCGCCCTGCCCTGAGCGAACGGCAAGCCGCGGCGCGGGATGATTCTGTATCCGGGGGAAAGTGAACGAAAAAGGGGAAGCCAGAGGCTTCCCCTTTTTTCTGCTGTCTGGAGCGGGAAACGAGGCTCGAACTCGCGACCTCAACCTTGGCAAGGTTGCGCTCTACCAACTGAGCTATTCCCGCGTACCGGTGCGTGGCGCACCGATCTTTCTGTCTTTGGAGGCGAGGGTCGGAATCGAACCGGCGTCCACGGCTTTGCAGGCCGCTGCATGACCACTCTGCCACCTCGCCTGAGGTGTAGCCAAGTAAAAAGGGGAAGCAGAGCTTCCCCTTCTTGAATCTTGGAGCGGGAAACGAGGCTCGAACTCGCGACCTCAACCTTGGCAAGGTTGCGCTCTACCAACTGAGCTATTCCCGCAAGACAGGCGCGCATTATAGGGCGCCCGGAAAAACTGTCAATACATGCGCCGCAGAATTTGCGTCACCGCTCAGATGACCTTGCGCGCGCGCAGTTCCGGCCATGCCTTTCGCATGTAGTAGGCCATGGACCAGACGGTGAGCACGGCGGCGATCCAGATCAGCCAGCGGCCGAACCACGCGACGTCCACGCCGAAAAGCGGGCGGTAGAAAAGCAGCATCGGGATGGCGATGAGCTGTGCGGTGGTCTTGATCTTGCCGATCATCGACACCGCGACACTGCGGGCGGCACCGACCTTGGCCATCCATTCGCGCAGTGCCGAAATGGTGATTTCCCGGCCGATGATGATGAAGGCGATGACGGTGCTCGTGCGGTCGAGCTCGACCAGCATGATGAGCGCGGCCGCGACCATGAGCTTGTCGGCCACCGGATCAAGGAAGGCTCCGAAGGCGGACGTCTGGTTGAGCGTGCGCGCAAGATAGCCGTCAAGCCAGTCGGTAACGGCTGCGACGATGAATACCAGCGTTGCCGCCAGGTTCTTGTCTGCCATCACCAGCGTACTGTCGGGCAGGAAGAACACGCCGACGAACAGCGGGATCAGCAGGATGCGCGCCCACGTGAGCGCGGTTGGAAGTGTGAACATGCGGGCTAGTTTAACTGGCGCTGTATCTGTTCGGCGAGCTTGCGGCTGATCCCTTCGACACGACACAGATCTTCAACCGTTGCGTTGCGCACGCCGGCCAGGCCACCAAAGGTCGTGAGCAGGCGTTTGCGTCGTGCCGGACCGACGCCGGCGATGTCTTCCAGCGTCGAGGTCAGCCGCTTCTTGGCACGCCGGGCGCGGTGCCCGGCGATGGCGAAACGGTGCGCCTCGTCCCGTATCTCGGCGATCAGGTGCAGCGCCGGATGCTCCGGTCCGAGCAGCAGGCCGTCGCTGCGGCCCGGCCGTATCAGTTCCTCCGCGCCCATCTTGCGTTCCTCGCCCTTGGCCACGCCGACCAGCGGCAGATCGAGACCGAGCTCTGCCATGACCTCGACGGCGACGCCGAGCTGACCGCGGCCGCCGTCTATCAGCACGAGATCGGGGCGCGCGCCCTCCCCGCTCGCCACCTTTTCGTAGCGGCGCGTGAGCACCTGGCGCATCGCCGCGTAGTCGTCGCCCGGCGTGATGCCCTCGATGTTGTAGCGGCGGTATTCGCTGTTGCGCATCGCGCCCTGCGCCCACACGACGCAGGACGCAACCGTCGCCTCGCCCATCGTGTGGCTGATGTCGAAGCACTCGATGCGTTCGGGGGCCACGTCGAGTTCAAGCGCGTCGACCAGCGCGCGCACGCGATACGTGGCGCGCGCGCCGGAATCGAGCTTGATCTGCAATGCGAGCTCGGCGCCCTTGAGCGCCATGTCGATCCACGCGCGCTCGCGCTCGTTGCGTGCCAGCGCGAGCGTCGTGCCCGGCAGCGGTGCTTCGCCGTCGTCGTCCGGCAGCACGTTCACGACGACGCGCCGGGGCGCCGTCTGCTGCGCGTAGTGCTGCGCGATGAACGCGGAAAGCATGTCGGCGGCCGAGCCCTTGCCGGCCGCGGGGAAGTGCGCGTGGTCACCGAGATGCCGCCCGCCACGCACCATGGCGTGATTCACGCAGGCCGCGCCGTCGCGCTCGATCGCGGCAACGATGTCCAGGTCTTCGTCGCGCGCGCTGTCGGCAAACTGCTTGTGCAGCACGCGGCTCAGCGCCTTGATCTGGTCCCGCACCTGCGCCGCCTTCTCGAAGGCCAGCGCTTCGGCTGCCGCATTCATCTGCTCGGACAGGCGGTCGATCACCTCGTTGTGCTGGCCGTTCAGGAACAGCGTGGTCAGACGCACGTCCTCGTCGTACTGTTCCTTCGACACCAGCTCGACGCAGGGCGCCGAGCAGCGGTGAATCTGGTGCAGCAGGCAGGGACGCGAGCGGTTGGCGAACACGCTGTTCTCGCAGGTGCGCAGCAGGAAGGCACGCTGCACCAGCTGTATCGTTTCACGCACGGCCCACACATTGGGCAAGGGGCCGAAGTAGCGTGCGTCGCGCCCGACCGTGCCGCGAAAGAAGGTGATGCGCGGATAGGCATCTCGCGTGAGCTTGATGTAGGGGTAGGACTTGTCGTCCCGGAACAGGATGTTGTACTTCGGGCGGAGGCTCTTGATCAGATTGTTTTCAAGGATCAGCGCTTCCGCCTCAGAGCGCGTCACCGTGGTGTCGACCCGCACGACCTGCGCCACCATCATGCCGATGCGCGGGCTCGACGCGGTGCGCTGGAAGTACGACGACACGCGCCGGCGCAGGTTCTTCGCCTTGCCGACGTAGAGCACCTCCTCGTCGCCGCCTATCATGCGATAGACGCCGGGGGACTCGGGCACCGTCGGCAGATAGGCCCTGGCGTCGAACGTCATCGTGTCGCGGCTGCGCGGCCGGTGCCGGAATGATCGCCGTGGCGCATCAGGCGCTCAGGCGCTGCACCCGGCCCAGCGCGTCGCGGTAGCCCGCATCCTGCGCCAGCGTGCCGACCGGCGGAAACGCGGCGCGCGGCAGCAGGGACTCGACGCGCGCACTGCGCACGCTGTCGAATGCCGGCTGCCAGCCGTCTATCAGCTTGACCGCCTGATCGCGCGCATTGCACACCAGCACCATGTCGCAACCGGCATCCCAGGCGGCTTCGGCACGCGCCACCACGTCACCGACCACGGACGCGCCCTCCATCGACAGATCGTCGCTGAACACGACACCTTCGAAGGCCAGCCGTCCGCGCAGGATGTCCTGCACCCATTTGCGCGAGAAGCCGGCAGGCAGGCTATCGACGGCCGGATAGATCACGTGCGCCGGCATCACCGCGTCAATCTGGCGACCGAGCTGCAGATAGGGCTGGATGTCGGTGCTCCAGATCGTGTCGAAGTCGCGTTCGTCGACCGGAATCGCCACGTGCGAATCGGCTTCCGCCCAGCCGTGCCCCGGAAAGTGCTTGCCGACCGACTTCATGCCGGCGGCGCGCAGCCCCTCGGCCAGCGCGCCGGCAAGCGGCGCGACGATGGCCGGATCGCCGTGGAAGGCACGGTCGCCGATGACGCCGCTGCGCCCGAAATCCAGATCGAGCACCGGCGTGAAGGACAGGTCGACGCCCCGCGCGCGCAACTCCGCCGCCAGCACGAAGCCTGCGGCACGCGACGCGTCCAGCGCGCCCTGCGCATCGTTCATGTAGCGCTCGCCGAGTACACGCATCGCCGGCAGAGGCGTGAAACCGTCGCGCCTGAAGCGCTGCACGCGGCCCCCTTCGTGGTCGACGCTGATGAGCAGCGGCGGGCTGCGCAGTGCGTGGATGGAAGCGGTCAACGCGGCCAGTTGTTGCGCGTCGCCGAAGTTGCGCGCAAACAGGATGACGCCGCCGACGCTCGGGTGCGCCAGCAGCTCGCGGTCTTCCGCGTCGAGTTCGAAGCCTGCCACGTCGATCATGACGGGGCCGGGGGCGGTGTGCTTCATGCAGTGTTCTCCACGCGCTCGACCACCACGAAGGCCAGCGCGTAATCAGTTTCGTCGGACAGCGAAAGATGGGCGCGCAGCGCGCGCAGCGCAAGCCATTCACGCAGCGTGTCGTCGAAGGCGAATACCGGCTTGCCGAGATCGTCGTGCGTGATCGCGATCGAGCGCAGCAGCACCGGCACGCGGATGCCGGTGCCGAGCGCCTTGCCCAGCGCCTCCTTTGCGGCAAAGCGCTTGGCGAGAAAACGCGCCGGCTCGCGAGCGCGGGCAAACGCATCCGCTTCCGACGTCGCAAGCAGGCGTCGCGCGACACCGTCCCGATTGCGTGCCACCATGCGCTCGAGGCGCCGGACGGCGCACAGGTCGGTGCCGACGCCGAAGATCACGCAGATCTCCCCGCCGCCTCTCTCATCAGCTGCTTCATTTCACGCACCGCCTCGCGCAGGCCGACGAAGACCGAACGGCTGACGATGGCGTGGCCGATGTGCAGTTCGCGCACGCCCGGCAGTTCTGCCACCGGTTGCACGTTGGCGTAGTTCAGCGCATGACCGGCGTTGAAGCGCATGCCGAGGTCGCGCGTCGCCTTGCCGGCGACGCGCAACTTGTCGAGTTCCACCACGACGGCCTGCGACTCCCGGTCCCGACCCAGACCATGGAAGGCATGCGCATAGGGTCCGGTATGGATTTCGCAGACCTGCGCACCGATGCGTGCCGCCGCTTCGATCTGCGGCAGCTCGGCGTCGATGAACACGCTGGTGACGATGCCGGCGTCGCGCAGCCGGTTGACCACGCCGTGCAGGCGCGCTTCCTGCGCCACGATGTCCAGCCCGCCCTCGGTCGTGACCTCGTGGCGTCCCTCGGGCACCAGCATCGCCATCTCGGGCTTGAGCCCCTGCGCGATGCCGACCATTTCCTCGGTCGCCGCCATTTCCAGATTCAGCTTGATGTGCACCAGATCGCGCAGGCGCCGCACGTCGTCATCCTGGATGTGGCGACGGTCCTCGCGCAGATGCACGGTGATGCCGTCGGCGCCACCGAGGTGCGCCTCCACCGCTGCCCACACCGGGTCCGGTTCATAGGTGCGGCGCGCCTGACGCAGGGTTGCCACGTGGTCGATATTGACGCCCAGTTCGATCATGGTATTCAGATGTCCTGTAGTTCTATGAAGACGCGCCGTGTGCGCAGTTCCTGTCCCTGAAGATAGTGCGCGAGCAGGCTGCGCATGAGCGATTTGGCCAGTCGCGCGACCTGCGGATCGGTGTAGTCGTCGGCCTGTATCGCAAGGGCCTGGGCGCCGCTGAGCAACAACTCGCCGTCGGACCCGCCCTCGCCTTCAAGCAGCCCCTGCTCCGCCCGGTAGACGTAGCTTGCGCCGGCGTCGACCGCCTCGCCGTGCGCATCGGCATCCAGTGTGAGCCCGTAACCGAGTTCACGCAGCAAGGCCTTTTCGAATCCGCGCAGCAAGGCTTCATGCCGCTGGTCGTCGCGCGGTGCCAGCGCGAGCTTCTGCAGCGTATCGGCGTACAGGTCGAACAACGCGGGATGCGCATCCTCGCGCGCCAGCAGGCGCTGCAGCAACTCGTTCAGATAGTAGCCCAGCAACAGCCTCGGCCCCGCCAGCATGGGCCAGGCGCGCTGCCATTCGGCGCGCGCCAGCGTGCGCAGCTCACCCTGCCCGAACCAGCCCAGCTCAAGCGGCTGGAATTCGACCAGCACGCCGCGCAACGCGGCCCGCGGACGCTTTGCGCCACGCGCCACGAGACCGATGCGGCCGTAGTCGCGGCTGAACACGTCAACCACCAGGCTGGTTTCGCGGTAGGGGTGGGCCTGCAGCAGGAAGGCGGGCTGGCCGTCCACCCGCTGCTTGCCCGACGTCACGGTTCGTAGCCCAGACTTTTCAGCGCGCGCTCGTCGTCGGCCCAGCCGCTGCGGACCTTCACATGCAGTTCGAGAAACACCTTGGAGCCGAACACCTTTTCCATGTCGCCACGGGCGGCCGACCCGACCGTCTTGAGCACGTCGCCGTTGCGGCCGATGACGATGCCCTTGTGCGCGTCGCGACCGACGATGATGCACGCGGCAATGCGTCGCAGATCGCCTTCGGCCTCGAAGCGTTCGATCTCGACCGCCAGGCCGTAGGGCAGTTCTTCGCCCAGCTGCCGGAACAGCTTCTCGCGGATGTACTCGGCGGCGAGAAAACGTTCGCTGCGATCGGTGAAATCGTCGGCGTCGAACATCGCCTGGCCTTGCGGCAGCAGCTCGCCCGCCACCTTCAGCAGAACATCGAGCCCGTCGCCGCGCTGCGCGCTGACCGGCAGGATGGCGTGGAACTCCCGCAGCTTCGCGATGCGTTCGACAAAGGGCAGCAGCTTCGCGCGGTCACCTGTCTTGTCGGTCTTGTTCAGCAGCAGCAATACCGGGCGGTCCAGCGGCAGCAAGGCCATGACCTCCTCGTCGGCATCGGTCATGCGCCCGGCCTCGATGACGAAGAGGATGACGTCGACGTCGGCCAGCGCCTGCGTCACCGAGCGGTTCATCACCCGATTGAGCGCGTTGCGGTGCTTGGTCTGGAAGCCGGGCGTATCGACGAACACGAACTGATGCGCGTCGCGCGTCATCACGCCGTGAATGCGGTGGCGCGTCGTCTGCGCCTTGGCCGACGTGATGCTCACCTTCTGCCCGATCAGCCGGTTCATCAGCGTCGACTTGCCGACATTTGGCCGGCCGACGATGGCGATGAAGCCGCAATGGGTGATGTCGCTCATGCCTGTCCCTGGAGTTGTTCAAGCGCGCGAGCGGCGGCTGCCTGCTCGGCGTGGCGCCGGTTGCTGCCTTCGCCTTCGGTGGAAATGCCGACCGCGTCCACGCGGCAGCGAGCACGGAAGGCCTGGGCATGCGCCTCACCGGTCACCGCGCTGATCTCATACACCGGCAGCGCCGCATGGCGTGCCTGCAACCATTCCTGCAGCGCGGTCTTCGGGTCGCGCGCGTCGGCCCTCGGATCGAGCCGGGTGAGGCGGTCTCCGAACAGGCGCGCCACGACGACGCGTGCCGCGGGATAACCCGACTCCATGAATACGGCGCCGATCAGCGCTTCCAGCGCGTCGGCCAGTATCGACGGACGGGTGCGCCCGCCGGTCTTGACCTCGCCGTCACCCAGCCGCAGCGCGCTGCCGAGGTCGAGCTCCGTCGCCATGGCGGCCAGCGTGTCCTGCTTCACCAGATTCGCGCGCAGACGTGACAGCACCCCTTCCGGCAGGTCCGCGAAGCGCTCGAACAGCAGGTCGGACGCGATGCAATCGAGCACCGCGTCGCCGAGGAATTCGAGGCGTTCGTTGTGGGTCGCGGAAAAGCTGCGGTGGGTAAGCGCCTGCGTCAGCAGGGTACGCGATGCGAAGGTGTGGCCGAGCCCGCGCTCGACCTGTTCGGCAAGGGTCACGGTACGACGTTCGACCCCGAGGCCGATCCTTCGAAATCGAACATCAGACTCACCGGCCCCCACAGCGGCACCTTGCGGCTGTACGCAAAGGAGATTTCGACGCCGGATGAATCCTTTGCGATCTCGAGGTCCTGCGCCGTGACGCTGGACATCTCGTCCATGATGGAGCGCTTGCTGAACGCGTTGCGGTAGTCGGCCACGGTGCCGGCGCCGCGCACCTCGGCCCCATTGGCGACCGCCTTCACGTTCTTGAGGATGGTGTAGTACTCGATGACGGCCGGCACCGACTTCATGCCAAGAATGACGACCAGCGCGACCACGGCGGCGACCAGAAGGAAGCCCACCATGCTCAGACCCGATTGCTTGCGATGCATCGCTTTCCTCCTCCGTATAGGTGCGGCTTACCTGAAGCTGCCGATGCGGCCGAAGTCGATGCCGCTCGGCGGCACGATGCTGTCGGCGTGGAACCAGATGAAGAAGGCCTTGCCGACGATGTTCTCGTCCGGCACGAAGCCCCATACACGGCTGTCCGCACTCTGGTCACGATTGTCGCCCAGCACCAGGTAGTGGCCCGCCGGCACCTCGCAGCGCACCCCTTCGTGATTGTAGACACAGTTCTCGCGGCCCGGAAAATCCAGCGCCATCGGCACGTCGGCACGCGCATCGCGATCATTCAGGATGGCGTGCTCGACATCCCCCAGCGTTTCGGTGAACTGGCTCGCGTAGTAGGCGCGATCCTTGTGCAGGTAATCCTCGCGCGGCGTCGCCGGCACTTCCACGCCGTTGATCGTCAGGCGCTTGTTTTCGTAGGCGACCTTGTCGCCCGGCAGACCGACGACGCGCTTGATGTAATCAACCGACGGATCGGCCGGATAGCGGAACACCATCACGTCGCCGCGCTGCGGATCATTCATCGGCACGATCTTGGTGTTGAGCACCGGCAGGCGAATGCCGTAGGTGTATTTGTTCACCAGGATGAAGTCGCCGACCAGCAGCGTCGGAATCATCGAACCCGACGGAATGCGGAACGGTTCGACCAGAAAGCTGCGCAAAGTGAATACGACGATGATGACCGGAAAGAAACTGGCTCCGTATTCCACCCACCATGGATCCGGCGCGCCGACCGGGCGCTTGCGCGCAAACACCAGCTTGTCCATCACCCACAGAATGCCTGTGGCCACACACAGCACAAAAAGTATCAGTGCGAAATTCAAGGTAGGAGTCCAGTCGGTTTATTTGTCGTCGACACGCAGCACGGCAAGGAAGGCTTCCTGCGGAATCTCCACATTGCCCACCTGCTTCATGCGTTTTTTGCCGGCCTTCTGCTTTTCCAGCAGCTTCTTCTTGCGGGAAATGTCGCCACCGTAACACTTGGCCAGCACATTCTTGCGCAGGGCCTTGATCGTCTCGCGCGCAATGATGTGCGCACCGATCGCCGCCTGGATCGGCACGTCGAACATCTGGCGCGGTATCAGTTCGCGCATCTTGGACGCCACCTCGCGTCCGCGATGCGCCGCACTCGCGCGGTGCACGATGACGGACAGCGCATCCACCTTCTCGCCGGCCACCATCAGATCCAGCTTGACCACGTCGGCCGCGCGGTATTCCTTGAACTCGTAATCGAGCGACGCATAGCCACGCGACACCGACTTCAGCTTGTCGAAGAAATCGAACACCACCTCGGCCATCGGCAGGTCGTAGGTCAGCTGCACCTGACGGCCGTGATAGAGCATGTTTACCTGGCTGCCGCGCTTTTGCTCGCACAGGGTGATGACCGCACCGAGGTAATCCTGCGGCATGAAAATGACCGCCTTGATGATGGGTTCGCGCACCTCCGCGATCTTCGACACATCAGGGAGCTTGGACGGGTTTTCCACCATGACGATGCTGCCGTCGCTCATCAGCACCTCGTAGACCACGGTCGGCGCGGTGGTGATGAGGTCCATGTCGAACTCGCGCTCCAGGCGCTCCTGCACGATTTCCATATGCAGCATGCCGAGGAAGCCGCACCGGAAACCGAAACCCAGTGCCTGCGACACCTCCGGCTCGTACTGCAGCGATGCATCGTTCAGGCGCAACTTCTCCAGCGCCTCGCGCAACTGGTCGTACTCGCTCGCCTCCACCGGGTACAGGCCGGCAAACACCTGTGGCTTGATTTCCTTGAAGCCGGGCAGCGCCGCGGCTGCGCGATTGTCCGCCAGCGTGATCGTGTCGCCGACCTTGGCGACCTTCAGTTCCTTGATGCCGGAAATGATGAAACCCACCTCGCCCGCCGACAGGCTGGTCTTCTGCACCGATTTCGGAGTGAACACGCCGACCTGGTCGCACTGGTACTGCGCGCCGTTGGACATCAGCAGCATGCGGTCCTTCGGGCGCAGCGTGCCGTCCATGACACGTACCAGCATGACGACGCCGACGTAGTTGTCGAACCAGGAGTCGACGATAAGCGCCTTCAGCGGCGCCGCCGGGTCCCCCTTGGGCGGCGGAATGCGCGTGATGACCATCTCAAGGATGTCGTCGATCCCCATGCCGGTCTTGGCCGAGCAGGAAATGGCGTCGGCCGCGTCGATGCCGATCACGTCCTCGATCTCCTGCCTGGCGTTCTCGGGATCCGCCTGCGGCAGATCCATCTTGTTGAGCACCGGCACCACTTCCATGCCCAGATCCAGCGCGGTGTAGCAGTTGGCAACCGTCTGCGCCTCGACGCCCTGCGACGCATCAACAACCAGCAGCGCACCTTCGCAGGCGGACAGCGAGCGGCTCACCTCGTACGAGAAGTCGACGTGGCCCGGCGTGTCGATCAGGTTGAACTGATAGACCTGACCGCTCTTGGACTTGTAGTGCAGCGCAGCCGTCTGGGCCTTGATGGTGATGCCGCGCTCGCGCTCAAGGTCCATCGAGTCGAGCACCTGCGCCTCCATCTCGCGATCCGACAACCCTCCGCAGCGCTGGATCAGTCGATCCGCGAGCGTGGACTTGCCATGATCAATGTGGGCAATGATGGAGAAATTTCGGATGAACTGCATCGTCGGAGTGGGAACTGGAATTAAAAAGGGTGCTTCTGCAGCACCCTTGTCTGGTCGGTCGGACCAGCCTTGCGATCAAGCCGGCGATTCTAGCAGATAGGCCCGCACCGCCCCCGCATCGAGGCGGTGGCGGCACAGCTCCCGGTCATCGGCACACAGCACCGGCACATGCTCGCCATACGCATCCTCGAACTCGGGATGTTCATCGATATCGATTTCATGCACCACGACACCGTGGGACTCGATGAGCGGCGACAGCTCCGCCAGCAGGTCGTCACACAGGTGGCACCAGCGGCGCAGATACACTGTCAGTCCTCGCGCCCCGGTACTCACTTGCTGTCATCCGGCGCGCGCAACGTCAGGAAGGTCTGGTTGTCCCCGCGGCGCACCAGAACCGTCATGCCCACCTTGCGCTCCATGCTCGACAGCAGCGCATTGAACTGCTCCAGCGTACTGACCGCCGTCTGCTTGCCGCGCGCAATCACCGCCAGGATGATGTCACCCGGACGCAGTTCGGAACGCGCGCCGCCGGTCACATCTTCCACGCGCAGCCCGCTGTCGACGTTCAGTTCGCGCCGCTGTTGCGGCGTCAGCTCGGACAGCACCAGGCCCAGACGGTTGGCCTTGGGCCTGGCTTCGGGCGCATCATTGCGCCGGCCGCGACGCGGATCGATGCTGTCATCGTTCAGCTCGGCCACGTCGATCCGGATGTCACGCAGCGCGCCGTTGCGCCAGACCTGTACCTGCGACGTCGTGCCCGGCCGGGTGCCGCCCACGAGGCGCGGCAGATCGCCCGACTTCTCCACGACGTTGCCGCCGAAGCGGACGATGACATCGCCAGGCTCGACGCCGGCCTTGTCGGCCGGTCCGCGCGGTTCGATGGAACTGACCAGCGCACCTTCCGCGCGCTTCATTCCGAAAGAATCCGCCAACTCCTTCGTCACCTCCTGGATAACCACGCCGATGCGGCCACGCTGCACACGCCCGGTCGCGCGCAACTGCGCCTGCACGTCCATGACGACATCGATCGGAATGGCGAACGACAGCCCCATGAAACCGCCGTTGCGGCTGTATATCTGGGAATTGATGCCAACCACCTCGCCGCGCATGTTGAACAGCGGGCCGCCGGAATTGCCCGGGTTGATCGCAACATCGGTCTGGATGAAAGGCACGAAATTCTCTTGCGGCAGCGAACGGCCCTTGGCCGACACGATGCCTGCCGTCACCGAATTCTCGAAGCCGAAGGGCGAGCCGATGGCAACGACCCACTCGCCCACGCGCAGCTGCGTCGCGTCGCCGAACTTGACCACCGGCAGGCTGCTGGCGTCGATCTTGAGCAGGGCGACGTCGGTGCGCTTGTCGGCGCCGATCACGCGCGCCTTGAACTCGCGCTTGTCAGTCAGTTTCACCGTGATTTCGTCCGCCTCGTCGACAACGTGCGCATTGGTCAGCAGATAGCCATCCGGCGACACGATGAAACCCGACCCGAGCGAGCGAGCGTCCTGCGCACCGGCGCCGGGTGCGCCCGGTTGTTGCGGAATGAAGCGGCGGAAGAAATCGAACATCGGATCATCTTCATCGATGCCCGGTGGCAGCTGCGGCATGGCCCGCGCCTTGACGTGCTGCGTGGTGCTGATGTTCACGACGGCCTGTCCCTGGCGGGCGACGAGCTCCGCGAAATCAGGCAGCTCACGCTGCGCCTGGGCCGGCGCAACGAAGGAAAATGCGGAAGAAAGCCCGAACAGGGCCGCAGTCAGTAGCGATTTCATGGCTTTGAAGGATGAACCCGGTCGACGTGACCGGTAACCGAAAGAAGAAGGGACGCCCGGGCACGGGCGTGGCGCAGCCAGAACACGGCGGCCGCAAGTCCGCACGCGGCACCGGCCGCAACGGCGGCATCGGATTCGCCGGCAAGGAGACGGGCAGTCACAGCGCCGCAGAACAGCGCCGCCAGCGCGACACCGTAGGACATCAGCGCCGCCACGAGCGGCGCACGCTGCGGAACCGACACGAGCACCCGGTCACCAGGGCCTACGTCCGGCTTGACCGGCAGGCAGTAGGTTGCGGCGTTCGCCTCGCAGGAGCGGCCGCAGCCGCCTGACTCTGCGCATCGACCGCAGCCACCCTGGCGTTCGATCTCGACCCAGGCCATGCCGTCCGACACGCGCCGCACCAGACCCTGCCGCACTTCCATCAGCGTTTCTGCTCCACACCCTCGGCCATGCGCTGCAGGCTGTGCGGCGGCACCTCGCCCAGCGCAGTGACGACGTAACCGGCCACCCTGCGCTTGAACACATTGACGGCGCCGTGCTTCATCGGCCCGGTAAAGGAACCGTCTTCCTTCCGGAAGGGTTCGATGAACACGGAAATCGCTGCCAATCCATCGGAGAAGACCATATGGACCATGTCGGGACGATCAGGACCGAGCGACCTCTTCATCCCTGCAACCTGCCGGAATCCCGGCACGTCATTGCTCACGGCCCAGCCTACGTCGACATTCTGGCCGGATGTCGTATTGGCCGAGTGCACCGTCCATCCTTCCGACAGCGACGCCAGGCGGGAGCGCACATCGTCGCGGGTAAGCGGCAGGCCGATCTGCAACTGGGCGAATGCGAACTGCTCGATCGCCTCGCCGCGTTCATTCACCATGCGGGCCTTGAGCAGAAGCCCGGATTTTGCCTCGATCCAGAACACGTAGCCGTAGCGGAAACCATCCTTCGGCTGCAGCAGGACCGATTCGGCCGAAAATCCGGCGACGCGCCCCGAAGGCCCCTTGCTGACCGAGTAGAAGTCGGTCAGCGCACCGACCGATTGCGGCAACAGCGACGGAAAGGTCTTGCGCGAACCGCGCCGGTCCTCGATGACGACCTTTTCCTTGGGCAGGTAGCAGCGAACCTCGTCGTTGATGCGTACGACCTCGCGCGGACTGCCGTCCAGGACCTCCAGGCGTTCGATCGAATTGCCGTCGGCGTCCACATAGTGGGCAATGCGCGACGTTTCGACACTGGAACCGCTTTGATAGACAAAGGTGCCGAGGTAGGCCGTGTGCTGTGACGCCTGCACGGCGCGATTCATGAGGGCAAGCGCTTCGGACTGCGTCTGCGCCGAGGCAAGCGGGATGCCGAGCAGCAGGAATGCCAGCAGGCGGGCTGCTTGAAAGATCATCAACGTTCGTCGTTCTGGATATCCGAAACCCCGCGCGCGTAAAGCGCGACGCCCTGCATGCTTCCGGTGGGCGAATACCCCTGATGGGCGACCAGATAGGCACGCAGCGGCGCCTCGACACGCGAAGTCGCCTGAACCGGTGCATTCGTAGCGGCTGCCGTGGCAACCTGCATCGGCTCGCCGGACGACATCAGGTCCAGCCCCAGCCACGACACCAGCGCAACGCCGGCCACCGCCGCTGCCGCCGGCATCCAGAACCGCTGTGCGCTGGACGCCTGACGGCGCGCAACTGGCGCGAGCACTGTCGGTTCATCGTCAAGCCGGCTCATGACGGACGCCGTGAAGCCTGCACCCGGACCGGCATCACCGCGCAATGCATCACCGATCATGACCTGCAGGGCGAACTCGTCCCTCAGATCAGCATCGGCATGCAGGCGGTCAAGCAATTGCTGGGACAGGCGCTGATCAAGCTCGTCATCAACAAATGCGCTCAGATTCTCATTCATGCGTGTTACCACCTCTTGTCGGGCGCCGTATCGAGCAGCGGGCGCAGCTTCTCGGCAATCGCCTCACGGGCGCGGAAGATGCGTGACCGCACCGTCCCGATCGGGCATTCCATCACGGCGGCAATTTCCTCGTAAGCCATGCCTTCCAGCTCACGCAGCATGATTGCCGTGCGCAACTCTTCCGGCAACGCCTGCATTGCAGCCGTCACCGTCTCGCCGATCTGCTTGGTCAGCAGCAGCCGCTCGGGCGTGTTGTTGTCCCGGAGGTTGTCGCTGTCGTCAAAATTCTCGGCTTCTTCCGAATCGAACTCCGTGCTCGTCGGGGCCCTGCGCCCCTGAGACACCAGATAATTCTTGGCCGTATTCACGCCGATCCGGTAAAGCCACGTGTAGAACGCGCTTTCTCCGCGAAACGAAGGCAATGCCCGGTAGGCCTTGATGAAGGCTTCCTGGGCAACATCCTCGACCTCGGCGGGGTCACGGATGAGCCGCGACAGCAATCGCCCGAGCTTGCGCTGGTACTTGCTGACAAGCAGGCCGAAGGCCTGTTTGTCGCCGCGCTGTGCGCGTTCGACCAATAACTGGTCTACCTCTCGCTCGCTCATCTGTGCTGTTGCTCTGCTGCCCGGTTCTTTCACGGGCAGAGCTTTTGAACTGGCGCGCAGTATATCCGAGCGCACAGGCCTGGGAACAACTTGAAGGGGGTTCATTATCGCGTCCATGCTGCAATCGACCGGGCGATGTCCACAAAGTTCATCCGGTCTTTCATTGCCGACCGGCTCTGCCCGCCCCGACGCCTAGCGCAGCGCGCGGCATGCTGCGATATAGTGCGGCCTTCTCATGAAACTGCTCACTCCCCGTGCAGACATTCGACGCTCTGGTACTTGGTAGCGGACTGGCCGGACAGGCGCTGGCCCTGCGCCTTGCCGAGGCAGGCCGCAGCGTGGCCCTGATCACCAAACAGCACGTCGAGGATTCCGCGTCGAGCTGGGCGCAGGGCGGCGTCGCGGCGGTGCTGGACAGCGAGGATTCGGTCGAGCACCACATCCGCGACACGCTGGTCGCGGGAGCCGGTCTGTGCGACGCGGATGCCACCCGTTTCGTCGTCGAGCACGGCCGCCAGGCCATCGAATGGCTCATATCGCGCGGCGTGCCCTTCACCCGCGACGAACGGAGCGCGCTTGGCTACCACCTGACACGCGAAGGCGGCCACAGCCATCGTCGCATCGTTCATGTCGATGATGCGACCGGCTCGGCGATCCAGACGACACTGACCAGCCAGGTCAGATCACATGCGAACATCCACATTTTCGAAAGCCATCTCGCTGTCGATCTCATCGTCGGCTGGAAACTCGGCCGCCCGGAACTGGGGTGTGTAGGCGCTTACGTGCTCGATATCGAAGCCGATCACGTCGTCACGTTTGCCGCGCCCGTCGTGGTGCTGGCAACCGGCGGCGCCGGCAAGGTCTATCTCTACACCACCAATCCGGATACAGCGACCGGCGACGGCATCGCCATGGCCTGGCGGGCGGGCTGCCGGGTCGGCAACATGGAGTTCATCCAGTTCCATCCGACCTGCCTCTATCATCCGCACGCGAAATCATTCCTCATCACCGAGGCGATGCGCGGTGAAGGCGGCCTGTTGCGACTGCCCGATGGCGAACGCTTCATGCCGGCGCACGATGAACGAGCCGAACTGGCGCCGCGTGACGTCGTGGCCCGTGCGATCGACTACGAAATGAAGAAGCGCGGCCTCGACTGCGTCTATCTTGATGTGTCGGACAAACCCGCCGACTTTCTGGTCAGCCACTTTCCCAACATCCACGCGCGCTGCCTCGAACTCGGGATAGACATCACGCGCGAGCCGATACCGGTGGTGCCTGCCGCGCATTACACCTGCGGCGGCGTGAAGGTGGATCAGCGTGCACGAACGGACGTTGACGGTCTGTACGCCATCGGCGAAACGTCCTACACCGGCCTTCACGGAGCCAATCGTCTCGCCAGCAATTCGCTGCTGGAGTGCCTGGTCTATGCGGAGTCCGCGGCGCAGGACATCCTGTCGCGCTCGCCCGTGGCACCGCCACACTTGCCGGCGTGGGACGAAAGCCGCGTGACAGACGCCGACGAGGAAGTCGTGATCGCCCACAACTGGGACGAACTGCGTCGTTTCATGTGGGACTACGTGGGCATCGTTCGCACCAACAAGCGCCTCGAACGCGCCTTGCACCGGATCCGTCTGCTGGAACGCGAAATCGAGGAGTACTACGTCAATTTCCGCATCAGCAACGACCTGATCGAATTGCGCAATCTCGTGATGACAGCCCACCTCATCGTGCGCAGCGCCATGCAGCGTCACGAAAGTCGCGGCCTGCATTTCAGTCGTGACTATCCCGACGCCAGTAACGTCGCCAGCCCGACCATCCTTCGTCCCCGCCGGGTTCGTCAGCACGAAGAGCTGAACGCAGCCACAGCCTGAAACGGCGATAGTCCGCCGCGTCGGAAAACTGATCCGAGAACAGCAGTATCGAGGAGCGCCGGCGCCCGCTGCCACGGCGCACCGTGAACGACACCCAGCAACGCCCCATGCGGGCTGCCACCGGTTGACCGCTCAGTGCCGGTGAGCCCTTCATGCCGCATTCAAGCGCCAGACCATCCGCACTGAATAGATAATTGGTGCGTCGGGCACGACGCACTGCGAGCGCAGTGACCAGCATCCCCGCGCCGCTCAAGGCAAACGACAGCGCATCGCGATGCAGCGCCACGGGAACGCAGGACAGCAGTACCAAAAACAAAAGGGCCACGTCGCAAAGACGTGACCCCCCAAGGTCCACACGCGCAAAACCGGCGATCGTGTCGCGGTTCAACGCGCAACCTTACAAGCGCTTGAAAACCAGTGTCGCGTTGGTTCCGCCGAAGCCGAAGGCATTCGACATCGCGGCGCGAATCGGGATCTCGCGAGGCACCAGAGGCACATAGTCAAGATCACACTTGGCGTCCTGTTCGCGCAGGTTCGCCGTCGGCGGTGCGATCTGGTGATGCACGGCCAGAACAGTGAATATCGCCTCTATTCCCGCCGCAGCGCCCAGCGCATGGCCCGTCATCGATTTGGTCGAGCTGACGCAAAGCGATTTCGCATGCTCGCCGAAACAGCGCTTGACCGCCACCGTCTCCGCTATGTCACCAAGCGGTGTCGAAGTGCCGTGCGCGTTGATGTAATCGATCTCGTCGAGCGCCACGCCGCCGTTGCGCATCGAATTGGACATGCTGCGCGCCGCGCCTTCGCCATCCTCACTGGGTGCGGTGATGTGATGGGCATCCGCACTCATTCCGTAGCCGGACAACTCGCAGTAGATGCGTGCGCCCCGTGCCTTGGCGTATTCGTACTCTTCCAGCACGAGCACACCAGCACCCTCGCCCAGAACAAAGCCGTCCCGGCCGACATCCCACGGACGGCTTGCGCTCTCCGGGTCGTCGTTGCGGGTCGACAATGCCTTGGCCGATGCGAACCCGGCAATGCCCAGCGGACAGATCGTCGACTCGGCGCCCCCGGCAATCATCACGTCCGCGTCACCGTATTCGATCAGCCGCATGGCCTCGCCAATCGAATGATTGGCTGTCGCACACGCACTGACGGTCGCAAAATTCGGGCCCTTGAAACCGTAGTTGATCGAAATGATGCCGGAAATCATGTTGATGATTGATCCGGGAACAAAGAACGGCGACACCTTGCGCGGACCACCGGCCAACAGGGCGTTGTGCGTCTCCTCGATCATCGGCAAACCGCCGATGCCCGAACCGATGCACACCCCCACACGCTCCGCATCCGCAGGCGATGCCGTCAGTCCGGCATCGCTGATGGCATCCATCGCCGCCGCGATACCGTAGTGAATGAAGGTATCGAAGCGGCGCGCCTCCTTGGGAGACAGATAGTTGGCGACGTCGAAATCGCGCACCTCGCCTGCGATCCGTACCGGAAAGTCCGTGGTATCGAAGCGTGTGATGCTCCGGATACCGGACCTGGCGGCCAGGATGTTCTCCCAGGCTTGCCCCACGGTGTTGCCAACCGGGGAAATGATGCCCATCCCGGTTACGACGATTCTTTTACGTGCCAAAACGGACTCCGTCAGATGAACAATCAGGCCTTGCTGGCGAGATGGCCATTCACGTAATCGATGGCCTGCTGGACCGAGGTGATCTTCTCGGCTTCTTCGTCGGGGATCTCGCACTCGAACTCTTCTTCGAGAGCCATCACCAGCTCGACCGTGTCAAGCGAATCGGCGCCCAGATCGTCGACGAACGACGACTCGTTCTTGATCTCGGCTTCGTTCACGCCCAGTTGCTCGGCAACGATCTTCTTGACACGCTGTTCGATGTTTTCCATTGCGGTACTCCTTCCCTGTGTAAGGCTCTGACGACAGCGTAAGAGCGCTAAAAAAAGTGGCGCGAGTGTAACAGAAAGCCTGCCCCACTTCGCCGGTCGCAGCGGGCCGCCTGTGCGGCCCCCCGCTGCTGAAATCAGTGCATGAACATGCCGCCGTTGACGTGCAGAGTACTGCCGGTCACATAGGCCGCCTGTGGTGACGCGAGGAACACGACTGCAGCCGCGACTTCGTCGGCATTTCCGAGTCGTCCGAGCGGAATCTGTCCGAGCAGCGCGTCGCGGGCGGCGTCGCCGAGCGCGTGCGTCATGTCGGTCGCGATGAAACCCGGAGCAACGCAATTGACCGTGATGTTGCGCGACCCCAGCTCACGCGCCAGCGCCATGCTCATGCCGGCCACGCCAGCCTTCGCCGCGGCGTAGTTGGCCTGGCCCGGATTGCCTGTTTCGCCCACCACCGACGTGATGTTGATGATGCGTCCCGTACGGGCCTTCATCATTCCCTTCATGACTGCGCGCGACATTGTGAACACCGCCTTCAGATTGGTGTCGATCACCGACTGCCATTCGTCGTCCTTCATGCGCATCGCGAGGTTGTCACGCGTGATGCCGGCGTTGTTGACCAGGATGGCCACGGCACCGAAATCCCTCTCGACGGCGGCCATCACAGCCGCCACACCGGCCGTGTCCGTCACGTCGAGGACGACGCCACGCCCCTTGATGCCGGCGTCGTCCAGCGCATCCTGGATGCCCCGGGCTCCCGCCTCCGTCGTGGCGCTGCCAATCACCGTTGCACCTGCCGCGCCCAGTGCCAATGCAATGGCACGACCAATGCCGCGGCTCGCGCCAGTCACCAGCGCAATCTGTCCTTCAAGCACGCCCATCACTCCACTCCGATCTGTTGCGCCAACTGCTCCAGCGACGCCGCATCAGCGAGCGCCACACCGGTCAGGTTGCGGTCTATGCGTTTCGTCAATCCGGCGAGCACCTTGCCCGGGCCACATTCGGCCACGCATCCGGCGCCCAGTTCCGCCATGCGCCGGATCACCTCGACCCAGCGCACCGGCGCAGCCGCCTGACGCACGAGCGCATCGCGGACAGCGTCGGGCTCGGACGGCGACGCAACGTCGACGTTGTTGATCAATGCGATTGCCGGACGGCGAAACTCGACGGCAGGCAGCGCCGCCGCAAGACGTTCGGCGGCAGGACGCATGAGGCTGCAATGAAACGGCGCGCTCACGGGCAATGCAACGGTGCGCTTTGCGCCACGCGCAGCAAGAAGCGCCATCGCGCGCTGCACCGCCTCAGCGTGCCCGGCAATCACGGTCTGCTCCGGCGAATTGAAATTGACTGCGGCCACGACCTCGTCACCAGCCGCTTCACGGCAGCAGGCCACGACGACATCGGCGTCGAGACCCAGCACGGCCGCCATCGCGCCGGTGCCCGCCGGCACCGCGTCCTGCATGGCGCGCGCACGCAGACGCACCAGCGGCACGGCGTCGGACAGCGCGAGCACGTCCGCAGCCACCAGCGCGGCGTATTCGCCCAGACTGTGGCCCGCGACCATGTCCGGACGCCGTCCGGTACGCGCGATCCAGCAGCGGAACACGGCGACACCCGCCGTGAGCATCAGCGGCTGCGTATTGGTTGTCAGCGACAGCCGTTCTGACGGGCCGTTCAGCGCCATGTCCCAAAGGTCCTCTCCGAGCGCAGCCGACGCCTCGTCGAACGTACGACGGATTTCGGCATCTTCGCCATAGGCCGACATCATGCCGACTGACTGCGAACCCTGGCCAGGAAAAACAAATGCGAGTTTCTGCGTATCCATGATTGTCGTCAGAGGCGCAACAGCACGCCACCCCACGTAAAGCCGCCGCCGACCGCCTCGAGCATCACATTTTGGCCGGCGCGTATGCGACCGTCCCGCACGGCCGCGTCGAGCGCCAGTGGCACCGAAGCAGCAGACGTGTTGCCGTGCTCGGCGACCGTCACGACAACCTTCTCCATCGGCAGATCCAGGCGACGGGCTGTCGATTGAAGGATGCGTATATTTGCCTGGTGCGGCACCAGCCAGTCGAGCGCCGACATCGGCAGGCCTGCGGCGTCCATCAGCTCCACGGCCGTATCGCCAAGCACGCGCACGGCGAACTTGAAGACGGCCTGACCGTCCATCTGCAGCAACGGCTTGCCCGACACGCCACCGTTGCAAACCTGTCCGGGAACGGAAAGGATGTCGTGATAGTGGCCGTCAGCGTGCAGGACGGACGACAGGATGCCCGGTTCGTTCGACGCTTCCAGCACCACCGCACCCGCACCGTCTCCGAACAGCACGCAGGTGCCACGGTCTTCCCAGTCGAGAATGCGCGAGAACACCTCGGCACCGACGACCAGTGCCCGTCTGTGCGAACCGGAGCGGATGAACTTTTCAGCGAGCGTCAACGCATAGACAAACCCCGAACACACGGCTTGCACGTCAAATGCCACTGCAGTGCGGTTGCCAAGCTTGTTCTGGAGCAGACAGGCGGTACTGGGGAAAACCTGGTCGGGCGTCGAGGTCGCGACAATGATCAGGTCGATGTCGTCTGGCGCGCACCCCGCCGCCTGCAATGCACGCAGGCTTGCCTGAAGCGCCAGGTCACTCGACTGTTCATCATCGGCAGCAAAATGGCGGAAGCGGATACCGGTCCGCCCGGCGATCCATTCATCCGACGTCTGGATGCCGCGCGCCACCAGATCGTCGTTCGACACCGGTGCACCGGGCAGATAGCCGCCCGTGCCGGTGATGCGGCAGAAATTCATGCAGCTACCTCGGTACGTGTCATGCAATGCGTAATGCGGGCGATGAGATCATTTCGCACCGCGTCGGCGGCACGCGCCACCGCCTGTTCAAAACCGTATGCGTCGCTGGAACCATGACTCTTGACGACGACACCGCGCAGCCCCAACAGGCTGGCGCCATTGTAACGACGATGATCAACCCGCCTGCGAAAGGCCTGGATCACCGGACGCGCGACGATGTACATCAGCTTGCGCAGCGGCCCGCGGCTGAACTCCTCGCGCAGGAACGTGGCAATCATCTGGGCCAGTCCCTCGGACGTCTTCAGCGCGACGTTGCCGACGAAGCCGTCGCACACGACCACATCGGTCGTGCCTTTGTATATGTCGTTACCTTCGACGTTGCCATAGAAATTGAGATCGCTCGCGCGCAAGAGCTCGGCAGCACCCTTCACGGTCTCGTTACCCTTGATGGCTTCTTCGCCGATATTGAGCAAGCCGACACTCGGACGCTCGCGCGACTCCAGCGCCGACACAAGCATGGCGCCCATGAGACCGAACTGGAACAGGTGCTCGGCGGTGCAATCGACGTTCGCACCGAGATCAAGCACATAGGTATGGCCCTTCATCGTTGGCAATATCGACGCAATCGCCGGTCGATCAATGCCCGGAAGGGTCTTGAGGACGAATTTTGAGATGGCCATCAGTGCGCCGGTATTGCCGGCGGACACCGCGGCCTGCGCCCGCCCCTCCTTCACGAGATCGATTGCGACCCGCATGGACGAATTTTTCTTGCCCCGAAGAGCCTGTGCAGGCGGTTCGTCCATGCTGATGACTTCGGACGCATGGACCACCGTGAGGCGTGGCTCGTGCAGCGCGCCAAGCCGCTTCAACTCGGCATCAAGCACGTCCTGCAGCCCGACGAGAAGCAGGCTGCAGGATGGGTCCCGACGAACATAAGCCAGCGCCGCCGGCACCGTCACCGACGGACCGTGATCACCACCCATGCAGTCGATGGCAACGGTGTAGCTCATGCCGCGGCCCCGATCACTTTACGGTCACCCAAAATGCACTGTAGCCCGAGATCGCCGGCAACACGCCGGCTACCGGTTCCGCGACGAGTGCTCTCACTCGCCCTTCGTCTTGAGCACCTTCTTGCCGCGGTAGAAACCGCTCGGCGAAATGTGATGGCGCAGGTGCACTTCACCGGTGGTCGACTCGACCGCCGTTGCCGGCGCCGTCAGGAAATCGTGGGCACGATGCATGCCGCGCTTCGACGGTGACTTCTTGTTTTGCTGGACAGCCATGAACTACTCCCCCGGATACCCGGATAAAAAACCTGACAAACCCTGAACCTGTACCATTCCGCCCGGCAAGCACCACCGGTGCGGACACTCAGGCCCGTTTCAATTTGCCGAGCACCGCAAAAGGCGATGGCCGGACTGCTTTCAAATCATCCGCATTCTCTTGCGCACCGGGCATGTCGCACCGCTCGTGCAAGGCAACCGACGGAAGCGCCAACAACACCTCATCCTCGACCAGTGCCTTCAGATCCAGCGGCCCGTCAATCTCGAGCGCCTCGAAACTGTCGTCCTCGAGATCCTCGTCACCCCACTGTTCGCCCGCAAAAACCAACCGGAAGCGCGAGCGACTGCGCACATCGACCTCGACATCCGTCAGACAGCGCTGGCACGGCATCCTCAACGCAGCTTCCGCCTCAAGCGTTAGCCAACAGACGCCTTCCGCATCGACCAAGCCAGCGATGGACCATGCCACATCGCCACCCCCCGAGCACTCGGCGGCAATACGAGAGAAGTCATCGTAGGCTGCCACTCCAGACATGGATTCATGCGCCCGGACGAATTGCGCGACATCCAGCCGCTCCGGCAGGCGCCGCAGCATCGCGCCGTTCCTGCCGCGATGCGCGCCACGGCCGCCATCCACTGTATCTTCAACGCTCATGGGCACGCCCGGTGACAGCAACGGGCGGAGAAACAAACCCGAAATGATACTATTCCGGCCCGGTTTCTGTCAAAGCGTTCATCGACCTTCGCCGAGTCCCTTCGCACTGCGTACGAACATGCCTGAAACACTCCCGCCGCTCATTCTCGGTTCGTCGTCACCATACCGCCGCGAACTGCTCATGCGGCTGACCCTGCCGTTCACAACCCATTCGCCCGACGTGGACGAATCACGCCTGGACGGCGAGCCGGCAGCAGCCCAGGCGCGGCGCCTTGCCAGACTGAAGGCCGACGCCATTGCCGCCCGCTTCCCGCACGCGTGCGTCATCGGCTCCGATCAGGTCGCGTCGTGCCGCGGCCAGCATTACGGCAAACCGGGCAACCGCGCGGCCGCCATCGCCCAACTGGCCGAATTGAGCGCGAGCACGGTCGTTTTCGACACTGCGCTCTGCGTCATCGACCCGCGTACCGGCAGACACCTTGAAGCGAGCGTACCCACGGAAGTGGCGTTCCGGGCCCTGACCCCGGATGAAATCGAACGCTACGTCGACATCGACACACCGTTCGACTGCGCGGGTGCCGCCAAATCAGAAGCACTCGGCATCGCACTGCTGGAACGACTGAGCGGAGACGATCCGACGGCACTGGTCGGGTTGCCGCTGATCCGCCTGAGTGCGCTGCTGCGCGAAATCGGCTACCCGCTGCCATGACTTCGAACACATCAGCCGGCACTCTGTTCATGCTGCCCAGCGCACTTGACGCGTCGGCGCACTGGCAGTCCGACACACCGGCGTCAGTACGCGACCGCGCCCACTCGCTCGACTACTTTCTGGTCGAGAACGCGAAATCCGCTCGCGCCACGTTGAAGCGCCTGGAACACCCGCGACCGTTGCGTGAACTTGAAATCGTCGAACTGCCGCCGGAGAAGGACGGCGCCCTGTTGCGCGAGCAACTCGCACCCTTGCTGGCCGGCCGAAGTGCGGGCGTGATTTCCGACGCCGGCTGCCCCGGGGTGGCCGACCCGGGCGCACTCGCGGCACGCACGGCGCACGCCATGGGCATCGAGGTCGCCCCGCTGGTGGGGCCGTCGTCGATACTGCTCGGACTGATGGCTTCCGGCCTCAACGGCCAGTCATTTGCGTTTCACGGTTACCTGCCGGTCGACGATGTCGCCCGCGCCCGCGCACTGGCCGCGCTGGAGAAGGCATCAACCCAGCTCCGGCAGACCCAGCTGTTCATTGAAACGCCGTATCGCAATCTGAGGATGTTTGAAGCGATCCGTGCCCACTGCCGCGAGGACACGCTACTGTGCATCGCCAGCGCACTGACCGCGCCTGACCAGTTCGTGCGCACGCTCGCGGTGTCGCAGTGGACAGCGGACGACGTCGAACGCATCGACCGGCGCCCGACTCTCTTCCTGCTGCTCGCCGCCTGAGGCCTCGCCCGCGCCCCTCAGCGCAGACCGATGTGCGAGAAGGCGCCGGCCACGCTTTCACCCAGATTGGCGCCGAACTGCTTGGCGAAGCGCTCGGCGATGTTCTGGCGCTGCGTGTAGTCGACGATGTCTTCCGCCTGCACCACCTCGCGTGCAACATATTCGACGCTGCCCAGCGCATCGGCCAGGCCGAGTTCGATACTGCGCTCACCGGTCCACATCAGGCCGGAGAACATTTCGGGCGATTCCTTCAGCCGATCTCCCCGCCCCTTGCGCACGACATCGATGAACTGCCGATGCACGTCGCCCAGCAACTCCTGGGCGTGTTCGCGATGGCGCTCCTGCTGCGGCGAGAACGGATCAAGGAAACCCTTGTTCTCGCCCGCCGTGAGCAGACGGCGCTCGACGCCGAGCTTGTCCATCAGGCCGGTGAAACCGAAGCCATCCATCAGCACGCCGATCGAACCGACGATGCTGGCCTTGTCCACAAAGATGCGATCGGCCGCAACCGCCACGTAGTAGCCGCCCGAAGCACAGATGTCCTCGACCACCGCATACAGCGGCACATCCGGATGGATATCGCGCAACCGGCGGATCTCGTCGTTGATGATGCCGCTCTGCACCGGGCTCCCGCCAGGGCTGTTGATGCGCAGGATGACCCCCTGTGTGTTCTTGTCGTCGAAAGCCGACTGCAGCGACGACACGACATCATCCGCACTCGCCTCGCCACCCGGCGCGATCACGCCACTGAGTTCGACCAGCGCCGTATGCCGGCGATGTTCCGCCTGATTGAACAAAGTCCCCCAATCGATCACGGCAAACAGCAACACTCCCAGATAGGCAAAGCCCACAAGCCGGAAGAAGATGCCCCAGCGGCGCCGGCGCCGCTGTTCGGTGACGGATGCCAGCGCCAGACGCTCGATCACCTCTCGCTCCCATACGGGGTCGCTTCGCTTTCCTGACTGCGTTTCTGATTCGGACATTTTCTCAATCAATCAACAGGTACGTGGGGCATCCAGACCAGCCCACCGGATTCTTCAAGCACCACGGCTTCGAGTCGCCGGCCGCGGCACGGGCCGGCCACACAATGCCCGGTTTCCGGCGTGTACAGGGCACCGTGCGTGGAGCAGATCAAGTATAGCTTTGAAGTATCGAAGAACTCGCCGTGATTCCAGTCGAGCTCGATCGGCACGTGAGCGCACCGATTGACGTAGCCATACACCTGCCCCCGAAAGCGGATGGCAAATGCCTTCTGCAAGCCGCCTGGACGTTCGAACTCGAACCGCACGCCGGCACCGCCGTCAACGAGTTCTCCGGACGTGCATACCTTCAGGCGTGGCATGCGAGCCACACATCCAGTTCATCCACACTTTCGCAATGCGCGAGCGGCTGCGCACCGAGCAGTTCGGCCAGCGGATGGGCGCCGTAAGTGACGGCAACCGACGCGCAGCCCGCATGGCGAGCCATCAGCAAATCATGCGTGGTGTCACCGACGACCAGTGTGCGGGACGGATCGAACGCCAGCTCGTCCATCAGCTCCAGCACCATGTCGGGCGCCGGCTTCGACACCGATTCGTCGGCACAGCGCGTCGCTGCAAAGAAGCGGCCGATGCCGGTGTGGCCGAGCGCACGATCCAGCCCGGCACGGCTCTTTCCGGTGGCCACGGCCAGAGTGTGGCCGCGCGACTGAAGCGTCGTCAGCAACTCGGACACCCCGTCGAACAGCACCAGTTCGTGGTCGCGCGCCAGATAATGGTAGCGATAGCGTCCGGCGAGTTCCTGATGGCGGGATGCAGGCAGGTCCGGCACCGCGCGCGCCAGCGCATCGACCAGGCCCAGACCGATGACCGACCGCGCCGTCGGCGCATCGGGAACTGTCGCGCCGATATCCACACAGGCACTCTGAATGGCGTGCACGATGGCGGCAGCGGAATCCAGCAAGGTGCCGTCCCAGTCAAAGACGATCAGGTCAAAATTCGCGGGCATGTGTACTTCCGGCTCCGGTACGGTCGAACTCGCGTTTGTCGTGTGCATCAAGCCGGCGGACGAATCCGGCGAGATCCTCTGGCAGCGGCGCATTGATGTGGAGGCGCTCGCCACTGAGCGGATGGTCGAGCGACAGGCTGTGCGCATGCAGGAACATCCGTGGCAGCCCCTCCTTGCGCAGGGTCTTGTTCAGCGCGAAATCACCGTACTTCTCGTCGCCGGCGATGACGAATCCGCTGTGCGCCAGATGCACGCGGATCTGGTGTGTGCGCCCCGTCTTGATGCGCACGCCCAGCAGGCTGTATCCGGGCCAGCGCACCTCGAGCTCGGCGATCGAATGCGCATGCTTGCCATCGCTGTCCACGGTGACCCGCCGTTCGCCAGATTCGGTCAGGTACTTGGTCAGCGCGAGCCGGATGTGCTGCACCGGATTGAGCCAGCGCCCCTTCACAAGCGCGTAGTAGCGCTTGTCCATGCCGCCGTCGCGGAACGCGTCGTGCAGCGAGGTCAGTGCGGAGCGCTTCTTTGCAACGAGCAGGATGCCCGACGTCTCGCGGTCGAGCCGGTGCGCGAGTTCAAGCAGCTTTGCCTGAGGGCGCGAGCGGCGCAGGCTCTCGATGACACCGAAACTGACGCCGCTGCCACCGTGCACCGCCATGCCGGCCGGCTTGTTGATGGCCAGGAAGGCGTCGTCCTCGTACAGGATGTCGAAATCACGCGCAGGAATCGGGGCGACGGCGCCCGGCTCGGCGAGCCGCATCGGCGGAATGCGCACTTCGTCGAGTTCGACCAGCCGATAGGTCTGATCGACCCGCCGGCTGTTCACGCGAACCTCGCCGGAGCGCAGCACGCGATATACATGGCTTTTCGGCACACCCTTGCACACCCGCATCAGGAAGTTGTCGATGCGCTGTCCGGCCTCTTCCACATCCACGACATGCCGCAAAACCTTCGGAGCTTTACCCAACTCCTTCATTTCAAATATACTGCGGTGCGTTTTCGGTCTGATTTCGATGCAGTCGCAGCCCGGAGCACATCCAGCCCGAAGTGGTGGACGCCGGTATCTAAGTGGTCGGTGCAGTGCTTCATGCGGTCTTTCTTGGACAGACGAAAACAGGATCACGGGTTAATCCCGCTCACCCAAAGTAGCGAGTGTACTGAGTAGCGCGAGTACCGTACAGGCAGAATCCCCCAGGCAGCTGCGAAAGCGCGGCTGCATTGAGAGTTGGCAGACCCCTCCACGTCCCCGTCCGTCCCCATCGATAGAACCCGATTGCAGCCGACACGAAAGACGTTATTTACTTGACGAGCGGTTTGTCCTGCCCGTGTGCGGTGCGCGCGGGAGAAGTTGATGAAACGAATGCTCTTCAATGCGACGCAGGCAGAGGAACTGCGCGTCGCGATTGTCGATGGTCAGAAGCTTGTAGACCTCGACATTGAATCCGCCAGCAAGGAACAGCGCAAAAGCAATATCTACAAGGCCGTCATTACGCGCATCGAGCCCAGTCTCGAAGCGTGTTTCGTGGATTACGGCGCTGACCGCCACGGCTTCCTGCCGTTCAAGGAAGTTTCCAAGTCCTATTTCAAACCCGATCTTGAGCCGGGCCGCGCCCGCATCCAGGACGCGCTCAGCGTCGGCCAGGAACTCATCGTCCAGATCGACAAGGACGAACGCGGCAACAAGGGCGCCGCACTCACCACCTTCATTTCGCTGGCCGGCCGCTATCTGGTGCTGATGCCGAACAACCCGCGCGGCGGCGGCGTGTCGCGCCGCGTCGAAGGTGACGACCGCGCCGAACTGCGCGAAACGATGGACCAGCTCGAAGTGCCCGCGGGCATGAGCCTGATCGCCCGCACGGCCGGCATCGGCCGCAACGCGGAAGAACTCCAGTGGGATCTGAACTACCTGCTGCAGCTGTGGAGCGCCATTTCGGGTGCTGCGCAGTCGCAGACCGGCGCCTTCCTGATCTATCAGGAAGGCAGTCTCGTGATCCGCGCGATCCGCGACTACTTCCAGCCGGACATCGGTGAAATCCTGATCGACACGGACGAAGTGTTCGACCAGGCCTACACCTTCATGGAACACGTGATGCCGGGCAACGTGTCGCGCGTGAAGCGCTACCGCGACGACGTGCCGCTGTTTTCCCGCTTCCAGATCGAGCACCAGATCGAATCCGCCTACTCGCGCCAGGTCACCCTGCCGTCCGGCGGCGCCATCGTCATCGATCACACCGAAGCGCTGGTGTCGGTCGACGTCAATTCCGGCCGATCCACGAAGGGCAGCGACATCGAAGAAACCGCGCTGCGCACGAACTGTGAAGCAGCCGACGAAATCGCCCGCCAGCTGCGTCTGCGCGACCTCGGCGGCCTGATCGTCATCGACTTCATCGACATGGAAAACCCGCGCGCCCAACGCGAGGTGGAAACCCGCCTGCGCGACGCGCTGCACCACGACCGCGCGCGCGTGCAGACGGGCAAGATCAGTCGTTTCGGCCTGCTCGAACTGTCCCGCCAGCGGCTGCGCCCGGCGCTGGCCGAAACCAGCTACATCCCGTGCCCGCGCTGCAATGGCACCGGACACACCCGCTCCACCGAATCGGCCGCGCTGCACATCCTGCGCATCCTCGAAGAGGAAGCGATGAAGGAGAACACCGGCGCCGTGCACACGCAGGTTCCGGTCGATGTCGCCACCTTCCTGCTCAACGAGAAGCGCGCCGACATCAACGCGATCGAACTGCGCCACAAGGTCAATCTCATCCTGATCCCGAACAAGGATCTCGAGACGCCGGCACACGAAATCGTGCGCCTGCGCCACGACCAGCTGAATCTCGAAGGCACGGTGACGCCGTCCTACCAGATGGTGGCGAGCACGGCGACGGAAAGCTACGAATCTCCGTCAACCGCTGCCGACGGCAAGCCCAAGCGTCAGGAAGCGGCCATCAAGCACATCACGCCAGACCAGCCCGCTCCGGCCGCCACCGAACCGGCGCCCGCCGCACCGGTCGCCGCCCAGGTCGCCGCACCCGCAGCCGGCCTGTTCCAGCGCATCGCTGCCTGGTTCCGTGGCCCGGAACCGGTCGCACCGCCCGCAGCGGCCCCCTCGCCGGAAAGCAAGCCGGCCACGTCGCGCGAACGCGGATCGCGGAGTGAATCGGGCGAGCGTGGTCGCAGCCGCAATCGTCGCGAAGGTCGCGAAGGTCGCGAAGGTCGCGAAGGTCGCGAAGGTCGTGAAGGTCGCGAAGGTCGCGAAGGTCGTGAGCCACGCGAAGCGCGTGAACCGCGTGAAGTGCGTGAAGTGCAGGCCAAGGGTGAAGGTCGTGCCGAGAGTAGCCGCAAGGCGCGCGAACCGCGTGCCACGGATGCCGAAGGCAATCCCGTTGCGCGCGAACGTCAGCCGAGGGAACCGCGCGAGCCGCGTGAACCCCGTGCCCAGCGTGAACGCGCCGCCAACGACGTCCGTGAACAGCAACAGGTTGATCTGCCGCTGAACAGCGCATCGACGCAGCCCGAAAATACACCGCCGGCAGAGGGCACCGAAGGCGCTGCACCGCGCAGCCGCCGCCGCCGCGGCGGTCGCCGCGAACGTGGCGAACGCCGTCCGGAAGGCGCTGAAGGCACCGCGGTTGCGGATGTCACGGCCGTCGAGGGCGATCTCGCCGTCGTCAGCGCAGCCGCAAACGAAACGTCTGTGGAACGACCCGTCGTTCAGACTGCGTTTGAACTCGCCGCCGAGCCGACGGCGCCGGACGCACCGGTGGACGTCGTCATGCCTGTTCAGGCGGAAGAGCTCACGCCGGCCGCACCGGCGAACGAACCTGTTCCGATGGAAGTGGCCGCCAGCGCGGCCCCGGCCGTCGAACCGGCTCCGGTCGCCGACACCGAAGAACAGCCGGTACCGGCATTGCTTGCATCGGTCGCCACGCCGCCGGTCGTCATCGAAGACACGCCGGCCGTCGTCATCGAAGACGCACCCGCCGTACTGCTGAGTGACTCGCCGGCCGTTGCGCTGAACGACCGTCCCCCGGTCGACGCGCAGCTCGACACACCGGCACCCATGCCGGTCGAGCCGGCGCCGGTTGCCGAGCCGCTGGCATCAAGCAACGAATCCACGCTCGTGCGTGCGATGGAGAGCTTCGGTTCGGCGCCGGTTGCAGCGGCGCCTGCCACACCGGAACCAATGGCAGCTGAACCGGCCGCCATCGACCTGCAGAGCACGCTGGCCGACAGCGGTCTGGTGATGGTGGAGACGCAGGCCGGTCAGGGTGCCAGCGCGCCGCTCGTCGAAGAGCCGGTGCAGCTTGGCCGCCGTCGCCGTCCGGCACCTGTTGTCAGCAATGAGCCGATGAAGCAGGTGGAAACACGCGACGACTGACCGTCGCTGAGTGAAAGGGCCGCGCACCGCGCGGCATCAACGGGCCCGGCGATGTCGGGCCCGTTTCATTTGGAGCAGGGTTTTCTCGCGACTTTCCGCGGGCGCGGCAATCAGCGAAGCAAGCGGCGCAAAACCGCAGGGACGCCGCCGCTCAGGATCCGGCGGCGAACCGCTGCTGCAATTCGCGCACCAGCCCGTCGGACGCATCCTCGATCAGATCGAGCACGCGCTCGAATCCGGCCGGTCCGCCGTAATAGGGGTCGGGCACCTCGTCTTCGGCGTGACGCTCGGCGTGCTGCATGAAGAGCGCGAGCTTGTATTGCAGGTCTTCCGGACACTTGCGTTCGAGATTGCGCAGGTTGTCGCGATCCATCGCATAGATGCGGTCAAAGCGGATGAAGTCCTCGACGCCGACCCGGCGTGCTCGGATGCCCGACAGATCGACGCCGCGCGCATGCGCTGCGGCCATGGCACGCGGATCGGCCTTGCTGCCCACATGATGGGCATGGGTGCCGGCCGATTCGATGTCGATCCGGTGAGCCAGCCCGGCCGCCTCGACGCGGGCACGCAGCACGCCTTCGGCGGTCGGGGAACGACAGATGTTGCCCATGCAGCACACAAGAATTTTCATGTCAGGATTCCGTACGGCGCGCAGCGGACGACGCATCCAGCGCTCAAGCACAGCCGCCGCCCGTCGCGCGATCGCTCTGGACGACCGGGATGGCGCCCATCGCGTCGTCACTGACCCAGTTGCGCGTCGGCAGTTCCGGCGGGTCGAAAACGGTGTCGCCTTCGTCGACGACGCTGCCCTGGCGCAGACCGGCGAAGTCGAACAGTCTGCCATCCGCCAGATGCGACGGCACGACGTTGCGCAGCGACGTGGCCATGGATTCGATGCGCCCCGGATACAGCCGCGCCCACTCCTGCAGCATGGCCTTCACCTGCTTGCGCTGTGCGTTCTCCTGCGAGCCGCACAGATTGCACGGGATGATGGGATACGCCATGACGCGCGCGAAGCGTTCGATGTCGCGCTCGCTGCAGTAGGCGAGCGGCCGGATGACGACATGCCGGCCGTCGTCGCTGACCAGCTTGGGCGGCATGGATTTGATCTTGCCGCCGAAGAACATGTTGAGGAACAGCGTCTCCAGCAGATCGTCACGATGGTGACCGAGCGCGATCTTCGTCGCCCCCATCTCGGACGCCACGCGGTAGATGATGCCGCGGCGCAGCCGCGAGCACAGTCCGCACGTCGTCTTGCCTTCCGGAATCTTGTCCTTGACGATCGAATAGGTGTCTTCGGTCTCGATGCGGTACTCCACGCCGATGGAGCGGAAGTACTCCGGCAGGATGTGGTCCGGGAAACCGGGCTGCTTCTGGTCGAGATTGAACGCGACCAGGCGGAAATCGACCGGCGCGCGCTCGCGCAGGCTGCGCAGCACGTCCAGCATCGTGTAGGAGTCCTTGCCGCCGGACATGCACACCATGATGACGTCGCCGTCCTCGATCATGGAATAGTCGGCGATCGCCTGCCCGACGCCCCGCTCAAGCCGCTTGCGGAACTTCAGGAAGGTATTGGACGGCTCGGCCGCGACGTTCGGCAGTAATGTGACTTCGGACATGGATTCCCTTCGCGCACCCGGACGGGCACGACCCGATGCAGGCCGGCATTATACCGGTCCGGCCGCGGCGCCCCGTGAAGCCGGTCCGCCGGCGCAAGCACATCGCACGCCGCCCTGCAATCCGTCACCCGTTGCATGCCGGACCGCCCTGCCGTCTTCTAGAATCCCGGCTTCCATTGCGCACAAGCCTGCCCCGATGACCCGTCTCCTTTTCCTGCTGGCCGCCGCACTGCTGGCCCAGATGACACATGCCCAGGCCGTGAAGGCGCCGTCGTTCGATCGTCTGCCCGACGACGCGCGCATCGTGCTGATGCCGCTCGACGTCGAACTGTTCACGCTCGGCGCGGGCGGCATGCCCGAACCGCAGGCGCAATGGACGTCGCAGGCGCTGGGCCACATGCGCGCGTCGCTGCAGAAACGCGAATCCGGCCTCGGCCAGACACTGGCGGAGGACGGCGCCACCGAGCCGCGGAGCATTGCGCTCAATCACCTGCACGGCGCCGTCGCCGGCGCCATCGCGCTGCACCACTATCTCGACCTCTACACGTTGCCCACAAAAGGCGCGTCGCTCGACTGGAACATCGGCGCCGACACCACCTGGCTGCGCGAACAAAGCGGCGCCGACTACGCGCTGTTCATCTACGTGCGCGACAGCTACGCCACCGCCGAACGCAAGGCAGCCATCATTCTTGCCGCAATGCTGGGCGTCGGACTGCCCGGCGGGTTCCAGGTCGGCTACGCGTCGCTGGCCGATCTGCGCAGCGGCCGGATCGTGTGGTTCAACCGGCTGATACGCGGCGCCGGTGACCTGCGCGAAGCCGAACCCGCCGAAGAGTCGATCAACGCGCTGCTCCAGAATTTCCCGCGCTGATGATGCGCCGTCGTCACCTGCTGTGCGGCTGTGGCGCAGCCGGGTTGCTGGGCCTGGTACCGCAGGCGGCGCGCAGCGAATTCGCGCTGCCCGGGCGCTTCGAACAGCCCGACATCGCCAGCGATGAAGGCGGACTGTGGGCGCTCATGGACCGCGAGGAAGACAAGCTCAAGCGCTCGCGTTTCCTGCTCGACGACAGCGCGCTGCACCAGTATGTGTCCGGCATCGCGTGCCGGCTCGCAGCGGACCACTGTCCGGACATGCGCGTCTACCTCGTGCGCACCCCCTACTTCAACGCCAGCATGGCGCCCAACGGCATGATGCAGGTCTGGAGCGGCCTGCTGTTGCGCGCGGCCAACGAGGCGCAACTGGCTGCCGTGCTCGGACACGAGATAGGCCACTACCTGCAACGCCACAGCGTCGCGAGAATGCGTGACGCGCGTTCCAAATCCGGATTCGCCCAGTTCCTCGGCATCGCGCTCGGCGCCGCCGGCGCCGGCAGCATCGGTCAGGTCGCTCAGTTGGGCATCCTCGCCAGCACGTTCGCGTTTTCGCGCGACAACGAACGCGAAGCCGATGTCATCGGTCTCGAGCTGATGCATCGCGCGGGCTATGACCCGATGGAAGCATCCCGCGTGTGGGCGCAGCTCATCGAAGAGGACAAGGGCGAGAACGGTGGCGGCGCCGTCCTGTTCGCCACCCATCCGGCGCCGGACGAACGTCGCGAAACACTGGAAGCGGCCGCCCGTGCGCTGACCGGTGACGGCGCATCCGGCGCCACCCATGCGGAGCGCTACCGTGCGCACATCGAGCCGGTACGGCTGCTGATGGTCCGCGACGAACTGCGCCGGCGCGTGCCCGACAGCTCGCTGCGCCTGTTCGACCAGTTGCTCGCACAGAACGGACGCGACGGCTTGCTGCTCTATGCGCGCGCCGAAGCACTCCGGGCGCGCGGCAAGCCGGATGACGCCGGGCTCGCGCTTGCCGCGCTGGACGAAGCGGACGGCAAGCCCGGACGACCGCCCGAAGCTCAGCGCTTGCGCGGTCAGCTGCTGCGCAGCCGGGGCGACACGGACGGCGCACGAGACGCCTACGCGCACTACCTGAACCTGAAACCCGAGGCGCCGGACGCGCCCATGATCCGCCGCTATATCGAAACGCCATGACCGGAAAAAGACCTCTTCTCCTCGCCGTCGCCCTTGCAATCGCCCTTTCCCTCACCGGCTGCGGCTCGGTGTTCACCCGCGTTGACCCGGCAGCGGTTGTCGTACGCAAATCAATGGAAGTGGACGCCGGCGAAGCGTGGAACCGGTTCACGCCGAACGGCGGCTCCCATCGTGAAGTCTGGACGCAGCACGGCGTTGCTCTCGACACGCTCACCTATTTCGCCGGCGTGGCCGACGGCGATCCGCTGGACGACCTCGCACCGCGAGACCGCAAGCCGCCGGCCTTTCGCGCGTCGATGAGCGCCGAGGATGTCGTGGCGCTGACAGAAACGATGCTGGCCGGCAACGGCGGGCGTTTCGAACTGCTGACGCTGGAGCCCGCCGAGGTGTCCGGTGCGGAAGGCTTCCGCTTCGGATTCCACTACATCGCGCGCAGCGAGGAGGTCGAACGCAGCGGCATTGCCACGGGTGCCATCGTCGACCGGCGCCTCTACCTCATGATGTTCGCGGCACCGCGCGGCCACTACTACGACCGCGGCGCCGCAGAGGCGACCCGGCTCATGGACAGCCTGCGCATCCTCCCCGCAGCGTCGCGCTGAACCGGCGCGCGGGCGGCCACGCGCTTGCCCCGCAACGGCGTCTTCCGTATCTTGGACGCGGGAACCCGAGGCGTCTGCGGACGTCCCTCAAGAGACAGACCACGTCCGGAGGACACCGAATGCCGCTCAACAACAAGGTCCAGCTCATCGCCTATCCGAACCGCATCGGCAGCACGCTGCGCGACCTCGCGGATTTCATGGAAGGACACCTGGGGGACGCCATCGGCGGGCTGCATCTGCTGCCCCCGTTTCCGTCGAACGACGACGGCGGCTTCTCGCCGCTGACGCACAGGGAGATCGAGCCGACCTTCGGCAGCTGGGCAGACGTCGAACGCATCGCGAAACATCACGACATCTGCCTCGACCTCGTGCTCAACCACATTTCGGACGAATCCCGCGAGTTCGTCGACTTCGTGGAAAAGGGTGACGCGTCGCAGTACGCGCCGCTGTTCGTCGACGTCGATGCGATGGGCGACATCAGCCAGGACGATCTGGCGAAGATACACATCCGCAAGGAGAAGGAGCCGTTCCGCACCGTCACTTTCGGCGACGGCAGCGAAGGACGCGTGTGGTGCACCTTCAGCGAACGCCAGATCGACCTCGACTACAGCGGCAACGCGGCCTTCGACATGATGGCCGGCACCATCCGCTTCCTCGCCGAGCGCGGCGTCGGCATGCTGCGCCTGGACGCCTTCGGCTACACGACGAAGAAGATCGGCACCAGCTGTTTCCTCGTGGAGCCGGACGTCTGGCAGCTGCTGGAACGCTTCCGAGTGATGGCGGCCGACAACGGCGTCGAAATCCTGCCCGAGGTGCACGACCACCCGAGCTACCAGTACGCGATCGCCCGGCGCGGCATGTGGAGCTACGCCTTCGCGCTGCCGCCGCTGTTGCTGTATTCGCTGCTCGACGCCAACAGCCACTACCTGAAAGCCTGGCTGCGCATGTGCCCGCACAATCAGGTGACCGTACTCGACACGCATGACGGCATCTGTATCCCGGACGTCGAGGACATCCTGCCGCGCTACCACATCGAGGCGCTCATCAAGAACGTGTCCGAGCGCAGCGCCGACCCGATCCTGCGCCGCTCCGCCGCCAATGTGCACAGCGTCGGCGCCATCTACCAGCTCACCTGCACCTTCTACGACGCGCTGCAGCGCAACGACGACGCCTACATCACGGCGCGCGCCATCCAGCTGTTCACGCCCGGCATTCCGCAGGTCTATTACGTCGGCCTGCTGGCCGGCGACAACGACACGGAACTGATGGAGGCGACCGGCGAAGCGCGCGACATCAACCGCCACTTCTATTCGATGGACGAAGCGGTCGCCGCGCTCGAAACGGAAGTGGCGCGGCGCCAGCTCACACTTCTCAAGCTGCGCTCCACCCACCCGGCCTTCGACGGCCAATTCGAACTGCACTACTCCAACGACTCCAGCGTGTCGATGGGCTGGCGCAACGGCGACCACACGTGCCACCTGTTCGTCGACCTGAACTTCCGCACCGCCACCATCACCGGCAGCAATCCGGACGGCGGCGAGGAACTCAACTTCCGGCTGTAGCGGCGACGCCGTCGGCGGGCCGCAAGGGGTCCCGAAGACGAGGCGCGAGCGGCTGACCCATCCGTCATCCACTGCGCCCCGCCATCGGGATCGATGTGCCGCGACGCCGCTCAGCGTCGTCGCAGCGCCGGCGCCCTGCCGGCATGAACAGTCCGCACGGCTGACCACGCTCGATGCTGCGCGCGCTCGACGCTGACCGCGTCGGGCCCGAGCACGCGAAACACGACGCCCGCGTCCCCCGGCAGCCGCGACGCACCCGCGTAGGCGCCGTCCGCCTCCGCGGCGGCCGCTGCGTCGAGTAGCGCCGCATGCAGCACGTCTCCGGCACCGCGCCGCAGCACCCACAGGCTGCCGTGCACCCGCATGCCCGCCGCCACCGCAACCGTTGCGGCGCGCCAGGCATCACCGTCGATGCGCATGCGCTCGCGCGCAAGCAAAGTGCCCGCCTCGTCCGACACGTCCACCGCCGACTCGAATCGCGCAAAGCCGTCGCCGCCGCCTGCATGGTCGTGTGCGAGAAAGGTTTCCGCGACCAGCACCAGCGCATCCGGCGCCAGGCTCACCGTGGTGCGGCTGCGCAGGTGGCTGCCCGGAAACAGGATGACCGGCGCCGGCATGTATTCGAGCAGCGCACCCGGCGCGGCGATCAGCGCGGCCGTCTGCCCGGCGCTGCCGCCGCTCATCGCATGCACGACGGTGGAGGCCGGCGTCGCCACGTGGGCGGCGGCGCCCGCCGCAACCTCGATCCGTCCGTCGACCTGATCGTGCTCGAACAGGCCGCCCGACACAGACTGCAGATAGACCACGCACATGTCCGGCGCCGCGCCATCCGTATGCAGGCCGCGGCCGACGTGCACCGGATAGCGCACGTACTGCGCACCGACGAAGCTGCGACCGCTGCCGTCGCGCCGGAACGCAAGCTCGAAGCACGGCCGCGCCGCGCGCGAGTCCGGCACCTCGGGTGCCGGCACCGTCCCGGGTGGCCGCTCGGCGAGGTCGGCCTCAGTGGTCAAACAGCACCTCCCGCGCAATCCGTTCCACGACGGCATCCACGCCGTCACCGCTCGCGCAATTGGTCAGCAGGGTCGCGCGCCCGGCGCGCACCTCGTCCGCTTCACGCACCATGCGGGCAAGGTCAACGCGCACATGCGGCGCGAGATCCGTCTTGTTGATGACCAGCAGGTCGCACTGCACCACGCCCAGACCGCGCTTGCGCGGAATGTCGTCGCCACCGGCCACGTCGATGACGAACAGCCAGTAGTCGACCAGATCGAGCGAGAAAGACGACGCCAGATTGTCGCCACCGCTCTCCACCAGAATGAGCTCCAGCCCCGGGTAGCGGCGGTCCAGTTCGTCGGCGGCGGCGAGGTTGAGCGTCGGGTCCTCGCGTATCGCGGTGTGCGGACAGGCGCCGGTTTCGACGGCCAGCACGCGCTCGGGCGCGATGAGCCCGGTGCGGCGCACGCGCTCCGCGTCCTCGTCGGTCACCAGATCGTTGGTGATGACGGCGATGTCGGTGCCGCGCGCAATGAAGCGCGGAATGAGCTGTTCGAGCAGCGCGGTCTTGCCCGAGCCGACCGGGCCGCCGATGCCGACGCGCGCCGCGCCGCGCGGTGCAGCGCGCGCATCCATTTGTGCGGTCATCGCATCACCTCATCATGTAGAGACGGTTCAACGGCACGCGATCCGCCGGTTCGCAGCCGATCACACGCCCATCCACGCTGACTTCGAACGTCTGCGGGTTGACGGAAATGTTCGGGCAGGCGGCGTTGCGCACCATGTCGGACTTGCGCAGCGTGCGCGTGCCGCGTGCCGCCAGCAGCGGCTTGCGCAGGTCGAGCCGCCCGGCAAGATCGCCGTCGAGCGACGCGGCGCAGACGAAGTTGGCCGACAGCCCCTGCGGCGCGCGGCCGAAGGCGCCCCACTGCGGCCGCATGATGAGCGGCTCGCAGGTCATCAGCGACGCTGCCGAATCGCCCATCGCGCCATAGGCGATGAAACCGCCCTTGACGACGATTTCCGGCTTGATGCCGAAGAAGGCCGGCCGCCACAGTACGACGTCCGCCATCTTGCCCGGCTCCAGCGAACCGACGTGGTGGTCGACGCCGAAGGAGCGCGCGGCGTTGATCGTGTACTTCGCGATGTAGCGCAGGATGCGTTCGTTGTCGGCGCTGCGCGTGCGCTCTTCCGGCAGGCGGCCGAACTGGTCCTTCATCTTGCTGGCCAGCTGCCAGGTGCGGCAGATCACTTCGTTGATGCGCCCCATGCCCTGGCTGTCGGAGCCCAGCATCGAAATCGCGCCCATGTCGTGCAGCACGTCCTCGGCCGCGATGGTCTGCGCGCGGATGCGGCTTTCGGCGAACGCCACGTCCTCCGGCACCGCCGGATTCAGGTGGTGGCACACCATGATCATGTCCAGGTGCTCGTCGAAGGTATTCACCGTGTACGGGTTCGTCGGATTGGTCGACGACGGCAGGCAGTGCTGCAACCCGGCCACGCAGATCACGTCCGGCGCATGTCCGCCGCCGGCACCTTCGGTGTGATACATGTGGATGGTGCGGCCCTTCGTCGCGGCGAGGGTGTCTTCGAGGAAGCCGGATTCGTTCAGCGTGTCGGTATGCAGCTGCACCTGGAAGTCCATCTCGTCGGCGACCGTCAGGCAGGTGTCTATCGTCGCCGGCGTCGCGCCCCAGTCCTCGTGGATCTTCAGGCCGATGCAGCCGGCCTTCATCTGTTCGACCAGTGATTCCGGGCGGGACGAATTGCCGCGCCCGAGGAAGCCGAAGTTCATCGGCCACTGTTCCGACGCCTGCAGCATGCGCGCGACGTTCCAGGCGCCGCCGCAGTCGATGCCGACGGTGATCGGCCCGAGCGAGCCGCCGAACATCGTCGTGATGCCGGACGCCAGCGCATGTTCCACCAGCTGGGCGGAGTCGAAATGCACATGCACGTCCAGCCCGCCGGCCGTGGCGATCAGCCCCTCGCCGTCGCGCACGGTGGTTGCGTTGCCCACCAGCAGCTGCGGATGCACGCCGTCCATCACGTGCGGATTGCCGGCCTTGCCGATGGCGACGATGCGTCCGTCCTTGATGCCGATGTCGCCCTTGACGATGCCGACGACCGCGTCGATGACGACGACGTTGCTGATCAGCATGTCGAGCGCGCCCTGCGCCGACGTGAGTCCGGCCATCATGCCCAGACCGTCGCGCAGCGTCTTGCCGCCGCCGTGCAGGCACTCGTCACCCGGCGTGGTGTGGTCATGCTCGATTTCGGCCAGCAGCGACGTGTCGCCCAGGCGCACCATGTCACCCGTGGTCGGTCCGTACATTGCCGCGTAATCGCGGCGGGTCAGCCGTGCCATGTCATCGTCTCCCGTGTCTGCGTGCTCATTGTTCAGGCGCCCCGGAAGCCGGCACGGCGCGCACGCTCCAGCGCGTCGGCAAGCCCGCTGCCGTCCGCCGTCTGTCCGTCGGCCAGGCGGTTCAGTCCGAACACCTCGCCGGTACCGCCGAATGCCACCAGCGTCACTTCCTTGTCCTCACCCGGCTCGAAGCGCACGGCGGTGCCGGCCGCGATGTCCAGATGCATGCCCCAGGCCAGCGCGCGGTCGAATTCCAGCGCGCGATTCACCTCGAAGAAGTGGAAATGGCTGCCCACCTGTATCGGCCGGTCACCGGTGTTGAGCGCGCGCAGCGTGGCGCGCCGGCGCCCGGCATTCAGTTCGATGTCACCGTCGGCGGCGATGATTTCGCCCGGCGTGCGTTGCGGGCCGGCCGGTGCCTGCGCCTGCGCGCACGGCCCGGGGCGGATCGGGTCATGCACCGTCACCAGTTTGGTACCGTCCGGAAAACCGGCTTCCACCTGGATCATCGGCATCAGCGCGGGAACGCCGGGAAGCACGTCGTCGCTGTTCAGTATCTGCGAGCCGAAGCCGATCAGCTCGGCAACGGTGCGACCGTCGCGCGCGCCTTCGAGTATCTCGTCGGCGATGATGGCGATCGCCTCCGGGCAGTTCAGCTGCAGGCCGCGCGCGCGCCGGCGGCGCGCAAGTTCCGCGGCATTGAACAGCGTGAGGCGCTCCAGTTCGGTGGGCGTCAGCAGCATGGGGATTCTCCGTTCACGGTGTACATGTCAGTTGGCGAACAGTCGCGCGCGGCGCGGCTCGTGCCGCATGGCCGCGACATCGAGCGCGGGCGCGCCGGTCCACAGCTCGTCGAGCGACGGCACCGGGCTCGCGATGACGCGCGCAATGAGCGGGCGCGCACGCGCGATCAGGCGCTGGCCGTCGGTGTGGCCGATCAGGCCCATGCGCAACGCCGCGCCGACCACCGTCGTGCACAGGCCGCTGGCCACCATCGCGTCGCAACCCGCCGGCGACAGGCCGTAGGCGCCCCACAGCAAGCCCTGCACCACCGGCAGGTGGCCGGGCAGCCCGCTTGCGCGCACCTGGTCGAGGTACACCTGCGCGATGCCCAGGCCGAGGTCGGCATGCACACGCAACTGCGTGAAACCGAGCCGGCGGCTCGCGTCGCGCCAGCCGCGCGCAAGGTTCATCGCTTCGCACAGGCGGTCGAGTTCCATCGCCTCGCCCAACGCGGCGGCACCGCGCTGTGACCACGCGTCGCGCGCGGCCTGCATCAGCGGCCGGTCAAAGCCGGCCCAGCGCTGTTCGACATGGCTGCTCAGCAGTTCGAAAACCTGTTCGGCGCCAGCGACCTTGCCGTCGAGCTTCAGCGACTCCAGTCCCCACGAGAATGACGTCGCGCCGCTCGGGAAGAAGCTGTCGGCGAATTGCAGCATGTTCAGCATGGCCGACGCGTCGCCACCGCCGTCGCCGGAAGGTGCGGGCATATGAAAGGGAATCTGCGGCGCGTTCATGTCAGTGCGCATGAGGTACATGGAGGTGGCGCACGCCGCCGGCCAGCGCGTCGGAGGTGTCCAGAACCACCGCGTCGCCGCGCGCCAGCAGATGCGCGACGCGTTTCAGGTAGGTGTCGCGCGGTCCTTCCTGAGCGATCCAGATGCAGTCGTTCTCGAAGCGCACCTTCCAGTGCATGTTGCCGGCGAAGTAACCGATCTCCAGCGCGCCCGCCACATGCGCCGCTCGAAGCACCAGCCACTGCGGTTGTTCAAGCACGACGAGCACGGCGCGCCCCGCTTCGAGCAGCAGCACCGAGCCGTTTTCCAGCGATGCGGAGCGGTCCAGCAACAACGCGAACTCGGTGCCGCGATCGGTCACCAGGCGCTGGCGGCGGCGCGCGAGGTCGCTGCGCGACAGGCGCACGCGCTCGACGCCGCCGTCATGGTCGATGTCGTGCAGCCGGTCCGCGATATCGGGGTCGGCGGCATTGCCGACGATGTCTGTCAGTCTGAGCATGGGTTCAGGCCATAGGTCCAGTTGTCGGAGTGTTCACTGCCGTTGCACGCCTTCGCACCGATGCACGAAGGCGTGCCCGCGGCCTTACAGCGTCGGATACGGGTTGGGCTCGATCAGCGGCGACTCGTACAGGATCTTCACCTGGCCGTCGGCGCCGAATGCGCCGATACGGGCCTGCTTCCACAGGTGATGGTTCTTCTCGTGGAATTTCACCTTGCCTTCCGGCCCTTCGAATTCGAGCCCGGCCGACGCGGCGACCACCTTCTCGACATCGAAGCTCTTCGCCTTCTCGACCGCCGCCTTCCACAGATGGACGGCGGTGTAGGCGCTGGCCAGCGTGTCACCGGTGACGCGCTTGTCGCCGTACTTCGCCTTGAAGGCCGCGACGAACTTCTTGTTCGCTGGGTTATCGAGGCTCTGGAAGTAGCTCATGCAGGTCAGCACGTCCTCGACGTTCTCGTTGCCGATGCCCGACACCTCTTCCTCCGTCACCGCAAACGCCATCACAGTGGTTTTTTTGAAGTTCACACCGGCCGCCTTGAGCTGCTTGTAGAAGGCCACGTTGGAGCCACCGACGACGGTGCTGAGGATGATGTCGGGCTTGGTCACCTTGATCTTGTTGATCAGCGAACCGAAGGACGTGCTGCCCAGCGGCATGTACTCCTCGCCGACGACCTTGCCACCGCCCTTGACGATGGTCGGGCGCGCGATCTTGTTGGTGACGCGCGGCCAGATGTAGTCCGAGCCGACCAGATAGACACTCTTGCCGCGGTTCGCCAGCAGCCAGTTGCACGCCTGGATGCACTGCTGCGTCGCCTCGTGCGCCGTGTAGAGGATGTTCGGCGACTGCTCCTGGCCTTCGTAGTAGGTCGGGTAGTACAGCAGGCCCTTCATCTGTTCGAACACCGGCAGCACCGCCTTGCGCGAGGCCGATGTGTAGCAGCCGAACACGGCGGACACCTTGTCGCGGTCGAGCAGCTTGCGCGCCTTCTCGGCGAACGTCGGCCAGTCGCTCGCGCCGTCCTCGACCACCGGCACGATCATTCGACCGAGCACGCCGCCGGACGCGTTGATTTCGTCGATGGCAAGCTTCTCGGCGTCGACGACCGATGCTTCGGCCAGCGCGATGGTGCCGGTCAACGAATGCAGGATGCCGACCTTCACCGTTTCTGCAGCGAGCGCCGTGCGCACCATCCAGGGCGCAGCGACGGATGCCAGCGCCAGACCTTTGACGAATTCACGCCTGAATTGATTTTTCATGTTGAGCCTCGATGGAGAGTGAAAAAACACATGGAACAAAACTGCTTGTGCTCGCACCACCGTCGTTGCCGGCGCGGAAATACATGTCGGTCAGGCGAAAAAAAAGGGCCTGCCCGGATCGGAGATCCAGGGCAGGCCCTTTTGCCTTGTCACGCACCGGCAATGCTGGCGGCGCGTGAAGTTGAATCGATGATAGGCAGGCCGATGTGACGCGTCAAGCACCGGCGAGCGGTTTTTTTCAGGAATTTCGTCCACATCCGCGCACGGACGACGTGCACGGAAGACATTGATGATGAAGGCATTTCACGGGCGCGCAAAGGCCGGCACCGGCGCACGAAGCGGCCGATGCCGGCACGGGCCGGGCTGCATCCATGCGCTCAGCCGCTGGTGCCGGGAGCCGCCATCCGCCGCCGGTACATGAAGACGCAGCGCCCGCACGGCGGCGCACTCGAGGACGCGGCCGCGTGCAGGCGATAGCGCTGGGTCATGAAGTCCACGACGGTTCGCGCCGCGTTGACCGACAGCGCCGGCTTCCATATCCAGATGTCGCGCTCGGGGTCGATGCCGCACAGGCCGAACAGCGCGTGTTCCGGATCGTCCGCCATGCCGATCGCCCAGTCGTCCATGCGCGCGCCGAACTCCTTGATGTAGCTGAGGCACTCGAACTTGATCTGCTGCACGCTGTAGCTCATCGCGCTCACCCCGGAACCGGAATCAGCCGCGCCGGCGACGACACCGCCGCCGTACGGTTGCGCCACTGGTCGAACAGCGCGGCGCCGGTCTGCTTCTCCTCGGCCGACATCTGGCCGATCATGCCTTCGAGCGCGTTGAGCGCGCTGCCGACGCCATGCTGCGCGGCGAGCGACAGCCAGGCAAAGGCCTGCGCGCGGTCCTTGCCCACGCCAAGCCCGTTTGCGTACATGAAACCCAGCCGCGCCTGTGAGGGGAAATGCCCCTGCCCGGCTGCCTGCCGGTACCACTTGAATGCCTCGGCCTCGTCCTGCGGAACGCCCTGCCCCTTGAAGTACACAGTGGCGAGATTGCTCTGCGCCATCGCGTCTCCGGCCTGCGCCGCGGCACGCAGCCAGCGCAGTCCCTGTGCCGGATCGACCGGCACGCCCGAACCCATCATCAGCATCGCGCCGACATTGGTCTGCGCCGGCACGTGACCGCCCTCGGCCGCGCGCAGATACCAGCGAAAGGCGAGCGCAAGGTCGGCCGGCACGCCTTCTCCATTTGCATGCAGCGCACCGGTCCAGGCCTGCGCCTCGATGTCTCCAGCCTCGGCCAGTTGCTCGAACAGGCGGACGGCCATCGCCATGTCGCCACCGTGATACGCGGCCACCGCGTCGTCGAGCGACCCGGTGCTGCGGGTTTCCATCAATGCATTCATGTGCGGGGCTCCCCCTGTCGGTCCATCGGTGAGGCGGCGTCGTGCGCCGCCATGCGTGCCAGTACCTGCGCTTCCAGCCAGCGCCCGCCGGGGTCGAGATGCTGCGCGGGGTCGCTGCCGCGACCACGTATGCCACCACCTTCGATCGCCGCCTGCGCGCGGGCGGCGGCGCCCAGCCGCGCTGCGAGCAAGACATCCCATGGCGCGGGTGCGCGGTCGCCGCGTGCGAACGTCACCACCCGGCACAGCGTTCGTGTCAGTGCGGTCGCCTGCAGCACGACGACGCACAGGCTCGCCGCCGTCGCCAGCACGACCAGATTGGGGAAAAGCCAGAGCGCGCGCGTGCCGCCGTCATCGGTCTGGACAAGGAGCACGTCGTTGCCGGACAGCGGCGCGCTCGGTGACGCCCCGACCAGGTGCTGGCCGGCGAGCTTCCAGTTGGCATCGCACGCGTGCCATTGCTGCTGCGGCTCTCGCCAATCCTCGCCGGCAAGCGCGGGCAGTGCCTGCCGCACCGCTGATGCCGTCGTGTCGAAGGGCTCGCCGCCGGGGTCCAGATTCGCGAACAGCAGCGGGCCCAGCGTCGCGATGCGCACCGGCAGCAGACGCTCCGGACGCAACCCGAGGTACTGGTACATCGCCGGCGCGCCGACGTCGAGCTCGCCGGCGGGGATCGCCGGGCGGTCCAGGCTGTGGCCGCACGACGTGAAGGAGCATGGCGTCTTCGCGCCCTGCCGGCACTGCAGCGGCACCACCCGGCAACCGCCGTGCTGCGCCTTGTTGAAGCGCCCGGCCAGCTCACCACCGGGCATGCGCTGCACGTGGATTGCGTGATCCCCCACGGTGAAGGGCAGCAGATCACCGACACCGGGGATGTCGGCCACACTGCCGATGCACACCCATTCATGTGTCCAGATCGCGTCGTCCTCGCGCCGCGCGAAATCGAGCGAGCGGAAGGCCTCCACGTCGAACGCGCGTCCTGCCAGTGCCGCGCCGCCGTGCGGGCGGACGGGACGTTCAGTCATGCATTCCATCTGACGACTCCTCTTGCGGAACCACTCGTGAAATCCGGACGGGCGCAGGCGTCCGTCCGGATGCCTTTGCATCAGCTTGACGACGCGAGCGCCGGCGACTCGTAGTCCGCGCGACCGCGGTGCTTGAACGCGTCCTTCGGCGCGGCCGGCAGCGGGCCGTCCTGCATGAAGCGGTCGAGCACGTTCTTGGTGAGACGCGAAATGTTGTTGTCGCAGTTGTTCCACGGCAGCGAGCCGCAATAGGCGATGGAGCTGAACGCGAAGCAGCCGCCGCCGTTCGGCGTCTCGTGGAAGGTGATGTCGGCGCGCACGCGTGGATGCACGGTTCCGTCCAGACCCTGCTGGTTGAAGCCGAAATCCTCCATCACCAGCAGATAGGCCTCGGTGTGGCGCCCGGCCGACGTGGCGACGGTCAGGATGTGCGGCGGCGAACCGAGCATGGTGTCGACGATGTCCAGTTCCAGACCCGCGGCACCGCCACCGACCAGACCGAAGTTGCCCAGGTTCTCCTCGTAGCTGATGCCGTCGAAGGCCCAGCTCACGCGTGCATCCAGACTTTCCGGCGTGCGCGAGAAGTAGGACGAGATGTCGAAGCCTTCGGACGACATGCCGGTACCGGCCACCGAGTGCAGGTAACGCCCGCGATAGCGCCACATGCCGCCCAGTTCGCCGGTGCCCTGGTGGTAGTACTCACCCGGGTCCGCGCGCCAGGTGCGGATGCCGGATTCGCAGCGGCGCATCTCGGTGACCACGCCGCGACCAAGCGCGTCGTACGCCGGGTGGAAGGAATGCACCCAGTACCAGGCGTCAGCACCCATGTACATCAGGCGGCCGCCGCGCTGCGTGTAGTTGTGCAGGGCGTCGAGCTGGGTGCCCGAATTGTGCTCGGGGTGCGAGCCGGTAATGATGACGTTGTAGTTTTCCAGCCGGGCCAGACCGTCGTAGGTCACGTCCTCGTCGGTGAACACGTCGTACTCGTAGCCCATCTGCTCCAGCCAGCAGATGAGGTGCAGGTCGGCCGGATACTGCCAGGGCGCCTGCGCGAGGAAGTGGTCGTACTTCGGGCGGATGCTCAGGATGGGACGCAGCCGCGACGACAGGCAGATTCCGCTGCCGTCCGTGTGCGTGTCATAGATCGAACCGCCGTACTCGCGGTGCTCGGCGAGGAACATGTTCTGCTGCTGCATGATGGGCACGCGATAGACGAACAGTTCGGCGCCGCCGGCGTTGCACGCGACGTGCTCGTTCGCATAGGCCATGTAGCTGATCGTCGGCACCATCACGGCGATCTTCGATTGCTCCTGGCCGATCTTCGGCACGATCCAGAACGGAATGTATTCCTCGTCGCCTTCCGGTGTCGTGAGCTTCGCGGCGTAGAAGCGGCTCTTGATGCCGGCCGGTACCTTCCATTCGAAACTCGTCTGCCAGCGCGCGTTGTCCAGATCATCGTCGTGGAAGTGGATGGCGCCGTATTCCTTCGGCGCGACCTTCCAGTCGAAGGTCTGGCCGGCCCAGTTGTAGCCGGTGAGCGCACGCGTCGGGCAGTTGACCAGCGTCGCGTCGAACCGGTATGGGCCGGCGTCCTTCGCAACCAGCGTGTCGATGCCGTCGGAAAAATCCCAGGCGGCGACGATGGCTTCCGACAGCGCGCCGGTCGGGCCGGCGTTGCGGCGCTCGGTCAGGCCCGGCTGCGCGCCGCCCTTCATCATTTCGATCTCGAACCGCGACAGCGCGCGGCGGCACAGGCGCGGGCTGTCGATCTTGCCGTTGTAGTGGCCGCCGACGATGACACCCTGCGGCAGCGAGGACAGGCCCAGCGGCCCCGGTTCCAGGTGGTCGACGAAGCCGGCGATCACCAGCGGCTGGTCAGTGTGTTCGACCTTGCCCTTGAACGTCGCCTTGACCGGCGGGATTTCGGGGTCGAGTGCGTACACCACTTGCGGCTCGTGATACAGCACCACCTCGCCGCTCTCCGCGTCAAAGCTGGCGGCAACGAAGTGCCAGGCGTGGTCGCGCAGCGGCGCGCCCGTGGTGTATGTCTCACCGTTGATGCGCAACTCGGCGCAGCCGTCGGCATTGACGAACAGGCCGTAGCCCTTGCCGCCCGACCACTTCGTGACAAGCCCCTGGGCGCCATGCTTCCAGTAGCGCTTGTCGGTCTTCGGCGTGGTCGGCCAGATCCAGCACTGCAGCGTGAAGCTGTCGACATTGAGTTGCGGCGCGTCCGGCACGAAGCCGTAGGAGCCGCCATAGACGACCTGCTTCATGCCGTCGTAGTCGCCTTCACAGTCCGCCTTCACCGCCTTCTCGATGAAGCCGGGACCGCGCGGATTGGTGTCACCGTTGATCATCTGCACGATGGACGCGCGGTACTTCTTCGGTCCGTCGCAATTGACGAGGAACTTGATCGTATCGCCGGGATGCACACCGAATTTGTCGGCGTATCCGGTCAGTCGCATTGCACACATTGTTGGTTTCTCCAGGTCGAGCGCCGCCCTCCGGGGGGTCGGATGCGTTGCTTGAAATATTCGGAAATCGCTGTCCGGGCGTCGATGCCGGAACAGCTACGGGACGGGCCGGATCGTGCTCAGGTGACCGGCCAGTTGTCGTCGCGACGCTTGTAGCCGTCGTGGTAGTGCTCGGGCATGCCGTCGCTTTCGTCCATCTCGTCCAGGCGCATCAGGAAGATGGCGTGCTGGATGTCCTGTTCGCTGGTGTAGACGGTGTCGTCGACGAACACCGGCGGCACGCCGCGGATGCCGGACAGGCGGCCGATGCGCCACTCCGCCTCGATCTTCGTGCAGATGACGATGAGCTTGCCCTTGGGCGACGCGCCACGCATGCGCAGCAGTACGCGGCGCAGCAGCGGGTCTTCATGCACGCCGCCGGTCACGTCGGTCGTGTCGCCGGGTGTCGCGCACTTGAGGACGGAAAAGCCCGCCACGCCATGCATGGATTGCACGCACGCCAGGTGCTCCCGGATCAGCCGGTCACGTTCCGGCGTCCCTTTCTTTGGTATCGATATCACGGTCCATCTCCTTCAGGTATTGAATGTCTGAAAACTCCTGCCGCAAGGGACCGGCGCTGGCGCCAAGCAGCCAAATCACGAAAAAGACGAAAGCCAAACAAAACCGGAAAACCAAAACAAAAGGGCCTGCCGAATCCGGAGATTCGTGCAGGCCCTTTTGCCCAACTTCGCGCCGGCAGTGCTGGCGGCGCGAAGTGATGGAGCTATGGTAGAGAGGGACTTTCACGACGTCAAGCTCTGTTAGTATCGATCACGTTTTTTTGTTAATCGGCGGGAAACCCTTGTCCAATAACGATCCGATCAAGGTCGGCGTCCTCTTCTCGCGAGAGGGCGTGACGTCGCGCATCGAAAACACGATGCTCGCCGGCACGCTGTTCGCCATCCGCGAGATCAATGATGCCGGCGGCATTCTCGGGCGGGAACTCGTTCCGGTCTACCACGATCCGCGCTCGAATCCGCAGCTGTTCCGCTCGCTCGCCATACGGCTGGTCCAGGACGACAAGGTGAATGTCATCTTCGGCTGCTACATGTCGAGCACGCGCAAGGCGGTGCTGCCGGTGGTCGAGCAGTGGAACCGCCTGCTGTTCTGCCCGACGATGTACGAGGGCTTCGAATACTCGAACAACATCATCTACACCGGCGGCGCGCCGAACCAGAACAGCGCGCTGCTCGCCGAATTCATGTCCAGCCGATTCGGCGCACGCGTCTATATGGTGGGCAGCGACTACATCTTTCCGTACGAGTCGAACCGCATCATGAGCGACTTCGTGCACCACCGTCAGGGTGGCGCAAAGGTGGGCGAGCGCTACGTTCACCTCGACGCGCAGGAAAGCGCGCTCACGCCCATCATCCGAGACATCAAGGCGAAGCAGCCGGATTTCATATTTTCGACAGTGGTCGGAAAAACCACCCGCATGCTGTATCAGGCGTACGCGGACGCCGGTCTTGACCCGCAGAAGATGCCGATTGCCAGCCTGTGCACCAGCGAGGAAGAAATATCCGAAATGGGTTTGCGTGTGGCGCAGGGGCACTACACCGCCGGGCCCTACTTCCAGTCGATCGACACGCCGCGCAACCGCAACTGTGTCGCGCTGTTCCGCAAGCTGTTCGGCACTCAAGTGCAACCGAACATGAGCTGGGAGGCGTCGTACAACCAGGTGCATGTGTTCGCCGACTCGTTCCGCGACGCGGGCTCGGACGAGTACCACATCCTGCTGCCGCACGTGCTCGGCCGCGAATTCGATGCCCCGCAGGGCCGCATACGCATCCTGCCGCACAACCACCACTCGCGCCTGTATCCGCGCATCGGGCGGGTCGACGCCGACGGCCAGTTTGCCATCCTTGCCGAGACGCCGACCGGCGTCGACGCCGACCCGTATCTGGTCAGCCACTCCTTTGACGACTGGAGCACGCGCCTGCGCATGAGCTCCATCGATGACACCGTCTGTGAATAGCCCCCAACGCCCGTCCGCCCGGGGTCGGCGCCTCACGCCCGAGTTTCTGACCCAGCTGCGCAACCTGCGCATCGTCGTGCTGCACCCGCGCGATGCCGACGGCGAAGTGCTGATCCAGCAACTGCAGCGCATCGGCTGTCAGGTGCAGACCTTCTGGCCTCCGGTGCAGGACCTGCCGGACAACGTCGACGTCGTCTACTACGCCATCCAGTCGCACGAAACGCATGCGCTGCTGAACTTCAGCAACTTCGAACAACCGCCGGCCGTCATCGCCATCGTCGGTTACGAGAATCCGACGATATTCGAGGCCATGCTGCGCCTGGGCGCCACCGGCGTGCTCACCGCTCCGCTGCGATCAACCGGCGTGCTGTCGTCGCTGGTGCTCACCGTCGGCCTCACGCAGGAAGTGCGCGGCTACCGCAAGCGCGTGCAGCGGCTGGAGCAGAAGTTGCAGGGCATCAACCAGATCAACGACGCGAAAGCCATACTGATGCGCACGCGTGGCGTCACCGACGCCGAAGCCTACAAGATCATCCGCGAACAGGCGATGAGCAAGCGCGTAGCGACCGAAGAGATCGCACGGGCCATCATTCACGCCAATGCGATTCTTTCGGGCTGACGCCCCGTTCCATCAAATGTGGAATTGTCTGAAAGCGACGAAGGGACTGCCCAAGGTGCCGGCGCCTTGTCGGCTTCGCGAAGGATCTTGACCATCTGCTCTTCCGAAAAACGGCTCTTGCGCATGACTTCCCCTCTGCTGTTGGAAGCCATCCTCTCAAGTTTCAACTGGTCCGAAAAGTCAGGAGCAGGTCACGATCTGCACTTGCAGAAGGCCGATTTGGTGCCTATGGATACTCGCTTCTTGACTGAGCGTAACAACCAGTTGCTGAGCGATCTTGTTAAGAATCTTCCATCTGCACAGCAGCAGAAAGTTATCTTGATTAGGTGATGAGATGGCCGGAACGATTTTGATATCAGATGACCAGGGATTGGCGATCAGTACGGTTGAGTTTGACTATCTCGTTGAGTGCATTCGAGGTTCGTTTTTGCCGGAAGACCAATCAGTTGCCGAATTGGTGTATGAGCCACTTGATGAGGGGGGGATGACTTTTATCTCTGCTGTTGAACTGGATGAACACTCATACCCAATCTTTGCTGAAACCGTGAGACGGGCTTGCGCAACCTCCAGGGGTGCCGCCTCATTCTCTCGCTTTGAAGCTCGATGGAAGGAATTTCTGGAAATCATTGAGCAAGACCCTCGATGTAAGGAAAAGGAATAAACAATAGGGGACGCACCACGAATACCAAGTGAATATCGGAGGAAAACAATAGGAGACGCACCCTGAGGTTTCCCCCCATATTCATGTTGGCGCGAGCGCAGCGCGCCTGTTGATTCAGCAGGCCGAGCGCGCACCATGGTCGCAGCCTCTTCAGAGGCTCGGGCGCTACATCGAGAATCCTTCGTCCAAGCGTGGGCGAACAATAGGGTCCTCAGGCCGCTGCGCAGCTGAGGGCGCCGAGCGTAT
>JAHJHI010000031.1 GCA_018824085.1 Gammaproteobacteria bacterium | reverse complement strand
GGCACGCGCATGTCGGGGCGCGAGCCTTCGATGTAGACCTTGCGCGAGTTGGGCAGCGGCGCGACCGCCGCTTCGTCGACGTGTGCCTGCGAGGCGACGAAGGCGGGGGCGAGGGGGTCTTTGGCGTTCATTGAAGCTCCTGTTCTGGCTGCGGTGCCGGGTGTGTCGCCGGGCGGTTGGGCGGAGTGCGTCTTGAACGAGACGCAAGTTCCAGTCCACGAGGTCGCGACCGCGGCGTGGCGCGAGCCGGCTCCCGCAGAGGCACGCAGGAAATCCGGATGGAATTTATCGGTGCCGTGGTGTGCGGCGCGGCTGTCGCCACGTGGTGGATTGTCCCGTCCACGCATGCGGGTCCGGGCGCTGCCACCGCCGGCGTGACAGCTCGTGCGAGGTGCGTCGCATCGCGCACGGGGATTGCGATACAGCTGTCGCAACATCTCCCGTCTCAGTTAGACACCTGTCGCAGCGCAAGGGAGTTTGTCTCACGAAAAGCACCGATTTATGCCCGTTTCAGTGGGCCGGGCGCTTGGCACGAATGCTGCGTAACCCTCCCTGACGAATGTGCGTCGAGGCCGGCGTACAGCGTTGGAACAGTGAAGTATCGACACTAACAATCGGAGGGGAGTATGACAACATCAATGCGCAAGTCGCTCGGGAACCGCGCTCGGTTCGACACCCGGAGTCTGACTGCATGTGCAGCCGCAACGCTGCTCTCGATCGCTTCCGGCTCGGCGTTGGCCGACATCACCATCGGTGAGGTTGGCGGGACCAAGCTTTCCATGTTCGGTATCATCGACGTCGGCATGCTGTACAACAGCAAGGCCGGTCCGAACGACCGGAGCAAGACGTCCATGGAAACCAGCGGTTTGCGCCAGACGGTGATCGGCTTCAAGGGCGAACGCGAGCTGCAGCCCAACCTGACCGCCTTCTTCAATCTCGAATCGCACTTCGATACCAACGACGGTTTCCTTCACGGCACGGGCGATGCGGCCGGCAACAAGCCGGGTGGCAACACGCCGCTGTTCCGTCGTCAGGCAAATCTCGGCGTGCGCGGTGACTGGGGCAGCGTGACGGTCGGTCGCCAGTACGGCCCGGCCCTGCTGGCGCACATCGGCACCGAGCCGCGCGCGTTCAAGGAGCAGTTCTCCAACCTCTACGGCTGGGCCTACGGCCAGCTGTTCACGACGGCCGGTGCAACGGGCGGTGATCGCAACACGAACAACGACGTCGGCATTTTCTTCAGCAACGCCGTGCAGTATCGCCACACGCTGGGTCCGGTGAATTTCGGCGTGCTGTGGTCGTTCGGCGGTCAGCCGGGTTCGATAAAGGACAACAGCGCCTACGCTCTCGGCGCGACCTACAACGGCCCCATCGTGCTGTCCGCGTCCTATCAGGCGATGCGCGACGAAGCGACCGGCAACGACAACATCCAGCACACCAGCCTGGGTTTCGCCGTGCCCTTCGGTGACTTCGCGTTCAAGACGAACTGGATGAACGCGCAGAACGAAGCGAAGACGGGTGTCGAGCAGGCAGACATCGACGGCCTCGGCATGGGTCTCGACTGGAAGTGGTCGACGAAGAACTCCGCCACGGTCGCGTACTACATCAACAAGGACAAGGCCAACCGCACCGACGAAACGAAGACGCTGGTTCTGAGCAACGACTACCAGTGGCGCCCCGACACGACGTTGTACGTCGCGCTCGCATACGCCGATGCTGACGCAGGCGCGACGCTGCGCACCAGCGTTGTTGCTGCGGGTGTCAACGCCGGCGTGAAGAGCACGCTGTTGAACGTGGGTCTGAATTTCAATTTCTGATCACGCATCGAATATTCATCTGCAACGCGCCGGGACGCCTGTCCCGGCAACACCATGAGATCCGCGGTCGCGGGGAGAACGCTCCGCACCGCCGGATCTGACATCTGGAGAGTTGATGTATGAAAATGTCCGCCAGCAAATCCTTTGGAGCACTGCCCGTCACGGCGCTTGCCGCCAGTGCCGTCCTCGCCGCCTTCCTGGCCGCGCCTGCGGCCGCGCAGAGCGGCCCGGGCTATGAAGACCCGAACAACTGGCCGCAGTACCACCGTACCGGCAACGCGTGGCGCTTCAGCCCGCTGAAGCAGATCAACCGCGACAACGTGAAGAAGCTCAAGGTCGCGTGGATCCATCAGCCGGGCAATATCACGCACGGCCTGCAGGCGACGCCGATCGAGATCGACGGCGTGCTGTACTACGTGTCCGCGAACAACAATGTTTGGGCCATCAATTCGGCGACCGGCGAAACGATGTGGAACTACGCGCCGAAGCTCGACAAGATCGTGAGCCAGGTGTTCTACGGCGCGGCCAGCCGCGGCGTGACGGTGGGTCGCGGCAAGGTGTTCCTCGGTACGCTGGACGGACGCTTCATCGCGATCGACCAGAAGACCGGCAAGGAACTGTGGTCGACCCAGCTCACCGATCCGAAGAACCAGTACGGCGCGCTGTTCTCGGCACCGCCGCAACTCGCCGGCAACGTGCTGTTCGGCGGCACCACGGGTGGTGACCAGCCGATCTCGGGCAAGATCTACGCGGTCAATGCCGACACCGGCAAGCCGGTGTGGACCTTCGACGTGATCAAGAACGATCCGAAGAGCTGGCCGGGCGAGAGCGGCAAGGTCGGCGGCGGCAGCGCCTGGATGCCGGGTACGTACGACGCCGCGAGCGACACCATTTTCATCGGTACGTCGAACGCCGCGCCGGACTACTACAACTACGACCGCAAGGGCGACAACCTCTATACGGCCACGCTGCTCGCACTGGACCCGAAGACCGGCAAGGTGAAGTGGCATCGCCAGGAAGTGCCGCACGATTCGTGGGACTACGACTCGGCGTACGAAGCGCTGGTCGTGAAGAAGGACGGCAAGGACGTCATCGTCCACCTGAACAAGGGTGGCTTCGTGTTCGTCATGGACAAGAAGGACGGCAAGCTCGAAAACGTGTGGCAGTTCGCCGAGAACGTGAACTGGGTCAAGGGCATCGACCCGAAGACCGGCGCGCTGATCGATCCGGTCTACCCGGAAATCGACAAGACCAAAACCTTCTGCCCGAACCTGCTCGGCGCGCGCAGCTGGAACCATGGCGCCTACAACCCGGACACCGGGCTGTGGTACTCGCACGCCATGGAAGTGTGCAACGAAGTGGTCGCCGGCAAGGATGATCCGGACAACCTGAAGGCCGTGTCCGCACTGTCCCTGGGTATCGAATCGATCAAGCTGGTGGCGCCGCAGGGCGACAAGCCGCACGGCCGTCTCGACGCGCGCGACCCGCTGACCGGCAAGCGCAAGTGGAGCATCCGCTACGACATGCCGCCGCTGTCCAGCGTGCTCACCACGGCGGGCGGTCTGGTCTTCACCGGCGACATGGAAGGCAAGGTGTTTGCCTACGACGCCGAGAACGGCAAGCAGCTGTGGACCTTCTCGGCCGGCTCCGGCCTGCGCGGCGGCCCGATCAGCTATTCGGTGGGCGGCAAGCAGTACATCGTCGTGCCGACCGGTCTGGGTTCGCATGCACCGGGCTTCCTGTCCGGCGCCTTCCCGCAGATCAAGGACCTGCCGGGTGGTGCCGCGCTGATCGCCTTCACGCTGGAGTAAGCAGCCTGAAACACCCCGTCGCGCGGACACGCGGCGGGGTGGCAACGTCTCCTCATTTACAGGCGGTTACGGGAGTACCGCCTGTCTTTTTTGACTTCCGGCCAAACCGCCTCAGAATCGAGGTTTGCGGAATCCGGAAAGGGAATCGAAGTGATGACTGACAACACCCATCAACCCAGTGCCCGCACATGGCTGCGCAATAGCGTGCTCGCCGCTGTCGTCGGTGTACTCGGTCTTGCATTCACCAGCCTGTCCGGCGCGTCCGCCGTGGCGGCTGAAGCTGAAGGTGCGCACGACAAGGCACCCAAACCCATTTTCGACCTGACCGATGCTGCCCGCATCGAAGCCGGGAAGAACCGTTTCAACAAGGTCTGTGCCGCCTACTGCCACGGCATCGAAGGTGCCGGCGGACGTGCGCCCGACTTCAAGGGCCGGACCGACCTCAGCGTCGAAGAGACCTACAACACCATCTTTCACGGACGCACGACGTCCGACGTGATGCCGGCCTGGGGCGAAGCCTATTCCGCTGAGCAGATCTGGGAACTGGTTGCCTACATCCAGTATCTCGGCACGCAGTGATCGCGAGCGCCGGTGCCGCACACGATGCGGCGCGGGCGCACGGCTGCCCGGAAACCTGAAGGACGCGGAGGGCGCGATGGCGCAGATGGCGTGCATGGTCGCCGGACGGCGGCGTGCCCGGCCAGCCCGACCGGGGGCGGAGCGTGCATGCTCCGATGCGTGCTCCGAAATGCAGCCGTGAAAAAAGGGCGGACGCAGCCGAGGCCGCGCCCGCCCTTCATCAGCAACCGCCCGCGTTCAGCCGCGGGTGTTCAGCCGTTTTCCACCATGCGTTCCTCGCCGTCCAGATAGTTCGGCGCGACGATGCGCAGGCGGGCCATCTTCCGGTAGAAAGTGGCGCGCGAAATGCCGAGCTGGCGCGCGGTTTCGGTCACCTTCCAGTGGTTGCGGCGCAGCGCCTCAAGCATTTTCTGGCGCAGTTCCATGCACGCTTCGTTCAGCGGTTCGCCGTCGCGCAGCTCGCACGGGTCGGGGATCGTGCACGGAGCCGGCGCGGGCACGGCGCGCGCCGGCGTCGGCACGATGGCCACGCGGGCCGGTTCGTTGCGGTCGTGCAGCTCGTGCGGGAAGTGCTCGATGCTCACCGTCGGACCGTCAGCGATCGCGCATGCGTAGCGGATCGCATGGCGCAACTGGCGGATGTTGCCGGGCCACGGATAGACCATCAGCTTGTCCAGCGTCTCCTTGTCGATCTCCAGTCCATCGCGCTTCATTGCGCTGCATTCCTCGCGCAGGACCTGGGCGATCAGGTCGTCCTTGTCCTCGCGGTTGCGCAGCGGCGGCAGCACGAAGGACGCGCCGTTGAGCCGGTAGAAGAGGTCTTCGCGGAAACGCCCGTCGCGCACCAGTTCCGGCAGGTCCTGGTGGGTTGCGCAGATCACGTGCAGATTGACCGGGGTCGGTTGCTCGGCGCCGAGCGGCACCACTTCGCCTTCGGCGAGTACGCGCAGCAGGCGGCTCTGCAGCGACAGCGGCATGTCTCCGATTTCGTCGAGGAACAGCGTGCCGCCGTCCGACTGCAGGATCTTGCCCTTGGCACCCTTGCTGCGCGCGCCGGTGAAGGCGCCGTCGCGGTAGCCGAACAGTTCGCTCTCGATGAGGCTTTCCGGAATCGCCGCGCAGTTCAACGCGACGAACGGCTGCTTTGCGCGCTCGCTGAAATCATGGATGGCGCGCGCGAACGCTTCCTTGCCGGTGCCGGTTTCGCCGAGCAGCATGACCGGGATGTCGCGGTTCGCCACCTTGACCGCACAGGCCACGTTGGCCTTGAGCCGCGGGTCTCCCAGCGCGAGGTGGCGGAAGCCGCGCGGCGTGTCGTTGTTCTCGGCCGCCGGGCGGGCGGTGCGCGCCGTCTGCACGAGCTGGCGCGCGTGCGGCGCGCGCAGCGTGGCAAACAGGCGCATGCCGGTTGCGAACATGCGCAGCGGAAAGGCCGCGCCGGGGCTGGCGTGCGCGGCGGCGAGGATGTCGCTCGCCGTGCATTCGAACAGGTCGTGCAGGAACTCGGCACGGCGCCCGTTGTAGTTGATCAGTTCGTGCCGCGCGCGGCGATTGCCGCTGACGATGCGCCCGTTGTCGTCGAACGCGATCAGGTAGTCGGTTTCCACCGGCAGGAATTCGGCCATCTGACCCAGCTGCAGAACCCAGTTCTCGCGCAGGCTGTAGTGTGCGTACGCGTCTTCGATAAGGCGCGCCTTGTCGGTCACCATGCGATAGACGAGAAGCTGGCTTTCGCGCTGTTCCGGCGAATACAGCGCCGACGCGTCGAGCACGGCGATCGGTTCGTCGTTCAGGTCGAGTATCGGTGCCGAGCTGCAGGTGAAGCCGATGTTGTGCGAACGGAAATGTTCGCTGCGGTGTACGAGCGTGGGCTGGCGGTCGGTCAGCGTCGTGCCGATGCCGCAGGTGCCTTCGCTTTCCTCGGACCAGCAGGTGCCGTTGCGGAAGCCCTCGTCACGGAACTCGCGCTCCAGATGGGGCACGGTGCGGTAGTCGACGGTGACGCCGGCCGCGTCGGTGATGAGCACGCAGTAGCTGGCCGGGAGGAGTTCGCTGTGCAACCGCTCGACGCCTTCGCGGGCGATGCGCATGAAGGTTTCGATCCGTTCGCGGTGTTCCCGCAATTCGTAGGCCGTGACGACCTTCGGTATCGAGGACAGCCCCGGATCGATCGAGTGCTTGGTCAGCGAGCGGCGCCAGGAGCGCGCCAGTCTCTCCGCTGAAGGGTCGGTTTGCATCGGGCGTGATCGTCCTTCGACGACGTTGAGCACGCGCCCGACATGGTCCGCGATCTCGCGTCCTTGTCTCATGCTGTTTCTCCTCCGTCCTATATACATCTCGAACCGGCTGCGGCCACCAGGGTGGCCTGCGGCACGGCTTCCTTTTTGTTTCATCAGGGTATGCCTTGCCCAGACCGAAATCAACGCGACGGATGTCTCCTGAAAGTGAGACAGCTGTCTCAGGCGAGGGTGGTGTCGCGCCGTCTCACCGCCCGGTGCGACGGCGCGCCGTGTCACGGCTCAGGGGGCGGCGGGGCAAAGAGCGCCAAAGAATCATCGGCTTGAAGCCGTTTCGGCGTCCCGTTGCGGCGAGCTGGCACGGCAGATGCAATGACAGTGGAACGTCACCTTCCATGGGCCTGCATCATCGTGTCTGCACTGTCACCCCGTCCGGCCACCGTCGGCATCATCGCCAACCCGGCGTCGGGCAGGGATATCCGTCGGCTGACCTCGCGTGCGTCGGTGTTTCCGAACGCCGAGAAGGCCAGCATGGTCGTGCGGGCCATCGCCGGCCTGCGGGCGGCCGGGGTGGACGACGTGCTGATCATGCCGGATTCCGGTGGCATATGCGGGCCGCTGTTCCGCATGATGGGCGACGCCGGGGCCTCCGCGGCCGGTGCGCATCCGCGCTTTGTTGACATGCCGGTGCGCAGCGAAGCCGGTGACACGCTGCGCGCCACCGAACTGATGATCGCCGCCGGCGCCAGCGCGCTCATCGTGCTGGGTGGCGACGGCACCCATCGCGCCGTGGCGGCGCGCAGCGGTCTGGTGCCGCTGCTGGCGCTGTCGACCGGCACCAACAACGCCTTCCCGGAGATGCGTGAAGCGACCATCGCCGGACTGGCGGCCGGCCTGGTGGCGCGCGGCCTCGTGCCGCCGACCGCCGGCGTTCGCCAGAACAAGCGCCTGCGCGTGTCCTGCGACGGCAAGGAAGACATCGCGCTGGTCGATGCCTGCGTGACGCGCCACAACTACGTCGGCTCACGCGCCGTGTGGGACATCGCCGAAGTCGACGAACTGTTCGTTACCTTCGCCGGTGCCGATGCGATCGGACTGTCGTCCATCGCCGGCCTGCTTGAACCGGTGGCACGCGCCGCCCCGCACGGCCTGCATGTGCGTTGTGCGCCGTTCGACGAAACGCCGCACCGGGTCATCGCGCCGATCGCGCCGGGGCTGGTCAGCGAGATCGGTATCCGCGACTACGCACAGTTCGCGCCGCGCCGCCGTCACGTGCTGGCGGCGCGCAGCGGAACGATCGCGCTCGACGGGGAGCGCGAGATCGAGTTCGGCCCGGACAACCGCATCGACGTCGAACTCGACCCGAACGGGCCGCTGACGATAGACGTGTCAGCCACGCTCACCTACGCAGCCACGCATCGACTGCTGCGTCACTACATCGGAGGTGCCGCATGAGTTGCGCGCACCGCCATCCGGATTTCTCCACGGGAACGGCACCGGTTCCGGCCGGCAGGCGTCCCGCGCCACCGTCGTTCAGCCACCCGCCCGCAGCTGCTGGAGAACAGCGGGCATTTCAGTCCATAAACAACGAGGAGCACCCATGAGCAGTCCTTTGACCAGGGAAGGCCTTCTGCAGGCCTACCGGACCATGCGCACCATCCGCGACTTCGAAGAGCGCGTGCACGTTGATTTCGCCACCGGCGAAATCCCCGGCTTCGTTCACCTGTACGCGGGTGAAGAAGCATCGGCGACCGGCATCTGCATGCACCTGAACCGCGACGACTACATCGCCAGTACGCACCGCGGTCACGGCCACTGCATCGCCAAGGGTGTTGATCCCGTCGGCATGATGGCCGAGATCTGGGGCAAGCGCACCGGCACCTGCAAGGGCAAGGGCGGTTCCATGCACATCGCCGATCTTGAAGTCGGCATGCTGGGTGCCAACGGCATCGTCGGCGGCGGCGGCCCGCTCATCTGCGGCACCGCGCTGGCCTCCAAGATCCGCGGCAGCAACAACGTCGGCGTGTGCTTCTTCGGTGACGGCGCATCCAATCAGGGCACGATCTTCGAGGCGATGAACCTGGCCGCGGTGTGGAAGCTGCCGGTGCTGTTCGTCGGCGAGAACAACGGTTACGCGGAAGCCACGTCGAGCAACTTCTCGGTGGCCTGCGAAAACATCGCCGACCGCGCGTCCGCGTTCGGCATGCCGGGCGTCATCGTCGACGGCTTCGACTTCTTCGCCGTGCATGAAGCAGCGGGCGAGGCGATCAAGCGCGCCCGTGAAGGCGGCGGCCCGACCCTGCTGGAAGTGAAGCTGTCGCGCTACTACGGCCACTTCGAAGGCGACCAGCAGACCTACCGCGCGCCGGGCGAAGTGCAGCATCTGCGCGACACCAAGGACTGCCTGATGCAGTTCGCCAAGCGCGTCACCTCGCGCGGCGAACTGACGATGGCCGACATCGAGGCCATCGACCGCGAGGTCAAGGCAATGATCGATGCCTCCGTCGTGAAGGCCAAGGCCGATCCCGTGCCCTTGCCCGAAGACCTGATGGCCGACATCTACGTCTCTTACTGAACACACGCCAATCGCTGACAGGAGATAAATCAGATGGCACGAAAGATTACTTACCAGCAAGCCATCAACGAGGCGCTGGATCAGGAAATGACGCGTGACCCGAGCGTCATCGTCATGGGCGAAGACGTCGCAGGCGGCGCCGGCGCACCCGGCGAGGAAGACTCGTGGGGCGGTGTGCTCGGCGTGACCAAGGGTCTGTTCGCGAAGCACCCGGGCCGCGTGCTCGACACGCCGATCTCGGAGTCGGGCTACGTCGGTGCCGCAGTCGGTGCGGCCTGCAACGGGCTGCGTCCGGTCGCGGAACTCATGTTCATCGACTTCATGGGCGTGTGCTTCGACCAGATCTTCAACCAGGCCGCCAAGTTCCGCTACATGTTCGGCGGCAAGGCGAAGACGCCCGTCGTCATCCGCGCGATGTACGGTGCGGGCTTCCGCGCCGCCGCGCAGCACTCGCAGTGCCTGTACAACATCTTCACCCACATCCCGGGCCTGAAGGTGGTGATCCCGTCGAACCCGTACGACGCGAAGGGCCTGCTCATCCAGTCCATCCGCGACAACGATCCGGTGATCTTCCTCGAACACAAGGCCCTCTACACGATGGAGGGTGACGTGCCGGAAGAGAGCTACGTCGTGCCGTTCGGTGAAGCCGCCGTGGTGCACGAAGGTGACGACGTCACCATCGTCGCGTTCGGCCGCATGGTGAACTACGCGAAGGACGTTGCCGGCACCCTGCGCAAGAAGGGCGTGCAGTGCGACGTCATCGATCCGCGCACGACCTCGCCGATGGACTTCGACACCATTCTCGAAAGCGTCGAGCGTACCGGCCGTCTGGTCGTGGTCGACGAATCGCACCCGCGTTGCAGCATGGCGTCCGACGTGTCGGGCTTCATCGCGCAGGAAGCCTTCGGTGCACTGAAGGCCCCGATCCAGATGGTGACGGCGCCGCATTCGCCGGTGCCGTTCGCGGCCGTGCTCGAAGATCTCTACATCCCCAGCCCGGCCCGCATCGAAGAAGCCGTCATGCGCGTCAAGGAGTACAAGTAATGTCTGCCATCTTCACGGTCACCATGCCCAAGTGGGGCCTTTCCATGCAGGAAGGAAAGGTCAATCTGTGGCTCAAGGAAGTCGGTGACTCGATCGCTCCCGGCGAAGAGATCATCGAAGTCGAAAGCGAGAAGATTTCCGGCGCGGTCGAAGCGGCTGCCACCGGCGTGCTGCGCCGGCAGGTTGCGCAGGCGGACGACGTGCTGCCGGTCGGCGCGCTGCTCGGCATCATCGCCGATGCGGACGTGTCGGACGAACTGATCGATGACCTGGTGACCCGCTTCCAGGCCGAATTCGTTCCGCCGAGCGCCGATGAGGAAGATTCCGGTCCGCAGACGCAGACCGTCAAGGTCGGCGATGTGCAGCTGCGCTATCTGAAGATGGGCGAGGACAGCGCGGGCGCCGTACCGCTGCTGCTCGTGCATGGTTTCGGTGGCGACCTGAACAACTGGCTGTTCAACCACGAACCGCTGTCCGCCTCGCGCGCCGTCTATGCGCTCGACCTGCCGGGTCACGGCAGCTCGACCAAGGTCACCGGCATCGCCTCGCTCGAAGCACTGGGCAAGGTGGTGGTCGGCTTCATGGATGCGGTCGGCATTGAATGCGCCCACCTCGCCGGCCACTCGATGGGCGGCGGCGTCTGCCTGGCCGTGGCCAAGCTCGCGCCCAACAAGGTGAAGTCGCTGTCGCTGATCGCCAGTGCCGGCCTCGGCACCGAAATCAACGGCGCCTACATCGACGGCTTTGTGGCCGCTGCCTCGCGCGGCGCGTTCAAGCCGGTGCTGGAAACGCTCTACTCGAATGCGTCGCTGGTCAATCGTTCGATGATCGACGACATGCTCAAGTACAAGCGCCTCGAAGGTGTCGACAGCGCGCTGTCGACGCTGGCTGCCGGGCTGTTCGCAGGCGGTCGTCAGGCGGAACAGCTCGCGTCGGCCGCCAGCGGCAAGCCGGTTCTGGTGATCTGGGGCGAGAGCGACCGTGTCATTCCTTCTTCACACGCGACGGCGATCCCGGGCGCGACCGTGAAGGTGATGCCGGGCCAGGGCCATATGGTCCAGCTCGAAGCAGCTGGCGAAGTGAACAAGCTTATCGGCGAGTTCCTGAGCAAGTGAGCATCGCAGGAAGGCGTTGGCCGGGTCACGCCGGCTGACGTGTTGCCCGCTGCCGCGGCGATCGTCGCGGCAGCCTCTTTTTTTCGGAGCACGCCATGAGTTCAGCCATAGCCGGACAAGGACTGCGCGGACGCGAGAAGCTGGCCCGCATTCCGGTCAAGGTACGCGACGACGTCGCCTCTGCCGTGAAGCCCGCGTGGCTGCGCGGACGCGACCAGGATACGCCTGCCGTACGCGCGCTTCAGGATGTGCTGCGCGAGCACTCGCTGCACACCGTGTGCGAGGAGGCGGCCTGCCCGAACATCGGCGAGTGCTTCAGTCGCGGCACCGCCACCTTCATGATTCTCGGCGCGATCTGCACGCGCCGCTGCCCGTTCTGCGACGTGTCGCACGGCCGTCCGCTGCCGCCCGACGCCGGCGAGCCGGAGCGCCTGGCGCGCACCGTCGCGGCGATGAAGCTGCGCTACGTCGTCATCACCTCCGTTGATCGCGACGACCTGCGCGACGGCGGCGCGGCACATTTCGCGCAGTGCATGGCCGACATCCGCGCGCTGTCGCCCGGCATCACGATCGAAGTGCTGACGCCCGATTTCCGCGGCCGCGAAGCGGCCGCGCTCGACGCGCTCGCGGTGTCGCCGCCGGACGTGTTCAACCACAACACGGAAACCGTGCCGCGCCTGTATCGCGAAGTGCGCCCGGGCGCGGACTACGCCGGCTCGCTGCGGCTGATCCGCGATTTCGCCAGCCGCTTCCCCGGCGTGCCCACCAAGACCGGCCTGATGCTCGGCCTGGGCGAAACCTTTGACGAAGTGGTCGAGGTGATGCGCGACCTGCGCGCACACGACTGCGACCTGCTGACGCTGGGCCAGTACCTGCGCCCGTCGCCGGCTCACCTGCCGGTGATCGAATACATCACGCAGGCGCGCTTCGACGCGTTGCGCGAACAGGCGCTTGCGCTCGGCTTCAGCGAAGTGGCGGCCGGGCCGCTGGTGCGTTCGTCCTACCGTGCCGACCAGCTGCACGACGCCTATGCGGAACACGGCTGAAACGGCCGCCGGACACATCCGTGTCAATGGCGAGGAGCGCCCGGTGGACGGGCCGCTGACGGTGGCCGATCTCGTCGCGGCGCTCGACATGACGCAGCGGCGCATCGCCGTGGAAATCAATGGACGCATCGTTGCGCGCAGCGGTTTCGCGCACAGCGTGATCGTGCCGGGCGATCGCGTGGAGATCGTCGTGGCCGTGGGAGGGGGATGACATGAACGCACCTGTTGAAGCGCCGCTGGCCGCGTCCGCGGACGGCCTGAGGATAGGTGAGGCGGTGTATGCGTCGCGCCTGCTGGTCGGCACCGGAAAGTACCGCAATCTTGACGAGACGGCCCGCGCGCTCGACGCCAGCGGTGCCGACATCGTCACCGTGGCGATCCGGCGCACGCCGCTCACCGGCGACAACGGCGAGCGCGGCCTGCTCGACGTGCTGCCGGCCGGGCGCTACACGCTGCTGCCCAATTCCGCCGGCTGCTACAGCGCCGACGACGCGGTGCGCACGCTGCGCCTCGCCCGCGAACTGCTCGACGGCCATGCGCTGGTGAAGCTGGAAGTGCTGGGCGACCAGAAGACGCTGTTCCCCAACATGCCCGAGACGCTGCGCGCGGCCGAGACACTCATCCGCGACGGCTTCCAGGTCATGGTCTATTGCTCGGACGACCCGATACAGGCGCGCGTGCTGGAGCAGATGGGCTGCGTCGCCGTCATGCCGCTGGCCAGCCTGATCGGCTCCGGCATGGGCATCCTGAATCCGTGGAACCTGAAGATCATCATCGCCGAGGCGAAGGTGCCGGTCATCGTCGATGCCGGCATCGGCACCGCGTCCGATGCTGCCGTCGCCATGGAGCTTGGCTGCGACGGCGTGCTGATGAATACCGCCATCGCGCATGCGCGCGACCCGGTGCGCATGGCCGGCGCGATGAAGCAGGCCGTCAGCGCCGGGCGCAATGCCTTCCTCGCCGGGCGCATGGAGCGCGTGCCCTACCGTGCCGTGGCGTCGTCGCCGACGGGCGGACTCATCACCTGACACATATCTGAACATGACAAACGGCTCGCGCCGAAAAGGAGAAGGATCCATGTCGAATTCGTCATCCCGCAAGGTGGCACTCGTTACCGGCGCATCGCGCGGCATCGGTGCCGCCACCGCCCAGCGCCTCGCGCGCGACGGCTTCCACGTCGTGCTGCATTACGGCAGCGGCGAGGCCGAGGCGAAGGCGGTCAAGGCCGACATCGAGCGTGCAGGCGGCAGTGCATCGCTGGTGCAGGCCGACCTTTCCGCGCGCGACGGCGCAGACCGCCTGCTCGCCGGCCTGACCGAACCGCACATCGACGTGCTGGTGAACAACGCCGGTGTCGCGCCCTTCGTGTCCATCTTCGACATGGACGTCGACACCTACGATCAGCTGTCCAACGTGAACATGCGGGCCGTGTTCTTCGTGACGCAGAAGGTGCTCACGCGCATGCGCGAGGGTGGCCGCATCATCAACCTGTCGTCGATCGTGGCGCGCACCGCCTTCCCGGACATTCCGGCGTATTCGGCGACCAAGGGCTTCGTCGACGTGCTGACGCTGCAGCTGGCCGCCACGCTCGGCCCGCGCCGGATCACCGTCAATGCGGTGGCGCCCGGCGTCATCGAAACGCGGCTCACCACCGGCCTGCTCGAAAACGGCGGTGCCGATGCGGTTCAGGGCATGCAGGCGCTGTCCGGCATCGCCACGCCGGATCGCGTCGCGAACGTCATCGCCTTCCTGGCCGGACCGGACGGCAGCTGGACCACCGGACAGGTGCTGGACGTGAGCGGCGGCACCAAGCTCTGAATCCGCGCGTCTGCGCTCAGCGCAGACGCAGCGCGAGCCAGCCCAGCCACTCGTGCAGTGCGATCCCCGATTGCTGGAACGCGCGCGTGCCGGGAACGAAGTCGAGCGCGTCCACGTCGGCGGCGGCCTTGATCATCGTCGGCGCGGCCAGCGGCGTGAGGCCGGCGCGGCGGAACTCTTCCATCGAGCGGCGCATGTGGAAGGCGTGGGTGACCAGCGCCACGCGCCGGATGCCGGCCGCGCCGAGCATGGCGGCCGACTCGCGTGCGTTGTCGGCGGTGTCGCGCGAACGCGGCTCCACCCAGCGCACCGGCACACCGTATTCGGCCATGGCCACCGTCATCAGCACCGCCTCGGGCGTGCCATGCCACACCACACCGCCGCTGACCAGCACCGGTAACGCGCTCGCCCTGGCAAGCTGCGCGCCGGCGCGCAGCCGCTCCAGCGCCAGAGCGCTGACCGTCTGACCGTCGTGATCAACGAGGTTGTCCACCGTGCCGGCGCCGAGAATGACGATAGCCTGCACGTCCGCCGGCAGCGCACCGGTCGGCGTGTAATCGGCGCCGTAGGTGCTGCGCTCCAGCCAGCCGGCGAGCAGCGGCGTGCAGAGCGCGTAGGTGATCAGCAGGCCGGCGGCGGCCAGCGCCATGCCGCTGCGGCGGTGTCGTCTCGACAGCGCCAGACCGGCCGCAGACAACAGCAAGGGGGCCGCCGGGGGCAACAATGCGACAGACACGAGCTTCTTCAGCGCGAACAGCAGTGAAACCGACATGGGTACGGGCCTGTGCAAAAGGACTTATTATCCGGCCCATACGCTGCCTGGCAGCGACAACACCGCGACCCTGACGGACCGCGCCGAAGCCGGCGCCCGTCAGCGGACGCTCCGGAGCGTGCATTTGATCGATCTGTCGGCTATCGGCTGGAAGGAGGCGGCGCTGCTCGCGCTCGTCATACTGGCTGCCTACATGGGCTACGCCCTGTTGCGCCTGTCCATGCTGAACGCGCGGCGCGAGGTACCCGAACCCGGCACGCCCGTCGTGCAGGCGCCGCCGCCGGGCGTGCGCCCGGAAGATCTCGAAGCTGAACTCGACGCGCTGTTCGACCGCCGGCTCGCGCCGCTGATGCAGGCGCTGGAAACCCGGCTCGACCTGATCGAGGACAGGCTGGACGGCGTCGGCCGGCGCATCGAAACGGTCAATCAACTGCCGCCGGTGGCGCCGCAGTACAGCGAGGCGCTGTCGCTTGCCGTACGCGGACTCAGCGCCGAGGACATCGCGGACCAGTGCGACATGTCGGTCGGTGAAGCAGAACTGGTGCGCACACTGGCAAACAGCCGGGGCATGGACGAGGGAGACAAGGCATGAGCGAGCAGCCCGACGCGGTGCAGCCGGCGAGCGAGGATGACCAGGCGGAACAGCGCAGCGCACTGCTGCGTCGCCTCGTCGTCGCGGGCGGGCTGATTGCGCTGCTGATCGGCGCGCTGGCGGTTTTCGACGCCAGCCGTCGGCCGGTCGCGCCGGCACCGGCCGAGGCTCCGGGCCTGAGCGCGCAGGCTCCGGCGCCGACGCAGGACATCGCGGCGCAGGAGGCCGCGACGCCACCGGTCATCGACGACGTCGGATTGCCGCCGCTGCCGCCGCCGGCCGAAGACGAGGCGGGGGCCGCGCAAGTGAAGATGGAAGACACGCCACTGCCCCCGCTGCCACCGGCGGAGGCCGCG
>JAHJHI010000030.1 GCA_018824085.1 Gammaproteobacteria bacterium | reverse complement strand
CAGAAACTTCTCCCGCCGCGTCGGCTTGCGACGCGCCGAGTACTCGAGATCGGCGAAGCTGGTTTGCTGTTTCATCTGGATGGTTGCGCCTATCGGGATGACCGGGGCATTCTACGGGGACGGGGTTAAATCAGTGTTTCCTTAAATCGCCTGAAAGAGAAGCAACTTTCAGGGCAAGTTCTTGCTCTTCTTGCTTAACCAAAAAAACTTCTTTGAATGCGCCTGTGCCGAGTCCCTTGACGAACGTTACATTAAGCTGCTTGCAAATCCCCTGCAGGATGTCGTTTCGCACTTTTGTTCGCCAATGCATCGTCAAAAAAATCATGGGCCCGTTTATGTAGCCACGGAACTAGCGGTTCGCTCGACGCGACAGGAGCTTCGATGATTATGCTAACACAATTATTTTGAACAGAGCATAAGCCAACACCATATCTCTGAAACATCTCGGGGTGAGCTCTTGCTGTCCTAACCGTCTTTGCAGGAAGAACGACATACGCCTTTTTCGCAAACGACGTGTTTCTGTATGCTTGATGCAAAGCTTTGCGCCAATTGCTTAGCTTTGCTTCGAACGCAACCAGGTGTCCATCCAACGTGCGAACGAGGACATCAGTTATGCCGCTGCGGTAGTCCCACTCCTGCGTAAGTTCGACCTTGCCCCAAGGAGACATTCCTGTGTCCAAGGCAGTGAGGAAGTCATCGACAAGGTCGACTTCTCGTTCATACTTAATTTCAGTCATAGCGGCTCCCACTCCCTTCAGCGCCCCGGTGAATGACGAATGACTTGTTGTTAACTAACAACAAGTTAGCTTCGTAACTACCGGAAATATATAGGGTTTGTCTTTGTATTATAGTCGATAGTGTTGGGCTTTCAAAGCTATTTTGTGGTTCGTTAAACGCGTTTGGCATTACTCGTTGGTGCCTGAGCTTCACCTTAGGTTGCTCTTGCGGGCGATGATCTCGGGCCCTACTCCATCAGCGAGCAATACCGCGCGGACATTGAGTCGAAAAGGATCTTCTAGAGCTCACGCTGCGTCAGCATGAGATCTGGGTGGCATTTAGCGGTTCGCTAGGGTCGACGGCTCTCTAACCACGCCAAGAGCTTCGATTCGGCGCTCGCTCCGTTGTACGGCACCCGAATCGTCTCATCTCGATCTAACCTCAGGGCGGTCGGACGTTTGGATTCGGAGATAAGGCGGTTGTCATCTCCCGGCTCGTGTAGACGTGTGCGAAGCGGGAACACGAACTCCGCACTCCGGATCAGCGTGAGCAGCGAGCTCTCGTCGTTAGCCTCACTCGTTAGCTTTATGAAGGCGATTTCCCTAACAGCATAGGATGTGCCTTCAAACTGAACGATGTGTTTCTCTGCATCAACATCAACTTTATGGAGGATGACGTCGGGCGAAGCGTTGATGACGTTTGCGTGGTAACCCGCAAGATGCTGACAGGCGGAAAGCGCCCAAGCCAGAAAGTCGCCCGCTTCGACGATGTCGATGCTCCGAATTTTCTCCAAGGATCCGAGCGGATCTCCCACGGCCACTAGCTTTGTCGCAGGCGTGATCCCCTTTGCCACTTCAGCACCTTGCAGTCTTGGCGCTGCAGTCGGTTTCTGGGCAAAGACAGGCTTTTTTTCCAGATCGGGAAACTTTCGTCTGCGTGAGATCACGTAGGTCGCCGGAGTCAGCGACGTCGAAGCATCTTTGTCGACGAGCTCTGCTTTGCTGGGCACTTTGGGCTTAGCGCGTGCTTGCTGTTGAGCGTTGTCGCCATCCCTATCCCCACAGACATCACTCTCGCGGTATCGCAGACGCTGAAAGGGGAAAGGGTGCGAGCAGGAGAGCACCTCGTGCACGACGAACGAGCCCTCGTCGTCGTTGCCGCGCCTAACCCAGACTCCGCGAGCGCTGAGTGAGGTCTTGCCCACAAACGGAAAGTGCGAATTGCGGTACTTGCCTCCCTCTGTTGAGTCATCTCCTACTCCAGATAAGGAAATGGCGGCGGCTGCCTTCCATGCTTCGTTGTCTCCCAAGATTCGAGCGACGTCGGAAGCACTGCGTCCGCGAATGCCCGGGCCTAGGTCAAGTTGCGTCAGGCCTGGAAAGTGTTGAGCGACACCCAGGTCAGAACGCCTGAGGCCTGGCGTGAAGAGCTTCCCTATGAGCTTGGATGAAGAACCGAAGTAGAACCTAATCAGTTCCATGCAGGGGATCATCAGAAACTTGTCGTCGGGTAGTCGAACCTCGACGCAGTTTGACTTCGTGCTGTTCTGATGTTCAGGATGCTCTGCGAAGGGGAGCAGATACTCGCCTGTATCCGGGTGTCGGCCACCCGCCTTCACGTAGCTCCACGTGGTGGGCTGCACGTCAATGTCGGGGAATAGTTCGGTGGCACCCTTGGAGTTACCCACGAAGCGCTGATTTTTCCATCGATCCCCGATTCGAAGAACGACAAGGGTGCCAACAGACACCCAGCAAGTGCAGACATCTTCCTTGTTTCGATACTTGTGCTTAAAAAGGCGCGCACGGGACAGATGAACTTCGACTGAGATCTGGCTACCCTGCACGTATCTGTTCCGATATCTCACGGCGCCGAACCAGTCGATCTGCCACTCCTTGTTGTCATTGGGAAAGGCGGCTATGCGGAGGCTGAGCCTCCACTTTTCTTCATCGCTGACCATGCGGACTCGCGTGCATAAAAGCGCGAGACTCTAGCAACAGAACGGGTGCGCATCACTAAGATCGTTCGGATGGTTGGGGTGCCAAGAGAGTGGATGGATGGCCACTCAATGTCACGGGATAAGAAAGTGTTGGTAAATCCAATACTTACCGTCGGCCCGGCCGCGACAGTGTGCGGCAATTTCGGTTGCAACATATTCGATAACTTCGCGCTTATTTTGATAGGTTACACCGCCGCCGACCAGCGCGGCCGCGCTGGCCGAATGATGTGGCGCGCGGAATGGCCGCCGCGCCAGCAGCGCGGTATCGAAGAGCCCGGCGCTGGATTGCAGGGCCGCCGTCTCGAGCGCCTCGCGCTCGGTCATGTCCGGCAACAGCCCCGGAAAGCGCGCCGCCAGCATGGATTTCCCCGTTCCCGGCGGTCCGCTCATCAACAGTGAATGCTGACCGGCCGCGGCGATCTCCAGCGCGCGCCGCGCCTGGAGCTGTCCGCGCACATCCGCCAGATCCGGATAGAGCGGCGCCGCATGCGCGACGACAGGTACGGCCTGCGGCAGCTCGCCCCGCCCGCACAGATGCGCGCACACATCCAGCAATGACGTCGCCGCGCGCACCTCGACCCCGCCCACCAGCACCGCCTCCGCCGCGGACTCCGCCGGCAGCACGAAGCAGCGCCCGGCCTCCCGCGCGCCCAGCGCCATTGCCAGCGCACCGCGTACGGGCCGCAGCGCGCCGGTCAGCGACAGCTCGCCGGCAAACTCGAAGCGTTCGAGCGCCGGTGCATCCAGTGCGCCGGATGCAACCAGTATGCCGAGCGCGATCGGCAGATCAAACCGGCCCGACTCCTTCGGCAGGTCGGCCGGCGCGAGATTGACGGTAATGCGCCGGGCCGGAAACTCGAAACCCGAACTGAGTATCGCCGCGCGCACGCGGTCACGCGCTTCGCGCACTTCAGCGTCAGGCAGACCCACCAGCGAAAACGCAGGCAGTCCGTTCGCCACGTGCACCTCCACCGCAACTTCCGGCGCCTGCATGCCTGCAAGCGCACGGCTTCTCAACACCGCCAGGGACATGGTTTCGTCATGAAATGGATCGCCGTTCAGTCTAGCCCGCGAACCATGCCATGTGAATCTCCCGTACGCTGTTCACACATCGATCTCTCGCCCCGCTCAGGACAGCTCACGCGGTTCATCGCAGCCCTGCCCGCCGTCCGGCCGGGGGCCGCTCAACACGCGCCAGGAATACGCCAGATAGATGCTCCAGGCGACGATCCAGAGAACCGCGGCTCCTTGCAGCAGCAATGCGTGGACAGCGCCGGCGTGAGGCAGACCGGCTGCGGCACGTGTCAGCCCGGCCACCAGCAGCACAGCGGCGGCCACCGGAAGCCAGCGCCGGTGGTCCAGCCCGTAGCCACTGTGCATGCGGCCTGCGACGGCCATGACGATGAGGATGGACAGGCCGAGGGCGCCGATCAGCAGGACATGATGGCCGGCACTGCCCAGCCCGCCGCCGCTCAGCAGACCGATGCCGAGGGTGACGTAGCCAAGAGCCATCGCCCAATAGACGACATAGGGAATCAGCACCCATCGCTGGAACAGGGCACGTCCGACGTGCCAGTCGTTGAGCAGGTTGAAGACGGCAGCCGCCGCGGCCAGCGCCAGCCAGCCGGCCGCGCCGTTGCCTGGAAAGACGAATTCGGCGCCGCTATAGACAGCGATGCAGAAGATCGCGAAATTGCGGCGGGGCGGGCGCGCCAGATAGGGAGCGCCCAAGCCGCCCTGCGCTTCAAGCACATCATTGACCAGGCGCATCGATATGCGCGACAGCGCGACGATGATGAGGATCATCAGCAGGCCGACGGCGAGCAGCAACCACGCAATGGCATCCGTTTGCCGAAGCAGCGCGATGTAGAAGCCGGCGTGGCTCGCTGCCAGCGCCACCAGCACATGGAAGAATGCGACATGCCGCCGGCTCGGGTCTCGCCAGAGCGGACCGGCGATCCGTACGACCAGCAGAATCAGGAAACCGACGTCCATCAGCGCCGCCGGTCCGATGCCAATCGTGCCGGCCATGGCATACGCGATTCGTCCGCAGAACCAGAGCGCGAGCAGGCTCGTCACCGCCTTGCGACCGACCGGCGGAGCGCCGGTGAACTCGATGATGGCGGTCAGCAGGAAGCCCGCGATCGACGCGGTGGCGAAGCCGAATATCAGTTCATGCGCATGCCATGCGATGGCGCCGCCCGGCACGTCCGGCAGCGGCAGCAGGCCAGCCAGGGCGCCCGCCCAGTATCCGACGGCAAACAGGGCGTGGACGGCGGTGAGCAGGAAAAACGGGCGGAAGGCGCAGAGCCAGAGCGCGCTGCCAGACGCACCCGGACGGGATGAATGGTCTGTACGCGTGCTCATCGTGCCTCCGGCAAACCGAACGCGGCCCGGATGTCCGGCATCTGCATGAATTCGGCCGCATGGGTGAACACCCAGCGCTCGCCGCGCTCCGGCACCGGCGTCCGGATGCGGTGCTCGGCCACGATGCGCCCGGGCGCGCCGGTCATGACGACAATGCGATCCGCGAGCCGGACGGCTTCCATCAGGTCGTGGGTGACCATCAGCGCGGCGCTGCCGTTGCCCGCCCGTTCGGCGGCAAGCATGCCGTAGAGCTCGTTCTTCAGACCGATGTCGAGCGCCGAAAAGGCTTCGTCGAGCAGCAGCAGGTCCGGCTTGACGGCAAAGGCGCGCGCCAGTGCGGCGCGGCTCTGCATGCCGCCTGAAAGGGCGCTCGGGAACTTGTCCAGATCGTCGGCCGTGAGGCCCATCCTCAACGCCAGCCGGGTCGCATCCGCGTGTCGCTCCGCGACGCTCATGCCCTGTGTCTTGAGCCCGAGGGCGATGTTGTCCAGCGTTCGCTTCCAGGGCAGCAGACGAGGCTGCTGGAACATCATCGTCGGGCGCACGAAGCCGTTGTCCACGCGCCCTTCCCATGGCGCCAGCAAGCCGGCGGCAAGGTTGAGCAACGTCGTCTTGCCACAGCCGGAGGGGCCGACGAGTGCCACGGCCTCGCCGGCACCGACCTGCAACTCGATGGCTTCGAGTACGCGCTGATATCCGAAGCGGTGGTTGAGCGCCGCGATGCGCAGTTGCCGGTCGATGATCAGAGCTCCCGCCATGACTCGACCCTGCGCTTGACCGGCTCGAGCAGGAGATATTCGATAGCCAGCAGCATGCCGACCAGGGCGACGATCCAGGCCATCGACGCCGCAGTGTCGAGATGGCTCCGGGAGACCGCCAGCGCCGCGCCGATGCCGTCCTCGGTCGACAGCAACTCGGCCATCACGACGATCTTCCACGACATCCCGAGCGCCGCGATCCACGCGGGAAACAGATAGGAAACGACGTGCGGAAGATAGACATCGGTGAGCTTCATCCACAGCGGCAGGCCGAACACCTGCGCGACCTCCTTCAGCTGCCCGTCGAGCGTGCGGGTGCCCTGCATGGCACCGACAAAGATGATCGGAAAACAGGCAATGAAGACGGTAAACACCGGCGTGCCGTCGCCCGCGCCGAACCACAGCAGCGCGAGTATCAGCCAGGCAATGGGCGGCATGCCGAGCAGCAGCGTGACGACGGGGCGCGCCATCATCGCGGCCGTCATCGACACGCCCGCAGCGAGGCCGAGCACGCTGCCAACGACGACCGACATGCCGAAACCCAGCATGGCACGGCGCGCCGTCACGACAATTTCGGGCCAGGCCGTGCCGTCCCGGAAGAGCCCCATCAGTGTTGCGAAGGCTTCCAGCGGTGTCGGCAGGATCAGCGGCCCGAGCGTCTGCGCCGCGAAGCTCCACGCGGCCATGACGAGGCACAGGCTGGCCAGCGACCCCCAGCCGCTCCACAGATAGCCACCGGTCGCGGCGGCCCGGCGCTGAAGCGTCCGCCCGCAACCCTTCATGGCGCCTTGCGAATTCCGTAAAAGCCGTCGTCCGGCAGACGGCCACCGATCAGCGCCGGACGCCTTGAGAGCAACTGGCCAAAGAAGAACTCGAGCTCAGGCCGCGCCTCCACCGCCGCCACATGGCGCAGACGGCTGACCGCGATCGAGTCGGCCACTGCTTCGGGGCTGAGCAGATCAATGCGCCGGGCGACCATCTCGCCGCACTTCAGCGCGTTTTGCCGGCACCAGCGCAACGACTGCTCATACGCCGCCATGACGCGTGCCTGCAGCCCGTCGTCCTGCAATGCCTTGCCGATCACCGCAATGCCGGCCTGCGGAATTTCTGCTTCGCGCTTGAACAGGCGCCCCCATTCCTGCTGCATGTCGACGCTGCGATGAAGGTCCGGACTGACCAGGCTGACCGGAAAGGATCTTGTCTTGCGCAGGGCCATGGACACGGCCGGTTCGGCCAGCAACGCGTGGTCAACCTGGCGGCTCATCAGCAATTGCATGGCATCCAGCGGCGACGCCACGTAGCGCAGGCGGAAGTCGCGCTTCGCATCAAGTCCCTGCCGTTCTGCGAGCAGACTGAACACGATGTCCGGCATGTCCGCGCGGAACGGCATTGCGATCTCCTTGCCACGGAAGTCGGCCAGGTTCGTCGCGTCCTTGTCGCGCGACACCATCCACAGCACGCCCCAGGTCGACACGTCGAGCAACCTGAGATTGACGCCGCGGTTGTACAGGTTGGCGGCAACATTGGTCGGCATGGCGACGAAATCCGCCTTGTCGCCCAGCACGAGCATGCGCAGCTGGTCCGGGTCCTTCCATATCCGGAATTCGACGCTGTCGGCAACATCCTCCAACGCACCGCTGTCCATCATGTGTATCAGGGCCATCGACACCGCTGCCGGTGGCCCCGACAGCACCAGCCGGGGCAGGCGGTCCGCAGCCCGCACCTCGCCGGCAAGCCCCGCGCAAAGCGCAAACAGCGCGAGCAATCCTGCCCGCGCGCAACGACCGGCGCAGCGCATCAGAAGCTCCCGCGCCATGAGAGCTGTGCGTTGCGTCCGGGCGCAAGGATTTCGTAGCCCGAAAGGCCTTCGGTCAGATGTTCGTGATAAGCCTTGTCGCCGAGATTCCGGACGGCGACGCGCACACTGTTGCGCGCGTCGATCTGCCAGCTGACGCCGAGATCGGCCGTGAGGAAACCGGGCGTCGCGTCCTCGCTCCCTTTCGTGAACAAGGTCGCAACACGATCCTGCCGGTCGACGAGGCGCAGTGTGAAGTCCGCCGTGACGCCGGGCATGACGGCGCCCAGCCATCCAAGGGACACCTCGTCGGCCGGCATCTGGAACAGCGGCTCGTCGAGATCGTCATTGTCGCCCCGTATGCGCGAATAGCCGGCGCTGAGCCACTGGCCCGAAGCCACCTGCCAGCGGGCGCTTGCCTCAAGGCCGTGGATCGTCGCACTGCCCAGGTTGACCGTCTTCTTGCAGTTGCCGGCATTGGGTGCGCCGCAGGCGGTTATGGCCGCCGCACCGCTCAGTATCTGGCCGCTGAGATAGTTGTCGATCCGGTTATGGAAGAAGGAAACGCCATATGCGAAATCCGTACTGGCGCCCTTGATGCCGATCTCCAGCTGATCAGCTTTTTCCGCTTCCACCTCCGGGCTGCCGGCGTAGAAATAGCCGTCGCCACGCAACCCTGATTCGTAGTGCTCGCGCATGCCGGGCGCGCGGAAGGCGCGGGCGTAGTTTGCGTAGGGGCGGAGCAGCGGCGCGACCTCGTAGATCGCACCAAGGCTGCCGGACACCGCACTGTCGGAACCGTCGAGGCCGGCGGTGCGCGCGCCGTTGTTCATGCTATCGGCGTCCGCCTTGACCTTGTCGTAGCGCAGGCCGGCCAGCAGGTTCAGGCGGCCGAAGCGCATGTCGTCCTGGAGATGCACGCCGAACGCCTTGATCCGGGCGTTCTGGAACGGGTTGTTGGCGCCGAACGTGGTGAAGGCGGGCGCCGCGGCCATCATCCGGTCCGGGTTTCCGGTCATCTCCCATGCGTTGACGCCGAACGAGACGAGGTGCTGCGGGTGGACCAGCCAGTCCGCCCTGGCATCAACGCCGTCGGTCTTGAAGGTGACGTCATTGGTGACGATGTCGCGGCCCAGCCAGTTCGCCCACGCGTTGATCGACCGCTCCATCTCCTGGCGATAGGCACGCACGTCCAGATTGAGCGGTGCGTCACCGCTGCCCGTCCGGCTGTAGCCCAGCTCGAACAGCCGGCGCTCCTGCCTTGGCGAGTGCACCGTCGTGCTGCGTGCGGCCGGATTGGTCGGATGCGGCCGCGTCGAGCCCGGATACCAGACGTCTTCATCCGTGTGCTGCTGCAAGGACAGGCGCAACTGCTGCGCGGCGTCGATACGGAAGCGATACTGGCCGATGAACGCGTCCGAGTCGTAGCCGGTACGGGGGATCTTTCCGTCGGGCGACCGATAGTCGTCGACGCGCGCCACCGAGGCGCCGAGCATCAGGGCGTGGTCGCCGGCACTGGCGTTGACCACGGCAATGCCGCGCACGCCCTGGCTGGCCGTGTCGTAACTGGCCGCTGCTTCAAGACCGACACCGGATACGAACCTGGCCTGTGGCAACAGCACATTGATTGCCCCGCCGAGTGCGCCCGTTCCGTAGAGCACGGAAGCGCCACCCTTGACCACTTCGACGCGTTCCGCCAGCCCCAGCGTCATGAACGACGCGACGGCGCCTGCCGGCTGCGCCGAGTTCAGGCGCATGCCGTCGACCAGCAGCACGATGCTCTCCTTGCCGAGCCCGCGAATGACCGGATTCTGCCCTTGCGCGCTGTCATTGGAGATGGCGATGCCCGGCTCGCCGCGCAAAGTGTCGCCAAGGTTCCGGCCGCCACGCCGGTCGATCTCGGCGCGGTCCAGTGTCGTGGTGGATAACGGCGTATCCAGATCTGTCGTCGAATAGCCCTTGGCCGTGACGTTGACCGCCGAAAGCGTGTTCTCTTCGGCACCCGCATTAGAGAAGGCAGGCAAAAACACTGCTGCTGCAAGGCCCAGACGTAGCAAACCCATGACACCCCCACGTGTGCGGCTGGCTGGCGTTTGCTGGCGTGCCCGATAGCGATTGTTCGGAAGCCCGTACGCTACTGGATGAGAATGATTATTGATTTGATCAAGGTCAATCGGGCGCCATTGCGGTATCGGCGGGCGGCATACGGAATACCGGTTCCACGGTGGCAAACCGTTCGCATCCGATCTGGCCCTGACGGTCGCACACGAGCAGCACCTCGGCAAAAAGCCGCCGCGCTTCGTCGTCCGGACTGCCGATGAAATGGGCGATGGTGGTGAAGTGCGGCGCGCTGTCACCTGAGACGGCCATGAAGAGCACGTTGGCGCGGCAGGCGGTGGCGATGGATCGGGAACTGATCAAGCCACGCGAGTACCCGAGCAGCACGATCTTGAGCAGCACGGCCGGATCGAAGGCCGGAGCGCCACCCGCGTCGTTGGCGTAGCGGGCACGGAGCGTGGAGAGATCGAGGTCGTTGTCGACCAGGTGGCAGAGCGCGAACTCGAAGGTGCCGGGCAGCACCTGCTGTGCGAAATCGACCGGAATGAGCTTCAGGCCGTAGTCGGGCGTCTTGAATCTCGGCATCGCAGGGCTCCGGAGAAGCGATGCGGAATCATAACAACGGCATGTAAACGGATGAGGGTGGCGAGGGGTTTTTCTACAGCCTCAACGCCCAAGGTAAGCGGCGCCGGAAGGAGCGCAACGACTGCAGGGCACCGACAAGGCGCCATTAGAATGCCAGAGGCATGGACCTTGTTGGCGTCCGCTTGACCGACCAGTTAGGCGCCATGTTTTGTCTGCAAAGCAGAAATGAAGTTGAAAAGCTGCTCAAGAAGCCAAATTACATCAGCTCTTAGCTCGTTCCACAGTTCGTCGGGAATATCCAGGTCAGATGGCGTTTTCGGATGCATAAGGAGGTGGCGCTTTTTTAATACCCTCTTCGCACGAGGCCATTCTGGCCCGCCAAAATTTGGCGCTGGCTGCAGCCCAAAGAGTTTGTATGCGGCTCGTAGTGTGAGCTTGATGCGTTCATCGGCATCGAAACTTTTCTCTGAGCGAAGTACCTTAGTTTCCTTGCTACTGATGTCCGGCGCAACGCACTCAAAGCTGACTGCACACATTTCGCGGAGGCAATGAGCGTGGCCCTCAATCAGTGCGGCGCTGACCCGGATGAAATTGCGACGCCAATGCAGTGATTTCGACTCTGACTCTAAAAGCGCAAGTAGGTCTTCTCTGAGCAGGTCTGACAGCGCAAGGTAGTTGTCGAAAGCGGCATCCATCCGCTCTTGTGGGGTGATGGAGGTACTCATGGTGCCTAACGACGCTGTAGAAAAACCCCATTTCGGGGCAAGCGATTGCTTCCGGCCGTCGCCGGATGGAAGTCGTTCATCATCGTTTCACTCCCGCGATCTTCGTTTCATGTTCTTCCCCTGAGGTCAGCCCTGTCCGCTGCCCGGCGCTCTCGAAATGGCGTCGGTCTCGCCCGCCAGCTTACCTAATTCGCGTATCCATGGTGCCCGAGCTTTTCGATGTTGTGCACCAGGCAGTACAGCTTCCATTGTCCATCCACCTT
>JAHJHI010000029.1 GCA_018824085.1 Gammaproteobacteria bacterium | reverse complement strand
GCTGACACCAAGGCGTGCGGCAACCTCCGCCACTGGATGGCCACGCTCGGTGACCTGCCTGACCGCTTCGACCTTGAACTCTTCGGTGAAGCGACGACCCGACTTCTTCTCTTCCATAAACACCTCCGTCATGCCTCGATCGTGAGGCTACAGGGTGAATCGCCCCGGGTTTTGCGGAGGCTCCAACACTTGAGAAGATGGAGCCATGAACAAGTCAAAGAAGTTCTCGCCCGAAGTACGTGAGCGCGCAGTTCGCCTGGTGCAGGCACATCGCGGCGAGTACCCGTCGCTGTGGGCAGCGATCGAATCGATTGCGCCGAAGATCGGCTGCGTACCGCAGACCCTGCTGGACTGGGTCAAACGTCATGAAATCGATTCAGGCGAGCGCGAGGGCGTCACCACGGCCGAGGCGCAACGGGTCAAGGAGCTCGAACGTGAGGTCAAGGAGCTTCGCCGCGCCAACGAGATCCTGAAGCTGGCCAGCGCGTTTTTCGCCCAGGCGGAGCTCGACCGCCGTCTGAAGTGATGTACGGGCTCGTCGACACGTACCGCGACACCCATGGGGTCGAGCCGATCTGCAAGGTTTTGCAGATTGCCCCGTCGGCCTATCGTCGGCACGCGGCGCGACGCAGGAACGCCTCCATGCTGAGTGCCAGAGCGAAGCGGGACAAAGCCCTGCAGCCTCGGATCGAACAGGTGTGGAATGCCAATCTGCAGGTCTATGGCGCAGACAAGGTCTGGAAGCAGATGAACCGTGAGGGCGTGGAGGTGGCGCGCTGCACGGTCGAACGCCTGATGCGCCGGCTTGGCCTGCGAGGTGTGGTGCGCGGCAAGGTGGTGCGCACCACCGTCAGAGACCATAAAGCTGCGTGCCCGCTGGACAAGGTCAATCGGCAGTTCCGTGCCGAGCGACCGAACCAGCTTTGGGTGTCGGACTTCACCTATGTCTCGACCTGGCAGGGTTGGTTGTACGTGGCCTTCGTCGTCGACGTGTTCGCCAGGCGGATCGTGGGCTGGCGCGTGAGCACTTCGATGAGCACCGATTTCGTGCTCGACGCATTGGAACAGGCGCTGTACGCGCGCCAACCGGAGCGTGACAGCAAGCTGATTCTCCACTCGGATCGCGGGTCGCAATACGTGTCGATCCGGTACAGCGAACGACTCAGTGAGGCCGGCGTCGAGCCTTCGGTGGGCAGCAAGGGCGACAGCTACGACAACGCCTTGGCCGAGACCATCAACGGGCTCTACAAGGCTGAACTGATCCATCGCCGTGCGCCCTGGAAGACTCGGGAAGCAGTGGAACTGGCCACGCTGGAATGGGTGTCCTGGTTCAACCACCACCGCCTGTTGGAACCCATCGGCTACATTCCGCCAGCAGAGGCAGAGGCAAACTACTATCGGCAACTTACCCGTCAGGCTTCCGCGGTGGAGGCCTGACTTAACCCAGCGGGCCTCCGCAAAACCCGGGGCGATTCAATGTGTATCTCCGAACCGATCTTTACACATCCTCGCGGATGAGCCCGTAACGTGAGCTGCGATGAAGCGGATGGAGCCAGCTCCAGCAAGAAGTCCAGTCGAGACACATAACCCAGGCAGGAGCGCGATACGTCGAGCAGCGCGCAGGCACGCCGTCTCGACAGCCCTTTACCTTCTGCAAGCATCTTCCTGAGCCGGGCGTTCTCCACTTCGAGCTGGCGCAGACGCTTGACCTCATCGGCGTTCGTCGCGCCGAAGCGCTTTCTCCACGTGTAGATCGTCTGCTCGCTCGCCCCGTGCTTCTTCGACACCTCCACTGCCGGTCAGAACCGCTTCATCAGACCGACGCGGACAGTGTGGAAATCGAAGTCGGAATCATGTTTCACGCCGCTGTTGTGGGGCGCACCCGTTGCCGTGATTGCGCTGTTGCCGTCGACCGCGTTGGGGAAGTGGTTGAACACATAATCCCCCCGCAGATACCAGTCATTGCCGATCGCATGATTCACGCCGACATTCAGTGAAACGCCCCAGGCAGTCCTGGTGCGGCTGAAAAAATCATCGGGATTGTTGGCGGTCGTGTCTTCGTAGCGGGAGCTGTACTTGAATCGTCCGATGACCGGACCGATACCGGCATGCACCATGGTGTCGCCGAAGCTGTAGCCGATCTTCGGCCGGATGCTGAAGGAGAATTTTGTTTCCAGTCTGTTCTCGACCTGGAAGCTGTCGCCTAATCCGGAGTAATCAGTCCGGGTTCTCGTGGTTTCCGAAAAGTCCATCAGGGTCAGATCGGCTTCAATGCCGAATACCAGATTGCCCCTCTGGATATCGTATCCAGCCAGTCCGGAGCCGGAGAACGAATTGCCGTCGATGCTTCTCCGCAAGGCATCAGTGACGCGCGGAATATTGACGGGCTGAACGTAGTTGGGTGAACCGAGCGATACCGTACTGTCCGGGCTGGCCTTCCCATGTGCGGCGCCAAGCGCAATGCCACCGTGAAAGCCCTGCCAGCTCCGACTGGAGCCCGCATCCCCTGCGTGAGCGACCGAACTTGAAACCGCACCAAGCAGAAGGCTGCTCAGTCCCTGCACCACGCGCTTTTGAAACTCCGTCACGGCGATACCCCTGTCTTGGTTGATTCCGATGGATTCTCACAAGAAAACGGGGAAGCGCAACGAAGAACAGCCCCCCGCGCACCCTGCTTTTCTGCGTTTCCACCGTCATGGGCGGAACCGGCTGCCTCGACGCACAGCCATTCGGGCGGGGCGCGGCAGGCTCGCGCGTCTTTCACGCCTTTGCCGTTTTCGCCGCAACGGGGTGTTGTTCAGTCGTGCCACAGGCCGACACCTTGGGGAAGCAGCTCTCCTGGCCCTGGCAACAGTTCCGGGTAAGGAAGCCGAGCAACTCGTCCATGGATTCGTAGTTGGCGGAATAGCGGATGAAGCGGCTCTCGCGCTTGCCGGCGATGAGTCCGACGCGACTGAGATGCCGAAGGTGGAAAGACAGGGTGGCTGGCGCCATGCCGGTTGCCTCGCCGATGGGGCCCACGCACAGCCCCTCCGTTCCCGCTTCGACCAGCAGGCGGAAAACGGTGAGGCGGGATTCGTGGCCGAGTGCGGCAAGCAGTTCGGCTGCAAGCAACGTGTCCATCCGGATTCCTCAATGAATGTTGGTGAGCAGGTCCCGGCCGAGCTGGCTCGCGTTTGCGGGAAGCTTGATGTAGCCCAGCGCGGCGGCGCTGTCCTGGCCGGCTTCAAGACCCCATGCGACGAAACGTTTCAGCGCGGCTGATTTTTCGGCGTCGCCATAGTCCTTCCTGAGCATAAGCCAGCTGTAGCTCACCACCGGATAGGCATTCGCGCCCGCCGGGTCAGCGAGGGCGGCTGCATCAACCTTCTGCCCCTCGACCGAATTGGTGGCAATGGCTGCGGCGCCGGATACGTCGGTTGGCGCGACGTAGTTGCCGTCCCGGTTCTCCAGGATCGCCATCGGGAGACCCAGGCGTCTGGCAAAGCCGTATTCGACATAGCCAATCGATCCCACTGCCAGCTTCACGCGGGTGGAAACGCCTTCATTGCCAGCCATCAGCATCGTTCCGTCAGGCCACCTTGCCCGCGTTCCCACACCGGGCCCCTGCGTGCTCCAGCGAGGATTCACCGTGTTCAGATGGTTTGTCAAAGCGTACGTCGTGCCACTGCCGTCGAGGCGGGCAACCAGGACGATTTCCCGGTTCGGAAGATCAAGCCCCGGGTTGATCGCCTGGATGCGGGCATCGGACCAGCGAGGAATCTTTCCCATCAGGAGCGCCATGCAGGTGTCGCGGCTGAGTTTCAACGGACCGTTCAGGCCGGGGAGGTTGTAGACCAGAACCACCATGCCGGCCGTGGCCGGCACCGCAACGACACCGTGCGCCGCAGACCTGATCTGACCGTCGGTCAGCGGTGCATCGCTGGCGCCGAAGTCGGCCTTGCCATCCAGAAAGCGGCGCACCCCCTCTGCGCTTCCGACAGCGGCGTAGCCGATCGTGGTCTTCGGGTCGATGTCGCGCCAGGCCTTGATCCATTGCTTGTAGAGCGGCGCCGGAAACGTCGCGCCGGCGCCATCGAGCCTGACGCCGTCGCCGGCAAAGGAAAGGGAGAAGGCGCACATCGATGCTGCGGCCAACAGCGCTGCTTTGAACTTCATGGTTTCGCTCCTCATTGCCAGACTGCGTGCGTGGTCAGCCCGATGGCCTGACCGACGTTCAATTATCACAATTCCAGTATTGTCGAATTGATGACAGCGACGCGAGTGAACTTTTTGTGACGCCCCGGCCGCGAGCGGCCACACGGGCGAAGCGTGCAAACCGCGGTCAGCGCCGCACACATTCGCTTGTCAGCCTTGGCGTGTCAGCGCAGGCTGGGCGCCGTGCCCCCCCCGTGTGCGGGTCGGGGGCGCGCCCGGACCGCAATCGCGGAACACGCCGGTGGACACCGCACGGGCTGCGTCGCTTTCCGTTCGCCACGTCATCAAGCACTTCGGAGGGATTGTCCGTGTCAGCCCGATGCGCTGTTTTCATTGCAACGAGCCCCGCCGGCTTCATCGCTCGCCGCGACGGAAGCATCGAGCGGCTGCAAGAACAGGGCGCGCAAGCGCTGCATGGATGGCGGCCTTGTGCTCCGCAGCGCCCTGCACGCCAGCCTGATCGACAAACTGACCATCATCCACACTCCGGTGCTCTGCCGTCCGGCGTGCGCCTGACGCTTGAAGGCACGACGGCATTCGGGTTCGGCTTTGTCCAGAAGCGCTGCCGGAGGCACCGCGGCATGCAATCCGAAGCCATGAACCGCACGGCGCGATGACGACCGGCAGCACCCTTGCCAGGAGGCATCGACGGCTGCCGCCGCCATCGTCCGCTTCCGTTGGCGCACCGCGGAAACTGCGCCGGAAACGGAGCGCAGCCGCTCGCCGAGGAATGGCGCGTACGCGTACAGGTCGCTTTTGTCCGCGATCGGCGCTATAACCGGATCGTCACGAAAAACCTGCCTGCAGGCAGCATGGCCGTGCCACCGGGCCGTGATGACAGAATGAATCCGGCATTAGCCGTTTCGCATGGAGATCACAATTGCCACGCAAATCCAATCCAGTTCGGCATATCACCGTGGCGGCACATGCGGCAACATCGGCGGTCAATGGCCATGGTGCAACCCGCGCCGGCATCGAACACCACCACTCGAGGTCATGCCATGTCGTCTGACGACGAAAAGCAGTCCTTCTCCTTTGCACCCGAAGCAGCAGATCCGCGCGCAGCGGGCTTGACGGGCGGACACGGCTTCAAGGTACTGAGTGTCGACGATGACGACGCTTTCCAGAGAACGCTTGCCTATGCGCTGCGTGACTTCCGTTTCGGCGATCAGTCGATAGACCTGATGTTCGCGCAATCCATGCAGCAGGGTGCCCGGATGCTCACGCAGCATCCGGACATCGCCGTCGTGCTGCTCGACGTCGTCATGGAAAGCGACGACGCGGGCCTGCGTCTGGTGCGCGCCGCGCGAGAGACGCTGGGCAACCAGGAGCTGCGCATCGTGCTGCTCACCGGCCAGCCCGGCATGGCACCGATGCGCGACACCATCGCGTCGCTCGACGTGAATGACTACTGGAACAAGTCGGAGCTCACGGCGGAACGCCTGGTCAGCACGCTGACCGTGTGTCTGCGGGACTGGCGCCAGATCACCGCAATCAACCGCGCGCGGCGCGGACTGCAGCTCATCGTCGAAGCCAGCAACAGCATGCTGTATTCGCACTCGCTGCGCGAGTTCTGCGACCGCATACTGGCCTATGTGACAACGCTGCTCGAAGTGCCGTGCGAAGGTCTCGTCTGCGTCGTGGACGGTACCGGACAGCAGGTGCCCCGGCACATCCTGGCCGCAGCCGGCTGCTATGCCGGCTACGCGGGTCGCGACATTGCCGCCATGACCGACGGACATGCCATCGCCGCGCTCAACGAGTGCCTCGCCACGCGCAGCGACGTGCGGATCGAAGGCGGCGAGGCGCTGTTTCTCGCCGGCCCGGACGGCGGGCCGGACTGCGCCGTGTTCGTCAACAGCCCGCACCCCCTTACGGAAACCGAACGCGAACTGCTGAACGTGTTTACCAGCCACGCCAAATCGGGGCTGATGAACCTGTCGCTCGTCAGCCGGCTCGATCAGGTCGCCTACCACGACGCGGTGTTCAACCTGCCCAACCGCAATGCGCTGATACGTTCCCTGCGCGCATTGCGCGATGCACCGGGCGCCCTGCCCCACACGCTGATGCTGGTCGATATCGACGATTTCTCGCGCAGCAACCTGGCGCTCGGCTTCGACCAGGGCGACCTGCTGCTGCGCGAGGTCGTGGCCCTGCTGCAACAGCATTTCCCGCGACCGGTACAGGTCGCCCGCCTGCACGACGACCTGTTCGCCATTCTCGGCCCGACCGATCTGATCAGCGACGAGAGCATTGCCGCGCTGTCCGACGGCGGCCAGCACATCAACCTGAGCATCGCGCGGCTCGCGCTCAACGACTTTCCCGGCGCGCCGGACGACGCTCTGCCGATGGCCTCGCTCGTGCTCAAGCAGGCAAAGAGCCGCGGTTACCGGCAATACGCGGCCTACGCCCCCGGACAGGAAGCCGAAATGACGCGCCGCTACACGCTTTCGCGCGAACTGCGTGCGGCCATCCTCGCCGGAGAGATCCGCATCATGCTGCAGCCGCAGGTCGACCTGAACAACGGCCGCATCGTCGGGGCCGAGGCGCTGGCCCGCTGGTTCCGGCCTGATGGCAGCGTGGTCCCGCCCGACGAGTTCATTCCGGTGGCCGAAGCCAACGGCGACATCATTGCGCTGGGCGCCGTCATCCTGCGCCAGGCGGCAAGCGCCGCGCGCGAACTGTCGCAGCATACGGGCGCCCCGTTCCGCGTCGCGGTCAACGTGTCGGCGCTGCAGCTGGCGCGAGGCAGCCTGCTTGACTCGCTGCTGGAGGCCTGCGCCAGCGAGGGCATCTCGACCCGGCAAATAGAACTGGAAGTCACCGAAACCGTTGCCATGCAGCACGGCGGCGGCGCCGTGGCGCAGTTGCGCCGTCTGCACGAGGCCGGCTTCCCGATCGCCATCGACGACTTCGGCACCGGCTTTTCCTCGCTCGCCTATCTGCGCGAACTGCCGACGACGATCCTCAAGATCGACCGCTGCTTCATCAGCGAGATCGGGCGGATCGGCGACGAGGCGGCCATCGCGGACATGATCCTGCGCCTGGCCAAGCGCCTGCGGCTGACGACGATCGCCGAAGGCATCGAAACAGCCGCGCAGCAGGCATGGCTGCACGCGCGCGGCTGCGATCTCGGTCAGGGCTACCACTTCGCCCGGCCGCTGGCTCTGGAAGCGCTGATCGCGCGGCTCGCGGCCCCGGCCGACGATCAAGGCGCTGAATGACTGCAACCGGCGCCACTCACGTGAGCCGGCAGGGCAACACCACGGCCACGACGACCCGCGCCCGGCTGTGGGCGCTCCGGCGCCCGCTGCTCATGCTGTTCGTGCCGTGGATGCTGCTCGTCATTCCGCTCGGCGTGTTCACGCACGAACACCTGCTGCAGAACATCAGCGAACCGATGGACGAGTTGCGCCAGGACCTGCTGTCGCGCGCCACGCAGGTGATGTCGCGCAGCCTGATCTCGATGCAGCGCGACGTCCGCTTCATCGCCAGCAGCGACGAGCTGCGCGCGGCGATGGACACCGGACATCGCGAGCGCCTCGCCCGCCTGCTGCAGCATCTGGCGATCGCCTCGGGGCAATACGCGCAACTGCGCTGGATCGACGCGAACGGCCGTGAAGCGGTGCGCGTCGACTACACGAACGGCGTCGCCACCATCACGCCAGAGCGCGCACTGCAGGACAAGTCCGCGCGCGACTACTTCCGCGAAACCATGGCCGGCGAGCCGGGTGACGTCCATGTGTCGCCGCTGGACCTCAATATCGAGAACGGCGAGCTCGAGATCCCGTTCAAGCCGATGCTGCGCATCAGCGTGACGGTCACCGGCACCGACGGCAAGCCGGCCGGAATCGTCGTCGTAAATTATCTTGCGGACGTGATGCTCGAACGACTGCGCCTCGTTGGCAGCGGCGCCGGAGCCGAGGTACACCTGCTCAACGGGCAGGGTTTCTGGCTGCTCGCACCGCGCCCCGACATGGCGTGGGGTTTCATGACGGGAGACAGTTCGGCGACCGTCGGCCGGACGATGCCGCGGCTGTGGCAAGCCATGACGACGCGCGGCAACGGCACCTACTCGACGCCGGACCGCTTCTGGAGCTTCCGCCGCGTCTCGCCGCTGCACGACGTGCTGGCACCGACACGCATCAGCGAGGACCGGGGCGAACACTGGTATCTGGCGATCGCCATGTCCACCGACCGCCTCGTGCAGCAAAGCCGCAAGGCCGCGCTGTACGTGTCGGCCGCCGCCATTGCGCTGCTGTTGCTCGCGCTGCGCGGGGCGATGCGCCAGGTACTCGCCAACGACGACCGGGAGCGTGCGCTGTGCGACGTGCGCGACAACGAGCGCAGGCTGGCCACAGCCAACGGGGAACTGCAGGACCTGCTCGCGCAATTGCGCACGATGCAGCACGAATTGATCCGTGCCGAAAAGCTGTCGTCGCTCGGCATGATGGTGGCGGGTGTGGCGCACGAACTCAACACGCCGCTGGGCAGCGCGGTCGTGACCGTAAGCACGCTGCAACGCCATCTCCAGACACTCGCAGGGCGCGTGTCGAGTGGCGAACTGCGCCGCTCCGATCTGGAAACGTATATCGGTGACAGCCGCGACGGACTGCTGTTCGCGGCCGAGGCGCTGAACCGCGCCGCCGTGCTGGTCAAGCGTTTCAAACAGCTCGCCGTCGATCGCGCAACGTCCGAGCGCCGGCACTTTGAACTGGTCGATGTGGTGGAGGATTCGCTGCACCTGCTGCGCCACCGCCCGGGCGCCGGCGCACCCGTCGTGCAGCTGGAGATTCCGCGCCCGCTGGCCATGGACAGCTATGCCGGCGCGCTCGGGCAGGTCATCTCCAATCTGGTCGACAACGCCCTCAAGTACGCCTTCGCCGAGCGTCTCGGCGGTACGGTCCGTGTCACCGCCACATGCGACGACGGCGGCGAACGGGTTGTCATCCGCGTCAGCGACGACGGCATCGGCATGCCCCGGGAAGTCGCGGCCCACGCCTTCGACCCCTTCTTCACGACCGGCCGCGGCGCGGGCGGCACCGGCCTCGGCCTGTTCATCGCGCATCAGCTGAGCGTAGAGGTGCTGGGCGGACGCCTGAGCCTGGACACAGCGCCCGGCCAGGGCACCACGTTCACGCTCGACATCCCGCTCACCGCGCCGCTCGACAGCGGACGGCCCGTCGGTGTCTGAGGCGTCACGCAGCCGCTGCGCGTATTGGCAAGAGCCGTTTCACCGAACACAATGGGCGCGGGTGCGTACGGGGCGGGACGACACCGTGCCGCTTGCGCTTGCAAGCGCCGTCAGCCCCGCCCGTCAGGCAACGAAAACCGTATAACGGAGTGCGTGTCGTGTCGAATTCCAGCAGACCGGATTACCTGCTCTCGTCGAAATTGCTGCGCGGATTCCGCGACGCGGCAATCGACAATGCCCGCGAGTTGCTGCATGAAGCATCGCTGCTGCGGTCGCACCATCACCACGCCCGCGCCTTCTTTGGGGCGCGCATCGCCATCGAGGAGATCGGCAAGGCGGTCCAGGCCTTCGACGCGCTTGGCCGCAACATCAACGACCCGGCAGTGTCCGCGCGTGTCATCGACAACTTCGCCGACCACGAAAAGAAACTGTGGGCCGCCGCCTTCCCGCTGATGCAGCGCTCGCCGGAACAGCGCGATGACGTCGTGGCGCTGATCGAATCGATGATTTCCGCGCGCATGGACACCGAAACAGCTCTGCGCACCGCGATCGATCCGCTGAGCGATCCGCTGGGCCCCTGCGTCAATGCGCCAGGCACCCGGGTCAGCGCCGCGCAGGCCGGGCGCTGGGTGGACCTCGCCCGAACGCTTTTTTCGCACGCGGAGACCTATGTTTATTCGCCGACAAAGATCCGCACCCGCGCCGAAGACGACGCCTTCGCGCTGAAGCCCGCCGCGCTGCTGGCCAGCACCGACTTCTGGAACTTCTACATGGCGCGCATGAACGCCGGCGATGCCGCGTTCGACAAGGCGGTCGAGGCATACCACCGCAGCCGGACCACGTACAGCCCGCGCTTTGACGGCGGCGACCTCGAATGCCGGGATTCCTGAACGACGCATCGCCACCGCCCGCCGTCCGCCCCCTCCATCCCTTCCGGATCACGCATCCGGCCGCACCCGCCATCGATCGATGCAAGACCTCACGCTGCTGATTGCCTATACGCTGGGCGCCGGCGCCTGCATTCCGCTCGGCGGCGCTCTCGCCAGCGTGGAACGGATACGGCGCAACTGGCTGGAGAACGAGTTCCGGCATTTCGTCATCGCCTTCGGGGGCGGCGTGCTGCTCGCCGCCGTCGCGTTCGTGCTGGTGCCGCAGGGCGCGGGATACGTCGGCGCCCCGTGGGGCAGCGTGCTTGCATTGCTCGCCGGCGGTGGCGCGTTCTTCGCACTCGAGCGCTTCCTGGCCGCGCGCAGACAGGACAAGCCGCAGTTCAGCGCCATGCTGCTTGACTATGTGCCGGAATCGCTCGCGCTCGGCGGCGCCTTCGCGCTGGGCGCCGCGTCTGCACCGCTGCTCGCGCTGTTCATCGGCCTGCAGAACCTGCCCGAAGGCTTCAACGCCTACCGGGAAATGATGCGGGCCGACGGCGCGGACAAGCGGCGCATCCTGCAATCGATGTGCCTGCTGGTGCCGCTCGGCCCGCTGCTCGCGCTGTTCGGCTGGGCGGTGCTCAAGGAGCACGTCACACTGCTCGGCACCATCATGCTTTTCGCCTCGGGCGGCATCCTCTACCTCATCTTCCAGGACATCGCGCCGCAGTCGCGGATGCAGCGCCACTGGGCGCCATCGCTGGGCGCGGTATTCGGCTTCGGACTGGGCATGCTGGGTACGATGCTGGACGCCGGCTGACGCTGCGCGACTTGACGTGCGTCAAGCGCGCGTCACTGGCGGCTGCTATCTTGCAGTGCACCAAGACCTGTTAACGCACTGCCAACCGGTTGCCGCCATGCCCAATTCTCCCGCCTCGTCCCGTTCGCCCGCCCCCGTCCTGTCCGACAGCGCCGGGGCCGACCTGATCGATGCACCGATCCATGCCGCGCTGGCCCGTTCGACGTCCTCGCTGTCCATTGCGTCGGCCTGGCTTGCCAGCACGGACTGGGCGATCCATCTCGCGATGTCGCCGGGCAAGTGTCTGGACCTCGCGCGTCTGGCGCTCAGCCAGACCCGGCAACTGGCGCACTATGCCGGCGAATGCATGATGGCCGGCCCCACGCAGGCGCACACCTGCGTTGCGCCGCCGAAGCAGGACCGGCGCTTCTCGGCGCCGGAATGGCAGCAGTGGCCGTTCAACCTGATGCATCAGGGCTTCCTGCTGCAGGAGCAGTGGTGGGCGGCGGCGACCCATGGCGTGTGGGGCGTGGAAAAGCACCATGAAAACGTCGTGGCCTTCATGGCCAGACAATTGCTCGACCTCACGTCGCCCGGCAACCTGCCGGCGACGAATCCGGTGGTCCTCAAGCGCACCGTCGATCAGGGCGGCGGCAACCTGATGCAGGGCGCGCTCAACGCGCTGGATGACATGCAGCGCCTGACCGGCCACCAGCCGCCGGCTGGCACGGAAGAGTACGTGGTGGGTCGCGACGTCGGCATCACGCCGGGCAAGGTGGTGCTGCGCACCCGCGTGATGGAATTGATCCAGTACTCGCCCACCACCGCCACCGTGCACCCGGAACCGGTGCTCATCGTGCCGGCGTGGATCATGAAGTACTACATCCTCGACCTGTCGCCGCACAACTCGCTGATCAAGTACCTGGTCGACCACGGCCACACGGTGTTCTGCATATCGTGGAAGAACCCCGGCGCCGAAGACCGTGACCTCGGCATGGACGACTACCTCGAACACGGCTTCCACGCCGCGCTGGGCGCCGTGTGCGACATCGTTCCGAAGCAGAAGGTGCATGCCGCCGGCTACTGCCTGGGCGGCACGCTGCTGGCCATCGCCGCAGCCGCGATGGCGCGCGACGGCGACACGCGGCTGGCGTCGATGACGCTGTTCGCGGCGCAGACCGATTTCAGCGAGCCGGGCGAACTCGCGCTGTTCATCGACGAAAGCCAGGTCAGCCTGCTGGAGGCGCAGATGAACCAGACCGGCTATCTCACGGCCGGCCAGATGGCCGGCGCCTTCCAGATGCTGCGCTCCTACGACCTGTTCTGGTCGAAGATGGTGAACGAATACCTGCTCGGCGAGCGCGCGCCGATGAATGACCTCATGGCCTGGAACGCGGACGCCACGCGCATGCCGGCGCGCATGCATTCGCAGTACCTGCGCCGGCTCTTCCTCGACGACGACCTCAGCGAAGGCCGCTATCCGGTCGGCGGCAAGCCGGTCGCGCTGGCCGACATCGCACTGCCGACCTTCATCGTCGGCACCGAAACCGATCACGTCGCGCCCTGGCGTTCGGTCTACAAGCTGCACCACATGACCGGTACGGAAATCACCTTCGTGCTGACCAACCGCGGACACAACGCCGGCATCGTCAGCCCGCCGGACAACCCGCGCCACCATTTCCGCATGCTCACGCGCGCCGAAGGCCGCCCCCACCTCGCACCGGATGACTGGCTCGCGCTCGCGCCGGAAACGGCCGGCTCGTGGTGGCCCGCCTGGCACGCCTGGCTCGAAGCGCGCTCGGGTGCGCCGGTCAAGCCGCCGCGCACCGGCTCGCGCGCCCACGTCGCGCTGTGCGACGCGCCCGGCAGCTACGTAATGGAGAAATGAACATGCCCTCGCTCGCCGGAAAAAAGGGCCTGATCGTCGGCATCGCCAATGAACACAGCATCGCCTGGGGCTGCGCCCGCGCGATGCACGCAGCCGGCGCCGAACTCGCCGTCACCTGGCTCAACGACAAGGCGCGCCCGCACGTCGAACCGCTGGCGCGCGAGATCGGCGCCCCGCTGCAGATGCCGCTCGACGTTGAACAGCCGGGCCAGCTCGAAGCCGTGTTTGAAGCCATCGCCGCACAATGGGGCGAACTCGATTTCGTGCTGCACTCGATCGCATTCGCACCCGGTGACGACCTGCACGGACGCGTGACCGACTGCTCGCGCGAGGGCTTCGCACGCGCGATGGACATTTCGTGCCATTCCTTCATGCGCATGGCGCGCCTGTCCGAGCCGTTGATGAAAAACGGCGGCAGCCTCATCACGATGAGCTATCTGGGCGCCGACGAGGTGGTCGAGAACTACGGCATGATGGGCCCGGTGAAGGCGGCGCTCGAATCCGGCGTGCGCTATCTGGCGGCCGAACTGGGCCCGCACGGCATCCGCGTGAACGCCGTGTCGCCCGGGCCGCTGGCCACGCGCGCGGCGTCCGGCATCGCCGGTTTCGACCGGCTGATGGAGGACGCGGCGCGCCGCGCACCGCTGCGCCGTCTGGTGGCCATCGACGACGTGGGCGCGCTCTGCACGTTTCTCGCCGGCGACGGCGGTCGTTCCATCACGGGCGGCACGCTCTATGTCGACGCCGGTTTCCACATCCTGAATTGATGCCCGCTCCCCTGTCACACAAGGTTCGCCGCACGCTTGCAGGCGCCTGCGCCGCATCGCTTCTGCTGGCCGGCTGCGCGTCGATGGCGCCGCCCTATGAAGCGCCACCGCTGCCGGTGCCGGCGCAGTACGCCGACGGCGGTGACGACGCGACCGCGGGCTCGCGCAATCCGGACTGGCGCGATGCGGACTGGCGTGCCTATTTCGCCGATCCGCAGTTGCAGGCACTCATCGCGCAGGCGCTGGACAGCAACCGCGACCTGCGCGGCGCCGCGCTGCGCGTCGCCGAAGCGCGTGCCGCCTACGGCATCCAGCGTGCCGACGAGCTGCCGGGCGTGAGCGCGCAGGCGGGCGTGGACCGTTCCCGCGTGCCGGGCGACCTCAACCTGACCGGCCGGCCACTGCTCGGCAGCCAGTATCAGGCCGGCCTCGCGCTGGCGAGCTGGGAGCTGGATTTCTGGGGCCGCGTGCGCAGCCTCAGCGACGCCGCGCTGCAGAGCTATCTGGCGACCGACGCCGCACGCCGCGCGGCCACGCTGGCGCTCATCTCGCGGGTGGCCGACAGCTATCTGCTGCTGCGCGAATACGACGAACGCATCGTGCTCGCGCGCCAGACCATCGCCAGCCGCGAGGAAACGCTGCGCATCTACGCGCGCCGTGTCGCCGTCGGCGCGACGTCGCGCCTGAACCTGACCCAGGTGCAGACCCTGCTCACGCAGGCGCAGGCGCTCGGCGCGCAGCTCGAACAGGCACGCGCAAGCCAGTTCAACGCACTGCAGCTGCTGGTCGGCGCACCCGTCGCGCTGCCGGCGAACGGCACCGGGCTGGACGACCCGCGCATGCCGGACACGCTGCGCGCCGGCCTGCCGTCGGAATTGCTCACGCGGCGCCCCGACGTCGTCGCCGCCGAGCACCGGCTGCGCGCCGCCAACGCGAACATCGGCGCCGCCCGCGCCGCGTTCTTTCCGCGCATCGCGCTGACCGGCTCGTTCGGCACCGCCAGCGCCGAACTGGACGGACTGTTCGCGTCGGGCAGCCAGGCATGGACTTTCTCGCCCGGCATTTCGCTGCCGCTGTTCGACGGCGGCCGCCGCCAGGCCAACCTGAGCCTGACCGAAGCGCGCCGCGATCTCGCCGTCGCCGGTTATGAACAGACGGTGCAGACGGCCTTCCGCGACGTGTCCGACGCGCTGGCCGCGCAGCGCTGGCTGGGCGAGCAGCTTGCCATCGCCGAAGCCGCGCTGGCCGCGCAGACCGAGCGCGCCCGCCTGTCGCGGCTGCGCCACGAGAACGGCGCGGCCGCCTTCCTCGAAGTACTGGATGCCGAACGCGACCTGCTCGTCGCACAGCAACAGCGCGTGTCGATACGGCGCGCGCTGCTGTCGAGCCGCGTCGCACTGTATGCGGCACTGGGCGGTGGCTCGCTCGACGAGAGAGCCGTGCCTGCCGTCCCGCAATCCATCACCACGCCCTGACCGGGCGCATGAATCAGGCGACCTCACGCATGCCCACAGCTTCCAGAAACAGAATCCTGACCTTGCTTGTCGTGGCCGCCGCCGTAGCGGGCGCAGGCGCCTATGCATGGAAGACGCTGCGCGCCGATGGGCCGGGCGAAGGCTTCGTCCACGGCAATGGCCGCATAGAGGCCGTCGAGATCGACGTCGCCACCAAGCTGGCCGGACGCGTCACCGACATCGTCGTCAATGAGGGAGATTTCGTCAGCGCCGGTCAGGTACTCGCCCACATGCAGGTGGACACGCTCGAAGCGCAGCGCGACGAAGCGCAGGCGCGCCACCAGCAAACCGTCAGCGCCGTCGCCAGCGCCGAGGCGCAGGTGGCGGTGCGCGAAAGCGATCGCCAGGCCGCTCTCGCGCTGGTCGCGCAGCGCGAGAGCGAAGTCGATGCCGCGCAGCGGCGCTTTGCGCGCTCCGACACGCTGTCGCGCGAAGGCGCGTCCTCGGAGCAGGAAGTCGACGACGACCGGGCACGGCTGCGCAGCGCGCAGGCCGCGCTGGTTGCGGCGCAGGCCCAGGTACGGGCGGCCGAAGCGGCCATCACGGCGGCACGCACCCAGGTCGCCGGCGCACGGTCCACGGTGACGGCCGCGGCGGCCACCGTCGCGCGCGTCGTCGCCGACCTCGACGACAGCGTGCTGACCGCGCCGCGCAGCGGCCGCGTGCAGTACCGCATCGCGCAGCCGGGCGAAGTGCTTGGCGGCGGCGGGCGGCTGCTCAACCTGGTCGACCTGTCCGACGTCTACATGACCTTCTTCGTGCCGGAAACGGTGGCCGGCAAGCTCGCACTCGGCGCCGACGTGCGCATCGTGCTCGACGCGGCACCGCAGTACGTCATTCCGGCGCAGGTGTCCTTCGTGGCAAGCACGGCGCAGTTCACGCCCAAGACGGTGGAGACCGCCAGTGAGCGGCAGAAGCTCATGTTCCGCGTGAAGGCGCAGATAGACCGCGAGCTGCTGCAGAAGCACCTGCGGCTCGTCAAGACCGGCCTGCCCGGCGTCGCGTGGATCAAGCTCGACGCGCAGGCCGACTGGCCCGACACGCTGGCCGTCAAGGTTCCGCAGTGAGCGCGGTCGCGCGGCTGGCCGGCGTCAGCCTGCGTTACGGCAAGACGCAGGCGCTGTCGGACGTGACACTCGACGTGCCGGCCGGATGCATGGTCGGGCTGATCGGCCCGGACGGCGTCGGCAAATCCAGCCTGCTGTCGCTGCTGGCCGGCGCGCGCGCCGTGCAGCAGGGACGCGTCGAGGTGCTCGGCGGCGACATGGCCGACGACCGCCACCGCGACACGGTGTGCCCGCGCATCGCCTACATGCCGCAGGGGCTCGGCAAGAACCTGTATCCGACGCTGTCGGTGGAGGAAAACCTGCAGTTCTTCGGCCGCCTGTTCGGCCATGACGCGCCCGAGCGGCGCCGCCGCATCGACGAACTGACGGCGAGCACCGGCCTCGGCCCCTTCCTCGCACGCCCCGCCGGCAAGCTGTCCGGCGGCATGAAGCAGAAGCTGGCGCTGTGCTGCGCGCTGATCCACGACCCCGACCTGCTGATACTGGACGAGCCGACCACCGGCGTCGATCCGCTGTCGCGCAACCAGTTCTGGACGCTGATCAACCACATCCGCGGCGAACGCGCGAACATGAGTGTCATCGTCGCCACCGCCTACATGGAAGAGGCCGACCGCTTCGACTGGCTGGTGGCGATGGACGACGGACGCACGCTGGCCACCGGCACGCCGGCCGAACTGCATGCGCGCACCGGCACCGAAACACTCGAGGCCGCCTTCATCGCGCTGCTGCCGGAAGACAAGCGGCGCGATCACCACGCCGTCGTCGTGCCGCCGCTGGCCGACGACGACAGCGCCACCGTCGCCATCGAGGCGCGCGGACTGACGATGCGCTTCGGTGACTTCGTCGCCGTGGACCATGTCGATTTCCGCATCCGCCGCGGCGAGATATTCGGCTTCCTCGGCTCCAACGGCTGCGGCAAGTCGACGACGATGAAAATGCTCACCGGCCTGCTGCCGGCGAGCGAGGGCGAGGCCTGGCTGTTCGGCCGCAAGGTCGAAGCCAGCGATCTGGCGACGCGGCGGCGCGTCGGCTACATGTCGCAGGCGTTCTCGCTGTACGGCGAACTGACGGTGCGCCAGAACCTCGTACTGCACGCCCGACTGTTCAGCGTGCCGGAAGCCGATGTGCCGGCGCGCGTCGCCGAAATGGTCGAGCGCTTCAGCCTGCACGCCGTCACCGACGTGCTGCCCGACGCCATGCCGCTGGGCATGCGCCAGCGCCTGTCGCTCGCCGTGGCCATGGTGCACAAGCCCGAACTGCTGATACTCGACGAGCCGACGTCGGGTGTCGATCCGGTCGCGCGCGACCTGTTCTGGCAGCTGATGGTCGACCTCGCGCGCAAGGACCGCGTGACGATATTCATCTCCACCCATTTCATGAACGAGGCCCAGCGCTGCGACCGCATTTCGCTGATGCACGCCGGACGTGTGCTGGTCAGCGACGCGCCGGACGCACTGGTGCGCGGGCGCGGCGCGGCCACGCTGGAACAGGCCTTCATCAGCTATCTGGAAGAAGCGGCCGGCAGCCAGCCGGCGCTCGCCGAGGCGGCGACTGCCGCCCCGCCGGCCCCCGCCCCCGCGTCAGGCACCGCCGCGCGGCGCGGCGGTTTCAGCGTGGCGCGCGCGCTGAGCTTCTCGCTGCGTGAAACGCTGGAGCTGCAGCGCGACCCGGTGCGCGCGACGCTGGCGCTGCTCGGCACCGCGCTGCTCATGTTCATCATCGGCTACGGCATCAGCCTGGACGTCGAAGACCTGCGTTTCGCCGTGCTCGACCGCGACCAGACCACGCTCAGCCACGACTACGCGCTCAACCTGTCCGGCTCGCGCTACTTCATGGAACAGCCGCCGATCAGCGACTACGACGATCTGGACCGGCGCATGCGCAGCGGCGAACTGTCGCTGGCGATCGAGATACCGTCCGGCTTCGCGCGCGACCTGCAGCGCGGCACCGCCGTGCAGATCGGCGCATGGGTGGACGGCGCGATGCCGACCCGCGCGGAAACGGTGCGCGGCTACGTGCAGGCCATGCACGGCGCCTGGCTCGTCGACATGGCGCAGCACCGGCTCGGCATGGACACCGTGTCCGCCAGCACCGTCGAGACGCGCTTTCGCTACAACCCTGACGTGAAAAGCCTGCCGGCCATGGTGCCGGCCGTCATCCCGCTGCTGCTGATGATGATCCCGTCCATGCTGGCGGCGCTGTCCGTCGTGCGCGAAAAGGAACTCGGCTCCATCATCAACCTGTACGTGACGCCGGTCAGCCGGGCCGAATTCCTGTTCGGCAAGCAGTTGCCCTACATCGTGCTGGCCATGTTCAACTTCCTGCTGATGTCGGCCCTCGCGGTCACCGTGTTCGGCGTGCCGGTCAAGGGCAGCTTCGCCACGCTGACGCTGGCCGCCTTCATCTTCGCGTTCAGTTCCACCGGTTTCGGCCTGCTGGCATCGACCTTCACGCGCAGCCAGATCGCCGCGCTGTTCGTCACGATGATAGGCACGCTGATCCCCTGCGTGCAGTTCGCCGGCCTGCTCAATCCGGTGTCCTCGCTCGAAGGCATCGGCGCCTTCATCGGCCGCATCTATCCGGCGACGCACTTCCTGACGATCAGCCGCGGCGTGTTCAGCAAGGCGCTCGACCTCGGTGACCTGGCGCCGTCGTTCCGCGCGCTGCTGTACGCCGTGCCGGTGATACTCGGCCTGGCCGTGGTGTCGCTGCGCAAGCAGGAGCGATGACGATGCCGTCGCTCGCCAATATCTACCGCCTGGGCGTCAAGGAGCTGTGGAGCCTCGTGCGCGACCCGATGCTGCTGGCGCTCATCGCCTACACCTTCACGCTCGCCATCTATGTCGCGGCAACGGCCATGCCGGACAGCCTGCACAACGCGGCAATCGCCATCGTCGACGAGGACAGCTCGCCACTGTCGGCGCGCATCGCGGCGAGTTTCTATCCGCCGCACTTCAAGTCGCCGCGGATGATTTCACTGAGCGACGTGGACGCCGGCATGGACAGCGGCGACTACACCTTCGTGCTCGACATCCCGCCCGATTTCCAGCGCGACGTGCTGGCCGGGCGCTCGCCGGCGATCCAGCTGAACGTCGACGCCACGCGCATGAGCCAGGCGTTCACCGGCAGCACCTACATCCAGCAGATCGTGTCCGGCGAAGTGACGGAATTCCTGCAGCGCCACCGCGACACCGCCGTGCCGCCGGTCGACCTCGCGCTGCGCATGCGCTTCAATCCGAATCTGGATCAGGCCTGGTTCGGCTCGCTGATGGAAATCATCAACCAGGTGACCATGCTGTCCATCATCCTGACCGGGGCGGCGCTGATCCGCGAACGCGAGCACGGCACCATCGAGCACCTGCTCGTCATGCCGGTGTCACCGGCCGAAATCATGCTGGCGAAGGTGTGGTCCATGGGACTGGTCGTGCTGCTGGCGGCCATGTTCTCGCTCATCGTCGTGGTGCAGGGCGTGCTGCGCGTGCCGGTGCAGGGTTCGGTGCTGCTGTTCATGCTGGCCGCCGCGCTGCACCTGTTCGCCACCACGTCGATGGGCATCTTCCTGGCCACGCTGGCGCGCTCGATGCCGCGCTTCGGCATGCTGCTGGTGCTGGTGCTGCTGCCGCTGCAGATGCTGTCCGGCGGCACCACGCCGCGCGAAAGCATGCCCGCGCTGGTGCAGGACGTCATGCTGGCGGCGCCGACGACGCACTTCGTCGCGGCCGGCCAGGCCATCCTCTACCGTGGCGCCGGCATCGACGTCGTGTGGCCGCAGCTGCTCGCCATCGCCGCCATCGGCGGCGTACTGTTTGTCGCGTCGCTGAGCCGCTTCCGAAAGAGCATCAGCCAGATGGCATGACGACACGGCGCACGCATCCACCCCATTCCTTTCACCGAGGCCATCCCGATGACACAAACGCCTGACACTCCGGCGCTCCCGCCATCCCCCGCCGACGACCTGTCCATCATCCGCAACCGCGTGTTCGACGAAATCAGGATCGGCGAAACCGCCTCGATCGAGCGCACGCTGACCGCCGAGGACATCCAGCTTTTCGCCGTGCTGTCGGGCGACTTCAACCCGCAGCACCTGGACGCCGACTACGCCGCCTCGACGCGTTTTCACGGCGTCATCGCGCACGGCATGCTGGGCGGCGCGCTGATCTCCGCCGTGCTCGGCACCCGCCTGCCCGGCCCCGGCACCATCTACGTCGGCCAGTCGCTCAAATTCCTCGCGCCGGTGCGCATCGGCGACACGCTGGAAATCAGCGTCACCGTCAGCACGCGCGACGAGCGCCGCAAGCGGCTCACGCTGGCCTGCAACTGCGTGAATCAGGACGGCGTGTCCGTGGTCGCCGGCGAAGCCGAAGTGATCGCGCCGACCGAGCGCATCGAGCGCGAACGCACGACGCTGCCGGAAGTGCGCCTGTGCGTGAATGGCGGTGGCCTGCACCGGCTGCTCGACCACGTGCGCCCGCTCGGCGCGATCCGCGTCGCCGTCGTGCACCCGTGCGACGTGCTGAGCCTGGGCGCGGCGGTGGATGCCCACGTCGCGGGCCTCATCGTGCCGGTGCTCGTCGGCCCGCGCGCACGGCTTGAGGCCGTCGCGGCGGAAGCCGGACTGGACATTTCCGCGCTGGAAATCGAGGACGTGCCGCACAGCCACGCGGCCGCCGAACGCGCCGTCGCGCTCGCCGCCGGCGGTGATGTCGAAGCGATGATGAAGGGCAGCCTGCACACCGACGAACTGGTGGGCGCCGTGGTGCCGGCCAGCGCCGGCCTGCGCACCAAGCGCCGCATCAGCCACTGCTTCCTGATGCAGACGCCGTCCTACCCGCGCCCCTTCATCATCACGGACGCCGCGATCAACATCGCGCCGACGCTGGAACAGAAGGCGGACATCGTGCGCAATGCCATCGACCTGTCGCACGCCATCGGCGTGCAGGCGCCGCGCGTCGCCATCCTCGCCGCGGTGGAAACGGTGAACCCGCACATGCAGGCCACGCTGGACGCGGCCGCACTGTGCAAGATGGCCGATCGCGGCCAGATCAGCGGCGGCGTGCTCGACGGCCCGCTCGCCTTCGACAACGCGGTGTCGGCAGCTTCAGCCCGCATCAAGGGCATCGTGTCCGACGTGGCCGGCCACGCCGACGTGCTGGTGGTGCCCGATCTGGAAAGCGGCAACATGCTGGCCAAGCAGATGGAATACCTCGGCGGCGCGGCCAGCGCCGGCATCGTGCTCGGCGCGAAGGTGCCCATCGTGCTGACCAGCCGATCCGACAGCCGCGAAACACGTCTCGCCTCCTGCGCCATCGCGGTGCTGCTGGCGCACCGCTACCGCACGACGCCGCCGTGAGCGGCAACCGGAGGCCCTGCCATGAGTGATCCCGTTCTCGTCCTGAACTGCGGTTCGTCCAGCATCAAGTTCGCGCTGTTCGACGCCGGCACCTCGCCGCTGCCGCGCGCACCGCTATGGCTCGGCAAGGTCGACGGCATCACCGGCGCTGCGCCGACCTTCACCGAATCGGGCGCGGCGCCCGCACCGCTGACGCTGGACGGCGCGCAGCCCTACCACGCCGCGCTCGACCACATCCGCGCCCGCGTCGTCGCCCGTCTCGGCACGCGCCGGCTGGCGGCGGTGGCGCATCGCGTCGTGCACGGCGGCTCGAAGTATTTCGAACCGGTGCGCGTGGACGCGGCCGTGCTGGCCGATCTCAAGTCCTACATTCCGCTTGCGCCGCTGCACCAGCCGTTCGCGCTTGACGCCATCGAAACGCTGCTCGACGCGCAGCCCGGTCTGGCGCAGGTGGCCTGCTTCGACACCGCCTTCCACCACACGCTGCCGGAAGTCGAACAGATGCTGCCGCTGTCGTGGGCCGCGTGGGAACGCGGCCTGCGGCGCTACGGTTTTCACGGCCTGTCCTACGCCTTCATGTCGGTGGTGCTGGCCGAACGATATGGCGACGCGGCGCGCGGACGCACCATCGTCGCCCACCTCGGCAGCGGCGCCAGCCTGTGCGCCATGCAGGACCTGAAGAGCGTCGCCACGACAATGGGTTTCTCCGCACTGGACGGGCTGATGATGGGCTCGCGCTGCGGTGCGCTCGACCCCGGCGCCGTCATCTACCTCATGGAGATCGAAAAGCTGTCGCTGGCGCAGGTCGGCCATCTGCTCTATCACGAGTCCGGCCTGCTCGGCCTGTCCGGCGTGTCCGCCGATCCGCGTGAACTGCTGCGCGTGGAGGACGGCAACCATCAGGTACAGGCGGCGCTGGCGCTCTACGTGCGACGCATCGTGCGCGAGATCGGCGCGCTGGCGGCGGTGCTCGGCGGGCTCGACATGCTGGTGTTTACCGCCGGCATCGGCGAACACAACGCCATCATCCGCCGCCGCATCTGCGACGGGCTCGCCTTTCTCGGCGTGACGCTGGATGCGCAGGCGAATGCGTCCGGCGCCGCGCTCGTGTCCGGTGCCGCGAGTCGCGTCAAGGTTGCCGTCGAGCCGACCAACGAGGAATGGATCGCCGCGCAAGGCGCGCTGGCGGTGCTGTCGGCCGCCGCGGGCTAGGAGGCTGCGCGGCAGAAGCGCAATAAGGTGGCGAAGGCTTGGTAAATTGTGGGCATGGCCGCAAGTTACCTCCCCTATGAACCGCAGCAGCAGCGACTGCTGCCCGACGCCCTTCAAGACTGGCTGCCCGAAGGG
>JAHJHI010000028.1 GCA_018824085.1 Gammaproteobacteria bacterium | reverse complement strand
TGAATCGCCCCGGGTATCGCGGAGGCTGTTTTGTTTGAGTCAGGCCGCTTGTGCCTGCTCACCCAGTGACTGGTAGTAGTTTGCCTCAGCTTCAGCCGGCGGGATATTCCCGATGGGCTCAAGCAATCGTTTCTCGTTGAACCACGAGACCCACTTGAGCGTCGCCAGCTCGAGCGCCTCGACGCTCTTCCACGGCCCCTGTCTGTAGATCAGTTCGGCCTTGTACAGCGCATTGATGCTCTCGGCCAAGGCGTTGTCGTAGCTGTCGCCAACGCTGCCCACGGACGGTTCGATCCCGACCTCGAGCAGCCGCTCGCTGTACTTGATGGACACGTACTGCGACCCCCTGTCCGAGTGATGAATGAGAGCGTCGCGCTGAGGTTTGCGCGCCCACAGGGCTTGTTCCAAGGCATCGAGCACGAATTGCGTGTGCATGCTGCGACTGACCCGCCAGCCAACGATCCGCCGGGCGAACACGTCAGTGACGAAAGCCACGAACACGAAACCTTGCCATGTCGATACGTAGGTGAAGTCCGAGACCCACAACTGATCAGGGCGCTGTGCGATGAACTGGCGATTGACCCGGTCGAGCGGGCAAGGTGCTGCGGTGTCGGCGCGCGTGGTGCGAATCGTCTTGCCGCGCATGGCGCCACGCAGACCACGCTCACGCATGAGTCGCTCGACGGTGCAGCGCGCCAGCACGATGCCTTCGCGTTTCAATTGCCGCCACACCTTGCGCGCCCCATAGACCTGGTGGTTGTCCTGCCAGACCCGCTCGATGTGTCCGCCCATCAATTCGTCGCGCAGCGCCCGGGCGCTGCGAAGCGATGGATCGTGCCTGCGAGCCGCATGGCGCCGGCACGCCGACGGAGCGACCTGCGTCGCCTTGCAGATCGGCTCGACCCCGAGGCGCTCGCGGTTGGTGTCGATGAATGCGTTGATCATTTCTTGCGGCGGTCGAGCTCCGCCTGGGCGAAAAACGCGCTGGCAAGGCGCAGGATCTCGTTAGCCTGCTTGAGCTCACGCACTTCGCGCTCCAGTTGCTTGATGCACTCGGCCTCCGCTGTCGTGATGCCGTCGCGTTGCCCCGTGTCGCGTTCATGCTGCCGAACCCAGTTGCACAAGGTCTGCGTGCTGCAACCGATCTTCGGGGCAATCGAAGCAATCGCTGCCCACTGCGAACCGTGTTGCTCACGTTGCTCGAACACCATGCGAACGGCTCGTTCGCGCACCTCGGGGGAATATCTGCTTGTCTTCTTCATGGCTCCATTTTCTCAAGAGTTGGAGCCTCCGCGATACCCGGGGCGATTCACTACCCGCTGCACTCAAACACCGAAATCGGACTCCATCAAGCAGGTGCATGGCGCCCGGCCTCCCCCGGTACCTCCAGATGCCCCGAAAACAGGCTGGCCGCGATGATCATTGCGCCCCCCACCCACTCCTTCAGCCCCATCACCTCGCCCGCCAGCCACCAGGACGACAGCGCGGCAACGACCAGTTCGAACAGGAACAGCGAAATCGCGGCGTTGGCCGTGAGGTGGGTGATGCCGTACTGCACGATGAGGTTCACCAGCAGCAGCACGACGCCGATGATGGCGAGCAGCAGCCAGGTTTCGGCGCCGACGGCAGCGATCTGTTCGACCGGCGCCTCGCCGCGCCACCAGGCAACGAAGGGCGCGACCAGCACGACACCGAGGAAGACGGCCATGACCTTCTGTTCGATCTCGATGTGTGCCGTACGCCGGATGACCACATTTGCGAGCGCGAAGCAGAAACCGGCGCCCAGCCCCATCCATTCCGCCGGCACTGACGGCCAGGGCAGCCCGAGCGCGGGCTGCCACAGCATGACGAGCGCACCGGCCATCGACAGCGCAATGACCCCTGCACCGGCCCGGCTCAGCCGTTCGCCAAGCAACAGGCGCGACAGCAGCACGGTCCATAGCGGCGACAGGTAGAACAGCAGCAGCACGCGCATGACCACGCCGTCCAGCGTGCCCAGCACATAGCCGATATTGGTGCCGGCCGCCGCGAGCGCGAGCAGCATGAGCCAGAAACTCGGGCGGATGTGGCGCAGAACAGGCCACAGCGGCAGGAAGCCGAACAGGAAGGCCAGGCCGTAGGTGAGCGCGGTCGCGGTCACACCGCCCATGCCGGCAGCTTCGATGACGCGGTAGGGATACCAGATCAGCCCCCAGATGACGGCGCCGGACAACAGCGCCACAGAGGGAAGCAGCCGTGACTTCGGCAGTCGTGAAGCGAGCATGGGACGTATACTTGTGCGGTTTGGCTGGCGCCCGACGGGCTGCCGCCTGTTTCATGGACGGTTTATCTTGAACGACACGCTTCAGGCACTGCCTGTCACACCGCATCTCGCTGCCCTGCAACCCTACCCGTTCGAACGGCTCAAGGCCCTGACGGCCGGCATCACCGGCCCGGCATCGCTGCCGCTGGTTCGCCTGTCCATCGGCGAGCCGCAGCACGCCACGCCACAGCTGATCAAGGACGCGCTGACCGGCGCGCTGGACGGTCTGGCCGTGTATCCGACCACCGCCGGCGGCGACGCGCTGCGCGAGTGTATCGCGAGCTGGCTGATGCGCCGCTACCGCCTGCCGGCGGTCAGTGCCGCGAGCCAGGTGCTGCCGGTCAATGGCTCGCGCGAGGCGCTGTTCTCGTTCGCGCAGTCGGTCATCGACGCCAGCCGCACCGATGCGGCTGTGCTCGCCCCCAACCCCTTCTATCAGATCTATGAAGGCGCGGCCCTGCTGGCCGGCGCGCGGATCCGCTTCTACAACCAGCTGCCGGAAGACGGATTCGCCTGCAACTTCGAGCGCATCGACGCCGCCGGCTGGACCGGCGTGCAGCTGGTGTATGTGTGCTCGCCGGCCAACCCCTGCGGCAAGGTGATGACGCTGGACGAGTGGCGCACGCTGTTCGAACTGGCCGACCGCCATGGCTTCGTCATCGCGTCCGACGAGTGCTATTCGGAAATCTATTTCGACGAAGCCGTGCCGCCGCTGGGCGGACTGGAAGCCGCGCACCGGCTCGGACGCGCAGGTTTCGAGCGGCTGGTGGTGTTTTCCAGCCTGTCCAAGCGCTCCAACGTGCCGGGCCTGCGCTCCGGCTTCGTCGCCGGTGACGCGCGGCTGCTGAAGCGCTTCCTGCTCTATCGCACCTATCACGGCAGCGCGATGAATCCGGCGGTGCAGGCGGCCAGCGTCGCGGCCTGGCGCGACGAAGCGCACGTGCTGGACAACCGCGACCAGTACCGCGCCAAGTTCGCGGCCGTGCAGCCGCTGGTGTCGTCCGTGATGGATGCGCCGATGCCGGACGCGAGCTTCTATCTTTGGGCGCGCACGCCGATCGACGACACCGAGTTCGCCCGCCGCCTGCTCGCTGAATATAATGTTGCAGTCTTGCCGGGCAGCTACCTTGCCCGCAACGCCCACGACATCAATCCGGGGGCCGGTTTCGTGCGTATCGCGCTGGTGGCACCCGCCAGCGATTGCATCGTCGCCGCCGAACGCATCGTGCAGTTCTGCCGCGCCCTTTGAGCAGCGGCAGCACTTTTTCACTCGACAACAACCAATCTCACGGGACACCCGCCATGCAGGCCGCACAGCAGATCATCGACACCGCTTTCGAAAACCGCACCCAGTACTCGCCGGGCAACGCACCGGCCGACGTGCGTGAAGCCGTCGAATACGTACTTTCACAACTCGACTGCGGCGCGCTGCGCGTGGCCGAGCGCATCGACGGCGACTGGGTGACGCACCAGTGGATCAAGAAGGCGGTGCTGCTGTCCTTCCGCCTGCAGGACAACGCGGTCATGGATGGAGCCGAAACGCGCTACTACGACAAGGTGCCGATGAAATTCGCCGGCTACGACGAAGCAGCCTTCCGCGCGGGCGGCTTCCGCGTGGTGCCGCCGGCCAGCGTGCGCCGCGGCGCCTTCATCGCGAAGAACGCGGTGCTGATGCCGTCCTACGTGAACATCGGCGCCTACGTCGGTGAAGGCACCATGGTCGATACCTGGGCCACCGTCGGCTCCTGCGCGCAGATCGGCAAGAATGTTCACCTGTCGGGCGGCGTGGGCATCGGCGGCGTGCTGGAGCCGGTGCAGGCGAATCCGACCATCATCGGTGACAACTGCTTCATCGGCGCGCGCTCGGAAGTCGTCGAAGGCGTCATCGTCGAAGACAACAGCGTCATTTCAATGGGTGTATACATCGGCCAGAGCACCAAGATCTACGACCGTGCGAGCGGTGAGGTGATGTACGGTCGCGTGCCCGAAGGCTCGGTCGTGGTGAGCGGCAACCTGCCCTCTTCCGACGGCAAGTACAGCCTCTACTGCGCGGTCATCGTCAAGCGCGTGGATGCGCAGACACGTGCCAAGACCAGCATCAACGAACTGCTGCGCGCCTGAGGGCGAGCGCAACAGCGTGCAATCCCTGATGACAATGCTGCCGGTCGGAGGCGGGCGATGATCCTAGACAAGCTGTTCCAGGTAATGGCGGACAAGAACGCCTCCGACATCTTCATCTCGGCCGGTGCGCCGATCGCGATCAAGATCCAGGGCACCACGGTGCCGATCAACCAGCGCGTGATGGACCCTGAAACGATCCAGCGCATGGCCTACGAAATGCTGTCGGACGAGCAGCGCGAGCGTTTCGAGACGACGCGCGAGCTCAACCTGTCGTTCGGCCGGCGCGACCTCGGCAACTTCCGCGTAAACATGTTCTGGCAGCGCGGCAGCATTGCCATGGTGGTGCGCTACATCCTGGGCGACATTCCGCCGCTGGACACGCTCGGCCTGCCGCCTGTGCTGTCCGACGTCATCATGGAAAAACGCGGCCTCGTGCTGGTGGTCGGTTCGACCGGCTCCGGCAAGTCGACGACGATGGCGGCGATGATTGATCACCGCAACGCGCACAAGTCGGGCCACATCCTGACGGTCGAGGACCCGATCGAATACCTGTTCAAGCACAAGAAGTCCATCGTCAACCAGCGCGAGATCGGCATGGACACCGAAGGCTGGGCGCCGGCGCTGAAGAACGCCATGCGCCAGGCGCCGGACTGCATCCTGATCGGCGAAATCCGTGATCTGGAAACGATGCAGGCCGCGCTCGCCTACGCGCAGACCGGCCACCTGTGTCTGGCCACGCTGCATGCGAACAACGCGCACCACGCACTGAACCGCATCATCAACTTCTTCCCGCTGGACAGCCGCCCGCTGCTCTTTCTCGACCTGTCGGTCACGCTAAAAGCCATCGTGTCGCAGCGTCTGGTGCGCAAGCCGGACGGCCGGCGCATGCCGGCGGTGGAGGTGCTGCTGAACACGCGGCACATTTCCGAACTGATCGAACGCGGCGAGATCAACAGCGTGAAGGAAGCGATGGAGCGCAGCATGGCGCCGGGTTCGCAGACATTCGAACAGGACCTGTTCCGTCTGTACCGGGAAGGCGACATCACGCTCGACGAGGCGCTGTCGAATTCCGATTCGCCGACCAACCTGTCCTGGCTCATCAACAACTCGCAGTTCGGCGTGACCGACACGCCGAAGGCCAGCGAGCTCACCAAGGACACTCCGGACATCGAAGCCACCATTCCCGGTGGTGCATCGTTCGCAGAATTTTCACTCAATCTTGACGACGCGAACCGCTGAGGCGCGCGCCGTCGCATCACCCGGAAACACCCCCGAGATGTCTGAAGCAACGCTCGAGCTTGCGCAACAGCTCATCGCCACGCGATCGGTCACACCGGTCGATGGCGGCTGTCTTGAAGTCATCGGCGCGCGACTGGAACGCGCCGGTTTCCAACTGGAACGCATCGACGCCGGCGGCGTGTCCAATCTGTGGGCGCGTCGCGGCAGCGCGGCGCCGCTGTTCTGTTTCGCGGGTCACACCGACGTCGTGCCGACCGGGCCGCTGGCGCAATGGCACAGCGACCCGTTCCAGCCGGTCATACGCGACGGCATGCTCTACGGCCGCGGCGCGGCCGACATGAAATCCTCGCTGGCCGCCTTCGTGACGGCGAGCGAGCGCTTCGTCGCTGCAACACCGGAACACGCCGGTTCGATCGCATTCCTGCTGACGTCCGACGAGGAAGGTGACGCCGTCGACGGCACCGTCCGCGTGGTGCAGGCGCTGGCGTCACGCGGCGAGCGCATCGACTACTGCGTCGTGGGCGAGCCGACGGCTGTGACGACGCTTGGCGACATGATCAAGAACGGGCGCCGCGGCTCGCTGTCCGGGCGCCTCACGGTGCACGGCGTGCAAGGCCACATCGCCTATCCGCACCTGGCACGCAACCCCATCCATGACTTCGGTCCGGCGCTGGCGGAACTGGCCGCCACGGTCTGGGACGAGGGCAACGAGTACTTTCCGCCAACCAGCTGGCAGGTGTCCAACATCCACGGCGGCACAGGCGCGAGCAACGTCATTCCCGGCTCGCTGGACGTGATGTTCAATTTCCGTTTTTCCACGGCCAGCACACCGGAATCGCTGAAGGCACGGCTGGTCGAGGTGCTGGAGCGTCACGGCGTCGAGCACGACATCGCCTGGACGCTGGGCGGCAAGCCTTTCCTCACGCCGCGCGGCACACTGGTGGAGGCGGCCAGCGCGGCGGTGCGCGAGGTCACCGGCCTGGAGACGGAACTGTCCACCACCGGCGGCACGTCGGACGGCCGTTTCATCGCGGACATCTGTTCGCAGGTGATCGAAATCGGCCCCTGCAACGCCACCATCCACAAGCTGAACGAATGCGTGGCAGTCGCCGACATCGAACCACTTTCGTACATCTATCAAGGCCTGCTCGAGCGTCTGCTCGGCGGCGGAGCAACGGCATGACGCCCACCTTCCCGACAGAACTCAAAAGCGTACGCGACTGGCTGCGCTACATGGTGAGCCGCATGAACGCGGCGGACGTGGCCTTCGGCCAGGGCTTCGTCGACGCCTATGACGAAGCAGCCTATCTGGTGCTGCACACCGTGCACCTGCCGCTCGACCGGCTCGAACCCTTCCTCGATGCCCGCCTTACCGATGACGAATGCGCCCGGCTGGCCGCCATCGTCGCGCGCCGGGTCGAGGCGCGCGAACCGGCGGCCTACATCACCGGCGAAGCCTGGCTCGGCCCGTTCCGCTTCCGCGTCGATCCGCGCGTGCTCATTCCGCGCTCCCATCTGTTCGAACTGATGCAGGACGGTTTTTCGCCCTGGCTCGACGACATGGGCACGCCACAGCGCATCCTCGACCTGTGCACCGGCTCCGCCTGCCTCGCCATCGCCGCCGCCCACTTCTTTCCCGACGCGCAGGTCGACGCCGTCGACCTGTCGGCCGAAGCGCTCGACGTGGCGCGCCCCAATGTCGCGGACCACGGCCTCGAGGAACGTGTCGAACTGCTGCAGGGCGACCTGTTCGCACCGCTGGCCGGCCGCCGATATGACCTTGTCATTTCTAATCCACCCTATGTCACGACGGCCGCAATGACCGCTTTGCCGGCTGAATTCCGCCACGAACCGGAAATGGCACTGGGCGCCGGCGACGACGGCATGGACATCGTCCGCCGCATCATCGCTGACGCGCCGCGCCACCTGAATCCGGGCGGCATGCTGCTGGTCGAGGTCGGACACAACATGGCACAGACGGAACAGGCCTTCCCCGACCTCCCGCTGGTCTGGCTCGATACCGATTCAGCCACCGCTCCGGTCTTCCTGCTGCGTGCCGAAGATCTGACGTGATGCACAGCGTGGACGCGCCATCCGGGGGAGTGTCCGCCCCGGCCGGCAGCAGCATCAGCGGACAGGCCCTGATGCCCATCGTTCTGCTCGCCCTTTTCGTCGTGCTGGCCGCGCTCGGGCTCGCGCCGTTGCTGCGCGACGATCCGCGCGTGCTGCACGACGAACTCGTCGAGCAGATTTCCGGCGAACTGGCTGGCGGCCAGAACGCGAACATCCAGCAGATCCTCGCGCGCGCGCGCGCCGAGGGTCGGCTGTCGCACGCCAGCGTCAGCAACACGCGCGGCGCCACGATCGCGAGCGTGGGAGCGCCGACGGACGAGGAACCGGACCGGAGCGTGCATCTGCGCACCGACGGAGCGATCCTGCACGACGGCCTGTCGGTCGGCCGATTGACGATGGACGTCGCTCCGCCGACCGTGCTTGCCGCTCTGTCGGGCATCCTGCTGCCGGCACTTGCGCTGACCGCGCCGTTCATCGCCCTGCTGTTCGTCATGCGCCGGCGCTCGCAACAACAGACCATGCAGCCGGTCGCCGCGTTGACGCGCGGCCTGGATGTCCTTGCGCAGGGACTGCCAGCCAGCGTCGCCACGCTGCCCGCCATGCATCCACTCGCCCCCCTCGCACGCGCCATCAACGCCGCGTCGGAGGCGCTGCAGCAGAGCCGGCTGACGACCGACGAGAAAATCCGCCAGCTCGGCCGCGTCGTGCGAGCCCATGACGAAGCGGAATGGGAGTGGCAGCTGAACAGCGGCCACACCTGGTACAGCAGCCGCTTTCCGGTATTGCTCGGCTATGCCGACGACGGCGCCTTCCGCCAGCAGTTCAACTGGTCCGCGGCCACGCATCCCGACGACGCCGCCACGGTGCGGCGCGCGCGCGAACGCCTGCTCTCCCGGGAGATCGAGCGCAGCGACGACCAGATCCGGCTGCGTGCCCGCGACGGCACCTATCGCTGGTTCCGCCTGCGCGCCAGCGTCGAGCGCGACGCCCAGGGCAGCGCCGTGCGGCTGTCCGGCACGCTGGAGGACGTGACGCGCGAACGCATGACGCTGGACGCCTTGCGCGAGAGCGAAGCGCGGCTGTTCCACGCGGTGCGCGGCTCCTTCGACGGCGCCTGGGACTGGGACATCGGCGCCGGCCGCTACTTCCTGTCGCCACGCCTGAGCGAGTTGCTGGGCCTGCCGCAGTCCATGCAACCGCAGACGCACGACCAACTGCTCGAACGCGTGCATCCGGACGATCTGTCGCGGCTGCAGCACGCCATCGACGAACACTTCCTGCGCCGCGAGTCATTCGACATCGAGTACCGCATGCGACACGAAGCCGGCCACTACCTCTGGGTGCGCAACCGCGGCCTCGCGACGCGCAGCCCCAAGGGCAAGGTGCTGCGCTTCTCCGGTTCGATCACCGACATCACGGAGCGCAAGCTGGCCGAACACGCGGTGACCACACTCGCCGCCGAAAAGCAGGCGCTGTTCGATGACGTGCCGATCGCCATCGTCTACGTGCGCGACGGCACGATCGCCGACTGCAACCGTCGCTGTGAAGAAATTTTCGACCATCCGGGCAGCGAACTGATAGGCAAGACGATCAGCCTGTTCTTCCCGCCGCAGTCCGACCTGCCCGCGCTGCTGGAAGGCGCTGCGCGCAGCGCGCCACAACCGTTCGCACAGGAATCGGTACTGCAGCGGCGCGACGGCAGCGCATTGCACGCCTACGTATCGGTGCGGCAACTCGAACACGACGCGTTGCCGCAAGCAGAAACCATCTGGATATTCTCGGACGATACGGCGCGCCGGCGCGCACTCGATGCCGCGCGCCGCGAAGAGAACTTCTCCGCGGCGCTGGTGCGCAGCATGCCGGGCGTATTCTTCCTGCTCGACGCACGCGGCGCGCTTCGTCGCTGGAACGAAAACCTGCAGGCGGTGACCGGTCACGGCGCACTCGACCTCGTCGGCAAGGCGGCACTTGACCTGTTTCCGGAAGAAAGCCACGCATTGCTGCGGCGCCAGGCGCGCCGCACGCTGACCTCACGTGACGCCACGTTCGAGGCGCCGCTGCTGTCGCGTTCCGGCGAACATCTGCCGCATGCGTTCAGCCTCTACCGCATCGATCTGGACGGGCTGCCCCACATCCTCGGCACCGGCCTGGACATCCGCGCCCAGAAAGACGCCGAACGCAGCGTGCTGGCATTGAACCAGCAGCTCGAGACGCGCGTTCGCGAACGCACCGCGGAACTGCTGACGGCGATGCGCGAGCTGGAGAGCTTCAGCTACTCGGTGTCACACGATCTCGCGGCTCCGTTGCGCGGCATCGACGGTTTTTCCCGGATGATCGAGGAAGATTTCGCCGACCGGCTCGATGAACGCGGCCGCGGCTATCTGCAGCGGATCCGCGCGGCGACGCAGCGCATGCACTGCCTCATCGATGACCTGCTGGGCCTGGCCCGCATCACGCGCAACGAGATGCACCGGCAGAACGTGGACGTGAGCGCGCTGGCCCATGACATCGCCGACGAACTGCAGCGCGCAGAGCCGGAACGGCAGACAGAATTCCTCATCCAGCCGTCAATGCGCGTGTATGCTGACGCGAACCTGTTGCGCATCGCAATCGAAAATCTGCTGCGCAATGCGTGGAAATTCACGGCCCGGCAGGACATCGCGAAAATCGAGATCGGCTGCTTGCGGCACGATCAGGAGCTCGTGTATTTTGTCAAGGACAATGGCGCAGGATTTGACATGCGATACGCATCCAAATTGTTCGGCCCGTTCCAGCGGCTCCATTCAGCGGGCGAATTTTCAGGCAGCGGCATCGGGCTTGCGATCGTTCATCGCATTGTCCTGAGGCATGGTGGTCGTATCTGGGCCGAGGCGGAGGTTGACCACGGCGCATGTTTCCATTTCACGCTCGAGCCTGTTTCGATCTGAAACAGCTCATCAGAACAGGCTGTTTTTATGGCAAGCGAACGCCCGATACTGCTGGTTGAAGACAATCCTGACGATGAAGCGCTCACGCTGCGGGCGTTTCACAAGAACCGCATCGCAAACGAAGTCATCGTGGCCCGCGATGGCGTCGAAGCCCTGGACTATCTCTTCGGTACCGGCAACCACGCCGGCCGCGACCTCTCCGTTGCGCCCGCACTGATCCTGCTTGACCTCAAGCTTCCCCGTGTCGACGGGCTGGAAGTCCTCCGGCGTGTCCGGGCGGATGGCCGTACGAACCTGCTGCCGGTCGTCATCCTGACCACGTCACGCGAACAGCAGGACATCTATGAGGCCTACCAGCTCGGCGCGAACAGCTACATCCGCAAGCCGGTGGATTTCGAGAAATTCATTTATGCGGTCGGCCAGCTCGGACTGTACTGGCTGGTTCTGAACGAACCGGTCGATCCGCCGGGCACCTGAGCATACGGCCCGGAAGGGCGCACGCCGCCGGGACTAGTCCCGGCGCGAACGCGCGATCTGGCGCGACAGCGCGATCAGCGGCAGCAAACCCACGACGACAATCGCGAGCGCCGCAGTGGACGCCTCGTGCAGGCGTTCGTCGCTGGCCAGCGTATAGGCCTGGGTCGCCAGCGTGTCAAAGTTGAACGGACGCATCACCAGCGTCGCCGGCAATTCCTTCATCACGTCGACGAACACCAGCAGCGCGGCCGTCAGCAGGCTCCCCCGCAGCATCGGCCAATGCACGCGCCGCAGCGTTTGCGAGGCGTTCAGGCCGAGGCTGCGGGCGGCCTCGTCCATGCTTGGGGTGATGCGCGACAGGCCGGATTCGACCGATTGCAGCGATACGGTGAGGAAACGCGCCAGATAGGCATAGATCAGCGCACTGATGCCGCCGGTCAGCACGAGACCGGGATTGCTGCCGGTCCACTGCAGCCACAGGCCGGACAGCAGATGATCGAGACGGGTGACCGGTATCAGGATGCCGACCGCAATCACCGCGCCCGGCACGGCATAACCCAGCCCGACGACAGAACGCGCCGCACGCACGATGCGCGAGCGGCTGGTACGCGCCGCATAGGCCAGCAGCAGCGCCAGCGCGACCGCGCAGACGCTGGCCACCGCAGCCAGCGTGAAGCTGTTGGCCGCAAGGTGGAGAAAGCGCTCGCCGAACTGCGCATCGCCTTCGGCGAACGCCCAGTTCAGCAGCACCACGCCGGGCACGATGAAACCGACTGAAAGCGGCACGAGGCACGCCGCGCTGACGACCCAACCGATACGGCGCGGCAGCACATGGCGGCGCGAGCTGGCGCCGGCCCGACTGCCGTCGTGAAAGCGCGCGCCGCCCCGGCTCAATCGCTCCGCCAGCAGCAAGGACGCCACGAATGCCAACAGCAGCGCGGCCAGCTGCGCCGCCGCCACACGATCACCGAGCGAGAACCATGCGCGATAGATGCCGGTCGTGAAGGTCTGCACGCCGAAGTAGCTCACCGTGCCGTAGTCGGCCAGCGTCTCCATCAGCGCGAGCGCGACGCCGGCCGCAATCGCCGGACGCGCGAGCGGCAGCGAAACCCGGAAGAACGCTGCCCAGGCCCCCTGCCCCAGCATGCGTGCAGCATCATTCAGCCCCCCCGCCCGCTCGATGAGCGACTGGCGGGTCAACAGGTAGACATAGGGATAGAGCACCGCGATGAACATGAACGCCGCCCCGCCTGTCGTGCGTACATCCGGAAACCAGTAGTCGCCGCGTTCCCAGCCAAAGGTTTCGCGCAGGGCCGTCTGCACCGGGCCGACAAACTGCAGCAGGTCGGTGTACGTATAAGCCATGACATAGGCGGGCGTCGCGAGCGGCAGCACCAGCGCCCAGTCGAACACCCGCCGCCCGGGAAACTCCCACATGACGCTTGCCCAGGCAGTCGATACGCCCACCAGGGCGGTACCCAGTCCGACCCACAGGCACAGCCACAGCGTGCTCGCGATGTACTCCGGCAGCACGGTCGAAGCCATGTGCGCCCAGGTGCCGCCTGTACCGCCCTGCAGCAGGTTGAACAGCACGGACAGCACCGGCATGGCGACCAGCAGCGCGAGCAGCAGAGCGGACAGCGAAAGCGGGGAGAGGCGGTGCGGGATCAAGAAAGCGGAACGCAAAGCGTGGCAGAGTGAAAAGGTCGCGAAAACACGCGCGGCGTCCCGCATCGGACGGCCGAGCGGATATTATAATTGAGATCGATTCTCGGTCTTGATTCTGGTCAGGATTTTCACGATTCGCCTCCCCGACGACCCTGTACATGCCCCAGCTATTGCTTGAACACGTACGTATCGCCTACGGCGCCACCGAAGTGGTGCACGACCTCGACATCACCCTGCAGGCGGGCCGGATCGGCTGTCTGCTCGGCCCCTCCGGTTGCGGCAAGACCACGGTGCTGCGGGCCATTGCCGGTTTCGAACGGCTGCTCGCAGGACGCGTCGAACTGAACGGCGAAACGGTGTCGTCAGCCACGCATCACCGTGCGCCTGAACGGCGCCGGGTCGGCATGGTGTTCCAGGACTTCGCGCTGTTTCCCCATCTGAGCGTTGCCGACAACGTTGCCTTCGGGCTGCGCGAGGGTACGCGAGCCGACCGGCAGGCCCGGGCGGCCGACATGCTCGCCGTCGTCGGCCTGACCGAGCACGCCGGCAAGTTTCCGCACCAGCTGTCAGGCGGACAGCAACAACGCGTGGCGCTGGCGCGTGCACTTGCACCCGACCCCGATCTGCTGCTGCTCGACGAGCCTTTCTCCAGTCTTGACGTCGAACTGCGCACCCGCCTGGCGGGCGAACTGCGGGACATCCTGAAGGCACGCGGCATCACTGCAATGCTGGTCACGCACGACCAGCAGGAAGCATTCGCCATCGCCGACGAGATCGGCGTCATGCGCGACGGCGAGCTGCTGCAATGGGACAGCGCCTATAACCTGTATCACCGCCCGGCCAGCCGCTTCGTTGCGGATTTCGTCGGACAGGGCGTGTTCCTGCCCGGCGTGCTGCACGGCGACCAGGAAGTCGAACTGGAACTCGGCATCCTTCGCAGCGACTTTCCGTTCGCCTGCGACGACAGCTGCCCGCTGTGCGCGACCGATCGCCGGGTCGACGTACTGCTGCGTCCGGACGACATCGTGCATGACGACGCCGCGCCGCTGCACGCCGAGGTGCTCGGCAAGTCATTCCGCGGCGCGGAATTCCTCTACACCTTGCGCCTCGCATCCGGACAGCGCGTGCTGTCGCTCGTGCCATCGCATCACAATCACGCGATCGGCGAGCGCATCGGCATACGGCTGGACGCCGACCACGTGGTCGCATTCCGCCATCCGGATGCCGGTGGCAAGCACGCGTGATCCCCTGGCTCGAAGCCGACGCGCCATTTCCTCCGGTCGAACAGGCGCTGCGCGAACCTGACGGCCTGCTGGCCGCCGGTCTGGACCTGTCGCCACCGCGGATTCTTGATGCCTACCGGCGCGGCATCTTTCCATGGTTCTCCGAGGGCCAGCCGGTGCTGTGGTGGAGTCCGGACCCGCGCATGGTGCTGGTGCCGGCGGAAATCCGCATCACCCGTTCCATGGCGAAAGTGCTGCGAAACCGCCCCTACGAAGTGCGCTGCGACACCTCTTTCGAAGCGGTCATGCGCGCCTGCGCGGCCCCGCGTGACGGGGCCACCGGCACCTGGATCAGCGAGGACATGATTGCCGCCTACTGCGCGCTGCACGCACACGGTCACGCGCACAGTGTCGAAACCTGGCACGACGGCGCACTCGTGGGCGGTCTTTACGGCATGGCGATCGGCCGTGTGTTCTACGGAGAATCAATGTTCTCGCTGGAACGGGACGCGTCGAAGATTGCGCTGGTGCATCTCGCGCGCTATCTTGAATCGCAGGGCTTTGCACTGATCGATTGCCAGATGAACACTGATCACCTCGCCAGCATGGGCGGTCGTGAAATTGCGCGCAGCGAATTCTGCCGCGTACTGGCACAGTGTACGGGGGACGGCATGCCGGCCGGCCGCTGGCACAGCGACCGCATCCCCGCCTACTTCCGAAACTGACCCGTTCAACGCGATGGCGCTGCTCAAGGACCTGCCCTTTTCCACGCTGCAGTTCTATGCAACAGCGCCGTATGCCTGCTCCTATCTGCAGGGGCGCACGGCACGCTCGCAGGTCGCCACGCCTTCCAACCTCATCGACGCCCGCCTGTACAGCGATCTCGTACGCGCCGGATTCCGCCGCAGCGGCGTATTCACCTATCGTCCGTATTGCGACGCATGCCGCGCATGCACGCCGGTGCGCATCCCGGTCGACGAGTTCCATCCAACGCGCAGCCAGCGCCGTGCCGAGCTGCGTCACGCAGACCTGCAGGTCCGCGAAGCGCCGCTGTCCTTCCGCGAAGAGCACTACGCGCTGTACCAGCGCTATCAGTCGAGCCGGCACAGCGGCGGCGGCATGGACCAGGACTCACGCGAGCAGTACTCGCATTTCCTGCTGCAAAGCCATGTCGACACCCGGATGATCGAGTTCCGCGAGGGCGGCGATGCATCCAGCGGCACGCTGCGCATCGTGAGCATCGTCGACATCCTCGATGACGGCCTGTCGTCGGTCTACACCTACTACGACCCGGACGTCGCCGGCGCCAGCTACGGCACCTACAACATCCTGTGGCAGGCGGGTCTGGCACGGCTGCTCGGCCTGCCCTACCTGTATCTCGGCTACTGGATACGCGAAAGCGGCAAGATGGCCTACAAGGCGCGCTTCCGCCCGCTCGAAGGGCGCATCGGCGGCCAGTGGCGCGTACTCGAAGACGACGATCTCGGTTAATCTGCGCGCCTTTGCCGCGCGCAGCGTGCGGCGCCCGCTCCGGAACACCCCATGCTCTACCCGCTGATCCGTCCCCTGCTGTTTTCGCTCGACGCCGAACACGCCCACGAACTGACGCTTGGCGCCCTCGCCCGCGCCGGTCACCTGCTGCCGGCGCGGCGCATCGCCGCCAATCCGGTACGCTGCATGGGTCTCGACTTTCCGAATCCGGTCGGCCTGGCGGCCGGTCTGGACAAGAACGGCGCAGCGATAGACGGCCTCGCGCGCCTCGGCTTCGGTTTCATCGAGATCGGCACCGTCACGCCACGACCCCAGCCAGGCAACCCGAAGCCGCGCATGTTCCGCCTGCCCGAAGCGCAGGCCATCATCAACCGCATGGGGTTCAACAATCTTGGATTGCCGACGCTTATCGACAACGTCAGGCGCTCGCACTTCGTGCGTGACGGCGGCATCCTGGGCATCAATATCGGCAAGAACGCGGACACGCCGATCGAACGCGCCGTCGATGACTACCTGATCGGCCTGCGCGGGGCGCATCCGTACGCGAGCTACATCACCGTCAATATTTCCAGTCCGAACACGAAAAATCTGCGCCAGCTGCAGGGCGCCGACGAGCTCGACGCCCTGCTCGGCGCACTCGACGCGGCGCGGCGCACGCTGGACGCCGACAGCGGGCGTACGGTACCGCTTGCGCTGAAGATCGCACCTGATCTGGACGATGCGCAGATCGAGGCGATCGCCGACGCGGCGGTGCGCCACCGCATCGATGCGCTGATCGCCACCAACACCACGCTGTCGCGCAACGGTGTCGAAGGCCTGCGGCACGGCAGTGAAGCGGGCGGGTTGTCTGGTGCGCCGGTGCGCGACGCATCCACCACGGTGCTGCGCGCGCTGTCGGCGCGCCTTGCCGGCCGGGTCGCGCTGATCGGAGTCGGCGGCATCACCGAAGGCGGGCACGCGCGTGCGAAGCGCGACGCCGGTGCGTCGCTCGTGCAGCTCTACAGCGGCCTGATCTATCGCGGTCCTGCGCTGGTAAGCGACGCGGCGGCCGCGCTCGCCACGCGGTGAGCCGCCCGGCCGCCGGCGTCATCGCCCGCGGCATCCTGTCGCTCGCCACGCCGATCTTCATATCGCAGCTCGCCGGCATCGGCACCCATGTCGCGGACACGCTGATCACCGGTCACCATTCCACCGCGGATCTGGCCGCCGTGGCCGTCGGCGGCGGGCTGTTCGTATCGGTCGCCATGGCGCTCGTCGGCGTGCTGCATGCCGCAGCGCCCATCATCGCGCACCACGTGGGCGCCGGCCACGACGAGGACATCGCGCCGGCCTTCCAGCAGGCCGTCTGGATGGCACTGTTCCTCGCGTTGCCGGGCGTGCTGCTGCTTGTGCTGCCCGGCCCTCTGCTGGCGCTGGCGGAACTCGATCCGCAAGTGGAGCAGAAGACCCGCGCCTATCTGCTCGCGCTCGCATGCGCGCTGCCGGGTGCGCTGCTGTTCCGCGCTTTCCAGGCGTTGATGAACGGCATCGGTGCGCCGAGACCCGTCATGGTCATCATGCTCGTCTGCGTCAGCGTTCATGTTCCGCTCGCGTGGGCGCTGACGACCGGTGCATTCGGCCCCGCGCTCGGCGCGCTCGGCTGCGGCCTGTCGACGCTGGTCGTGAACTGGCTGTCGGCGGCGCTCGGCGTTGCGTATCTGGTGCGCTCACGTCGCATGACGCGCATCAACGCCCTGTCGGACTGGCAGGCACCACGCGCCTGGGCACAGCGGGAATTGCTGCGCCTGGGCGGGCCGATGGGCCTGTCCAGCTTCATCGGCATTTCCAGCTTCACGCTGATCGCGATCTTCGTCGCACGCCTGGGTGCGGATGCGGTGGCCGGCCACCGCATCATCGCCAATCTGAACGGCGTGTGCTTCATGCTGCCCCTGGCGCTGGGCAGCGGCACGATGATCAAGGTCGGTCAGGCGGTCGGCGCGCACGACGCGCTGCGCGCCCGCCTGAGTGCCCTCACCGGTCTGGCGATCGCCGGTGCAACATCGACGGCAGCCGGGATAATCCTGTGGATTTGCCGGGATTATCTCCCGATCATCTATAGCCAGGATGCAGCCGTCCAGGCGATTGCGGCCTCGCTCATGCCCTTAGTCGTGCTGTTCGTCGTCGCCGATTCCGTGCAGACGCTGGCGTCATTCGCGCTCAGAGGTTTCAAGATCACGGTCGCGCCGATGCTCGCGCACGCCGCATGCTTCTGGGGTTTCGGCGTGACATCGGGTTACGTTCTGGCGTTCCACGGCATGCCCTGGACCGGTCTTGCGGCGCTTTCCAGCCCCATGGGTGTGTCGGGATTCTGGCTCGCGACGCTGGTGTCGACGGCATTGGCGGGTGTGCTGATCACGCTCGTTCTGCTCGTCGTCCTGCGCTCCCGTACCGGCACAAGTGCGGCCAATTGAAGTAAAGTCGGCCGCTGCCCAGCCTCACTCAAAAAAACCACTCGTCCGGGCACGCCTCCCAGCAGCTGATGACGCCAACGTCCTTACTTCGTCCGCCCTACATCGCATATTTCCGGGATTTTTCGAGATTCCGCTCATGGCTTTGGGCAAGCGCCATCATCGGCTCCATCCTCGTGCATGCCTTCGTGCTGTGGCGCGTCTCCGTCTATGTGCCGCGCCCGCCGATGGAAGACATCCGCGTCGACGTGCGCATGATCGAACCGCCGCCTCCACCGCCGCCGCCCAAGCCGGTCGAGCCTCCGCCACCACCACCGAAACCGGTCGAACCGCCGCCGCCTCCACCGCCGCCCAAACCGGTGCCTCAGCCGAAGAAGCCGGTGCCGCGTCCGGCGCCACCGGTCATCGCCGCGCCGCCCGCCCCGGCGGCGCCTGCCGAACCGGTGGTGCCGGTGCAACCGCCCCCGTCGCCACTGCCGCCGATCGACGCGCCACCGCCACCACCCGCGCCGCCGGCACCGGCCCCACCCGCGCCGCCGGCTCCCGCGCCGGCACCGCCGCAGCCGGCCGTGACGGCGCCGGCCGAGAACGTCGACGCGCTGATCAGCAGTTTCGGCCGAGAGATATCACGCGCATTCGAGTCGGCAAAACGCTATCCGCGCGTCGCACAGATGCGCGGACTGCAGGGCAACCTGCAGTTGCTGTTCGAGTTCGCCAATGGAGAACTGGTCAAGGTGTCGCTGGTGCAATCGAGTGGCCACAAGGTCATCGATGACTCGGCTCTGGGAGCGGCGCGCAAGCTGAAGCTGCCTGCCTTCACGGGTTCGCTGGGGCGACGCAGTTTCAGCTTCACGCTGCCGGTGGAATACAAGCTGCAGTGAGCACGCTGCGATAAAGCGGGCGATGCGCCCGCACCTTCTCAACAGCCGTAGTAGTCGCGATACCAGCGCACGAAATTCGTGACACCTTCAATGACTTCGGTGCGCGGCGTGAAGCCGGTCCATTCGGTCAGCGCCGACACGTCCGCATAGGTCGCGGGCACGTCGCCGGGCTGCATCGGCAACAGGTTTTTCTGCGCCTCGATGCCAAGCGCCCGTTCGATCGCCTGAATGAAATCCATCAGTTTCACCGGCCCCTGATTGCCGATGTTGAACACCTGGTACGGTGCCTGCGAGCGACCCGGATGAGGCGCCTGCGCATCGAACGCGGCATCCGGCTCTGCCGCACGGTCCAGCGTGCGGATGACGCCTTCGACGATGTCGTCGATATAGGTGAAGTCGCGCAGCATGTCGCCACGATTGAATACATCAATGGCGCGCCCTTCGAGCATCGCGCGCGTAAACAGGAACAGCGCCATGTCCGGGCGCCCCCACGGCCCGTAGACCGTGAAGAAGCGCAGGCCGGTCGTGGGCAGGGCGTACAGATGGCTGTAGGTGTGGGCCATCAGTTCGTTGGCCTTCTTCGTCGCCGCGTAGATGCTGACCGGATGGTCCACGCTGTCGGCCTCGGAGAACGGCATCTTCGTGTTGCCGCCGTAGACGCTGGAACTGCTGGCGTAGACGAGATGCTTGACCGCGCCGTGCCGGCAGCCCTCAAGAATGTTCATGAAGCCGACGATGTTGGCGTCGACATAGGCGTCGGGGTTCTTCAGCGAATAACGCACACCGGCCTGTGCGGCCAGGTGCACGACACGGTCGAAGCCTTCCTCGTCGAACAGCGCCGCCATCGCGGCGCGGTCGGCGACATCGATCCGCACGAAGCGGAATGCGTCGTGCGGCGTGAGCCGGGCCAGACGGTCCAGCTTGAGCTGCACGTCGTAATAGTCATTGAGGTTGTCGAGCCCGACAACCTCGTCTCCGCGCTCAAGCAGACGCAGTGCGACGTGCATGCCGATGAAGCCGGCAGCACCGGTAAGCAGTACTTTCATGCGCGGGATTTCAGCGTCGTCCGATGGCCGAGTATTCTATGCCGAAGCCGCGCGGGACCTCCGGTTCGTACAGATTGCGACCGTCGAACACGACCGGCTGCTTGAGCGTGCTCTTGATGCGTTCGAAGTCCGGACTGCGGAATTCCTTCCACTCCGTCACGATCACCAGCGCGTCCGCGCCTTCCAGCGTGTCCATCGCGTTTTCCGCGTAGTCGATGCGCGGCTCGTCGCCGAAGATGCGCTTCGTCTCCGCCATCGCCACCGGATCGTAGGCGGCGACCGTCGCTCCCCGGCGGAACAGCTCGCCGATGATGACCCGGCTCGGCGCTTCACGCATGTCGTCCGTGTTCGGCTTGAACGCCAGACCCCACAGCGCGAAACGGCGCCCGCTCAGGTCTTCGCCGAACTTCGCGACGATCTTGTCGACCAGCACCATCTTCTGCGCGTCGTTCGCGTCTTCCACCGCCTGCAGCACCTTCAGGCCCTGCCCTGCGTCGCGCGCGGTGCGGATCAATGCCTTGACGTCCTTCGGAAAACAGCTGCCGCCATAGCCGCAGCCCGAGTACAGGAAGTGGTAGCCGATGCGCGGGTCAGAGCCTATGCCCTGGCGCACCATTTCGATGTCCGCGCCCATGCGGTCGGCGAGCAGCGCCAGTTCGTTCATGAAGCTGATGCGCGTGGCCAGCATGGCGTTCGCCGCGTACTTGGTCAGCTCCGCGCTGCGCACGTCCATCACGACCAGCTTGTCGCGGTTGCGCTGGAACGGCGCATACAGCGCACGCATCAGGTGAATGGCGCGATCGTCCTCGGCGCCGACGACGATGCGGTCCGGACGCATGAAGTCCTCGACCGCCGCGCCTTCCTTCAGGAATTCCGGATTCGACACCACGGCGTACTCAAGCGCGAGACCGCGCGCGGCGAGTTCTTCCGCGATCGCCGCCTTCACCTTGTCGGCCGTGCCCACCGGCACCGTGCTCTTGTCGACCACCACCTTGTAGTCCGTCATCAGGCGGCCGATGTTGCGCGCCGCCGACAGCACGTACTGCAGGTCCGCCGAGCCGTCCTCGTCCGGCGGCGTGCCCACCGCGATGAACTGGATCGTGCCGAAGCGCACCGCTTCGGCAACGTCCGTCGTGAAGTGCAGCCGCCCCGCCTCGACGTTGCGCGCAACCACTGCGTCCAGTCCCGGCTCGTGGATGGGAATGCCGCCGTCCTTCAGGATGCGGATCTTCTCCGGATCAAGGTCCAGGCACAGCACATCGTTGCCCATCTCCGCCAGGCAGGCGCCTGACACCAGTCCTACATAGCCCGTGCCAACTACGGTGATTTTCATTCGGCGTTCCCGTCCAGAAATAAAAGGGTGCAGCATTGCGCGTGACGGGGCGAATCTTAATCGCAGACGCGGCGACAGACTGCGCAGCGTTTCGCGATTGGCAGAAAATCGGAGGGCTTTTCATGCGCACTGTGAAACAACGTGGCACGCAGGGGCCAGCTCACGCCCGAACCTACGCTGCAGTGCACAAGCCCCCGCTTATCACCTACCATGGAATGGTTCCAAGACATGGAAAAGCGGCGACTATGCAGCGCAACATGGAAAACGTATATCCGATCGGCTGCAAGCGGCTGATCAACGGCGAGTACCGCGTGCATTACTACGGCTACTGGATCAAGATCTACGAGCCGCCCGAGGACTCGCTGTCGGCCAAGAAGAAGCTGATCGAGGCGTTGACCCGGCGCCTGTTCAACCACGTCGAGCACGGCATCAACATCCCCGGCGCCCGCCTGAACGAGGCGCGCCTCGCGTGGGAGGCCGAAGCCGATCCCGAACTCAAGCGCGTCAAGGGAGCGATGCTGGCCGGTGCGCTGTTCAACCGCGCGACCGACATCTTCACCAAGCTGGTCGAACTGCAGGCCGCCGGCGTCGAGATCGACAGCGACAACGGACTGATGCGCGAATGCGGCAACTGTCTGCAGGAGGCGCTGGAACTGGGCAAGACAGTGCGCCACCGCAGCGGCGAAGAAGGCATCGACGAAATGTGGGGCGAGCCCTTCAAGGCCTTTTCGGTACCGATAGAGGCCTTCTACGACAGCCGCTACATCAAGATCGCGCAAACGATGCGCGACATCGATCTGATCGCCGACGAGCTGGTGAACACTTTCGGCGGCATCTCCTGTTTTGACGGCATCGAGACCCTGGTCAGGACCTACGCCGATGCGGCACGCCTGAAGACCGAAACCTTGCGCACCGACACCGACATCTTCGACGTATGGGCCGGATTTGCCGTCGCCGGCGAGCGTCTGAACGCCTTCCGCGCAAGCATCAATGAAGCCTGTGCGCTGTCCCGCATCGACATCGAACAGGGGCAGCGTCTGATCACGCAGGGCAGCGTGCTGCTGAGCGACATCACCCGCGCCCGGGTGCCGATGCCCAAGACGACACAGGAATTCTTCGACAACTGCGCCGCCTATCGCGCCATGCACGCTGCGCAGACGCTGGCGTCAGGCGTCGAGCGAATCAAGTAGCGCCAGCAGCGTGGCGGCACCCAGGTGCCGGCTGCGCGAAGCGCTCCAGCCGTTGAAACCGTCCGGCAGGTTGGCGTTGTCCTTGAACGGCATTTCCAGTGTGAGCGACAGCGCGCGGAAATGCTGCCCGACCCACTTCGAAGCGAGTGTCAGCAGCTCGTCCGAGAAACGGTCCGGCGCATAGCCATGAACGCTCTGGAAGTCCGGGCTTGCCGCGGCGAGCGCCCGGCAGAAGCGGCGCTCTGCCTCAAGCACCTCGCCCGGAAAGTCCGGCAGCATCGAGCAGCCGTCGGCAAACACATAGGGCAGGCTTTCATCGCCGTGGATGTCGAGGAACACGTCGACACCCGTTTCCAGCATGCGCCCGCGCACCCGGGCGACCTCGGGACTGCACGCCTCGTCCGGCGCCTGCCACGCCCGGTTCAGGTTCGCGCCGGCCGCGTTTGTTCGCAGGTTGCCGAGCACCGAGCCGTCCGGATTCATGTTCGGCACCACCTGCACGCAGGCGCGATCGAGCACGCGGCGCGACACCGGATCCGACGTATCGAACAGACGCTCCAGCAGGCCTTCGACGAAGAAGGCGGCCATCGTTTCGCCCGGATGCTGGCGCGCGACCACCCATACCGTCTTCTTGTCCGGCCCCGGACGACCGACCGTTACCAGATTGAGGTCGCGCCCCTGCACCGTCGGGCCCAGATCGCTTACGGTCGCCACCGGCGACGCGTCGGCACGTCCCAGCAAGAGCATGTCGCGCTCCTGGGAATAGGGTTCGAAGTAGGCGAAATACATGCTGTCGAAGTCCGGCGTGACGCGGAATTCGTAACGCCGGCCGTCGAACTGGCCGACCGGTAGCCGGAACCAGGTCACCCGGTCGTAGGACGCGACCACACGATAGCCGTCCCAGCCGTCCGGATAGGCGGACTCGCCGGCGTTCTCGAACGACAGCACGCACGCCTGCCCGCGCGCGCCCTGCAGCCGGAAATGGAACCACTGACGAAACGCTGCAGCCGTGTCGGCGCGCAGGTTCAGGCGGATGTTCGCGGGGTCGACGCACTCGAGCACCTCGATGGCCCCGCTGTCGAACTGGCAGCTGATACGGATCACTCATGCACTCCTCGATGGACAGCGCAAGAGTATATCGGCCGGCTCGCGGCGCCAGCTTGGTAGAATCCGTCCTCAGACTCCGGACCCGAACATGAAACGCACCCGTTTTGCACGCCGCGGCGGCCTCCCGCAGGACGCCGCACGGCTCACCCGCCTTGCTGTCGGACTGGCCCAATCAGCCAGCCGCGTCGAAGATCGCTACTGGGAAGCGCAGCTTGGCGAGGCCGTCAGCCACGTTCTGGCCGACCGCGGCGAGGACACGCTGAACGCCGCACTCGACAGCCTGTGGAAGGACAACCCGCTGGCCTACGACGAACTGGCCGATTTCATCGAAGCCGGCGTCGAATGCGGATTGCCCGGCGATGCCGCACAGGCATTCGATGTCGTGATGATCGCGGCACCGCTGCTTGCGTGGTCGCGCTTTTCCATTCCGGCCGGCCCGATTCCCGCTCCGGTACTGGAAAGCCTGAAGGTCCAGCTGGGTGCGCACGTACTCGGCGCAAAGGTCAGGCTGGCGCTGGCGAACTTCCTGTTCAGCCCCGACCAGCTGCCGCGCGGCTATGTCGAGGCGCGCGACCTTGCCGACGATCTCGGCGCTGCCGCCCAGGCCGGAGAGGACCTTCAGCTGGCGCCGGACGCCATGGCGCAGACGACGAGTTTCCTGTCGGACACGCGCTATGTTGTCGGCATTGCGCTGGCACCGCGCGGCCAGCCGCTGTTCCGCTGGCAGGAAGGCGACACGTCGCGCGAACAGGTGGCCGCACAATGGCTCACCCAGGGAGGTGCAGTCGCGGCGGCGCTGATGCCGGGCTGTGCCTACGAACTGCTGCTGCCCAATGCGTATCACGCAGCGTGCCGCGACGCGGACCGGGCATCGCGTGCGTACTCGCTGCGGGCATCGGTGTCCTTCCTGGAGGCGACGCTGAACGTTCCCGCAGCCGGGCTGCGCGCCATCATCGCGCCCTTCCACGACAAGGAGCTGGAGGAATACCGCATCGGCTTCACGACGACGGATTCGGCCGACATCGTGCATGGCGTCGTGTGGGCGTTGCTCGGCCCGGAGGACGATGAGGGCGACACCGTCAGCGAGATCGAGGGCGTGCTGCGCGAATGCGGCGTCGTCGACACGCTGGTGCTCGAGCACCGCCTGCCGATGGAGTACTGCGACGACTGCGGCGCCCCGCTCTATCCGGATCCGGACGGCCAGCCGGTGCACGCGGAACTGCCCGAAAGCACGGATCAGCCGCCGGTCCATCTGCACTGAACCCGACACGCGCCGCCCGGTGCGGCGCCTGCCATCCAACTCCCCTGCACCTGCTGACATGTCGCTTGAAAATGAAGTCGCCCGCCGGCGCACCTTTGCCATCATTTCCCACCCTGACGCGGGCAAGACCACGCTGACGGAAAAACTGCTGCTGTTCGCGGGCGCGATCCAGATCGCCGGCAGCGTGAAGGCACGCAAGGCCGCACGCCACGCGACGTCCGACTGGATGGAAATCGAGAAGCAGCGGGGCATTTCTGTCGCCAGCTCTGTGATGCAGATGGAATACAGGGACTGCGTCGTGAACCTGCTCGACACGCCGGGCCACAAGGATTTTTCGGAAGACACCTACCGCGTGCTGACCGCTGTAGACGCCGCGCTGATGGTGATCGACGCCGCCAACGGCGTCGAGGCGCAGACACTGCGCTTGCTCGAAGTCTGCCGCGCCCGCAATACGCCCATCATCACCTTCATCAACAAGATGGACCGTGAAGTGCGCGCGCCGCTCGATCTCGTCGACGAACTGGAACGCACGCTCGGCATGGACGTCGCGCCATTCACGTGGCCGATCGGCATGGGCAAGGAATTTGCCGGCGTCTATGAGATGCGCGAAGACCGCATCCGCGTGTTCCGCGCCGGTGAGGACCGCATTTCCGGCATGGAAGAGGTGCTGCACGGGCTGGACAACCCGGAAATCGCAAAGCGCTATCCGATGCAGTTCGATACCGCCCGCGGCGAGATCGATCTGGTGCGCGACGCCGGCCTGCCCTTCGACAAGGAAGCCTTCCTCGCCGGCCGGCAGACGCCCGTATTCTTCGGTTCGGCCATCAACAACTTCGGCGTGAAGGAAGTGCTGGACGCACTGGTCGAACTCGCTCCACCGCCCGGCGCGCGCCCAGCGATACAGCGCAAGGTCGAGCCGAATGAAGGCAGGTTCTCCGGCGTCGTGTTCAAGATCCAGGCGAACATGGATCCGTCGCACCGCGACCGCGTGGCCTTCGTGCGCGTGTGCTCGGGCCACTTCGAACGCGGCATGCGCCTGAAGGTGAGCCGCAACGGCAAGGACATCCGGCCCAACAACGTCGTGACCTTCCTGTCACAGCGGCGCGAGTTGCTGGAGGAGGCATACGCGGGCGACATCATCGGCATTCCGAACCACGGCACCCTGCAACTGGGCGACACGCTGACCGAAGGCGAAACGCTGCAATTCACCGGCCTGCCCTTCTTCGCGCCGGAATTGTTCCAGGGCGTTGAAGTTAAAGATCCGTTGAGAACCAAGCAGTTAAGAGCAGGCCTTGAGCAACTGGGTGAAGAAGGAGCCATCCAGGTATTCAGGCCGCTCGCGGGCGGTTCACTGCTGTTGGGTGCCGTCGGCCAGTTGCAGTTCGAGGTGGTCATCCATCGCCTGAAGGCCGAATACGGTTGTGAGGCGCGCCTCGAAGGTACGCGCTATTCAATGGCCCGCTGGGTGAGCTGCGACGACGAACGCGAACTGAAGCGCTTCATCGACGCCAACTCGCACCGCATCGCCTACGACGCGGTCGACGCGCCGGCGTTTCTGGCAACGATGAATGCGGAACTGAAGGTCGCCCAGGAAAAATGGGAAAAGATCCGTTTCCACTCGATGCGCGAGCACGCGGGTCTGATGTTCGCCAGTCACTGAGCGGGCACGCTGACCGCCACCGCACACTCAGCGCGGCACAGGCAGCAGCAGCGAACCGGCGAATATCTGCGTGATGGTGCCGTCGGCCCCCGTCGCGAAGCTCACTTCGACGTTTTCCGGAATGTCCGCGAGGGTCAGCCCCTTGCGCATGCCACCCTTGCCGTCGGCGATGAACACGATCGTGCGCGCGTTGGCGCGGTAGACCTTGCCGCTGATGGTGACGGCACCGGTTGCCGTATTGACGCGGCTCAGATGGCCCTGCTGTTCATACAGCGACGGATTGGCCAGCGGATGCAGCGGTTCGGCGGCCTGCAGCGGCGCCACGCATGCGCCCGCAAGCAACCACGCGCCAACGGCGCCGATCATCGCGTTCCGCGTCATGTCATCAGTCTCCCAGAATTTCTTTCCACGACACGCGCCCGGTGCGCGTGCCATCCGATATCGCGCGTGACTGCGCGTTGCCGTCCGACCCGCCGACGACCTGCTGCTTGCCAAGCGTCAGCGGGCTGCCTGGCAGGTTGTCGGTACTGTAGCCGCTGCCCGGCACCTTCTTCGTCGTGCCGTTGCTGTACGTGAGATTGACCTGGTCACCGGCGTCGACGCCACCATCGCGGTTGAAATCGAACACGTCGAAGTCCTGACGGCCACCGGTGAACGGATTCACGCCCAGCACCCAACCGCGTCCGCCGGGCACACACGGGTCGCTGCTCGGGATGAGGGTGCTGACGAACAGCGTGTTCACGCTGATGATCGGTGCCGACACGATGCGCTCGCCTTCGGCTCCGGCTGACGGTGAACGCAGATCCATGTACCAGCCGCGCTTGTTGCTCATGCTGTCGCCGCCGCTGCTGTCGCCCGGTTTGGAAATGATGCGATAACGGTCGCCCAGTCCGGTTGCGCCCTCCTGCAGCACGACGCGCTGCGCAAGATTGCTGCGGCTCGCCACTTGAGTGCCGGTGTCGCTCAGTCCGTACCAGGTCTGCACCGATGTGGTCGACAGATCCAGCGTGGACAGATAGCGGCCGGTGCCGAAGAAGACCCACAGTTTGCGGTCAGCCGGATTGAATCCGAGGCTGATGCCGGAGGTGATCGACTGCACGCCGTTCGATGCATCCCGCGCAGTGAAGAACGGCTGCGGCGCAGCCACGGAGCCGAATGCGGTTCGCCATTGAGCGGGGGCGCTGTTGGTGACGTCGAATTTCCAGACGTTGCCGAGGAAGTCACCGGCATAGAAGTAGTCGATGTCTCCGTCACGATCCACATCGACGCCCTCCGGAGTCGACAGGCCGTTTGATGACGAGCCTGAACCGGTCCGCGTATCGATGCGCTGACGGACCGTACCGCTGGCCAGGTCGAGCACCAGCAGCACGGCGCGATTGTTGTTGCTGTTGTAGCCGTTGCCGAGAATCACCGCCCAGTTGCCGTCGTTCATGCGCGCGAACACCGGATTGCCGACGAGCTGTCCGAGATCGCCATCGGAGAACTCCCACAGAACCTTGGTGGCCGAGAATGCGTCGGGGTCCGTGATGTCCAGTGCATATACGCTTCGGCCTCCGCGCCCCTGGGTACCCACGAGTATCGTGCGCCAGGCGCCGCTTACATACGCCTCGGCAACGACCGGACTGCCGTCGTGCATGAACTTGTGGGCATAGTCGATACTGGCCAGCGACTTCATGTCACCGAGTGCTGCGGACGGCACGTAGGCGAAACGCTCGGCGCCGGTTCTCGCATCGAACGCGTGGAGCATGCCGTCGTTGGCCGCGACATAGACCATTTCACGACGCGGGGCGACCGCCGCCCGATGCGTCTGATAGTCACTGGCGCCGGTCCAGCTGAACCGGTCGAGCCGCAGATCCGCTGCCTCACCGACATAGACCGGCGTCGAATTCACGATGTCGCCCAGAATGCCGGAACGGTTGCGCAGCGTGCCCGCGTTGCGTCCTTCGTTGCGGGTGTCGCCACGCAGGTAGTCGACGACGGCCGAACTGCCCATCGTCAGCCGCTGCGCGGCGCTGAGCCCGGCCCACGTGAAGGCGGTGCCGCTGCTGCCCGACCAGGTATAGATCGCGCGGCTGCCATGCAGGGGCAGGTGCTCTGACGCCTTCCACAGCGGCGTCGCGGCAATCGTGCCGTCGGTGGCTATCGGACGTGCCCACAGGTCGCCGGTCCAGTCGCTGCCGACAAAGCGCGCCTGATACAGCAGCGTGTCGTTCGAGATCGACGTGCTCGACGCCGACACGCTGCCGTTCGCGGCGACGCGCTCGCCGATGTTCGTCAGTACGGCCGACAGGCCATCCGTGAATTGCTGCGGGTCGGACGCGTTGACGAAGGCGCCGCGTCCGTTGACGGTGGCATGCCACAGGTCGTCAAGCTTGGCCGGCGACGTCAGCGCCGGATTGGGCCAGCTCTTGGTACCGGCCGTCAGCGCGGGCAGATCGCTTTCCGGATCGAGCGTGCCGCTGACGCCCAGGGACAGGCCGAAGGTCACCATGTGTTGCCAGGCGGCGCTGTCGTTCGGATTCGTCGGCACCTGGTCGGCAATGCTGCTGCGAAGATCGCGCTTGTAGTAGTACATCGCCACGTCGGCAAGCGTGTTGCTGTAGGTATCACGATAGGGACGCGGCTGCGAGCCGTCTGCATTGCTGTCGGACGACAGGCTGAAGTTGTCGCTCCAGTAGCCATCGGTCGTCAGGATGGAAAACGATTGCCGGCAAGCCAGCGGATTCGTGTAGGCGCTGTCCCGCCACGGGTCGTTGCTGCCGGACTTGTTTTCGAAGTAGTTGCCTGCCCAGTTCAGCGAGGTGCGCAGCGGCGTACCGCTGGTGTCCATCGACGTGAGCAGCATCCGGTTGAACCATGTTTCACGATTGCTTCCGCTGAAGCGTCCGGTGGTCGGGATGAGGAATTCGCCGTCGCCGTTGATCGTGCGGAATCCGACCCGGTAGTTCTCGCCGAGCTGTCCGAACGCGATCGACGCACCGGCGCGCACGGTGAGGATGCGGCTGCGGTAGTAACTGAACCAGTTCGCGAAGTTCTGCGTTTCTTCGGCGACGCTGCGGGTGCGGCCGTTGGGCCATGTGAATTCCGCGATCTGGACTTCCGCGGCGGTGACCGGATCGCGCTTGTAGGCGCGCGTGCCGCGTATCTGGTACTTCGTGTAGTTGCTGGCAACGACGCGCGAACCGCTGCCCCGATAGATGTAGAAGGTGATCGGCTGAAAGGTCTGGAGGCAGAGCAGCCCGCACGCGTAGGAAGCGGAATTCAGGTCGGTGCTGTATGTATTCGTGATCCAGTACGCCGACTGCAACTGCAGGGCCGTCAGGTCCATTGTGCCCTTGCCGGCGTCGCCCGGATTGTAGGGCGCGGCAGTCGGCGACACGTCACCGAACGACGCGCCCGTGTGGCGGAGCCAGGGCCGGTAGTCCGCCTGAGGATTGTAGAAAACCGCATTGTTGTCGGGCGAGCGCCCGAAGAAATTGTGGATGTTGTCGTCGTCGAACGTGGGCACCCGCGACGTGTAGTTGTTTCCGCCGTAGAGTTTGTTGGGCGGCGGAAAGAGGTAGTACGAATAGTGCAGGTTTTCGTCCGGCATCACTTCCCATTGCATCGAGCCCGAATCGTCGAGCAGGAACATGATGTTGGGCGCGACGGAGCTGCCGACGACGATGGGCGACTCGGCAATGTCCACCGCCGCCTGCGCCGGCGCGCCGGCGAGCAGCAACAGCGCGCATGCATGGCCCGCTGCGTGGAGAAGATGTCTGAACATGGGCGTCATGGCTTGTACGTGGTTTGCAGGACGACGGACGGGCGGCCGGCGACGGGTGCGCTGCGGGCCGTGATGCGGTATCTCGGTTTCAGGCAGTCCGGTGCGATCGTCGTGACGGTGTCGCAGTCGGGCGTGGACGGCCACAGACCCAGGTCCTCGATGATGTACTGCGGCGGGCCCGCAGCCTTCGCGCGCGTGTCGTCATCCGCCGCGTCCCACCACGTGGTCGCCGTCGCCCATTGCACTTGCGTGTCCTTCCAGCGGTCGTGGTGTCCTTCGACAGTCGGCGCGGGTTTGGCGTACAGCCCGGTCACCGTCCCGTCGAAGGGCACGGCGGCGCCCGACGCGAGTATGGCCTCGGCTTCCCGCAATGACGACTCCACGGCCTGGAAGGCCATCGCCCGGTCGTAGAGATTGGCGCTCATGCGCTCCTGCATGCCGCTGCCCCGCATGCTGGCGAGGCTGAGCAAGGTCACGGCGAGCAGCAGCATCAGTGCCACGACCAGCGTCACCCCGCGCTGTCTGTTCCGATTTGTCCGTGTCATGCCATGCGGTTCCTGAGCGTGATCACATGCGTCAAGGTCCGGCGCACCCGGTCCGTCACGGCGGCCGGCCGGTCCGGTTCCTCGATGACGAGCTGCAGGCGCACGCCGACGACGGCATTCCAGTCGGTCACCGCTCCGGCGGCAACGTAGTCCGTCCCGCCTTCCACGAGGTAGGCGATCTGCAGATCGACGACACCGTCGATGACCTCTTCAGTCACCAGTGACAAGGTTCCGCTGTCATTCGTGGGAGCGACACGATAGAGCGACATCGACGTCGTCGACGTCCTGCCGTTGTAGCCGACATACCAGGCGAGGGACTGCAGCGACATGACGACCGCGTTGTCCTCATAGGTGTAGGTCTGGCCAGTGGTGCTGCAGTCCGGCGGATCGGAAAATCCGAGGCCGCGCGAACAGTTGCCCGGCGTGCCTTCGGCCGCGTGGCGGATGGTGGTCGCATCCACGCCGGTGATCTGGAACAGGCTGGCCTGGCTGAAATTGCAGACGATGGCGAGGTCGGACGCTGCCAGCGTGCCGCTGTCGGGACTGAGCGAGATGATCTGTGCCGTCGCGTCATGGGCAGCTACGGTGTAGACCTGACTGCCACCGCGCATGACGTGCAGTGCCGCCGTACCGGCAACGCGCTGACCGGCACCGGTGCCGAACGGCGCACCCGCGAATGCCTCGTCGTCGCCGTACCCTCGCAGACCGCCGTTCCAGCGGGTCCACCACAGCGAATCCGGGTTGTTCAGGACGTTGACGAACTGCTGTGCGCCGCCACAGGAATTGAGGCCGGCTTCACGGATGTCGCGCGCAAGCAACTCGAACCCGGTGCGTGCCGCTTCCTGTATGCGCGACAAGCCTTCGGTCATCGTGTAAGTCTGGCGGTTCGACATCATGACGCCGATTGCCGACGAAATGATGAACAGCCCGATCGCCAGCGCGATCATCAGTTCGATCAGGGTCCGCCCGGACTGCTTGTCGCGATACGTCACAGCCTTGCCTCGATCTGGAAAACCTGGTCACTCGCGCCGCGCGCCCGGCTGTCGTCCCAGCGCACGCTGACGACACAGCTGCCGGCGATGCCTCCCGTGCAACTGACGGCACCGCACGCCGACGGTCCGACGCTGGTGCGCAGGTCGCCAAACCATGCTGCCAGCTGCGTGTCGGCGAAGGAAGAACCTTCCGGCGCGTCGCAGGCATCGTCCGCAAACTCGATGTTGTAACTGCCGGCCTGCGCGGCAGCAACGTCGGCACGCAGCCGGTCGATCATCGTGTATGCACCCAGCACCGCGGCGCTGCGCTCGTAAGAGCTCTGGTTGGCTCGCAGCGATGCCATCTGAAGGCCCGCCATGCCAAGCATGCCGATCGACAGCACGAACAGTGCGACGACGACCTCGATCAAGGACACGCCCGCCTGACGCGTTCCGTGGTGTCCGCGCATCAGGCGTCTCCCGGCACGGTGCAGCCGCTCGTCGTCGCACGAATCACGCCGATGCGGCTGCCACCCCCGAGACGCACGTCGCGCGCGTTGTCGCTCATCGAGGGCGACGGTTCGCACACACGCAGGACCGCCGTCTGCAGCAGCGTCTCGCCGACTGCACGGGCAAGTCCGTCCGGACGATAGAGAATGCGATTGCCGGCCGCCGCAAGGCCTTCGCTCGGCAGCACACGCAGCCGGTTTCCGCGGAAGACATGGGTGCGCACCAGTGCTTCGTTCGGATTGGTGTCGGCGTCCGGGTTGAAGGAACCGCTGCCATCGGCATCGACGAACACCATCCAGCCTGCCCAGCTTCCGTCCGCGTCCTCGACGCAGCCTTCGGCCGCATCAACCTGATCGTCCGCCACTGAGGCACGGCACAGAATGCTTCTTGCATTGCTGCGAATGGCTTCGATGCGCGCCGTGTTCATGCCGGCGATGAGTTCGTTCGCCTCGGACGAGAGGCGGTTGATCGATATGAGCCACTGGAACGACGGCACCGCGAACGCCGACACTATCGTCATGATGGCGATCGTGATCATCAGTTCAAGCAGCGTGAAGCCGGTCGCGTTCCGGACCTGAGACATCGATGGACGTAAAAAAGGGTGATCTACGTTTTACGGCAGTCACCCTTGAAGCTTGAGTGCGCCCTGACGGGCGCACGGCAAACTTGTGTTGCGCTTCAGCGCCAGCAGGCCGCGACGCGCGTCCCGCATGCGTCGCCGCCCGATGCGCCCTTGGCACCCGTCTGGTCGAGGGTCAGGACGCAGCCGCACTTCTTGTCGTTGTTCAGCTGGCCGCCGCTGGGCGTGGCCGTCAACGTGTAGGTGCGCGGCGCTTCGTCGTCGAGGGCTGCAGCGAACGCGTAGAACGTGGCGAGTTCACCGACGCACTGCACCTCGTTCAGATCCGTCGTGCCGTCGCCATCGCTGTCCGCATTGCCGCCGACGTAGGTCAGGTTCGTCGTGTAGAAGCGCTCCAGCTGCTGCCCTTGCTGACTCAGGCAGGCCGCAGCGTTGGCGCGACGGCTGTCGATGACGTATTGCGTGTAATTCGGCAGTGCAATCGCGGCAAGAATGCCGATGATCACGACGACCACCATCAGTTCGATCAGCGTGAACCCCCGCTGCGTCTTCACGTACGTCTTTTCAGTCACGTCATTCACCTGTCGTTCAATCATTGATCAGTTCGCGCCACGAAAGACGGCCGGCGTTGTCAAAAAGGCCCAGCCGTTTCGTTGCGATGCTGCCGTCAGCTTTATTGATCACCGCCTCACCAGTACCGGCGCCCGCTTCACCGCCCCCGCTGCCGTTACCGCCGCTTACCGTCTCACGGCGGGCAAGGATCGGGCTCGACGGTATCGACGTGAATCCGATGCCGCTGACGTTGTAGGTAACCGTCACGCCGTCTCCCACACTCACGGAAACCTTGGGCACGTCGATGAACAGGTTGTCCGTCAGGCGACCGCCCGTATAGGGGTCGACAGCGAGCAGCCAGCCATTTCCGCCCGGCGTGCATGAATCCTCTCCCGGTACCGCCGTCGTCGCGAACAGCGCCCTGTTGAACACCTGGACGCCATAGATGATCCGTTCGCCGGCGGGCACCGACGCCTCCGCTCCGGCCGCCGGCGGCGGCACGAGATCAAGGTACCAGCCCCTCTTGACGTAGTTGCCATTGGCATCCGTCATCGCCGCTCCACCCTCGGTGTCCCCGGGCGCGGACACGACGCGCACGCGATCCGGATTGATGTCCGTCGTTCCTTCGAGGTAGGTGGGCGTTTCATACAGGATGACTCGCGACGCCAGATTGTCGCGCCCGCTCACCGGGGAGGTGGTCGAGCCCAGATAGTTGTCGTAGAGGCCGTACCATGTCTGCACGCCGTCATCGTCCCGATCGGCGTTCGCCAGGAACTTGCCCGAACCGAAAGTGATCCAGCGCACGCCGTCCTTCGGATTCTGCAACACCTCGATCTTCGACGTGATCGGCTGCGGCTTACCGGTGGCGTCCTTGGCCTGATAAAGCGGCTGAGGGCTGTCAGCGGTACCGAACGACACCTTCCACTCACTCGCCGTCTCTGACCCGATGTCGAAACGCCAGACGTTGCCGCGCAGATCTCCGCCATAGACGTAATCAACGTCGCCATCACCGTCCTCGTCCCAGATCGTGGCATCCGCCATGCCATTGCCGCCGCTGGCACACACGGTATCCGAGGAAGGACATGCGCCGGTATCGATCTTGCGGATGAGGGCTCCCGTCAGTGCGTCAATGACAAACAGATAGGCATGCTGGTTGTCGCTGTTGTAGCCATTGCCCATCAACACCGCCCAGCGTCCGCTGCTGAGTCGGGCAATCACCGGCTTCCCGATGAACTTGCCCATGTCGGCATCCGTAAACTCCCAGAGAATATTGTCGCCACTGAACTCGTCGGGGTCGGTCACGTCGAGTGCATAGACCTGCCGGCCACCACGGCCCAGCGAGCCGACGAGCACCGTCTTCCAGCCTGCCTCGCTGCCCGATGCGTCCCGATAGACATCACCGACGACCAGCGCCCCGTCGTTGATGAAACGGTGCGAATACAGCGTCGATTTCAGGCCGAACATTGCCGGCAAGGCCGCGCTCGGAACATAGGCGAACTTCTCCACACCGGTTCCGGCAGCGAACGCATGCAGCATCCCGTCATTCGCCGCCACATAGACGACCTTGCCCCGCTCAGCCACCGTGGAACGATGGGATTGATAGGACGACGCTCCCGCCCAGGGGAATCGTTCGTACGAGAAATTCTCCGCTGCTCCGACAAATACCGGAGACGAGTGAATGATGTCGCCAAGCACTGCAAGACGGTTCCGGAAGGAGCCGCCGTTCGACACTTCCCGCGACTGATCACCCCGCAGGTAGTCGAGCACGGCGCTGTCGTCCCCGAGTTGCGACTTCTGCGTGGCACTCAGATTGGCCCATTCGAACGTGACACCGTTCGATCCCGAGCGCGTATAGATGTTGCGGCTCGCCGGTGTCATCTCGGCCAGCTTGGTGGCAGCCTTCCATGTCGGCGTCGTCGAGACGCCAGTGTCCGTCACCGGATAGGCCCAGATGTCACCGGTCCACACTTCGCTGGTGAAGCGCGCCTGGAACACGTTGGACCCTTCCTGCAATTCACTCGTAGACACGCCCAGATTCGAAGACGATGCCGTGCGCTGAACGATGCTGTCGAGCGCACCCTTGAGCCCTGCCGCGAATTCCTCCGGCGTCGTGGCGCTGACGAACTGGCCGCGTCCATTGACTGTCGCGTGCCACAGGTCATCCTGCTTTCCCTGGTCGCTCGATGTACTCGGCCAGCTGATCTCGCCCGACGTCAATCGGGGCAGGTCAACCACCGGATCCAGCGACCCCTGCAAGCCGAACGCGACACCGAAGGTCACCATGTGCTGGTAACTGGCCGGATCGAGGTCGCTCGTCGGCACCTTGTCCGCATAGGGCCGGAGGTCAGTCTTGTAGTAGTGCATCGCGACGTCGGCAAGTGTCCACGATCGGGTATCCGCATACGGAGCCCCTTGATCGCCGTCTGCATTGCCGATGCTTGAATTCACGTCCTCGACGTCGCGCTGGGAGTCGTTGTAATAGCCGTCCGTGGTCAGAATCGTGAAGCTCTGGCGACATGCCAGATAGCCGCCGTCCGCGTCTCCCCACGGCGCATCGGTGCTGTAATACTCCCCGGCACTGGCGAGCGCGGCTCTCAGCGGTGTGCCGCCACCGCTGGTGGATCCCAGCATGTTGGAAAACCAGCGCTGGCGATTGGTACCTGAAAACTCGCCTGTAATGGGGATGTCAAGAATGCCGGTGACGCCGTTCAACGGCCTGAAGCCCACGCGATAGTTGTAGCCAAGCGACGAAAATGCGGCGCTGATGCCGTTCTTGGCCGCGAGCGTGCGTGACCGGCTGTAGGTAAACCAGTTGGCAAAGTTCTGGCGCTCCTGCTCGATCGTGCGCGCGATGGTGTTGCTGCCTTCCGTCCACGAAAACGACGTGACAGCAGTTTCCACGCCACCGTTGAGGTCAAGCATCGTTGCCCCCGCATTGGTGATGCGATAGCGAATGTAGCTGCTCCGGTCGAACTGGGAGCCGATCCCCTTATAGACAAAAAAGGTCATCGGCCAGAACGTCTTCGAGCAGTAACGATTCGGGCCCGCACATATTTCGGTGCGCGGCGTGGCGCTTCGGGTCGGCGCGAAGGTCGTCGCGGTATTGCTCACCCAGATGAACGACATGGTCTGTTGCGCCGTCAGATCGGTGGTGAATCTCGACCCGGGCGAACGCGGTGCGGCAGCGGGCGGCGAATCGGCGTACTGAATGCCGTCACCGTCCGTCCACCGTCGATAGGTGACCTTGGGGTTGTAATACACCTTGTTGATCTGGCTCGAACGCATCGCAACATTGAAGATGTTGGTGTCCGAGTAGTCGGGCATGTAGGTGCTCGTTCCGGACGACGTCGGCACGGAGTTCGTGAATGAAAAACCGTCGCCGTCCGACAGGTAATCGGGCAGGCCTTCCCAATTCATGGACCCCGAATTATCGAGAATCATCAGCACGTTTGGCGCCGCCGATATGTTCAGCACCATCGGATAATCGGAAATCGACGTCGCCGCACGCGACGGCGCCGAAACGAGCAGACACGACAGCAACAGCGCGGCCAGACCCGTGATGCCCTTGTAACCCGCAAAACGACGGGCAGTTTTCATGATCGATACCTCCGGATACCCTAAGGGCGGTAAGTGCTTTGCAGCATGACGTTCGGACGTCCGGCCGTTGGCACCATGCGCGCGGTGACGCGATAGCGAGGACCTCGACAATCGGTCCGCCCGCTCTTCCCGCAGCCGGTACCGTCCTCGAATTCACCCATGTATTCAATGATGTATTGCGGCGGCGTTTCGTCTCCAAGACGCGCCTTCATATCGTCATCAACCGTTGCCCACCATCCGGTGGCCGACGCCCAGGTCGTGTCCGGATCGTCCCAGCGCTCGACAAAGGCACTTGCGGTATCCCGCACGCCACACGCTGCGCCACTGAAGGATGCCGGGCAATAAAGTCCCGTCTGCGTACCGAGGTTTGCCGACGTCGTGGCGGTGATGCTCGCCTCGGCCTCCCGCAGCGCGGACTCGACAGCCTGGAATGCGACGCTCCGGTCGTACAGATTGGCCCCCATGCGTTCCTGCATGGCCGTCCCCCGGATGCTGGCAAGCCCGAGCAGGGTCATGACGATGAGCATGACCATTGCCACCAGCAAGGTCGCGCCACGTTGGCGCGACAAACCCGTGCATTGAGCGTTCATAGCACCCGGTTCCTCAGATTGACGACATGGCGCAGCGTCCGTGTCAGGCGCGCACCTGCGGCCGCAGTCGACGTCCCCGACTCCGGCGCTTCGATATCGAGAGCGATCTCGACACCAATGATGTTCCGCCAGCCAACTCCGGTTATCGAATCGGCCGTTCTGTAATCCGCTTCACCGTCGAGCATGTATCTGACTTGCATGTTCGTGACGCCTTCCACAATTTCCTCCGGCACCAGCGGAAGCACAACGCTGCCGCCCGCGCTGGCCGACGGGCCGACGCGGTAGAGCGACGTCGGGCTGCTGCCCGGACCGTTGCGCCCGTTGTTGCCGACGTACCACGCGGCAGCCTCCAGGCGCATCACCTGCGCCCCTGGCGCGAACAGCTTGATGGAGCCCTCGCCGCCATCGCAGGTGACCGGCGTGCGGTACGCCAGCCCGCTCGAACAGTTGCCGGGCACCTTGTCGGCGACAACAGCGTGCTGTATTGAATTGTTGGTCTCATTGACCGCACTGACCTGGAAGAGAGCTGTGCTTTCGAAATCACAGACAATCGCCAGATCGCCGGCTGACAAGCCGCTTGGCTGCTGCAATGCCAGGGAGTAAGCCGGCAAGGCCACGCCATTGACGGTCGCCTCGGCATTTGACGAATTGTGTCCGCTCACCGTCAGCGCCGACGTTCCTCCATGCATCACTTCGATCAGGTCCGTGCCCGCAACCCGCTCGCCCACGCCGCTGCCGATGGCGGCCGCGCCCGACACCCCGTCTGCATCAAAGCCGCGCAAACCACCGGTCCAGTCGGACCACCAGCGCGTTGTCGGATCAGCCAGCAGATTGAGCACCCGCGTGCCGCCGCTGCAGGAATTGACACCGGCGGCGCGCAGGTCGCGTGACATGATTTCGAATGCCACGCGGGTCGACTCCTGGATGCGCGACAGCGCCTCGGTCGATTTGTATGCACTCCGGTTGCTGATGACCATTGCAATTGCCGCGATGGACACGACAAGTCCGATGGCGAGCGTCACCATCACCTCGATCAATGACACGCCGCGCTGTGTCGAAGACTTGATTCTCATATCCGTACATCCACTTCAAAAGTGTGCGCCACCGAACCATTCGTCACCCGGCTGTCATCCCAGCGGATCGAAATCTTGCAGGTTGTCGGTGTGCCGGTGCAACTGATGGCGCCGCAGGCGGCATCTCCAAGATTGCGCTCAAGTTCCGTCTGCCAGCCCTTGATGTCCGCTTCCGCTGCGCTGCTCCCTTCCGGCACCGCCGCGCACCCCTCTTCCGGAAACGCCCGGTTATAGCCACCGGAGCGCGCCACCAGCTGGTTGGTGCGCATGCGCTCGGCAATCGAACTGGCTGAAATCACGGCCGAATTTCTTTCGTACGCACTCTGGTTGGCCTTCATGGCCATCGTCTGCATGCCCGCGATGCCCAGCATGCCGAACGCCAGCACGAACAACGCGACCAGCACTTCGATCAGCGACACGCCCGCCTGCAATTGCCGGGATCTTTCTGTCATCACTTCAGGTGCCCTCTTCTTCAGGTTCCGGCGCCACCGGCACCTCGCATTGCCGCGGATTGCGGCCCACATCCGCCTTCATGACCGACATCCGGCTCCCCGATGCCAGCGTCACGCAGCGCAGGGACGATTCATTCGTGCCGTCAGTGACGAATATCTGGCCCGCCTGCAGCGCGAGTGTCCCCGGCCCGCGGGCAAGGCCATCCGGACGGAACACCACACGGTTTCCGGCCGCCGCCATGCTCGCATCCGATGTGATGCGCAACGCTGCGCCGGAAATCGCCTGCACGCGCACGATGGCCTCGTCCGCATCCAGCGCGCCGTCCGTATCCTGGTCGACAAAGACGCCCCAGCCCTGCCAGGGTTGCCCGTCGTCGCTCGTGACGCAGCCCGAACCCGCGGCGAACGTGACGACACCGTCGTTCGCCGCGGCACGGCACAGCACGACGCGCCGCTGCAGGCGGACGGCTTCCGAGCGTGCAAGATTCAAGCCGGACAGCAGCTCATTGGATTCGGCGGTCAGGCGGGTTGATGCGATGAAGGACTGGAAGGCAGGAAAGGCGAACGCTGCGAGCACGGCCATCAGCAGCACGACAAGCATGAGCTCGATGAGGGTGAAACCGGCGTGTCGGGATGGGGGGCGAATCATGGGGCGCGGTCCGGGTCGGGTCGGGTACTCCGAGTTGAAGATAGAACAGCTGACGGCGTCATGGCGAGTGCTCCATGACGAACGGCCGGATGCGCCGCCCGAACGGCATGAAGCACCGCGTCCGGCGTGACATACGTCACGCCCGCGCGCACTGGCCCGGTGTGGCGCCTCCAGGCGCGCGCGACGCAAAGCCGCGCACGGCCGCCGTCAGGTACTGCACAATCCAATCCCTGACAACCGTTCGCCGAATTCCGTCAATGTCCGCACACGAACACCCTGCCCGTCCGCCGAGCACGCTGCCCGAACACCCGCTGCGCTACAAGCTGAACAACGAGGTACACGCCCGTCCGCCCGTCCCGTTGTCGCGTCCGCAACGCGTGTCCTATCTGGCACTGATGCATGAAGGTGCGTCCGAGGCCGACGAACTCCGGCAACTGCGCGCGCTGGCCGAAGCGTTTGCCACGCCGCTGCCCGAGGCAGAGAGCGGGCATCTGCAGCTGGACGTCGGTGACTTCCGCCTGAAGTGGGAGCGCCACAACGAATTCTCGAGCTACACCTTCTTCTGCACGCCACGACCGGACGACGACGCCCGCGACGGCGCGATGGTCCGCGTGCCGTCTGCGTGGGTCGACGGCTTGCCGGGTTCCGTCATGGTATCGACCCATATCGACCTGCAGTCCACGTCCGCATTCGCGCCCAAGACGGTCATGGACTCGCTGCTGTCCGGCGGCCGGCAGGGCGTCGCATCGCAGGTGTCCGACGGCGCGGCCTGGGTGTTCACAGACTTCGTGCTGAGCGACGGGTGGTCCCGCTATCTGGTGCTCGACGAACGGCTCACGCCGCGTCAGGCGGGACGGACGGTGCAGCGACTGCTGGAGATCGAAACCTACCGGATCATGGCGCTGCTCGCCTTTCCGGTCGCCAAGGACGTCGGCCGCCTGCTCAATCGCGCGGAAGGCGAACTGGCCGACCTGATGGACGGCATGGGCCGCGCCTCGACCGCGGAGGACGAGCGCGAAGTGCTGTCTCACCTGACGCGGCTGGCCGCCGAGGTCGAACGCTCGGTGGCCCGCAGCACCTTCCGGTTCGGCGCCGCGCAGGCCTATTACCGGCTGGTACGGCAGCGCATCGCGGAACTGCGCGAGCGCCGGGTCGACAGCTTTCCGACGATAGGCGAATTCATGGATCGGCGCCTCGCGCCGGCGATCAATACCTGCGAGGCGATCGCCCATCGCCAGGAAGAACTGTCCGGGCGCGTCGCCCGCAATTCACAGCTGCTGCGCACCCGGGTCGACATCGAGTTGCAGCGTCAGAACCAGGAGTTGCTGGCGCAGATGAACAGGCGCGCCCGCCTGCAGCTGCGACTGCAGGAGACGGTCGAGGGTCTGTCCATCGTCGCCATCACCTACTACGCGTCACAACTGGTCCAGTACCTCGCCAAGGGCGCGAAACACCTGCTTCCGTTTTCGCCGGAGACGATCACCGCGGTATCGATTCCGGTGATCGCCGGGCTGGTCGCGCTCGGTCTGGCCCGCATGCGGCGCAAGCTTGCGGCCGAAGAAGGAGCGCACTGATCGTGACCACGACGCGGCCGGCCAATGCCGAAGACATACCCGTTCTGAGCGGCCTGCTGGCAACCCTGTTTGCCCAGGAAGCCGAATTCACGCCCGACGACGACGCACAGCGGCGAGGCCTCGCGGCGCTCATCGCCGATCCGCAAGCGGCGTCGATTCTCGTACTGTACGAGGGCGACGCGGTCATCGGCATGGTCAGCCTGCTGTTCGTCACGAGCACGGCACTCGGCAGCCGGGTCGCGCTGCTCGAAGACATGGTGATCGCGCCGGAACAGCGCGGACACGGCCATGGCAACCGGCTGCTCGATGCGGCGATCGTCCATGCGCGCGAACGAGGTTGCCGGCGCATCACGCTGCTGACCGACCGCGACAACCGTATCGGCCAGCACTTCTATGCTCGCCACGGCTTTTCGGAATCCACGATGCTGCCGATGCGGCTGATGCTTGACTGAAGCCGCGTCATCCAGACGGCCACGTCCGTTGTGCGCGCCCCGCATCGGACACGCTGCAGCCACCGTATAAGTAAGTGAACAATGGGCGCCCAGGCATGCGCACGACATCCGATTGCGGGAGCGACGACGAGCGCGACGGCGCCTCCGCCATCCGCACAGCCAACTGCGCCATCGGCGCGGCGCACTGACTCAGTCCAGTTCGCGCAATCTTTCGAAGGCCTCATCGACGCGTTCCACCGGCAGCACCGTGAGTCCGTCGATTGCCTGTTTCGGCGCGTTGGCCTTCGGGATCAGCGCATGCGTGAAACCGAGCTTGGCGGCTTCTCGCAGGCGCTCCTGACCTCGCGGTGCCGGTCGGATCTCGCCCGCCAGTCCAACTTCACCGAACGCCACCAGCTTCTGCGGCAGCGGCCGGTTCCTGAGCGACGACACGATCGCCAGCAACACGGCCAGATCTGCTGCCGGCTCCCCGATCTTGACGCCACCGACCGCATTGACGAACACGTCCTGGTCCGCGCACACGACACCCGCGTGTCGATGCAGTACCGCGAGCAGCATTGCCAGGCGCGCTGCGTCGAGGCCGACGGTCAGCCGGCGAGGGTTGCCGTGCGCACTGTCCACCAGCGCCTGCACTTCGACCAGCAGCGGGCGGGTTCCTTCCTGCGTCACCAGCACGCAGGACCCCGCTACCGGCTGGCCATGCTGCGACAGGAACAGCGCGGACGGATTCGATACGCCGCGCAGTCCGCGCTCTGTCATGGCGAACACACCCAGTTCGTTGACGGCGCCGTAGCGGTTCTTGAACGCGCGCACCAAGCGGAAACTCGAACTCGTTTCGCCCTCGAAGTAGAGCACCGTATCGACGATGTGTTCAAGCACGCGCGGGCCTGCCAGCGTACCTTCCTTCGTCACGTGCCCGACCAGTATCAGGCTGTGTCCGGACTGTTTGGCCGCGCGCGTGAGCTGGGCCGCGCATTCCCTCACTTGCGCGACCGACCCCGGCGCCGACGTCAGTTGCTCGCTGTATACCGTCTGGATCGAATCGACGACCACGACACGTGGCCGCGTGCCCGCGAGCACCGCACTGATCTTCTCCAGGTTGATTTCGGCCAGCAACTGCAGCCCGCCGGCATCCAGTTGCAACCGCTGCGCGCGCAATGCCACCTGTTCGCCGGATTCCTCGCCGGTGATGTACAGCGTGCTGACGTGTTCCGACAACCGGGCGAGTGCCTGCAGCAACAGCGTTGATTTGCCGATGCCCGGGTCACCGCCGATGAGCACGACTCCGCCCGGCACCAGCCCGCCACCGAGCACGCGATCGAATTCCTCAAGACCGGTCGGCAGACGCGGCTCGGCGCGCGGCCGGATCTCCGCCAGCGTCTGCACAGTGGCCGTTCCGGCCAGCGAGGCGAAGCGGTGCGCGCCGGCCGCGGGCTCCGCGACCGTCTCCACGAGCGAGTTCCAGGCATGGCACCCGGGACACTGGCCGGCCCACTTCGGACTGCTCGCGCCACACGCGCTGCAGCTGTAATGACTTTTGACCTTCGCCACGTCAGCGCATCACCGCAGCGGATGACAGCGCAGCCGCATCCGGCAGCTCGGCCTGCCCGACTTCGACTGCCGGCACGCGCAAGGCCAACGCGCAGACGAGTTCGTAATTTGCCGTACCGGCCCAGTCGGCCACCTCATCCAGCGTCACGTGTTCTCCCCACAGTTCGACAACGCTGCCCAGACCGGCGCGCGGCAACCCGGTCAGATCGACGGCAATCATGTCCATGGACACCCGGCCGACGAGCGTACTGCGCGCCCCGTCAATCGCCACCGGCGTTCCGCTGGGCGCATGGCGCGGGTAGCCGTCCGCGTAACCGCAGGCCACGGTGCCGACGCGCATCGCACGCTCCGCAGTGAATGTGCCGCCATAACCCACTCGGTCGCCCGGCTGCAGGTGCTGCTCCGATATGACCTTGCCTTCGAAGCGCATGACCGGGCGCAGGCCGATGTCGGCCGCACTGGCGTATTCCGTCGCCGGACTTGCGCCGTACAGCAGAATCCCGGGTCTCACCCAATCTGCATGCGTCTGGGGAAAGCGCAGCAGGGCCGCCGAATTGGCCATGGACACCGGGCCGTTGAAACCGGCCCTCACCGGCGCAAAACGGTCGAGCTGGGTTGTCACGCCGCGCTCTCCATCGGCGTCGGCGAAGTGCGTCATCAGACCGATCACGCCCGCATGCGGCCAGGCGCGCAAACGCTCAAGCATTGCCGGCGCCCGCGCCGGCAGGATGCCCAGCCGATTCATGCCGGTGTTGACCTTCAGGAACAGGGAAATGCGTGCGGCAACCGGCAGGCTTGAGGCATGCAGCCACTCGACCTGCTCTTCCGTATGCACGACGACCGAGAGCTCGCGCGCCGCGATCTCCGGCAGGTCCGTCGGACTGAAAAAACCTTCCAGCAACAGGATGGGCTGGGTGATGCCCGATTCGCGCAGCCGCACCGCATCTTCCAGGTCGAGCAGCGCGAAGCCGTCGGCCAGTCGCCCGAGCGCGCGCGCGACACGCGTGATGCCGTGCCCGTAGGCATTGGCCTTGATCACCGCCCACATCTTTGCCTCCCCGGCAAGCTCGCGGGTGCGCAGATAGTTATGACGCAGCGCATCGAAATCGATGCGGGCATGGATGGGACGGAACAGCGGGAAAGGGTCGGTATGGGACGGGCGCGACATGAAACCTGGCAAGGAGCGGCAGAAAACGAAGCCGCCAATTGTAGACCCGCGCGGCCCGTCCCGCTGCACTGCAGCCCGCCTGCACTGCCGGAATGTTCAGGGGCGCGCCGCCAGCCGCGTCGCCGCGAACTCGCCGAAGCGACCGGCCATGAATGTCCGGAAACGCTCCGATGGATAGATGAGCGCCATGTGTCGCACCAGACGCGGCCGAAGAGGAATGGCCACGAGAAGACCGAGACTGATTTCGTGTCGGATCGCTGCTCGCGACAGGATGGCATACGCCAGTCCGCGCTCCAGCACGCCCTTGACCGATGACAGCCGATCCAGCTCGAACGCCAGCGGCAGCTTGGCCGGGTCGACGCCACCGCGGGACAGATAGTTGTCCAGCAAGGCGCGCACACTGCCCGCATCACGCCCGGCACAGGGATGCAGCAACAGGTGCTCGGGCGTCACTTCGCTCATCGACGCGAGCGGAAAATCCGGCGCGCACACGACAGCAAGTTCGTCTTCGGCACAGGATTCGACCATGACCTGCGCGCCGCCGCGGCCGAGGCCTTCGACGATTCCGATGTCCAGCACCCTCTGGTCGACCATGTCTTCGATCGCGCCCGGATTGTCCACGGTAAGACGCGGCACCACGTTCGGATGTGCGATGCGGAACTCGGCCAGCACCGGCGGCAAATGATATTCGGCCACCGTCGGTGTTGCACCGATCAGCAGATGGCCGCGCAATTCGGTCGCCATGCCTTGCAGTTCGTTCTCAAGCGTCGCGAACATGTCGAGAATCCGCTCGGCATAGGACTTGACCAGCGCGCCTTCCGGTGTCAGCGACACACGGCCGTGTGCGCGCTCGAACAGACGGGTTCCGAAGTGCTCCTCTAATTGTTTGATCTGGAAAGTGACCGCAGGCTGGGTCATTTGCAACAGTTCGGCGGCACGGGTAAAGGACATCTGGCTGGCCGCCGCGTGGAACACTTCAAGCCTTCTATCGGGCATTTTTCCCTCTATATAAGTGACGCCTGCCCTCGTGGTTATAGACCAAGTAGGGCGTTAACGGTTAACGAAAATGTAAGGTATCGACGAAGCCGCAGGCTGGCCAGGACGCCCGTCCGGAATGCTGCAACGCGCCAGAAAACCTTTGTCAGCCCCCGCCCGCCAGTCACCGGAGCGTGCGGGTGTTCGTGGTATAAAGGCGCACTTTTTGCGCAAGGCCGGCTGGCAATCCCGGCTTCGAATGCCCGATGCCCTTCGGCTTCTTCATCATCATGGCGGCGCAGTTCTTTTCCGCGCTGGCCGACAACGCCCTCCTCGTCGTCGCCATCTTCGTCCTCAAGGATGCGCACGCGCCAGACTGGCAGATCCCCCTGCTCAAGCTGTTCTTCACGATTTCCTATGTTGCGCTGGCCGCATTCGTCGGTGCGTTCTCCGATGCGATGGCCAAACGACGCGTCATGTTCATCAGCAACGCGATCAAGGTGGTCGGCTGTGTACTGATGTTCGCCTGTGTGCACCCGCTGCTGGCCTACGCTGTGGTCGGCCTTGGTGCGGCGGCGTATTCGCCCGCGAAGTACGGCATTCTGACCGAATACCTGCCACATCGCTTGCTGGTTGTTGCCAATGGCTGGATCGAGGGGCTCACCGTGGGCGCCATCATCCTCGGCGTACTGGTCGGCGGCATGCTCGTTGACCCGACGCTCAGTGCCAGCCTGCTCGCGCTGGATCTGCCCTTCGTCGACACCGGCCTGAATACCACGGTGGAAATGAGCCTCGTCATCGTCGGCGCCCTGTATTCGCTGGCGGCCATATTCAATCTGTTCATTCCGGATACAGGCGTACCACTCAAGTCGATGAACGCAAGCCCGCTCGGACTGCTTGTCGATTTCCACAGGAGTTTCACCGCACTCTGGCGCGACAAGCTGGGCCAGATATCGCTGGCGGTCACCACGCTGTTCTGGGGGGCCGGGGCAACGCTTCAGTTCATCGTGATCGATTGGGCCGACCGCGCGCTGGGCATGGGCTTGTCCGCCGCCTCCAAGCTGCAGGGCGTCGTGGCCGTGGGCATTGCCGCCGGCGCCATCATGGCGGCGCGGCGCATCAGCCTGCGCGCATCGGTCCGCGTGATTCCGCTGGGCATAGCGATGGGGTTGCTGGTGCCGCTGATGATATTTGTCGCCAACCTGTGGACGGCGATACCGTTATTGATCCTCATCGGCGCCTGCGCCGGCTTCTTCGTGGTGCCCATGAACGCACTGTTGCAGCATCGCGGCCACATGCTGATGGGTGCCGGCCATTCGATAGCCATCCAGAACTTCAACGAGAATCTGTCCATCCTGGTCATGACCGGGCTCTACGCGGCGCTGCTCGCGGCGGGACTGTCGGTGTTCACCGTCATGGTCCTGTTCGGTCTTTTCGTCGCCGCGATGATGTATGTCGTCGGGCGCTGGCATCGCGCCAACCAGCAAGAAAAAGACGACGTCGCTACGCTGGACGACAGTTTCGGGCACTGACCGCGCGGGCCTGCAGCGCCCGTCAGCCGCGCGGCACCCACGCGCCATCATCACGCCGGCAGGCCGCGCCCCGCGTCACTTCGCTGCGTCCGGATGCCTCGCCGCGCAGTGTGTAGCTGCGGCAGGCCTTGCCGCCCGCCTTGCCCGGTGTCAGGGAATAATGCGCAGCCCCGGCCGTCCAGTGCACCGCCCGGCCCGAACGGGCGAGTTCCAGTGCATGTCCGATGCATGCCCGATCGGCCTCGTCGAAGTCGCGCCCGATGCGTGCGCTGATCAGCGCGCCGATGGGGGTACCGAGCACGATGGCAACCGGCAGCCCGTCCGTCTTCTGCACCCGCAACAGGGCGTCGGCCGCGCCGCCAAGGGCTGCGCCGACAGCCGCCTTGTCACACCGGCCTTCACGCACGCCGAAGTCCTCCAGCCAGCGTTGCCCGGTGTGCCCCACAAAGGTCATGGCGCTGGCTGCGGGCGCGCCACGCAAGGGCGTCGTCGACCGTGCAACGACAGGCGTGCACGCTGCGGCAACGCCCAGCGCAAGCAGCACGATGCGCGGAACAATCACTTTCCGGCTCCAAGAAAAAACTGGCGCGATGCTAGCGCCAGACGCGCCGCGGCGCTGTCAGACAATGCTGTCACGCGCAAAGCACAGGTCTTCCCAGGCCTTGGCCTTGTCCTGCGGATTGCGCAACAGATAAGCCGGATGGTAGGTCACGACGACCGGCACGCCGTTGCGGTCAAACCGGCGACCGCGCGCCGCCCCGATCTTCACCTCGCCACCGAGCAGCGTCTGGGCGGCCGGGCGCCCCAGCGCAACAATGATGCGCGGCTGCAGCAATTCGATCTGGCGTTCAAGGAAGGGGTGGCACGTTGAAATTTCGCCGGCTTCCGGCGTACGGTTGCCCGGCGGACGGCATTTGACCGCATTGGCAATGTACACATCCCTGCCGCGCGCCAGCCCGATTGCGGCAAGCATCGCGTCAAGCAGTTTCCCTGCCGGCCCGACGAAAGGTTCGCCGCGCTGGTCCTCTTCGGCGCCCGGGCCTTCGCCCACAAACAGCCAGTCCGCCTGCCGGTCACCGACACCGGGCACGGCCTGTCGGCGCTTCTCGTGCAGCGCGCACGCCTGACAGCCACGAATCGCTGCTTCCAGCGTGTCCCAGTCCATGCCATCTGCCATGACTGCGGGCGCCGCCGAGACGGGAAGCACCTGAGCGTCGCCGCGCGACGGCGCGCGTTCGGCACGAACCTGCGGCGGCGACTGCACCACTTCGCCCCCCACCGGCACGGCCGGTTGCGTGGCTTCGGTCAGGACGGTGTCCATCGCGTCCTGAGCGCGCAGCCGCCACAGTGGCGCCAGCCCCATTTCACGCAACACTGATGCGCGACGACTCACGCTGACCACCTTTCATCAAGTTCGACGCTCATCACGATCGCATCCTCGCGCCCGTCCAGCGCCGGGTAGTAGCGCGGCCGGCGGCCGATCGCCTGGAAGCCCGCCGTGTCGTACATCGCCCGGGCTGCGGCATTGGAGGGCCGCACCTCAAGAAACATGCGCAGCGCACCATAACCCATGGCTTCACGGGCCAGATGACGCAGCATCCGCCACCCGACACCACAGCGCTGAACGTTGCGCGCAACACTGATGTTGAGCAGATGAGCCTCGTCGAGCACGCACATCATGACGGCATAGGACACGAGTTCGTCGTTCTGCCGCAGCACGCGGCAGCAATATCCGGCCGCCATCGAGTCGGCAAAGTTGAGACGGCTCCAGGGGAAATCGTACAGCGTGCGCTCGATGCTCTCGACCTCATCGAGATCACTGTCGCGCATCGGTGCGAACGGACTGCCGGGGCCGGCATCCGGCTGCGCCGCCCTCATGCGGGCCTGCTGCATCAGGCCCGCCCTCCTGCAGCCAGCCGTTCAGCCGTGGTTTGCGCGACCTTGTCCCGCACATAGCGCGGTGCGGCCAGCGCGGCATCCTGTCCCAGACCCTGCCCCAGGCGTACCTGCCCGAGCCGGGCCACTTCGCGCGCGTGGGCGCTGACCGAGGCGCGCACCGCGCGCAGGGACGACACCCACGGCAGCGCAAGCACCGGCTCCAGCGCAAACCCGCTGCCGCATCCCTGCCAAGCCGACAGTACGCCATCCGGCGCCTGCAACGCTGACGGGTCACCCACCGACAGCGCGGAGCGCGCCACGACGTCGCTGCCGGACACGTCGAACCGGCCGCTATACACTTCGCTCATGCGGGCATCGACGCAGCACAGATGCGTGCCGTCACCGCAAGCCAGCGCCAGCGCGTCCAGCGTCGGGACATCGACAACCGGCAGGTCTGCGCCGAGCGCAAGGCCTTGCGCGACGGACACCGCCAGACGCAGCCCGGTAAAGCTGCCGGGGCCCGAACTGAAGGCCACGGCGTCGAGCTTGCCGAGCGTGAGGCCGCTTTCCGCCAGCAATTCGGCGACCCAGGGCAGCACGAAGCGCGCGTGGGTGCCGGGCGTGCCGCCCTCACGGATCAGGATGTCGCCGCCCATCATCAACGCAACCGAAGCGGTTTCAGCGGAAGTTTCCAGTGCAAGCAGGTTCATGCGGAGAGACAAAGACATTCCAGGCCGGGATTGTAGGGCGTTCCGGCCCTCAGGTAGAGGGACCGTGCTTCAAGTTGCGACGTGTCCCTGCCGTTGACGTCGGTTACAGCGCGCAAGCGCACAGGGAGGGTGTGGCTGGATGTTCCTGCCAACCAATGTTCTCGACACGATGCACGTGGTCATCGCGGACGCCAATCAGGTGGTTCGCGCCTGGGTGCGTACGCAGCTTTCACAGGCCGGCGTGAAACACGTCGCGATGGCGGCCACCGCGGCGGATCTCCTGCGTCAATGCAATGCGACGACGCCCGACGTCGTGCTCTGTGACTACAACTTCGGCGAGAAGCACGACGGCTTGCGCACGCTGGAAGAACTGCGCCTGAACAACATCCTGCCCCTGTCGTCCGTCTTCATGATCGTCACCGGCGAACGCGTCCGCAAGCGCGTTGTCGCTGCAGCGGAATTCGCACCCGACGACTACCTTCTCAAGCCCTTCACATCAGGTCAGCTGGCAGAGCGGCTGGAGCGTGCGGTCGAAAAGAAGGTCGCGCTGAAAGCGGTGTACGAAGCCATGGCAACACGCGACCTCGAGGCAGTCATCGTCGAATGCGACCGCGCCATCGAACAGACGCCGCGCTATTCGATGGACGCCCTGCGCATCCGCGCCGAAGCGCTCATCGCGCTTGGCCGTCTGGACGAGGCCAGCGAAATCTACAAGGCCGTCATCGCAAACAACACGGTGCCCTGGGCGCGCATCGGATACGCCATGGTGCTGCTCGAACGGGGCGACGCGGGCGAAGCCGAAAAGGAGGCGCAGCAGATCAGCCAAGAGTTTCCGGAGTTCATGGGTGTCTATGACTTCCTGGGTGAACTGCATGAGCGCAACGGAGAACTGGAGGAAGCGCGCAGTTTTTACGAGCGTGCCGACATGATCGCGCCGGACAATCTCAGGCGCCTGCGCAGCATCGGCGAAATTGCGCTGGAAGCCGGAGACGCGGCGCACGCGGCCTGTGTCATGAGACGCGTGGTCGAGCGCACCGAAGGCACGACGCTCAGCTGCGCGGAAGATCATCTGATCCTGTTGAAAAGCCTGATCGAGCTTCCGGACGCCGCCGCCGAGGTTGCGCAACGCCTTGCGCAAATGCGCGGTCTGCTCGGCGACAACGACAACGCACGCGTGCTGGGCGACATCATCGAAGCGCACATGTGCAGCCAGAGGGGTGACACGGATGGCGCCCGTCTCGCCATCGAACGGGCAATCGACGCGCACGCCCGGATGAACGGGCACGACACGCTCGCCACAACGGAACTGGCCGAGGCATGCTTCAAGGCGAACCGGGACGACGTTGCTGAAAAGCTCGTCGGACAACTCGAAGAACATGCCGTCGTCGTACCGAACAAGCTCCGACGCAAGCAAGCCGTTTCAGCGCGCGAGCGCGCGCAAGCCGCTGCCGCACAGCTGGAAGCCGAAGCGGCGGCCGGCCCGGATCTCGACCTGATCGCCGCAGAGCTGGAGCGCCTGACCTCATTGATAGAAAAACTGACGCCAGCGTGGGACGACACCCTCGCGCAAGCGGCACGCGACATCCTGATCAATATCTTCACGCTTGCGCCACGCGAGCGGCGCGTGATCGACGCCCACATCCAGTACAACCGCGCCGCACAGAAACACGGGCACGACCGGCACAAGCCGACCGCACGCACAACCGTCTGAAACTTCAGGCGCGGATCAGTCCGCCGACCGGATGCACGTCCGGAAAAACCGCTGTCGCATCAAGTCCCAGCCATTGCTGCGCGACAGCCGCGCATACCGAGCGAAAGTCCGTCGACGCCCGCAGACCGCCGCGGGCATCGAGTGCCAGCAGATCCGGCGCGGTGCCATGCAGGCCGCCGCAGATCCGCCCGCCCGCCAGGAACTGCACACTCGCCGCACCGTGATCGGTACCCGCTGAAAGGTTTTCGTACGCGCGCCGGCCGAACTCCGAGCGGGTCATGACCAGCGTGTCGTCCCAGCGCCCGGCAGCCTGAAGAAAGCGGCGCAATGCCGAAATCGATCGGGCGCATTCGAGCAGCAGGCGCGCGTGTTCGGCCGGCTGGTTCTCGTGCGTATCGAAGCCATGCAAGGACGCATGGATCACCGACACGTACGCGCCGTTCGCGAGCGCCGCGCAAGCACGGGCAAGCGCACCGCCCAGTTCTCCTTCCGGGAAACCGAGGCGCGCACACGCATCACGACCTTCGCCGGCCATTGCGGCGTCGAGCGGCACGCATCTGCGTGCGCCATACAGAGGTCCCGGCAGTTCTGCCCGCGCAAGCAGCACCTGCGGCTCGCGCTGCGCCCGGCGGGAGTGAAAGTGCAGCGACCGGCCCAGCCAGCCGTGACGTCCTGGCTCATCCTCGAATGCCGCACTGTCCATGATTTCGGCCGCGCGATGATGCGACAGGCTCGCCAGCGGGCTGCCGACACCTTGCACGATGGCCAGCTCACCTGCCTGCCATAGCGGCATGATGTCGCGCAACGCCGGATGCAGCCCCTGACCGGAAGATACGGGTAGCACATCGCTGCACGCGACGGCTATCGCCGGGCGGAGCATCCGGTACGAAGGATCCGCAAACGGAATGACGGTATTCAGACCATCGTTGCCGCCGACGAAATCAATGATGACAAGCAGACGGGCCTCATCGTCGCGGACTTTCGCCCAAACGTTGCCGGCCAGTACCAGCGGCGCGCCGCCAGCCGTAAGCAGAAAATCCCGCCTGTCCATGCCGCCTCCACCAAATAAAAAGCCTGCCCCGTGGGGCAGGCAACAAAGCCGCCAGGCGGCTACCCACGAGAGGAGGAGTGGGCCTTCAACACTTCGAAGTCGTAATTTCCATGCAGGAATTCAGGGTTCAGGAGCATCGCGGTAAAGCTCTCGCGCCGCGTCGCGAATGTCCCGCCTGAGCTGTCGCCGCTCGTCAGGCGTCAGGCCCGAAGAGCGTTCATCGCCGTAGCCGGTACGGCGCGCGCCGGGGGAGTCGTTGTCAAAACGGCGCATCGGCGGAAGGCTCGCGCCGGCCGGGATGATCCGTTCCATGCGCTGCTGCTCGACTGCTTCACGACGCCCGCCCTGCTCACCTGCCAAGGCATGGCCCGAAGCGACACATGCCGCCCCCATGCAGGAACACAGAATGGAACGACGTATTCGCAAGTTTGCACGTGCTGCGCATTTCATCGATTCGACTCCTTTCGGTTCGCTTGCTACTGTTTCGCCGTCTGACCGTCTGCCAGTCCGGCAACCCGCTCTTCCCGTTCCGGATTGTAGAGGTAGCGCGAAGAGCGGTGCAGCGCATACTGCCAAGCAAGGTGTGTATCCGCAACGTCAGTCACTGACGCACTGAACGGCGCCGCGGCCTCGACCTGCTGCTTCGCGGCCTGTCTGCAGCTTTCGCCGGCAGGCTGCACCCACCCCTGCTTGACGCTTGCCGACCAGGCAACCATCGATACCAGACACAGCCCGCCGGCCACTCCCAGTGTTCTCGCTATCACACTCCACTCCCTGCGGCATGCGCGGCAATCAGAATTCCGTTGTTCAGCAAATGATGGACACCCGCTGTAAGGGGGATGTGAGCATCCCTCCGGGCTTTGTAAGAACAGGTAAGTTCAACCGTGCGCGTTACATCCGCTCACTGCGCGATTGAATACCATCCGGCGGCTCGGGTAGCATCCGGCCATGGAAGAAAAAAAACGCAAGATCCTCATCGTCGACGACGACGCACGACTTCGCGCGCTGCTTGAACGCTACCTCGGCGAGCAGGGCTTCACCGTCAAGGCCGTGGCCGACAGTACGCAGATGGACCGGGCGCTCGCGCGCGAACTCTACGACCTGATGGTGTTGGACCTGATGCTGCCCGGCGAGGACGGACTCGCCATATGCAGACGTCTGCGTGCCCAGGAAAACCTCATCCCGGTGGTCATGCTGACCGCCAAGGGGGACGAAGTCGACCGCATCGTCGGCCTTGAAATGGGCGCCGACGACTATCTGCCGAAGCCTTTCAATCCGCGCGAACTGGTTGCGCGCATCAACGCGGTGCTGCGTCGCCAGGCGCCGAAGCCCCCGCCGGGGGCACCGGCGCTGAATGAACGCACGGTGCATTTCGGCCAGGTCGAAGTAAATCTTGCCGCCCGCACCCTTACCCGTGACGGCCAGGAACAGGTGCTGACCACCGGCGAATTTTCGCTCCTCAAGGTGCTGCTCGAATCCCCAAGGGTACCGCTGTCCCGTGACAAGCTGATGGAGCTCGCGCGCGGTCGCGAGTACGACGCTTTCGACCGCTCCATCGACGTACAGATGTCGCGCCTGCGCAAGCTGGTCGAGGACGACCCGGCCAAACCGCGCTACCTGCAGACGGTGTGGGGCTTCGGCTACGTATTCGTTCCGGACGGTACGCGGCATGGTTGATGGCCGGCCGGCAAACACGCGCGCATGGTGAAACGCGCGCGCAGGCGCAGCGGCCGCTTCACCCGTTGGGCGACACGCGACAGCGGCCAGCGCTGGCGCCGGTTTTCAGTGCTGCCACGATCGCTGCTGGCGCGCACCTTCCTGCTGATGGCATCGCTGCTGATGGCATCGGTACTGGCCTGGTCCGCCATCTACGCTTGGCTGGAACAACAACCACGCGAACAGCAGGCTGCGCAGATCATCATCAGCGTCATCAACCTGACGCGCGCGTCGCTCGTCAGTGCCGACCCGCAGCGCCGCATGGAACTGCTGACCGAACTGTCGATGCGCGAGGGCCTGCGCATCTATCCTGACGGCGAGATACCGGGGTTTGAGCCGATCGAAGGCAACCGGAATCTGGCGGCCATCGAACAGGAACTGCGCGCCCGGCTGGACCCGCGTACGCGCATCGTCGTCTCCAAGGGCATACAGACGGGCCTGTTCGTCAGTTTCAGCATCGCCGACCGCGAAGGCGTCGACGACTACTGGCTGATGCTGCCGCGCAGCCGGATCGAACGCCCGCTGGCGCTCGAGGTCATCGGCTGGGGTGCGGCTGCACTGCTGCTCGCGCTGGGCGGCGCCTACCTCATCGTGCATCGGGTGACGCGTCCGCTGTCGGCGATGAAGCGGGCCGCACGCGCGATCGGGCGCGGGGAACGCCCAGCCCCGCTGCCGGAACGCGGCGCCGAGGAACTCGTGGAAGTCGCGCACGCGTTCAATCAGATGGCGGACGACCTCGCGCGCATGGAGGACGAGCGCGCCCTCATCCTGGCCGGCATTTCGCACGATCTGCGCACACCGTTGACCCGCCTGCGTCTGGACATGGAAATGTCCGGACTCGATCCGGCCGCCGTCACCGACATGAGTGCGGACATCGACGACATGGACAAGATCATCGGCCAGTTCCTCGACTTCGCGCGCGTCACCACCGGCGAGGAGCCGATCGAAAGCGATCTGGCCAGCCTTGTCCTCGAAGCGTCGCAAGCGTACGCCCGGCACGGTTTCCCGGTCAGCGCGAGCCACATAGACCCGGTCCCCGCGATGCGTTTCAGGCCGCTGGCGATCCGCCGCTGCCTGAACAACCTGATCGACAACGCCTTGCGCCATGCAGGCGAAAAGGCACCGATCGAGCTGTCATGCACCCTGGAAGACGATGCGGTATTGATAGACGTAAGTGACCGCGGGCCCGGCATTCCGCCCGAACAGACGGAACGCCTCAAACGCCCCTTCACCCGCCTGGACAGTTCGCGCGCAGGCCAGAGCGGCGCCGGGCTGGGACTCGCCATCGTGGAGCGCACCTTGCGGGCACACAGCGGCAGCTTCGATCTGCTGGCGCGCGAGGGCGGCGGCCTGATCGCCCGCCTTCGCATCCCCATCAACAACAGCCCGCTCGCACTCCGATAGGCGCCCTGTCAGTGACGCGTCGTGTCAGGCACGGCGTCCGTGGAGATGGCAGCGTCCGGCGCCACGGCGTCGGTTTCACCGCGCACGGCCGCCCGGTCGAGCAACACGCGAAGATGGCCCAGCGACAGCAACTGGGCATAGACCAGCCCCAACCAGCCGCGGCGGAACAGATCCACGGCGGCAGCGGCGGACAGTGCCTGCAGCTTCGCCTCGTCGATGACCCAGAGGCCGTCCAGGCGGAACTTGCGGCCATCATTCAGTTCGGCCATCGCGCTCATTTCGTTGAGCAGGCCGAGTTGCTCGACCTCGCGGCAGAACTCCGCCGTGTGTTGCGCCTCATTCTGATAGCCCTGCACGAACGCCAGCGCATTCTTCAGAAACGGCGTCTCGGCACCCGCTTCATCGAACAGGCGCTCGCCCTCGTCCTGGTTGAACCCGGCAAACGCTTCGTCCATGCAGACAAGCAGCTTGTCAGACGCATTGTTGTCCTGCACCGCGACGAATGGATAGCGGCGCACGAAGGCCGGCACGTAGCGCGCGTCCCATTTTCCTTCGCCGTTCAGATAGAGGTTTTCCTCGTCACGCAGCCCGAGCAGCGCGACCGGCACCAACCCCCCCGGCAGGCGGGCGAACACGATGGGATACTCGCGCGCCACGTCGCCGAATTCCACCAGGGCCAGCGGCACGCAATTCGTGCTGCCGGCAAACTTCAGATTGTCCTGCGGCTTCAACCGCAGATCGCGGTGCGTATCGCGATTGAGCACGACGACGCGCTCGTAGAAAAGCAGTGTTTTCATTGAAATCCTTGGTATGGGTAGTCAGGCGCCACAGCGGATTCTAGACCCCGGGCTACGTCGCCCGCGTCAAAAACGTCCGCGCCCGGTTGAATGGGCGGGCTCCGGGCGCGATAAAATCGACGATCGCCTCCACATGACGCCAGCCAGCACGCAGGCCGGCGCTTACGCACACCATGACCCAGACCGCCACCACCTTTTACGAACACATGGGCGGCGAGCCGACCGTCCGCAGACTGGTCGACCGCTTCTACGACCTGATGGACACGCTGCCGGAAGCCTACGGCATCCGCAAGCTGCATCCGGCCGACCTGTCGGGTTCGGCGGACAAGCTGTTCATGTACCTGACCGGATGGCTCGGCGGACCGCAGCTGTACGTGCAGGCCCACGGTCATCCGCGCCTGCGGGCTCGCCACCTGCCGTTTCCCATCGCCGGCACCGAACGCGACCAATGGCTCATGTGCATGCGCATGGCGATGGACGAGGTACTTCCCGCGGACGACAGCCGTGAACAGCTCTATCAGGCACTGGCGGATCTGGCCGACCACATGCGAAACCGCGAAGGCTGAACGGCGCGGCGCAGGCTCTCAGTCCAGGTCGCGCGTGACCGACGTCCAGCGCAGCCGGCGCGCGTGGGCGTGGCGCGCATGCAGGCGCGGGTCGGACGCCACGATGCTCACGGTCTCGCCTATCACCATGACGATACCGAGCACCGGCAGCACCAGCAGCAGACCGGCAACACCGGCCACCGCGCCGCCGACGAATATCATCAGCACCGTGATCAGCGGATGCATCTTCAGGCTGCGTCCGATGGTGAGCGGCATGAACACGAAGTCGTCGAGCAGCCGTACCGCGACGAACAGGGCGACCGCGGCGTAGGCGATCCACGGCGTGCCGGGAAAGTCGGTGGCCGCCACCATGACCACCAGCACGCAGCCCAGTATCGATCCCACATAAGGCACCCAGGCCAGCACCGCGGTGATCAACCCGAGCAGCAGCGGTGACGACAGGCCGATGACCCACAGCCCTATCGCCAGGCAGACGGCATCAAGCGCGGTCAGCTTCATGAGGCCCAGGAAGTAGGCGCGTGTCGTGCGATCGACTTCGTACAGCAGGTGCAGCGTGCGCTCGAAATAGGCGTTCGGCACCGCACGCGCCAGGAAGCGCTGGAAGCGCCGCGCGTCACGCAGGAAGAAGTACGCGAGGAAGGGTGCCAGCAGGACCGACGGCATCCACGCGGCCAGCGCCATCGCAAGCGCAGGCAGGCGCTCCTGCGCGAATCCCTCGCCGGCTGCCGCGATATGCGAGGACACCGCGTCGGCCACGTGCGCCTCGCGCATGAACCGTGACTGCCCTTCCATCGCGCGCAGTGTCTGATCCAGCAGCGCCAGTCCGCCTTGAAGATAGCGCGTGCCCGTCTCCTGCGCGCTCACCGCGTGGGCGGCAAAGCGCGGCAGCATGAACACCAGAGCCACCGACAACAACAGCGAGAACACGCCCGCCGTGATGTTGGCCGACGCCTCCTGCGAGAAGCCGGCGAACATCAGGCGCTGCATCGGCGGATGGAGCACATAGTAGGTGATCAATCCGAACAGGAAGGGCAGCACGAGCCACAGCAGGTGCTGGAACACGTAGAGCGCGACCGTCGTCGCCAGCAGGATGCCGCACCACGCAAGCGGTCCGGCGCCGGACGGCTGCAGGCGCCTCACGGCGACACTCCTGCCACGGCCTCACACCCTGCGGTCACAGATGGCCCTCCTGGCGCGCCCCGGCATTGGCCTGGCGCAGACGCCCGCCGAGATGGCGCGCCAGCGCAAGCGCTATCTTGGATGCGATCTTGGGATGGGTTTCCAGCAAACCCATGAAGTCGGCACGGAAGAACACCACCAGCCGGCAATCGGAGTGCGCGCGGGCCTGCGCCGCCCGGGGCGCCTGGTCAAGCAGCGCCAGCTCGCCGAACACGTCGCCTGCGCCCAGCCGCGCGAGCCGCAGCACCTGTCCGCCGTCGGTGCGCAGGATGTCGACTTCGCCTTCGGTGATGGCGTAGATGGCCTGCCCTTCGTCACCCTGATCGAACACCACTTCGTCGGCCAGATACTGCCGCTCGTGGCGCAGCGCCTGCACCACTTTCAGCTCGCGCCAGCTCAGCGACGAGAAAAGGCGTATCTGGCGCAGCGGATGCAGGGCATCTTGCGCCGCGTTGCGGCCGAACAAACGCACGTCGGGCTCCGTTCGAAAGTGGGCATTGAAACCAGCGCGCAAGCATACCGGCTTTTGTGCACGCGACGATTGCACCGACGCGGGCGGACACGGGAATTCGCCTTATCCTCCCGGGTCACAGGCACGGCCACAAAAACAGACATCCTCATGAACTCACGACTGCTGCGCTGGATCGACAACAACATCCTGTCACTGGGGCGCGACATGCGCGCCTCCTATCTGCCGCCGCTGATGGTCTACATGGCGGCCGGCATCCAGGGTCTGACCGGCATCGTCGGCACCTTCTTCGTCAAGGACTATCTCGGGCTGTCCGCCGAATTCCTCGCGGCACTCGGTTTCTGGGTCGGCATTCCCTGGGCGCTCAAGATACCGCTGGGCCATCTGGTCGACCTGTTGTGGCGTTACAAGAGCGCCCTGATCTTCGTCGGCGCCAGCCTGATATCCGCCAGCCTGCTCATCATGGCGGGGCTCATCGCAGAGCGCAAGGCCATGGCGGCGGTGATGCCGGTCAATGCCTGGTTCGTGCTCAGCGCCCTGCTCAGTCCGGTCGGCTATGTGCTGCAGGACGCGGTCGCCGACGCCATGACAGTCGAAGCGGTGCCGCGTTTCGATGCCGACGGCACTGCGGTGCCGGCCGACCGCCTCAAGCTGATGCACACGACGATGCAGACGCTGGGCCGCGTCGCCATCATCGGTGGCAGCGTGCTGGTCGCCCTGGTGAACCTCTATCTGTTCTCAGGCACGGAAACGGCCCCCGAAGCGGAAAAGGCCGCCATCTATCTGCAGGTCTATCTGATGGCATTGATCATCCCGGTCGTGTCGGTCGCCGGCGTCGTATTCGCGGCCATCCTCAAACGCCGGCAGATCGCGGCGCACATGGCGCACGGCATGTCGCGGGCGGAAGCGCTCACCCTGCTGCGCGACCCGGACAGCGGCACGCACGCCAACTGGTGGATACTCGGCGGCAGCCTCGTGTTCGTCGCGTTCACGCTGACGATGGGGCTGTCCGATGTGAAGTGGAACCAGGAAATCATCTTCATCGGCTCGTTTGCCATCATCACCTTCCTGATGGCGAAGCTCACGCTGGAACTTGAGCCCGCGGCACGCAACACGCTGATCGGCACCGCGCTGGTCATCTTCATGTTCCGGGCCACGCCGACCACCGGCCCCGGCGTGTCCTGGTGGTCGATCGACGCCCTGGGCTTCGACCAGGCCTTCTTTTCCGTACTGTCGCTGATCGGCAGCGCGCTCACGCTGGCCGGCATGTTCCTGTTCCGCCGCTTCATGGCGGAGCGCTCAATCCTGTATGTCGTGGGTTTCCTGACCGCCGCCAGTTTCGTGCTGTCCATGCCCACGCTGGGCATGAGCCTCGGGCTGCACGAATGGACTTCGCGCGTGACCGGAGGCATCGTCGACGCACGCTTCATCGCGGTGATCGACACCGCGCTGGAGTCACCGCTCGGCCAGATATCGATGATTCCGATGCTGGCCTGGATCGCCAATTCCGCACCCGCCCACCTCAAGGCGACCTTCTTCGCGGTCATGGCCTCATTCACCAATCTCGCGCTGTCGGCCAGCCAGCTCGGCACCAAATATCTGAACCAGATCTACATTCTCGCGCGCGAAGTGAGGGACCCGGCCACCGGTGCCGTCGTCACCGCGGCAAACTATCAGGACCTCACGCAGCTGCTGGTAACGGTGATCGCCATCGGCGTGGCAATGCCGGTCGGCGCCATCCTTGTCGCCCGCGCGCTGCACCTGCGCAGCGCGTAAGCCCATCACAGCTACGAGCGCGCGAGGTAGCGCTCGACCAGTCGGGTCCAGTACGCAACGCCGAAAGCGATGATCCCGTCGTTGAAATCGTAGCGCGGGTTGTGCAGCATGCAGCCGCCGCCATGCTCGTGCCCCGGTTGCGATGCGCCGTCCGGCCCGCCGCCATTGCCAAGCCAGATGTAGCAGCCCGGCTTGTGCTGCAGCATGTAGGCGAAGTCCTCGGCACCCATGCTGGGCGGGTAGTCGGTATGCACGGCGCCCTCGCCCAGCACCTCGCGCCCGACCGTCGCGCAGAAATCCGCCTCGACCGAACTGTTGATGGTCGGTGGATAGCCGCGCCGATAGTTCAGGGCTGCACTGACGTCATGGGCCGCCGCAACGCCCTGCACCACGCGTTCGATGCCGGCTTCGAGCTGGTCGCGCACCTCGGGCGTGAAAGCACGTGCCGTACCGCGCAGGCGCGCCGACTGCGGAATGACGTTGTAGGCCTCGCCGGCCTGAAACTGCGTCACGCTGACGACGCCGCATTCCACCGGCGACACGTTGCGCGACACGATGGACTGCAGCGACTGCACGATGGCCGCGCCGGCCAGTACCGGGTCCGCGCCCAGATGAGGCATCGCCGCGTGTGCGCCGCGTCCTTCGATGATGATTTCGAGCTCGTCGCTGCTGGCCATTGCCGGACCGTCGTGCACCGCCATCTGCCCCGCCGGCAGGCCGGGCCAGTTGTGCAGGCCGAATACCGCCTGCATCGGGAACCGTTCGAACAGCCCGTCGGCAATCATTGCCGGCGCCCCGCCGCGCCCCTCTTCCGCCGGCTGGAAGATGAAGTAGACGGTGCCGTCAAAACCGCGCGTCACGGCAAGGTATTCGGCCGCCGCCAGCAGCATCGCCGTGTGCCCGTCGTGACCGCAGCCGTGCATGCGCCCTTCATGGCGCGAGCAGTGTTCGAACGTGTTCTGCTCGCTCATCGGCAGCGCGTCCATGTCGGCCCGCAGTCCGATCGCGCCATCGCCGCTGCCGGCGCGCAGCACGCCGACCACACCGGTCCGCCCGATGCCTTCATGCACTTCGATACCCGCCTCGCGCAGCGCGCGTGCCACGACTGCGCCGGTGCGCGTTTCCTCGAACGCCAGTTCCGGGTGGGCGTGCAGATCGCGCCGCAGCTGCGTCCAGCGCGCGACGCGCCCGGCGAGCGCCTCGATCAGCGGATGCGTTGTGCCGGATGCAGCGCGGGTCATTGCAACTCCTCGATATCGGAGAACATCGCGGCCTGTCCGTGCAGCACGCCGCCGGTATCGACGACATTCCACACGGTGGCGCGGCTGATGCGGAACAGCGTGCCGTTGCGGCGCACGCGTATGCCGGCATAGTCCTCGATATAGCCCTGACGGGTCACCAGCTCGAGCAGTCGCGCGCGCTCGTCGCGTTCCGGTGCCCGCGCCGACAGGCGTGATGGCAGCGCGATGAACTCCTCCCATGCGTAGCCGAACAGCTGCTGCGCAAACAGGTTCGCGTAATTGAAGACCGGGTCCGCCTGCATGCCGTGGGACACCACCGCAAACGGCGCGCCATAGAGCGTCAGCGCGTCGACCGGCAGTCTCTGGCCGGTCGCACGCTCGAAGCTCTGCGCGAGCAGGGCGCTGTGTTCGCGCAGGAAAATCTCGTCAGGCATGGCTGTCATGCCCCCAACGATACCATCGCGGGCGCGCCTCGCAATGCGGTCACGGGCCGCGCGCCATCGCGTCCGCATCGAACACGCAGCCATCCACCGCACCGGCATCCGTCGCAGCATGAAGCATGTCGGAACCCGTGCGCTGACAACAGAAACGTCAATGACCCGCTGGCGCAGCGCGTTCGAACACGGCCATTTCGCACTCAGGCGCTGATGTGCCGACACGCCTGCGACCGGACGGAAACACGCCTGACACGACCACGTTGCGCGCGCACTTGCGCGCACATCACCAGCCGGTTACGGAAAGGTGACAAATACCTTGCATGGCAGATAGTCCATTCGGACCATTCTCGATGTAACACGGACGCAACCCGTCCGCCCCAATGTCGCGCTTTCCATCAATTGCGGAACCTCGACATGACCCCCCGTTTCCTCGCTCTCGCGCTGGGCGCATGCATCGCCGGCCCGGCCTCTGCGGCGATCAGCAGCGTTGACCTGTCCAACTACAGACTCGTCGCCACTTACGACCTGCCGGCCGTGCAGGCATCCGAGGCGTCGGCCGTCACATGGAACTGGGACAGCGACAGCCTGTTCGTGCTCGGCGACGAAGGCGACTACATCGTCGAGGTCAACAAGCAGGGCCAGCAGCTGAGCGTGATGAACCTGTTCGGCTTCGACGACACCGAAGGCCTGACCTACATCGGCGGCGGCCAGTTCGTCATCACGGAAGAGCGCCTGCAGGACGCCTACGTGTTCAGTTATCAGGCGGGCGGCGCGATCGGGCGCGGCACGCTGGCGTCAGTGTCGATCGGCGCCACCGTCGGCAATGTCGGCATCGAAGGCATCTCCTACGATCCGCTGAATGGCCACTTCATCGCGGTCAAGGAAAAGACGCCGCAGGCGCTGTACGACACCACGCTGGATTTCACCAACGGCACCGCCGGCGTGACGTCGCTGGTGACGCCGGCCAACCCGTTCAGCCAGCTGTTCGGCACGGCCGACCTGTCCGACGTCCAGGTGCTGAGCACCATCGCGTCGCTGCGGGGCACGGCAGACCAGGACAACCTGCTCATCATCAGCCAGGAGTCGTCCCGCCTGCTCGAAGTCAGTCGCGACGGCACCGTGCTGAGCCAGTTCGATTTCTCGGCCATCGCGGGCGACGCCGAAGGCATCACCATCGACGGCAAGGGCTTCATCTACGTGGTCGGCGAAACGCCCAGCCTGTATGTGCTCGCGCCCGTGCCGGAGCCTGAAGCCGTCGCCCTGCTGCTGGCCGGCCTCGGACTCGTCGGCGTCGCAGCCCGTCGTCGCACGCACTGAACCCATCCCGTCATTCATCCATAAGGAACCACCATCATGACCAAGATCGTTGCCCTGCTGTTTGCCGCCGCCATCGCTCCCGCCGCCCACGCCGATGTGCGCATCACCGAATGGATGTACTCGGGCGGCAGCGGTGAATTCATCGAATTCACGAACCTCGGCACCTCGGCCGTCGATTTCGCGAACTGGAGCTATGACGACGACAGCCGTACCCCCGGCGGCTTCGACCTGAGCGCCTTCGGCCTGGTCGGCGCCGGCGAATCCGTCGTCATCACGGAAGCCGACGCGGCCACGTTCCGCCTCGACTGGGGCCTGGCCGACACCGTCAAGGTGCTCGGCAACTACACCAACAACATCGGCCGCGCCGACGAAATCAATCTGTTCGACGACGCCGGCTCGCTCGTCGATCGCCTGGCGTACGGCGACAACTCGATCGGCGGCCCGCGCACCCAGGGCGTCAGCGGCCACGCGATGACGGCCGGCGCGCTCGGCGCGAACGATGTAACCGGGTGGACGCTGTCGGTCGCCGGCGATGCCGAAGGCTCCTATGTGTCGCTGAGCAGCGCCATCGGCAGCCCGGGCTCGACCGCGTTCGCGCCCGCCGTACCGGAACCTGAAACCTACGCCATGCTGCTGGCCGGCCTTGGCCTCATCGGCTTCGCCGCGCGTCGTCGCGGCTGAGTCCGCCCGACCCGGAAAAAGCGCCGGCCGATGGTCGGCGTTTTTCGTGCGCCGGCGCGCCGGCACGGCCGAACATCATCCATCCGGCTGAATCCTGCAGCCTCGTCACACCGGATGAATATAATTCCGTTGTCAAATCATGAGGCTGAATCATGCGCACGCCCTTCCTCGCCGTCGTCACCATTGCCGCCGCGCTGTCGCTGCCGGCGCATGCCGACATTTTGACGGGAGCAACGGGCAGCATGAATTGCTCGGGCGACCTGAGGCTGTCCGTCACATCGCTGACCGTGCTGTCGTGTACCGGCAGCCTCTCGCTGAGCGATGTGACGCTGAGCGACCCGCTCGAACTCCGCATCCTCGCCGATGGAGACATCCTGATCGAACACAGCATGTTCATGGCGCCGAACATCCTGTTCGACGCATCCGGAATCATCAGCTTTGATGCAGACTCGCTGGTCGCTCTGGGCCATGATCTTCAGCACTCCGGCACCGGCATCTCCGGAGGCCTCGATCCTGACCGCGTGCTGAACACCGATCAGGTGCTGAACCTCGCCCGGACGGCCTCCGGCAACGTGGCCCTTTCAGTCGACTCGCCCGTCAGCAACATCGTCCTTGCACCCGGCTCACTTGCGCAACACGCCGGCGGCAGCCTGGCGCTTGCGGGTGGTGGCGGCATCGTGATCGCGGGCAGCCAATTGTCCCCGCCGGTCCCAGAGCCGGCACCGGCGCTGCTGTTCGGCGCGGGCCTTGCACTGCTCGCATGGCGCCGCCGCTGAACGGCCGGTTTCTCAAGGTCACGACGGTGGGCTAATGTCCACCGCATGACACAGCTACTCGGCATCGACTTCACCTCGCAGCCGTCACAGCGAAAGCCCGTCACCGTCGCGCATGGCCTCGCCACGGGCGAGCGCAGCGTCCGGCTGGTCTCGATCGAAACGCTGCCTTCCTGGGCCGCTTTCGAGGCTTTCCTGCTCCGTCCGGGCCCATGGCTCGGTGCCTTTGACTTTCCATTCGGCCTGCCGCGGGAATCGGTTCTGGAGCATGGCTGGCCCGTTGACTGGGCCGGCATGGTGCGCGTCGTGGCACGCCTGTCGCGCCAGGAATTCAAGGCACTGGCCGATGCCGAACGCGCATCGCGCCCCGCGGGCCAGAAATACACGCATCGCGCGACCGACGGACCTGCCGGCTCGCACAGCCCGATGAAATTCGTGAATCCGCCGGTCGGCTGGATGTTCCTGGAAGGCGCGCGCCGCCTGCTCGACGCCGGTGTGCACATTCCCGGCCTGCACGGCGGCGACGGTTCGCGCGTGGCGCTCGAAGCGTATCCAGGCTGGCTGGCGCGCGGCATCGTGCCGGCGTCGTACAAGAGCGAAACCGCCAGCGGGCTGACCGGCACGCGCCTGACCAACCGCATGCTCATCGTCGAAGCCTTGTTGCGCGGCACCCACGCGCTCGGCGTCAGCATTCAGTGCGAGGACCCGGCGCTGCTGGACACGATTTGCCGCGACGGCACCGGCGACGCGCTGGACAGCATGATCGCGCTGGTGCAGGCCGCCTGGGCCCATGCGCGCCGTGACGCCGGCTACGGCCTGCCGCTGCAAATCGATCCGGTCGAAGGCTGGATTGCCGGCGTCAGTCCGCTCGATGCGCCGGACAGCATCATCCGGCACTGAGCCCCGGCACTCAGGCGTGCCCCGCCAGCACCTTCTGCACCAGCGGGTGCTGCACCTTCCGCTCCGCCGAAATGGCGTAGAAGTGCTCCACCACCTCTGTGCAGCGCCCGATCAGCACGAGCGAGCGATGCCCGGTCAGCTCGTCATGCGACCACTCGGTCGCCGGGAAGGCTCCCAGCCCGCTGCCGCCAAACGTGGCCAGCAGTGCGCTGTCCTCGAATTCGCCGGCGATGCGCGGACGCAGCCCCTTGCGGTCGAACCAGTCGTCGATACGCGAACGCACGGCTGAATGACGGGTTGGCAGCAGCAAGGGCATTTCCGCCAGACACGCCGGAAAGGCGCCGCCCGCCCGCGCGGCAAGCGCAGCAGGCGCATACCAGGCAAGCGCCGCCTCGCCCACCGCATGGCTGTAGACCTTCAGGTTGGGATTCAGCGGTGCCGGCCGGTCGGCCAGCACGACGTCCAGACGGTGCAGCGCCAGATCGGCCAGCAGGTCGTCGAACTCCCCGTCGTCGCAGTGCAGGTGCAGGCCCGGCGTATCGATGGCCGGCTGCAGCAGGTGGCGCACCACCGGTTTGGGCAGCCCGTCGGAAATGCCGACCGACAGACGCACGCCTTGCGCGTCAGCCGCTTCGCGCACGGCGACCGGCAACTGTTCGCCGAGCTGGAATATCTGGTCGGCGAGCCGTCGTGCCGCCACGCCTGCAGTCGTCAGCTCGACGCTGCGGCCGGACGGCTTGAACAGCGCGTGCCCGAGTGCGCGCTCCAGTTCGCGTATCTGGGTGCTCACCGTTTGCACTGCCATGTCCAGCCGTTCAGCCGCACGGGCGATACCGCCCTCTTTGCTCGCGACCCAGAAGTAATAGAGATGTCTGTAATTGAGCATCGCGTAACGTAACTTCGTAAATATCGATGTGAAACTACTACAAACATCCATTTATTGGAAACCCGAGACGGTCTAGTGTGGCCGCTCCATTCCGACAGGAGATCTGCCATGCAAGTCATCGTCGAATCACGTCACGTACAGGGCAGCGCGCTGCGCAGTGTTGCCGAGAACCGCTTGCGCTTCGTGCTGCGCCGTCTGGCCTGGCTGGTGCCGCGCGCGCGGCTGCGCCTGTCCGACGCGAACGGACCGCGTGGCGGCGTGGACAAGCAGGTGCAGGTCGAACTGCAGCTGATCGGTGTGCGTCCGGTCATCGTCAGTGCAACCTCGCGCGACTGGCGGGCCGCCATCGACACCGCGGTGGGGCGTGCGGCCCGCCGCATGGTGCGCAGCTACCGGCGCGCCCGTCAGTCAGGCCCGGCGCGTCCGCTCGATCTGGCGCTTTGAACCCTACCCGATTCATTCGACAAAAAAGGAACATGACATGAACACCCGCTACACACACCCGCCCTCACTTGCCGAGCGCGCCCGCGCGCAGGATGTCGCGCACGTCACGCCAGCCGCGCGCAAGGTGCTGCGCAACACCTACACGTTGCTCGGCCTGAACCTCGCCTTCAGCGCGATGGTCGCGGCCGTTGCCGTTGCGCTGTCGTGGCCGGGGCCCGGCATCCTGCTGACGCTGGCCGGCTACTTCGGCCTGCTGTTCGCCGTCAATCGCTTCCGTGACAGCAGCAAAGGCGTACTGCTCACGTTCGCGCTGACCGGCTTCATGGGCTATACGCTGGGCCCGCTGCTTGGCAGCGTGCTCGGCATGGCCGGCGGCGGCCAGATCGTGACGCTGTCGCTCGCCGCCACGGCGACGGTCTTCCTCGCAATGTCGAGCTGGGCCACGGTGACGCAACGCGACCTGTCGGGCATGGGCGGATTCCTGTTCATCGGCATGATCGTCGCCATACTGGCTGGCTTGGGCGCGATCGTGTTCGAGATCCCGGCGCTGTCGTTGACCGTGTCAGCCGTCGTCGTGCTGCTGATGGCCGGCATGATCGCGTTCGAAACACAACGCATCGTGCGTGGCGGCGAAACCAACTACGTGATGGCCACGACCGGCCTGTTCGTATCGATCTTCAATCTTTTCACCAGCCTGCTTCAGTTGTTCGGCTTCATGGGCAGCAACGACTGAATGGCGTCCGCGGGTGGCGAAGAGGCCGCCCGCGGACTGCCTCGCCCCGCACAAAGAATCACGCCTGCCGCACTCAAGACCCTGTGACATCCTCCCGTTAACGGTGGGGCGCGGCGGCACGTCCGTCGGCGCGCCCGCATCGATGCAGGAGGAATCATGTTGAAATCCATGAGCGTCAGTCGAGCATTTTCGCTGTTCGGCGCGAGTGCGTCCGTCATCTGCTGCGTCGCGCTGAACGTGGCGTCGGGTGTCACGAACTGGCCGCTGCAGCTTGCCGTATCCATCGTGCTGCTGCTGGGCGGCGCCGCAGCGGGACGCCTGATCGGCCGCTATTACGGAAAACGTGCCGAAGCCATCGTCGGCGGGCTGCATGCGCTCGCCGAAGGGCGACTCGACTGCCGGCTCGAACTGGACGGCAAAGATGATTTCGCCTGGCTGGCCTACGAGTACAACAGCGCGCGCAAGGCGGTAAAACAACTGGTCGAGCGGCTGCAGGGACTGTCGCGGACGCTGACCGGCGCGGCGGTCCATCTGTCCGGCACGTCGGGCGAAACCCGGGAGACGGTGACGCGTCAGCTCGACTCGATCCGCGCGATGGGCAGCGCGATCGAGCAAGTCAGCAACAACATCAAGGACGTGGAGTCTCTTTCGCTCGAGGCCAGCGAACTTGCAGCCAGCGCCGGCCAGGCTTCGACCACCGGCAAGACGACGCTGCAGGGCTCTCTCTCCAGCGTGCACGACGCTTCGACGCAGCTGGCCAGCTCGCTCGCGGTGATCGAAAAGCTCGTCGAGGACTCGCGGGCGATCAACCGCATCAATGAACTGATCAAGGAACTGTCCGACCAGACCAATCTGCTGGCGCTGAACGCCGCCATCGAGGCGGCGCGTGCCGGCGAGCAGGGGCGCGGATTCGCGGTGGTCGCCGACGAAGTCCGCAAGCTGGCTCAGCGCAGCCAGGCGTCGTCGAACGACATCAGCCAGCTGGTCGTGCGCATCCGCGACGAGGCGGACCAGACCATCGTGCTGGTCCGCGACTCGAACGACAAGGTAAATGGTGCGGCACGCCACACGGCGAGCGCTGTGGCCGGATTCGACGACATTCTGCAGCGCCTGCAGGCGCTGTCAGGAAAATCCGCGACGATTTCCAGCAATCTCGGCGCGCAGAACACGGCCGTCGGAGAGATCGTGCACAACGCGGACCTGCTGTTCGAACTGTCGGAACGCAATGCCAGGGGCGCCGAAGACACGGCACGCCAAGGCACCGAACTGGCCACTTCGGCACACACCCTGCAAGAGGCCGTCCAGGAATTCCGGGTGTAGGCCGGCGCACCGGCCTGGCGTTCAGACGATGCCGAAACGGTCGAACACCATGAGCACCGCCACCACCGCCAGTGCCGCAAACGGGCCGGCGAACGGATAGAGGATGCAGGCCAGTATCGGCGCTACCAGGATGAGCTGGCGCAATCCCCAGCTGTACAGCAGGCCGGCCCGGCGCACGTAGATCGTGCCGGCTTCCGACCAGCGGCGACGGGCGTCCGAATCGACCGGCGTGCCGCCGATGAAGGTCACGTGGTTGTAGTAGCGCACCGCCATCGCGGAAGCGACGAAGGACGCGAACAGCAAGGCCATCAGTATCAGTTCAAGCGCCAGACGCGCGCTCAGGTGCGGCGTCCCGGTCAGCGCCTCGCCAAAGCCGGCATTCAGCGACGGCGCCGCAAGCGTCGCGGTCCCCATCAGGCCGATGACGGCGGTCGACGCCGTCATCGTTGCCGACATCAGCGAGTTGCGCATCGTCTGCACCGCCAGCACCTCCGACCCCTTCTGCGCCGACACGGCAGCGAACCAGTCGGCACGCAACGCAGCGTGGGCGCTTCGGGCCAGCTTTCCCGGTCGGTGGCGCTGCGCAATCGCGAGAACGACTTCGTAGATGGCGAGCACGGCGACCGTCAGTGCCGCGGCGATCCAGGTCGGATCAGCCATCACGGCCTACCCCGCGGACGGCAACCGCGGTGGATCGTGCCGCACGGGCGGCTTGCTGAATCGGGGATGGAACGATGTGTGCAGGTCACGGGAACTCGGGTCCGTCGGGTTCAGGGCGGTAAAGGTGTCCAGCAATGTACACCGCTTCGGCGCATCGTTAGAACCCCGATGCGGCTGTGGCCGCCTGTGCCGGCACCGGCCGGAATGAAAAAGGCCGGCACAGGGCCGGCCTTTCTGGCGCGTGGAAAAACCGGATCAACGGCGGCGTGAGGCCGCTCCGATCAGGCCCAGACCGGCCAGCAACATGGCCCAGGCTTCCGGTTCCGGTACCACGGCGACACCGCTGAACGCCAGCTCCGACACCGAATAGGCACCATCACCCTGCACCGCGTAGATGCGTGCATAGCGCGCCATGACGCTGGGGAAATCGATGCTCGCCTGGTAATCGATGTGGTTAGCAACGCTGGAAATCAACTCGGTTCCGCTGTTCGCCTGCCCTTCGAACGCGAGGTTGGTAAACAGCGTGTTCCACTGCGTGCCATCCGCCGACACCTGCACCTGATAGAAATCGTTGTTGTCGACACCCATGAAGACGTCGGTCAGCGAATAGAGCTGTCCGAAATCAAGCGTCAGAGCGACACCCGATACGCCTTCCTGACCAAGCCAGGACACGGCTGCCGTCTGGTAGAACGTCGATTCGGGCGGAGCATGGCCATCGGTCAGGATGCCCAGATCGGGGCCGTCAATGGTGTAGATGCCGGTGGCGCTGGCGCTGGCCGGCGTGATCGGTGCGGCGGCCCAGGCCGACGACGCAAGCATCATCGAAGCGGCAAGCAAGAGCGTTTTCATGAAGCGTCCTTTTCTTATGCGGGATATGAACCACGCGTTTCAAGCAAGACGAATACCAGACGCGCAAGCCATTGATTGCAATAAGACCGTCCGGCAGGTCATCGTCGCACTGTAAGAATCGGCGACAGGCGTGCGCTTCAACGCAGGCGCACGACGTGATCCGTCACGCCCTTCTTCACCTCGACGACGGCGTCAAGCGCCTTCATCAGTTCGGAAAAATTGTCGTGTCCGAACTCCTTGGGATCGAAGGTCGGATCGAGCCGCTTGATCATGTGCCAGATCGACGCCTTGTTCACCCAGGGTTCTCCCTTGGTTTCCGTCAGCAGGCGCACCGCGCGCCTGACCATGTCGGCCGCCGGGTCGGGCGCCGGAGCGACGGCGTCGGTCGCCGGTTCGGCGCCGTCAGCCGCCTGTTCGACCAGATTTTCGTAATAGCGGAATTCGTGGCAGCTCTTCGCCCAGTGCCGGTTGGTAGAGCGGCGCGTGCCGACGCCGACCAGCGTGCGCCCGGCCGCCTTGATCTTCTGCGCGACCGGCATGAAATCACTGTCGCCACCAATGATGACGACGGTACCGATGTGGGCGAAACGGCTGATGTCCTCCGTCGCGTCGAGACACAGCTTGATGTCGGCACCGTTCTTGGCCGACGCGCCGGGCGGGAACAGCTGGATCAGTTCGACGGCGCTCTGCAGCAGCACGTCCCGATAGCGGCCGAAGTACTGCCAGTTGCAGTAGGCGCGATTGATCGCGATCGGGCCGAAGGAGGCACTCAGTTCGACAATGGCCTGGATGTCGACCAGCGGTTCCTGCACCTTGAAGCGCGAATCCGGCTTGCTGTAATACCCCTCGCCGAACCGGGCCTCCACAAGGCTGGCGTGGAGGTTCTCGAAATCCCAGTAAAGTGCAACGGATCTGTTCTCTTCACTGTCATTGCGTACCAAGGCGGGGCTCCTGCGTTGTCAGAGGCAGCATCTTACGGCACGTCCGGGCAGGCGCCGTTACAGGGGGAGACCATGTCGACGGTCACGCCGTTTCCCGTGCCGGGCCGCGGGGCTGGCCCAAAGCGCGCCGTTGTCGTACAGTCTCGGCACGCGAGCGCCCGAACCAAGGCAGTCCCTCTGACGAGGCACTGCCTTTTGCTTGTCCGGGGTCCGGATGCGCATCCGCGCCGCGCACGCCGGGCACACGAGTCCCTGCCACACCCGCCGTTCTTTCTGCCGCTGCGAGGCATCCTGCCGCGCCAGCCCCCTGACCACTGTTTTTTCCCGAGGATCGTTCCATGGAACAACCTGCCATCACCTTGTCCGAACTCGACCATGTCCGCATCGAACGCCTGCTCGAGCGCGCAGGTTCCCGTCACCAGCCGGCGGCCGACGCGCTGCGCGACGAACTGGATCGCGCCCACGTGCTGGCGCCCGAGGACATGCCCGCAACCGTCGTGACGATGAACTCGACCGTGCGCTTCGCCGACGACTCGTCCCGCGCTGAATTCGTGCTGAAGCTCGTCTATCCGGAAGCGGCGGCGTCGCCCGACACGGTGTCCGTGCTGGCGCCGATCGGCAGCGCCCTGCTCGGCATGTCGGTCGGCCAGTCCATCGAATGGCAGGTGCCGGGCGGGCGCAAGCTGCAGCTTCGCGTGCTGGGAATCGTGCACCAGCCGGAAGCGGCCGGCGACTACCTGAGCTGAACGCAGCCCCGACGCCGTGCCGGCCGGCACGGCGTGCCCGGTTTTTGGCAGAATGCGACTCCGCCGTGGCCAGCCGGACCGGCCAATGCCGCCACCACACATCCATCGCTCCGGCCAGGACGCCCAAGCATGCTGTCGCGCCAACTGAAAAGCCACCACGCAATCAGCGGTCTGGGTTGCGCCGCCGGCGTGCTTATCCTCACCCTGCTTGCATACGCGCTGCTCGGTTTTCGGGCGGCCATTGCGGTATCGACCGGCGCGCTCATCGTCAGTCTCGCCGACATCCCCGTTCCGCGCCGAAACAAGCTGCCGCTGCTGCTCGCCAATCTGGTGCAGGCGCCGCTGGTCACGCTGGCGCTCGTACTGACACACCATTCGACGACGCTGCTCGCGCTCGCCATCGTGCTGATCAGCTTCTGCTCCGGCATGGCTGCCGCGTGGGGCCGCCGCGCCTTTGCGCTGAGCTACGGCATGGCGATGATGATGGCGTTCGCGCTCGCACGCCCAGACCTGCCGTGGCCAGATCAGCTGACTCTGATCGGACTGCAGACCGCCGGCGGGATGCTCTACATCGGCTACGCGCTGCTGCTCGCGCGGGCGCTCGACATGTCGATGCGCCGCCGCGTCGTCGTCGACGCGCTGTACGGTTTCGCCGACTACCTGCGCAGCAAGGCGGCCTTCTTCGATCCCGCGCAGCCGCTTGAAGCGGTGCACGCCGATCTCGTGCGCCAGCAGGCCGCGCTCGCGGAAAAGCTGCAGACAGCGCGTGACTTCGCCATCGACGCCCATCCGACACCGCAGCAACAGGCGCTGTCGAACGGCCTGTTCGCACTGATCGACGTACACGAGGACATGCTCGCCAACCAGGCGGACTACGCGGGACTGCGGCGCGCCTACGGCACGCATCCGGTGACGGGTCTGCTCGCCGAGGCGACGCTGGCCAATGCCGATGCCGTCGAACGACTGGCCGGATCCGGCCTGACGCCGGGCCCGACAGTGCTCGGCGCCGACCTTCGTCCCGGGCTGCAGCCGAAGCTCGAACGGGCCATCGAAGATCTGCGCCGGCAGGCCGATCCGGCGCAACGCCCGCTCGCGTCGGCAATCGACGTGCTTGCCCGCAACCTGCTGTCCGGTGTCGAGCGGCTGCGCGGCTGCGAAGCAATGTTGCGCACCGTGCCCGGTGCGGCCACGCCGGTCGACGAAGTGATGCAGCAATTCCTGTCGCGCTCGAGCTTCACCGCCCGTGCGCTGCGCGAGGAGGCGCGGCTGGACTCGCCGGTGCTGCGCTATGCGCTGCGCCTGACGACAGCCATGCTGGCCGGCTTCCTGCTCTCGCGCCATCTGCCCTACGCCACCCATGGCTACTGGATATTGCTCACCATCGCGCTGGTCATGCGCGCCAGCTTCAGCCAGACGAAGCGCCGGCAAAGCGACCGCATGATAGGCAACACGCTCGGCTGTCTGTTCACCGCGCTGCTGCTGCACTGGGTATCGGCCCCGGCCGTGCTGCTGCTGGTGATCTTTGTCTGCATCGCCGTGGCACACGCGTCGGTGTCGGTGCGCTACCGCTACACCGTGACCGCCGCCTGCGTCATGTCGCTGCTGCAGCTGCACCTCATCGCCCCCGGCAGCTTCCACATTTCGGAACGGCTGTACGACACCGCGATCGGCGTCGCGCTGGCCTACGCCTTCAGCCGCATGCTGCCGAGCTGGGAACGGCGCAGCCTGCCGGCGCTGGGCGGCGCGCTGCTCGACGCGCTGCGCGACTACATCGCGCTGGCGCTGCGCACCGACGCGAAAAACCTGCACTACCGGCTGGCACGCCGTCACGTGCAGGAAGCGCTGGCCGCGCTGTCGGACGCGGTGACGCGCATGCGTGACGAGCCGGCATCCGAACACCTGTCGCTGGCCACGCTGAACGAGCTGTCCACCCAGAGCTATCTGCTGCTGAGCCATCTGGCGGCCGCACGCGGCCTGCTCGCCACGCGCGGCGCGGAGATGGAGCCGGTGCAACTCGGCCACCAGCTCGATGCCGCACGCGCGCAACTGACCCGCCTGCTGGCTTCGGGCGCCGATGCGCTCACCGACGGCCCCGCCCCGCCCGCGCCGGCCGACGACGAGGCACCGGCGCGGCAACTGGACCGGCGCATCGCCAGCGCGCTGGCCGACACCCGCGCGCTGATGCGCGCCGCACGGGCGCTCGGCGCGGGCTGACACCGGCGCGCGTTCAGCGCGCGCGCATGCGTCGACGGGTGACGGCGCCGATCAGCGCAAGTCCGCCCAGCAGCATCGCGTACGTTTGGGGCTCCGGAACAGGCGCCGTCACCACCTCGATGTCGATGCGGCCGATTGCCGCCTGCCCGGTAAAGGCGAGCGGCGAGAAGTCGTATCCGGCCGGCACGAGTCCCTGGTTCAGGAAGGCGGCGTAGGGATCGGCGTCAATCCGGTGCACGAAGCCGTGCTCGTCGTCACCCTGATTGGCGCCCGTCTGACCGCCACCGATGCCGAAGGCGCCGTTGGCCAGCGAGTTCGCGAAATCATTCACTTCGGTGCCGGCGTCCCACACGTTGCCATTGCCGCCCACGAAGATGCTGATCTTGCCGCCACCGGCCACCAGCGACGACAGGTCGTGCGCCATCGCGTCGTCGTTGCCGATGAAGAAATCGTTGCTCAGCACCACCATCGAGGCGTAGCTGAAGTAGCGGTTGTCGCCCTGCAGGTCGAGTCCGGTGAGCGTGAGCATGCGCACGTCACCCGGAAACGCCGGCGGTCCCGCCAGCGTTCCTTGTACGCCGGTCAGCGTGGTGGCCGCGAACAGCGTGCCGAGCGGGCCCGAATTGCCGTCCTCGGCGATGCGCTCGACGCCGAGCGACGCGGCGGAACCGGCGTCGAACAGATCGAAACTGCTGTTGTGGAAGCCGACCCACAGCGGCGACGTGCCGACGCTGCCCGCGGGCGACACGTTGGTGAAGGTCACCTTGATGTCGGTGGCGGCGTGAGCGCCGGCCGACAGGCCCAGCGCGACGGATGCTGCGGCGATCGTCCTGATCCAGGAATGGTTCTGCATTGAAGACTCTCCTTGAAGGTGTGCGACGCGGACGCGAGGATGAAATGTCCCGTCCGCCGACATCCTGAGCACGCGGATTCGCGCAGTCCTCACGCAATCATCACGGCTTCGTGATATTTCCCGATGCCCCGCGCAGCCCCGCTTCGAGCGGCCCGCGCGCGAGCCGGAAGCGGAAGGTGGAACCGCGTCCCGGCTCGCTGTCGACCTCGATGTCGCTGCCGTGCAGCAGCAGGATGCGTTTGACGATGAGCAGGCCGAGCCCGGCATTGCGCGGCATGCCGTTGCGTCGCAGCGGCGAGTCGCGGTCGAACAGCGTGCGCAGCAGCGCCGGTGCCATGCCGCAGCCGGTGTCCGACACGCTGATCCCGACCGCGTCGCGGTCGGCGCGCATGTCCAGCCGGACGTCCCCGCCGGGCGCGGTGCACCGGATGGCGTTGTCGATCAGATTGGTGATCACCCGCTCGATCAGGCCGATGTCGGCCGCCACGTACATGGCTTCGCTGCACGGCGCCACACTCAGCCGCACGCCTTTCCTGCGCGCGGGAAAGCCCATCTTGTGCGCAATGTCGTGCATCAGCTCCGACAGGCAGAACGGCTCGCACACCGGCGGGGCCTCTTCGCACTCGAGCCGTGCCAGTTCGAACAGCTGCTGCGCGAGGCGCGCCACGCTGCGACTCTGGCGCACCGCGCGTTCGAGATAGTCCCTGCGCTGCGCCGCGCTCTGCGTGTCCGGCATGCCGAGCATGAGTTCCAGATAGTTCTGCATCGACGTCAGCGGCGTGCGCAGGTCGTGCGACACGTTGGCCACCAGCTCACGGCGCAGCGCGTCCTGCCGCTGAAGCTCGCCCAGCTGGCGCGAAATCGTCCGCTCCATGCGGTCGAACGCAGCGGCCAGCCGATCGATCTCGTCCGCACCGGCGCCGCCCGCGCCCGGCTCCGTGCGCGAGAACGCCGTCACGCGTGCCGCCAGTTCATTGACCCGGCGCGTGATGCCGTGGAACACCAGCAAGCCTGCGACAAGTGCACAACCCAGCACCGCCGCGCCAAGCCACATGCCGGCGCCGAGCGCATAGCCGAAGCCGGCGGACGCGCTCATGCGCGCATAGGCTTCGCCCGCCAGCACCACGTACAGATAGCCCTCGGCGACACCGTCGCGCTCGATCGCGGCGACGCTGAACACGACCTCTCGTCCGGGGTCCCGCGGGTCGTCGCCGAGGATGGGCAGCCGGGCACCACGCAGGAAATCGCGGATCGGCGCCAGCGTCACCTGCCGGCTGAGCACATGTCCGGCCGGTGCCGAATGCATCAGGATGACGCCGGCCGCATCGAGCAGATAGACCTCGATCGACGGATTCACCGCCATCAACATGTGGAACAGCTCGTTCGCCGCGGCGCTGCTCGTGCCGGCGCCGGTCGACAGGCCGTTGTGCTCCGCGATGTGCGACGCGAGGTCGCGGCTCAGCGTCTGCATGACCTCCTGCTGATGGGCGCGCGCCGCGCGATAGCTCACAACCCCCAGCACGCCGCCGAAACACAGCAGGATGGCGGCAAAACTGACCGCCAGGCGCATGTAGAGCGAACGCGGGATCACGCGCCCGCGCTGCGGTTGAAGCGGTAGCCGACACCCCACACGGTCTGGATGTGGCGCGGGCGCGCCGGCTCGCGCTCCACCTTGGCGCGCAGCCGGTTGATGTGCGAATTGACCGTGTGCTCGTAGCCGTCGTGTGCGTGGCCCCACACGTGATCGAGCAGTTCCATGCGGCTGAACACGCGGTCCGGATGGCGCGCGAAGAACAGCAGCAGGTCAAATTCGCGCGCTGTCATGTTGACGGCGGCACCATCCAGCCTGACCTCGCGCGCGAGCGGATCGATCGTGAGTTCGCCGGCCTGTATCGTGCCGAGCATGGACGCCGCCCGTTGCGCGGCCGCGTCCATGCGGCGCAGCACCGAGCGCACGCGCGCATTCAGTTCGGGGAACGAGAACGGCTTTGCGAGGTAGTCGTCGGCGCCCAGTTCCAGACCGATCACGCGGTGCGTTTCGCTGGAACGCGCGCTCAGGATGATGATGGGCAGGTAGCGGTCCATCGCCCGCACCTCTCGACACACGCCGAGCCCGTCCACACCGGGCAGCATGAGGTCGAGCAGCATCAGCGCGTAGTCCTTGTGGCGCACGCGTTCGAGCGCAGCCGCGCCGTCGCGTGCGATCTCCGCCGCATGGCCTTCGTTGGCAAGATCGAGACTGATCAGGTGCGCGATCTCCGGATCGTCCTCGACCACCAGCACCGTGCTGTCTGCACGCCGAGGCGGCCGGCACGGATCATGCTGCGTGGAAAGCTGGGAAACAGGAAACATGGCATCCACCCGGTAGCGATGCCGGCAGCGCCCTCGCCGCCGGACTGTCGCGCCGTTTGTCAGGGCGCGATGCCAACGAGACCGGACGGGGTGGCGTTTCCTTTCAGCGCGGCACGCACATCCTCACGGCGCCGGCAGCCCGCCCCGCTGCCGGTCACGGCCGGATCGCGCCCCGGTGCGTCACGGCTCGGCGACACTCCAGTGCAACGGCAGCCCGCCGGCGACGCGCAAGGTGCCGTGCACCGTCATCCGCAGCAGGCGCTCGGCGCCGGGGAAATCCGCCAGCGCCGGCCCGTCCCACAGGATGTCCGCGCTGACGGCGACGTGCAGCCGTTCGCCGGTGGCGAAATCGATGAACAGCAGGCCGGCGCGCGGATCGACCTGCAGATTGCCGAGCGTGTTGAAGAAGCGGTTGCCCGGATAGTCCGGCAGCATCAGCGTGCGCGCGTCATCGACCCGCACGAAGCCGGGCGCGCCGCCGCGGTGCGACACGTCGGCGCCGCTGCCGGCATGCGCGCTGGCGATGAACAGCATGTCCGCGCGCGCGACCAGCGCCTGCGACCAGGCGTCGAGCACCGTGCCGCGCACGGGCTGCGCAACAGCGGCGGGCGGCGCGTCCGCGTGGCGGGCGCCATTGGGCCGGATGTACTGCGGACAGTTGCCGAAGCTCTGTTCCACCCGCAGCTCCAAGCCCTGCCCGTCCACGCGTTCCAGCACACCGTTGAGCCGGTTGCGCCGCCGCGTCTGCGGCTCGATGCCGAGCAGGCCGAGCGCGGCGCCGGTGCGCAGACAGCCAGCCAGCGGGTCTCCCGGTGCCGGGTGCGCGCGCACCGCCAGATGCTGCGGATCGGGCGACGAGCAGAAACCCGGTCTGCCGGCCAGCAGGCTTGCCCAGGGCTGGCCGTCGTCGTCACGGGCGCCGACGACGATGAAGGGCAACTGCCCGAAGAAGTCGCGATGCTGCTCCGGCATGTAGTCGCGGATGGCACGTGGCCCGACCACCGCCATGCGCTCCCGTGAACCGGCGCGCTCCTGCACCGCGCGCTCACCGTCATGGAAGATGTCGTCCGGCCCGGACACGGGATGCAGGGCGTCCACGATCAGGCTCCGGCGCGCAGGCCGACCGCGGTCGAGGGCATCGGCACGAAGCCGGGCAGCGCCTCGAAACGGGCCAGCCAGCCGAGTACGTGCGGATACGCGTCGAGCGACACATTGCCCTCCGGCGCGTGCGCGACGTAGCTGTACAGCGCCACGTCGGCGATGGTCGGCTGCGTGCCGACCAGCCAGTCGCCGCGCGTCAGCACGTCTTCCATGACGCGCAGCAGCACATGGGCACGCGCGATGACTTCCTCCGGATTGAACGGCGCCTTGAACACGGTCACCAGACGCGCCGCAGCGGCACCGTAGGCCAGCAGGCCGGAAGCGACGGACAGCCAGCGCTGCACGTCGGCGGCCGCCGGAAACTCGCGCGGCAGCCAGCTTTCCGGCGCATAGCGACTGGCCAGATAGAACAGGATGGCGCACGAGTCGGAGATGACCTGGTCGCCGTCCTCGATGACCGGCACCTGGCCGAACACGTTCTTCGCGGTGAAGGCCGCGCGCTTGTGCTCGCCGCCGGCCAGATCGACCGGGCGGAACACGTAAGGCAGGCCGAGCAGTTCGAGGAAAACCTCGACCCGGTGGCTGTGCCCGGACTTCTTGAAGCCGTACAGCACGATGGGGCGTTCGGGGCGGGAAACGGTGGTCATGGCGGATCCTTTGTCGGTAGGTTCGATGGCGCCGCGGGGCACGCGACGGAATCCAGTATGGCTACACCAAAACCGGCAATAAATAGTCTAATTTCAACAAGACTATTGCGATTTCCGGTTTAATATCGGCGCATGGATACTTTCAGGGCCATGCACACCTTCGTGCAGATCGCCGACCAGGGCAGCCTGACGGCGGCCGCGCGCGCGCTCGACACCTCGCTGCCGGCGGTCGTGCGTGCGCTGGCCGCGCTGGAACAGCATCTGGGTGTGCGGCTGTTCAACCGCACCACGCGGCGCATCGCACTGACCGATGAAGGGCGCGCCTATCTCGACAGCTGCCGCCATGTGCTGTCCGCGGTGCAGGACGCCGAAGCGGCGCTGAAGGAAGGTGCGAGCGAGCCGACGGGTCAGCTGACCGTGACGGCGCCGGTGCAGTTCGGCCAGATGTTCGTCGCGCCGGCCCTCACCGCCTTCGCGCAGCACCACCCGCGCGTGCGTTGCCGCGTGCTGCTGTTCGACCGCGTCGTGAATCTGCTGGACGAGGGCATCGATGTCGGCGTGCGCATCGGCGCGCTCGACGACTCGGCGCTGGTTGCCCGGCACGTCGGCACGATACGCCGCGTCGTCGTCGCCAGCCCGGCCCTGCTCGACAGCGCAGGCACGCCCGCGCAGCCACAGGCGCTGCGCGGCGCACGCTGCATCCGTTTCACCGGCGCGGCAGCGCTCGGCTGGCGCTTCGACATGGACGGCCGCAAGGTCACCGTGGAGATCGGCGGCAACCTGGAGTTCAACCACATCGCGCCCGCGGTGGACGCCTGTGCGGCCGGCGCCGGCTTCGGCATGTTCCTGTCGTACCAGGTGGCGCCGCTCGTGGCCAGCGGCCGCCTGCGCGTCGTGCTCGAGGCGTTCGAGCCACCGCCACGGCCCGTGCACGTCGTCTATCCGCACGCCAGACTGTTGCCGCGACGCACGCGGCTCTGCATCGACTGGCTGAAACAGTCGCTGACCGGGCCGGACGGCCCGTTCGGCGCGGCGGAGCCGGCCGGCATGCATGGCGAAGCGGCGCGTGCCTGAGGCGCCTGGCAGCCCCTCCGGACACGGTCGCCGCCCTCCGTGGACCGCGTTGCATCAAGACGCGCGACCTGAACTCATGGCACCCTTGCAGCGTCGAAGCGGCGCCCGATTGCAGGATTACCGGACGGATACGCGCAAAACCCCGCAGGAGACCCATAAAAAGATGAATGCCCTTGAATCCACCCTCTTTCTGCGCACCCCGTTGCTGGACGGTCAGGACACCGATGCAATGCGCAGTACGCTGCGCGACTATTTCCACGCCACCTTCAGCCGCTACGAGCAGCTGTTCGAGGTGCTCACGTGTGACGAGGCTTACTACCGCAAGCCCATCTCGCTGCGCCATCCGCTGATCTTCTATCTCGGCCACACCGCAACCTTCTTCGTGAACAAGCTGCTGCTGGCCGGCCTCATCACCGAGCGCATCGATCCGCGCTTCGAGTCGATGTTCGCTGTCGGCGTCGATGAAATGAGCTGGGACGACCTGGACGACGCGAACTACGACTGGCCGCAGGTGAGCGAAGTACGCGCCTACCGCAATGCGGTCCGCAAGGCGGTCGACCGTGTCATCCACGACGCGCCGCTCGCGCTGCCCGTCGACTGGGACAACCCGTGGTGGGCCATCATCATGAGCATCGAGCACGAGCGCATCCATCTGGAAACTTCATCCGTGCTGATCCGCCAGAGCCCGCTCGAATTCGTGCGCCGCCACCCGGCCTGGGAACCCTGCCGCGAAGCCGGCGAGGCGCCGCGGAATGCGCTGCAGGACGTTCCCGCCGGCCTCGCCCGGCTCGGCAAGCCGCGCAGCGACCCGCGCTACGGCTGGGACAACGAATACGCGACGCGTGAAGTCGCGGTGGCGGCATTCCGGGCCAGCCGCTTCGTCGTCAGCAACGCCGAATACCTCGCCTTCGTCGAGGACGGTGGCTACACGACTGACGCATGGTGGGAAGAGGAAGGCCTGGGCTGGCGCAATTTCCGCGACATCGGCCATCCGGAATTCTGGGTGCGCCGCGACGGCGGCTGGCACCTGCGCCTGATGCTGGAAGAAGTGCCGATGCCGTGGAACTGGCCGGTCGAAACCAACTGCCACGAAGCCAGGGCCTTCTGCAACTGGAAGGCTGCGTGCACCGGCCAGACCGTGCGCCTGCCGACCGAAGACGAGTGGTACCGCCTGTACGACGAGGCCGGCGTCCGCGAAGTGCCGGCCGACGGGCCGGCGCGCGCCAACCTGCACCTCGATCACTGGGCATCGTCCTGTCCGGTCGACCGTTTTCCGCACGGCGATTTCTTCGACGTCGTCGGCAACGTGTGGCAATGGACGGAAACGCCCATCTACCCGTTCGACGGTTTCGACGTGCACGGCATCTACGACGACTTCTCCACGCCGACCTTCGACGGCCGTCACAACCTGATCAAGGGTGGTGCGTGGATTTCCTGCGGCAACGAAAGCACGCGCGCATCGCGCTATGCCTTCCGCCGCCATTTCTTCCAGCATGCGGGGTTCCGATACGTGGTGAGCGATGCACCGGCCGAGGCGCCGAACGTCTATTACGAAAGCGACCGGCAATTGTCCGAGTACGCCGAATTCCACTACGGCGACGAGTACTTCGGCGTCGCCAGTTTCCCGAAGGCGCTGGCGGGCATCGCCATCGACGCGATGGGCGACCGGCCGGCGCGACGCGCACTCGACCTCGGCTGCGCCACGGGACGCTCGACGTTCGAACTGGCGCGCCACTTCGACCACGTCACCGGTGTCGATTTCTCGGCGCGCTTCATCAATGCCGGCGTGCACATGGCCGAACGCGGCGAACTGCGCTACACGCTGGTCGATGAAGGCGAGCTGGTGTCGTACAAGACGCGCCGCCTGGCCGACCTCGGACTCGACGACGTACGCGGCAAGGTCGATTTCCTGCAGGGCGACGCCTGCAACCTGAAGCCGGTGCTCAGCGGCTATGACTTCATTCTCGCCGCCAACCTGATCGATCGCCTGTACGACCCGGCGGCCTTTCTGGGCAGCGTGCATGAACGGCTCAATCCGGGTGGCGTGCTGATGATCACCTCGCCCTACACATGGCTGGAAGAACACACGCGACGCAAGGACTGGCTCGGCGGTTTCAAGAAGGACGGCGAGAGCTGGACCACGCTGGACGGCCTGAAGGCGCTGTTGGGCAAGCACTTCCGGCTGATGCGCCCGGCGCAGGACGTGCCGTTCGTCATCCGTGAAACCCGCCGCAAGCACCAGCACACGCTGGCCGAAGCGACGCTTTGGGAGCGCATCGATTGAGTCCGGCGGCGCACGCGTTCGACTTCGACCGCATCATCGACCGCGAACACACGGCCAGCGTCAAGTACGACGGGCGCAAGGCGGTGTTCGGCAGCGACGACGTGCTGCCGCTGTGGGTCGCCGACATGGATTTCGCCGCGCCGCCGGCCGTGCTCGACGCGCTCGCCGCGCGCGCCGCGCATCCGGTGTACGGCTACACGCTCTGCCCGGACAGCGCGACCGACGCCCTCACCGGCTGGCTCGCCGAGCGCCACGGCTGGCGCGTGGCGCGCGATGCCGTATCCATGTGCCCCGGCGTCGTGCCCACGCTGTACGCGGCGGTGCAGGCCTTCACCGCGCCGGGCGAAGGCGTCATCGTGCAGCCGCCGGTGTATCCGCCCTTCTTCGGCGCGATACGCGACAGCGCACGCCAGTTGATCGAAAACCCGCTGGTCGAGCACGATGGCGGCTACACCATGGATCTGGCACACCTTGAAAAGTGTGCGGCGGCGGGCGCCAAGCTGCTGCTGCTGTGCTCGCCGCACAATCCGGTCGGGCGCGTATGGACGCGTGAAGAACTCGACGGCGTGCTGGACGTTGCGCGCCGCCACGGGCTGGTCGTACTGTCCGACGAAATCCACGCCGACCTCATCCATCCGGGAGAGCAGCACATCGCGCTCGCCACGCTGGCGCAGCACGGCGACCGCATCGTCACCGCGGTGGCGCCGAGCAAGACCTTCAACGTACCCGGCCTCGGCCTGTCGGCGCTGGTCGCCGAGCAGCGCGAGCGCAGCGCGATCGAACACGTATTCGCGCGCCTGCATGTCGGCAACGGCAATCCGTTCAGCATCGCCGCCTTCGAAGCGGCCTATCGCGGCGGCGCCCCCTGGCTGGACGCGCTGATGCAGTACGTCGCCGGCACGCGAGACAAGGTCATGGCCTTCGCGCACGAACATCTGCCCGGCATCCGCGTCGTGCGCGCCCAGGGCACCTACCTGCTGTGGCTGGACTGCCGCGCACTCGGTCTGGACGACGCGCGCCTGCGCGACTTCTTCGTGCGCGAGGCGCGCGTCGGCATGAACCCCGGCATCAGTTTCGGCACCGGCGGCAGCGGCCACATGCGGCTCAACATCGGCGCACCGCGCGCCGTCGTACGCAGCGCGCTGGAGCGCATCGCCGCAGCACTGTCACCCGCCCGGAACTGACGCCGGGCGGCGCCCGCGCGGCGCACTCGCGCGGTGGCGTGACGGCAGTTGTCGCCATGCCGTCACGCAAGCGTCACACCCGCTTCGTACGCTGCGCCTCGACATGACCGCCGCCCCGCTCGCTCACCCGCCCGCCCGCCTGACCGCCGCGCTGCTCTGGCCCGGCCTGCTCCTCGCCTGCGTTGCCGCCACCGCGCTCGGCATGGCGCACGGACACGGCCCGCTTGCGTTCGGCATCTCGTACGCACTGCTCGCCGTTTCGCTGTGGCGCCTGGAGCGGCGCTGGCCGCATGAAGCGGCCTGGCTGCGCAACGACGGCCAGATGCTGCCCGACCTGCTGCACACCGCCGTTTCGAAGGCGGCCGCCTATTACGTCGTCGTCGCCGGCACGCAGCAGGGCTGGTTCGACGCGCTGCGGCTGTGGCCCGAACTGTGGCCAACGCACTGGCCGACGGCCGCGCAGGTGCTGCTCGGGCTGGCACTCGCCGAAGCCGGCTTCTACTGGGCGCACCGCGTGTCGCACGAATGGGCGCCGATGTGGCCCTTCCACGCCGTGCATCACAGCGTGACGCGACTGTGGTTCTTCAACACCGGCCGCTTCCATCTGGTCGACACGCTGCGCAGCACCGCGCTCGGCCTGCCGCCGCTGTTGCTGGCCGGCGCGCCGGATGGCGTGCTCACCTGGGTCAGCGCCGTCACGGCCTTCATCGGCCTGCTCACGCACTGCAATGTGCAGATGCGCACCGGAGCGCTCGACCATCTGTTCAACACGCCCGCGCTGCACCGCTGGCACCATTCGCCCGTGCTGCCCGAAGGCAACACCAACTACGGCGAGAACCTGGTGTTGTGGGACCAGCTGTTCGGCACCTGGTACCGGCCGCGCGACCGCCATCCGCCACGCGACATCGGCATCCGCGAGCACATGCCCGACAGCTACACCGGCCAGCTGGCCGCACCCTTTCGCTGGCGCGCCGTCCAGGCGCGTCAGGCGGGCATCGCGAGCCAGGCCAGCAGCACGAGCAGCACCGGATAGGGAAAGATCACCGTCGGCTTGAGCGCGCTCGCGCCGTACTCGCGCAACAGGCGCAGCGCACCGGAGCGGCCGGCCAGCCATTCGCTGTGCAGCTGCCCGGCCGCACTGTCCGGCGCGCCATCGGCGATCAGCTGTTCCAGGCGCGCGATGCGCGCGCCGAGCCGCCCCTGCACGGTGCGCACCATCGCTTCGACCACCCACACGCACAACAGCAGCGGCACCGTCAGCACGAGCGGAAGCGCGAAGAAGGTGAACTGTGCGGTCAGCACGACGGCAAGAAGCTTGCAGGCGAACGCGACTTTTTCATGGCCTTCGTGATCGTGCTGCAGGGTGCGCCACTCGAGGTGGAGCGCGCTCGGATCGGACTGGGTCATCGGGTATGCAAGGCTCGGGATTCAGTGGTGATGAAAGGGTCGCGACCGGTTGCGGCCGGCCGTGGGAACGCCGCCCGTCAGGATGGCGCGAGCGCGACGTTAGCACGGAGCGCGAACGAGACGGGCGTCTCGCCGAAAACGACGCTTCATGCGGCGCTGCGGCCCGGCGCCCCGCCATGAAGCACATCACGGAATCATGGCCCGGAACGAAAAAACGGGGCGCCCGGAGGCGCCCCGTTTTCATTGCCGGCGGATCGCCCCCGATCAGGCGCGGCGACGCGCGGCGAATCCGGCCAGCCCGAGGCCGGCCAGCAGCAGCGCATACGCGTGCGGCTCCGGTACGGCGCTGATCGACACGTTGTCGAGCGACAGTCGCGAACTGACGGAGTAGTCGGTCACGTCGACCACGCCGAAGGCGATGTTCACGTTGCCGGCTTGTGCGAACACGTACTCGAAGTGCATCCAGCCGGTCTGCGCCGCATACGGCGACGCGGCGGCCTGCTGCGCGTCGGCCGCACGGCCCAGGTCGAAGCGCTGGCCCTCGATGACGACGAAGGCGTAGTCCTTCGCCAGGCCGGGGGCGGTGTCCAGCGTGGCCAGATTCCAGTCGAAGCTGAAACGTTCGCCGGCCTGCACCGCGAAGCTGCGGCGCAGTGCCGAACCTTCCGTAGCATTGGCTTCGATGTCGGGATCGAGCGAGCCGATCGCCACGCCGGCGAAGTCTTCCAGACCGCCTGCATCACCAACGATGAGCGGGTCGGTGCCGGACAGGTTGAGCGACTCGCCGATGTCGTCTTCGAAGGTGGCGCTCGCGGTCGTCAGCACGGCGACACCGCCGGCGGCAACGACGTCGCCACCTGCGGTCCAGCCCGACAGCCCGGACGTGAAGTCGTCGGAGAAGGCGGCCGAGGCGCCGGCGGAGCACAGCGCGAGCGCCAGTGCGCTCAGGGTATGACGGGTGATCATCATGGATTCCTTGGTCTATGGAATGAGTGGCTTCAGAACAGGAAATTGCCGGCGGCGGACACCTGCTGCGCCGTGAGGCCGCGCAGCACGATGAGCGTGCGTGCCGCGCCCACACCGGCGCTGCCGTCGGCATCGATCTGCACCACTGCACCGCTGCCGCTGTCGAGCACGCGCACATGCCCGTCGGCCAGCGGATCGCCGCCCTCGTAGCCCACGGAAGCCAGCACGCCGTGCAGGTTCAGCTTGTCCTCGCCGGGCGCGAAGTCGGTGATCGTGTCCGTGCCGTCGCGCAGCGAGCGGAACACGAAGGTGTCCGCGCCGTCGCCGCCGGTCAGCACATCCGCGCCGACGTTGCCTGTGATCAGGTCGTCACCGGCCGTGCCGACGAGATTCTGGCGACTGCCGCTGCCGATGACGCGCGTCTTGCGGGCCGTCAGCCATTCGGACGGCGCCAACGCGCGGTTGCTGATGCGCACTTCGCTGATGCAGCCGAAGAAGCCGTCGGTACGCGTGCTCTCCCACAGACCGGCACCGACCACCCAGGGCAGACCCAGCGTCGCGATGCCCGGCGCGTTCTGCACATTGCGCAGCACCGGCGCGCCGGCGACGTACATCGTGGTGTCGTGCGTGACCGGGTCATTCACGATGGCCACGTGCTGCCAGGTGTCGGCCATGATTTCGCCGGACCAAACGGACTTGGCCGAGTGGCCGTTCGGCGTGGCGTACGTCGGTTCCCACTGGAACTCGCGCAGGCTGGACACCGCGAACAGCAGCGGCGTGCTTTCCGGATCACCGCCCGAGTAGCCCGGCACATCGCCGCGGTTGCCGTCGCGCGTGAGGACGTTCATCCACGCGTTGTTGCCCGGCGTCCAGTCCTTGTGGATCTTCACCACTGCCTCGACCGTGTAGCCGCTGGACAAGGTGTCAGCGTTGATCGGCGCATCGGCGATCGTCTGGAAGTAGCTCTCGCGCACACCGTGCTTCGAATTGGCGAGGAAGCACGCGCTGCCGTCGGCCGCCGACAGGGCATGGCGGTCGCCCGACCACACGAGGTCCTCGGCCAGCGCGCCATTGACGAGCGGCGCCCGGACGACCGGATTGCCCGAACCCGAACGGTCCGCGACGACACCGCCGTCAGCCACGGCGCTGCCGTGCGCACCGCCGGTGAAGCGCCAGTGCGCGAGCGTGCCCGCGGCGTGCGGATAGTCCTCGGTGTCGAACGGCAGCACCGGATCAACCGGCTCGATGTCGTCGTAATTTTCCAGAATCGACGTGCGCACCGCCTCCACCAGTGCCTGTTCGCGGTTCGGCTGGCCGGCGCTGAAATCCGGGTTGAAGCCGGCGAACCGGTCGGTGAAGTTCATCTCCACGACGAATTCGTTGTTGGCGTCGGTCATGACCGCGACGTCGAACTGGTTCAGCGAGTCCGACGGCTTCTGCGGCACCCAGGGCGAGAAGGACAAGGCCTTGATCTGGTTGGCGCCGAGGTCGAATTCGAACAGGCGCATGTAGCCGTTGCCGCCCTGATACGCCATCTGGTAGTCGACGACGAACTCCTCGACCGGGTGGCCGTAGTCGTTGGTGCGGGTCAGGCGTGCGGAACCGTGGTTGTGGCCGCTCACCACCATGAAGATCTGGTCGTTGTCGCGGATCAGGCGCTCCCACAGCATGTTGCTGAACGGCGTCTCGCGCCCTGATTTTCCATCGCTGTCGATCGCGAGGAACTCATGCAGCGACACGATGACCGGCGTCGTCGGATTCGCCGCAATGACGTCTCGTGCCCATGCGATACCGGCATCCGACACGCGCCAGGACAGCGACAGCACCATGAACTTCTGGCCCTGCGCCTCGAACACGTGGTACTCGTGGAAGCCGCTTGCGTCGCGTCCGCCGAAGGTACTCTGCTGCTGCGCGCGCGCCGGGGTGAACCACTTCAGGTAGGGCTCGCTGGCGAGATTGCGCTGCGCGTCGGTACAGTCGGACTGGCTGCCGTTGTAGCTGCAGCCATTGATGACGTCGTGGTTGCCGGCGAGCACCGAGTACGGCACCTTGGCACTTTCCAGCACCTTCATCGCGGCATCTGCCACCGACCACTGCGCACTCTTGTTCTGCTGGTCGACGACGTCACCCACGTGGATGACGAACGGGATGCCCATCGTCTTGGCGTTGTCGGCCAGCCACTGCGTCTGCGCGAGATAGGGCTCGCTGCCGTAGCGATTCATGAACTGGCTGCCCTCGGCGGACGTCGCGTAGCGCGAATAGAACTGGGTGTCGGGCAGCACGACCACACCGAAACTGGACGTCGTCGGCGCTGCGACAGCCAGCGAAGCCATCCCGGCCGCGATCAGCGCGGACATCATTTTCTTGCAGGTGAACATGTGAACTCCAGAATGGAAGGGCTCGACGGGATCTCGGCCCGGAGCCCGCATGCTCACCAATGAAAGTGACCCGCCGTTGAACGGGATTTCGTGCGGAATGGTCTTTTCAGACTACGTGCCCGACGCGCGGCGCCGCGCGCACCACCGGCACCGCCCCACGCCGGCGGGATAAGCGCCCGCCGCGCCGCCATCACCCGAACGCCCGCAGGCCGCGGAGCGCCTGAATACCGACCAGTCCGGCGACATATCTCCACCGTTGCGGCATCAGCGGGCGACCCGCCACCGCGCCGTGGCGTCGGCGCATGAGCCGGACTATCCGCGCGTGCCGCGAAATGCCCGCGCGTCGCGCAGGAACGCCGGGCGGCGGACGGACTGGCGCGCACAAAAGAAAACGGCGGGCACATGGCCCGCCGTTCTCATGCCACCCGCGAAACTTAGCGGTTGGCGACGTACATCGTGATTTCGAAACCGAAACGCAGGTCGGTGGCCTTCGGGGTTTGCCAGTTCATTCTTGTCTCCTCGCAGTCGTTGGATGGAAGTTGCCGATCCGGCCTCCGGTCGCCCGGCTCGCCTGATCCGCAACGTCAGTATCGTCACTGCGCCACGGCGATGCTTCCACCGCGATTTGAATCGGGTCTAAAGAAATTCATGAAGTACGGCATCGCCGTCGGCGCCGTCGTTCCTGCGCGTGAGCGCAAGCCGTGCCCCGGCAGCGGAACGTCAAGCAATCCGGGACCCGGCCCGGGACGGAAATATCGATCCGCCCGGGCAACGCGCATCATGCATCGTCTTTCCATCCGCCAACGTCTGGGCCCGAGTCTTTCCGGGCTGCTCGTTATCGTCCTGCTCGTTATCGTCCTGCCTGGCGGCCTCGCCGCCACATGCTCCGACTGCTTTTCCAGCTCGTTGCCGCACCGTCGCGTGACACACGCCTGCCCCTGCATGCCGGGCCCGAAATGGCCAGGGCCACGCGGGATGCGCGGGTCGGCACGCTATCCGGCGCCGAAGAGCAGAACGTGAAGGCGCCGGGTGCCGCCTTCCTGGTGTCATTCATCGACATGGCGGAGTTGATTGAAGGAGGCGACCGTGCAGGCGCCACGAAGCGGCTGGAGAGCCAGGCACTGTCGGCGCCGAGCGCCCCAACGTCGCACTCACGCGCATCGCGGAAGCCGGTTCACCCGCTCGGTGCGCCCCCTGTCGGTTCCCGTGCAGCGGTCGCCAGCCTGCGACGCGACACCATGGATCGACGCGGGTCGCCCCGACATCGCGCTCAAGCGACCGTCAGCCGAACAGCCAGGGCTCCAGCGTCTTGCGCATGATTTCGTATCGCCGTATGTCATCGGCCTGGTCAAGCGTGACCGAGATGTCGTCCAGACCGTTCAGGAGGCAGTGCTTGCGGACGGCGTCGATCTCGAATGCCGCGCTTGTACCGTCAGGAAGGCGGACCAGCTGTGCGTCGAGATCGACGATCACGCGATAGCCCGGCCCGGAAAACACGTCGGCGAACATGCGATCAACGAGCCCGGCCGGCAGCACGACGGGCAACACGCCGTTCTTCAGGCAGTTGCCGTGGAAAATGTCCGCGAAGCTCGGCGCAATGATGGCCCGGATGCCATGGTCCGCCAGCGCCCAGAGCGCGTGCTCGCGGCTCGATCCGCAACCGAAGTTGGCGCGCGCCAGCAGAACGTGCGCGTCGCGGTATCGCGGCTGGTTCAGCACGAAATCCGGATCCGGCTGCCGGTCGCCTTCGGGCTTGCCGGGATGGCCCGGATCCCGATAACGCCAGGCGTCGAACAGGTTCGCGCCGAAGCCGGTGCGTGCGATCGACTTCATGAACTGTTTCGGAATGATCGCGTCGGTATCGACATCGGCACGGTCCAGCGGAACGACTTCGCTGTCCAGATACGTGAAGGCGCGCATTTCAGACGCCCCGGGCCACGTCAACGAAATGACCGGCCAGCGCAGCGGCCGCCGCCATGGCCGGACTCACCAGATGTGTCCGGCCGCCCGCGCCCTGACGCCCCTCGAAGTTGCGGTTCGACGTCGATGCGCATCGCTCGCCTGGCAGCAGCCTGTCGTCGTTCATGCCAAGACACATCGAGCAGCCCGGTTCGCGCCACTCGAAGCCGGCATCGACGAATATCCGGTCCAGTCCCTCCGCCTCCGCCTGAGCCTTCACCAGCCCCGAGCCGGGAACGACCAGCGCCTGGCGGATCGAAGCAGCCACCCGTGCGCCACGCACGACGTCCGCCGCGGCACGCAGGTCCTCGATTCTCGCGTTGGTGCAGGAACCGATGAAGATGCGGTCGGGGCGGATCGCCGTGATGGGTGTGCCCGCTTCGAGCGCCATGTAATCGAGCGCCCGTTCCATCTGGGTGCGCCGCACCGGATCGTGCTCGCTGCGCGGATCGGGCACGCACCCGTCAACCGCGACCACCATTGCCGGCGAGGTACCCCAGGTCACCATGGGTCGCACGGCGCCCGCATCCGCTACGAGACGGGCATCGAACACGGCACCGTCGTCGCTGTGCAGGGTGCGCCAGTAGTTGCAGGCCGCCTCCCATTGCGCGCCAGCCGGGGCGAACGGCCGCCCCTCGAGATACGCCAGCGTCAGGTCATCCACGGCGACGAGCGCAACCCGCGCACCCGCTTCGATCGCCATATTGCAGAGCGTCATGCGTCCCTCCATCGACAGCGAGCGTACGGCACCGCCGCCAAACTCGATCGCGTAACCATTGCCGCCGGACGCACCGAGCTCGCCGATCACCGAGAGGATCAGGTCCTTGGCAGTGACACCGGGCGCCAGCGCGCCGCCAACGTCGATGAAGAGTGTCTTCATCCGCTCCATCGCGAGGCACTGCGTGGCCAGCACATGCTCGACCTCGGAGGTGCCGACGCCGAAGGCCAGCGCGGCGAACGCACCATGCGTACTGGTGTGCGAATCGCCCGCGACGACTGTCATGCCCGGCAGGGTGGCGCCCTGCTCCGGGCCGACCACATGCACGATGCCCTGGCGCCGGTCCCCGAGCGGAAAGATCCGGATGCCGAACTCGCGGCAGTTGCGGCTCAGTTGTTCGACCTGCACGCGTGACAGCGGGTCCGCGATATCACCGGTGTGCGACGTCGTGGGCACGTTGTGGTCGGCGGTGGCCAGTACCGTGTCGCAGCGCCACGGGCGGCGGCCCGACAGGCGCAAGCCCTCGAATGCCTGCGGGCTGGTGACCTCGTAGACCAGATGCCGGTCGATGTACAGAAGGGATTCCGCTTCACTTCGGCTCGCCACGACATGGCGCTGCCACAGCTTTTCAAACAGCGTCAGCGGCGGCATTCAGCGCCCTTCCGCGGCTGGCGCCGCGTCCATGTCACGTGCCCGGGAGATCAGCTCCGCATCCTTTTTCAGCAGATGCTTGGCGACACGCTGGGTCGGCGTCTTCGGAAGGGAAGGCGCAAAGACCAGATAGCGCGGCACCTTGATCGCCGCCATGTGTCCGCGACACCATTCCAGCACGGCCTCGTGGGTCGGCGCGCTGCCCGCGCGCGGGACGAGCACGGCGAGAATGTCGTCGTCTCCCAGAGCCGACGGCACGGCGATGGTCGCCGCCTCGGCGACATCCGGGTGCTGGCCGAGCAGCATGTCCAGCTCGGCGCCGGATATGTTCTCGCCTCGCTTGCGGATGATGTCCTTCTTGCGGGCGACAAAGTAGAGGTAGCCGTCGGCATCGGCTCGAACCAGATCGCCGGTCAGGAACCAGTCGTCGCGGAAGGCGGCCGCAGTCTGCGCCGGATCATTCAGATAGCCGATGAACATCATCGGCGTCTGCACCAGCAGTTCGCCCACCTCGCCGGCCCGCACATCCAGACCGTCGTCGTCGACCACCCGGAGACGGACGCGTGCGGCGTCCACGCGCGGGTGCCGACCGGCGGTGCCGATGCTGCCCAGCTTGTGCGGACCGTCGTAGGGATTGCTGCAGGCCGCCGGGATCTCCGACATGCCGTATCCCTCGATCAGCAGCGGCACGCCGAATTCCTGCTGGAACAGCTTGAACATTGCGGCACTGATCGGGCCGCCGTAGATCTTGCGTATGCGGTGGACAGGATTGAATTCGGTGCGCGGACGCAAGCCCAGGATGCCGCCGAGTGCGGCCAGGATGTTGAGCTGCGTGGCGCCGGTATCCGCCGCGGTCTGCCAGAACGTCGAAGCGCTGAACCTCGCCGCGGTGATGAAGGTACCGCCGCAGGCGAGCGCGCCGGCAAACGAATAGAACAGCGCATTCACGTGGAACAACGGGAATACCGTCAGCAACCGCTCTCCCGGCTGCAGGCGCAGGCGTGCAACGAACACCTCGGCCGCCCAGACAACGTTGCGCTGGCTGTGCACGACACCCTTCGGGAAGCCGGTGGTGCCGGACGTGTAGATCACGACGGCAGGCGTGTCCGGCGACGGCAGCGGCGGCGCGTCAGGTGCATCGGCCGGCAATTCCGACAGGATGCACGCCAGAGCCGCTCCGGCATCGGGTGCGTCGCTGCCCAGTGCTTCCAGCGCAAGGATGGACGCCCGCTGCCGACAGCGCGCCTGCACCGCGCTCACCCGATCGACGAGCGCCTCGGGCGTGAACACGGCGACAGCCCCGGAATGGTCGAGCTGGTAGAGCAGCTCGTCGTCGGTCAGCGCGGGATTCAGCGGCACGAACACCGCCCCAAGACGCGCAAGCGAAAGAAACAGGACGATGGCCGCGTCGCTGTTCGCCGCGATGTGTGCGACCGGATCACCCGGGCGGACGCCCCGCGCCGCGAGAAGACGGGCGCCGGCTTCCGCAGCGCGCTGCAGCATGCCATAGCGCCAGGAGCGCGACTGGAACAGCACGGCTTCGGCATCGGGCAGCGCCTGCGCGCGCGACGCAAGCAAGGATGCCAGCGTATCCGCGTGTGGCGGATACAGCGCGAAAACTTCGGTCGGGGCCAGCTCGCGCATGGCGGTCGTCGGGTCTGTCATGGGTGGCTTCATGGAGTGAGGCGGTGTCAGAGATCAAGCACGAGCAGCGGGCTCTTCGAGCGCGAGCAGCACGGCGTGATCTGGTCATTGCGAGCCTGCTCGTCCGGCGTCATGAACATGTCGCGATGGTCCGGCGTACCGTCGAGCACGCGCGTCATGCATGTCCCGCAGACACCCTGCTCGCAGGACATCGCAAGCGGCACGCCAGCCGCCGTCAGCGCCTGCGCGATGGTCTGCCCGGATGCGACGGGAACAAGCGTGCCCGAACGCGCGAGCTTCACCGTGAATCCGGCGTCGCCCTCCGTCGCCACGGCCGCACCGGCGAAGAACTCGTAGTGGATCTGCGTTTCCGGCCAGCCGTGGCGGCGCGCGCAGTCGAGCACCGCATCCATGAAGCCGCGCGGGCCGCACACGTACAGATGCGTCCCGGGCTGCGGCTGCGCCAGCAGTGCGTCCATGGCGAAAGCCTGGCTCGCATCGCCATCGTCGAAGTGCAGGTGCGCACGGCGGGCGAAAGCGGCCTCGCGGATGCGGCTGACAAAGGCGGTGCGGCTGATCGAGCGCGCACAGTAGTGCATCTCGAAATCAGCGCCCTCTGTTGCAAGCTGTTCAGCCATGCACAGGATGGGCGTGACACCGATGCCGCCGGCAAGCAGCAGGCTGCGCCGGGCGCCCGGCGCCAGCCCGAAGTGGTTGCGTGGCGCGCTGACCTGAATCACATCACCTTCCTTCAGCGCGTGCATGGCCCTCGAGCCACCGCGCGATGCGGGGTCGAGCAGCACGCCGAGCAGATAGCTCCCGGATCCGGACGGCGGATTGCACAGCGAGTACTGGCGGATCAGGCCCTCGCCGAGCACGACGTCTATGTGCGAACCGGCGGTGAAGGCCGGCAGGTCGCGCCCGTCCGCGCTGACGAGTTCAAAGCTGGCGATGCCGTCGGCCTCGACGTTCCGGCGGGCAAGGCGGACCGGAATGAGCGCGGTCGCCGTGCTCATGCGGTCTGTTCCTTGCGGATCAGCGCTTCGAACAAACGGCGGCCGCGCACGCAGGTGGCGTCGGCCTTCAGCAGCACTTCGGCCGGTGCGCCACCGAGCGTGGTCAGCATGCCCTCGATTTCGCGCGTGGCGACCAGATCCTCCAGCACCACTTCATTCAAGCCGGCCAGCATGGCCTGCCCGAACTCGGCATCATCACGCTTGAACGTACGGCCGACCGCGAAGAAGTAATGCGCGGTGTTTGTGGTGGCGGGCGTTATCGCGTGATAGACGCGGATCTTGCCGAGCGGCGCACCGGGCTCGTCGCTGCCCGTGCGCGACTTGTGGAAGAAGTCATAGCCGGCATGCAGGCATGGCAGATGGAGCTTCATGCCGAATGCCCGGTCGATCTTTCCGGCATAGTCGAACACTTTCGAGAACAGCGGTGGACAATCGATATCCAGGAATTCGCGCTCGCTGCTGATCCAGTTCTCCCCGTTGTCGCGCTTTTCGTCCACGCTGCCGAAGTCGCCGGCACCGATGCTGGTCTGGTGCAGGAAGCCCAGATGCGTCAGGTCGAACAGGTTGTCGTGCATCAGCATGTAGCGGCCCGGCACCGAATGGTAGGTACCGCCTTCAACCGTGAAGTCGGGATCGGTCAGACCGATCTCATGGTGGTCCGGAATCAGCGCTTCATCCGCCAGCGCCGGGTCGCCCATCCAGATCCACAGCCACTTCCAGCGCTCGACCAGCGGGAAGGACTTCACCTTGCAGCTGGCGGGAATCATGCCCTGCGACGGAATGCGCACACAGTCCCCGGTCGGTCCGAAGGTGATGCCGTGGTACATGCATTCAATGTTGTCACCGACCAGCCGGCTCTTGCCGAGCGGAAAGTGGCGGTGCGGGCAACGACCTTCGAGCGCGACGGCCTGACCGGCTTCGGTGCGGTAGAAGGCCACCGGCTCGTTCAGGATCCAGCGCTCCATCGGCTCGCGCCTGACCTCGTCTGCCCAGGCGGCGATGTACCACTGGTTGCGGGGCGCAAAGCAGCCCTCGGGAAGCGGATACATGTGTTCTTCTCCTCTAGTGATCCGGATGCAGGTCGGCAGCGGCGCGCCTGCAAGGCGGCGGATCGGTGATGAAATCAAGCAGTTCGCGTGCAAAACGCGCAGGGTCGTCGCGGAAGGGAGCGTGACGCGCGCCGGCGTGGATCGAAATGCGGGCATCGGGCAGCAGCTCACGGAACACCTGCGCGCGGGACGGCAGCACGATGCCGTCGTGCTCGCCATTCACCCACATCAGCGGCAGGTCGAGCCCGGCGATCAGTCCGTCGTAGTCCAGCGCGCGCCGGCGCATCCAGCGCCTGTGCTCGACCTCGCACCGCAGGGCGGCAGCCGTCAGCACGGCAACGTCGCCGGCTTCGCGCGGCACGCCGAGCACCTCGATGATGAAGCGCTCGGTCGCGGCAGCCACCTCCATCGCCTGCTCGGCGCACAGCGCCTCCAGCAATGAGTGAACGGGCCCTGCCGACGCGAAGTGCGCGAGACTTGCAGCGGCCACGAACAAGATGCCGTGCAGGTGATCGCTGCCGTAGCGGCGCACGTGATCGAGCACGCTGCGTCCGCCGAAAGACCATGCGACCACGGTTGGACGAACCAGACCGGCGTCGCGGATGACCACGTCGAGATCGGCCGCCCAGGCGGCACCGTCGGTGTAGCCATCCGGCGTCGCCATGCGGCCCGACGCGCCATGACCGCGCAGGTCAGGCACGACCACGTGACAACTGTCGAGCAGCAAGGGCTGCGCGCACAGCGGCGCCCACACGGAGTGGTCGAGCGCGAAGCCGTGCAGCAGCACGACCGGTCGTCCCGCCCGGTTGCCGCCGGACCACCACGCGATGCGGCAGCCATCCTCCGACTTTGAAGTGTGGCGTTCGAAGCCTCGCTCGAATGCGACCATCGTCATTGACGCATCCGCACTCAAGGTTTGTCCGCAGCGCCGAAATGCTGCGTACGGACCTCTTTCCAGCGCGCCATGTCGTCGTCGACGGATTGGTACTTGTCGGCGAAGAAATGCTCGGTCACGCTCACATTGGTCGCGAATTCAACGCGCATGCCGTTCGGGTCGTAGAAATAGATCGAGCGGCAATAGCCGTGGTCGATCTCCAGCACCTCGACACCCGCGTCTTGCAGCTTCTTCTTGTAGGCGTCTATCGTCGCGTCGCCGCCGGTGACTTCCATCGCGATGTGATGGCCGAACTGGTCCACCTCCGGGAAGTCCTCCGGCGTGAAGTGCGCCGGGTAGTCGAAGAACGCCAGCGCGCTGCCGTCCGCCAGCTCGAAGTACAGATGCATGTACGGTTTTGGCTCGTTGGTCAGCGGATCCGTCGGCTCGATGCAGGCCGCGACGAGAGGAAAGCCAAGCACGCCCTCGTAGAAGGCGCGCGTTTCTTCCGCGCTGCGGCAACGGAAGGCATGGTGGTGCAACATCTTCACCTTGTTTGCCGCGCGCCGCTGCGCGGCGATGTCGCGCGCGCGGCCCTGGTCAAATTCACTTGGTTTCCAGTTTTCAAGACTCACGGTGTTCTCCTTCTTGATGCGCCCGGGGCGCGGGATGTGGGTGTTCAGACGTGCTGCGCGATCGCCTGTTCGGTCGGTTCGCGTCCCGCCGCCTCGTCCGCGATCAGCTTTGCCAGCAGGCGACGCGCCCGCACGCCGCCCGCGTCGCCCGCCAGCAATACCGGGTTCAGCGACCAGAAGTCGTCATCGCCCATCATCGCGGCTTGCGCTGCGATCATCGGCTTGTCCTCGTTCTCGAACGCGGCTTCGAAGCCCGCCTGGATCGCCTGCGTCAACGCCTGATCGTCGCGCCGGTAGTTGCGACAGTTGGCCCAGAAGTAGTGCGTGGACGTGGCGGTTTCCGGTGTCATGACGTGACAGCCGCGATCCAGCCATTTCGCGCTCTCGCGGCTGCCGCCGACTTCGTCGACATAGAGGGTCAGTTCCATCGACGCCGGCGGATCCCACCGCACATCCACCCACCAGTCGAGCCGCTGCCCCTCCAGTTGCTTGATGCTGGCGTGCAGCGGCGACAGGAAATCATTCAGGCTGCCGACGTTGGACCAGACCGTGTTGCCCTTCTGGTAAATGTCGCGCTTGCCCTTGGTGAACGCCGGCGCGCCAAGACCGGGATGCAGGAACTCGGCGTGACCAAGATCCATGATGTTGTCGCTGTACAGTTCGTAATGGCCGCTGCCGTGCAGATAGCCCTTGTTGGTGACGAGGTCCGGATCGGTCAGGAAGGCGAAGTCGGGAATCAATGCGGGGTCGGCGCGTGCCGGCTCGCCCATCCACACCCAGACCAGCGTGTGCATCTCGATCACCGGGAAGGTGCGCAGCAGCGCGGCCTTCGGAATTGCGCCGTCGCCGTGCGGGTTATGCACGCAGCGCCCTTCACCGTCGAACTGCAGGCCGTGGTAAGCGCACTGCACGCGGTCCCCGCACAACGTGCCGAGATGCAGCGGCGCGAAGCGATGCGGGCAGCGGTCGCTCATCACGCGCACCCGCCCCGCGCTGTCGCGGAACAGCACCAGCGCCTGATCAAGCATCGTGATCGGCGTCAATGACGCGCCGATGGCGTCGCTCCAGCCGGCGGCATACCAGGTATTCAGCAAATAGCTCACGGTGTTCTCCCTTGTTCACTTTCCAGCATGGCCCGCAGGATTCGGCGAGCCTGGAGCGCAGGACGGTCGGCGGTCACGCTGACCTCGACCGAATCCGCGTGCCGCGCGTCGCGTTCGATGACGTCCTGCACGGCCTCGAGCACGTCCTTGTCCTGCGTGAAGGTGGCCACGATGAGATCGGTCAGTTCGGCACAGCGCTCGGGGGTGTACTCGCCATAGTCATGGCCGAGCGCATACCAGTAGTGAGTGCGCCCCGGGCTTTCGGGCGTGGTCAGGTGCGTGATCTGGAAACGAAGCGTGCGCGCCTCCCTGCCGGGACGCGGATCGACGATATCCACGCCCGCGTGGTGCACCGCCGGCGACACGAAATGCCCCCAGTCCACCCGGTCCGCCTTCTGCCCGTACCCGATTCCGTCGGGAATGCCGAGGAAGGATGCAACCGGTTCCTGACGCATCTGCTTGCGGTAACCAACGGTGCCATCCGCCACCGTCACCTCGCTGTCACCGCCTTCCCACCCCTTCTGCTCCAGCGTGTCGGCATGCAGAAAGCCGAAGTGCGTCAGGTCAAGCACGTTCTCCTGGATCAGCATGTAGTTCGCCTTCACGGGCATGTAGCCGCGCATCGTGTTCCACCCCGGCCCGGACAGGAAAGGCAGCTCCGGCAGCGGCGTGACTTGCGCGCGCGCCGGATCTCCCATCCAGATCCAGACGAAGGGGCCGTCCTCGCGCACGGCATGGGTCTTCACCCTCGCCATTGCGGGAATGGTCTGCTGCGTCGGAATCTTCGTACAGGTACCGGTCGCATCGAACCGGAAGCCGTGGTAGGGGCACATGATGTCGTCACCCACCAGACAGCCCCGCGACAAGGGCGCCCAGCGATGCGGGCAGCGATCTTCCAGCGCGACCACCTCGCCCGCTTCCGTGCGGTACAGCACCACGGGACGGTCAAGGAACCAGCGGCCAAGCGGCGTACGCGTCACCTCTTCGCCGACAGCGGCGACCCACCAGCTGTTTTCGGGGTAGTTCGGTTTCATTGCACTCATTGTTCTTGTCACTCCTTCGGGCTCGGGGTATCAGGCCGCAATACCGTGTCCGGCGCGAACCGGCTGCGTCACGGCTTCGCGCCTCACTTCGGTCTTGAGCAGAAAGCAGGCGAGCGCCGGCAGCAGGATGAGCGCGCCGAGCATGTTCCAGACGAACATGAAGGCGAGCAGGATGCCCATGTCGCCCTGGAACTTGATCGGCGAGAACGCCCATGTCGACACGGCGATGCCCAGCGTGATACCGGTCAGCACCACGACCTTGCCGGTGAACAAGAGCGCGCCGTAATAGGCATCCGACAGGCTCTTCCCGGCTTTCAGATTGGCCAGTGTCACGCTGAGCACATAGAGCGCGTAGTCGACGCCGATGCCCACACCGAGTGCGACCACCGGCAGGGTCGCCACCTTCACGCCAATGCCCAGCCACACCATCAGCGCCTCGCACAGGATGGAAGTGAGCACCAGCGGCACCACGGCGCAGACGACCGCGCGCCACGAACGGAAGGTGATGAAGCACAGCACGATCACCGCCGCGTAGACCAGCGCGAGCATGTCGCGGTTGGCCTTGCGCACGACGATGTTTGTCGCGGCCTCGATGCCTGCATTACCGGCAGCCGACAGGAATTGCGCGTCGGGACCGTTGTACTTCTCGCCGAAGGCATCCACGGCTTCCGACACCGACGAGAGCGTGTCGGCCTTATGGTCGCGCAGGAAGGTCTGGATGGTCAGGAAGCTGCACTGCGCGTCCAGCGTCTCTCGCGGCGCGTACTGAGTGACCGAGTTGATGCTCGCCTGGTCACGCGACAGTTCGTACCACTTCGGATTGCCTTCAGCGAAACCCACCATGCCGCTCTTCGCAGTGCCGACGAAGGACACGGTCGATTCGACACCGGGCAGCGCGCGCAACCGGGTCTCCAGCGCATTCACGCGCAGCAGCGTCGAGTACTTCGAACAGCTGTCCCGGGGTGTCGGGATCATCACCGTATAGACGTCGCTGCTCGCCGCGTAATGAGCGATCACATAGGCGTTGTCCTGGTTGTAGCGCGAATCGGCGCGCAGCTCCGGCGCACCCGGATCGAGGTCGCCGATCTTCAGGTTCAGGCTGACGACGAAGCCGGCCACGCCGAGCGCCACCGCGCCGACGACTGCACCCGTTGCCCAGCGGCGTTGCGTGAACAGGTCCAGGAAGGCCCAGAACGGATGCTTCGAGCTGTCTGCGCCGGCCTGTTCGGCACGCAGGCTGCGGGCGGCGGCGGCCGGGCTGACGCCAGCGTAGGAAAGCAGCACCGGCAGCAGCACGAGATTGGTGAAGATGAGCACCGCCACACCCAGGCTGGCGGCGAGCGCCAGATCCTGGATGACCGGGATGCCGATGATCATCAGCACCGCAAAGCCGACTGCATCGGCAAGCAGTGCCGTCAACCCGGCCAGGAACAAACGGCGGAACGTGAGCCGCGCGGCGACCCATTTCGGCGCGCCCCGGCCGATGTCCTGCATGATGCCGTTCATCTTCTGCGCGCCATGGCTCATGCCGATGGCGAACACGAGGAAGGGCACGAGAATGGAATACGGGTTCAGCTCGAAGCCGAGCAGCGGCAGCAATCCGAGCAGCCAGACGACGGCGATCAGCGAGCAGACCATCACCAGTCCGGTGCTGCGTACGCAGCGGGTGTAGCCGTACAGCACGACGGTACAGATGGCGATCGCGCCCGCGAAGAACAGCAGTATCTGGCGCAGGCCGTCCATCAGGTCACCGGCCACCTTTGCGAAACCGGTGATGTGAATGCTGACGGTGTCGGAGGAGTGCCGTGCGCGCAGCGCTTCCAGCTTCTCGTTCAGCGCGTGGTAGTCGAGCGCCTCGCCACTCTGGTAGTCGCGATCCAGCAGCGGTACCAGCACCACGCTGGATTTGAAGTCCGAGGCGACCAGTTGGCCGATCTGCCCCGAGCGCTCGATGTTGCGGCGCAGTTCGGCCAGCTTGTCCGGCGAGCCGTCATAGCCATCCGGCAGGACCGGTCCGCCCTCCAGCCCCTGGTCGGTCACGGCGATCCACCGCACTGCCGACATGTAGAGCGACTTCATGAACGCCCGATCCACGCCCGGATAGAGGTAGACCTCGTCGTTGATCCGGCGCAGCGTGTCCATGTAGGACGGATCGAATATCGAGCTGCCCCGCGTTGCGACGACGATGCGCAGCACATTCCCCGATCCTGCAAGCTGCTTTTCGTAGTGCCTGAAGTTCTCGACGTAGGGATGGCTGGCCGGCAGCATGCGTTCGAAGCTCGCGGCCAGCTGCAGCCGTGTCGCCTGATAGCCGAGCAACACGGTGGCAAGCGCGCACAGCGCAATGACCAGCAGTCGATGGTTGAAGAACATCCGCTCGATCCGGCCACCGGATCGAGTGTCGAACGCGTCGGCCGGCAGCATCGCCACGTCGCCCTGTTTCGGCGTCTGGATCACTGTGTGGCACTCCCTGTCATTGCATCTGCGAGCTTGATTGTGTGGATGCCGCGCGGACCGACGGCGACGAGATTGCCGTTGCTCCCGACGGCCACGCCGGACAGCGGCGGATGCTTGCCCGCCATGGCAATGAAATTGCCGCCACCGGCCGTCTGCAATTGCACGTCACCGGCCTGCCCGACCAGCACCATCCTTCCGTCCGGCAACACCGTTGCGCCGGTCCACGCGCCAGCGCCGCCTGCGCCGGCGTCCTGCCAGGTCCGTCCGTGATCACCCGACGCAAAGGCCCGCCCCTGCAGGCCATACACCACGACCGTGCCGGCGCCGGTGCCGGCAACGCCGAAGAAACTGCCTTCATAGGGTGTCGTCAGCGCGGTGAAGGTCGCGCCGCGGTCCTGTGACACATACACCGCACCACGTTCGCCGACGACATAGAGGTGATCACCAAGCGCGCGGATGCCATACAGGTGATTGCCATCCGGGTTGGGCAGGCGACGGGGTACGCGTGTCCAGTTCGCGCCTCCATCCGTCGTATGCAGGAACATGCCGAACGCACCGGTCGCGTAGCCCTCGCGCTCATCGAGAAAGAGCACGTCGAGCAGCGGATCGCCGGCGTTCGGCACGGCAGGCGGTGCATCTGCCGCCTGATCGTCCGGCTCCACGGCCAGCGTCGCCATCCGGGTTCCGTCGAGCTGGGCCGTCCAGGTCAGGCCGCCGTCACCGGTGGCCAGCACGACGCCACTGTGCCCGACCGCCCACCCCTTCTCCGGCGTTGCGAACATGACGGCAGTCAGCGTGACGCTGACCGGCACCGCCGCCTGCCGCCAGCCCATGCCGTCATCGTCGCTGATGAGCACGATGCCGCTTTCGCCGACCGCCACCAGCCGGCTGCCGGCGCGCGTCACCCCGATCAGTACGGAAGATTCGATGTGTTGCCCGCTCGCCGCCGGACGCAGCAGCGGATCGAGCGGATCAAGGGCCGTCGAACCGGCATCGATCGCCGCCCCGGCGCCGGCCAGGCCGAACGCGAGCAGCACGGCGAGCGCGCTGCGGCGCAGGATATGTGGGTGCATTGTCAGCATGAGTGCCATCCGGTGACCGAGCAGCGCTCAGCGCACACCCTTGCGCGACAGCGCTTCCGGCGTGTAGTAGCTGTCGGGCCACGGCTCGGCCATGATCTGGATCTGCGCCGACTGATCGCCGATCGGCGAGAAGGTGTAGGTGCCCTTGATGAAATCCATCGTGGTCCACACCTCCAGCCCGACGGCCGGCAGTTCGTACTGGATCCACGGGAAACCTATCGAGGTGTGCCACAGCGTGCCCTGCGCATCCCACGTATTGCCGAGCACCGCGATATAGGTGTCCTCGTCGAGATAGAGTTTGCGCTTCGGGCGCACGTCACGCTTGCCGGCGCGTACCGTTCCCTCGACCTCCCACACGCGGTGCAGCTCCCAGCGCACCAGGTCCGGATTGATGAAATCCTTCTTCAGCGCATCCTTGTCCTTCGACATGATCAGCCGGTTGTTGTTGTAGGGGATGTACATCTCCTTCTTGCCGACGATCTTCCAGTCGTAATTGGTCGAAGGACCGAACCAGACGAATACCTGGTCGAAGAAATCGACACCCGAGTTGACGAAATTCGGCGTGTCGCAACAGATCGTCGGCGCGCGCCGGACACGGCGCTGGCCCACCAGGTACTGCCAGGCCGGACGGTTGTTGTCGAGCTGGTCGTAATACATCAGCAATTCGCCCGCACGCACGGACGGCGCGACCACCGACTGGACGTTCTGGAAGTAGGCGCCGTGCTTCATCTGCTCCGGCGAACCGCCCTGCTTGTAGTACGGCAGCGACACCTCATTGACCGCGCCCGATGCAAGCGACGCATTGCCGCTCGAATCGACCGTATAGGTGTTGAACGGATGGCGGTATGCCGCCGGGCGCACGCGCAGCGAGTGATTCCAGATGAGTTCCGCGCCCGTCCTGGGAATCGGGAACGGAACCCCGCCGTAGGCGCCGACCACCGCGTCGCCCTCCATCTTCGCGCGCGTCGCGTTCTTGAACGTTTCGTCGTACACCCACTGAGGTGCGGCAGCGCTGCGATGGGTCGGGTAGACGTTGATCCTGTAGTCGGGGAATTTCTTCAGCAGGTGCAACTGCCCCTCGTCCAGCCTGTCGGCATGCTGGGCCATGTTTGCCGCCGTGATGGTGAGCAGCGGCTTCTCGTCCGCGAAGGGATCGGGGCGCGGCTGCCCGCTCTTGTAGCCGGCCGGCACCTTCGTGTAACCGCCGGTCCAGGCGGGAATGCTGCCGTCCTTGTTGCCGGCCTTCTCGGCGCCCAGCGGCGTCAGTTCCGTCTTCAGTTTCGCGGCCTCGTCTGCCGTGACCGCGGCGCAGGCCAAGCCTGTCATCGAGACGGTCACCAGCGCAGCCGCAAGGGTTTTCATCGACATCATGATCGGGTCTCCGTTCGTTCTTAGAAGGTGCGCTGCAGCGAGAGCGAGATGAAATCCCGATCCGCATAGTTCTGCTTGAAGGTGAGGTTGGCGTCCTCGCCCAGTGCATTGCCTGCACTGCCGACGTAGTGCGTGTAGTTGATGCCGCCACGCCAGACCTGGTTGTAGACACCCTTGACACCGATGGACACGTCACCGCCGTGTTCGACGCCGCCGTTGAACAGCTGCACCACGGACGAATTGCCCTTGGGGTTGTAGCCGACGCCAACGGGCACCGAAAGATCGAGGCCGGGCGCCACCTGGAACCACTGCGGCTCGAACACGAAGCGCAGACCCCAGGCGTCGCGCGATGTATTGGGATCCAGCTCCGCCGCGTTCTTCGTGATGCTGGTGCGCCGGTTCCAGGCGATTTCGGCGACCAGCGACGCGTTGTCCCAGAACGCGGAACGATTAAGGAAGAAAATGCCGGACAGATTTGCGTGCGCCGAATTGCCGACCGCATAAAGCGCGTTGTCGTCGTTGTCGGCATTGCCGACCAGGTCGACGACCGGACCGCTGACCAGCGGCGTGTTCCGCCGGACCGAAAACTCGCCCGAAAGATTGAAGTCGGCAATTTCGGTACTGAAGCTCACGCCGTAGGCCTTGATGCCTTCGTGGTACACCATCTGCAGATCGCTGGCCGGACGCAGATAGACTTGGAAGTTCTTGTCGTGATAGCGCACCGCATAGAAGCCGAACTCGATGTCCCGACCCTCCGGGCGCCAGCGAACCTGGACGCCACCCTGACCGGAATTCGGCGCGTTCCCGTCCTCGATGCGCGGCACGCCGAACCCCGGCGAGAACAGGAAGCGCTCGGTACCCGAGCCCAGCACGTCGGCGCCCGAGAAGTAGCTGCCAACACCGGGAATGCGGTTCTTGCGGAATTCGAACTGGTAGTAGGCGCCCAGGGAAACCGTGTCGGTCAGCTGGATCTGGCCGGACACCTGGTTCACCGGCAGGATGATTTCCTTGAACTGGGAGTTCGGCACCGACAGCAGTTTCACGACGTCGGTCGGAGACTGCGCGGCGGCAATGCCGTTGGCGCCGAAAAACAGCGTCTCGCCATACAGGATGGAGTGACGTCCGAGGCGCACGTTGCCGCGTTCGCCGTTGGCATAGACAAAGGCATCCAGCCACTCCGCGCGTCCGCCGTGCAGGTCGCGCGTGGCCTCGACGAATTCGTCGGCCGGCCGCGACAGCTGATTGATGGTGGCGGCCGAGTTGTTGTCGTTCGAGCGCTGATAGACCGTGTCGTACCAACCGGCACCACTGACGCGAAAGCCGTAGTTCCCCTTGTAGCTGAGATCGAATTCGGTGAGCAGATCGACCCGGTTCGAAATCAGCCCACGTCCGAAATTGCGGTTTCCGTCGTCCTGGTTGATGTTGTTGACGAGTTTCGAGGCACGGTCCTCAAGACGCCAGGCGTTGGAGTACTTCACCGTATTGTCCCAGCGCATCTTGACGTCCGGATTCCCGGAGTCGATTTCAAATGCAGCGGCTTGATCCGTTGCCACCGCACCCGAGAGCGCCGCAGCACAAATCACGAGCGTCGTTGCTGCGGGACGCACGCCCTGCCTGTTGTGTCCTGTCCTGTTTTTTTTCATGTGTCCTCCTCCGTTGTATGGCGCCGTCACGCGAACGCATCCGGCCCCCTGTGTCACCTTCGCTGGGTCATGTCTGCCTCTTGTTCACATCGGTGCCGGGACCTGCCTGCATCTCCTGGCGTATCTCGTGGTCGTGTTCGTTCAATACGGGTGGCGCCGTGACGTCGAATCTGCGCTGATGGTCAAAAGACACCGGAAAGCGGATCGTCCTGAACGGCCCCATTTCGCGATGGGTGGTGGCCACTTCGAGTTCGAGGTGGCGGACTTGCGGATCCGCGAGCACTTCGTCCGTGTCGTACATCGGCGAATGCGGAACGTCCGCCGCACCCAGGCGCTCGCACCACACGTCACGCGGCTCGGTACGGAACACGCCACGCAAGGTGTCGATCAGAAGCGCGTAGCTGGAAATCCGCGCGGCTCGCGACGAAAAGCGCGGATCGGCCAGGATGTCGGGGCGGCGCATGGCGGCCGCGAGTCCCTGCCAGAACTTCTCCGGCGAGGACATGTGCAGGGCGATCCACTTTCCGTCGGCGCACTGCAATACGTAGGACTGCGAGACGCTGGGCCGGGAGAACGGCCCCATCACCTCGCCTTCTGACAGGTAGTGCGTGAACGCGTCCAGATTGAAGTGGCACATCGCCTCGAGCATGGACACTTCGACCGCACGCCCCTTGCCGGTACGCTCGCGCTCATAGAGCGCGCCGAGAATCCCGAAGGCCGCGTAGTAGCCGGTCATTGCGTCGGCAACGGCAGGCCCGACGACGCGCGGGTCAGCCGGGTTCACCAGCAGCTTCAGGTAGCCGCTGGCGGCCTGCGCGACAGTGTCGTAGCTCGGTCGCTGCGCGGCCGGGCCGGTCTGTCCGAAACCGCTGATCGCACAATAGACGAGACGCGGGTTGAGCGTCCGCAGACGTTCCTCGCTGGCGCCAAGCCGGTCGGCCGCGCCGGGCCGGAAGTTCTGGATATACACGTCGGCGTTGCGGATCAGGTCATCGAACACTTCCCGATCCGCCGCCTGCTTCGTGTCCAGCGCGATGCTTCTCTTGTTGCGGTTGTAGGTCTGGAAATGCGGGCTGTACAGCCCGCCTCCGTGGGCACGGAACGGATCGCCGGAACCCGGCTGCTCGACCTTGATGACGTCGGCCCCCATGTCGCCGAGAATCATCCCCGCCGCGGGGCCCGTGATGAACGTCCCCTGCTCGACCACCCGGACGCCGTCAAGAACCGCACTCATCGTCCGCTTCCCGCAGCCGGGTCCGGGGCCGGGCTGCCGTCGAACACGGCATCGCGGGTTGCCTGATAGGACAGCGCAAAGCCGATCGAGCGCTGCAGCTCCTCTGTCAGATGCGCGATCAGCCCCGCCGTGCGGGCGAGAATGGGCACTCCCCTGAGCGCCTCCAGCGGAAAGCCGACACCGAGAAGGAGTGCCGGGATGGCCGCCGACACGTTCAGTTTCAGGTCCTTGCCGACGACGTCGGGAATGACCCGTTCAACCGCTTCGGCGATGTCCACGAAGCGCAGGTTGATGGCCTGATCGCGCGCAACCGCAAACAATGCATCGACGCGCGGGTCGCGCGCCTTGTGCAGGGGATGTCCGTAGCCCGGAATCGGTCGGCGGGCCTCGCGATGGCTGCGCACGACCGCGAGCGCCGCCGCATCGATGTCACCGTCCGTTGCCCGGGCATCAATCTCGACGAACAGCCGTCCGGCATCTTCCGAAGCACCGAGAATGACCGAGCCACAGCCAAGAATCCCTGCCGCAACGGCGCCCTGGAAGGCGTCCGGCGCCGCGGCCAGCGTCATGCGGCTGGCCTGGACGCTGGGCACCAGCCCATGTTCGGCGATCGCTACCAGCGTGGCGTCGAGGATCGCTGTCACGGCGGGCGACGCGGCGCGACCGGTGACGAGAAGATGGAAGTAGTCGGTAAATGAAATCCGGCCGATGAGCCCGGAGCACAGGTCGGCTCCGCGAACCGTGATCGAGCTTTCATCCGACGTGGATATTGCGGTCCTCGGAATGACCTCTTTGCCGATTTTCATGTCGTGTTCCTTGAAAGAGTCCGTGCTTGCGGATTCATTGCGTCAGGCGCGGGAGGGCGCAAGGCGAAAGTCATAGTGGGCCGACCAGTAACGCGAAGGCATCACGCGTCCATCAGGTGCCTCACCCGGCGCGTGTTCCTCGAAGTCGACGACGAGGCTTTCGCGCACCCCGAACACCGCGTCGGAATCGAGATAGGGGCTGTCCCCGACGAAAAGATGGGTCGTGACCGGCACGAACCCGTCGGCAACGACTTTCATGTGGATGTGCCCGGGGCGATTCGGATGACGTCCCATCCGTTCGAGCATGCGACCCACCGGCCCGTCCATCGGCACAGGGTAGTAACCCGGGCGGATCGACCAGAACCAGTAACGCCCCTGATCGTCCGTGCGGAACCGCCCGCGGGCCAGCATTTCGCTTTGCCCATTAATCTGCATGTCATAGACACCCTCTCCGTCACCGGACCAGACATCGAGCAACGCTCCAACAACCGGTGCGCCTTCGGTATCGGTAACGCGACCGGAGTAGAACGTCGCCTCACCCGGCACGCCTTCACCAATGTCGTGGCCAAGCGGAAAGTCCCGCGCCCCGTCCCAGTAGTAAGGACCCTGCACCGTGGCTTCCGTCGCCGCGGCCGCACCGTTGCCGGCGCCCTTCTGACGCGCCTGATCCTGCGTAACCACCAGCATCGAGACACCGAGCGTGTCCGAAAGCAGGATGAATTCCTGGCGCTGGGCGGTGCAGCACTGACCTGTCGCTGTCAGGAAATCGATGGCGGCAATCCACTCCTCGGTCGTCAGGTCGACCTCGCGGACGAAGGCGTGAAGATGTCCGATCAGCGACACCATGACCCGCTTGAAACGCACGTCGTCACACTCGTCCAGCCGGGCAAGCGCGGCCCGCGTAAGGTCGCCATCCTCTTGATCCATCATCAGATCTCCTCCTGCCTCTTGTCGCCCTGCTTCCGGTGCCGGAGCAGAAACTGTTTTGATGAGGCGAGGATAGCGAGCCGTCAGAAGATATAGAAATGATGAATTTTCATGGTTATCATCGACGGTATCGATTGATATATTGGATCCATTCCAGATGGAACTCAGGCACCTCAGATACTTCGTCACGCTGGCGGAGTGCCTCAACTTCACACGCGCGGCAGAACGCGTTCACGTCACCCAGTCGACGCTTTCTCACCAGATACGGCAACTGGAGGACGAACTCGACAAGCAACTGTTCGAGCGGGTAGGCAAGAGGGTCATGCTGACCGACGCTGGCGAACTTTTCCTCGACTACGCCAATCAGGCGCTGGGCGCCGTTGACCAGGGAATCGGAGCACTGAAGGAATCCGCCGAAGACCTGATTGGCGAGGTCCGGGTTGGCGCCACTCACACCTTCAACCTGGGCTTCATTCCAGAGTGCGTCGCAACCTTCCTGACCCGGCACCCGACAGCGCGCATCGTGGTTGAAGAGCTTTCGGCGGACGGAATCAGCGCGAAGGTCAAATCGGGAGAACTGGATCTCGGTATTGCCTACCGCCCCGGCACGCCGGACGAATTGTGGTTCGAACCGCTCTACAACGAAGAAATGGTTCTTGTCGTCTCGGAACGGCACCCCCTCGCCAACAGGAAGCGCATACGGCTGGTGGAACTGCATCGACAGCAACTCGTACTGCTGCCCACTGAATTCGCGACCCGCGCAATGCTCGACGAGTGCTTCCGTGCCTGTGGCGCCGAACCGCAAGTGGTTGCGGAAATGAATACCATCGCGCCGATGCTCGGTCTTGTCGGCCGTACGATGGTCGCCTCCATCGTTGCCGCCAATGCGGTCACATCCCGCTCGGGACTGAAGGTGGTGCTGCTTGAAAGCCCGACGCCGATACGGACGCCCGGAATACTCTGGCGCCGCGGAAGCAAGCCACAGGGCGCCCAGATGCGTTCATTCTCGTCCATCGTGCGCAAACTCGCGCTCAGCAGGAGTCTGAAGCCACAGGCGCCCCTTGCCGCAGGCTGAAGCCGCCCCGTCGGCCCTGCAACGACGTCAGGAACGCGAATACGAATCGCCCGCGAGGCACTCGCGGCCCACGCGCACCTCACACCCTTCCACGCCGCTGCAGGCCGGTCCATGCCACCCGTCGGGCCGCATGGACTGCTTCGGCGTCACATTCGTGCCTGGGGCGCGACTGACTCGCTGCGTGACGCCGGTGCGGCGGGCACCGGCAAGCGGAACACGAATTCGCTGCCGCCGGCGTCGCACGGCCGCATGTCCAGCGTGCCGCCGTGACCTTCGATGAGGGAGCGGCAGATTGCAAGGCCCATGGCGAGCCGGTCGGACGCGATGTGGTTGCGCGCGTAGCACGCCATACCGACGTCGCCGGACGCCAGCCCCTGCGTGACGGCACGCTGCGCGCGCCCGAGGGCATACGCGAGCGGTTGCGTCCAGCAGCTGACCTGATCGATGGCAAGCAGCGTCGCGATGCGATCGGCCTCATGGCCGTGATGGTCGATCAGCGCCATGGCCGCGAACCCGTACGACAGGCCGTAGGGTGATTCCGGCGTCGCACCATGTTCCAGCGTCGGCTCGACCAGCTTCGCCACATGCAGGAAGCTGATGCCGTCGGTGACGAAAAATGACGAGATCAGCGTCGACTGCACGCCCATGACGGCGCGTATCCTCCGGTCCTGTGCGCCGGCTGATGCCCAGGCTGTCGATGGAGCGTGCCCCCTGCGCCCGTTTGACGGCGTCGTATGCCTCCCGCATTCGAGCCGGACACGGCCCGCCACGCTCCAGTTGCACGCCCGGCGGCGCCAGACCGGAAAGGGATGCGTGATCGCGCCTTCATAGTCCGAGTGAACCGTCCGCAGGACGGCCTTCAGGCGAAGCACCGCCGCACGATCCTCCGGCGGCATGTTGCGCGCGAGCAGCGCGTCGATCTCGCGACAGGCACTGCCGAGGTCCGCGCGCGTGAGCAGGCATTCGCAGCGCAACAGGCCGACGACGTGGGCGAGCGGATAGCAGGACGTCCACCAGGACGCGTCCGTCAGGCTGGCCGCCATCTCCGTGTAACGGGTCGCCGGAACGATGGCGGCCGCGCCCTTGGCGCGCCGGACGGCCACGATCAGCGCGTGCACGAAGGCGCCGCGCTCGGCCTGCGTCAGGTCGTGCCCGGCGGCCCGCTCGATCTCGTTGCAGATTTCGAACGCGTATTCGGCGAGATCGTCCTGATCATGATGCAGGCAATCCGCGCGGGCGCTGCGCGACGTCGATCAGCAAGCAGGCGGATTCCAGCACCCGGTCGTGCAGGAAAGCATAGCCGCGGGGCCCGCGGATCAGCAGGCCCGCTTCGATGAAGGACGGCAGGCGTTGGCGCACCGGACGCGGCTCAATCTCCGCGATATGGCCCAGCAGCGTTTCGTCACAGCGGATGCCCACGCACGCGAGCTACTGCAGCAGCTCGGTGCCCGCCGTGGGCAGGCGGCCGAGGCGCCGGATCATCAGGTCGATCACGTTGCCGGAATAGCCGCGGTGCGCAACGTCTGTGTCGTCCCACTGCCAGCCGGCCCTGTCGCCGGCATGGCTGAGTACGACGTCATCGACAAGGGCGCGCAGCAGCTGGGTGGAAAAGAACGGGGTTCCGCCCGTCTTGACGTGCACGGCCCGCACCAGCCGGCCGACCCGCGACGGCGCCTCGTCCAGCGCAGCGGCGACGAGCTCGCCAAGATCCCGCACCCCGCGCGGCTTTACCCGTATGCGGGAGAACGGAATGGCGTGCTGGCGGTTGGCGCTGCGGGCACGCGACAGGTGCCGCAACGTCGCCGGTTCGTTGTCCCTGCAGGCGCCGATGGTCAGCACGTTGGCGGGCAGCTGCGCGGCGACGGCATCGAGCAGCGCGAGCGTTGACGCATCGGCCCACTGCAGGTCATCAATGAACAGCGCCGTCGGGCGGCCGTCTTCGGCGAACGCGGCGAAGGTCCGCAGAAGCGCGTTCTCCAGCCGTTCCTGCGGCTGCATGACCGGCACATCGGACAGTGGCAAGGTGTGGCCGAGCAGTGCCCGACCTCCGGGACCAGTCCACGAGCGCCCTGCCCTGGCCGGCCAGCGCGTCAGCCCATCGGCTCCGCATCGCGGCCAGCGACACCTCGCTCTCGCCGAGCAGGTTCATCGTCATCGATCGGATCGCCTGCGCCACCGGCGCATATGGTGTGTCGCGCTGCAGCTGGTCGCTCTTGCCCGCGCCCACCCGCGCTCTTGCCCTCGGCCTCGCGCAAGAGCGCGGACTTGCCACTGCGGGCGCCACCGGAGACGAGGACCCGTTCGGACTACGCGTGCTCCCGCACCCGCGCGAACACGGCACCGAGCGACGCCATGGCACGCGCGCGTCCGAACAGGCGCCCGGAGAGGTCGAGCACGGCAACCGCGCCGGGCGCGTCGAGCAGCGTTTCTTCCGACGACACCACGGGCTGACGTCACGCAATACCCGCATATGATTGGGCGGCGCGTAACGTGGACGTAACCTTGACGCAAGCAACGGACGCCTGGGCAGGTGGCCGGCATCGCAGCATGGCATTCGAGGAGCACGCGTGACGGTCCGGCAATTGACAGCAGTGGTTGATGATGACGCGTCGGTCAGGCAGGCGACGGGGCAATTGCTGCGTGCCTTCGATTTCGCCGTCGAACTCTGCGGCAGCGGATCCGCACTGCTGCAGAGCACCGCGCTGTCCCGCGTTGCCTGCGTGATCACCGACGTTCAGATGCCCGACATGAATGGTGTCGCCCTGTTCGAAGCTCTGCGCGCACGCAAGCTCGTCATGCCCGTCATATTCATGACGGCGTATGCACAGCAAGGCCACGAGCACCGGGCCCGGGCCATCGGCGCGGCGGGATTCCTGTGCAAGCTTTCAGGACACGGACATCATCCGCTGCATCGAACGCGCGCTGGGCAATCAAACGGGAGATCCGTCGTGAACCGCCCGGCGAAGTCAGTCCGGCAAGCAAATGCCGGCCGGGTGAGCCGCGCGCAACTACTGGATCGCGCGCGTGATGTTGCTGACGATGTCGCTGACCAGACTGTCCTTCAGGGCATCAATATCCTCGAACGGATAGCGCCCGACGGTCAGCACGCCGTGCAGATAGCCGAGCGACTTGATGAACAGCATGTCGGTCTGCATGCGTACCTGCTCGTCGGCGATCGGACGCCCGCTGGCACAGGCGGCGATGCGCTGGCGCGTGAGCATCAGCAACTGATAGGCGATGACGTCGCCCTCGTCGAACCGGATGCTCGCCGTTTCGCTGTCCGTGCCTGACGACAGGTAGACCATCCGGTAGCGGTCCGGGTGGGCGACCCAGTATTCGATGTAGGCGTCGACATGCGCCGTCAATACCTCGACCGGCGAACGCTTGCCGCGTCCGGCCTTTTCCAGATGCTCGAAAAGCTCGCTGAAGAAATCAAGCCAGATGTGCTTGACGAGATCCTGTTTGCTGACGAAGTAACCGTAGAAGGCCATCGGCGATATGCCTGCCGCCTTCGTGACCGCGCGCACCGACACTGCCTCGTAACCGCTGCTTTGATACAGATTCTTGGCTTCGGCGAGCAGTTGCTGACGAAATCGCCCCTTGCTCTCGGGGTCGCGGATCCGGGCACGCTTCTCCGGGGCCACGCATGTATTTTTGTTGTGCATAACTGTACGGTACAGTCCAGACCACCCGGTCCCAGGATGTGACGACATTGCCGCATCCCCGCCAATGCAACACCGCAAGCTCCTCAAATTTGCGGTCACGTCAGGGCTCATGGCTCTGGCGTTTGTCTGCACTCGATGTCATGCGGGGTCCTGGCACGACATCAACGCTGCTGCTGCGTGGCATTGTCCATATTAGGAAACTTGAGCAGCGTTTGCACGCGCTCACGCCGAATACCGGCCAGAGCCGCCGAGAACTGGGTCAGCGTCCGGTAGTCCGGCGCCTCGCCAAGTGCCCGGAAACTCTGGGCAAAACTGGCTGCCCTGCCCGCATCATTGCGCGGTCGGGCAGCATCGATGCTGCGTGAAATATCGGCCAGCGCACTGTCGACGCGACGCTTCGCCTGCGAGAATGCATCGCGTGCGCGCACCGCCTGCTGCAATGTCGAACGCATGTCTTCCGCGCTATCGACCGACCAGCGGGCCGGCTCGATGGCGTCGGGCACGGCGACCGACTGCACGCGGCTGAACTGCCCGGTCGGCCAGCGAATGCCGCCACCGCGCATCGCGAGCGCGTCCCGCACGGCCGGCCACGCGGATTCGGCAACGCTGAACGTCAGGCCGCCCTGCCCGTCGGCAGCCGCACGCACGCCCGCAGGCGCAAGCGCATGGTCGAAGCGGCGCACGATCTCCGCGTCCGCGAGGTCCGGCTCCAGCGCCACCGACGCGACCCGGCTGTCGGCGAACGAGAAGGTCAGGATTTCGCTGTCGCCGGCCTGCATCGAGCGGATGTCGACGCCGCGTATCGAAAACGCCCGGCGCGCCGGCACCGCCGCATCGAATTCCAGCGCAGGACCCACGCTGCCGCCCGTCTGCGCGTTCCGGCTGCGCCACAGTTCGGCGAATTCGGCGGTACGTCGCTGCAATGCCGGATCCGCCGTGCCGGTCGGAATCTGGTGGCTCAGCGCCGACTCGAGCGCGCCCAGCCGGCTGATGCCCCGCGCAAGAAAGCCCGCCGCCATCTGCGTCCGGCTCGCTTCGGCGTTGAACTGCGGTTGCCAGACGCTCAGTCCGGCGCCGCCCGGCAGCGTCCGGCTGTAGTCACGCCACTGCGCCTGCCGTACGGCACTGTCCGCCGCGCGAACCGGTCCGGTCGCGGACGCACGTCCGCGCGACGGCACCCGGTCGCGCCCGACGGCGTCGACCGACGTCGCGGCCGGAAGCTGTGCGTTGATCTGCATGTCGTCCCTGGCGCCCGGTCAGACGACGTCGAACAGCGACAGGGCACTCACCTTGGCATAGGCCTTCTGCGTGGCCTGCACCGCGGTCGTGTAGCCGTTGAGCTTGACCGCCGCATCGCCGTAGTCGAGCTGGCCGAAGGTGATCATGGCCTGCTTGTTCGACAGGCTGACGTTCGCATGATTGGTTTCCAGCGTCTCGAGCGTCGTCTGCGCACCGCCCAGGCGGGCGATCTTGGCGCTCACCGCGTCGAGTCCGGTGTCCAGACCGTTGAGGGTATTGACGAGCACGGCGCGAATCGCCGGGTCATTGGCGGTCGCACCCGGTGTCTGCAGCGCGTCGATGGCCAGATCCAGATGGTTCAGCACGTCCGTCATTTCCTGCAGCGTCGTGTTGGCGATCTGCGTTACGCCGCTGCCGACGACGACACGCTGTTCATCGGTGTTGCCGGCGAAACTGAAGCGCGTGCCGACGGCGGCCGCTCCGGCATACGCGATCGGCGCCGTCGCCGTCGCCGTGCCGGAGAACAGGTAGCGCCCTTCCTGATCGATGCTGTTGGCGGAATAGGTCAGGCTGTCGCGCAGCGCGACCAGTGATGCGCTCATGGCCTGCAGGTCCTGCGTCGTGTTGGCGCCGTCGGCGGCCCACACCATCAGGTCGCGCGCCTGCACGATGTCGCGGCTCATGCCGTCGAGCACCGACTCGTTCTGCTGCAGCCGGCTGCGCAGCGCACCGATGTTCTGCAGATACTGGTCGAGCGCGGCTTCCTCTCGCGTCAGGCGCGCGATGCGCACGCTGGCGATCGGGTCGTCCGACGGCCGCTGCACGCGCATGCCGTTCGACATCTGCTGCAGGATGCCCGACAGGCGCGTGTTCGCGTCCTGCAGGGCGGTGTTCATCGTTGCGTGGTACTGGGTGCTTGCGACTCGCATGTCCGTCTCCTCAGCGCATCATGGCCAGCGTGCTGTCGAACAGCTCGTTGGCAACGGCAATGACTTTCATGTTTGCCTGATACATCTGCTGGAACTGGATCAGGTTCACCGCTTCTTCATCGTTGTTCACGCCGCTGGTCGACTTCCAGCTCTCCTCGGCCTGGTTGCGCACCGTGGTTGCGGTGGCCATCAGCGCCCGGTTCTGCTGGCTGTCCATGCCCAGGCGGCCGATCAGCTGCGTGTGCGCGTCGCCGATGCGCACGGCGCCGAGCGACGTGACGTTGATCGACTGGTTCTTCAGTTCGATCATCGCCAGCAGGTTATCGCTGTTGCCCGGCTTGGACGGATCGGACGAGAAGCCGAGGTCCTGAGGCAACACGCCCGCTGTCACCGACAGCAGCGACGTCGAGCTGGACGGATCGAACACGAACAGAGCGCTGCCGGGCGAGCCGTCCAGCGCGTAGCCGGCCGTCAGCTGGGTATTCATCAGCGTCGACACCTCGGATGCGATGTCGCTGATCGACTGGCGCAGCGGCGCCAGGATGCCGTACTCGAAATCGGCCAGCCCGCCGAGCTGTCCGCCCAGGTTGTCGTCACGCACGGCAAACACTTCGTTGGCGAAATGCAGGCTCAGCGTCTGCGTGCCGCTTGCGTTGTCCGTCACCTCGAGGCGCGACGCAGTGCTGCCGACGACGAGCGGCTGGCCGCTCTTGAGCGACACGTTGCGCGCGCCGCTGGCGTCGTCGACCACCTGGATGGCCACGTGCCCGGCGAGCGAGTCGATGGCGGAGTCACGCGCATCGATGAGGCCGGACGCGTTCACACCCGACGCTTCGGCAAGCGAGATGCGCTTGTTCAGGTCGGCGATCTGCGTCGTCGTGGTGTTGATCTGCGCCGCCAGCGACGTGCGCTGCTGCGCCACTGCGGAGCGCTGGTTGGCCAGCACCGTCGTCAGGCTGTTGAAGCGCTGCGCCAGCGCGTCGGCCGCGTTGATCACCTGCGCGCGCAGCGGTACCGAGCTGGGCTCGACGCTGGCCGCGTTGAGCGCGCTGAAAAAGCCGTCCAGCCCGTTGTTGATGCCTGACGAATCGTCGCCCATCACCTGTTCGAGCTGGTCGAGATAGGGCTGCACGGTCGAGCGGCTGGACAGCTCGGACGCGGCACGCCACATCTGCATGTTCTTGTAGTCATCGCTGAAACGCATCAGAGACGACACCGCCACGCCGCTGCCGGCCGACTTCGTGCCGCTTTGCAGCGGTTGCACCGAGGCCAGCACGGCGCCCTGGCGCGTGTAACCCGGCGTCATGACGTTGGCGATATTCTGGCTCGCCGCGCTGAGCGCGGCCTGCGCGGCTATCGAACCGCTCAATCCATTGTTGATGATGCTCATGGGGGTCTCGAATGCAGTGGTTGGCAGGACGGGCGACAGGCCCGCTTCTATGGCTTACTGGCGACCGCGGGTGACGTCACCTTAAATCCGGACGGCGCATCGACCGATTCCGGCACGAGCTGGCGCAGCAGCACGTCGGCGATGCCGAAGGCGCGCTGCGACGCCATCGTGTCGGCGACCAGCGTGTCGGCCAGATCCAGCATGTCTTCATTCACGCGGTTGTTGAACACGCTGTCTTCGCTCGCCATCTCGCGCGTGCTGCGGCGCATCTGGCGCAACGTCTCGGCGATGAAGAAGCTCTCGAATTTCTCGGCCGCTTCGGTCGCCTGCGTCAGGTATTCCGGATCGATCGCCGGAGCGCGTGCCGCCACCGGTGCGTCCTCGGGCGCCGCTCCCATCGTCAGGCCGACAGGCGGCATTTTCGGGTCGAGGGCATCCATGGTCAGATCACGATCAGTTCGCCGTCGATGGCACCGGCCTGGTCCAGCGCCTGCAGGATGGCCATGATGTCGTCGGGGGTTGCGCCGATGCTGTTGACGGTGTCGATGATGGTCTGCAGCTTCGCGCCGGCAGGCCAGTTGAACATGCGCCCGTCACCCTGCTGGACGTCGACCTGCGAGCGCGGCGTCACCGCCGTCTCGCCACGGCTCAGCGGTCCCGGCTGGCTCACGCTGGAATCTTCGGAAATGATGACCTTCAGCGCGCCGTGCGACACCGCCGCCGCGCGCACGGTCACGCCTTCGGCGATGACGACGGTGCCGGTGCGCGAATTGAACACGACGCGCGGACGCGCCTGCCCGAGTGCCACCTGCAGCGCTTCGAGTTCGGCCACGAAGGCGACGCGCTGCGTCGGATCGACGGGTGCCGCAACGTCGATCGCGGTGGCTCCGCGCGCCGACGCGATCTGGCCGAAGCGCTTGTTGATCGTTTCCACGATGTTCGTGGCGGTACGGAAATCCGGTCGTATCAGGCTGAGCTGTACCGTCGGCCCGTCGCTGAAGTCGGTCGCGATCTCGCGCTCTATCGTCGCGCCGTTCGGGATGCGGCCCGACGTCGGCGTGTTGATCGTCACGCTGGAGCCGCTGTTGCCGCTCGCGCTCAGCCCGCCGACCACCAGATTGCCCTGCGCCAGCGCATAGATTTCGCCGTCCGCGGCGCGCAGCTGCGACAGCAACAGGGTGCCGCCGCGCAGGCTCTTCGAGTCACCGAGCGACGACACCGTCACGTCGATGCTCTGCCCCTTGCGGTAGCCGGGAGGAAAGGTGGCGCTGATCATGACCGTCGCCACGTTCTTGCTGCGGCTTTGAGTGCCCTCCGGCAGCTTCAGGCCGAACTGCTTGAGCATGTTGGACACCGACTGCCCGGTCGACTTCACCTGCGTGCTGTCTCCGGTGCCGTGCAGGCCGACCACGAGGCCGAAACCGATGAGCTGGTTCTCGCGCACGCCCTCGATATTCACGAGATTGCGCAAGGGCCGCATGTCCGCGGCGACGGTGGCGGGCGCCAGCCGCGAGGCGGGCGCCTTCGGTGCGGCGACGGCCACGCAGGCCGCGAGGCACGACAGCACGGCAAGAATCCGGCGAACTTCAATCATTGGCATGGCCCTAGAATGGCATCAAGGCGCCGACGAAGAAGCGCAGCAACCAGCCGGGGCTGTTTGCGTCCGCAAGTACACCTTCGCCGGAATAGGAAATGCGCGCGTTGGCAATGCGCTGCGAGGACACGCTGTTGTCCGAGCTGATGTCGGACGCGCGCACATAACCTTGCAGGCGCACCGTTTCCTCGCCCTGGTTCAGGTACAGCGTCTTTTCGCCGCTGACACGCAGCAGTGCGTTGGGCAGCACCTCGTGCACGATGACGGTGATGGAACCCTGCAGGCGGTTCTGCTGCGAACTGGATGAGTTGCCGCTGAAGTCGCGATCGGCGCTGACGCTGGCGTCGGTCTTGAAGCGCTCGCCGGCGATCACCGTCGGCTCGATCGAAACGCCGCTTTTCTTGCCGAACGACGTACCCGCCGTCTTGCTCGCCTGCGTCGTCTCCTGCAGCACGACGGTCACCACGTCACCGATGCGAAAGGCACGGCTGTCCGACGTCAGCGACCACGCGGACGCGGTCTGGAACACGCCGCCGCCGGAACCGGCCAGCGTCGGCTGCACCGGAGGCGGCAACCGGTCGAGTTCGGACACAGGGGGCGGCTTCTGCTGCAGGCCGGCGCACGCCGTGAGCGACAGCGGCAGCAGCAGCGCGAGGCAACGGACGGCGCGCGACATCAGCGTACGGCCTGCGCGAGGTACTGCATCATGTTGTCGGCGGCGGACAACACCTTGGTGTTCATTTCGTAGGTGCGCTGCGCGGCGATCATGTCGACCATCTCCTCGACCACCTGCACGTTCGAGCCTTCGAGCGCGCCCTGCTTGAGCTTGCCCAGGCCTTCCTCTCCCGGATTGCCTTCGGTCGGCACGCCGCTGGCGGCCGTTTCCTGGAACAGGTTGTCGCCCATGGCGAGCAGACCGCCCGGATTCACGAAGCTCGCCAGCGTGAGCTGGCCGACTTCCTGCGGTGCTGCCGAACCCGGCACCGACACGGACACCATGCCGTTGTCGCCGATGGTGATCGACGTGGCGTTCTGCGGAATGTTGATTTCCGGAATGATGGGCAGGCCCTGTGCCGTCACCAGCAGGCCCTCCGCGTTCTTCTGAAGCTGGCCGGCGCGCGTGTAGGCCACGTCGCCGTTCGGACGCTGCACCTGCAGGAAGCCCATGCCGGAGATGGCCACATCGAGCGCCTGTCCGGTCGTCTGCAGGTTGCCCGTAGTGAACACCTTCTGGGTGCCGACCAGGCGTGTACCCGTGCCCAGCTGAACGCCGCCCGGCGTCACCGTGTTGTCGTCGCGCTGCGCGCCCGGTTCCCGTTCGATCTGATAGAACAGGTCTTCGAACAGCACGCGGTCACGCTTGAAGCCGACGGTGTTCACGTTCGCGAGGTTGTTCGCGATCGCCTGCAGCTTCGCGTCCTGCGCCTGCACACCTGTCTTGCTGATCCACATTGCGGGATTCATGTCGTTTCTCCTTTGCCGGCAGGTTCGCCGTTTACTCGCGGATCAGGCGGTTGCCCGTCTCGGCCATCGAATCGGCTGCCTTGTACAGCTTCATCTGCATTTCAAATTCGCGGTTCAGCGTCATCGTCGCAACCATTTCCTCGACGGCGGACACGTTGCTGCCTTCCAGGAAACCCGAGCGCACGCGCACATCCGGATCGGCGGGCAAATCGGCCTGGGTGCGGCTGACGATCAGGCCGGCTTCGTTCTTCACGATGTCCGCCGCGTCCGGTCGCACCAGCTTCAGCCGCTCGACCACCTGCATCTGCGGCTGCCCGGGCGGGCGTACGGAAATGGTTCCGTCCTCGCCGATCGCCAGTTGCGAATACGGCGGCAGCACGATGGGACCGCCCTCGCCCATGACCGGACGGCCGTTCACCGTCAGCGTGCCCTCCGGGTCCACCGTCAGCGCGCCGGCACGTGTGTAGGCTTCGCCCTCGCCCCACTGCACGGCCAGAAAGCCGTCACCGGCGATCGCCACGTCGAGGTCTCGATCCGTCTGCTGCATCGGTCCCTGGCGCGTCGACAGCGTGTCTGCCTGCAGCCGGCCCATGTGGCGGGCGTCGTAGCCGTAACCCCGGACCGCCTCGCTGACCGAAATTTCGAGGTCGGCGCGAAAGCCCGGCGTGTCGGCGTTGGCGAGGTTGTTCGCGCGAACCTGCTGCGCGTGCAGCGCCCGCTCGGCGCCGCTCATCGCGGTATAGATCAGTGCATCCATGACTGTCGCCCGGTCACAGCGCCTGCATCAGCGCCTGCATCATCTCGGTCTGTGTCGAGATCACCTTGCTGTTCGCCTGGTAGTTGCGCTGCGCGGACATCAGGCCGACCAGTTCGGAGGTCATGTCGACGTTCGACTGTTCGAGCGCGCCGCCCGACAGCGAGCCGGCCATGCCGGTGCCCGGTGTGAAGTAGAGCGGCTCGCCCGATTCGGACGAACTGGTCCAGCTGGTGTCGCTCACCGGAACCAGCGACGCTTCGTCCGGGAACACCGCCAGCGCGACGCGCCCGACCGCTTCCTTCTGGTTGTTGCTGTACTGCGCGATGACCGAACCGTCGTCGGAAAGGCGCACACCGATCATCGTGCCGGAGGCATAGCCGTTCGCCGAATTCACTCGCACCGTGGCATCGCCGCCGAACTGCGTCGTGCCGGTGTAGTCCAGCGCCACCGACAGCGCCGCAGCACCGGCAGGCGTGCCCAGCGCCAGCGCGACCGGCGCGGCCGGCGACACCAGCGCGCCCGACGTATTGAAGTCGAGCACCGTCGTCGTCGGCAGCACCGCGCCGTCGAAGGTGTAGTGGGCCGTCACCTGATTGACCCCGGACTTCACGAAATACTGGCCGACGCTGTGCTTGCCGCCGAGCGAGTCATACGCGACAGCGACCTGCGAACTGTTGAAGGTCAGCGGGTTGGCCGGGTCGAATGGCGCGGCAGCCGGCGCCGCCCAGTCGGCCGACATGTTGCCGACGTACTGCATGGTGTCGCTTGGCTTCGCCGGAATCTGGCCGGCCGGCACCTTCAGGTCACCCATCGCACCGAGCGTGGTGCTGCCGGGCAGCATTTCGTAGCCCTGCACGCGACGCTGGAAGGAGTCGACGATGTAGCCGTCCTTGTCGGTCGAGAAGATGCCCACGCGGCTGTACATCGACGCCCCCGAACTGTCGCGCGTCACGAAGAAGCCGCGCCCCTGGATCGCGGCGTCGAGCCCGCGTCCGGTCGTCAGCACGCTGCCGCCGATGTCGATGCTCTGCGTCAGTGAAGACACTTCCACGCCGGTCGGCTGGGTGCCGGCATACATCGCCGCAAAGTTGGCACGGCTGGCCTTGAAGCCGTAGGTGCCGGTGTTGGCGATGTTGTTGCTGATGGTCTCCAGCTGGGTGTTGATCGCATTGATGCCGGACAGCGCAATTTCGTAACTCATGGACGAAGCCCTTTCTTTCAGTTGACCGAGGTGGCCGTACGGCCGTTGAAACGCGTGATGTATGACGGAGACACTTCCCCGAGTCCCGAAATGTTCAGCGCCACGTCGCCCGAGCCGGCCATGCGCACGCTGACGAGACGCCCGGCGATCTCGGTGAGCGGTGTTTCGCCCGTTTCGGTTTCGATCTTCATCGTGTAGGCGCCGGCGGGCAGGCCGAGCTCGGCCGGATCGACGACGAAATCGACCTCGCCCGCGGCGTGCGTGCCCAGGTCGATGCGCCGGTCGACGCCGTCCGGTCCGGTCAGCACCATCGTCGTCTTCGCACTCGACGACTCCAGCGTGAAGACGCCGCGGACCGCCTCGCTTCCGACGTTGAACGAACTGGTGTTGACCATGATTTCGGAGCCGACCTGAGCACCCAGCGCGAGCACCTGCAGGCTGCCGAGGATTGCGGCGTTGGCGCCGGTCTGCTGCGCCAGCGACTGCAGCGACTCCACCTGGCTCAGCTGCGTGAGCTGATTGACGAAGTCGCTCGGATCGGTCGGTTCGAGCGGGTTCTGATTGCGGATCTGCGCCACCAGAAGCGTGGTGAACAGATCGCTGATGCTGCCTTCCGAACCGGCGATCGCCTGCATCGTGTCGGAGGCCGTATCCTGCGTGCCGCTATTGAGGACGGAGCTGGTTTCCATGGACTTACCCTTCTCCAAGCTTCAGAAGGGCCTGCTGCATCGACTTGACGCGGCCAAGGACCTCCACATTGGTTTCGAAGGCGCGCGACGCGGACATCATGTCCGTCATCTCGGCCACTGAATTCACGTTCGAGTAGAAAACCATCCCGCTCTCGTCGGCCATCGGGTTGTCCGGTTCGTACACCTCGCGCAGCGGCTCGGTGCTTTCGACGACGTCAAGCACCTGCACGCGCCCGGCAACGGCCGGGCCACCGCCCACGTCCTCGCCGCCGACCAGCGTGGCAAACACCGGCTTGCGTGCGCGATAGGCGCCCTCCTCGGTACCGGCCGCGGAGTGCGCGTTGGCAAGGTTGCTCGATATGGTGTTCAGGCGGACGGTCTGCGCGGCCATGGCCGAGCCCGCAATCTGGGTGATATCCCTGAAAGACATGGTCATTGTCCGGCGATGACTTTCGCCAGCCCCCTCAGTTTCATGTTGATGAAGGTCAGACTGACCTGGAAGTCGGACGTGTTCTGCGAGAAGCTGGCCTGTTCGACCCCCAGCTCCACCGTGTTGCCGTCCTGCGACGCGTGGTAGGGCACGCGATAGAGTTTCTCCACATCGCCGGTGCTCAGCGACAGGCCGCCCGTCCCGTCCTCTGCCGCCTCGTGCAGCGCGGCCGAGAAGTCCAGATCACGCGCCTGGTACCCCGGCGTGTTCTGATTGGCGATGTTTTCCGCAATCACCCGGGTGCGCTCGGCGCGCACTGCCAGGGCCTGCTCATGCACACCCAGCGCCTTTCCGAAATCGATAGCCATGTGAAGCTCCTAAGCGTATGCGTACAGTTCATGGACACCATCGACAATTCACGGTCAGACTTGAGGCTCCAGGTGCGGATTTTTCGCACGCCGGCATTGCTGTTACCGTGGCGCCAGAATCAGGAGAATCATTGATGCACTTTCGGACTCCGGTCGCGCCGCGATATCGCGCGCGGATCGCTGCCGCCGCCCTTGCGCTGCTGCCGTTGCCGGCGCTCGCGGACGGCTCGGCGCAAATGCTGGGACAGGTACAGGAGGCCGCCCAGGCGCTGCTCGAGGAGCAGGCCGAACGCGACGGTCTTGCGAACGCACGCATCAGCGTGACGGTGAAGGCCCCCTACCGCGCGCCGCCGCCGTGCGCGGGGAAAATCGACATCGTCGCGCAGGACGTCAGATCACCGCTGCGCATGCGTTTCATCGCGACTTGCAGGGGCGGCGAGGGGTGGAGCAGAAAGGTGCAGGCACGTGCGCGCATCGCCGCGGATGTCGTCGTTGCGGCGACCGATCTGCCGGCGCGCCAGGCGCTCGCCGACAGCGACGTCATCGTCGAACAGCGCGACATCACAGGCATCGCGGATTACTACGCCGACCCGGCCGACGTAATCGGCATGGCCGGACGCCGGACGCTGCGCAGTGGCGACGTGCTGCGCAAGCGCTATCTGACGGCCGCGGTCCTGGTGCATCGCGGCGACCCGGTGCGCATCGTCGCGCGCAAGGACGGCATCGAAGTACAGATGGGTGGCGAGGTACTTGATTCGGGTGCCGCCGACGACATCGTACGCGTACGCAATCTGTCGTCGGGCAAGGTGCTGCGGGCCCGCGTCACCGGCATCGGCGAGGTCGAGCCGGCGGGCGGCGGTCAGTAGTCGTTCGTGCGGATCTGCGACGCCAGCCTGACCAGCTTGTCTGCATAGGCCGGATCCGTGGCGTAGCCGCCGCGTGCAAGGCCGTCGGCGAAAGCCCTGGCATTGCCACCGGCGTTCAGGGCGCCGGCATAGCGCGGGTTGTCGACGAGCAGGCGCGTGTAGTCCCGGAAGGCGGACGCGGTGTCCGGGTAGCAGCGGAACGCGGCGTCGATCGACACGTCCTCGCCATCCACATGTTCGCTCGTGCGTGCGTTCACGACATCCTGCCGCCAGCTGCTGCCGGCCTTGATGCCGAACAGGTTGTGGCTGTCCGCGCCGTCGGACGAGCGGATGGCATGGCGGCCCCAGCCGGATTCGAGCGCCGCGTGCGCGATCACCAGATCGGGCGACACGCCGAGACGCTGCGCCGACTGCACCGCCCAGGGACGGATGCCGGCGATGAAGTCACGCTGCTGCGCATCGACCGGCGGCACGTCATCGACATCCGCCGAGCCGGCCACAGCGGACTTTGCCGGCGCGGCGCGCGCGGCATCGCGCAGGAAACGTCCTTCCAGACTCAGCATCGCGGCGGCAACGTCGGCCTCGCCAACGCCCGCGCTGCCCGCCCCCTGTTCGATGAAACGGCCGACCTCGGCCGACACTTCGCGGAACAGCGGGCTGAAGCCGCCGTTGCCGTTGCCCGCCGGCGCGAGCGGCCGGGTCGGCTCCACATTGGGCGAAAGCCCGCGAAACGTGTTGTCAGGCCGGAGCATAGGTCTGGTCCTCTCCATGCAGAAGGCGGGTCATGATTTCATACTGGTCGCTCATCAGCGCGCAGTTGCGCGCGTTCAGGCGCTTGCACTCGACGACGTGTTCCTCGAGCTCCTGCCACAGCGCGCGACAGCGCACGCCGTTGTCGGTCGCCATGGCGTCGAACATGCTGTCCATGCGCGCATCGGCACCGAACAGCTGCGTCACCAGCCGCACCCGCAGCACGCGCCGCGCGTCGAGCCGTTCCACCGATTCGGCAATGTGCCCGGCGATGTCGCGCACGGCAACCGCGTCGTGGCGCACCGCCGCATCGAACTGCGCATCCAGCAGCGTGCGCAGGTCGCGATAGGCCGCAGCGTCGCTGTGCATGTCGCGGACGAGCCGCAGCACGGCGTCGGCGCGCTTCATCCCTTGTTTCCGTGGAAGCGCTGGATGAGGCCGGCCAGCTTCTCCGGGTCGAACGGCACTTCGCCGCGCGCCAGAGCCTCGCGCAAGGCGGTGACCCGCGCCTGATCGATCTCCGGCATGTCGCGCATCGCGTCCAGCGCCGGTTGCAGCACGGACGACTGCAATGCGGCGCCCGCCGGTGCCGGAGCCGCGGCGGGCCCGGTCCCGGGCACGGCCCTGGCGGTTTCCTGAACCGGCGTGCCGGCGCCCGTCGGGGCGTTGCCTGAAACTCTCATCTGATGTCCTCTCGATCTCGTTCGCATACGACTTCACATTTCCGATTCACGTGCCGTCTCAGCGCGTGTTGCCCGGCCCCGGTCCGGCCAGCTCCGCCCGCAGTTCCTCGAGCGTCGCGCGATCCGGCATCGCCGCATGCGCGCCCTCGGCAAAGGGCAGTCTTTCAGTGGGCAGGCCGTACATGGCTGAAACCAGTTCGGCCTGACGCGTCGTCAGGATAAGCAGTTCGATGCGGCGATTCATCGCCGCCGTCAGATCCTGCGGATTCAGCGGCGCCCGGTCGGCCATGCCGACCACCTGAAGCACACTGATCGTCGGCATGCCGCCGGCCAGCAATTGCGTGCGGGCCGTCAGCGCCCGGTTGCTCGACAGCGTCCAGTTCGAAAACGCCGCATGGCCGCGGTTCGCGTACTTTACCGAATCGGTGTGGCCAACGATCAGCATCTGGTTCTCCATGCGCGCAAACAGCGGCCCGAGCGAGCGCAGCAAGGTGCGGAAGCGTTCGCTGGCGTACCAGCTGCCGCGCTCGAACATGCCCTGCTCGTCCGTGTCGTGCAGCATGACGCGCAAGCCGTACGGCGTGACCACGGCCTGAAGATTGCCCTCCAGACCGGCGTCGGCGCTGAGCTTCTGCATCACCCGCGCCAGCGAGGCCAGGTCGGCTTCGGATTCGTAGCGCACGCGCATGGCGCGCTTTCCGTCCGCTTCCGTTTCACTGCGGGCAAAGTCCTGGCCCGGCGCGGACATGCCTTCGCGCGGCGGCATCGGCTCGCGGTCGATCAGGCTTCCGCGCGGCCCGCCCAGCGACTGCGCCATCAGCCCCGCGCCCTCGTCGATGCGGCTGCTGTCGGCCGCGCGCATCACCTGTTCAAGCACTTCCTTTTCACGCGATGCGAGCAGCCACAGCACGAGGAAGAGGCATAGCAGCGCCAGGCAGAAATCCGCGAAGGCAACTTTCCACGAGCCTCCGTGCGACTCCTCGTGCCCCTTGGCGGCGACACGCTTGACGACTGTGGCGCCATGCGCGTCAGGCTTCGACACTTTTATCTCCTGCGCGGCGGCGCGGCACCGCTTCGGCATCGCCCGCGTTCTGCATCGCGTTGATCCAGACTTCGAGCAAGGCGAAGCTCGGCTTGATGTTCAGCTGCACCAGGCGCCGGCCGGCGTCGATCGCCAGCAGCGGCGGCTTGCCCGACGTATGCGTCACCAGCACCACCTTGACCGACTCGAGCGCCTGGACTTCCTCGCTGACCAGTTGCTTCATCATGTTGCTGATCGGGTCCAGCACGGCGTAGCAGAAGAAGATGCCGATGAAGGTGCCGACCATGGCCGAACCCACTCGCACCGCGATCTCGCCGGTACCGGCGCCCTCGGCCACGACGTTCATCGTCATCACGATGCCGAGCACTGCGGCCAGGATGCCGAAGCCGGGCATCGCCTCGCCGATCTTGCCGAGCGAGCGGGCCGGCTGCGACATTTCCTCGTGGATGGCCTCGATCTCCTGCTCCAGCACGCCCTCGAGTTCATGCGCGTTGATCTTGCCCATCGCCATCAGCCGGAAGTTGTCGACGATGAAGTGCAGCAGCTTGGGCTCTTCGAGGATGAGCGGATAGCGTCTGAACATTTCGCTCTCCTGCGGCGCCTCGACGTGGGCATCGAGCGCCTTCAGGCCGCCCGCCGCCGTCTGCAGCAGTTCGTACATCAGCAGCAGCAGCTGGCGCTGGAACTCCTGGCCCTGCTTGCGGCGCAGCATCACCTTGCGGATCTGCAGCCACATTTCCTTCAGCACATGCCCGGGATTGCCGAGCACGATGGCACCCGCCCCCGCGCCGACGATGATGATCAGCTCGATCGGTTCCCAGATGACTTCCAGCTTCCCGCCATGCAGCATGAAACCGCCGAACACGCAGATCAGGATGATGGCAACGCCTACGATGGACTGCATGATTGATTCCCCTGTTTTTCCTGTCGCGTCAGCGCAGGACGTCCTTCATCTTCTTCAGCGCGGCCTTGTTGATCTGGCAGATCCGCGCTTCGGTCAGTCCCAGCACCGCGGCGATTTCCTTGTAACTGAGTTCGAATTCGTAATAGAGCTGGATCACGCGCTGCTCCCGCTCGTCGAGCTTCATCAGCGCCTGCACCAGACTGCGTCGCGCCATCAGCTGCTCTTCCGGCGACGGGCTGCTGCCCGCCATGTCATACGACCCGGCCACCAGCTCGTCGAAGCTGGCGATCGTCTCGGCGTTCTCCGCCAACTGGTGCGCCTGGAAGGCGTCGGCACTGATGTCCAGCGCCTTGCACGCCTCCGCCTCGGTCGGCTCGCGTCCGAGCTTTCGCGTCAGCGCCCTGACGGCATCCCGCGTGCGATGGCTGTCCTGGCGCACCGTACGCGGGCGCCAGTCCTGCCGGCGCAGCTCGTCGAGGATGGCGCCGCGCACGCGCAGCGCCGCATATCCGCCGAACCCCCGGTCCGGCTCGCCGTAGCGGCGCAGTGCCTCGAGCAGGCCGAGCAGCCCGATCTGCTCCATGTCATCACGGTCCATCGCACCGGACACCTGGGCAAGCAGCTGGCGCACGATGCGCTTGACCAGCGGCGCGTACTCCAGCACCCAGCGCTGTTCGGCCGCCGCATCCAGGGCGGGCGCAACGACGCTGCTTATCTCGGCATAGTCCGTATGCATGTCCATGTCATTCGACGATCAGCTTGCCTATCATCGCGTCGATGAAGGGCTTCTCGCGACGCTCCTTCTCGTAGCTCTCGACGAAGGCACGATTGACCTCGACCGCCAGTTCATCGACGGTCATCGCGGTCACCTGCGGCGCCGTCATCGATGACAGCGAACGCACGGCGACACTGCGCAGCATCGGCAGGTGCTCCTTGGTGTCCTTTTCCTTGTCCAGCGCGGTCGTGAACACGAGGTCCATCGACATGTAGCGCGTGACCGACTCTTCCGGCGCGCGGCGCAGCATGACGATCACCTTTTCCAGGCTCACGTACTTCTGCGGCTCGGGCGGCTTCTCCGCGGCGTGCGCGTCGATGGCGCCGCCCTTCATCGTCCACCACACCGCGCCACCGGTGCCTGCCGCCAGCACGACGCCGGCGAGCGCGAAAACAATCACTTTCTTCATCGGTCTCAGTTCCCGTCAGTTGGCAGTGCAAAACGCGATGCGAGGAAGCCGTGCTGCGCCTCGTCGAGTGCATCGCCGGGACGTTCCTCTTCCCTGCCCTGTTGTTGTCCGGAACGCTGGCGGCCTTCGGCATCGCGGCCCGCGTCGGCGACGACGACCGTGACGTCGGCGCCCTGACGCTGACCCAGCGCGTCACGCAGGCTGTCGCCCATCGTGTGCAGCTGGCGCAGTACCTCGCTGTTGCTCGCGCTCAGATGCACATGGAGCGCACCGCCGGCGTCGTGCTGAACGATGATTTCGACCCGGCCCAGCATCGGCGGGTCAAGCCGGATCACGGCACGTTCGCCGAGCTTGCCGAGCTGCACCTGGAGCCGTTCGCCGAGCGCCTCGGTCAACGGCTTCTGCCAGCTCTCGGGGGATGCATGCGCAAGCTTCACCACGGCATCGCCGGCCGTCGTCGCGGCGTGATGCGCGCGCGCGTCCTGTGACACGGTGTTTGTCACGATGGCGGGCACTCCGCCATCCACGGCATCGGTCGGCGCGGCGCGCTCAAGCGCGGGCTGCATGGCTGCCGTGGCGCCCGTGCTGCGCGCACCACCGGCGGCCTGGGCCAGCGCGTCGCCGGCAATTTCGCGTCGGGCCGGCGCGGCAAGCGCTGCGTCCGTATCGGGCGAGCCGGCCGCGGGTGCCGAGATCGCCGTCGCCGGCGCGGCGCCCTTCGTCTGGTTGCCGGCATCGCGTGTCGTGATGGCCGGCGCCCCGGCTACGGCATGCAGCGCGGCAGCGAGCGCCGACTGCGACGGCAGCTGCGCGCAGGCCGCCTCGGTGCCGGTCAGCAACGCGGCGTCGGTATCGGTGTCGACGTCTTCTTCGGTCGGCGAGGCAAGTGCGGCATCGGCGGCTTCGACCGGGACAGCCGCGACGGCGGCCGGCACGCCCGCCGGCATCGCAACGACGCGGCGCAGCACGTCACCGAAGAGCGCCGCGACCGTGTTGGGCAGAACGCCCGCCTCCTGCGGCGGCATCACCACTGCGGTGTCGCCGGAAGGCGCAGCAGGCCGGGACGCCATCAATCCGATATCGATAGTCATGACTGTTCGTCCGAAAGTGAGTGGTCGTGTGCATAGGCGAGCCAGCCGTCCCGCGAGGCGCCCAGCTCGGCGAGGTGTTCGCCGGCGCGCACGCCGGCTTCCACGCAGCGCTGCACTGCCGCGCCGTGCACCGCGCGCAGTGCGAGCAGCGCCGGGCGCACGGTCGCGACCAGGTCGGGGCGCCCGTTCAGCCCCGACAGGAGGTCAGCCAGATCCCGGTCCGCCGCGGCGAGCCCCGCCCAGTCATCAGCATCGGCCGCGCGCTCGATCCGCTGCGCGATGCGGGCATAGGTGTCGTTGTCGTGTCTATTCATTGTTGCCTGCCAGTCCGACCCAGCCGTGCCGTATCGTTTCGAGCAGGCCGGTGACTTCATCCAGCATGCCGGTGTCAAGCTTCACGCCGCCCTCGCTCAGGCGCCAGGCGCAGTAGTCGTAGAGCCAGCCGAGGTTGGATACGACTTCGCCGCCGTTGTCCGTTTCGAGCGAACTGGACAGGCCGTTGAGTATCTCGACGCATCGATCCAGGCTGACCGCCTTCTGCTCGTAGCGGCGCGCCTCGATGTGCGCGCGCGCGCGGGCGATCTCTTCCAGCAGGCCGTCCATCAGGATCAGCACCAGCTGTACCGGGGTGGCCCGCGCCGTCTGGGCGTTCAGATTGACGGCGTGGTAGCTCTGGTAAGCGTCGTAGTTCAGGGCGTCGTGGTTCAAGGCGTCGTTTTCCGTTTTCGGTTGATGACCTGCGGACCGTCAGCTGGCCGATGAGCTTGAGAACAAGGCATCGAACATGCTGGTGGTCTGCCCCATCTGCGACTGCATGGCCTGCAGTTGCGTGAATTGGACGAGATAGCGCTGGTAGGCGTTGTCGTACTGGAGATCGATGCGCGACTGGCGCGCGGTGAGCGACTTCTGCATCGTCTGGATCGAATCCTTCCGGCGCTGGATCTGCCCGCCGGCGGAATCGAGCCAGACATCGACATAACTGGAGAAGCTTCCCAGCAGTCCGCTGCTGGCGGTCAGGCTGGCGCTGCCGAACAGTTCGTCGAGCCCGTCAGGGTTCGCGGTCATCGCCTTTTCGAGCTTGGTCGTATCCAGGCTCAGCGTGCCGCTGCGATCGGCGCTGACGCCGAAGTCCATCAGGCGCACGCCGCCGATGTCCTGGCGCACGATGCTGTCCATGCGGTTGCGCAGCGCACGGATGCCGGAGTCCGACGCGAATGCCGCCGCGGCGACACCGCTGGAGGCATCGCCGCTGCTGGTCAGGTCGTTCAGGCTCTTGCGCAGCGTGTTGAACGCATCCACGAAACTCTTCACGTTGGCTGCCGTACCGCCGTCGTCGGACGCCACCTTCAGCGTGATCGGTGCCTCGCCGGTCGTCATGGCGCGGGTGAATGTCATGCTCACGCCTTCGATGGCCGTGAAGGTGTTCGACGCCTGCTGCAGGCGCACACCACTGCCCTGTGCGCCGAGCCACACGATGGCATCGCGCGCCGGCGTGAGTTCGGCTCCGGCGTCGAGCGAAGCCTTGAACGCGCCCGCCGGCAGATCGCTGGTGTCCAGCGTGATCTGGCCGTCGGCGCCGGTTTCCGCCGACGACAGCACGAGCTGGGTCTGGCCGCCGGCCGTGATGACCATCGCCGTGACCTTGCCCTCATTGCCGGCCGCCTGATTGATCGCGCGCGCCATTTCCGACTGCGACAGCGTGCCGTCGGCATCCATGTCGGCGTTGGAGAAATCGACGCCTATCGTGGCGCCACCGGCCAGACTGATGCCGAGCATGCCGCCCATCGGCACCGGCACCGCGGGCAGATCGGTAAACACCACCTGATGCGCGCTGGCAATCTGTTCGACGAACAGCGGATATTCTCCGGCCACGGCCGACGACGAGGCGGTCACGGTCCCCATGCCGCTGCCGCTCAGGGTCGCGGCGTTCTGGGTCAGCCCCTTCTTCAGCGACAGGCTGCTCAGCGCGCTGTCAAAAGCCTGCAGCGCGCTCTGAAGCTTGGTCAGCGCGGCAGACGTGGCCTGGGCCTTCGTGTTCTGCGTGTCGGTCTGGGTCTGCGCGGCCTGAACGTAGGCGGTGGCAAGCTGGGACGCGGTGGTAACGGGATCAAATGTGCTCATGACGGACTCCTCTGAACAATGTGCGGACGCATATCCAGTTCAAGGCGACCGTCGCGACGGAAAACTGAAATCGCGATGCGAATGATGCTGAGCGGGCTCACGGCGCGAACCTCCATACCTGCACCGCAAGGTCGTCCTGCGCCTTCTGCTCCTTGGTCCGGGCAACGACGGCAACCCGTTCGCGCTGACGCGACAGCACCTGCCCGATGACCTCGCAGCGCTGCGACGCATGCGCCAGATCGCGCCGCGCCAGATCCATTTCCATGTCGTGTTCGGCCAGTGCCTCGCGTTGCGTCTGCGCCATCTCGGCGACGGCCTGCTTGTAGTTCGCGCTGTTCATCGACAGCAGCGGTTGCTGCGCGCCGGTCACCCGGGCGCAGTCGCCCAGGCTCTGCAGGCGCTCGATGTTGCCGAGGTAGCGCTGGCGCAGCGCCTCCTTGCCGGCCATCAGCGACTGCAGCTGGTCAACTTCGCGTTCGCGAACGCCCATCAGCCTTGCCAGCGTGCGTATCGACGTCCGTTGCGTCATGCGGTCAGCTCCTCGATGCGTGAAATGCACTGCGACATCGGCGCCGGCTCGGACACGCCCTGGCGCAGGTAGTCCTCGATCTGCGGATAGCGCGCGACGGCGCGGTCGGTCTGCGGATCGGCGCCCTGCACGTAGGCACCGAGCGGTATCAGCTCGCGCACCTGCGCATAGCGCGACGCCATTTCCTTGACGGCGCGCGCGGCGTCCAGATGCGTCTTGTCGACGACCAGCGCCATGCAGCGGCTGATCGAGGCGGAAATGTCGATCGCGGGGTAGTGGCCCCGCTCGGCCAGCTCGCGCGTAAGGACGATGTGCCCGTCCAGAATGGCGCGCGCGGTGTCGACCACCGGGTCCTGCTGGTCGTCGCCTTCCGCCAGCACGGTGTAGATCGCGCTCATGCTGCCCTGCTCGTTCTCGCCGTTGCCGGCGCTCTCCACGAGTTGCGGCAGCAGCGAAAACACGGACGGCGGATAGCCGCGCGTCGCCGGCGGCTCGCCCAGCGCCAGCGCGACTTCGCGCCGTGCCATCGCGTAGCGGGTCAGTGAATCGACCAGCAGCAGCACGTCCTTGCCCTGGTCGCGGAAATGGGCGGCGATCGAGTGGCACAGTTCGGTCGCCATCAGCCGCATCAGCGGCGACTCGTCGGCCGGGGCAATGACGACCACCGCCTTCTTCAGCCCCTCCTCGCCGAGCGACAGCTCGATGAATTCGCGCACTTCGCGCCCGCGTTCGCCGATCAGGCCGACGACGACGACATCCACCGCCGTCTGCCGCGTGATGGTGCCGAGCAGCACGCTCTTGCCGACGCCGCTGCCGGCCATCAAGCCGACGCGCTGGCCCTTGCCCAGCGTCAGCATGCCGTTGATGGCGCGCACGCCGACGTCGAGCGGCTCGGACACGCGTTTCTTCTTCAGCGGATGCACCTTGGGCGGATGCGGATCGAGCGTGTGCTCGCCGCCGAGCCGGCCCCGGCCATCGATCGGCTCGCCCAGACCGTTGACCATGCGCCCGAGCCAGGACGGGCCGATCATCAGATCAAGCTTGTCCTGCACCGGCAGCACGCGCGCCCCGGTGGTCAGGCCGACCGGCTTCTTGAACGGCATGAGGAAAGAGAGCTTGTCGCGGAAGCCGACCACCTGTGCGTCCAGCCATCCGCCATTCATCGTTTCGATCTGGCAGCGCTGGCCGGTGTAGAGCGGACAGCCGGCGCTTTCCAGCAACAGGCCGGACGCGCCGACCAGACGGCCGGTCGGCGTCGCGACCGGCACGTCGCCGATCTCCAGGCGGCGCAGCGCGTCGGCAATCATGCAGCCTCCTTCGCCAGCGCTGGCGCGCCTGCGTCGGCATCGCCCGCGTCGGTCTGGTCGGTGGGCGCCGGCGCCTCGCTGCCGTCGAGCAGCTGCGCGCGCACCTGTTCGACGCAGGCCGCAAGACGCTGTGCGCAGCCGGCGTCGGCTTCGTGATCGCCCGCCTTGACCAGGCATTCGCCCGCGTCCAGCCGGGCGTCGGCGAGCAGTTTCCAGCGCGCCGCGCGCGGCGCGTCGATGTCGCGGATGCGCTGCAGATCCTCCGGATTCAGATAGACCTCGATCACCTTGCGCGTCGGCGGAATCGCCGCCAGCGTCTCGTCAACCAGCGCCAGCAACTGGGCCGGCTGCAGCGCCAGCTCGCAGCGGATCACCTGGCGCGCGACGCGCGCCACCAGATCGACCACCTCCTTGCGCTGCGCCAGCTGATAGTCGGCCTGCATCTGCGCCAGCTGCGCGAGCATCGCGTCGAGCGGCTGCGCAATCTTGCCGAACGCGTCCTGCGCCTGCTTCATCGCCTCCTCGCGGCCGATGCGCATGCCCTCTTCGTGTCCGCTGGCACGTCCTTCGGCCATGCCCTCGGCCAGCCCCGCTTCGCGCCCCGCGCTGAAACCTTCGTCCATGCCCTGGCGGAAGCCGTCGGCCAGCAGTTGCTGGTAGCGGTCTACCGACTGTCCGGCCTGCCGGCCGGCCGCGGCGGCCTGCGCCAGCGGCGGAAAACGGTGCGGGCGGATGTCCTTCATTCGACGACGGCCTCGGCGAACAGCTGAACCTCGATTTCGCCGGCATCGACCAGCGCCTTGACCTCGGCCATGATTTCGCGCCGCGTCTGCTCGATGCGACTGCGCGGCACCGGACCGGCGCGCCGCATCATGTCCTCGAAGCTCTGCGCCTGGCGACGCGGCATCGTCTGCAGGATGGCGTCGCGCAGTTCGGGTTCGGCGCCCTTGAGCGCGATCGCCCACTGTTCCGGCGCGACCTCTTCGAGCAGCCGCTGCAGCACGGTTTCCGGCTGGCGCGACAGGATGAAGAAGTCGTACATGCTCATTTCGATCTCGGACACCACGTCCGGGTCGCGCGCACGCAGCAGTTCGACCATCTGCTGCTTGTTGCCCGACAGGCGGTTCAGGATTTCCGCCGCCTGGCGCGTGCCCTCGACACTGGCGCTCTGCGAGCCGAGGCTGGAGAGACAGCGGTTGACCAGCGCCTCCAGCTCGACCAGCAAGCCGTGGTCGATCTCCTTCAGGCGCGCCACGTTGAGCAGCAGCAGGTCGCGCCCGTCCAGCGGCAGCGCGTCGATGACCGAACCCGCAAGCGCCGGCGGCAGGAAGGCCAGGAACACCGCCTGCATGCGCACGTGTTCGTCGGCGATGAAGTCGGCCAGCCATTTCGGCGACGCCCACTGCAGCCGCTCCATGAGCGGGCGGATCGCGTCACCGTAGATGTTGTTCAGCACGCTGCTCGCGATCTCGCCGCCGAGCGCGAGGTCGAGCGAACGCTTCAGGTAGGAACGAGAGGCGCCGTGCACGCCGCTTTGTTCGCGGTATTCGTCAAAGAAGCGCTGGATCGAGGTACGCACGCTCTCCACCTTGATGCCGCTCATGCGCGACATCACCTGCGTGACCTCCAGCAGTTCTTCGCGTGACAGGCAGCGCAGCACGCCGGCTGCCGGCTCCTCGCCCATGCTCAGCAGCACGATGGCCGCCTGTTCGAGCGGGCTCAGATTGCTGCCCGACGGAATGATGGGGTTACTCAGCGGGTTGTTCGGATCGGCCATTTTTCTGCACCCATTGTTTGACGACTTCGGCGACCCGCTCCGGCTCCTTGCCGGCGAGGACCTTCAAATGTTCGACCAGCACGTCGACCGGAGAACCCGGCGGCGGCAGGTCGTAGTTCTCGAGCAGCGAGATGACCGGGTTGGCGCCGTCCGGCGATGCGCCAGGCAGTGCCAGCGCGGGCTGGCCGTCGGCGGTGGTCGCCGGCATGTCGGGCGTTGCGTCGCGCACCGGAATGTCATCACCCTGCAGGGCCGGCGGTGCGATGCGCTGCTGTGCCGAGCGGACCAGCGGCCGCACGACGAACAGCAGTGCCAGCAGTCCGCCCGCCGCGTAGAGCAGCCACGAACCCATGTCGACCACGTTGTCGCGCTGCGCCCACCAGGCCGGCGTCTCGGGCGGCGCCGGGAATTTCAGCGCCGACACGACGAGCTGGTCGCCGCGTTCCGCGTTGATGCCCAGGCCGTTGCCGAGAATGCGTTCGATGTTCTTGATCTCGGCCTCGCTCCAGCCGGCCGCCGGATCGGGCGCGGCGGCATTGTTCAGCACGACGGCGACGTTCAGCTTCTGCAGCCGGCCGCGGCTGCGCTTGATCTGCGTGATGCTGCGGTCGTACGCGTACTGGCGGGTCGACGCGTTCTTGCGCGCCGCACTGGCTTCGTCCGGCGGCGTTGCCCCGGCAGCCGCCGGCTGGGCCGGCGTGGCGACCGGACGATTGCTGAGCGAACCGGGAACGCCAAGCGCCAGGCGGTTGCGGTCGGATTCCTCGCGCGTCGCCTCGCTCGTCACGCGCGGTGCTTCGCCGTATTTCTCGTGCGTCTCCTCCACCCGGTCGTTGTCGACTTCGGCGGTGACGCTGACGCGGAAATTGCTGTCACCCAGCACCGGCACCAGCAGGTCGCGCACATTCGCGCGTGCCTCGTCCTGGAAGCGATGCGCGGCTTCGTTGCCGCCGTGCGTCTCGAAGCCGTCGGTCAGGTCGATGCGCGATGACAGGTAGTTGCCCGCCTGATCCACCAGGCTCACGCGCTGCGGGTCCAGCGTCGACACGCTGCCGGCCACCAGATTGATGATGGCGGCGATCTGCTCGGGCGACAGCGTGCGCCCGGGCTTGAGCCCGACCACGACCGACGCCGAGCTCTTCTCGCCGTCGGTGGCGACAAACGACGTTGAACGCGCAATGGACAGATGGACGCGCACCGATTCGATGGCGTCCAGCGTCATGATGCTTTGCGACAGTTCGCCCTCCAGGCCGCGCCGGTAGCGCACGTCCTGCACGAACTGGCTCACGCCCAGTGGATCATTCCGGTCCATCAGTTCAAGGCCGGCCGGCAGCTGCGCCGCGACGCCCTTGGCCGCCAGCAGCATGCGGGCCCGGCCGAGCTGGCCGTCCGGCACCAGCACCTGACCACTTTCCGGATGCAGGCGATACGGAATGCCCTCCGCATCGAGCACCGCCATCATGTCGGCCGACGCCACCTTCTGGCGCGCACCGAACACCGGTTTGTAGCTGGACTGGTCCTGCCACAGGTACATGAGGACAAGCGCGGTCACACCGATGGCAAGCACCATCAGCGGAACCAGGCTCTTGAGGAAGGCCGGCGGCAATGCGGGCATGGCGCCGGAGCCGGCGCGCAGACGCTGCAGTCCGCCGCGAACGGTTGCGATCACGTGGTCAGTTCCTGGCGGGGCTCAGAGAGGCAGCTTGATGAGGTCTTCGACAGCCCCCACCACTTTGTTGCGCACCTGCATCAGCATCGAGAAGGACAGGCTGGCTTCCTGGCTCGACAGCATTGCGCCGACGAGATCGTCGCTCTGGCCGCTATCGACGGCTTCCATCCGCTGCGACGCGTCATGCTGCATGGCGTCGACCGAGCGCACGGCGTCCTGCATGGCGGAGGCAAAACCGGAGCCGGCCGTGCCGGCCATGCCCGCGGTTGTCGGCGTCATCATTCCCGCCGCAGCAGTAATGTTCATGGCATCCGCCTCGATCAGCGCCTTGCTGGCGCCGATCTGGCTCGCGAATTCGTATCCCATCCCTGCACCACCTTTTCTATCGTGCCGGCGCGGTGTCCGGCAAGTTTGTGTGTCGCGCAACGAGTGCGCTTAACCGTACGTGTATGTATCGACGCCCGAAGCGAAAACTTTACGTGTAAATAAAACGGTAATATCGCCAGCAAGTCACTGTTATAAAAGGATGTTCTGCAACGCAGCCGCGTGTCCCCCGAAAATCTTCCGCGGCAGCCGCTCATTCGGGATGATTTCCCGATCCCGTCGGGCCGTTTCCGGCGCCATCGAAAATCCGGTTTAAGTGTTCGCGGGATCCCGTCGCCCTGTACCTCCGAGGGCAAGCTGAACGCCCCTCCGAACAACCCGCCGGCTCGACGCCGGGACATACACCAGGAGAATTTCAATGCTGAGCCTGCACACAAACGCCGCCGCCCTGACCGCACAAAGCTCTGTCGGTGGCACCCAGAAGGCCCTGTCGACCTCGATGACCCGTCTCGGTACGGGCTATCGCGTCAATTCCGCGATGGACGACGCCGCCGGCCTGCAGATCGCCACCCGCCTGAACGCACAGTCCCGCGGCATGGCCGTGGCACAGCGCAATTCCCAGAACGGCATTTCGATGATGCAGACCGCCGAAGGCGCCTTCACCGAAATCACCAACATCCTGCTGCGCATGAAGGATCTGGCGACCGAAGCGCGCAACGGCGCGTCGAACGCGAACGACAAGACGGCGATGGACAGCGAGTACCAGGCGCTGGGGTCGGAACTGACCAACATCCTGACCAACACGAAGTTCGGTGGCCAGGCGCTGCTCAACGGCGCGGGCTCGCTGCAGGCCGGCGCCATCACGTATCAGATCGGCGCCGCCGCCGCTGAAACGATGACGGTCGATGTATCGACCGACCTCGCCGCGCTCGTGACCGCGCTCGGCACGGTGGGCGACGTCACGAGTGCGGCCAATGCCGCAACCGCGATCGGCGCCGTCGAGGGCTGGATCGACGATGTCGGCGCGATCCGCGCGCAGCTGGGCGCCGCATCGAACCGCCTGGAACACGTCAATAACAATCTGTCCAACATGCGCACCAATACCGAACAGGCGCGCGGCCGCATCATGGACGTCGACTACGCCTCCGAAACCGCAAACATGACTTCCAAGCAGATGCTCATGCAGGCCGGCACCTCCATGCTCAAGCAAAGCTCCAGCATGTCCCAGCTCGTCATGTCCCTCATGCAGTAATTCGTTCGACGAATGGCGCGTCCGTTGCGGACGCGCCCCCGACACGATGAGCCAACAGTCGGACCGCGACCGTTGGCTCTTTTTCATCAGGAACGATCAGCATGGCGATCGCAAGAATCGGCAGCATCGCGCTCACGTCGGCGGTGCGCAATCCGCCCGGACATCACCCGGCGCAGACCGCGCTGTACGAACCGGTCGCGGCCGCGGCGGCCGCTCCGGATGCGGCCGCCGCGCTGAGCGGCGCCGACGCCGGCGTTGCGTCCCGCCTGAGCGGGCTCGGCGCACTGGGCCGTGGCCTGATGGCCGGCGAGCTGCTTGCCGTCAGGGTGCTGGCGACGGCGCCCGAAGTGGCGCTCGCGCTCGAACCGGCAGCCATCGCGGGCAGGCCGCCGGCCGCCTCGACCGAACTGCCCGAATCCATGCGGACCGACCAGCTCGCGTTGCGCCACCTGCACTGGCGCCAGCCCAGCCCGCTGGATCTGGCAACGTCGATGCGGGCGCAGGTTTTCCAGCGCATCAGCACGGCGCTGGCGCTGCGCGACGCGACCGTGGTGGCTGACCCCCGGACCTTCGGCGGCGAGCGCCAGGGCGTGACCGTCGACATCGCCCACCTGCCCACCGGCGCCGAACGCTGGGTATTCCCCTTGCTGCTGTCGGGCGGCCAGCACGCCGCGATATCACTGTTCGACGAGGACGACGAAGAGCGGCGGGCCGCGCATGGCGCGCCGGCATCGGTCGTGCTGCTGCTCGACGTGGACGTCAGCGGGCTGGGGCGCATCCGCGTGCGCATGTACCGGCTCGCGGGCGTGGCGCTGCAGTTCCTGGCCGACAGTGACGACGCGATCGCCCACATCCGCCGCATCCTGCCCGGCCTCGCCGCAACGCTTGCGTTCTCCGGCACCCGCCTGGTGTCCTGCCAGCTGCTGCGTGCCCCCGCCGGGACCTTGCGGACGAAGCCGCTGGACACGCGGGACGCCTCGACGCTGCATGCGCGCTTGCCGCTGCCGCTGTTCCGCGTCGCGGCCGAAATCCTGCTCGCGCTGACCGCACCGCGGTCCGACGGCTTCGCGTTGCCGGGCGGATGAAAAATCAGCCCCCCTGATTTAAGCCGGGCGTCTGGCGCGTCGCCTTGCATGAAAGAGGACGTCGAAGAACGCGATCTTTCGTCGCACCGAAGTCCCGAAGCCCGAACACACCGATCAGGAGATTTTCCATGCTGAGCCTGCATACCAACGCCGCCGCACTGACCGCACAAAGCTCCGTCGGCGGCACCCAGAAAGCCCTGTCGACGTCGATGACCCGTCTCGGCACCGGCTTCCGCGTCAATTCCGCGATGGACGACGCCGCCGGCCTGCAGATCGCCACCCGCCTGAACGCACAGTCCCGCGGCATGGCCGTGGCACAGCGCAACACGCAGAACGGCATTTCGATGATGCAGACCGCCGAAGGCGCCTTCACCGAAATCACCAACATCCTGCTGCGCATGAAGGACCTGTCGACCGAAGCGGCCAACGGCGCGTCCAACGCGACCGACAAGACCGCGATGAACGCCGAGTACCAGCAACTCGCGTCGGAAATCGGCAACATCATGACGAACACGAAGTTCGGCGGCCAGGCGCTGCTCAAGGGCGCCGGCTCGCTGGGCGCCGCCACTGCGACCTTCCAGATCGGTGCCGCCGCGGCCGAAACGATGACGGTCGACGTCGTGACCAAGCTGACCGACCTGGACGCCGCGTTCGCGACCGGCGCCGGCAACGCAACGGCAACATCGCTGGGCGAAATCCTGACCGCTGCCAACGCCACGGCCGCCATCGGCCAGCTCGAAGCGCGCATCAACGAAGTGGGCGGAATCCGCGCCGACCTCGGTGCCGCGTCGAACCGCCTGGAACACGTCTACAACAATCTGGCCAACATGCGCACCAATACCGAACAGGCACGCGGCCGCATCATGGATGTCGACTACGCCTCCGAAACCGCCAACATGACCTCCAAGCAGATGCTCATGCAGGCCGGCACTTCCATGCTCAAGCAAAGCTCCAGCATGTCCCAGCTCGTCATGTCCCTCATGCAGTAAGCCCGG
>JAHJHI010000005.1 GCA_018824085.1 Gammaproteobacteria bacterium | reverse complement strand
CTGTGGCCGGCGGTGTCGGCCGCAGTCGACGCCGGCCGGGAAGGGCGGCTGGCCGGACGCGGCGACGCGACAGGCGGCAATCGCTACGCGGCAACGCTCACCACCACTTACGAGGCGGATCTGTGGGGCGGGCGGCAGGCGGCGCAACGCGGCGCCGGGGCCGTGCTGCAGGCCAGCGTGTTCGATCGCGACACGGTACGGCTCACGCTCACGGCGGGCGCGGCGATCCGCTGGCTCGACGCGGTGGCGCTGCAGGCGCGCATCGGCATCGCCCGGCTCAACGTGCGCGATGCCGAACAACTGCTGGCGCTGGTGCAGGCACGCGTGCGCGCCGGCGCCGCCTTGCCGCTGGACCTTGCGCAGCAGCGCACCTTGCTCGCGGCGCAGCGGCGCGCGCTGGCCGCGCTGCAGCAGGCCGGCGCGCAGGCGCGCGTGACGCTGGACATCTGGCTCGGCGAAGCCGGAGCCGGCGACGCCGCGGTGCGGACGCAGTCGCTGGCCGCACTGCGCGAGCCGGTGATCGGCGCCGGTGTGCCGTCGCAATTGCTGGTGCGCCGGCCTGACATCGCGCGCGCCGAGGCACAGCTCGCGGCGGCGGACGCCGACGTGCTCGTGGCGCGTGCGGCGATGCTGCCGCGGCTGACGCTGTCGGCCGGCGCAGGCGTGTCGGCCGGGAAGCCGGGCACGCTGCTGGACGCGCCGGCCTACAGCGTCGCGGCGGGCCTGCTCGCGCCGATTTTCTCGGCCGGCCGGCTGGCCGCGGGGCACGATCTGGCGCTGGCGCGCCGCGAAGAACTGCTGGCCGATTACCGCGCGAGCATTGTCGCGGCCTTCGGCGACGTCCGCGGCGCGCTGCACGCGCTCGACGGCCTGCATGCGCAGCGCGTTGCGCAGGCGGACGAACTCGCGCAGGCGCGGCAGGCGTTGGCGCAGGCGCGCGCGCGCTACCGCGCAGGCGGCGAAACGCTGCTGGCGTTGCTGGATGCACAGCGCTCGGTCTACGCCGCGCAGGATATGGCGGTGCAACTGGACGCCGCGCGGCTGCAGGCGGCCGTGGCGCTGTACAAGGCGCTCGGCGGCGGCTGGCGGGGCGCGGCCGATGGCCCGGCGGATGCCCGTGGCAGCGGGCGGTGAAGCGGCGTGCGTGCTGCCGGCAGGCGTGCCGCGTTGCGGGAACATCGTTGCGCGATTACAATGAGAACCGTTCTTATTCGTGTTTATGTGGTGCGTCGCGCCCGACCGATAAGGGGGTGCCATGGCCATTGCGCAGATCGTGCTCGAACCGGACGGGCCGCAGTGCGACACGACTGACCTGAGCGTGCTCTACAGCCACCATCACGGATGGCTGCACGGCTGGTTGCGCAGGAAGCTCGGGTGTTCGCACCGCGCGGCCGATCTGGCGCACGACACCTTCCTGCGCCTGCTGGCGCGCGAGGAGCCGGTCGTCATCCGGGAGCCGCGTGCCTTCCTGACGACCGTGGCGCAGCGCGTGCTGGCCAATCACTGGCGGCGCGAGCAGATCGAGCGCGCCTGCCTCGACCTGCTGGCGCAGGTGCCGGACGCGCTGGCACCGTCGCCGGAAGAACGCGCCATCCTGCTGGAGACGCTGATCGAGATCGACCGCTTGCTCGAAGGGCTGCCGTCGCAGGTCAGGCGCGTCTTCCTGCACGCCCAGCTCGACGGCATGACGCATGCCGGGATCGCGGCCGAGCTCGGCATTTCGGTCTCCACGGTGAAACGCCATCTGCTGCGCGCCGGAACCCAGTGCTATTTCGCGCTGGCGACGGACTGACGGGGCGACGCCGATGAGCCTGGACGCATCGGGTGCGGCGCCGCACCGCACCCCGCCGGCCGAGGCGACGGGGCGCGGCATCGACATACCGCCGCGGGTGGCGCGGCGCGCGGTCGAGTGGCTGATCGCGCTGCAATCGGGCGAGGACGCGGCCGCGGCCCGCCAGGGCCTGCAGCGATGGCTGGACCAGCATCCGGATCACGAACGTGCGTGGCGGCATATCGAGGCGGTCAACGACAGGCTGCGTGGCGTCGCGTCGCCGGTGACCTCGGTCATCGCGCATGCCGCGCTGGCACCGCGGCGCTCGGTGAAGCGCCGCGACGCCGTCAAGACGCTGGCCTGCGTGCTGTTCGCGGCGGGCTCGGTCCGCGTGGCAGGGGAATACACGCCCTGGCGCGAGTGGCTGGCCGACGAGCGCACCGGCGTCGGCGAGCGGCGCACCGTCACGCTGGATGACGGCAGCACGCTGGCGCTGAACACGGACAGCGCCGTCAGCATCCTGTTCAGCGCACACGAGCGCCGGGTGCGGCTCATCCGCGGTGAAATCCTGGTGAGCACCGGCAAGGACGCCGGTCACCTTGCCGGCAACCCGCGTGCGGCGCGCCCGTTCGTCGTTGAAACCGTCCCGGGCGAGCTGCAGCCGCTGGGCACGCGCTTTGCCGCGCGCCAGTTGCCGGATGGCTGCCGCCTGACGGTGTTTGAGGGCGCGGTGGCCGTTCGTCCGCACGACGGTGCCGGCCGTACCGTGCAGGCGGGCGAGCGGGCGCACTTCACCCGTTTCGCCGTCGACGGGCCGGCGCCGGCCGACGACACGGTCGGCGCGTGGGCGGACGGCATGCTGGTTGCCAGCGGCATGCGGCTGGCTGACTTTCTGGCCGAAGTCAGCCGCTACCGGCCCGGCCATCTGGGCTGCGACCCGGCGGTGGCCGGGCTGCGCGTGTCCGGCACCTATCCGCTGGACGACACCGATCGCATTCTCGACACGCTGCAAACCACGCTGGCGGTGCGGATCCGCTACGTCACGCGCTACTGGGTGACGGTGCAGGCGGCGCGCGCCTGAAGAGAATTTTCGTCCAGGGTGGTCTGTTTTCGATTCTCGCGGGACATGGGAGATGAACGCATTGCATCTTCAATCAATCCAGAGGGGAATCGAACATGGGGCAGTACCGCAGGGCTGATATCGATGGCGCCGCCGACGCCCGCATCCGGCGCACGACACAGGGTCTGCGGCGCGTCACGCTGGCGCATGCCATGCGGAGCGCCTTCGCCGTGGCAGGTCTTGCTGCGGCGTTCGCGCTGCCGGCAAGCGCGCAGGCAGCCGATGCCGCAGCGGCGGCGCAGCGCGCCTACGACATTCCGGCCGGCCCGCTCGAAGCGGCGCTGAACCGTTTCGGCCGCGAGGCGGGCATCCTGCTGTCCTTTCCCACCGACACGACGGCCGGTCTGCAAAGCCCCGGCCTGCGCGGCCGCTACGGGGTGGCGCAGGCGCTGTCCGTGCTGCTGCAGGGGACCGGCCTCGAAGCGGTGGCGCAGCCCGGTGGCGGCTACACGCTGGTGAAGGGCGCGGTACCGGCAGCGGCTGCGGCGACGCCCGCCGCGCGCCGCGAAACCACGCTGGCGGCGGTGAATGTCCGGGCCCTGCCCGAGCAGGAAAGCGCGACCGGACCGGTGAGCGGCTACACCGCGAAGCGCAGCCTGAGCGCGATGAAGACGGACACGCCGTTGCTGGAGACGCCGCGAGCGGTGTCGGTCATCACGGAGGAGCAGATCCGCGACCGCAAGGTGCGCACGGTGGAAGAAGCCGTCGCCTACACGGCAGGGGTGCAGGTGTCCGCGTGGGGCAATGACCCGCGTTTCGACCAGATCACCGTGCGCGGTTTCGAACTGACGGTCGACGCGGATTTCCGCGACGGCCTGCGTCAGCCCAACGCCGGCTGGCTCTCCCTCTTCCGCACCGAGCCGTATGCGCTGGAGCGGCTGGACGTGGTCAAGGGGCCGAACTCGGTCATGTTCGGGCAGATCAGCCCGGGCGGGCTGGTCAATCGCATCAGCAAGCGTCCGACGCGGGAATCCATCCGCGAGGTGGAAATCCAGTCCGGCTCGGACGATCACCTGCAGGGCCAGTTCGACATCGGCGGCGCGCTGACCGAGGCGGGTGACTGGCAGTACCGCGTCGTCGGCCTCGCGCGCAACAGCGACACCGGCACCGTCGGCGTCAATGACGACAGCGTGTACTTCGCGCCGGCGCTGACCTGGGCGCCGTCCGACGGCACCCGCGTCACCGTCCTCAGTCACTGGCAGGACTACGAGACGGCGGGCTCGCCGCGGCCGTTCCAGCTGCCGTCCGGTGAATTGACCGGCTTCTGGGCCGGTGACGTGGATTTCGACGGCCTCAAGCAGACCCAGTACGCGATCGGCTACGAGGCGGAACACCGCTTCAGCGACACGCTGAGCATTCGCCAGAACCTGCGCTACGGCAATGTCGACACCGACAACCAGTACACCGACGGCACGCTGCAGGGCGACGGCGTGACCATCGCGCGCACCACGTGGGGCGTCTACGAAAGCATGGACACGCTTGCGATCGATACCGCGCTGGAAGGCCGCTTTTCGACCGGACCCCTGCAGCATCTTCTGGTCGGCGGCGTGGACTACGCCTGGCTCGACGGCAGTGTCCGCTACCTGTTCGGCAATGCGCCATCGATCAGCATGCTCGATCCGGACCGTCACCAGAACATCGCCCGGCCGACCGGTGTTGCCGCGCATCAGGACATCGAGGGTGAACAGATCGGCGTCTACGTCAATGACCAGATTTCGTGGGCCGACTGGCGCATCTCGATGGGCCTGCGCCGCGACCACGCCGACCAGACGCAGAAGGACGTGCCGACGGCGGTGCGCACCTCGCAGAAGGACAGCGCCACGACCGGCAGCATCGGCGTGCTCTACGTCATCAACAATTCGATATCGCCGTACGCAAGCTACAGCACGTCCTTCGTGCCGAAGTTCGGCAGCGATGTGAATGGCAGCGCCTACAAGCCGACCGAGGGCAAGCAGATCGAAGCCGGTGTGAAGGTCCAGCCGGCCGGCACCCGCAACATCTTCACGCTGAGCGTGTTCAACCTTGAGCAGCAGAACATGCTGACGCAGGACCCGGCCAATGTGGCCAACCAGATCCAGACCGGCGAAGTGCGTTCGCGCGGCGTGGAACTGGAAGCGAATGCGACGCTGACCGACCGGCTGAGCGTGGTCGCCAGCTACACCTGGCTCGACATGGAAATCACCCGCAACAACGACGGCAATGAAGGAAAGCGCCCGGTCGGCATTCCGGAGCACATGGCGTCGGTGTGGGCGAAGTACGCGTTCAGTTCAGGCGTGCTGTCGGGCGTGGACGTCGGCGTCGGTACGCGCTGGATCGGCAAGACCTACTCCGATTCGGCGAACACCACGTCCAACGACAGCTACGGCATCGTCGATGCGCGCATCAGCTATGACCTGCGCCACATCGTCCACGGCGCGTCGATCGCGCTGAACGCGACGAACCTGAGCGACAACGAGTACCTGATGTGCCACGACGGCTATTGCTACCGCGGGCGCGGGCGCACCGTGGTCGGCAGCCTCAACTACCGGTGGTGAGCGCATGACAGCCCGCTCTGCCGTCATCCCGCTGCGCCCGCTGCTCGCGCTCATTCATCGCTGGGTGGGGCTGGGCATGGCGGCCTTCCTGTTCGTCTCCGGGGTGACCGGTGCGGTCATTTCGTGGGACCACGAACTGGACGAGTGGCTCAATCCGCACCTGACCGAGGCGCGTGCCGACGGCCCGCCGCTGTCGCCGCTGATGCTCGCCCGTCAGGTCGAAGCGCGCCACCCGGACATACAGGTGACCTTCGTGCCGCTGGCGGTGGAACCGGGCCACTCGCTCGCCTTCTTCGTCGAGCCGCGCGTCGACCCGGCCACCGGGCGGCTGTTCGAGCCGGGCTTCAATCAGGTGTTCGTGGACCCGGCGTCGGGTGCCGAACTGGGCACGCGTCACTGGGGCGCCGTGTGGCCGATCAACGCGGAGAACTTCGTGTCCTTCCTGTACGTGCTGCATTTCAGCCTGCACATTCCGGAGTTCGGCGGCATCGATCACTGGGGCGAATGGCTGATGGGTGCGATCGCGCTGATCTGGACCATCGACTGCTTCACCGGCTTCTGCCTGACGCTGCCGGCCCGGCGGCGAAGCACCGCGCCCGACGGCGACGCAGGCCGGAGCTGGTGGCAGCGCTGGAAGCCGTCCTGGGCGGTGCGCTGGCGCGGCGGTTCGTACAAGGTGAACTTCGACCTGCACCGCGCGGGCAGCCTGTGGACCTGGGCGCTGCTGTTCATCGTCGCGTTCACGGCGTTTTCGCTCAACCTCTACCGCGAGGTGTTCTTCCCCGTGATGTCGCTGGTGTCCGACGTGACGCCGACGCCATTCGACCTGCGCACGCCGGCGCCGGACACCGCACCCGTCCAGGCGCGCTTCGGTTACGGCGAACTGCTGGACGCGGCGCAACGCGAAGCCGGACGACGCGGCTGGGAAGAGCCGGCCGGGGCGGTGTTCTACGCCCGCAACATCGGCGTGTTCTGCGTGCAGTTCTTCCATCCGGAGGACGAACATGGCGCGGGCGGCGTGGGGCCGCGCACGCTTTATCTGGATGCGCTGGACGGGCGCCTGCTCGGCCAGCGCGAACCGTGGACGGGCAGCGCGGCCGACATCTTCGTGCAGGCCCAGTTTCCGCTGCACTCCGGCCGCATCCTCGGCCTGCCGGGCCGCATCCTCATTTCGGTGATGGGTCTGGTGGTCGCGATGCTCTGCGTCACCGGAGTCGTCATCTGGGCGCGCAAGCGTTCGGCGCGCCGCCGCTCGATGAATGCGCCGCAGGTGCCTGCTTCGCCCGGCACCGCACAGCCGGGCGGCGCCATCCGCTGACCGGGCCGGTGGCAAGGGCTTGCCGGCGCCGCGCCCGGGTGGCGGGCAGGTCCTTTCCTTCCGGAATCTGACCCTTTTTGACCCTTTTCACGTGTCTGCCGCCGTCGCGGCGGCACCGTCGCGCACGGCCGCACGGCCGCACGGCCATGCCCGGTCACGGACCGTCCGGCGCGCGCCGGCGTCCGGAGTGTTGGCATGGCGCCGCATCAGGCGCCATCCATGCGCGGCGGGAGCCGCTTCCGGCTTGCGCGCAGTGCGTCGTCCGGTGCAATCTCGCATTGCGTAACGACCGACGGATGGAGAACTGACATGACAGCGGCAGTCGCGACGCTCGCCGGCACATTGCCTGTGCCGGCCATTCCGTCCGGCTGCGCTGTCGGCCGGGGTGGATATCGATGACGGATGACGCGCAAGCCCGGCAGCAGGCCGCCCGCGCACGACGCCGCGCCCATCTGGATGTGCTGTGGGTGGTCATTGCCTACGCCGTTTTTGCGGCGCTGTGGATACTGCTGTCGGACGAGGCGCTCGAGCGCATGGTCAGCGACGCGACGACCTATGCCCGCCTCAGCATATACAAGGGCTGGGCCTTCGTGGCCGTCACGGCGCTGCTGCTGCATGTGCTGATGCGCCGCCTGGTGCGCCGCTCGCTCGACGCGGCGCTGAGCGAGCAGGTGTCGCGCAGTGAGCGCGGCCGGGCCGTCGCGCTGCTCGACGCCATCGTCAACACGGCTTCCGACCCGATATTCGCAAAGGATGCCGGCGGCCGCTATCTGCTGTTCAATCCGGAGGCGGCGCGCCTGCTCGGCACCACGCCGGAGGCGGTGCTGGGCAAGGATGACAGCGCGGTGTTTTCGGCCCGGGACGCGCACCAGATGATGGCCAATGACCGGACTGTCATGGCAAGCGGCGAGGTGTTCAGTTTCGAGGAGCGTCTGGCCACGCACGATGGCGAGCGCGTCTTTCTCAGCACCAAGGGCCCGCTGCGCGACGAACACGGCACGGTGATCGGCGTCTTCGGCGTGGCGCGCGACATCACCGACCGCATCAAGGCGGAGGATGCGCTGCGCGAGAGCGAGCAGCGCTTTCGCGCGCTGTTCGATTTTTCACCCGTGCCCTACCAGGCGCTCGACGCGCAAGGCTGCTTTCTCGACGCGAACCCAGAGCTGTGCGTGCTGCTCGGCTATTCGCTCGATGCCTTGATCGGGCGCCGTTTCAGCGAGTTCTGCACGCCCGGGCACGGCGCGCAGTTCCAGGCCGCATTCGCGCGTCTGCCGGAGGAACAGAGGCTGCAGGGCGGATTCCGCCTGAAGCACCGCGATGGCGGAGAAATCAGCGTCTGGCTCGCCGGGCGCGCGCAGTGCGATGCGCAGGGCACATTTCTGCGCGCGCACTGCATTCTTGCCGACATGACCGAGCGGGACCGCGCGACGCGGGCGCTGCGCGAGCGTGACGACCTGCTGCGCGAGATGGGCGAGCTTGCGCACATCGGCGCCTGGGCTTTCGACGTTGCGACCGGGCACGGCATGTGGACCGACGAGGTCATGCGCATCCAGGAAGTCGCGCCCGGGGACGACGCCACGGCGGATTTGGGGCTGCGCCTGTTCCACGGCGAGCATCGCACGCGCATCGAACAGGCCATCAATGACGCGATCACGCACGGCACGCCGTACGACCTGGAACTCGAACTGGTGACCGCCCGCGGCAATCTGCGCTGGGTGCGCACCGTCGGCCAGCCGGTGTTCGAAGGCGACCGCGTGGTGAAGCTGCGCGGCACGCTGCAGGACGTGACCGCGCGCAAGCAGGCGGAGGAGTCCATCCGGCTGCTGTCGCAGGCGGTCGAACAGAGTCCCGCAGCCATCGTCATCACCGATGCCGCCGGCCGGATCAGCTACGCCAACGACGCCTATGTGAAGTTGGGCGGCGAGGACCGCGCGGCGTTGATCGGACGCGACCTGCGCGCGATCTACGCCGCGGTCGGGCGTCTCGATGGCGGCGACGCGGACGACGTGCGCCATGCGCTCGATGAAGGCCTTGACTGGCAGGGCGAATTCTCCGGCGTGCACGCCGACGGCTCGGAGCGCCTCGAACGCATCGGCATGACGCCGATACGCCAGCCGGACGGGCGCATCACGCACTTCGTCGCGGTGTCGCAGGACATTTCCGAACGCCGGCGCATGGAGGAGGAGCTGCAGCGCCACCGCACGCGCCTCGAGGAACTGGTGCTGAGCCGCACGACCGAGCTGGCGCAGGCAAAGGAATCCGCCGAGGCGGCGAACCGCTCGAAGAGCGCCTTTCTCGCCAGCATGAGCCACGAGATACGCACGCCGATGAACGCCATCATCGGCCTGGCGCATCTGCTGGCGCGGACGGAACTCGGCGCCGCGCAGCGCGAACGCCTGGGCAAGATCGAGGCGGCGGCCGAACATCTCCGGAAGGTCATCGACGACGTGCTCGACCTGTCGAAGATCGAGGCCGAGAAGCTTTCGCTGGACGTGACCGGCTTCAGCGTCGAGGCGCTGTTCGGCGAGGTGCGTTCGATGATGCTCGAGCGGGTGGCCGAGAAGGGGTTGTACCTGCAGGCCGATGCGCGCGGCGTGCCGCAATGGCTGTATGGCGACGTCACCCGCTTGCGTCAGGCGCTGCTCAACTACCTCGGAAATGCCGTCAAGTTCACCGAACGAGGAGGCATCGTGCTCAGCGCGCGCGTGGAGGAGCGCATCGGCGACACGCTGATGGTGCGTTTCGAGGTGAGCGACAGCGGCATCGGCATTGCCCCGGAAGAACTTGATCGCCTGTTCGCAAGCTTCGAACAGGCGGACGCGTCGATCGCGCGCAAGTACGGTGGCAGCGGGCTCGGCCTGCTCATCACGCGGCGCCTCGCGCGTCTCATGGGGGGCGACGCCGGCGCGGACAGCGAACCGGGGCGCGGCAGCACGTTCTGGTTCACGGCGCGCCTGTCGTCGGTCGGCGACGGGCGCACGGTCGTCGCACCGCCGAACGACGCCGATGCGCGCGACGTGTTGCGAAATCGCCACGGCGCGGCGCGCATCCTGCTGGTCGAGGACAATCCGGTCAATCGCGAGGTTGCGCTCGCACTGCTTGAGGACATCGGGATGAGTGCAGACGTTGCGCTGGACGGCGTGGAAGCGCTTGAACGTCTTGCCGATGCCTCCTATGACCTGGTGCTGATGGACATGCAGATGCCGCGCATGGACGGACTGGAAGCGACGCGCCGGCTGCGGCGGATGCCGGGTCTGGCGGGGCTTCCCGTGCTCGCGATGACGGCGAACGCGTTCGCGGAGGACCGCAAGGCGTGCGCGGCGGCGGGCATGAACGATTTCGTGCCGAAACCGGTCGACCCGGCTGCGTTTCACCGCGTGCTGCTTCACTGGCTCGAGCATGACGCCCAGGCCGGATGACCGAGGCGCACTCAAGCTTATGACGGGCGCGCCGTTGCAGAGTCAAGCTATCCGTCGAATCAACGCTGGTCGGTACTTCTTCATGAAGAAGGTTCGCACGCTTTTCCGGCTTCGGCACGACGCAGGACCGAGCCTGCGCCGGGGCCGGGCATTCGCCCATGCGATGCATGGCGTGCTGGCGCTGTGCTGTGCGCTGCTCGCGGCGTGTGCCGAGCCGCCGCAGGCGCCGCTGCGCGTCGGCCTGAACCCGTGGATCGGCTATGACCCGCTGGTACTGGCCCGCGATCGCGGACTGACCGACTCCGCCGTGCTGCGCGTCGTGGAACTCGAATCCACGAGCGAGAGCATCCGGCAGATGCGCAATGGCCGCATCGAAGCCGCCGGCCTGACGCTGGCCGACGTCGCTGAACTGAGCACTGTCGGTTTCGACCTGAAGGTCATCGGCATCCTCAGCCACTCGAAGGGCGCGGATGCCGTGCTGGCGCGCGCCGGCATCGGTTCGGTCGCCGGGCTGGCCGGCATGCGCATCGGCATGGAGGACAGCGCGCTGTCCCGCGTCATGCTGCAGCGGACGCTGGCCCGGGCCGGACTGCCGCGCAGTGCCGTCCACGAGGTGATGCTGTCCATCGTCGATCACGCGGCCGCGCTGCGCGCGGGGCGGGTAGATGCCGTCATCACGTTCGAGCCGGTACGGTCCCTGCTGGCGTCGGAGGGCTTCCCGGTACTGCTCAGCAGCGCCGACATGCCGGGCGAAGTGATCGACGTGCTGGCGATACGCTCGGACGTGCTTGAAGCCCGCCCGCAGCAGGCGAGCGCGCTGTTGCGCGCATTCGAACAGGGGCGGCGCATCTTCGAGACGGCGCCGGGCGAGGCGGCGCACGAACTGGCGGCCAGCGCCGGACTGAGCGAGGACGGCTATCTGGCCGCATTGGGCAATCTGCGTCATTTCACGCTGGAACAGAGCATCGAGACGCTCAAGCAGACGCCACAGGCGCTGCCGCTCGGCCTGACGGAACTGGCGGAAGCGCTGGATGCCGACGACCGGATGACCGTGCGCGCGGACTGGACGCGGCTGTTCGACGCCAGTGTCGCCGAGCGCGTGCTGGCGGAAGGGAATCTGCGATGAGCACGCGCGTGCTGCTCGCACTGCCGGCGCGCACGCTGGTGCCGCTGCTGTTGACGGTCGGCGCGCTGATCCTGGTGTCAGCCGACTACAGCCTGCAGGTCCGCGACTATCGGCGTCTGGTCGAAGATACGGAAAAGCTGTCGCTGACCGAACATCTGGGAGCCGTTCAGCATGCGCTCGATCAGCAGATAGACCAGGGCAATCTGCTGTCGCTGCGCCGGATCGTCGCCGAACTCGCGCTGCATCCCCATCTCACGCACGCCTATCTGATACGGCCAGGCGGTCGCATCGTCGGCGCACTGTCACGGGCCGACAGCGACCAGCGGCTGTCCGACGTGGTGGCGTCCGATGCGCAGGCGGCCAACCTGCTCGAGGAGGCGAACCGCTCGTTCGAACGCTCGCTGAACATTGCCGTGGACCGCCGGCGCGAAGCGCTGGTAGGCGTCATGTCGCTGTCGGCCGGGCGCATGCTGCTCGTGCGGTCCGATCTCACGCTGCCGCTGGCGCAGCGCCTGCATGACGAACGCACGGTGCTGTGGCGCAACGCCGGCGTGATCCTGCTGTCGGCGCTCGCGCTGTCACTCTTTCTCCATCTCGCGTGGTTCCGGCGTGCGGCGCGGGTGACCGCCGCCGTGCGCGCGCTCGGCGAGGGCAATCTGGGTGTCCGGGTCAATCTGCGCGGGCACGATGAACTGGCCGAGATCGGCGCGGCCTTCAACGACATGGCGCGCCGCCTGCAGGCGCAACATGACGTGCTGCGCGCCAACGACGTGCGTTTCCGGGCGATGTTCGATCACGCCAGCGTCGGCGTGGCCCGCGTGGATACGCTGCGCGGGGTGATCGTCGAACCGAACCGCAAATGTGGCGGCATCACCGGTTACAGCGACGCCGAGATGCGCGGCCGTGAATTCGTCACGCTGTTGCACCCGGACGACGTTGCCGCGCACGTGCGGCAGCTGGAGACGCTGCGGCGCGGTGACGTGCGCGAGTTTTCGATGGAAACGAGGGTGCTTCACAAGGACGGGCGCGTCGTCTGGACGATGCTCAGCGTGTCGCCGGTGTGGCCCGTCGGCGAGGCGCCCGATTTTCATCTGGTGGTGATTCAGGACATCACGGCCCGGCATGAGGCGGAGCACTCGCTGGAGCTGGAGCGCAACCGCTTGCTGGCTGCCGAGCGCATCGGCCGGCTCGGCAGCTGGGAGTTCTATCCGGCGCTCGGCCGCGGCTGGTGGTCGGCGCAGATGTTCGAGTTTTTCGGACTGGATCCTGCGGGTAGTGTGCCCGATCCGAAAACGTATATCGGGTGCATCCATCCGGATGACCGCAGCCGTGTCCGCGACCTCATGGCCCGGATGTCGGAGGCGCGGCTGGAGCCGGAGTCCGGCATCTATCGCACTGACCCGGTGCGGGGCCCGATGCGCTATCTGCAGCCGTCGATGCAGACCGTTCACGATGCGTCGGGCCGGCTGCTCAAATACACCGGCACCGTGCTCGACGTGACGAATGTGGCGGAGGCCGAACGTGCGTTGCGCGCGTCCGAGGAGCGCCTGCGCGCGACGCTGGAGCAGGCGCCCAACGTGGCCGTGCAGTGGTGTGACCGCAATGCGCGCGTGCTCTACTGGAACCGTGCGTCCATGCAGCTCTACGGCTGGAGCGTGGATGAGGCGATCGGGCGTGACATCGACCGGCTGATGCAGGCGTCGGAGACGCCGACGCTGTTTTCCGGCCTGATCGCCGACACGGCGAACAGCGGCAGGGGCAGCGGGCCCGTCGAGTACCGCATCCGCCACCGCAACGGCGAGCATCGCTATGTGGAAGCGTCGGTGTTCTCCATTCCGGGTGACGAGGGGAGACCGATCTTCGTGTTCATGGCGGTCGACGTCACGGCGCGGCGCACGGCGGAGCGGACGGTCGAGGAGGAGCGCACGCACTTGCGAACGCTTTTTGCCGCGCTGCCCGACATGGTGTGGCTGAAGTCGCCGGACGGTCGTTTCCTGTCCTGCAACGGCTCGGTCGAGCGGGCGCTCGGTACGCGCGAGGCGGACATGATGGGCAAGACGGACTACGACTACTTCCCCCGCGAACAGGCCGATGTTTACCGCGAGCACGACGCGCAGGCGGTGCGGGAGAACCGCAGCGTCGTCGTTGAAGAGCCGTTGCTGCGAGCGGATGGCAGCGTGAGGATGGTGCTGCAGTCGATCAAGACGCCGGTGCGCAACGCCGCCGGCGAAATCATCGGTGTCCTCGGCATCGCGCGCGACATCACGGAGCTGCGTGCTGCCCAGGACAGCATGCGTTCGCTGAACAACGAGCTCGAACAACGCGTCGCCGAACGCACCGAGGCGCTGTCGTCGGCGATGAAGGAACTCGAGTCCTTCTCCTACGCGGTGTCGCACGACCTGAAGGCGCCATTGCGCGGCATCGACGGCTACAGCCGCATCCTCATCGAAGACTACGGCAGTGTGCTGGACGAGACCGGGCACCGCTTTCTGGCCAACATCCGCAACGGCGCAACGCAGATGCATGCGCTGATCGAGGATCTGCTGGCCTATTCGCGCATGGAGCGGCGCTCGGTCGAAGCCAGCCGGGTCAATCTGGACGAAGTGATGGCCGGCGTGTGCGCGCGCCGCGCCGACGAGATCGCAGCCGCCGGCGCGCGGCTGGTCGGCGCGTTTCCTTCAGTGACGGTGAAGGCGGACCGCCAGGGGGTGGAACTGGTGCTGCGCAATCTGCTGGACAACGCACTCAAGTTCAGCCGTGAATCGAATCCGCCGGTCATCACGCTTGAGGCGCATGGTGACGGACAACAGATTGTCGTGTCGATACGGGACAATGGCATCGGTTTCGACATGAAATATCATGAGCGCATCTTCGAGATCTTCCAGCGGCTGCATCGGAATGAGGAGTTTTCGGGTACGGGCGTCGGACTGGCGCTGGTGCGAAAGGCAATGCAACGCATGGGCGGGCGGGTCTGGGCGGAAAGCGCGTCCGGGCAGGGAGCCTGCTTTTACCTGGAGTTTCCTGCATGATTTCCACACATCAAAAACCTGCGGAACCCTTGCCCATCCTGCTGGTGGAGGACAATCCGGTCGATGTCGATCTGACCTGCCGTGCCTTCGCGCGCAGCCAGTTGCTCAACCCGATCAGCATCGCCCGCGACGGTGAGGAGGCGCTCGATTGCGTGCAGCGCTGGGAGCGGGGCGAAGCGCCTCCGGCACTGATCCTGCTGGACATCAACCTGCCGCGCGTCAACGGCATCGAAGTGCTGCGGCACCTGAAGGCGCATCCGCAATACCGCCGCATTCCGGTCGTCGTGCTGACGTCGTCGTCCGAGGACCGCGACCTGCTCGACGCCTATTCGCTGGGCGTGAATTCATTCATCGTCAAGCCGGTGGATTTCGATCGCTTCGTTGAAACAGCGGGGCAGATCGAACGTTACTGGTGCGAACTCAATCAGCACCCCGTGTGATGCGTGTCCTGTACGCCGAAGACTCGGAATTCGACGCGGAGCTGACTGCGCGCGCGCTGGCGCGCTGCGACAGCGACATCGAGATCGATGTCGTCGCGTCGATAGCGCAAGCGCTCGCCGCGCTGAAGAATCCGGATTTCCACCTTCTGCTGACGGACCTGAAGCTGCCCGACGGCACCGGGCTCGAACTGCTCGCGCACGTGCGCGAACACGGCTTTCCGCTGGCCGTCGTCGTGCTGACCGGCTCCGGTGACGGCGAGGCCGCGATCGCGGCGCTGAAGGCGGGCGCCGACGACTACCTCATCAAGCGTGGCCAGTACCTGGACCGGCTGCCGCGCGTGCTGCACGCGGCCCTGGCGCGCCACCGCTCGATGTCGGCGCGGCGCGACCGTCCGATACGCGTGCTGTGCGTCGAATCGAACGCCGTTGACCGGCAGCAGATGCAGCATCACCTGCTCAAGTACGCGCCGCACATCAGGCTGGAAGCCGTCACCTCCATTGATGATGTCGTCGAGCGGCTGCCGGACAGCGCGCAGCACGAGGCGGACTTCGACGTATTGCTGATCGACGTGCGCACGCGGGGCGCGGAGGGCCTCGAACTGGTGAAGCTCATACGGCTGGAACGCCTGCTGCAGACGCCGGTCGTCATGGTGGCCGCGCAGGACAGCGAGGAACTGGCATCGAGCGCGCTGCACCTTGGCGTGGATGACTACCTCGTGCGCCATGACGGCTATCTGTTCGAAATTCCCGCCACGCTGGAGAAGGTGCACCGCCGCGCCGAACTTGCGCGCGAGGAACAGCGGCTGCGTGATACCAATCAGCGCATGACGCAGCTGCTGGCCGCCAGCCCGACCATCGTCTACAGCCTGCGCGTCGACAACGGCAAGGCTCACACCACGTGGATCAGCGACAACGTCACCCGCATCCTCGGCTACACGCCGGAAGAAACCTTCGTGCCGGGCTGGTGGCAGGACAGCCTGCATCCCGATGACCGCCAGGCCGCGGAGGCGCGCGTCCCGGAGTTGAGTCAGCGCGGCAGCCTGAGCCGCGACTACCGGTTCCGCTGCCGCGACGGCCGCGACATCTGGATACGCGACGACCTGCGTCAGATCGGCGAGGCGAGCGACGGCGTCATCGACGTCGTCGGATCATGGACAGACATCACCGCCGACAAGCGTGCAGCCCTGATGAACGAAGCCCGGGCCGACGTCCTGGACAGGGTCGTGGCTGCCGCGCCGCTGGTCGACATCCTGCACGCCATCGCCTTGCGGCTGCAGGCGATCGAGCCGCAGATGCGCGTCTCCATCCAGTTGCTGGATCACGGCACGGGGCGGCTCACGAACGGTGTTGCACCGTCGCTGCCGGCCTTCTACAACGACGCCGTCGAAGGTCTGGTCCCCGGACCCGAAGCCGGCTCGTGCGGGGCGGCGGCGTGGTCCGGCCAGGAGGTCGTCGTCGAGGACGTGCTGGCGCATCCCAACTGGGCGCCGTATACCGAACTCGCGCGCCGAGCGGGCTTCCGTTCGTGCTGGTCGGTGCCATTCAAGGACGAGGACGGGCAGGTGCTCGGCACCTTCGCCGTCTATCACGACGTTCCGACCTTTCCCGACGCGACGCACCTGTCGCTGATCCGCGATTTCAGCCGCATCACCGGACTGGCGGTGAACAAGGTCAGCGCGGCGGCGGCGCTGCGCCAGGCAGCGGCGGTGTTCGAAAGTACGCGCGACGGCGTGCTCATCACCGACCTGTCCGGGCGCATTTCCGCCGTCAATCGGGCGTTTACCGAAATCAGCGGCTACAGCGAACCGGAGGCGCTGGGCAACACGCCGCGCATGCTGCAGTCCGGACGCCACGACGCGCTGTTCTATCGGGATCTGTGGCGAGCGCTCAAGCAGGACGGCGAATGGCAGGGCGAGGTGTGGAACCGGCGCAAGAACGGCGAAATCTATCAGCAGTGGCTCACCATCAGCACGGTACGCAACGAGACCGGAGCGCCCAGCCAGTTCGTGGCCGTGATGACCGACATCAGCCAGCTCAAGCGCTCCGAAGAGCAGCTGGACTATCTGGCCCATCACGATCCGCTGACCGATCTGCCGAACCGCCTGCTGCTGCAGTCACGCGTGCAGCACGCGATCGAGCAGGCCGTGCGCAGCGAGCGCCGCATCGCCGTGCTGTTCATCGACCTTGACCGCTTCAAGAACGTCAATGACAGCCTCGGTCATCCGGCCGGGGACGAGCTGCTGGCGGCGATCGCCACGCGGCTGCGCGCGCGGCTGCGCGAAATCGACACGCTGGCACGGCTCGGTGGCGACGAATTCGTGCTGCTCATCGAGAACCTTGAGGCGCCGGAGGACGCGGCCGACGTCGCGCAGATGCTCATCGACCTGCTGCACGCGCCATTCCGCCTCGTCCAGGGGCGCGACATCTACATCGGCGCGAGCATCGGCATCGCCGTCTATCCGGAAGACGGCAGCACCGTCACCGACCTGATCCAGCACTCCGACGTCGCGATGTACCAGGCCAAGGACGCCGGCCGCGGGGCGTACCGCTTCTATACCGAATCGATGAGCCGCGCCGCGCAGGCCCGGCTGCAGCTCGACACGCGGCTGCGCGGCGCGCTCGACCGCGGCGACTTCATGCTGCACTACCAGCCGCAGATCGATCAGGCCAGCGGCAGGGTCATCGGCGCCGAGGCTCTTGTGCGCTGGTGCGATCCGGAAGTGGGCCTGGTGTCGCCGGCCGATTTCATCCCCGCCGCGGAGGAATCCGGACTCATCGTGCCGCTGGGCGAATGGGTGCTGCGCACCGCCTGCGCGCAGGCGCGCGCGTGGCAGGACGCCGGGCACGCGCTCACCATTGCCGTGAACCTGTCGGCGCGGCAGTTGCAGCAGCCGGAATTGCCGCAGCGCGTGGCATCGCTGATCGCCGAATTCGGTCTCGCACCCGGCCGGCTTGAACTGGAGCTGACGGAAACCATGCTGGCGGTCGATCACGAACAGACCGGCGCGCGCCTGCGCGAGCTCAAGTCGCACGGCGTCACGCTGTCGATCGACGACTTCGGTACCGGCTATTCCTCGCTGGCCTACCTGAAGAGCTTCCCGATCGACGTGCTCAAGATCGACCAGAGCTTCGTGCGCGACATCCCGCAGGACCGCAATGACATGGAGATCGCCGCCACCATCATCGCGATGGCGCACACGCTGAAGCTGCGCGTCGTCGCCGAAGGTGTCGAGACGCAGGAACAGCTCGCCTTCCTGAAGGAGCGCGAGTGCGATGCCTGGCAGGGCTATCTGTGCAGCAAGCCGGTGCCGGCCGACGTGTTCACGCAGAATTTCCTGTCGGACTGAGCCGCGCCGGGCTTCAGTCGGCACCGGCCGGCGCGCGCGTGCCGGCCGCGTCTCCGGTATCCACCGTCTTGTCGCGGAAACGGCAGATGTCGGTGAGGCTGCACTGCGCGCACAGCGGTTTGCGCGCGGTGCAGACGTAGCGCCCGTGCAGGATGAGCCAGTGGTGCGCATGCAGCATGAATTCAGCCGGCACCACCTTGAGCAGCGCCTGTTCTACTGCCAGCACGTCCTTGCCGGGCGCCAGGCCCATGCGGTTGCTGATGCGGAAAATGTGGGTGTCGACCGCCATCGTCGGTTCGCCGAACACGATGTTCAGCACGACGTTCGCCGTCTTGCGCCCGACGCCGGGCAACGCTTCAAGTGCCGCGCGGTCGTTCGGCACTTCGCCGCCGTGGCGTTCCAGCAACTGATGCGACAGCGCGACGACGTTTTTCGCCTTCGCGCGGAACAGGCCTATCGTCCTGATGTGGTCCTCGACGCCGGCAACGCCGAGGCTGACGATGGCTTCCGGCGTCGGTGCCACCGGAAACAGCTTGCGCGTGGCAACGTTCACGCCCTTGTCGGTCGCCTGTGCCGACAGCACCACGGCCACCAGCAACTGGAACGGCGAGCCGTATTCCAGATCGCTTTTCGGCTCGGCATTGGCGGCGCGAAGCCGCTCGAACATCGTCTGGACTTCGGCGCGCGTGAGCCGGCTCGCGCGTGCCATCAGGCTGCTGCCGGTGCGTCGGCCGTGTGCGTGTCCGTCGGGTGCGCCGGCTGCGCACGCGCGACCCATGCATTGCGTGCGGCGATCATGAGACCGAGCAGGATGAAGGCACCGGGCGGCAGGATGGCGATCAGCAGGCCGTGGTATTCCTCGCCCAGCAGGTGCAGCGGCCGTGCGCCGGGGATGATCATGTCGATGCCGGCGAACAGCGTGCCGGAGCCGATGAGTTCGCGCGCGCCGCCGAGCAGCGCCAGTACCCACAGCAGGCCGACACCCATGGCCGCGCCGTCCCAGGCGGCGGCCAGCGGTGAGTTCTTCGCGGCGAAGGCTTCCACGCGCGCCAGCACGATGCAGTTCGTGACGATGAGCGGGATGAAGATGCCGAGCACCAGATAGAGACTGTGCAGCCAGGCGTTGAACGCGAGGTCGAGGCAGGTGACCAGCGCCGCGATGATGAGGATGAAGACCGGGATGCGGATCTCGTGCGGGATCAGCGTGCGCAGCGCGGCCACGGCGCCGCTGGCGAGTGCCATGACGAGCACCGTCGCGAGCGCCAGGCTGACGGCGTTGACGACGCTGGTGCTGACCGCGAGCAGCGGGCACAGCCCGAGCAACTGCACCAGCGCGGTGTTGTTCTCCCACAGGCCCTTGCGGCCGATGTCGCCAAGTGCGGCGCGTGCTTCAGGATCCATTTTTCAGTTCTCCCGCCGTGTGTTCCGGTTCGACGCCCGGCGCAAAAACCGGTGTCGCGTCACTGCCGGCGGGCAACGCGAACAGCGCGTCGCGCACCGGCGAAAGGGCGGCCGCGGCACGGCCGGCGGCGCGGATCACGGCGCGTGCCGAAATCGTCGCGCCGGTCATGTAGGCGAAGTCGCCACCGTCCTTGCGCACGGCCCAGCCGGTGGCGTCCGTCGTGTCGCGCCCCGCGAACTGGGTGATCCACGGCGTGCGGGCACGGTCCTTCGCCGGATCGATGTAGTCACCCAGCCCCGGCGTTTCGCGATGTTCGATGACGCGCACACCGGCCAGCTCGCCGTTCGCGCGCAGCGCGAGCAACAGGCGGATGGCACCGCTGTAGCCGTCGGGCGCGCGCGCCTCGAACACCAGCGCGACCGGTTCGCCGGCGCGCCGCGCGCGCAGCAGCGCCACCGGCTGCTCCAGCCCGAGCGCCGGCAGCGCCGGCATCTGCACGGAATCGTCCAGCAGCACGTTGTCGTAGTCGCCCGGCGGCAGCACCTGGGCGATGAGGTCGAGCCGGCGCGCATCGACCGACGCGCGTATCGGCTCCCGCGTCGCTTCGTAGGTCAGGGCCATCAGTGCCGTGAATACCAGCGAGAACACGCCCAGCAGGAGTGCCGAGCGCGCTGCGCTGCCAAGGGCGCTCGGCGGCGTCAGCTCCGGGCGCGCCTCGTCGATGGCCGCGTCGACCGGCGCTGCGGTGTCGCGCACGTCGTCGCTCATGGCGCGTCTCCGTTCTTGTGGCCGAACACCGGGGGCTGCGTCCGGATGTCGATGAGTGGCACGCAGATGTTCATCAGCAGCACGGCGAACGCGATGCCGTCGGGAAAGGCGCCGAAGGCGCGAATGAGCCAGGCGATCAGCGCGATGCCGGCGGCGAAGACGAGTTTGCCGCGCGGCGTGGTCGCGCCGGATACCGGGTCGGTCGCGATGAAGAACGCGGCCAGCATGCTGCCGCCGGCGAACAGGTGGAAGGCCGGGCTGGCGAACTGCGACGGGTCGATCAGCCAGGCGATGCCGGCGACGGCGGCCAGCGTGCCGAGGAACGCGGCCGGGATGTGCCAGGTGATGATGCGCAGCGCGAGCAGCAGCAGGCCGCCGGCCGCCCAGGCGAGCGCCACCCACTCCCAGCCGGCACCGGCCACGAAACCGAAGACGGGCGACTGCAGCACCGTGTCGACGTCGGCCGCGCCGCGCAGGCCGGTGCGCAGCGCATCCAGCGGCGTGGCGCCGGTCACCGCGTCCAGCGCGCGCTCGCCGCCGAGCACCCAGTGCAGTTGCGTGGCAGCGTCGCTGCCCTGCATGCCGGGCCATTGCGACATCAGCGCCGGAAAGCTCACGATCAGCAGGCAATAGGCCAGCATGGCCGGGTTGAACGGGTTCTGGCCGAGGCCGCCGTACAGGTGCTTGCCGATGACGAGTGCGAACGAGGTGCCGAGCACCGTCATCCACCAGGGCAGCAGCGGCGGCAGGCAGACGGCGATGAGCCACGCGGTCACCAGTGCGCTGCCGTCGCCGAGCGCGCGTGCGACCGGGCGGCGGCGCAGCGCCAGCATGCCCGCCTCGCAGGCGAGTGCGGCGGCGCTGGCGATGGCGATCTGCAGCAGCAGGCCGATGCCGAACAGCCAGACATGGACGATGATGCCGGGCAGCATCGCGACGAGCACCGTCGTCATTACGCGGCGCACGCTGGTTTTCTGGCGAAGGAAGGGCGAGTTGTACATGCGGTTCGGGTTCGGGTGCCGGTCAGTCCGCGCGGCGCGCGGCGACCGTGCCGGCACGGGTCATTCGGGTTTGTCGCCGTCGGCCAGTTCGGCCGCACGCGCACGGCGTGCTTCGGTGGCGTCGATCTGTGCCTGCTGCGCCGTCGTCAGCGATCCGGTGTTCTTTGCCTCGACCGCTTCCTTCTGCGCTTTGGCGCGCGCCATCGCGGCTTCGATCAATGCCTTCTTCGGGTCGTCCGCCATGCTCGTCGGCGCGGCGGCGGCGCCCGCTGCGGCCGGTTTTGCGGCCGGCTTCGCCGCGGCGCGCGCCGCCAGCTTCGCGGCCTTTTCTTCCTTTTCGCGCTCGGCGCGCCAGTTGCGGAACTCGAAGCGTTCGCGCGCCGAGTCGGCGGCGTCCTTTTCGCGCTCGCGCGCCCAGATTTCGCTCTTCGCGTAGCGGTAGTAGTCGACCAGCGGAATGTGCGACGGGCACACATAGGCGCAGCAGCCGCATTCGATGCAGTCGAACAGGTGGTACTCCTGCGCGCGGCCGAAGTTGCGCGCGCGCGAGTGCCAGTACAGTTCGAACGGCTGCAGGTCTGCCGGGCAGGCGCGCGCGCATTCGCCGCAGCGTATGCAGGGCTGCTCCGCCTCGGGCGGCGGAAACAGTGTCGGGGACGAGGCGAGCAGACAGTTCATCGCCTTGACGACGGGCGCTTCGATGCCGGGCAGCGGTATGCCCATCATCGGGCCGCCCATGATGAGCTTGTCGGTGTCGGGGCGCAGTCCGGCCGCGTCGAACAGATGCGATATCGGCGTGCCGATGGCGACGTCGAAGTTGCGCGGCCGTTCCACGTTGCCGGCGACGGTGACGATGCGCCGGGTCAGCGGTTCGCCCTGTTCCAGCGCGCGCCAGATGGCGAGCGAGGTGGCGACGTTGAAACACTGCACGCCGTAGTCGGTCGAGCGGCTGCCGTGCGGCACCTCGATGCCGGTGAGCACGCGGATGAGCTGCTTGGCGCCGCCGGCCGGATAGCGCGTCGGGATGACGACGATTTCCAGCGCGGCGTCGCCCAGCGCCAGCGCGGCGGCCTTCAGTGCGGCCGCCGCGAGCGGCTTGTTGTCCTCGATGCCGACCAGCACCTGCCGCGCCGCCAGCAGCCGCTTCATGATGAGCGCGCCGCGCAGGATGCCTTCCGCCTCGGCGCGCATCAGCATGTCGTCGCAGGTGATGAAGGGTTCGCACTCGGCGCCGTTCAGGATGAGCGTGTCGGTCTGCCCCTGCTTGCCGGGTGTGAGCTTCAGGTGGCTCGGAAAGACAGCGCCGCCCAGGCCCACGACGCCCGCGTCGCGCAGGAAATCGCGCACCTCGCCGGGGCTCGCTGCGTGCCAGTCGAAATATTCGCGCTCGGCGCGGTGGTCCTGGCCATCGGGTTCGATGACCACGGCGAGTGACGACAGGCCCGAGGCGTGCGGCATCAGGCGCGGCTCGATGGCGACGACACGCCCCGACGTGGGCGCGTGCACCGCGCTCGACACGTTGCCGTCCGCGGCACCGATGCGCTGGCCGCGCAGCACGGCGTCACCCGGCCTGACCAGCGGACGCGGCGTGCCGCCGATGTGCTGGTGCAGCGGCACCACCAGTTGCGGCGGCAGCGGCAGCCGGGCGATCGGCTCGCGCGTGGAGTCGGCCTTGCTCGGGTCCGGCTTCACGCCGCCATTGAACGAAAACAGTTTGCCGAACATGTCAGGCGGCTTCCTTTGCCGGTGGCTGCGCACTGACCTGCAGCGGCTCGACCTTCAGTTCGAACACCGGATAGCGCCACTTCCAGCTGTCCAGCGTTTCGGTGACCGTTTCCATCGTGATGCAGTCGGCCGGGCAGGGTGCGATGCACAGCTCGCAGCCGGTGCACAGATCCGCCACGATGGTGTGCATCTGCTTGGCCGCACCGACGATGGCGTCCACCGGACAGGCCTGTATGCACAGCGTGCAGCCGATGCAGGTCGCCTCGTCGATGAAGGCGACCGCCTTTTCCTTCTCCACGCCGTGTTCGGCGTTGAGCGGCTTGTATTCGCGACCCAGCAGGTCGGCCAGCTTGCGCACGCCCTCGTCGCCGCCGGGCGGGCACTGGTTGATGTCGGCGTCGCCACCGGCGATTGCCGTGGCGTAGGGCTTGCAGCCCGGATAGCCGCACTGGCCGCACTGCGTCTGCGGCAGGATGGCGTCGATCTTGTCGACCAGCGGGTCACCCTGCGTACGGAACAGCACGGACGCCGCGCCCAGCGCCGCACCGAGCGCGAGTGCCAGACCGGCCATCACCAGCAGCGCCTCGATCATGAATCCAGCCCCGCAAAGCCCATGAAGGCGAGGCTCATCAGGCCGGCCGTGATCATCGCGATCGCGTTGCCGCGAAACGGCGCCGGGATGTCGGCGCCGTCGAGCCGCTCGCGGATGCTGGCGAACAGCACCAGCGCGAGCACGAAACCGACCGCCGAACCGAAGCCGAACACCAGCGACTGCATGAGGTTGTGGCGCGTGGCGGCGTTCAGCAGCGGCACGCCGAGCACCGCGCAGTTGGTGGTGATGAGCGGCAGGTAGATGCCCAGCACCTGATGCAGCAGCGGGCTGGTCTTCTGGATGACCAGTTCGGTCAGCTGCACGATGGCGGCGATGACGACGATGAAGCTCAGCGTCGACAGATAGCCGAGGTCCAGCGGCCGCAGCAGCCAGGTGTCGATCAGATAGCTGCTGCCGCAGGCCAGCGTCAGCACGAACATGGTGGCCAGACCCATGCCGACGGCGGTTTCGAGCTTCTTCGACACGCCCATGAAGGGGCACAGGCCGAGAATGCGCACGAACACCACGTTGTTGACCAGCGCAGTGCCAAGCAGGATGAACAGGTAGCTAGTCATGGGACCGAGTGTGGGGCGCGCGGACCGTCGGGCACGCGCGCGCCGGCAGTTGTTCCGGAGTGCGTCGCGAGGCAAGCGTCCCGCGTAACTGCCGGATTATCCTGCACTGCAGCGCAGCACTCAAGCTGTGGCGGCCATTTGGCGCCGGTTATGTGCGCAGAACCACGTGTGCGCGGTGACCGGCGAGCGCAGGCGGCGCCGCAATTCCGCCTGCTGAAATGACCGGCGGACATCCCGGAATCGCCCGTTCCCGAAATTTTCCCGGAATTCCGGAATTATCTTTCCCTGGAAAATTCTCTCCGCCAGGCGGGCGGTTTCGCGCCCCGTTGCTGCGAGTCCACTTTTCAAACATGCGCTATTCGACTGTTTACGCAATCGAAGTCAATTGACCGCAATGGCGGATTCCGAAGGGTGATTCCGGAATCGAATGATGCAAATGGAATCTGCATGGTTCGATTGGCGCATGGGGGCGGTCACGCACGGGAAACAGAGCCTCGACAGAATCAATTCGTCAATTCAACAGAAGGAGGACGAAATGATTGTTCGCTCACTCGCCGCGCTTGGATTCGCGCTGGCGTTCACATCTCCTGTTTCGGCAGGTTCGCTCGATCTTTCCAGATACTCCGTGACCGCGTCGTTTTCGCTGCCCGACAGCACTGCGTCGGAATCGTCCGCAATCACATGGAACTGGGATACGGATACGCTTTTCGTCGTCGGCGACGAAGGTGATTACATCACCGAAGTCACGACCGGCGGCACCGTGCTCGGCAGCATGCGTCTGTCGGGTTTCGACGATACGGAAGCGCTGACCTATATCGGTGGCGGTCGTTTCGTCATCGGTGAGGAACGCATCCAGGACGTGTACCTGATCGATTACAACGCAGGCACCACGGCGTCGCGCGGCGCGCTCGCCACCGTGTCGCTCGGCGGCAACGTCGGCAACATCGGCCTCGAAGGCATTGCGTACGACCGCGCCAGCGGCGGCTTCGTCACCGTGAAGGAAAAGGCGCCGCAGGCGGTTCAGGGCGGCACGATCGACTTCACGAACGGCACCCACACGATGACCGACCTGTTCGCGCCGTCGCTCGGCGTATCCGACCTGTCGGACGTGCAGGTGCTGTCCGGTTTCACGGGCGCCAGCTTTGCCGACAATCTCCTGATCTACAGCCAGGAATCGAGAAAACTGCTGGAAGTCACGCGCAGCGGCCAGATTCTCAGCTCATTCGATTTCAGCGCGTTCAGCGGCTCAGCCGAAGGCGTGACGATTTCGTCCAACGGCACCATTTTCATTACCGATGAATCGCCGAATGTTTACGTGCTCACCGCCGCACCGATTCCCGAGCCGGAAACCTATGCGCTCATGCTCGCCGGTCTGGCCGGAGTCGGAATTGCGGCCCGCCGTCGCGCCTGAGCGTTTCCATCCCCTGCAGCAATCCCGAAATCTGACGAAAGGAAGACTGTCATGAATATGTTCAAGAAGAACCTTCTCGTTGTTGCGGCCACCCTCGTGGCCGGCAATTCCTTCGCTGCGGCCAGCGACGTTGCCATCACCGAATGGATGTACAAGGGTGGCGTGGGCGAATTCATCGAATTCACCAACATCGGCACCACGGCGATCGACTTCACCGGCTGGAGCTATGACGACGATTCGCGCAAGGCGGGCACGTTCTCGCTGTCCGGTTTCGGCATCGTCGCCGCCGGCGAATCGGTCATCATCACGGAAACGTGGGACAACGTCTTCCGCGACGACTGGGGCCTGGATGCCAGCGTCAAGGTGCTCGGCAACTACAGCAACAACATCGGCAACGGCGACGAAATCAACATCTACGACGCCAGCGGTTCGCTGGTCGACCGCCTGACCTACGGCAGCAATCCGCGCACCGACGGCACCAGTGGCCGTGCCACCAGCGCCGACGCGCTGGGCGCGAACGACGTGTCGAAGTGGGTGTTCTCGACGGTCGGTGACGTCGAAGGTTCCTGGCGCGCAGCGTCCGGCACCGTCGGCAGCCCGGGCCAGACCTCGTTCGTCAGCTCGGTGCCGGAGCCGGAGTCCTACGCGCTGATGCTGGGCGGTCTGGCGCTGGTTGGCGCGATCGCACGCCGCCGCGTCGCGCGCTGAGCGTCGCTGTCCCGGCGGCGCCGGGACGTCGCTGATGGTGTTGTGTTCATGTACTGCCCGCCGGTTGCCCAGGCGGGCAGTGCCCGTTTACCGGGAGGAAGCCGGGCGGCGGATATCGGGTGTCACGCGCCCATGCGCCGCATTTCAGGCCGATGCCTGCCGCGCCACTCGCTCGGGCTGCAGCCCATGTTGCGGCGGAACATGCAGGTGAATGCAGCCGGCGACGCGTAGCCCAGTTCGAGTGCGATGCGGGTGACGCTGCCGCCGGCACACAGGCGTTCGAGTGAAAGGAAGAGGCGCAGGCGGTGGCGCCACTCGCGCAGGCTGATGCCCAGATCCCGCTCGAAGCGGCGGGTCAGCGTGCGCGGCGATGCACCGAGTTCGCGCCCCCAGTCCTCCACGCTGCGCGTGTCGGCGGGGGCGTCGTACAGGGCTTCGCAGATCCGGTGCAGCATCGGATTGCGCGGCCAGGGCAACTGTAGCGGTTCGACCTTCAGGCGCTGCAGCTGGGCCAGCACCAGTGCATCGATCCGTCCGAGATAGGCGCTGTCGTCGCCGGCGTCGCCCAGGTCCTGCAGCTCGACGATGAGTGCGCGCAAAAGCGGCGACACGGAGAACAGTGTGCATTCGCGCGGCATCGCAAGATCCGGCGCGTCGGCGACGTAGAGATTGCGGAAGTTCGCGCCGTGGCGCGCGCCGGTCGTGTGTTCGACACCGGTCGGTACCCAGATCGCCTGTTCAGGCGTGATGACGTACCAGCTGTCATCCACGGTGACGGTGAGCGTGCCCGCCGTGGCATAGACGAACTGGTTCCACGGATGCACGTGCATCGGGAACACGTGACGCGGCGGCAGGTCCTGCGCGCGCAGCCATACCGGGCGTGGCAATGTGTCGATGTCCGGCACATCGACGAGCGTCCAGCCTTCGTCACGGTAGAGCGGCAGATCCATGCGGTGCGGGCGATTTGTCGTTTCGTCGATGGAAGTGGTCACTCTATCGAAAGCCGGGCATCGACGCAGCCACTAGCATGGAGGCCTGACCATTGCGCCGACCCGATCCATGTCCATTTCCCCGAGCGCCGCCGGCTGTGCGGACCGCGATGCGCGCTGGCGCGTCATCGTCGCCGGCATCTGTTCGCTCATCCTGACGGTGGGGCTGGCGCGTTTTGCGTACACGCCGATGCTGCCGCTGATGCGGGCCGACGCCGGCCTGTCCGTTCTCGCCGGCGGCTGGCTGGCCACCTTCAACTACGCCGGATACATGAGCGGTGCGCTGATCGCGTCGGTCACGCGCGACCTCGGCCGCAAGTTCCTGTTCTACCGCGCGGGCTTGCTGGTGGCGCTGTTCAGCACGGCGGCGATGGGTCTGACGCAGGACGTGGTGCTGTGGTCGGTGCTGCGTTTCGTGTCCGGCATGTCGAGCACGGCCGGGCTGCTGCTGGCGTCCGGCCTGGTGATGAACTGGCTGATGCGCCAGGGCCACCGTTCCGAACTGGGCGTGCACTTCGCCGGCATCGGGCTCGGCGTCGCGGTGTCCGGTCTGGCTGTGCTGGCGATGTCGGCGCTCGGACTCGCCTGGGATGGACAGTGGCTGGGCCTCGGCCTGCTCGGCGCCGCTTTTTTCGTGCCGGCCTGGATCTGGATGCCGGCGCCGTGCGCGGCCGGCGGCACACCGGCACACGGTGCGACGGCTGCGCCGTCCCGTCGCTGGATGGCGTTGATGGTTGCCGTCTACTTCTGCGCCGGTTTCGGCTACGTGGTGAGCGCGACCTTCATCGTCGCCATCGTCGAAAAGCTGCCGCTGCTGGCCGGGCGCGGCGGCTGGGTGTGGGTGATCGTCGGTCTCGCCGCCACCCCGTCCTCGTTCCTGTGGGACCGCGTGGCGGCGCGTCTTGGGCAGATCGGCGCGCTGGCGCTCGCCTTCGTGCTGCAGATCGTGTCCATCGTGCTGCCGGCGGTCAGCGACGGCGCAGCCGCCAACCTGCTCAGCGCGGTGCTCTACGGCAGCACCTTCGTCGGCATCGTCAGCCTGACGCTGTCGCTGGTCGGGCGCTGCTATCCGGCCAATCCCGCCAAGGCCATGGCGCGCCTGACACTGAGCTATGGTGTGGCGCAGATCGTCGCGCCGGCAATGGCGGGCTACATCGCCGCTGCGACGGGCAGCTACCGCGGTGCGCTCGTGGTCGCCGCCTGGGCGATGGCGGCCGGCGTGCTGCTGCTGTACGCGCTTGCGCGGCAGCAGCGCGCGGAGGAGGCCGCGCGCATCGGCTGAGGCAGCGAAGCGGCCCGTGCCGACTTTATTTCAGGAAACTGCCGAGCATGCCCATGGCCTGTTGCAGCGCGTCACCATCCGGCGCTGCGCCGGTGGGGAAAATCTTGTCGACCAGTTGCGGCAGCAGGTCGGTGAGCTGGCCGCTCACTTCCTGCGACGACAGACCGAGCTTTTGCGCCATGGAACCGATCTGTTCGCTGCCGAGCACCGATTCGAGCTGGCCGGCGGAAACCGGCAGATTGCTGCCGGTGCCTATCCACGACGCGATGATGTCGCCCAGCCCCTTCTGCTGGAAGGCGGCGATCAGACCCGGAATGCCGCCGATCTGCGGGCTGTTGATGACGCCGATGACGGCCTGGATCAGGCTCGCATTGCCGGCGGCATTGCCTCCCTGGCCGGTCAGCGCGCCGGCAACCTGTCCTGCGATCGAATCGAAAAGTCCCATGTGGCAGCTCCTTTGTAGGTGAATGAAACGCCTGCATGCAGCGGCCATGGAAGGCCGCCCGCTCAGGTACTGCGGATGCAGGTGGCCGAATTGCGCACGAGTTCGACATCTTCCGCAAGTGAAAGCGCACTTTCTGCGCGACTCATTGCGAGGCGGGCGTGATGTCCGGCCGCCTCCTTCATGACGCCGTGGTTGGCGGCGGCCAGCGATGCGAAGGCCTTCTGCAGGCGGTTGGCCACCTCCACCATGCCTGCGCCGTCGCGCGCCACAGCGGTGAATGCGTCGTCGAACATGTCGGCCAGCAGCAGGTCGGGCACCTCGATCCGGTCGCAGGTCGGCGCATCCGCTTCGTCCTCCTTCAGCGGCGCCGTCCACAGCACGAACAGGCGCACGAAGGTGCCGATGATCTTGATCGCCGTGCCGGGGTCATTGACCGCCGGCGACAGCGCTCGCGCGGCGATTTCCGACAGCGCGACGAGGCCGAAGCGCGGGTCTTCGTCGAAGGTGCGGTCGTTGCCGACGATGAAGGCGCTGGCGATGCGTGCGATCTCCGCCTCCGGCACCGGCGTGCCCGGATTGTCGTCATCGGCGCGGACGTGGGCCAGCGCACGGCCGGGAGACGCGAAAGAGCCGGGCAGCGCGTCCAGCGTGACGCGCAGGCCGGCGCTCTGCGCACAGGCCTGCAGTGCCGACATGTCGATGCGCTGTATGTAGCCGATCGAGTCGCCATGAATGGCCTTGCCGCCCGCACGCGTGTGCGGCACCGGCACGCCGCGCAGGTTGGGCACGCGCCGGCGGCGTTGCAGCGCCGTGCGCGTCGCCCGTTCGACCTTGTCGATGATGGCGCCCATGCGGCCCAGCCGCGCGATGCGGTCAACCCAGTGCACGAAGGTGAAAATGACGGCGGCAAACACAAGCAAGGTCAGCGAAAACAGCGCGAAGCGCCCGGCCTTGTCGTAGTAGCCGTTCTTCAGCGCGATGAGCGCGATGATGCTGAAGATGAAGGCGCCGATGAAGGTCGACAGCGCGTTCTGCGACACGTCGTCCGCGATCACCAGCGGGAAGGCGCGCGGCGTGGCCGTGGTGCTCGCCGACGCGTAGGCCGACACCATGGAGCCGACGGCGAAGGTCGCGATGACCAGCATGCTGGACGAGATGATGGACAGCAGCGTTTCGATCGATTCCGAACTGATGTCGGACACGAATTCGCCGATGCCCGTATTGTCCGCCGTCTTGGCCGCGAAGGCGCCGAGGATGGACAGCAGGGCGACCGCCAGCGGCTTCACCCACAGCCGTTCGCCGATGCGGTTCAGAAAAAATCTCAGTCGATCGCGCATGGTGCCCTTGTCAGCTCCGCTGTGTGCCGCGCGCCGGGCGGCGCGCCCGTGCATTGTCGCATCCGCCGCCGTGAGCGCGTCCGGCCACTCAATCCGGCATGTTCCAGAAGCGTTCCATCGACAGATAGGCGTAGGACGCCGACCAGCCGATCAGCAGCAGTCCGTTCAGCGCCTCCACGCCGGCCAGCAGGCGCACCGGGCCGACGGGCGTGAGGTCGCCGAAGCCGAGCGACGTATAGGTTTCCGCCGAGAAGTACAGGCAGTTGGTCAGCGAGAAACCGGCCGGTCCGTTCAGGTTGCCGAAGCCCTCCACCGTCACCAGCAGGAACAGCGTCAGGCCATAGACGGCGATCTCCACCGCGTGCGCCACGAAGGCCGAAAACATGACGACCAGCAGTTTCGAGCGCTTCGGAATGTTCAGGCGGGGCAGGGCACCGTTGAGCGTGCGCAGCGCTTCATAGTGGATGAGCGTGGTCAGGGCGATCAGCGCGAGGCAGGACAGGGCGACGATGAGCATGTTGCGGCGAAGGGACCTGGAGCGGTTGAGCGCCGGTTGAACGTGCGCGCGGCGCCCGAAGCTTGCACCTTGGCGGGCGGGGCTTCAAGCGTCGCGACGCTCGCCCGCGCACTTTTGCTCGTATCCCGCAAGTTCGCTGCGCATGGCGGCGGCGCGGGCTCCGTGGCGGGTGACCTGCGCGCGCAGCGCTTCGGTTTTCTCGGCCAGGCGGGCATCTTCCTGTTCCGGGCGCCAGCCGGTGGCATTCGGCGCGTCGACGCCGGCGCCGTCCTTGCACGCGATACCGAAGCGGCGGGCCACGTCCTGCGGGGGTATATCGAGATCGCCAGGCGCGCCGGGTGTCGCGATTCCGGCTGCGTCGTGCGTGCGCCGGCCATGCGGCGAACAGGGCGATGGCAATGTACGCCGTGATCAACCGTGTGTTCCGTTCTGACAGGGCGAACCATCCGGGGGAACGCATGCCCGGGTTTCCGGCATTCATGACATGGTCACCGTCCGGTGTTCCGGTACGGCGACAGGCGCGGGCCGGATGCGTACGGTGGCGGCCTGCAGCGTGCGCTACACTTGCGCCGATTTCCGGCGCGTTTCCTCCCTTGACCGACATTGAATCGACTTTTGCTGCTGACGGCCCGCTGGCGCGCGCCATCGACGGCTTCACGCCGCGCGTGCAGCAGACCGACATGGCGGGGCGCGTTGCGCAGGCCATCGAAGCGCGCAGCGTGCTGGTCGTCGAAGCCGGCACCGGCACCGGCAAGACCTACGCCTATCTCGTGCCGGCCTTGCTGTCCGGCGCCAAGATCGTCATTTCGACCGGCACCAAGACGCTGCAGGACCAGCTGTTCCAGCGCGACCTGCCGACGGTGCGCGGCGCGCTCGGCGTGCCGGTCAGCATTGCGCTGCTCAAGGGGCGCGGCAATTACCTGTGCCACTACCATCTGGAACGTTCGCTGCAGGACGGGCGGCTCGGCTCGCGCGAGGAGGCCGGCCACCTGCAGGCCATCGCGCGCTGGGCCAAGGTGACGGGCACCGGCGACAAGGCGCAGTGCCGCGAGGTGCCGGAAGAATCCGGCGCCTGGGCGAGTGCCACGTCGACGCGTGACAACTGCCTCGGCCAGGACTGCCCGAACGCCAAGGAGTGCTTCGTCACCGCCGCGCGGCGCGAGGCGATGGAAGCGGACGTCGTGGTGGTCAATCACCACCTGTTCTTCGCCGACCTGATGCTGCGCGACGAGGGCGTGGCCGAACTGCTGCCGGCCTGCAACGCCGTGGTGTTCGACGAGGCGCACCAGCTGGCCGAGACGGCCAGCCTGTTCTTCGGCGAATCGGTATCGACGTCGCAATTGCTCGAACTGGCGCGCGACACGCGCGCCGAGGCGCTGACCGGCGCCAAGGATTTCCGCCAGCTGCCCGAGTCGGCCGAGCGCATGACCAAGACCGTGCGCGACCTGCGCCTGGTGTTCCGCGAAGAGAATGTGCGCCTGTCGGCGACGCAGATCGACGAGCGCCCGGCGTTCGCGCCGGCGCTTGGCGGCGTGCTTGACGCGCTGCGCGAGCTGGCCGGCCTGCTGGAGACGCAGGCGGCGCGCAGCGAAGGGCTGGAGAAGTGCTGGCAGCGCGCGCTCGATCTGGTGGCGCGCATCGAGCGCTGGCAACAGCAGGAACAGCCGGACCGCGTGCGCTGGGCCGAGGTGTATACGCAGGCGCTGTCGCTGAACGCGACGCCGCTGTCGGTGGCCGACATCTTCCGTCGCCAGATGGAAGACAACCCGCGCGCGTGGATCTTCACGTCGGCCACGCTCGCGGTCGGCACCGACTTCGGCCACTACTGCGGCGAACTCGGGCTTGCCGACGCCGACACCGCGCAGTGGGGCAGCCCCTTCGCCTACGAGGAGCAGGCGCTGCTGTATGCGCCGGAGAACATGCCGGAGCCGTCGGCCCCGACCTACGCCGAGGCGGTTGCACGGGCCGCGTGGCCGTTGATCAAGGCCTGCCGCGGCGGCGTGTTCGTGCTGTGCACGTCGCTGCGCGCCATGAAGCGCATCCATGAACTGATAGAGGACAAGCTGTCCGCCTACGCGCCGGAACGCCCGCTGCTGATGCAGGGGCAGGCCACGCGCAGCGAACTGCTGGAGCGCCATCGCGCCGCCGGCAATGCCGTGCTGGTGGCCAGCCAGAGCTTCTGGGAAGGTGTCGACGTGCGCGGTGACGCGCTGCAGCTCGTGGTGATCGACAAGCTGCCCTTCGCGCCGCCGGATGACCCGGTGCTGTCCGCGCGCATCGAACACATGAAGCGCGAAGGCCGCAACGCCTTCACCGATTACCAGCTGCCGCACGCCGTCATCAGCATGAAGCAGGGAGCCGGCCGCCTGATCCGCGACGAGCGCGACCATGGCGTGCTGATGGTGTGCGATCCGCGCCTCATCAGCAAGCACTACGGCAAGGTGATCTGGCGCAGCCTGCCGCCGATGCGCCGCACCCGCAGCGAGGACAGCGCGGTGGCCTTCCTGGAGAGCCTGGGCGACTGAGCGTCGCCGTGCGGCTTGCGCCATGTCATGACAGCCGGCGCGCCGGCGTGCAACATTCGCGCCGTCGCGTCATGGATTACGTGTGTGGTTTTCGTCGAGATTTCCCTGGCCGCGTTTTGCATCGCCGTCAGCATTGCGCTGCGGCCCTGGCGCATGCTGGCCGGTCCGCTCGGTGCGCCCTGGGCGGCGTCGCTGGTGGTGCTGTCATTGCTGTGGGTGCTGCCGCAGATGCTGCCGTCGGGCATCTCCATCCAGCTCTCCGGCGCCTGTCTGCTGGTGCTCATGTTCGGCTGGCCGCTCGCCGTGCTCGAACTGCTGCTGATCGCGCTGGCGGTGTGGGCGCTCGGCAGCGCCGGCTGGCAGGGCGTGCTGGCGCAGCTGGTGTGGGCCGGACTGGTGCCGGCCGGCTTCGCACTCGGCCTGGGCGAGGTGCTGCGCCGCCGCCTGCCCGCCCATCCCTTCGTCTATGTGCTCGGGCGCGCCTTCATCGGCACGGCGCTGTGCGTGTTCGTCGCCGGCACGCTGTTCGAACTGACGCACACCTTGCTCGGCGGCGCCTCGCTTGAACATGCACTGGTTGCGCGCTGGCTCATGGCCTGGGGTGACGCCTTCCTGACCGGCATGCTGGTCGCCGTGTTCGTCGCCTTCGTGCCCGAGTGGCTGGCCACCTGGTCGGACAGCCGCTATCTGGGCGATCCGCCGAAGCGCTAGCCGGGGCAGCTGGCCCCGCTTCGTGCACTGGCGTCGCGCGCACGTCATCGCATCGCAACCGCGACGTCACGAAAACGACGCGAGCCTTGCTTAGCGTGTCGGCTGGTTTCCAAGCGGACACACGGCATGAATACGCGGGCGCTGATCGATACGGCTGTCATCAACTCCACCACGACCGGCTCGAAGCGCCTGGCGGACCGGCTGTTCGCGTGGTGGTTCAACCGCCTGGTCTACGCCCAGATATGGGAAGACCCGGTCGCCGATCTGGACGCGCTGCAGCTCGAACCCGGCGCGAACATCGTCACCATCTCGTCCGGCGGCTGCAACGCGCTCGCCTATCTGGCCGCCGAGCCCGCGGCGGTGCATGCGGTCGATCTGAACGGCGCGCATCTGGCGATGCTGGAAATGAAGCGCGCCGCGCTGCAGCACCTGCCGGGCTATGACGACGTGCGCGATTTTCTCGCCGCGGCGGACCAGCCGCAGAACGCCGAGCGCTATCGTCGCCACATCGCGCCACACCTGTCGGCCGGCGCACGCGAATACTGGGACGCCGGCGCGCCGCTGCGTGCGCGCCACACCATGTTCACGCGCCACGCCTACCGTCACGGCCTGCTCGGCCGCTTCATCGGGCTGTCGCACCTGCTGGTGCGGCTGGTCGGCGGCAACCTCGGCAAGCTCGCGCAGGCGCGCACGCCGGACGAACAGAAGCTGCTGTTCGAGCGCCACGTGGCGCCGGTGTTCCGCCACCCGCTGGTGCGCATGTTGGCCAACCGTCCGGCCGCGCTGTACAGCCTGGGCATTCCGCCGTCGCAGTTCGACGCGCTCAAGCGGGACGCCGATCAGGCCGGCATGACCCTGCCCGAGCTGTTCTGCGAACGCATGCGCCACCTTGCCTGCGACTTCCCGCTGCAGGAAAACTGCTTTGCCGCACAGGCGTTCGCGCGCCGCTACGACCCGGCACAGCCCGCGCAACTGCCGATGTACCTGCAGCCCCGTCACTACGAGGTGCTGCGCCGCAACGCCGGCCGCGTGCATGCGCACCACATGACGCTGACCGGCTTCCTGCGCAGCCAGCCAGCCGGCTCGATGGATGCCTACCTGTTTCTCGACGCGCAGGACTGGATGGACGCGGCCCAGCTGACCGAGCTGTGGCAGGAGGTGACGCGCACCGCCGCCGCCGGCGCCCGCGTGGTGTTTCGCAGCGGCGGCTCCGAATCGCCGCTGGAGCGCCTGCTGCCGCCGGACCTGCTTGCCCGCTGGCAGACTGACCCGGAAGCCAACCGCGCGCTGTACGCGAGCGACCGTTCGGCCATCTATGGCGGCATGCACCTCTACACACGGCGCGCCGGGCACGCACCGGGCTGACCCGCCGGTTCGGCTGCCCGAGGCGGTGCCGAAAAAAAGCCGGTGTCAAGCCCTTTGTGCAAATCACGCGGGGCTTGAAACCATATACGGGTCGAAGGATGACGAGCTTGTGTTCCACGCATAGTCCGTCCCTTAACGCCTTATCCAGAACGGAGCAGATGCGGCGCGAAAAGCTAGGACGGGTGCCTGCTCCCGACCCAAATCGGAAGTTCGATGAGGAAAGCCCGATGGCGTACAAACAGGATTCAAACGTCCGCTACCTCGCAGGCAAGTCGTGTTTGGAACCAATGATCGTCAATGACTTGGACCCACGGGTCATTGCAACGTACAGATCCTTGGCGTCCAGTGTGTCAGCGTCAAGGATGACCGCATGGTCGTATTCCAACCCCTTGACCAGCAGCGTTGTGCCGATGAGCTTGCGGTGGCTGATTGGTCGCCCCGTGTGCCTCATGTCTCGTTGGTACAAGTTTGCGGCCTCCGTCAATGTCGCCCCTCCCCCGTCAATGTGAATTTTCAAGACATTGAGGAAGCGATACAGCAAGTCGCGCCGGTAGGCTGATGTATCGGGGTTCGCTTTCAGCGCCAAGAAGAAAGCTTTAAGGTGCGCACTTGTCGGTTCTTTGAGGTAGGTATTCGCAGCATGCAGAACCAAGGGATATTTGGTTCCTTTGCTCTGCTTTGCGACCTCGCCTCTCTTAGTGCCGGCCGTCAAGATCTCGCCCACTCCGGTGAAGCACTTCTTGGAAAAATCCAAAGCCAGAAGGAAGCCTTGCTGGGTTGTCTTGGCTGAAACTAGTTTCTTGATGAACGAGTGAAGATCCTTGCCTTCAACTTCTTCAATGGAAGAAAACCGTCCACCCATGGTTCTTGCCAAGAGATGGGTCTTGTTCTTGGACTGCTGGTCGCCGCAATGAAGGGCAATCACACTCTCCTGATGGCCCAGCAAATCCATCAGTGAGGAGTACTGCTTTGACGCCAAGAATTCTGGGGCGGTGTGAACACGTTTCACACATGCAGGCAGGCCGTTTGAAATATCGATCTTCTGCCCCTGTTTTAGTGTCTCCCTCGCCTTCTTGAGCTAAGCTCCAAGGTTCGGATCGCCAGTCGTTTTCCAGCGCCACGGAGTCTCTAGCTGACCAAGGCAAGTGAAGGTCGGATAGACACTTACCGTCCAATCAACGGGCTTGCCTTCCTCACCACCAAAGTCAAAGATGGCCTGCATAGGATCGCCCAGAATTCGGCACGGCATGAACTCAGCGAGCGTACAGACCAGGGAATGCTGCAGATCGGAGCAGTCTTGGTACTCGTCCACGTATACGCCGGCATAGGTGGCTGCGACAACGCGGCGAATGAACTGCTTCCCAAACAGCTCTGAACAGCACTCGTAGAGCTTGCTCCACTGCTTACCTGTGGGGTGCTCTGCCTTCCACCCCGAAGTCTTCGGGTAGGCGAGACAGAGCCGAAGTGACCAGCTCGCAATCGTGTCAATCTGGTACTTCGAAGCAGGCACACCAAGATTGTTCATCTTGGTCTTGATGGAGTTCACACCCGCAAAGGTGTGAGTCAAGACGAGCTGCCGTTTGGTAGCCGCTTTCACCGCCATGGCGATGAGGTGCGTCTTTCCATAGCCGGCCGGCGCTATCACATACCCCTTGGTAGTGAAGTCGTTGAGCTTGAGAGCCAGTTCCTCAGACACGCTCTGCCCAAGCCCAAAGCTGGGCGAGCTTCGCGGCTATGTCCTTCGTTGAGAAATCTGCGTCATCGAACGCAGGGCTGATAGCCTGCACCCACAAATCGCCACGGGTAATGTCCTTAAACCAGTCGCTGCCTTTCGCTGCATTTCCGATAGCAAGCCTCAGTTCAGGACTGTCTCCCCAATTGATAACGTCTTCATCAAGTGGCTTCTTATACCAAGAGCGCACGTTGTCGTAGACAGACAGACTGGGAACAGTTTGGGCGAGTTGGACACTCGCAATCACGCTGATCCACGGCAAGTCCTGAAACGCTCTTTGCTCCAATGAGAGCTTGTCGGTCCACACGTGGACCGAAATGCCCTTGCCTCTCAACTCAGCCTCATGAGCAGGAGAAAACTGTTTCTCTGCATCCCCGTCAGCTAAAACGCAGACGTCATAACCGAGCAGCTTGAATGCCTCTGCCAGAGCTTTGATCTTGCTCGCCCCACCTGCATTCAGCAAGGACACGCCGTGATAGGAGAATGGATCGTTGCCCTTGCCGACCTGATAGTCGTCATAGCCCCTCATGAATCCGACCTCGGTAGCGCCCTCACAGACGACGACCTTCTTCGACAAGAACGCCTCGGCACTAGAGCGAATTCTTCCTTGCGCCTCGTGAGCAGCCAACCCTTCGCAGTAAGCGGGAGTGACCCGCACGACACCTGCCTTGCTGTGAACGATGTACAGGTCATTGACCGTCAGTTCCCGCAGGACTGTGGGCGAGTGCGTCGTGAGGAAGTATTGGCCTTTGTTGTCTTCTCGCACGTGTTTGATGAGCCGAGTGATTCGGTGCGGTTCCAAGCCGAACTCCACCTCGTCAAACAAGGTGATGTGCCCTTCTTCCAGGCCCATTTTCTGAATGCCACACAGCAGCATTCGCCGTGACCCCAGACCTAGCTGACGAAGAGGAATGTCACCGTCATGGAGGGCCAGCCCACCAACCTTCAGGTTGATAGAAGCCAGATCGAGATGAGCCTTGTAAGCTTCCGACACCGGCACACCCAACAGCTTCGCGATGTCTTGAGACTTCTCAGCCGCCGCATCGAAGTTCTTGAGGGTGACAGGTCGGTTCGCATCCAAAGAGGCTCTGGCCGTGCGAGAGGCCGTTGCCAGCAACTCGTTCAGACTCTGGGCCTCAGTGAGCTTCGCCAGCGCCGTGCCTGTAGCCCATGAAAGCTGTTTCTCGCTGTAGGCACCGATGAGGCCGACACTGACCTTGTTCCTATCGCCCTGCTTGAACTGAATACCGTCAGGGTGACGATCACAGACAACCATCCACTTGGGCTCAAGATCTTTTTCGACCGTTAGCCGCACGGTCAGGACACTCTCCAGGTGATCTTCAGGCTCGTCGGTGAGCTTGAGGGCTGCGGAATCCCAACCACGGAGGTACTGACCGTATTTGTCCAAGGCGCAGAAGGCTTCGGTCAAGGCTCCAATGGTGATTTCTATGACGATAGAGTCGGCTACCTTGCACTGGTAGAAATCGGCATCGCTTAGGGTCAGGTTCCACTGAGGATAGAAGGCATACCTGATGGCCTCAATGATGGTGGATTTAGAAGAATCCCCTTTGCCAATTAGGCAGAAGATGTCGGCGTTGGGAAGGCTCCAGTCAAGCTCTTTCACGCCCCGAAAGTTCTTGATCTTTATTTTTCTGATTTTCACCGCGCCGAGTCCTTCAAATCCGTATCTATGAAAATGAGCGATTTTATTGATTACTTGACTGTCTCAATTTGGCCGGCAGCAGTGAACCGCCCCGGTTTTGAACTGACTGAACTGACCCCCGCAAGTTGGACGGTTGCCATCCCGCCAACTAGGCGGTGTTTCTCAGCCGGTATCCCACTGGGCTGAGGCCGTTCAGTCTGAGCTTGATGCGCTCATGGTTGTAGTAGCGGACGTAATCATGTACGCCCGCTTCGAGCGCATCAAGGCTGTTGGGTGCTGAAAGATGGAAATACTCGGCCTTCAGGGTGCCAAAGAAGCTCTCAATTGTCGCGTTGTCAAAGCAGTTGCCCTTACGGCTCATGCTTTGCGCGACCCCGCGCTGCGCGAACATTGCTCGATAGGGCTGCATCTTGTAGTGCCAGCCTTGGTCTGAGTGCACGATTGACCTGCCCCGATTCTTCGGACCACGAAGCCACTTCTCTCAAGTAATTCCTGGTCCGAAGAATCGGGGCAGGTCAGTTCAGTAGCGGGCTTGGGCGCAGTCCAGCGAAGTACCGGGCTGGAGTCATCGTCAAACAAAAAGAAAGCCCGCCGATCCAGGCGGGCTTTTTTCATGTCGCGTCCAGTGTTGCGCGGACCGCTGGCCGGAAGCGTTCCGGTCGATGCCGTTACTGCTGGTAGGCGATTTCGATGTCGGTATCGAGTTCGGTCACGCAGTCCAGCACCCGGGCGGTGAGTGCCTGGTCGTCGTCCGTCCACATGGCTTCCGGGTCGTCTTCCAGCGTCGCAAGCGGCGTGATGTCGAAATCGACGAACTGGTCGCCGATCTTCAGCACGCTGACCCCCGACGCATGTTCGGCCAGTGTCCAGTCGTCCGGCACCTGGAGTTCGGCAGTCAGGCGTACGGTCAATGTTTTCATGTGAATCTCCTGTGTGTATGGCGGCACTGTAGCGCGCATGGCGCATGCCGGGGCGATCCTTGCTGCGCCGCCACCATTCTTCGTTACGATGGCCGGCTGTGCCGGTGCCGCGCCATGCCGGGTTTTCGACCACTCATTCCGGGAATTGCATCATGTCCGCCAATCTGATCGAACTCGAAACCGGCGACGCGCCGGTCGCCACCGTCATCGTGCTGCACGGTCTGGGTGCCGACGGCAGCGACTTCGTGCCCGTGTGCCGCGCGCTCGACCCGGGCGCCGTCGGGCCCTTGCGCTTCGTGCTGCCGGACGCCCCGGAACGCGCGGTCACGCGCAACGGCGGCTACGTCATGCGCGCCTGGTTCGACGTGTTCGCGCCCGGCTCCGCACGCGAGGACGAAGCCGGTGTGCGCGCGTCGCACACCATGATCGACGCCCTCATCGCGCGCGAGACGGCGCGCGGCATTTCCGCGTCGCGCATCGTGCTCATGGGGTTTTCGCAGGGCTGCGCGATGGCGCTGTTCGCCGGCCTGCGCCACGGCGAACGGCTGGCCGGCATCGCCGCGCTGTCCGGCTACCTGCCGCTGGCCGACACGACCGCAGCCGAGCGCAGCGACGCCAACCGCGACGTGCCGGTATTCATGGCCCACGGCGAGCAGGACGGCGTCGTCGCCATCGACCGCGCAATCGCCGCACGCGATGTGCTCGACACGCTCGCCGTACCGTACGAATGGCACAGCTACGACATGGACCACGAAGTCAGCATGGCAGAGATCGCCGACCTGAACCGCTGGTTGCTGAAGGTGCTGGCGTAGGGGTACGGTGTCGTGCCGGATTTTCCGGGGGCCGTGTGAATCGGCTTCGGATCGGTATGCGTCAAGCAGCACCGTCCGGGAGTCAGGTTCCGGATGATCTCTGGCCGGTTCGTGAATGGATGCGATGCGACCATGGTCAGCGTTCCAGATCCCGGCAAGTACCGCTTTTCAAACCCTTCCGACGAACACTCCACGGATTCCTGCGGAGCAGAAACAACTTCATGACGACACCGAAATTCGATCAGGCCTTCTGGGAGCAGTTGTGGGCGAAGACGCTGCGCGAACGCGCCGACGTGGTGGCCGGGCGCCCGCCGAACGCACGTTTGATGGCTGAAACCGCCAGTCTCCCGGTGGGGCGCGCGCTCGACGCGGGCTGCGGCCATGGCGCGGAGACGCTCTGGCTCGCTGCGCATGGCTGGCAGGTGACGGCGGTGGATTTCTCCGCAACGGCGCTTGCCCAGGGGCGCGCGATGTCGGATGCGGCCGGACCGGATATTGCGGGGCGCATCAGCTGGGTGGAGGACGATCTCGCGGCCTGGATGCCGGAGCCGGGGCAGTACGATCTCGTCGTCTGCCTGTATGTCCACGTTGCAGGTTCAGTGGAAGACATGGTGCGGCGCATGGCCAGCGGCGTTGCGCCGGGCGGGACCTTGTTTCTGGCCGGGTACCGCGCGGACGATCCGCGCAGCGATGCGGACGCGGCGAGGGGGAATCAGGTGCAGGTTTCGGTCGAGGCGGCGGTCGCGGCGCTCGATGCCGGCGAGTGGGAATGGGTTGTCGCCGAAGAGCGGCCGCGTGTTGTCGCCGGTTCGGGCGTCGATGCGGTGATCCGCGCGCGCCGCAGGGCCTGAGTCGATGTGCGCGGCTGTTTTCCCGCGCTTTCACACGGCAGGCGTGCGGACGTGAGTGCCGTGCGGCTTCGTGTCAGTCCATCCACCCGATGCGCCCGCTCGCCGCGTCGCTGAGCCGCGCGATGAAGGCGTCGGCGTCGGGCTCGGGCAGGCTGAAGCGCATGTCGACCAGCGAGCCGTGGGCCACGTCCAGCAGTTGTGCGCCGACGGCGTCGATCTCGCGGCGCATCAGGCCTTCGAGCGCATAGGGCAGGGCGCAGTGCAGCGTGCGCAGGCGGGTCAGCGGAACCTTGGTGGCGGTGAGCAGGGCCTGCGCGACGGCGTCGGTGTAGGCGCGCACCAGTCCGCCGGCGCCGAGGTTGATGCCGCCGTAGTAGCGCACGACGGTGGCGAGCACGCCTTCGAGGTCCTGGTGGCGCAACACTTCCAGCATGGGCCGGCCGGCGGTGCCGCTGGGTTCGCCGTCGTCCACGGCGGCCGACTGGCCGCCCGCGAGCAGCGCCCAGCAGACATGGGTGGCACCCGGATGCTGGCGCCACAGCTCGAGCACGCGCGTCTGTGCCGACGGGCGGTCGCGCATCGGCTCGACGCAGCCGATGAAGCGGCTCTTCTTGATCAGCAGTTCGCTATGGACGGCGGAGGCGACGGTGGACGGCATGGGGGCGCTAGCTTACCGCAGCGGCTCGCGCGCGCTTATCCTTGCACGGGCCGACACTCTTTCCGGAAAGACGATTCATGAACATCGCAGCGCTTCCCCGCCTCTTCCTCACGCTGGCCGCAGTCGCCGGCGCGCTCGCCGTCATGCTGGGCGCCTTTGGCGCGCACGCGCTCAAGGCGCGGCTGGCGCCCGACATGCTGGCGGTGTTCCACACGGCGGTGCAGTACCACTTCTGGCATGCGCTGGCGCTTGCGCTGATCGGCGTGCTCGCGCTGCACCTGCCGGCCAGCGGAGCGCTGCGCGCGGCCGGCTGGCTCATGGTGGCGGGCATCGTGGTGTTCAGCGGCAGCCTCTATGTGCTGGCGCTCTCCGGCGTGCGCGCACTCGGCATGGTGACGCCGTTCGGCGGCGTGGCGTTCATCGCCGGCTGGCTGAGCCTGGCCTGGGCGGTGTGGCGCGCCTGAACGCACTGCGTGCGTCGCATCCGGACGTCACATTCAGAACCAGGCGTTGATGGAGAAGCTGCCGAAGCGACGCCAGTAGCCGCTGCCGCCACCGGGAGAGCCGGCTTCGCTGTCCGACATGCCGGCCGCGGCGCGCAGTTGCCAGCCGGGGCCGAGGTCGTAGGCGACCCAGCCTTCGAGCAGGTAGTTGCGGCCCGAGGCGTCATTGCCGAAACCGTCGGTTTCGGAGTAGTGGCCAAGCGCGGCCTTCACGTAATAGCTCCACGGACGTTGCTCGGCGTAGAGCGAGGTGAACAGGCGGTTTTCGAGGTAGCGCTCCGGGTTGTAGTAGCCGCGGTTCTCGCGCGCAGCGTTCCATGGCCGGCTGTCGTCGAAGCGGTTGCCTTCCAGGCCGACCAGCACGCGCGGTCGTGTGACGAGCGCGTAGTCGGCCTGCCAGCTCACGCGATGGCGCACGTTGGCGTCGTCGAAGCGCAGGCGTGCGAGTCCGGTGGCGAAGTGCCAGCGCGGGGTCGGCCGGAAGTCGGCGCCGATCGACGCGTCGCGGTAGTCGACGTGGTTGCGCAGCGCGCTGACGGTGTCGATGATGCCGTTGCCGGCTTCGGCCTCGAAGCGCCAGCGGTCGGCGGGCACGTAGCGCAGGCGCACGCGCGCGGCCGTGCTGTTCCAGCCGCCGTAGTCGCGCTGGCCGATGGTGACGCTCGGCCACAGCGTGCCGCTTTCGCTGCGTACGTCGCCGATGCGCAGTCCCCATGTGGCACTGATTTCACGGCCGTTGATGGTCTGTCGCGGCGCGCTGGCGTCGTTGATCGGGTAGCCGCTGACGCGCGGCAGGCGCAGACCGACTTCGATCGTGTCTCCCGGTGAGCGCCGCCAGCCTGCCAGTGCCCAGGGCGTGAGCACGGTCAGCCGGTCCGCGTCGTCCGACCAGTCGATACCTGCCGACGCGTAGTGCTGCACGTCGCGCCGGATGCGCCAGTCGCGCAGCCATTGCGCTTCGGGGTCCGCGAGGTCGTCGAGCAGCGGCATTGCCTCGTCGGCGTAGCCGGCCCAGTAGAGCGCGCGTGCCTTGGCGACGCGGCGACCTTCATCGGCGGCGACGTCCACGCGGTCGAATTCGCGCACCGCCTCGCGGTGCCGTCCGGAGAAGTTCTTCGCCTGCGCGAGGCCCAGCCGCGCTTCGGCGTCCGCCGGATCGCCGGCGAGCAGGGTGCCGTATTCGGCCTGCGCCTCGTCCAGCCGGTCAGACCACAGCAGCGCGCGTGCAAGGCCGCGCCGGGCGTTGCGGTCGTCCGGCAGCGCGTCGAGCAGCTTGCGCCAGGCCTCGGCGGCGCACGGATGGCGCTCGAGCGCGGCGCAGGACTGGGCGACGCCGCGCCAGGTTTCGGGCAAACCGATGCCGGCGGCCTGTGCTTCGGAAAACAGTGCGCGCGCGCCGGCCGGGTCGTCCGACCACAATGTTTGCCAGGCGAGTGCCAGCAGCCACTCATTGCGCCGCTCGGGCGCCAGTTCGATGGCGCGGCGGTAGGTGGCGGCCGACTGCGCGTTGCGGTCGACGCGGCCTTGCACGCGCGCGCGCTCGGCCAGTGCGTCGGCGTCCGGGCGCTCGACTGATTCAAGCTGCGTGTAGAGCGCGAGTGCGCCTTCGGCATCTCCGGCGTCCAGCCGCGCGCGGGCGTGGCCGCGCAGCGTCTCGGCGAGGCCGCGCCGGCTGTCGGCCACTTCCTCGGCGGTCGACCAGTCCGCCATGCGGGCATGGAACAGTTCGGCCGCACGCTCGAAGCGCCCGGCCCACAGTGATTGCCAGGCGAGTGAAGGAAGGATGTCGCGCCGGCGCTCCGGCGCCACTCGCAGCGCCTGTTCGTACAGTTCGGCCGCCTGCGCGTTGCGGTCGGCAAAGCCCTCGACGCGGGCGGCTTCGATCAGCAGGTCGCTGTCGTGCGGGTAGCGCGCCACGAGCTGGCGGAACAGTTCGATGGCCGGTGCATGCTCACCGCGATCGACCATGGCGCGTGCCTGTTCGCGCAGCGGGTCGACCGCCTGCGCCGGTGCGGCGTGCAGCGCGAGGAGCGTGAAGGCAAGGGCGAGGGGGCGCGCGAGGGCGGACGTCATCTTCGTTGGCGGGCGCGGAATCGGCATGACTGTATCAGGCCCCCCGGCCGCTGCGCGGCGTGTTCCAGCGCACCGGCTGGCGCGGCGGCGCGATGAACAGATGTCGCAGCGACAGGCAGGTCGTAAGTGCCAGAAAGGCCCAGTAGATCAGCGGATAGAACACGGCGTACGGAAAATAGCGCCAGATGTCGCGGTCGTAGCGGTGGTCGATCAAGGTACCCAGTGCGAGCTGCATCAGGCACAGCGTGGCGATGGCCATGCCCCAGAGATTGGGCAGCGGCGATGCGCCGACCGGCGGATAGCCGATGGACCAGGACAGCAGCCACAGCGTGGTCATGCCGACGAACACGATGGCCCACACGATGGACAGTACCGATTCGATGAACATCGGCCACATGCGGCGCAGCCGCCAGTGCCGCATCACGTCGTGATGGCGGTGCAGCACCTGCATCAGCCCGCGCGCCCAGCGCAGGCGCTGGCGGAACAGTGCGCCGAAGTGTGTCGGCACCGTCATCCAGACGATGGCGCGCGGCTCGTAGCGGATGTCGAAGAAGCGGCGCTGCAGCTTCCAGGTCAGTTCGATGTCCTCGGTCGGCATGTCTGGCGAGAAGCCGCCCACGGCGAACAGCGCGCTCTTGCGGAAGGCGGCGACGACGCCGGATACGGTGACGATGCGGCCCCATATGCGCTGCGAGCGGCGCAGCAGGCTGACGATGGACGTGAATTCGATGGCCTGCAGCCGGGCGAGGAAGCTGTCCACATTGCGCACGCGCGGATTGCCTGTCACGGCGGCGACGCGGGCGCTGGCGAAGTGCGGCACGATGCGCCACAGGATGTCGGGTTCAGGTGCTGCGTCGGCGTCCATGATGAGTACGATGTCGCCGCGCAGCATGGGCAGCGCGTCATTCAGCGCCAGCGCCTTGCCCTCGTTCACCCGCTTGTCGAGCAGGCGCACGCGGCCGGCCTGCACGAAAGGCAGCACGCGCTGCACGGTGGCGTCGGACGAGCCGTCATTGACGACGAGGATTTCGTAATCCGGGTAGTCGATGTTGCAGATCGCCGCCAGCGAGTGCGCGATCATCGACTCCTCGTTGTGGGCCGGCACCAGCACCGACACCGGCGGCGCGAAGTCGCGCGGCGCAGGTGCGTCGTCGTCGCGTTCCCAGCGCAGCACGAAGAACAGCGACGTGGTGACCCAAACGAGGCTGGACACGATGGGGTAGGCGGCGAAGAAGAACAGCGCGACCGCGTAGACGCCCGAGTGTTGCAACCCGATCAGCAGCGTTTCGAATGCCGGCATGCGGACAGACTAACCTTTGCCGAACAGGCGCGTCAGTTCGGGCTGTGCCGGACGGGCGGCGAGCGAGCGGTAGATCTTGCGCTGATTCACGATGCCGACGACGGTGATGCGCGCGCCGCGCAGCACGTCCCAGTCCGCCACCACCTCGTGGCCGTTCCAGTCCTGCGCATAGTCGGCATGTGCTTCCAGCGCGTGCGTGCGCGGGCCTTTCGCGCGGAAGATGGCGCGGTTGTGCAGCACCCAGTACAGCGTGATGGCCGGACACACGACGAGGGTGGCGCCAATCAGCCAGGCCAGCAGTCCATAGTCCGGCAGGTCGCGCAGGACGAGCGACCACGCCCACGCGAACAGCAACCAGCCGGCGATGACGACGACAGCGTGCAGCAGACGCCGGACGCCGCCCTTGAGCGGCGCGCGCTGCATCAGCGCCGCCGGCGCGTGGCTGCCGCGAGCACGCCAAGACCGCCCGCCAGCATGAGCCAGGTGGCGGGCTCGGGCACCGGCAGCGGCGAGGTCACGAGATGGTCGGCCGGCACCAGCTCCCAGCCGCCGCCGCCGCGCGTCCAGCGCAGGTCGGCCACGCCGGCTTCGAGCCGGTTGTAGGCCGCCAGTTCGAATCGGTACAGGCCGACGTCGAGCAGGATGTCGTCGGCGAAGCCGAGGCGGTCGCGCGGGTTCACGCCGTCCTGTCCGATCGACAGCGTCTCGCTGTTCTCGCCGATCAGGTTGAAGAGGAATCCGTCGTCGTACAGCACGCTGAAGTTGTAGCTGTCCGCTTCCGTGATGCGGATGTAGCCGGTGAATCGCGCCAGCCAGTTCGTTTGCAGCTCGGGCATCGGCATCGCCGACGTGAGCCCCCACTGGGCCGAATACAGCGAGTTGTAGAGGGTGTTGCCGTAATTGATGGTGGTGGCAATGCCGCTCCACGCCGACAGTACCGGCGACTGGCCGGCCGGCGCGTCGATCAGCGCGTTCCAGTCGGCGAGGCCCCAGACGCCGGTGCCCCACTCGAAACTGCCGATGGCCTGGCCGACACCATAGGTTTGCGTAGCTTCGTCCCACAGCACCGTGCTGCCGCGCCAGTTGTCGTCGATCTTGACGAACAGTGCGTCGGCGCCGCTGCCGCCTGCGTACTGGCCGGCCAGCGAGGGTGCGAGGCTCGTTGCAGCGAGGGCGGAGGTGCCCGGCAGCAGCGTGGCAAGAAGCAGGGGAACAAGGCGGAAGGTCATGATCTGGAATCCGTTGTTGGCGTGACGTGGCGCGGGTCGCGACACCGTGTACGACCGTTCAAATATAACTTAAGTCAGTGAAGCCCCGATGACTGCATAGCCTGTCACGCTGCACTGCCGCAGAACGTCAAGACTTGTCACAGAACGGCTTGCAACGGTGTTTCAGGGGGCGCCATCCCCGGTTGCCGGCTCACTTCGCGCGTTTCAGGATGCCGATGGGCGGCGCCCAGTTCTCGCCCGGGGCCTTCTTGCTGGTGACCAGCGTGAGCTGGGCCGGCGCGAACACGTTGGCGTTGTGGGTGACCGGCGTGGTGATGAGGTATTGCGCGCGGGTGGCGCCGAGGAAGCGGCCGACGCGGTCGATGTTGGCGACGTCCAGGTGGGCGAACGGCTCGTCGATGAACACGAAGCCGCCGGGACGCGTTTCGTCCATCAGCAGCGCGATGAGCAGGATGAGCGACTTCATCACCTGCTGGCCGCCGGACGCTTCGCCGTCGTTCAGGCCGACGGCGCCCTTGCGGTCGAAGTCGAAGCGCACGTCGAGCCCGGCCTGCGTCAGCGACAGGTCGTCGTTGTCCAGCGGCGGCGTCGGGCAGTCCACGCCGACGTTCGCCAGTTCGCCGAGCGCGCGCAGGTTCTTGCCGTACTGGCGCACGGTGACACGCAGCTTGGCGATGTAGGCGGCGCGCGCGTCGTCGGACAGGCGGCGCGCCGTGGCGCAGTAGCCCTGGCGGCTGCCGTAGTCCTGCTCGCGCAGCGACAGGTCGCTCTTGATGCGCTCGCGCAGCGTGAGCACGGTCGGTTCGGTGATCCAGTCGCCGCGCGCCAGCAGTTCGCGCAGGCGCGCCAGTTCGCGCCGGGCGGCGCGTGCGTCGCCGTAGCGTTCGGTCAGTTGCGCGAGCTGTTGCGGGTCGAGCCAGTGCGCCGGCATGCCGCGGCGGCGCGAGCGCAGGCTGATCAGACGGCGCGCCTGTTCCTGGCGGCGCGGGGTGGCGTCGTGGCTGAGGTCGCGCAGGCGCCGGCCGGTGTCCTCGATCTCGCGGCGCCGTCTGTCCATTTCCACTTCGATGCCGCGCAGCGTTTCGCTGATGCGCTCCACGTCTCGGCGCGCGGTGTCGCGCGTGGCGTCTGCCTGCGCCTTGCGTTCGCGCGCCGGTGCCAGCGCGTCGGCGGCCTGCGCGAATTCGGCGCTGCGCGCGGCGAGCAAGCTGGCCGACTGCAGGCCGAGCAGGCGCAGGCGCAGGCCGTTTACCTTCTCGCGCGCGGCGTCGAGTTGCGGGCGCAGCGCCGACAGCGCGCGATCCAGATCGGCGATGTCGGCACCGATCCCGGCGATGCGTGACTGGCGCGCCAGTTCACCGAAGTGGAATTCGGCCGGTCGTCCGAGGTGGCGCGCGCCGCGCCGTTCGCGGTGATAGCCGTCGCGCGTGATCCATTCGGTGTCGCGCGGCAGCGTGCGCGCGGCTTCGGCATCGTCCACGCGCTGCATGCGTCCGAGCAGATCGCACAGCCAGCGCGGCACCGGCGCGGCAAAGCGCACGACTTCGGAGAGCGAGCCGGAGCGCGGCGCGGCGGCGCTTTCGCGCTCGGCGACGATGAAGTGGCGAAAGCGCGCGCGTTCGCCGAGTGCCCAGGCTTCGTGCCGGTCGTCCTCGCGCTCCAGCAGGATGAGGTGGCGATACGGGCGCAGCACGGCTTCCAGCGAAGCCTGCCAGGCGGTGTCGGTGACCTCGACCACGTCGGACAGCGCGCAGTGCGCGATGCCGGCTTCGTCCAGCTGGGCGCGAAAGGCCGCGACCTCGCTGTCGCTCGGCGCGCCGCGCCGGTCGCGTGCGGCGCGCAGCAGCGTCGTCTTCTCTTCGAAGCGCTGCACCAGCGCGCGCTCCTCGCCGGTCAGCCGCGCCGCTTCGGCTTCGGCTTCGGCGTGCTGTGCTTCCAGCGTGAGCGCGTCGGCACCGTGTTCGCTGGCGACGCGTTCGCGCAGCTTGCGCGCCTCGTCGAGCAGGCGTTCGATGTCGCGCAGCGCGTCGTGCGTCGTCATCTGCGCGGCTTCCGCCGCCTTCTCGGCTTCGCGTGCCGCGGCCAGTGCGCCGCGCGCGTTCTCGCGCTCGGCCTGCACGGCGCCCAGCCTTGCCGACACGCTGTCATGCTCGGCGCCGAGGCGGCGCACGTCTTCGCGCAGCTGCATCAGGCCGCTGCGTTCGGCTTCGGCGTCACGCGTGAGTTCGGCCACTTCGAGGCGCGGCACGATTTCGGCTTCCAGCGCCTGCGCTTCGTCCGAGTGGTGCTTCCATTCCAGATAGTTGTCGGCTTCCAGGCGCTTCGCCTCGGCCTGCGCGCGCAGGCGTTCGAGGTCGACGCCGATGCCTTCGAGTTCGCGCTCGGCGTTCTTCTGCTCCTCGCGCGCGGCCTGGTAGTTGTCCAGCACTTCCTTGTCGCCGAACACGTCGAACACGAGATCGAGCAGCGCGCGCGGCGAGTATTCGCACAGCTTGTCGGTGTCGCCCTGTTCCAGCGACAGCACCTTGGCGATGGCCGGTGTCAGGCCGCCCCAGGCGAGCCGGTTCTGGTAGTCGCGCAGGCCGGCCCAGTCGCTGCTGTCGTCCAGCGCCTCGATGCTGACGTCACCGTCGACGATGGCGTAGTCGCGCGTCCAGTCACCGCCGGCGCGGCGGATGCGGCAGGCCAGCGTCACCTCGTCGTGGATGCACGGGAAGAAGGGGCGCTTGCCGGTGCCGCTCGGCGTGTTGGCGACGACCGCGCGTATCCATGCGAAGTCGCGCTCGGCGCGCCGCACGTAGCGGCGGAAGTCGCGCTTGCCGGAGCAGCGCAGCGCGAACAGCGTGCGCAGCGCGTCAAGCAGTGTCGTCTTGCCGGAGCCGTTCGGTCCGACGATGGTGATGATCTGGGCGTCCAGCGGCAGCGTGAATCGGCGCCAGAAGTCCCAGTGCACCAGTTCGAGTTGTTTGATGTGGAACATGGGGTGCTCAGTGTTCGGTGTCGGAGTCGTCTTCGCCGGTGTCGGCGTCCTGCGCCAGTTCGAAGGCGTTGGCTTCGGGCATGCGGTGGCCGGCGCCGGTCAGCACGTCGGCCAGGGTGCCGTGGATGACGCGGTCGGCGAGGATGCGGTAGTCGAGCAGTACGTCCAGCAACGGGCCTTCGGCGACCTGGCCGCCGCGCCGTTCGATGAAGCCGAGCCGCGCCAGCTTGCCGAGCGCGATGTTGAGTTTCATCTTGCCGCCGAGGCGCGTGCCGAAGTCGGCCAGCAGCGACGCCTCGGACAGCGCGCCGGACACGGCGCCACCGTGCTCGACCGGCTGTTCGGCGCCGAACATGTCGTTCTGGCCGTCGTCGTGCAGCGAGCGCCGGGTCACCTGGCGCTCGCGCTTGGGCAGCACGATGAGCGACCAGATGACCATGAGCCAGGCCAGTTCGTCGCGCGTGAGGCCGACGTTGCTGGCGGCGTATTCACGGCCCTGGCCGAACACCGGTTCGCGCATGTCTTCCGACAGGCCGACCGCGATGTGGGCGGCGTAGGGATTGTCCAGCAGTTGCAGGCCGATCGACGCGAGCCGGTTGTCGAGCGCCTGGCGAAAGGTGTCGTCGACCAGCGCGCGGCGCGCCAGCGCGTCGGTGCGTGCGAGCGAGCGATGGGTCAGCAGGCGGGCGGTCAGGGTGCGGAGTTCGTGTTCCATCGGCCGGGTCAGTCAGTCGTGGGTCGGGAAGGGGCGGCGCGCGGCGTGATGCTGCCGACGGAGATGGCGGCGACGTCGTCGTCGCTCACCGGCTGCAGCGCTTCGGTGAAGCGCACGTCGAGCGCCAGGCGAAGGAAGTCGGCGACCGGGCCGTCGCCGGCCTCGATGCCGGTCAGCGCTTCGGCATCGGCGTCGCGCAGCAGCGCGAGCAGGGACAGGCGGTAGGACGCCTGCGCGAACCCGCCGCCGGGCACGACGTCGGCCAGCGAGGCGGGGGCGTCGAGCCGGTTCAGCCGGCCGGCGAACAGCTCCAGCAGGCGCAGGTCTTCGGCCGGCAGCGTGCGCGACAGCGGTGCGTCGTCCGGTGCCGGCAGTGCGCTGTCGGCGCCGTCGGCCACCGGCTCGCTGGCGGCCACCGGTTCGGCGCGGTCCAGCAGTTCGTGCGCACCGGCGAGCAGGGTGAGGTCGGGGCAGGGCGTGAGCGCGTCGGCGCACAGTCCGGCCAGCGCCGCGCCGTCGAGCCGGCACAGCCAGCCCGCGACGTCGGACGACGAAATGCCGGACGCGCCGAGCGTCACGCGCTGCGACTCGATCTTGTTCAGCGCGCGCTGGAACGAGGCGTCGACGCGCGCCAGGCGAGACTGCGCGAGGCCGATGCGCTGCGCCAGGCTGGCGCGCCCGAATGCGATGTCCTCGTCCGCCAGCAGTTCGCGCAGCAACGCGGTGCCGCGGTCCAGCCAGCGGGCGTTTGCCGCCAGCCGGCGGCGCGCGCCGAGGATGCGGAATTCGGAGCCGGAGGCGATGGCGTCCTCGAAGTGCAGCGTGAGGTCGTTCAGCTTGCCGAGCAACTGCTGCAGCGCTTCGCCGGTGTCGCCATCGACCGCCTGCAGCCCGGCGATCTGCGCGGTCAGGAAGCCGAGCTCGACGTCTTCCTCACCGGACAGTTCGAGCAACATGCCCAGTGCCGCGCCGGCGTTGCGGCCGGTGTCGGACAGCTGGTACTGGCCGTCCGCGACGCGCAGCAGGCCGTTGTCGCGCAGCCGGCGCAACACGGTTTCCAGCTTCACCGGGTCGATGAAGGCGAAGCGTGCGCGCAGCGCGTCCGGCGACCAGCGCGGCATGTCGGCCACGCGGCCGATCTCGCCCAGCACCATGACGCGCAACAGCACTTCGGCTTCGGAGCCGTGGAACAGCGTGCTGAAGGCGCCCAGCATGGGGCGCGCGCGCAGCAGGCGGTCGAGTTCCGGCAGGTCTTCCGGCTCGACGCCGGGCGCGAGGAATTCGGTCAGGTCGTGGTGCGTGCTCATTGATACAGATCCAGCGCGCCGATGCGCGCTTCGATGTCGTCGATCACCGCCTGGTAGGCGGGCGCGCCGACACCGCCGAAGCGGCGCCGGAACTCGGCATCCGGCATGAATTCGGCAAGGCCGGCGAGCGGCGGCAGCACCTGGTCGACGCGCAGTCCGGTGGCGAAGCGTGTCGCCACGTCGCCACCGCCGGCTATCGTTTCGCCAAGGCGGGTGCCGGCGCGGTCGGCCAGCAGGTCGGTGAAGGAAAAGCCGCTGCCGGAAACGGCGTCACTCATTTCCTTCTGCAGGCCTATCGCGTCGGCCCATTGCGTGCCGGCGTACAGCGCCAGCAGCGCCGAACCGGAATAGTGCTGCACCAGATCCTCGCGCCCGCGCAGCGTCAGTGCGTGCGGCGCAATCCGGCGCACGGCGGCATCCGGCAGCAGGACCGAGGGCGAGCGGCCATTCACGTAGAGTGCGAGCGCGAGCACCGCGGAGCGCTGCTCGGCCAGGCGGTCGCCGCCATTTTCACTGCGTTGCGCGGCCAGCGCGAACAGCTGTTGCAGCACCGGCAGGACGTCGTGCTCGCCACGTGCGCGCTGGGCGTCGACCGCCTTGCCCAGCGTGTCGTGGTAGGCGGCGAGGCGCCCGGCTTCGCCTGCCGGCAGCAGCGCGCGCGCACCGTCGCTGACCGCCTGCGCGGACGCGGCGTAGTCGATGGAGACGGCGCGCGCCGACATGTGCGTGCCGCGCAGCGTATCGGTGAGGGTGGCCGGGTCGCCGGCGTAGCCCAGGCGCTGCAACAGCAGCGGCGTGACGCTGCGGGCGAGGCGGCGGGCGAGCGGGCCCGGCAGTTCGAGCGAGCCGATGCGCAGGCCGTCGATGCGCGCGTCGCCGCCGCTTTCACTGAATGACAGTTCCGCATTGAGCCAGCCACCGGCCGGCAACTGCGTGCTGGTGCGGATCAGCAGGCTGCCGTCGCCCGGCACGCCGTCGGCGCGCGTGTCCGGCAGGCGATGCGCAGCCGTCTGCAACAGCGCCTGCAGCATGTCGGCGTCCAGCGTCAGGGTGCGCTGTTCGCCTGCCTGCAGGCGGCGCGGATCGTGCCCGGCCAGACGGCGGAAGCTGCGCTCCGCCGTTGCGGCGGGCACCGGCTGCGCGACAGCGACCGACGGCGTGTCGTCGATCGCCGCCCACAGCACGGCGATCAGCGCGACCACGCACAGCAGGGCGCCGCCGGAGACGGCGCGCAGCAGGACGCGCACCTTCAGACGCCCTGTTTCAGGCTGGCCTGGATGAATGCGTCGAGATCGCCGTCGAGCACGGCCTGCGTGTTGCCGACTTCGTAGCCGGTGCGCAAGTCCTTGATGCGGCTCTGGTCGAGCACGTAGGAGCGGATCTGGTGGCCCCAGCCGATGTCGGTCTTGGAGTCTTCCAGCGCCTGCTGCTCGCCCTGGCGCTTGCGCAGTTCAGCCTCGTACAGACGCGACTTCAGCATGGCCATCGCCTCGGCGCGGTTGCGGTGCTGGCTGCGGTCGCTCTGGCACTGCACGACGATGCCGCTGGGCACGTGCGTGATGCGGATCGCCGAGTCTGTCTTGTTGATGTGCTGGCCGCCGGCGCCGGATGCGCGGAAGGTGTCGACGCGCAGGTCCGCCGGGTTGATGTCGATCTCGATGGAGTCATCGACTTCCGGGTAGACGAACACGCTGGAGAAGCTCGTGTGGCGGCGCGCGCCGGAGTCGAACGGGCTCTTGCGCACGAGCCGGTGGATGCCGGTTTCGGTGCGCAGCGTGCCGTAGGCGTACTCGGCCGTGATCTTGATGGTCGCGCCCTTGATGCCCGCTACGTCGCCCTCGGACTCTTCCAGCACTTCGACGTCGAAACCCTTGCGCTCGCAATAGCGCACATACATGCGCAGCAGCATGGAGGCCCAGTCCTGTGCCTCGGTGCCGCCGGCGCCGGCCTGGATTTCCAGGAAGCAGGGGCTCGGGTCCTGCGGGTTGTTGAACATGCGGCGGAATTCGAGCCCGGCCAGTTCGCCTTCCACCGCCGTGGCGTCGTTCTCGACCGCGACGACCGTGTCTTCATCGGCTTCTTCGCGCGCGAGCTCGAACAGGTCGCGAGTGTCCGCAAGACGCGCATCGATCGATTCGATCGTGCGCACGACGCCTTCGAGCTGGCGCTTCTCCTTGCCCAGTTCCTGCGCGCGCGCACCGTCATTCCAGACGGCGGGGTCTTCCAGCGCGCTGTCTACTTCTTCGAGCCGTGATGCCTTGGCATCGAAGTCAAAGATACCTCCGCAGTTCGCCCGACCGCGATTGCAGGTCGGTGAGGTGATTGGCGATGGCGTTGAGGCGTTCTGCTTCCATGATGTGTCGGGCCCGGATTGCGGAAAACCCGGCATTGTACCGGCGCGGACGGGCGGGATGTTTTCCCTTGTTCAACCCGCCCCCGGACAATGCATCCTGTCGCCGTGCCGAGTGAGTTCCGCCCGCAGGATGCGGGAATTTTTCCGTTGTGCCGCGGCGTCCGATTGGCGGAATTCCTGAACTGTCGGCGCGCGCAAGGTCTCTATACTGCGTCGCTGCAAGTTCGGCACACAAAAGGAACCGCCGCCGCGCCGGTGTGCACGCGCCGGCGTGCCGGTGCGTTGTTCATGCCGGCAGCGTGCGCCCGCCACTGTGCGCAGGCGGTTCGATCAAACAAGAAGGAGGATCCCCATGCAAGTGAAGTCCGCAGTTCGTGGCCTGCTGTCGGCTGCAATGTTTTCGATGTTTGCCGGCGCCGGTCTGGTTCATGCCCAGGGAACGGCCTATGTCAGCAACCAGAAGGGCGGCATTTCCACCATTGATCTGGCGACGATGAAGGTCACCGGAGAGTTCGGCGTCGGCGGCAAGACGCCGCGCGGACTCGGAGTGACGGATGACGGCAGGACGCTGATCGTCGCGGTGCGCGAAACCGGCGACATCGCTCTGATCGATACCCGCACCGGCAAGGTGACGAGCCGCGTCAAGGTCGGCAAGAACCCGGAATTCGTCCGCGTGCGCGACGGCATGGCCTTCGTGTCCTTCGAGCCGACCTCGACCATGGGCCCGCCGCCCAAACCGGGCGCCAAGGGCCACGATGACAAGAAGAAGGGCGATGACAAGAAGGAAGGCGGTCATGGCCACGAGGGCCACGATGACGATGACGACGAGAACAAGGAGCCGGCACAGGTCGCTGTGGTAGACCTGAAGCAGGGCAAGGTCATCCGCAACATCGTCGGCGGCCCGGAGACGGAAGGCATCGAATTCACCGCTGACGGCAAGAGCCTGGTGGTGACCAACGAAGCCGACAACACGCTCACGCTGCACGACATCGCGACCGGCAGGCTGATCAAGCAGGTGCACACGGAGAAGTACGGTGCGCGTCCGCGCGGCATCAAGCTGTCGCCGGATGGCAAGACCTTCGTCGCGACGCTCGAATTCGGCAACAGCTTCCTCGTGCTGGACGGCCAGCTCAATCCGCTGAAGGCGGTGCCGACGGGCGAGACGCCGTACGGCGTTGCGTTCGACCGCAAGGGCGAGCGGCTGTTTGTCGCGACCGCGCGCGCCAAGGCGCTGGAAGTGTTCGACGCCAGGACGTTCGAGAAGATCAAGGACGTGCCGCTGAACGCCGACCGCTGCTGGCACTTCACCTTCACGCCGGACGACAAGCAGATCCTGATCGCCTGCGGCCGCTCCGACGCGGTGCTGGTGATCGACGCGGAAAAGCTCGAAGTGACGAAGCGCATTTCCGACAAGAAGCTGCCCTGGGGCGTGGTCACCTATCCGCGTGCGATGGGCAGCCTGGACCAGCCCTGACCCCCGCGGGTTTTCGCCCGTCCGTTCCCGAACCCGCCATCCGGCGGGTTTTTTTTGACCCGACGCTGAAATATTGGGCGCTCAGACTCTGTCCATTGATCTTGATGTCATGAGGCGGAGCGATGTCCGTTTCCGTGAGGTATGGATGAACACAGCATGCGTCTGCCGGACGGGCGGGATCTCGCCTGGGCGGAGTACGGCGATCCGTTCGGCTATCCGGTCATCCTGTGCCACGGCGTTCCCGGATCACGGCGCCAGGTGCCGCCCTTCGACGCGCTGACCACGGAGCGTCACGCCCGGCTCATCGTGCCGGATCGCGCAGGCTACGGCCTGTCGGACAGCATGCGCGGCTGGGGCCTGGCGCAGTGGCGCACCGACATGGTTGCGCTGGTCGAACATCTCGCGCTCGGCGATTTCGCGGTCGGCGGCGTGTCGGGCGGCGCGCCCTTCGCGTGTGCGCTGGTTGCGGAGTTCGGCGGGCGCGTGTCGCGCCTGGTGCTGGTCAGCGGCGTGTCGCCCGGCTACGGCGTGCGCGTCGGCGAGCCGCTGCTGCATCCGTTCGAATCGGCGATGGTGCGCATGTCGGTACGCTCGCCGGTTCTGGCCCGCTGGTTCATGGAGCCGCTGGCCGTCATCGCATCCCTGTGGCCGCGGCTGTACATCGCGGCGATGCGAACGATGGTCGGCGAATCCGATCGGCGCGAACTGGCGCGAGCCGAAGTGAGCGACATGTTCTTCGACGACCTGCCGCGCGCCGCCTGCCAGGGCACGGCCGCCATCGTGCGCGATCTCGCCATCGCCGCGTCGGACTGGAAACTGGCGTTGCACGACTATCCCGGCGCGGTGGAAATCGTCCAGGGCTGCGACGACCGCATCGTGCCGGCGGACTGCGCCAGCCGTCTCGCCTTCCTGTTTCCGCAGGCCAGTGTGCGGCTGCTCGCCGGCGAAGGGCATTTCTTCGTATTCAGCCGCTGGGGCGAAATCCTGTCGGCGCTGCTGGCGCGTCGCTGGCGGCACGAACAGGGCGTGCAGGTCGGCCGCGCGGGGGAGCTTTAGTCCGGCAATGATCCGTTCGGCTCATGGGAGTGGCATGACATTGTCAAAATCGGGTAATGGTCGGGCCGTATCGTCAGCACATCGAATCCCGACCTTGAACGGAGCTTTCATGTTTCGCATCACCGTCCTGGCCGCGGCACTGCTTGCTGCCGGTGCCGCCCGCGCCGACAACGTCGCGCTGTGGGACTTCAATGACCGGAACGCCGTCGTCGATGCCGGACGCGGCGTGCTGAGCCTCATCGGCGGCGCGACCCATCCCGGCTTCAACGCGGGCAGTCCGGCGGATGCGGGTGCCGGCAACGTCGCGTTCCAGACGACGGGCTACCCCGCGCAGGGCACGGCCGACCGCAGCGCCGGCGTGCGCTTCGATGTGTCGACCGTCGGCTATCAGGATTTGATCGTGTCCTTCGATCTGCGCAATTCCAACACCTCGTCGCGCAGCGTAGCCTTCCAGTACACGCTGGATGGCAGCAGCTTCCACGAGCTGGGCACCGTTGCCGCGACGGCCGGCGACCAGTGGAACAGCCGCTCTTTCGATCTGTCCGGCGTCGCCGGCGCTGGCAACAACGCGAACTTCGGTTTCCGCGTCGTGACCGCGTTCGAGGACGGTGGCTACGCCGCCGCCCGCTCCACCAGCAACTACGGAACGACGGGAACGCTGCGTTTTGATCTCGTCGCGGTCAATGGCGTGGCGGTCTCCGCCGTGCCGGAAGCGTCGAGCTACGGCATGCTGCTGGCCGGTCTTGGCATGTCGGGCCTGATCGTGCGCCGCCGCATGGGCTGAAGACACGCGCACCGGGGCGCGGCGGGGTAACCACCCTGAAATAAAGTCTTGCAACAATTTGCGCCTGTCGCCGCATCCGTCGTGGCGACAGGCGCTCCGCGCGGGCTGTCTGTCCGGGCGGGTCCGATGTAAAAAAACAAGGCCGTACGGCCGCACCCAGCCCCCGCGTCCCATGAAAGATCCGCTCGCGCAGGAACAGCTCGACGTGCAGCTATTGCTGTTCACGATCGAGACATCGATCCGGGTCGTGAAACGCTTCCAGTTCTTTCTCTGGGCGCAGGGGTCGCTGCAGACTTTCCTGCCGCACGAAACCTTGCTGTGCGCCTGTGGCGACCTCGATCGCGGCAGCTATCAGGCGTCGGTGTTTTCGCGATCGGTGCTGGCGCCGGAGGCGGAGAACCGGCTGACCGATCCGAAGTCGGGCCTGATCGGCCGGCTGATCAGCGACTGGCGCGATGGTGCGCGCGAACCGCTGGTGCGGGGCGCGGGCATACGCTCGAAAGGATCGTCGGCGTCGCTGCTGCGCGAGATCGGCGTGGAGCACACGCTGGCTCATGGTTGCCGCGAGGCGCGCGGCGAACAATCGACGTTCTTTGCTCTGCTCGGCCTGCCGGCGGTGCCCAAGGATCACGACGTGCAGCGCATCGAGTTGCTCATGCCGAATCTGCACCTCGCCCTGCTGCGCATCACCGAATTCGAGCGGGCGGAGTCCGGCGAGCGCTCGACCGGACGCACCGCGATGCCGGTCACGCTGAGCGCGCGCGAACTGCAGGTGCTCGAATGGGTGCGTGAAGGCAAGACCAATCAGGAGATCGGACAGATTCTCGACATCAGTCCGCTGACCGTGAAGAACCATATCCAGAAAATCCTGCGCAAGCTCAACGTGACCAACCGCGCCCAGGCAGTCGCCCGGCTGGCCGCGTTGCGGGCGCACGAAAGCGGCGGAGAAGCCGTGTGGGAAATGTCATGAAGCATCGGATCCAACGTACCTTGTGCGCGTCGCTCGCGCTGGCCAGTGCCATGGCCGTGGCGCAGGAACTGCCGCCGGAGTGGCAGGGCGTCATCGCCGAACCGGCCCGCGCGCGCGCGGCCGTGCCGGCCACGCCGCTGGAGTATGCGGACATGCGCCGCACCGGCGATGCCCTGGGGCCGCGCGATTACGGAGTGGGCGATTTCGCGCTGCTGTCGGCGGCGCGGCGCGGCGAATGGAGCAAGGTGACCCGGCTGCTCGAGGCGGGTGCGCAGGCCAATGTGCGCGACGTGTGGGGCGACAGCGTGCTGACTCACGCGGCGGCAGCGGGGCAGACGGAAGTGGTGCGCGCGCTGCTCAAGGCGGGCGCCCATCCGGACCGCAAAGGCAGTTCGGGCTTCACGCCGCTGGGAGCGGCCGCGCTCGCCGGCCACGCCGGTGTGGCCACACTGCTGTTGCGCGCCGGCGCCGACGTCGATGCGAAGAGCGCGAACGGCCACGTGCCGTTGATCGACGCCGTCATGCTGGACCGCAGCGACGTGGTGGCCGTGCTGTTGCGCCACCGCCCGGACTGGCGCCCGGTGGACCGCGAACTGGGACGGCACGCACTGTCCCTGGCTGCTTCGCTCGGGCACGTGAAGATACTCGACCAGCTCATTTCGGCCGGCTTCGACCCGGACGAGCTCGACCGCGGCGGATTCAGCGCGCTGTACTGGGCGGTTTTCCGCAAGCAGCGGCTCGCCGTGGCGCATCTGCTCGCCTCGGGCGCCAGTGCCGGCGCGATGTCGACCGACATCTACGACTAGCGCGCCTGCGCTGGCGGGCGGCGGCGCGCGGGTGATACCATTCAGCGCTTTTCCCCGCGACCTGCAAGGCTTGCGGACAGATGCGCCGGCTGGCTGCGGCGCACTCTTCCGGGGCCCGGCACCTTAGGCCCGAATTCATGGTGTCTTCCAATCAGGTGGCCGAACATGTGCGTTCGGTCCACGCCATCATCAGCCGCCCGCAACGCCCGTCGGGCCACGAACTCGTGGCGCGCTCGTGGCTGCGCTGTTTTCACGACCTCGGACTCGATCCGGCGAGTGATGAAGTGCCCGCGCCGCTGGCGCCCCAGGCCTGGCGCGAGCGCGGCGACCGTCTCGGCGAGGTGATGGACAGCGCGGTGCCGGAGATGCAGACGCTGCACCGCCAGCTTGATGATCCGCAGTCGGCGCTGGTGCTGGCCGACCGAGACGGCACCATCGTGAGCATCGTGCGTCATCCGGGTTTTGCCCGCGAGGCGTCGCTGCGCGGCCTGGTCGAAGGCGCTCGCTGGAGCGAGGACGTGCAGGGCACGAACGGCATCGGCACCGTGCTCGCGGAACGCCACTCGCTGGTCATTTCAGGGGACGAACACTTCTTTGCCCGCCACACCGACATGGTGTGCGCCGCCGCGCCGATCTATGACGGCGTGGGCGACGTGGCGGCCGTGCTCGGCGTATGTTCGCTGGCGCCCGGCGGTTCGCGCGCATTGCGCGCACTGGTGGAGCGCTCGGCGCGGGTCATCGAGCATCGCGCCTTCCGTGCCCGCCACGCGACCGACTACATCATCCGTTTCCACGCCCACGCCGGGCGCGTGCTGACCGCCGTCGACGGGTTGCTGGCGCTGACACCGGACGGCGAAGTGATCGAGGCGAACCACACCGCGTTCGAACTGCTCGCGCCGGAAGGCGAAACCATGCTCGGGCGCGACGTGACCGAGTTCTTCGGCCAGGCGCTGCCCGAATTGCTGTCGCGCACCTTCCGCTCCGGCTTCCATGCGCTCACGCTGTCGATGCCGCAGCACCAGACCTGGCATCTGCTGGCGCAGCAACCGGCGCGTAACCGCTCCCAATCCGGTGCGCGCGGCACCGATTCCGCATCAGCCGCGCAGGCGCTGGCCGAGCTGGACCTCGGTGACCTGCGCATGGCGGGCAATGTACACAGTGCGATGCGCATCCTGGACCGCGACATTCCGCTGCTCATCACCGGCGAGACCGGCACCGGCAAGGAGGTGTTCGCGCGTGCCTTCCACTCGTCGAGCCAGCGCGCACGCGGCCCGTTCGTGGCGATCAACTGTGCGTCCCTGCCGGAAGCGCTGATCGAATCCGAACTGTTCGGCTACAAGCAGGGCGCCTTCACCGGCGCCAATCGTGACGGACGTCGCGGCAAGGTGCTGCAGGCGGACGGCGGCACACTCTTTCTCGACGAGATCGGCGACATGCCGCTACTGCTGCAGGCGCGCCTGCTGCGCGTGCTCGAAGAACGCAAGGTGACGCCGCTGGGCGGCGAGAACGCGGTGCCGGTGGATCTCCAGCTCGTCTGCGCGACGCACCGCGACCTGCGGGCCATGGTGCGCGACGGCAGCTTCCGCGAGGATCTTTACTACAGGCTGCGCGGCATGGAAACCAGCCTGCCGCCGCTGCGCGAACGTACCGACCGGCGCGCGCTGATCGAACGCTGCCTGGCGGAGGAGGGCGCCGGCCGCCATCCGCAGGTGCGCCTCGGCGCGGCCGCGATGGCGGTGCTCGACCGCTATCGCTGGCCGGGCAACATCCGTCAGCTGCGCTATGTGCTGCGCACGCTGGTCGCGCTGTGCGACGGCGCGGAGATCACGCTGCGCGACATGCCGTCCGAACTGACCGAGCCGCCAGAGCCGGTGGTGCAGGCGCCGGCCGTCGCCGGCGCCGTCGTGGAGCAGCCGGACGACCAGCCCGGTGCCGCGCCGAGCAACCTGAATCCGCTGCAGTCGGCCGAGCGCGACGCGCTGCTGGGCGAACTGCGCCGCCACCGCTGGAACATCGCCGGTCTCGCGCGCGAGCTGGGGGTGAGCCGCAACACCGTCTACCGCAAGATGAAGCGGCTCGACATCGATACCGACACCCAGGCTGGCGATGGCTTCTGATCCGCGTTTCAACGACATTCCCGACGAAGCCGAAGTCCTGCCCGGGGCGCGCATCGCCTGGGGCCTGACCGGCTCCGGCCACTTCCTGAAAGAGTCGCTGCAGCTGGCCGACACGCTGTCGGGCATCGACCTGTTCATGACGCGCGCCGGGGAGGAAGTGCTGAACATGTACGGCTACCCGCTGGCCGACATGAAGAAGCGCTACCGCATCTTCCGTGACAACACCGCAAGCGCGGCGCCGGTCGGCCTGTTCTATCAGGGGCAATATCACACCGTGGTGGTTGCGCCGGCCACGTCGAACACTGTCGCCAAGTGCGCGCTCGGCATCTCCGACTCGCTGGTCACGAACATCGTCGCGCAGGCGGGCAAGCTGCGCATTCCCGTCATCGTGTTCGCTTGCGACAGCGAGCCGGTGGTGGTTACCGAGTCGCCCAGTGAATGGGTCACGCTCTATCCGCGCGCCATCGACCTCGAACACACGGCCCGCCTGGCCACGTTCGAGGGTGTCACCGTGGTGGAAAGCGTGGAGGCGCTCAACGCTGCGCTCAACCAAAGACTGGCATGCCTGAACAAGCCGCAGCCCGACCCGTCGAGCGCATCCTCTTCCTGACCGGCCACCTGGCGCTCAAGAGCCTGCATCGAACGCTGGACGAAATGCAGCCCTTGCCGTTCGTGCCCAGCGTGCTCGACGTCGGCATCAATGTCGCCGGGCTGATGACGGCCGAGCTGATCCGCCGCCGGGTGCCGGTGCCGGTCGACGCGGACCGCATCATCGTGCCCGGCCGCTGCCGCGGTGATCTCGATGCGCTGGCGCTGCACTACGGCGTGCCGGTGCAGCGTGGCCCGGACGAGGTGAAGGACCTGCCGCTGCACTTCGGCCGCAAGGCGAAGAAGCGCGTGCTGGACCGCCACGACGTGCTCATCTTCGCGGAGATCGTGGACGCGCCGCAGGTGGACGTGGAGGCCGTGCTCGCCACCGCGCGCCGCTACCGGCGCGACGGTGCCGACGTGGTCGATATCGGCTGCCTGCCCGACACGCCCTTCCCGCACATGGAAGACTGCATTCGCGCGCTCAAGGCCGAAGGCTTCATGGTGAGCGTGGATTCGCTGAATACCGACGACCTGATCCGCGGCGCGCATGCTGGCGCCGACTACCTGCTGAGCCTGAAGAAGAGCACGCTGTGGGTGGCCGACGAGGTCGATGCCATCCCGATCCTGATTCCGGACACGCCGGGTGACCTCGATTCGCTGCGCGAGGCGATCGACATCATGAGCGCGCGCGGCGAGCCGTTCTACGCCGACCCGATCATCGAGCCCATCCACTTCGGATTCACCGCGTCCATCGTGCGCTACCACGAGCTGCGGCGCACCCACCCCGACGTGCCGATGATGATGGGCGTGGGCAACCTGACCGAACTGACCGACGCCGACACCAGCGGCATCAACGCGCTGCTGTTCGGCATCATTTCCGAGCTGCGCGTGGGCGCCGTGCTCGCCACCGAAGTGAGCCCGCACGCGCGCCGCGCGGTGAAGGAAGCCGACTGGGCGCGCCGCATCATGTTCGCCGCGCGCGACGACAACGCGCTGCCGCGCGACTACGCGGACGAACTGATGACGACGCACCAGCGTCGCCCCTTTCCAGACTCGCCGGAAGAGATCGCCGACATGGCGGCAGCGGTGCGCGACCCGAATTTCCGCATCCAGCTCAGCGCGCAGGGCATCCATGTCTACAATCGTGACGGCATGCAGGTGGATACCGACCCGTTCGCGCTCTATCCGGAACTCGATGTCGCCGACGACGGCGCCCATGCCTTCTATCTCGGCGTCGAACTGGCGCGTGCGCAGATAGCCTGGCAACTCGGCCGCCGCTACGCCCAGGACGAGGAACTGCAGTGGGGCGCGGCCGTCGACCGGAAGACGCCGGACCTGATGGCGCACTGCGCGCCCGGCACCACATTGCAACGCAAGACGAAACGCCGGCCGGCGGCAGGCGCCGACGGTGCGACACCGGCCGATCCGGCCGCGCCTTCCGCGCCGGACGACACACAGGACTAGGCATGATCTGGGAAACCATACTGACGACCGTCGACGTGCAGGGCCGCACGCACATCACGCCGCTGGGCATCCGCGAGGAGCGCGGCCTGACCGTACTGTCGCCGTTCCGTCCGTCCGGAACGCTGGACAACGTGCTCGCCACGCGCATCGCGGTGGTCAATTTCACCGACGACGTGCGCGTGTTCGCCGGTGCGCTGACCGGGCGGCGCGACTGGCCCGTCTGCCCGGCCGTGAAGATCGGCTGCGCGCGGCTGGCGGCAAGCCTTGCCCACCGCGAGCTGGAACTGGTTGAGGTCGAAGAGGACGAGGTGCGTCCGCGCCTGTTCTGCCGCACCGTTCATGAAGAGGTCCACGGCAGCTTTCCCGGCTTCAACCGCGCGCGCTCTGCAGTGGTTGAAGGCGCCATTCTGGTCAGCCGCCTGCACATGCTGCCGATGGAAAAGATCGACGCCGAACTGGCCTATCTTCAGATCGCCATCGACAAGACGGCCGGCCCTGCCGAGCGTGAAGCGTGGGGCTGGCTGATCGAGCGCATCGACGCGCATCGTGCCGGAGTGCAGCCTTGATCCGCATGCTCGCCAGCGTGCGCGACCTCGAAGAGGCGCGCATCGTGCTCGACGCCGGGGTTGACCTGATCGACCTCAAACAACCGGCCGACGGTGCGCTCGGCGCGCTGCCGGTCGACGTCATCCGCGACGTCGTCGCCTTCGTCGCCGGGCGCACGCTCACCAGCGCCACCGCCGGCAACATCGAGCCGGACGCCGCCGCCGTGCAGGCCGCCATGGCCTGCATCGCCGCCACCGGCGTCGACTACGTCAAGGCGGGTCTGTTTCCGCCGCAATGGGAGCAGGGCGGCCGGGACTACGCTGCCGTGTTCGCCGGCCTGCGCCCGCCGGGCGGTGCGCGCCGCATCGCCGTCATGTTCGCCGACCTCGCCCCGCCGCCCGAGCTCGTCGACGCAGTGGCCGACGCAGGCTTCGACGGCGTCATGGTCGACACCGCGCTGAAAACCGGCCACAGCCTGCCCGACGTCGCCGGCACCGAGTGGCTCGCCGCCTTCGTCGAACGTGCCCGCGCCCGCAAGCTGCTGTGCGGACTCGCCGGCTCGCTGCGGGTGGCCCACATCGAGTCGCTCGCACGGCTGAACCCCGACTACCTGGGCTTCCGTGGCGCGCTGTGCAGCGGGCAGGCGAGGGCGCAGGGGCTGGACGCAGACGCCGTAAGACACGTGCGCGATACGCTCGGCGCCCTCAGCTGCGCAGCGGCCTGAGGACCCTATTGTTCGCCCACGCTTGGACGAAGGATTCTCGATGTAGCGCCCGAGCCTCTGAAGAGGCTGCGACCATGGTGCGCGCTCGGCCTGCTGAATCAACAGG
>JAHJHI010000027.1 GCA_018824085.1 Gammaproteobacteria bacterium | reverse complement strand
GGGCCGACGTATTCGACTACATCGAGATGTTCTACAACGTGAAGCGTCGGCATGGTTCCAGCAACGCGCTCTCGCCGGTAGAGTTTGAAAAGCAATACTTTCAGAGGCTCGGGAACGTCTAGAAAATCCGGGGCGATTCAGGGTGCCGCAGGCCAGTTCGCCGATGATCAGCGGGTGGATCAACACGAGGTCGCGATCCAGAAGCGGGATGAGCGTGTCGTTACCATGCCGGTAGTGATCCACCCACACCGAGCTATCGACAAGCACGCCGCTCACTGGGGGGCGTCAGCCCGCGCGCGCGGGATGTCCGGCATGTCGGGCTGGGTTGCGCCCAGCGCGGCAAGCCGTCTGGCCGACTGCACCCTGACATAGGTCTTGATCGCTTCGCTGAACAGGTCGGCCTTGTCCATGGAAGGATCGGCCACTTCAAGCGCCCGCTCGTACAGGGCGTCGTCTATCGTCACGGTCGTTCGCATGGGATGTCCTTGTTTGCATCGGATTTGATGTCATCGAGCGCCAATCCGGATGTGTTTCGCAAGGTGCATGAAGTCCGAAACAGGGGCGACGGCCGTTGTCCGGCGGTCTGTGGTGGAACACTGCCATGACTGAGCAGACGTGATCGAGGGGGCGCCGCAAAGCCCCTCGATCGCTTACATCGTCGCGATGTCAGACCGGCATCCGCATCCGGCGCGACATGCCGGCAACGAGGGCCAGTCCGGCCACCATCATTCCCCAGGTTGCCGGCTCGGGTACAGGTAGCGAAAAACTGCCCTGCACGGTCTTGCTGAGAATTTGATCGAAAGGGGAGGGGTAGGTTTCCCGGCCGATGAAGGTGCCGCCACCCGTGATGCCTTCGAACACGCCGGTTCCGCCGGTATATTCGAACCAGCCGGCGTATTCGTACACCTCGTTGCTACCGGCTATCTGCTTGAAGTAGTCCACCCAGTACAGGCCGGTGTAGCTGCCGTGGGCGTTGCCGCCGGTCAGCACGCAACCGCCTTCGTCATAGCAGTAGGTTTGATCGAAAGCCCTAGCGTAGAAGGGCGTGAAGGTGTGTTGCGTTGCGCTTTGCAGCAGCGATGGCAGATCGCTGCCCTCCGGCGCGAGGACGAAGTCTTCGTAGCGCTCCATGGGAAATATGTCCCAGACATAGGCGACGCTGCCGACGAAGGACTCGGTGAATTCGTAGGTGACGGTCGGGGTTGCTGCTTGCGCCAGTCCGCAGCTGATAACCAGGGCTGAGGTAAAGGCGAGCTTCTTGAAAAGGCGCATGACTGTTATCCAGATGTGGTGTGAGAAATGGTGATGCGCGTCGACGCGTAGCGACGAATGCGCAGGGCAGCGTCAAGCAAGTCCTGCACCAAGGACGTTGTCCATACAAAACAGCCGTTTATGCGAATCGGCTTTTTTCAGTGTAAGAAATTCCGACGCTTTTTCGCGTTTCCGCAGGCAACCTGAGTGACAACAGGAGTGGTGGCCGCGTGCCTGCCAACCTCAGCGGCGCTGCCGGCTGCTCGTGTCCGCATGGCGATGGCGCGGCGGCGCTGCCATGATGTCACCTCTACCGGGGAGTGCCGACGATGACGGGCACCACGACGCTCAGGCTGTCCGACGAACTCAAGGCGCGCATCGCCTTGGTGGTACGGCAGTCGGGCAAGAGCACGCACGCTTTCATGGTCGAGGCGCTCGAACTGAAGACCCATCTCGCACAACGGCGCAGCGCCTTCGTGGCCGACGCGCTGCGGGCCCGCGCGGCGGTTGTGCGCGACGGGTTCGTGCTGGATGCCGACGAGGTGTTCGATTACCTGAAGGCCCGCGCCGACGGTCGGCCCGCTCGCAAGCCCACATCCAGGTCCGACTCGTCGGCGATCCGAGAGCCGGCCTGCATTGAGCGCACGTCCGGTTCTGGCGCCGCGCGCGCTGGCCGGTCCGGGACGGCTGGCCGAATTTTTGCCGCTGGCGGACGCTACGGCGACGGCTGCCGAAACGCTTGAGGGCTTCGCAATATTTGACAAGACTGCTTGCGGATCCAGCCCGCAGGTTGGGGTGAGCGCAGCGATGCCCGACATCAGATGCGTGGCGCGAGAACCGCTGGTGGCCAGCGAAGCTGTTCCCTTCGAGCGCACCGGCAGGGTACGAGCGCGGGCCCGTTGCGCGAAACATGTAACCTTCCCCGGAACCGCGGCGGCGCCCAGGCGTCGACCGTCGGTCTGCCTGCCCCGTCCGGAGAGTGCCGTGTCCCTGCTGCGCCTGAGTGTCCTGCTGTGTGCGGTGCTGCTGCCGCTCTGCCTTCCCGCGCGTGCCGCGGAAGATTCTGCGGTTAAAGACCTCTCGAAGTTGTCCTACGATGCCCGGCTGACCGGCTACGAATACGCGTTCGCGGTGAAGTTCTTCCCGATCACGTCGCAGGGCCAGTCGCTGGAAATGGCGTACATCTTTCTTCCGGGCGAGGCCGGCAAGCCGGTGGTCACGCTGTTGCACGGCAAGAATTTCAACGCCGATTACTGGGCGTCCACCGCCCGTCATCTGCAGAAGCAGGGCTATGGCGTGCTGATGCCCGACCAGATCGGCTTCGGCAAGTCGTCGAAGCCGGTGCATTACCAGTATTCGTTTCCCGCGCTGGCGAGCAACACCCGCGCGCTGATGAAGTCGCTCGGCATCGAAAGATCGGTCGTCATCGGGCATTCGATGGGCGGCATGCTGGCCAGTCGCTTCGCCTTGATGTTTCCGCAGACGGTGCAGCAACTGGTGCTGGTGAACCCGATCGGTCTGGAAAACTACTTGAAGTATGCCGAGTACAAGGACACCGATTTCTTCTACAAGGCCGAGCAGGCACAGACGGCCGCAGGCATCGCGAAGTATCAGCGCGCAAATTACTACGCCGGCCAGTGGAACGAACGATACGAGGCGCTGACCCGCTTCCTCGTCGGCCAGATACAGGGGCCGGACAAGGCGCAGGTGGCCTGGGTCAATGCGCTGACCTACGACATGATCTTCACCCAGCCGGTCGTGACCGAATTCGGCGACCTGTCGGTGCCGGTCAGCCTGATCATCGGTACGCGCGATCGCACCGCACCCGGTCGCAACTGGATGCGGGCGGGCGTCGATTACGAACCGGGGCGCTACGACCGGCTGGGCAAGACGGCCGCTGCGCTGATTCCCGGCGCCGCTCTGTACGAACTGCCGGGCCTGGGTCACCTGCCGCAGATCGAGGATTTCGACGTTTTCAGCCAGGTGCTGGACAAGGCGCTGGCCGGCCGAAAATAGGTCCCGGCGCGCTGCCGCAGCGCGGGGCAGGGCAGGGCGGACAGTTTTTGTTCGGCCCGCCTCTGCGTACGTGCGGGAGCCTTGCCGGCGCGTTCTTCGTTGCCGGCTGTCGGGTGCCGTCCGGGCACGGCACTGGCTTCAATGACCGGGGCAAGCGGCGCCGCCGGAACGAAGCGTCCGGTCCGACGGCACCCGTGCTCCGGAGCTCAGAACTTTCCGTTGGCGGTTTTCCACTCGGCGCGCGCAGGGATGGTTTCGAGCGTGTCCCAGTGTTCGGCGATCTTGCCGTTCTCCAGCCGGAACAGGTCGTAGTAGGAGGTCGGCTTGCCGGCGAACTCGCCTTCGCTGACCGTCAGCACGAAGTTGCCCTCGCCCAGCACTTTGTGCACCTTGTGGTACTTCAACGTGATGCCGGCGCCGGCGAGCGCTTCCAGCGCCGCGCCCAGTCCGCTCAGACCGTCGGCGATCTGCGGGTTGTGCTGGCGGTAGTGGTCGCCGTCGAAGTAAGTGGCGAGGCGTTCCATGCGGCCATTGACCAGGATGTCGTCTACAAAGGCGGCGACCAGCCTCTTGTTGGCGTCGGTCTTGTCCGGATCGCTGACCGTGGTCGGGCCGTCGATCATCGTGCGCCCGCTCGGGTTGGGCTCGGCGGGTGTCTGCTGCAGGTTGTCCCAATGCTCGACAATCTGGCCGTTCTCGAAGCGGAAGATGTCGAAACCGATCTTCGGGCCGAAGAAGTTGTAGTCGGTATGGGTGAAGACGTAATCGCCGTCCTGGAACACCCGCACCGTATTGACCCGGGCGGTGCCCTTGGGCAGCGCCGCCAGCGCGGCACCGAACCCGGCGAGTCCGTCGGCCACGGCAAGGTTGTGCTGGATGTACTTGTTCGGGTTGATTACGGCCACCGGCGCTGATTCACCGGTTTCGATGGCCTTGAGCAGGGCGACAGTCCGAGATTTGTAGTCATGGGTCATGGCAGTTTTCTCCTTCGGGGTGCGGGAACCAGCGCAGCCGGCAAGGGCAAGCGCAGTAACGATGGCGGCGGTGGCATGGGCAAGATGGCGGCGTTTCATGTGCGTCAGTGCGGGTTTGTTTTCGAATACGCAGTCTGTTCGCAGGGGCGCGTTCCGCCGAGGTCACCATCCGGCAAGTTATGGTCAAAATCGGGCATTGGCGAAATACCGGGAGCACGCATGAGCAGTACGACGCAGGTCCGCGACACACACTTCGATAACGCCCGCCTGTCGGAAATCGGCATCGAGGTGCTCAGCCTCCACGAGCTGCGCAACAGGGTGCGTGCGGACCGGCTGGCAGAACCGGAGCGCGTCGATTTCCTGATTGTTCTGATGATCAGCCAGGGCTCCGGCGAGCACCTGATCGACTTCAGGTCGGTACGGCTTGTGCCGGGTTCCGCCGTTGTCGTGCGTCCCGGCCAGGTTCAGCAGTGGCGCATGCACGCGGGCTTGCAGGGGCTGCTGTTGCTGGTGGACACCCGGCTGGCCCAGCTCGCCGCCAGCGCGCTGGCCAACCCTGCCTTCCAGTTGCTGCAGGTCGACGAGTGGCCGGCCACGTTCGCCTTGTCCGAGGACGATCAATGCGACGGGGAAGCGCTCGCACGCGTGCTTGAGCGGCAGCTGAACCGGGATCGCGTGGACGACGTCAGCGCGAGCCTGGCTCGGGAACTGTTCCTGAGCCTGATGGTGTTGTTGAGCCGTGCCGCGCGGGTGGCCGCGCCCGCACGCACCACGCAGGAGCGCCTGTTCCAGCGTCTGCAGCGCGATCTGGATGCGTCGGTCCGGACGCGCCCGACGGTGGCGGACATCGCCCGGCGCTTGCGCGTGTCGCCCAGCACGCTTTCGCGCGTGTGCCGCCTGCGGGCTGGTGTTTCGGCGAAAGAACTGATTGACCGGCGCACTGCGCTCGAGGCGCAACGACTGCTGGTGCATACAGGTGCAACGACCACGTCCATCGGTGAAGAACTGGGCTTTTCCGAGCCCACAAATTTCCTCAAATTCTTCAAGCGTGTCGTGGGCATGACGCCGGATTCATTCCGGAGGACCTGGCGGCCGGTTGCGTGATGACCGGTTGCGCCGCCGGATCACGGGGGCCGCAGTGGCGTGCAGGATGTGCGAGGAGGCCGGCTGTGCATGGCCGTCGGACGGGCGAGGTTCATGGCCGGCTCGCGTCGCCCGCAGTAGGGTGCGCTCAAGATCGCGGACCGACGGGCCGTTACCCTGTCCTGCACGCCGCTGATCGGCAAGAGGAGTTTTCAGATGGATGTTTCTGCAATCGCCAGTGCCGCCACCGCCATGTCCCAGCAGCGCGTGGCCGACGCCGCCGGCACCCTGGTGCTGAAGAAGGCACTCAACATTCAGGCGGAGAGTGCCGCCCAGCTGCTGCAGGCCATCCCGACGCCGCCGCCGGTCCAGCCGGCCGGCGATCACCTGATCGATACCTACGCATAGGCTCCGGCCCGCCTGGAGGCGGGTTGCAGTACGTCCGTCGCTGAATGCCGGCGCGCGCCGTGCCTGAGATGCGGTATCCGGAAGAACTCACCGCATGCGCCGGGCGAAGGTCACCGATCGAATGGAGATCGGGGCTTTCCGCCGCCGTGTCTCCCGTGTTTCATCCCTTGAATGACGACAGCGGGCGGCCTTTCCGCACACTGACCACGCGCCTGCGTGCCGCACTTGCGGCTCGCGGGCAAGCGTGACTGGACGGGACGCGCAAGCCTGCCACCCCGGCTCGCGCCAGACACAGGGTACGATCCGTGCGCCGAACCGGCCGCCGTGGCGGGAGCCCCGCCTGCGCGCGCCGGTCGAACGCGGAGCGCAGAACCCGCGCGGTAGTGGCCGAAGGCCCGGTACGGCCCGAAACAAGGGCAGGTGATCAATGTCGAAGCGGGGCTGTGTTCGTCGCCAGCAACAACCGGCGCGCGCGTCAGGCCTCATTCGGAATGATCAGAAAAAAAAGCTCAAGGGACGTTCCGGGGGCCATCCGCCTGTTCGCGTTTTTTTATCGTTTCACCCATGTCCAACCAGGAGCACACATGACTCAAATCGTCGTTGAACACAATCCGTCGGAAGAAAAACTGAAGCAGCTCGGCGTATCAGGCTGGTCCATCTGGGAAAAGGAAGTTTCCAGGTTCCCGCTGGATTTCGACATGACCGAAAGCGCCTATCTGCTGGAAGGGGAAATCCACGTTACGCCGCAAGGTGGCGAAAAGGTGGTGATCAAGGCCGGCGATTTCGTCGTGTTCCCGAAAGGCATGAAGTCGATGTGGGAAGTCGTCAAGCCGCTGCGCAAGCACTACCAGCACAGCTGAGCGGGTACTGCGTTCATCCTGTGTCCGGGCTTTGACGTCCCGGGCACACAGGGGCTGGCCGTGTTTTCCGGATGTGTGGTGGAAAGCATGGCCGGCCCCTTCTCATGTGCGCCGATGGCGCTGCGTCGTCACGCGATGGAATTTCCGCGCGCGGCACGGAACCGCGACCTTGAAATGCGCATTCGTGCCACCATCTAGCGGACACTGATTGTCCGGGCAACTCCGCTTCCCGCCGGGCAATGCCAGCGTCTTGCAGACCTTTTTCCTTCCTGATGGCCAGGCCGACCTTCCGGGCTTTATGGCCTGGCACTTTCCATCCGTAGCCGCGGTCGAATTCCAGCGGCGTGAGTGCCTCAAGGCACGCAAACAGCAAGAGCGAGGCAACCCGGGCATGAAGATGCCCGGAAGGACGTCTGCTCCCGTGCATTCTTTCGAGCCACAAGTTCCGGCGACGCGGCTCGCGTCAATCGACCCCTCCGGCACGCAGGCACGCATTGCCCCTGCGATCCCGGCGGGGCAGTTCCGCGCCGATTTCTTTTCCTCTTCAGCAGGTTGCCCTTGGCATCCTGAAAGGCGCCTGTGCATCCGGTTTTCCGATCCGCCTTCCGGCGCCAGGCCTCCGGGCCCTGGGCCGATACCGCCCCGGTGCGGGAAGAACTGTTCGGCATCGAACGTCTGGAACAGCACGCGCGCAGTCTTGCCGCCGCGCAGCGGGTCAGCGCCCGGCCGCCGCCAGTCCCGTCCCTGCACGCGCGGCTGCGCGAGAACGCCGCCGAGTTGCTGGCTGCCTACCGCGCCAGTGCCGCGGAGCTGGCCGCGGGCAACGGTGTGGTGCCGGCCGCCGAGTGGCTTCTGGACAACTACCACGTGGTCGAGGAGCAGATCCGCGAGATCCACGTCGACCTGCCCCCCGGTTACTACCGACAGCTGCCCAAGCTGGCTGAAGGCCCGCTGGCGGGGTATCCGCGCGTCTTCGGCCTCGCGTGGGCCTTTGTCGCGCACACCGACAGCCACTTCGATCCGGCTGTCCTGAGCCGTTTCATCGCGGCCTACCAGGAAGTCCAGCCGCTGACCATCAGCGAACTGTGGGCCGTGGCGATCACCTTGCGCATCGTCCTCGTGGAGAACCTGCGCCGGCTGGCCGACCAGATCACGGCCGGACGGGCCGCGCGGGCCGAGGCGCAAAAGCTCGCCAACTGCCTGCTCGCGCCGGGTGGCGCCTATGCGGCGCTCGAGCGGGACATCGCCACCCGTGTCGGCGGCCCCTTGTCCGAGCTGTTCGCCGCGCAGCTCGCCAAGCGGCTGCGCGACGAGGATCCGCGCACCACGCCGGCCCTGCAGTGGCTGGATGACCGGCTGCGCAGCCAGGGGACGGACGCGAGCCGGGTGATCCTGCATGCGCAGCAGCGCCAGGGGGCGTCCAACGTTACGGTGCGCAATGTCATCACCAGCATGCGGCTGATGTCGGCCATCGACTGGGCCGACCTGTTCGAAAGCGTCAGCCTGGTGGATGCGCGCCTTTGCGCCGGAAGCGCTTTCGCGCGGATGGACTTCCCCACGCGCAACCTCTATCGCAACGCGATCGAGCAACTGGCCCGGGGCTCATCCCTCTCCGAGATCGCGATTGCGGAACAGGCGCTGGCGCTTGCGGCCGCCGGGGCGGCGCAGACCGGTCTCGCGCAGGACGCCGGACTCGGCGATCCGGGCCACTACCTCATCGCCGACGGCCGCTTCGCACTGGAACAGGCCATCGGGTTCCGCCCGCCGCTGGGCGTGCGCATCAACCGCGTCAACATCCGTCTCGGCATCGGCGGCTACGTCGGCGCCATTCTTGCGCTGGCCTGCCTGCTGCTGGGCGCGGCGTTCTGGGCCGTTTTCGGTCCAGGCATGGCGGCCGGAAACCCCGGATTGCTGGCGGTGCTTGCGCTGGCGGCCTTCCTGCCCGCCACCGAGGTGGCCACTGCGCTGGTCCAGCGCGCGGTCGCCTGGCGCTTCGGCGCCGTGGGACTGCCGGGGCTTGCCCTGGCCGACGGGGTTCCGCCGGACCTGCGCACCCTGGTCGTCGTGCCCGCGCTGCTGTCCGACGAGGCTGAGCTGAGGGCCCTCATCGAACATCTCGAAGTCCATCATCTGGCGGGCGCCGGTGGCGACCTGTCCTTTGCGCTGCTGACGGACGGTCTCGATGCCGACACGGAGGTGACGGACGGCGACGCACGTCTCATCGGCATCGCGCAGCAGGCCATTGCCGCCCTGAATCTGAGGCATGGCCCGGCGCCGGGCGGCAAGCGCTTCTATCTGCTGCACCGGCGGCGCCGGTTCAATGCCCGCGAGAACTGCTGGATGGGCTGGGAGCGCAAGCGCGGCAAGCTGCACGAACTCAACCGTCTGCTGCGCGGCGCCACAGATACCAGCTTCATGCCTTCGGGCAACTGTTCTTCGGGCGCGCCGCAGCAACCGGACATCCTGCCGGGCGTGCGCTACGTCATCACGCTGGATGCCGACACCCGGTTGCCGCGCGATGCGGCGCTGCGCCTGATCGGCAAGATGGCCCATCCGCTGAATCGCCCGCGCTGGAGCACCGCCGAACAGCGCGTGGTGAGCGGCTACGCCATCCTTCAGCCGCGGGTCACGCCGGCGCTGCCGCTGGGGCGCGAAGGGTCGCTCTACCAGCGGCTGTCGTCCGGCCCGGGCGGGATGGATCCATATGCGGCTGCGGTGTCCGATGTGTACCAGGACCTGTTCGGCGAGGGCTCCTACACAGGCAAGGGCATCTACGACGTCGACGCGTTCGAGGCCGCGCTCGCCGGACGCATTTCCGAGAACGCGATGCTCAGCCACGACCTGTTCGAGGGGGTGTTTGCCCGCGCAGGACTCGCGTCGGACGTCGAAGTGGTCGAGGACTTTCCGGCGCGTTATGACGTCGCTGCACGGCGCCAGCACCGCTGGATGCGCGGTGACTGGCAGCTGCTGCCCTGGGTGCTGGGGCGGCGTCACGCCGGTGCGGCGGTGCCGCCGGTCGGGCGCTGGAAGATGATCGACAACCTGAGGCGATCGCTGCTGGCGCCGGCAGGCCTGCTGACCCTGGCCCTGTGCGCCTGGCTGCCCTGGCCCGATTCGATGCAGGGCATGCTGCTGCTCGCTGCAGGGCTTGCCGTGCCGGCCTTTCTGCCCGGCCTGCCCGGGCTGTGGTCTTCGCGCACAGGCATACGCCCCGGCAGTCATATGCGCCTTGTGGCGAGCGATTTCCGGATGGCTGCATTGCAGGCGATATGGGCGGTGGCGCTGCTGCCGGATCAGGCCTGGCGCGCGCTGGACGCCATCGTACGGACGCTGGTGCGGCTGTTCGCGACACACCGCAACCTGCTGGAATGGACGACTGCTGCGCAGGCGGCCGGTCGGCCGCGGCCCGGCGTGGCGGGCTTCTATCGGCAGATGGCGGGCGGCGTGCTGCTCGCGCTTGCCGTCGCGGCGGCCATCGGCGCATTCGCTCCTGCCGCATGGCCGGTGGCGCTGTGCCTGCTGGCGTGCTGGCTGGCTGCGCCAGCGCTGGCCTGGCGCGCCAGCCGCCGTCCGCCGGCGGCGCCCCGGGGCACGCCAGACGCCGCCGACGCCCGGGCGCTGCGCCTCACCGCGCGCCGGACCTGGCGCTACTTCGAAACCTTCGTGACGCCGGCGGAGCACATGTTGCCGCCGGACAACTTCCAGGAAGATCCGAAGCCGGTGATCGCGCACCGTACGTCGCCGACCAACATCGGCCTGTACCTGCTGTCGACCGTCGCGGCGCGCGACTTCGGCTGGGCCGGCGCAGCGCAGACCTGCGAGCGGCTGGAAGCCACCCTGGCCGCCATGCAGAAGCTGGCGCGCTACCGGGGCCACTTCTACAACTGGTACGACACGCAGAATGCGCAGGTGCTGGCGCCGGCCTACGTGTCGTCCGTGGACAGCGGCAATCTGGCAGGCCACCTCATCGCGCTGGCCAACGCCTGCGAGGAGTGGATCGGTGCGCCGCTGCCGGCCGGCTGGGCGGACGGTGCCGGTGATGCGCTGGCGCTCGCCCGCGAAGCGGCGCTGGCGATGCCCGGCGCCCGGAGCGCACGGCTGCTGGCCATCCTGGACGACATCGATGTGTCGCTCCGCGGCCATGCCGGCGTGGCGCTGCCCTTGCTCCAGCGCCTGACGGACAAGGCGGACAGGGAAGCCTGCGACATGGTTCCGGCGGCCGGCGGTGGTGCCGACGACGATGGTGACGACCTGCTGTTCTGGACCGGCGCGCTGCGTCGCCTGATCGCCGAGCGCGGGCGAGACCGGTTGTCAGCCGACGGCGCGGAAGACGTGCTGGACGCGCGCTGGCGCTCGCTGGCCGCCAGCGCGCGCATGCTGGCGCTGGACATGGACTTTGCCTTCCTGCTGGACCCGGAACGCAAGCTGCTGTCCATCGGCTATGCCGCGGTCGAGAACGTGCTGGACGCCAACTGCTACGACCTGCTGGCATCCGAAGCCCGGCTGGCCAGCCTGTTCGCCATCGCCAAGGGCGATGTGGATACGCGGCACTGGTTCCGTCTGGGCCGCACGGCGATACCGGTCGGCCAGGGGTCGGCCCTCGTGTCCTGGTCGGGGTCGATGTTCGAATACCTGATGCCGTCTCTGGTCATGCGTGCGCCCGCCGGCAGCCTGCTGGAGCAGACGAACCGGCTGGTGGTGCAGCACCAGAGCGCCTACGGGGAATTGCTCGGCGTTCCGTGGGGCATTTCCGAATCGGCCTACAACGCGCGCGATCTGGAGTTCACCTATCAGTATTCCAACTTCGGCGTACCGGGCCTCGGGCTCAAGCGCGGCCTGGCCGAGAACGTGGTGATCGCGCCCTATGCCACGGGTCTGGCCGCGATGGTGGATGCGGCGGGCGCGCAGCGCAATTTCGAGCGTCTGGCGCAACTCGGCGCGCTCGGGCGCCATGGCTTCTACGAGGCGCTGGACTTCACGTCCGCCCGGCTACCGGGCGGATCGAAGGTTGCCATCGTGCGCAACTACATGGCGCATCACCAGGGCATGACCATCGTGGCCATCGCCAACGCGCTGCAAGGCGCACGGATGCGCGAGCGCTTCCACCGCGAGCCGATGATCCAGGCCTGCGAGCTGCTGATGCAGGAGCGCATGCCGCGTCTGGTGGCGGTGGCGCATCCACGAGCCGAGGAAGTCCCGTCCGGCCCGGCCGACATGCGCGGGGGCCTCCACGCGGTGCGGCGCATGGGCGAGTCGGCAACGGCCGCGCCCGCCACGCACCTGCTGTCGAACGGGCGTTACGCCGTCATGCTGACGGCGGCAGGCGCCGGCTACAGCCGCTGGCGTGACCTCGCCGTGACGCGCTGGCGCGAGGACGCGACCCGCGACGACCGGGGCTCCTATGTCTATCTGCGCGACACGCAGAGCGGGCAGGTCTGGTCGGCCACGACGCAGCCCCTCGGCGCTTCGCCGGACGGTGGCGAAGTGGTATTCGCGGAAGATCACGCGGCCTTCGTCCGGCACGACGGCAGCCTGACGACCACGATGGAAGTGCTGGTGTCGGCCGAGACCGACGGCGAGGTCCGTCGCGTCACGGTCGTCAACACCGGCCGCAGGTCGCGGGAGATCGAACTCACGTCCTGCGCCGAGGTCGTCCTCGCGCTGCCCGCCGCCGACAGCGCCCATCCGGCGTTTGCCAAGATGTTCGTCCAGACCGAATATCTGCCCGAATTCGGCGCGCTGATCGCCACGCGTCGCGCACGTGCGCCGGACGAACGTCCGGCGTGGGCCGCGCATTTCGCGGTCGTGGAAGGCATGTCCATCGCCGGGATGCAGTACGAATCGGACCGCGCCCGCTTTCTCGGCCGGGGCCGCGGGTTGGCCAACCCGCTGGCGATGACCGCGGGGGCCGCGCTTTCCAGCACGGCGGGCACGGTGCTCGATCCGGTCTTCTCTGTGCGGCACTGCGTGCGGATCGCGCCGGGCGGAATGGTGCGCGTGGCGTTCTGGACGCTGGTGGCCTCGACGCGCGAGGAACTGCTCGATCTGGTGGACCAGCATCACGACCGCAGCGCCTTTGAGCGCGCCCGGACGCTGGCCTGGACCCAGGCCCAGGTGCAGTTGCGCCACATCGGCATCGAGGCCAGCGAGGCGGCGGATTTCCAGCGTCTGGCGGCCCCTCTCCTGTATGCGGACGCGCGCTTCCGCGCCCCGGCGCAGGTGATCGCACGCGGCGCCGGTCCGCAGTCCGGCCTGTGGCTGCATGCGGTGTCCGGCGACCTGCCCATCGTGCTGTTGCGCATCGACGACATCGAGGACATCGCACAGGTGCGCCAGTTGTTGCGGGCGCACGAGTACTGGCGCATGAAAGGCCTGAGCGTCGATCTGGTGATCGTCAATGAGCGCGCGTCGTCCTATGTGCAGGATCTGCAGGTGGCCATCGAGACGGCGGTGCGCCGCAGCCAGTCGCGGCCCCGTCTGGACGGGGAGGCCCTGGCGCAGGGTGTCGTGCATGCCTTGCGTGCCGACCTGATGAGTGTGGATGCACGCGCGCTGCTGCATTCGGCTGCGCGCGTGGTGCTCACGGCCCGCCTGGGCGATATCGCCCGGCAAATCGCGTTGCTGCCCGCGCCGGCTCCCGTCGCGCAGCCGGCCATCGCCGACTTGCCTGCGATGCAATTGCCAGCCGCCGTCCTGCCCGTGGAGGCCCGGCAACCGGACCTCGATCCGGACACGGCGCATCTGGAGTTCTTCAACGGACTCGGCGGCTTCGATCAGGATGGCCGGGAATACGTGGTCGTGCTCGCGGACGGCGACACGACGCCCGCACCCTGGATCAATGTCGTCGCCAATCCGGCCTTCGGCTTCCACGTCTCGGCCGACGGCAGCGGCAGTACCTGGGCCGGCAACAGCAGGGAGAACCAGCTCACGCCGTGGTCCAACGATCCGGTGAGCGATCCGGCTGGCGAGGCCTTCTTCGTGCGCGACGAGGCGAGCGGCCTGCTCTGGAGCCCCACCGCGCAGCCGATCCGCGGCGACGGAACCTATGTCGCACGCCACGGCCACGGCTACAGCCGCTTCACGCACGAAACCGGCGGCATCGCGCTGGAGCTGCTGCAGTTCGTTCCGCTGGAAGATCCGGTCAAGATTTCCCGCCTGACCCTGCACAACCGCACCTCCCGGACGCGGCGCCTGTCGGTCACCAGCTACGCGGAATGGGTGCTCGGTACCTCGCGCGGCGCCTGCGCGCCTTTCATCCTGACCGAGGTCGACGCCGCGAGCGGTGTGCTGCTGGCGCGCAATCCCTGGAGCACCGCGTTTGCGGGCCGCGTCGCCTTCGCGGACCTGGGTGGCCGGCAGACCGCCTGGACGGCCGACCGGACGGAATTCCTGGGCCGGCATGGCGGTCTCGCGGCGCCGATGGCGCTGCGTGGTCAGGCGTCCCTGTCCGGCACGGCCGGTGCAGGCCTGGATCCCTGCGCGGCGCTTCAGTGCACGATAGAGCTCGCACCGGGCGAATCGGTGAACGTCGTCGCGCTGCTGGGGCAATGCGGCTCGGCGCAGGAAAGTCTGGCGCTGGCCGCCCGCTACCGGGCGGCTGACCTGGATGCCGTGTTGCAGCAGGTGAAGGACCACTGGCAAGGCGTGCTCGGCGCGGTACAGGTGCGCACGCCCGACCGCGCGATGGACATCCTGCTCAACGGCTGGCTGCTCTACCAGACGCTGGCCTGCCGCATCCGGGCACGTTCGGCCTTCTACCAGGCCAGCGGCGCCTATGGTTTCCGCGACCAGTTGCAGGACGGCATGGCGCTGGCCTTCGCGTGTCCGGAAGAGACGCGGCGGCATCTGCTGCGCGCAGCCGGGCGCCAGTTCGTCGAAGGCGACGTGCAGCACTGGTGGTTGCCGCATTCGGGTCAGGGCGTGCGCACGCGCATTTCGGACGACCGGGTCTGGCTGGCCTTTGCCGCCGCCAGCTATGTCACGGTGTCCGGCGACCTGGCGGTGCTCGATGAGCAGATCGCCTTCCTGGAGGGGCCGGCTCTGCAGGACGGCGAGCACGACGCCTTCTTCCAGCCCATGCCGGCGAGCACCTCGGCGACGCTGTTCGAACATTGCGCACGTGCGCTCGATCAGAGCATCGCGCTGACCGGCGAGCTGGGCCTGCCGCTGATGGGCACCGGCGACTGGAACGACGGCATGAACCGCGTCGGTCAGGGCGGACGCGGCCAGAGCGTGTGGCTCGGCTGGCTGCTGGTGCGCACGTTGGCGCTGTTCTGCCCGCTGGCCGATGGCCGCGATCCGGCCCGGGCCGCGCGCTGGCGCGCGCACGCCGAGGCGGTACGCGCCGCGCTGGAGCGCGAGGCGTGGGATGGCGACTGGTACCGGCGTGCCACCTTCGACGACGGCACATGGCTGGGCAGCCGGGACGCGGAGGAATGCCGCATCGACTCGATCGCCCAGTCCTGGGCCGTGCTGTCCGGCGTGGCCGACCCGGCCCGCGCAGCGCTTGCGATGGCTTCGCTGGACGCGTACCTGGTCCGGCCCGAACAAGGGCTGGCCTTGCTGTTCGCGCCGCCGTTCGATCACACGACGCGTGACCCCGGCTACATCAAGGGCTATCCGCCGGGCCTGCGCGAGAACGGCGGCCAGTACAGCCACGCGGCCATGTGGGCCATCATGGCGCACGCGCAGCTGCGCACCGACCCCGCAGCGGGCGAACGCGCCCATGCACTGTTCGCGCAGATCAATCCCATAAACCACGCGCGCACGCCGCAACAGGTGGCGCGCTACCGGGTGGAACCCTACGTCGTGGCGGCGGACGTGTATTCGGTGCCGCCGCATGAAGGGCGGGGCGGTTGGACCTGGTACACCGGTGCCGCCGGCTGGATGTACCGCGCCGGCGTGGAGTCCATCCTGGGCATACGGCGCGAGGGCGACGTGCTGGTCATCGATCCCTGCATTCCCGCCGGGTGGCCCGGCTTCGAGGTTCGCGTCGTCCTCGGCGCGGCGTGCTTCACCATCCGGATCGAATCGCCGGGATCGCGCTGCGCGGGCATTTCGTCAGCGGTGCTGGACGGCGAGACGCTGGATTGCGACGGCGGCCCGCTTCGGGTGCGTCTGGCAGCGGGCGAGCACCGGCTGGTGGCTACACTGTGAAGGCGGGCGCGTCGGACCGGAAGGCGAACCGGACGGATCCGGGGCTCCCGACGCCGCCGGGCTCCGTGCCCGGCGGTCTGTCCTTCAGGGCGCCATTCATCGTTTCCCGCCGGGGAGCAGGAGGGGGTACGCATGATGTATGAGTTCCTGACGAAGAACCGTGGCGAGCTGATCACCCGCTGCCGCGACAAGGTTGCCCTGCGCTCGCCGCCCGGCATGCCCAAGGACGAACTCGTGCACGGGGTCACCGTGTTCCTGGACCAGCTGATCCGGACGCTGGTGGCGGAACGGGGCGCCGATACGCAGGGCAGCCGCCTGATCTCCGGGATGCCCGGGGGGCGCAGTCCGGCCGCGTCGGAAATCAGCGACTCCGCCACCCGCCACGGCCGGGAGCTGATCGGGGGCGGCTTCACGGTCGAGGAAGTGGTGCATGACTACGGCGACCTGTGCCAGGCGATCTCCGATCTCGCGTTTGAAACCGGCACCGAGATCGGCGCCGGCGAGTTCAGGACACTGAACCGCTGCCTGGACAACGCCATCGCCAGTGCGGTCACCGAGTACATCCATCAGCGTGATCTGCTCGCCGCCGACCGGCAGGCGATTGCGCTGAACGAACGTCTGGGCGCCTTCGCGCACGAGATGCGCAACCTGCTGTTTGCAGCCAGACTGGCCCGACGGGCGATCAAGGCCGGCGACGTCGGCGTGAACGGCGCGACGGCCGGCGTGCTGGATCGGGCGCTTGCCGGCATGGGCAACCTGATCGACCGGTCTCTCGCCGAAGTGCGTGTCACCGCAGGCATGCCCGCCCGGCGATGTCTGTTCCCGCTGGCCGAATTCATCGCGGAGATCAATCTGTCGGCCGTGCTTGAAGCTCAGGTCAAGGGCTACGCGTTCATCGAGTCGGGTGTGGTGGACCCGTCGCTCGCACTCGACGCGGACCGCGACCTGATGCTCGCGGCCGTCGGGAACCTGCTGCAGAACGGGTTCAAGTTCTCGCGTGCCAATGGCGGCGTGGTCAGCCTGCGTGCGCATGCCGAGGGCGACCGCATCCTGATCGAGGTGGAGGACAACGGCGAAGGACTTCCGGCCGATGTCCTGCAGACGCTGTTCCGGCCTTTTTCGCAGGCCGGAGAAAACCGCAGCGGTCTGGGACTGGGGCTGTCGATCTCGCGCCGCAGCGTGGAGGCGAACGACGGCACGCTGAGCGTGAGCAGCGCATCGGGTTCCGGTTGCGTGTTCACCATCAGCATGCCGCGCCACCGCCTGTCCTGATCATCCGCCGGGGCGCCGGGCGCCCCGCGTGACCGGCCGCGACAGCGCTTTCGCGTGTGCTGCCGCCCGCCCGACGCCTTCGCCGCCACGTCATGTCCGTGCCCTCACGGGGCGCTTCCTTTACTATGCGGGACCCAAAAAACGGAGCGTCCGCCTTGCGCGCATCCATCGGCCGTGTGTCTGCCGGCCGGCGCGGCGAGAGCGCGTGACGCGCCACATGAGATCCACTGATGTCGTCTTCTGATCTTCGCGATCGACTTTTCGTGCTGATGCAGCACGGCATGCCCAAGCAGGCGCTGACCCGTTTCGCCGAGTTCGTCGCGAATTCGCGGGCGCCGTGGACGCGCGGCATCATCCCGTGGTTCATCAAGAAATATGGCGTGGACATGGGCGAGGCGGCCGATCCGGACCCGTCGCACTACGCCTGCTTCAACGATTTCTTCACTCGCGCGCTGCGCGCTGGCGTGCGCCCGCTGGCCGACGCGCCTTTCGTCAGCCCGGTCGACGGCGCGGTCATCGACTGCGTGAACATGAGCGGCGGGCAGATCCTGCAGGTGAAGGGACACGCCTACAGCGCGCGCGAGCTGGTCGGCGGTGACGCGGCGCTGGCCGCGCCGTTCGAGGATGGCGACGCGATTTCGATCTACCTGAGCCCGAAGGACTACCACCGCATCCACATGCCCTGCGCCGGCCGGCTGCTGCGCATGATCCATGTGCCGGGCACGCTGTATTCGGTGAACCCGGCGACGGTGCAGGGCGTGCCCGGGCTGTTCGCGCGCAACGAGCGCGTGGTGTGCCTGTTCGAATCGGACTTCGGCCCCTTCGTGCTGACGCTGGTCGGCGCCATGGTCGTCGGCAGCATGCAGACGGTGTGGCACGGCCTCATCAACCCGCCGCGCACCGGCTCGTTGCGCCAATGGCACTACCACGACCAGGACATCCGGCTCGCGCGCGGCGAGGAGATGGGCCGCTTCCTGCTGGGTTCGACGGTGGTCATGCTGTTCCCGAAGAACATGCTGCGCGCCCGCGCCGACTGGGTGCCCGGTCGCTCGGTGCGCATGGGCGAGGCGATGGCGGACGCGCTGGCCTGAACAAGCGCGCCGCGCATCGGCGAGCGGACGGCTGCGATCAGCCGGCCTGACCTGGCGGGCCGGGCGTTTTCCGGCGCCGCTCGCCAAGCGCCCCGGCGCCGGCCACGCGCAGGATGCGGCGGAAGGTCGGGCATTCCATGTGGCTGGGTGCGCCGCAGTCGGCGGCGTGGCGCAGGCCGTCGCGCATGGCGCGCAGCTTGCGGATCGTGGTGTCCAGTTCGTCGGCTTTTGCGCTGAGCATCCGGCGGTCGATGTCGAGCCGGCCGCCCGGCGAGAACATGCGCGCGATCTGGTCGAGCGGGAAGCCGGCGGCGCGGCCGAGCGCGATCAGCGCCAGCCGCTCCAGCACGCCGGCGTCGAACACGCGGCGCAGCCCGCGCCGGCCGATGGACGCGATCAAGCCCTTTTCCTCATAGAAGCGCAGCGTCGCGGCGGTCAGGCCGGTGCGCTGCGCGACCTCGGCGATATCCAGGTCCATATTCCCCTTGACCTCAAGTCGACTTGAATTTTCATAGTGTGGCTTCCGGGTTGTCCGGGCAAGTGAAAGGAGGTGAATGATGGACGCCACACCGCAGCAGAACGCCGCGCAGGCGAAGCTCTGGAACGGCGCCGCGGGCGAAGCCTGGGTCGACATGCAGGCGTCGCTCGACCGCATGTTCAGGCCGTTCGAGGACGTTCTTCTGGAAGCGGTGCCGGCCGGCGCCGGTGGCCACGTGCTGGACGTCGGCTGCGGCACCGGTGCCACCACGCTGGCCATTGCCCGCGCGCTCGGCGGCGGCGGGCGGTGCATCGGCGTCGACGTGTCCGCTCCGATGATTGCCGCCGCCAGGGCTCGCGCGGCGCGTTCGGATGTGCCGGCGCACTTCATCGACGCGGACGCGGCCAGCCACGCGTTCGAACCCGGGCGGTTCGACCGCGTGGTGTCGCGCTTCGGCGTCATGTTCTTCGACGATCCGGTGCGGGCATTCGCGAACCTTCGCCGCGCGACGAATGCGGCAGGCGGTTTGCGCTTCATCGCCTGGCGCAGCCCGGCCGAAAATGCGTTCATGACAACCGCCGAACGCGCCGCCGTGCCCTTGCTGCCGGGGCTCCCGGAGCGCGAGCCGGGGGCGCCGGGGCAGTTCGCCTTCGCTGATGGCGAGCGCGTGCGTGCGCTGCTGTCGCAAAGCGGCTGGCGCGACGTCGACATCCGGCCGGTCGACGTGGAGTGCCGGCTGCCGGAAGCCGAACTGATTCCCTGTTTCACGCGGATCGGCCCGGTCGGCCAGCACCTGCAGCAGGCCGATGCGTGCCTTCGCGCGCGGGTCATCGACACGATGCGCGCCGCATTCGAGCCTCATGTGCGCGGGGACACCGTCCGGTTCGTCGCGGCATGCTGGGTCGTCGACGCGCGCCCGGGGTGAGGGCTGTTCACGGAAGGTGACTTTTCGTGACACGGCATCGGATCGGCAACAGGGAAAACGGGGGAGGGCTTCGCCTTCCCTTTTTCCGTTCACGCGATTCCGAAAGCCGCTCCGGCGTGGCACAGGCGTCATTTCCGGCAGTGAAGACCGTGTGCTCCAGACCGGCACGAAGGAGATGCCCGGCCCATAACCGTACATGTACAGATAGTCCGATAAGCCTATGGAACGGGCGTCAGGCCGTCATTCCGGAGTCACTGGCCGTAAGGAGAATCGTTCCGGGCGAGCACTGCACTCGCCCGCGTCTTCATACATAAATCTCCGGAGCACACATGTCCCCATTGAAACTCACCACTTCCGCGCTCTTTGCAGCCGGCGTTCTTTCGCTCGGCGGTCCGGCTGCAGCAGTGTCCAGCTTCGGCCTGGCCGTGCTGCCCGATACGCAGTTCTACTCGCGCTACGCGACGCCAGCCGAAGGCGACCAGTTCGAGAACCGGTACGGCAGCGATCCGTATCTCGCGCAGACGCGCTGGCTCGCGCAGCACGCGCAGGCGCTGGGCATTCCCTTCGTCGTGCATCTGGGCGACGTGGTCGATCAGCAGGACAAGCCGGCGCAGTGGGAAGTGGCTGACGGCGCGATGAAGGTGCTCGAGGACGCCGGGGTTCCCTACGCGATCCTGTCCGGCAATCACGACGTGACCGTCGGTTGCGGCTACGTCGGCCGTCAGGACGACTGCACCGACGCGCAGCGCGATCTTTCCAAAGAGCCGTACCTGAAGTGGTTCCCGACGACGCGGGCGCAGCAAAACGCCACGTTCGGCGGGCGGGACCCGAGCGGCTTCCACGAATACCACGTGTTCGAGGCGCAGGGTCAGCGCTTCATGGTGCTGGCGCTGGGCTGGCGCGTGTCCGACGCCGGCTTCGCATGGGCGCGCAGCGTCATCAAGGCGAACCCGACGGTGCCGGTCATCGTCACGACGCATGACAACCTCGCGATCAAGAGCGACGCCAGGACCGCACTCACGACGCCTTACAGCGAACTGCTGTGGGATCGCCTGATCCGCGACAACGACCAGATCTTCATGGTGCTCAACGGCCACAACCACGGCGCCGCGCACCTCTCGAGCACGAACGACTTCGGCCACAAGGTCGAGCAGTTCGTCCTCGACTACCAGATGGCCTATCAGGGCGGCAATGGCTACATGCGCGTCATGGAGTTCGACCTCGGCGCCAACCGCATCAAGGCACTGTCGTTCTCGCCCTGGGTGCCCCAGAAGCCGCAGGACACGCTGAACCAGTTCGACGTCGCCGTGATGACCGACGAGAACAACGAGTTCTCGATCGAAATGGACTTCGCGGAGCGCTTCCGCGGCTTCAACCCCGCTTTCACGGCCGGTCCGGACAATCGTGAGGAGTCGCTGACCGAAACGGTGCGCAACCTGATTCTTGCCGACTATGAAGATGTCAAACCGGTGGACCCGGTGCTGCCCTACGACGCGGATGACTATCTGCGCGCGAAGGACACGCTGGCTCACTGGCGCTTTGTCGGCACGCCCGGCGCGCCGGTGGCCGACGGCGGCCTCGTGGAAGACCTGACCGGGCGCAATCCGCTCAAGCGCGTGCCGCTCGAACGCGGCGCGCTGCTTGGCGATGCGGTGTGGTCGGCCGACCATCACGCGCTGTCGGCGGCGAACGGCAGCGTCTGCTTCACCGAGAACTCGAACCAGGGCGTGCGCCAGAGCTTCTTCCAGACGCTCGACAACGTGCCGCTGAACGACAACATGCTGCGCAACGGCTACACCGTCGAGGCGATCGTGAAGTTCTCGAAGGACTGGACGGCATCGCGCAACCAGTGGATGACGGTGATGTCGCGCTTTGGCGTGCGCGGCGATCTGCAGGGTTTCCTCGGCGGCTGGAAGGGCTCTTCCACGCTGCAGTTCGCGGTGTCCAACCTGCGCGAATTCCAGTGGGAGCCGACCGTGCATGTCGGCGGGCAGGCCTGGGTCACGTGCGCCAACGAGAACCAGAACTGCACCTTCCCCGGCACCGCCCAGGTCCGCTACGGCGCGAACGGCCAGTATCGCTACACCACGGGCGAGGGCAGCGTGTCGTGCAGCAACGCCACGTTCGGTGATCCGGTTTCGGGCGTCGCCAAGTCGTGCGCCTATCTCGCCGAGAGCCTGTACAACTCGAAGACCAACTGGTCTGGCGAGATCATGATCGACACGTGGCAGCACGTGGCCATCGTCAATGATCCGGTCACCCACGACACCACGATGTACGTCGCCGGCGCGCCGGTGCTGCGCAACGTGCAGAACGCGGACGGCGTCGCGGGTTTTGCCGGCAAGCCCTGGCTCGTCGGCGGCGCGGCCGCGGCCGGTTCCAGCGCCAATGGCTTTCTCGGCTGCATCAACGAAGTGCGCATCAGCGAAGGCGCGCTCAGCCCGGACCAGTGGCTCACCGCACGCAAGACGCGCGTCACGGGCACCGGCGGTCGCCAGGGCATCACCGGCACCAGCGGTGACGACCTGATCATCAGCAATGCCGCGGCCGACACGGTCACCGGTGGCGCCGGCGCAGACACCTTCGTCTATCGCACGATGCGCGACGGCATCGACACCATCACCGATTTCGTGCCGGGCGAAGACCGCCTGAATCTGAGCGGCGTGCTGGCGTCGATCCACTACTCCGGCAGCGATCCTGTTGCAGACGGTCACGTGCGCGTGGTCGACAGCGCCTCCGGTGCGGTGGTGCAGGTTGCCGCCAGCGCAGGCGCCTTCCGTACCCTCGTCGTGCTGCGCGGCGTGTCTGCCGCCCGGGTCGCCGCCTCGTCCAGCTTCGTCTTCTGAACCTCATCGCCTGCATCGGACTACACATCATGAAAAAGCACCTTCTCGTTTCCGCACTGGCCCTGTCGATGGCCGCACCGTTCGCGTCGGCGGCCGGTTTCTCCGACAACTTCAACGCCGGCCTGTCCGGCTGGACGCTGCTCGGTGACGTTGCCGCCGGCAATGGCGTCGTTGCGCTGACGAGCGCCAGCGCCACCTACGAGGACGATATCGGCCTCACGCTGAACCTGTCCGGCAACGATCCGCTGGAGGCCGGCCTGCCCGGCGGTCTGGAGCAGAGCCTCGGGCTGGCGTTCGGCGCCCTCGACGGCGGCATCCTGTCGCAGGCCACCGAAGGTTCTGCACTGCTGCGCAGCGTCCAGGTGTCCGCCGGCGACCGCCTGAGCTTTGACTGGATGCTGTCGACGATGGATACGGCCGGCGCCGGTTTCGGCCTCGACTACGCCTTCGTCGTCATCGGCGGCCAGCGCTTCGATCTCGGCACCGCGGCGCAGGCCGATGTGCCGGGCGCACCGTACGCGATGCAGACCGGCTGGAGCCGCTTCGACTACGTGTTCACCACGGGCGGCACCGTCAGCCTGGGCATCGGCGTCGTCGATGTGTTCGACTACACGGCGAGCACGCAGCTGCAGCTGGACAACTTCTCCATCACGGCCGTGCCGGAACCCGAAGCCCATGCGCTGATGCTGGCCGGTCTCGGCCTGGTGGGCGCCGTGGCCCGCCGCCGCCGCGCCTGACGGCTGCGCGGATGAAGTGTCCGGATCGCGATACGGGTCCGGATTGAAACAACGAAGGCCGGCATCGCGCAAGCGGTGCCGGCCTTCGTCATGGTGGCTGCTGCGCGCACACCGCGCCGGTTCAGATGCCCGGCCCGGACCTGGCGCAGCGGTGCGGCCGGCGGGGGCCGGGCGGGCGCTGCGCATGGCGCCGTCCGTATCAGGCCGCAGTGGTGTAGCGCGCCGCCGGCAGGTTGCTCGACAGGCGCGGCGACATGGCCTGGCGGGCTGCCTCGTAGCGCTCCCAGTGTTCGACTTCGTGCAGCGACGGGATGGTGACGGATTCGCCCCGGTCGAAGCCGGTCAGCGCGGCGTCGACAAGGTCTTCGGCGCGCATGACGATGTTCGGGTCGAGGTTCTCCACCGGCAGTCCGCCGGTCGCCCAGAAGTCGGTCGCGGTCGCGCCGGGCAGCACCGCCTGCACCTGCACGCCCTTGCCGGCCAGCTCGTGCCGCAGCGACTGGCTGAAGGCGAGCACGAAGGCCTTCGATCCGCCGTAGACGCCGTTGAGCACTTCCGGCGCGATGCTCACGATGGACGAAATGTTGATGATCGCGCCGTTGCCGCGTGCGACGAAGCCGGGGATCGCCGCGTAGGCGAGCCGGGTCACGGCGGTCACGTTCAGGTCGATCATCCTTTCCATCTGGTCGACGTCGCTCGACAGCAGCGGGGTGCAGGTGCCGATGCCCGCGTTGTTGACGAGCAGGCTGATGCTCGAATCGTGGCGCAGCATCTGTTCAACCTCGCGCAATCCGGTGCGCTCGCCGAGGTCGGCGACCACCACTTCGACCGCGCGCCGCGTGTCGCCGGTGATGCGCGCGGCAAGCGCGTCGAGCCGGCTGCGGTTGCGTGCCACGACGATGAGGTCGTAGCCGCGGCGGGCGAGGCGTTCGGCATAGACCGCGCCGATGCCGGACGATGCGCCGGTGACGAGGGCGGTGCCTTTATGGATCGGGGGCATGACGGTTCTCCTTTGAACGTTGATGGGGAGCGGCCATCGTACGGTTCATTGACGGTGTCTCAAATGACGTTTAAGGTGCGTTTTCAGGACATGACCGGAAAACTGCCATGCACCGGATTGGTTTCGTGTTGAGCGACGGCTTCCAGCTGATGTCGCTGGCCACGCAGGCGGTGTTCGAATTCGCCAACCGCGTCGCCGGCGAGCGCTTCTATGCCGTCGTGAACTACTCGCTGAGCGGTGGCGCGGTACGCGCGTCCGCCGGACTGGAAGTCAGCACGCGCGCGCTGCGACCGCAGGGCACGGCGGATACCTGGCTGGTGGCCGGTGTGCTGGATCCGCTCGACGCGCCGGTGCCGGAAGCACTGCAGCGCTTTCTGCGCAAGGCGGCCGGGCGCGCGCGCCGCGTCGCGGGCATCTGCACCGGCGCGCTGATGCTCGCGGAGGCGGGCCTGCTGGACGGCCGTCGGGCCACCACGCACTGGGCGTACGCGCGCGAGATGCAGAAACGGTTTCCCGACATCAAGGTTGAAGAGGACCGCATCTACATCGTCGACGGTCCTGTCTGGACGTCGGCCGGCATGACCGCCGGTCTCGATCTGGCGCTGGCCATGGTCGAGCAGGATCTGGGCGAGGACGTTGCGCGCTCGGTGGCGCACAAGCTGGTCATGCAACAGCGCCGCTCCGGCGGCCAGACCCAGCATTCGGAACTGCTGGAACTGGCACCGCGGTCGGACCGCATCCAGAGCGCACTCGACTACGCGCGACGGAACCTGAACCGCGCCGTGTCGGTCGAGGAGATGGCCGGACACGTGCATCTGAGCCCGCGCCAGTTCAGCCGCGTCTTTTCGTCGGAAACGGGGCAGTCGCCGGCGCGGGCCATCGAGGGCCTGCGGCTCGAAGCCGCGCGCACGATGATCGAATCGAGCCGGCACCCGATGGACGTGATCGCCCGCGAAACCGGCTTCCGCGACCGGCGCCACATGCGCGAGGCCTTCATGCGCGGCTTCGGCATCCCGCCGCAGGCGGTGCGCCGGGGCGCGCGCGATCCGGCCTGACATCCGCCAACCCGCCCGTACGGCCACCGCACCGAAAGCACATCCGCATGAAACCCTGCCCGACCGCCGTCTTCCTTGCTGCCCTTGTCGCGCTCGCCGGCTGCGCCGGCGTGACGGCGCTCCCGCAATCGGCCCGCACGCCCGATACCGACTGGCGCGCGCAGGCCGGCGACGCCGGCAACCGGCGCTACAGCCCGCTCGCGCAGATCGACCGCGACAACGTCGGCCAGCTTGAACCCGTGTGGCGCGTGCCGACCGGCGCGCAGGGCGGGCACGAAGGCGGGCCGCTGGTGGTGGCGGGCACGCTCTACATCCATACGCCGTACCCGAACCGGGTCGTCGCGATCGACCTCGCGGACCGGCGCGAGAAGTGGCGCTACGAACCGCGCCAGGACGCGTCGGCGCTGGCCATCCTGTGCTGCGACACGGTAAGTCGCGGCCTGGCCTTCGGCGACGGCATGATCCTGCTGCAGCAGACCGACACCACGCTGGTGGCGCTGGACGCCGCAACCGGCGCGCCGCGCTGGCAGGTGAGGAACGGCGATCCGGCGCGCGGCGAAAGCGCGAGCAACGCGCCGCTCGTGGCCGACGGTTACGTCATCACCGGCATCGCCGGCGGCGAGTACGGCGTGCGCGGCCACGTCACCGCGTACGCGCTGGCCGACGGCCATCGCGTGTGGCGCGGCTACAGCACCGGGCCGGACGCCGACATGCTGATGGACGCGCAGCGCTCCATGACCTGGTCCGGCGGCCGCATGGTGCCGGTGGGCAGCGATTCGTCGCTGCGCAGCTGGCAGGGTGACCAGTGGCTGCAGGGCGGAGGCACGACCTGGGGCTGGTACGCCTGGGACCCGGCGCTGCGCCTGCTCTATTACGGCAGCGGCAACCCCGGTACGTGGAATCCGCTGCAGCGCCCGGGCGACAACAGGTGGTCGATGAGCCTGTGGGCGCGCGACATCGACAGCGGCGCCGTGCGCTGGGTCTATCAGATGACGCCGCACGACGAGTGGGACTACGACGGCGTCAATGAACCCATGCTGTTCGACGCCGCCGACGCGACCGGCAAGCCGCGCGCGATGCTGGCCCATTTCGACCGCAACGGCTTCGCCTACACGCTGGATCGCGCCACCGGCGAACTGCTGTCGGCGGCGAAGTTCGACCCGAGCGTGAACTGGGCGACGGCCGTCGATGCGGCGAGCGGGCGGCCGCTTGTCGATCCGCGCTTCTCGCCGCAGCACAGCGGCGAGGACACGCGGACCGAAGGCATCTGCCCGGCCACCATAGGCGCCAAGAACCAGGCGCCGGCGGCCTATTCGCCCCAGACCGGTTTCTTCCTGGTGCCGACGATCCACCTGTGCATGGACAACGAGGTGTTCGAGGTGAAGTACGCCGCCGGCCAGCCCTATACCGGCGCCGACATCCACATGCGGCCGGTGCCCGGCGACGCGACGGAAACGGGGCGGCTGATCGCATGGGACGCGGTGCGGGGCCGCATCGTGTGGTCGCACCCGGAGCGCTTTCCGCTGTGGGGCGGCGCACTCGCGACGGCGGGCGGGCTGGTGTTCTACGGCACGCTGGACGGCCACCTCAAGGCGCTGGACGTGCGCGACGGGCGCACGCTGTGGGTGTCGCCCCGGCTTGCGTCCGGCGTCGTCGGCAACGTCACCACGTGGTCGTCCGGCGGGCGCCAGTACGTCGCGGTGTATTCGGGCGTCGGCGGTCTGGCCGCCGACCCGGACGGCATCGCCCGAATGGCCGGCGCGCAGGCATTCACCCGCGCCGACGGCGAACTGGCCGTGTTCGCGCTGCCGGTGCGCGATTGACGACTGTCAGCCGCGCCGACGCGCGGCGGCCAGCAGCACGAGCAGGCCGAACACCATCAGTGCCCAGGCCGAGGGTTCCGGCACGGCGGCCAGTGGCGCGGCGTAGACGCCGAAGTTGTTGGCGTTGTAGCGTGCGGCGCCGTTCAGGCTGTTGAGCACCAGCGCATCGCCGTTGTCGTCGGCACGCACCATCGTCGTCGATCCGCCGCCGTCCAGGTTCAGGCCCTGCCATGCGCCCATCATCATCAGCCATTCGGCGGTTTCGTACAGCGTTGCGCCGTCGCTGTAGCCCGGCTGGCGGCCGTCTATCGTCATCAGGTACAGATACTGCGCGTCTGCGGACAGACCGACCGCGGTGCGCGGATTGGTGTCGTAGAACGCGTTCTGCGGCGCCTCGGCGACCATGATCCGGCCGTCTCCCAGCAGCAGCGGGCCGCCCGTCACCGCGGTGTGGAGCGAGCTGACGTCGGCGCCCGGCGCGAAGTACTTGATCAGCGCTTCGTTGCCGGCCGTGAGGGCGAGCGAGTACGCGGGACCGCCCGGCGGAATGGCGTTGTAGTCCGACGGCGATACGACGGTGCCGTTGCTGACCGCCAGGCCGAGCACGTCCTTAGGATCGGCGGACGCGGCGCAGCACGGGCTGAAGAAGTTCGCGTTGATCGCGACCTGCAGGTCGTAGGTTTCGAGGAAGGAAGCGGTGGTCTGGGCCGTGGTGTCGCCGATGACGCTGCCGTTGTCCGGGGTCGAGAAAAAGCGGATGTCCGGGTCTCGCAGGTCGATGCGCATGGCGTTGATGGCCTGGCTCCGCGGCGTGCTGTTCGTCGGGCTGGTGACGCCGCTGGCGTAGCCGCTCGTGTAGTCGATGCCCTTGAACAGCGGGGTCCACGCGTCGAGCGTGGCGTTGTTGATGGCGTGCGCCGGCAGCGACAGCACCAGTGCGAGCAGCGGAAGGCTGCGCGCGAATGCATTGACGGATTTCATGCTGTGTTTCCTGTGCGGGTGAGCGGGCGCGGCCGCGTGGCCGGCCGCGCGGTTGACGGGTGCCGGTCAGGCCTTGCGGCGGCGGGCGGCGAAGCCGAGCAGTGCGAGGCCGGGGGCCAGCAGCATGGCGATCGACGGTTCCGGAACGGGCGCGGCGACGGCCGACAGCGTCACGTTGTCAAAGCCCATCCAGCGGCCGTCGGAGCCGCCGTCCAGTCGCGACAGCCGGACGGCGACGTCGCCGTCTTCAAGGCCGCTCGCGGTGTAGATGATGCTGGCCTGATTGCTCGCGCCGTCGCCGAAGTGGCCCTGCCACACGGCCGTGCCGCTGTAGGCGGCGAGCCGGGTGAAGCTGCCCGCGGCGTCGAGCACGCCGATCTCGATGCGGTAGGGGGCGCTGCGGCCGGACGCCAGATAGGTCGTCATGAAGCCGATGTCGGCGCTCAGCGTGTAGACGGCGTCGGCGACGAAGCGGGTGCCGGTGTCGTGCTGCATCGTGTACGCCGCCGTGGCGGAATTCAGGTGGATCAGCGCGGCGTTGTCGATGACGACCGCGTCGCGGAACGAGCGCGCATCGCCGGTCACGGCGGTCCAGGCGTAGGCGCCGGAACTCAGCGGAATCGATCCGCCGAACGCGGACACGTCTTCGAACGTGCTGCTCGTGGCGCTGCCGTCGAGCGGCGAAATGTGGTCGGATGCGGCGGCGATCGCGGGCACGACGGCGGCGGCGATCGCAACGATGGATGCGCGAAGCATGAAGTTCTCCTGAGGGCTGGCGACAGTGACGGACCGTCGCGGGAAGCAGGACTGTAGCCACCTCAGGTTGCATGTCTTCCATGCCGGCACGGACCGGAACATCGTCCGATCAGACTATGCGGACTATTGCGCGGGGCATGCGCGGGCGGGGATTCCGCGCCGCCGAGCACGGTTCCCGCATCGCGGGAACCGTGCGGGACTCATTTGCGCAGGAAGGTCAGCAGATCCTGATTGAGCCGTTCCTTGTGCGTATCGGTCAGCCCGTGCGGCGCGCCCGGATAGACGATCAGCTCCGCGTTGCGGATCAGCGCCGCCGACGCCTTGCCCGAAATGTCGATCGGCACGATCTGGTCGTCACTGCCGTGGATGACCAGCGTCGGCACGTCGAACTTCTTCAGGTCGGCGCGGAAATCCGTGGCCGAGAACGCGGCGATCGAATCGTAGGTGTTCCTGTGGCCACCTTGCATGCCCTGCGCCCGGAAGGACTCGATCAGGCCCGGCGACGCCTTCGCGCCGGCGCGATTGAAGCCGTAGAACGGACCGGACGCGATGTCCAGATAGAGCTGCGAACGGTTGTCGATCGATGCCTTGCGCAGGCCGTCGAACACCTCGAGCGGAAGCCCGTCCGGATTGCTGTCGGTCCTGAGCATCATCGGCGGCACCGAACTGACCAGCACCGCCTTGCGCACGCGCTGCGTGCCGTGGCGGCCGATGTAGCGCGCCACCTCGCCGCCGCCGGTCGAGAAGCCGACCAGCGTCACCGCCTTCAGGTCGAGCGCCTCGATCACCGCGGCCAGGTCGTCCGCATAGTGGTCCATGTCATTGCCGTCCCAGGGCTGGCTCGAGCGGCCGTGGCCGCGCCGGTCATGTGCCACGACGCGGAAGCCCTGCGATGCGAGGAACAGCATCTGCGATTCCCAGCTGTCCGAACTCAGCGGCCAGCCGTGGCTGAACGTCACGACCGGGCCGTCCTTCGGGCCCCAGTCCTTGTAGTAGAGGCGCACGCCGTCTTGCGTGACGATGTGGCTGCCGGTTCTTTCGACCGCCGGTGCGGCCTGCGCGGCCGACGTGTGGCGGGACGCGTCGGCGGCCTGCGCACTGGCAGCCTGGACCGACAGCGACGCCGCGATGGCGGTGAGTGCGAGCGTGCGATAGAGCTGTTTCATGTCTTTCTCCTTAGGATATTGGTGATGGTGCTCAGGCGGCGATGACGAGCGACACGTCGATGTTTCCGCGGGTGGCGTTGGAATACGGGCAGACGATGTGCGCCTTGTCGACGAGCGCCTGCACCTGGTCGCGCGCCAGGCCGGGCACGCTGATCGTCAGTTCGACCTCGATGCCGAAACCGGTCGGAATCTGGCCGATGCCGACACGGCCGCTGACGCGCACGTCGGCCGGCAGCGCGACCTTCTGCTGCGCGGCGACGAACTTCAGCGCGCCCAGAAAGCAGGCCGAGTAGCCGGCGGCGAACAGCTGTTCAGGGTTGGTGCCGGGGCCGCCGGCACCGCCGAGTTCGCGCGGCGTGGAAAGCTGCACGTCGAGCACGCCGTCGGACGTCACGGCGCGGCCGTCGCGGCCACCGGTGGCGGAAGCGTGTGCGGTGTAGAGGACTTTTTCGATGGACATGGCGGTTCTCCTGTTCAGAAAGTGTCGGGAAGGTTTGCGCTGTTGGCGAGACGGACTTTGCGCGCACGGTGAATACTTGAGGTAACGTAATGTCCTTGATTCTTTGCTTTTCGTATTTTCATGGTCGACCGACTCGAAACCCTGCTTGAGCACTTTTCCGTCAGCGCACGCGTGTTCAACACCAGCGCGCTGTGCGGCATCACGGATGTGGACGGCGACGGGCCGACCGGCCAGCTGCATCTCATCCGCGCCGGCGAGGTGGAGGTGCTCAATGGCGGCGCACCGGCCGTGCGGGTGGTGCGCCCGAGCCTGTTGCTGTATCCGAGGCCGCTGGCGCACCGCTTCATCACCGATCCGGTGCGCGGCGCGGATTTCGCGTGCGCGCAGCTCGGATTCGAAGGGGGCGCGGCCAACCCGATCGCGGCGGCGCTGCCGCCCTTCACCTGCATTGCGCTGGATGAACTCGACGACGCCGACAGCCTGCTCAGGCTGCTGTTCGACGAGGCGTCGAAGCGCAACTGCGGCCGCCAGGCGGTGCTCGACCGGCTGTTCGAAGTGGTGCTGATCCATGTGCTGCGCCACCTGATGGAGCGCGGCCAGACCACCGCCGGCATGCTCGCCGGCCTGTCCCATCCGCGGCTGCGCCTCGCCATCGTCGCGATGCATGACGAACCGGCCCGCAACTGGTCGCTCGACACGCTCGCCGCCAGCGCCGGCATGTCGCGCAGCGTGTTCGCCAGGGTGTTCAGGGAAACGGTAGGCTGCACGCCGGGGCTCTATCTGCAACGCTGGCGCATCGGCATCGCGCAGAAGCGGTTGCGCCAGGGGCGCGCGCTGCGGCTGATTGCGGACGACGTCGGCTACGGCAGCGAGGCCGCACTGTCGCGCGCGTTCAAGGCGGTGGCCGGCACGTCGCCGCGCAGCTGGCTGCAGGCCTCGGCCTAGTCGCGCCGACGGGCGAGCGGATCTGTGGCCGCGTGTCGAAATCGCGCTCGATGCTTCGTCGACGATGCAGCCCCGCCGGATTTGCGCGCGTCGCGGCCGGCGGCTCCATGTTGATCCAGTCCGGGGAGGCATCACCCATGTCAGAAAATCCGTCCGGCGCGCAGCCGGTTGCAGGGCACCACGTCAGTCTTCTGGTGGCCACGCGCAAGGGCGCGTGGATCTATCACTCCGATGCCGGACGCCAGAACTGGCGGGTCGATGGACCGCACTTTCTCGGCCACGTCATCAGCCATCTGGTGCTCGACCCGCGCGACCGGCGCACGCTGCTTGCGGCGGCAAAGACCGGCCATCTGGGGCCGACGATCTTCCGCTCGACCGACGGCGCGCGCTCATGGGCCGAGGCCGCCCGCCCGCCCGCTTTCGCGAAGGCGGCCGACGGCGCGACCGGGCGCAGCGTCGACCACACCTTCTGGCTCACGCCCGGCCACGCGGACGAGCCGGGCGTGTGGTACGCCGGCACGTCGCCGCAGGGGCTGTTCCGCTCGGAAGACGGCGGCGTGAGCTGGGCGCCGTTCTCGCACATCAATGACGATGCGCGCTACCGCGAATGGATGGGCACGGTGCAGGACGGCACGCCGGACGGCCCGAAGCTGCATTCCATCATCGTCGACCCGCGCGATCCGGCGCATCTGTACTTCGCGATGTCCGGCGGCGGCGTGCATGAATCGGTCGACGGCGGCCGCAGCTTCGCGCCGCTGCTCGACGGGCTGGAAGTTGTCGAAGGATTCGACGCGAGCCAGCCCACCTTCCATGACCCGCACTGCGTCCGCCTGTGCCCGTCGAACCCGGACCGCCTCTACCAGCAGAATCACTGCGGCATCTACCGGCTCGACCGGCCGTCCACGCGCTGGCAGCGGATCGGCATGGCCATGCCGCAGGCGGACGGCGACATCGGCTTCCCGATGGTGGTGCATCCGCGTGACGCCGATCGCGCCTGGGTGTTTCCGATGGACGCCACCTCGGTGTGGCCGCGCACCAGTCCGGACGGCAAGCCGGCCGTCTATGCGACGCGCGACGCCGGCGCGAGCTGGCAGCGTCTGGACGCCGGCCTGCCGACGGAGCAGGCCTGGTGGACGGTGAAGCGCCAGGCCATGACGGCAGACAACCGGGATGAGATCGGCCTGTATTTCGGCACCACCAGCGGCGAGCTGTGGGCGAGCCGCGACGAGGGCGCGCACTGGGCGTGCATCGCGCGGCATCTGCCGGACATCTTCGCGGTCGAGGCTGTGCAATGGGCCGAGCCGTGAAGGTGCACATTCCGGGCGCGCTGCGGTCCTACACCGAGAGCGCCGAGGCGCAGGCAAGCGGTGCCACGCTCGCCGACGTGGTGGCGGAACTTGACCGTCTGTACCCGGGCATCCGCTTCCGCATGATCGACGAGCAGGGGCGCATACGGCGTCACATCCGCTTTTTCCACAACGGGCAGCAGGTGCGCGAACCGGCGCAGCCGCTCGACGCCGGCGGCGAGCTCGTCATCGTGCAGGCGTTGAGTGGCGGCTGAGCGCGCGCCGGCGCGGCCTAGGCGGAAAACCGCTTCCGGTAGTCCCGCGGCGACACCGACAGATTGCGCTGGAACGTGACCCGCATGCGTTCCTCGTCACCGAAACCGCACTGGCGCGCGATCTGGTCGATGTTGCGGCTCGAGTCCTCGAGCAGCCGGCGGGCAGCTTCGAGCCGCATGATCTCCACCGTCTTGGCTGGCGTGCGGCCGGTCTTCAGCTTGTAGACCCGCGCGAAGTTGCGCGGACTCATGCGTGCCTGCTCGGCCAGCACCATGACCGAGAGGTCTTCGCGGCCAAGGTTGTCATTGATCCACAGGTGCAGCGCATCGAACGCGTGGCCGTCCCGCGATTGCGACTGCAGCAGTTCGCTGAACTGCGACTGGCCGCCGGGCCGCTTCAGGAAGACGACCAGCTCGCGCGCGACCTGCATCGCAACGTTGCGCCCGCAGTCGGATTCGACAAGCGCGAGCGCGAGGTCTATGCCCGCGCTGACGCCGGCTGACGTCCATACCGCGTCCTGGCGCACGAAGATCGCGTCGCGATCGACTTCGACCGACGGAAAGCGCGCCGTGAGCCGGTCGCACATCGCCCAGTGCGTGGCTGCGCGTTTGCCGTCGAGCAATCCGGCCTGCGCCAGCAGGAAGGTGCCGCTGCATACCGATACGGTGCGGCGCGCGCGCGTGGCCGCGCCGCGCAACCACTCGACGAGTGCCGCGCTGCGCGCAAGCGCCTCTTCGATCGCGGGCGCGCCCGGCACCACAACGGTGTCGATGCCGCCGCGCGCGGCGTCCGAGCCGGCCAGCACCGCAAGCGACACGGTTTCAAGCGACAGGCCCTCGGCCGTGCGGACCGTGCCGCCGGCGATGCTCGCGGTCTCGCGCACATAGCCGGGCAGGCCGCGCTCTTCCAGCGTTCTGGACGCGGCCCAGAACACCGTCTGCGGGCCGGTCAGATCGAGCAGTCCGACGCCGTCATAGGCGAGAAACACCACGAGGCGGGGTGTTGCTGTCTCTATTTCAGGGTTTTGTGTCATTTCCGCCAGGCGCCTTCATCCCTAAGCTCTCGCGTCAATACGTTGCGACGTTCCGCGCACACGGTGCCACGCGCCGCCAGCGGACGTGCAACGGGCTTTCACGGGCGCAGCGCGCCCGGTTTACCACAACTGCGGAAAGGTGAAATCGTGTCACGGAAAATTGTTGTCGTGGGGGGCGGCTTCGCGGGCGTCTGGAGTGTCCTCGCTGCCGCGCGGGTGAAGGACATGGCCGGAGCGGCCGCGCAGGATATGGAGATCACGCTGGTCTCGCCGAGGCCCGAGCTGCACGTCCGGCCGCGTCTGCACGAAGAGGCGCCGCACCGGATGAGCGTTCCGCTGGGTCCGTTGCTCGACGTCGCGGGCGCGCGTTTCGTCGAAGGCAGTGTTGAACGGATACTTGATGACGGCGCCGCCGTCGATGTCGAAACCGCCAGCGGCGAGCACGTCGTGCTGCCGTGCGACCGGCTGGTGCTGACCAGTGGCAGCAGGCTGCATCGCCCGGCGTCGCTGCCCGGCGTCGTCGAGTACGCGTATTCGGTGGACCAGCTCGAGGACGCCGTCGCGCTGGAGACGCATCTGAAGACGCTGGCGGATCAACCCGATTCGCGTGCGCGCAACACGGTCGTCGTCGTCGGCTGCGGCTTCACCGGTATCGAAGTGGCGACCGAACTGCCGCATCGCCTGCGCACGCTGTTCGGGCCGGAAGCGGACATCCGCGTCGTCATCGTCGGCAACGCGGAAGAGGTCGGTCCGGACATCGGCCCCGGCCCGCGTCCGGCCATCATCGAGGCGCTGGATGCGCTCGGCGTGCAGTGCGTGCTCGGCTCGGCCGTCGTGTCCGTGGATGCGAACGGCGTGCGTACGGCGTCGGGCGAGCGCATCGAGAGCCACACCGTCATCTGGTCCGGCGGCATGGTGGCCAGTCCGCTGACGCGCCAGTTGCCGGCACCGATCGACCGGCTCGGCCGGCTCGACGTGACGCAGCAATTGCGTGTCGCCGGCGCCGACCGCGTGTTCGCGGCAGGCGACGTCGCCAGGGCGCTGACCGACGCCGAGGGCCACCATTCCCTGATGTCCTGCCAGCACGCGATTGTCATGGGTCGGTTTGCCGGGCACAACGTGGCGGCCGATCTGCTCGGCGCGCCGCTGCTCGACTACAGGCAGCCGTTCTACGCGACCTGCCTGGATCTGGGCGAGTGGGGCGCCGTCTATACGGAAGGCTGGGAGCGCGAGGTCAAGCTCACGCAGGCCGAAGGCAAGGCGCGCAAGCGCCTGATCAACACGCAGTGGATCTACCCGCCCGCGGCGAACCGCGCCGACGCGCTGGCCGCCGGCAATCCCTTCATCTGACGCGGGCGGGTCGATCTGCCCGAGCGCGCGTCGTATTACCGCGGCGCCGGCCGGGCGCTGCCGAGTGACGGCAGATCAAGCGTGCCCTTCTGGCTGAAGCGCTGCGTGCCGAGCGGGCCGCCGGCGAGCTTGCCGCTCAGCACATAGGGCAGGCTGCCGATGTCGCCGCCTTCGGTGAGGCCGAGCGCCTGGCGCAGCGCGGTCAGCGCCGGCACGGAAACCGGAATGCTGATGACGGTTTCGCCGAAGCGCGGCACATGACCCTTGTCCGCGCTGACGCCGGCGGCGAAGGGCCGTCCGTTCACGTCCAGCGCCACCGAGACGCCATCGAAATCGATGTCGCTGTCGTTCGGGTTCTGTACCCGCAGCCTGAGCGCGAAACGCAGTTCGAAGCCTTCGCCCTGCAGCGGTTCCATGCCGGCCAGACTGATGCGTACCGGGTCGCGGGCCGACATGCCGGCGCAGCCGCCGAGCGCGAGCAGCGTGCAGAGCACGGCGAGAAGGCGGACCGGCGCCCGCTGGAAGAAAGTGTGCATGACATGTCCTCGTGTTGGCGTTACCGTTGCGCGGATTCGGGAGCCTGCGTGCCGGGTGCGCGCCGCCCCGGCCCAGGAGATCGGCATGCAAGCGGAAACAAAGTTCATCAGCGCAACACCCGTCCTCGCGTCGCTCGACATCGCGCGCAGCGTCGACTTCTACGTGTCGAAGCTCGCGTGCACGGTGATCCATGCCGAGCAGGGCGTCTACGGCATTGTTTCGCTCGGCGCGCTGGCGCTGCATTTCTGGGCCTGCACGGACCGCCGCATCGCGGAGGCGACGAGCTGCCGCGTTGATGTGAGCGGCATCGACGCGTGGTTCGCGCACTGCACGCAGGCGGGCATCGTGCACCCGAACGCGCCGCTGCACGATACGCCGTGGGGCACGCGCGAGTTCGCCGTGCTCGATGTCGATGGCAACCTCATCACGTTCTGCGAGCGCGCCGCCGGTTGAGCCGCGGCGGCGCGGCTTCCGGCGATAATCCGCCACCGGGCGCGCACCCTGCGCGCCGGAAGACCGGCCGGAAAGAGACGACAGAATGAGCAACAGCAAAAGTCAGGGCGAAACGGTGCGCCGCGAGGTCATGGGGGACGCTTTCGTTGACCGCGCGCTGGGCAATGCGACCGAATTCACGCGCCCGCTGCAGGACTTCGTGAACGAGCACGCCTGGGGCGGCACCTGGGTGCGCGACGGACTGGATCGGCGCACGCGCAGCCTGGTCACGCTGTCGGTGCTGACCGCGCTGCGCTGCCCGCAGGAGCTGAAGGGCCACGTGCGCGGCGCGCTGAACAACGGATGCAGCGTCGAGGAAATCCGTGAAACCTTGCTGCATTGCGCCGTCTACGCGGGCGCGCCGGCTGCCATCGACGCCTTCCGCGCGGCGCAGGAAGTGATCGAGGCGCACGCGCAGGCGCCGGGCAAGATGTGAGCGCCTGAAACGCCACCGCGGTGGACGCGCCCGTTCGTGTAGAACGGACAGGCCCGATCCCCGCGCAGGCGATCGGGCCGGCACGCCGCATCGCGCGTTGCCGCCACCCCGACGGAATGGACGTGAAGCAATGGCCCGGCGAACGTGGACGTCGATCTGGACCCGGAGCGTGAAGCGCAGTCTGGCGACGCTGCGCCGCTCGGCGCTGCGCACGCCGGCGCCGAGCCCCCGTCGCAAGCCCAGGCCTGTGGCGGTCAAGTCCGTCACGCGCAAACCGCTCGCGCCGACGCCGGGCGCGCGCGGCACGCCGGCTGACGGGCACTGGGCCCCGGGCCTTGCGGTCGGCCCGTCGGGCGCGCGCCGCTACCGTCTGTTCCGGCCCGACGGCATCGCGTCCGCCGAGCGCGTGCCGCTGCTGGTGATGCTGCACGGCTGCGGGCAGGACGCCGCGCGTTTCGCGGCCAGCACGCGCATGAACCGCATCGCGCTGCGCGAGCGCTTCATGGTGCTGTATCCGGAGCAGGAACGCCTGGCCAACGCGCAGGGGTGCTGGAACTGGTTCGACACCGCGTCCGGGCGCGCCCAGGGCGAGGTGGCACTCATCATGGCGGCCATCGATCAGGTCTGCGTGCTGTATCCGGTCGACCGCGCGCGCGTTGCCGTGGCCGGCCTGTCTGCCGGCGCCAGCATGGCCGCACTGCTGGCGACGCGGCATCCCGGGCGTTTCCGCGCGGTGGTGATGCATTCGGGCGTGCCGCCGGGCGCGGCGCATTCCTCCCTGAGCGCGCTCGGCGCGATGCGTGGCCGACGTGCCGCCGGGTCGCTGCCGTCCGGCGAACTCGACGCATCTGCGCCCGCACTGCCGCCCCTGCTGGTGATCCACGGCCATCGCGACGCCGTGGTGGCGCCGCGCAACGGCCGTGCCGCCGCGCAGCAGTGGGCCGACGCGGCGGGCGCCAGCGCGGGTGTGGCACGCGAGGTGCGGCGCGGCCAAAGGCATCCGATGACGGTGACCGACTACCGGGCTCGCGGGCGCATCGTCGCCACGCTGGTCGATGTCAGCCAGCTCGGCCACGCGTGGAGCGGCGGCGCGGCCAGCGAAGCATTCGGTGACGCGCGCGGGCCCGACGCCTCGCGCATGGTGTGGGCGTTCGCGGAGAAGCAGTTCCGGGCCTGACGGCGCTTCGGGCCGGTGCATTGCGCGGGTGCCGGGGCTTGGGATAGTATTGAGAACAATTCCCGTTTACATTCCATGGCGCCCATGCCGGCCGTCGAGTCCGCGATGCAGCAGCAAATGCACACGCTATACAGCGACCATCATGGCTGGCTGTACGGCTGGCTGCGCAAGAGGCTCGGCTGTTCGCACAACGCGGCGGACGTGGCGCACGATACCTTTGTCCGCATCATCGCCTCGCGCGACGCGCTGATAGGCCCGGTGCCGGTCATGGACGAGCCGCGCGCCTATCTCGCGACGACGGCCAACCGCCTTCTGGTCGACCGCGCGCGCCGCCAGTCCATCGAACGCGCCTATCTCGCGGAGCTGGCGCTGGCGGCCGAATCGGAGGCCGGCCATCCCTCCGCCGAAGACACGCTGGCGGCGCTGCAGGCGCTCGAACAGATCAGCGTCGCGCTGGACGGCGTGTCGGCCAGGGCGCGCGAGGCGTTCATGCTGCATTACCTCGACGAGCAGACGCATGCGGCGATTGCGGACCGGCTCGGCGTGTCGTCGCGCATGGTCCGCAAATACCTCGTGCAATGCCTGTTGCAGTGCCGGGCCGGCGCATCCGGCTGCCCGGCATGGACGGGCGGCGGCCGATGACGGATGACGAGGCGCTCGCCGAACAGGCGGCGGAATGGATCGTGCAGCTCACGGCGGATGATGTGGCGGAGCGCGCCCGCGCACGCGAGGGCTTCGAGGCCTGGAAGCGGGCCGATCCGCGGCATGGCGAGGTGGCCGCCAGTCTGGAGAATGTCGTTCAGGGCTTGCAGGGCGTGCGCACCCGCGCCGGCGGCAGCTATCGACCCGCGCGCGCGGCGCTGGACGCGGCTGCCGCGGGCCGCGCAGGCCGCGGCAAGGTGAAGCGCGCCGTCGTTGCCCTGGCCGTCGTCTGCGGGCTGGCGCTTCCGTTCTGGCTGGTACTGACCGGCTGTCCGCCGGCCGTGCTGCTGGCCGATCTGCGCGCCGGGGGCGGTGAGTGGCCGGTGCGCACGCTGGCCGACGGCAGCCGCGTGGCGTTCAACGGTGCCGGTGCCGTCAATCTGTATTACGACGCGCGCCGCCGTGTCGTCGAGCTGCTGCAGGGCGAGATTCTCGTCGACGTCGCGCGCGATGCGGCGCGCCCCTTCGTGGTGGAAACAGCGCACGGCAGCATCCGTGCGCTGGGTACCCGCTTCGTGGTGCGTCGGGACGACGATGCGACGACGCTGACGATGCTTGAATCCACCGTTTCCGTGCGCAGTGCGGCGGCGCCCGACGCGGTCACGCTGGTCAGTGCGGGGCAGCGGCTGCGCCTGGCGGCGGGCGGCCTCGGACCGCTGGCGCCGATAGACGCGCGCAGCGTGGCCGACGCCTGGCGGCAGCGCAGCATGGTGGTCGAGGACCGGCCGTTGCCCGAAGTGCTGGACGAACTCGCCCGACACCGCCCGGGCCTCATCGAGTACGACCGCGCGAGCCTGCAGGGCGTACGCGTGTCGGCCGTGCTGCCGCTGGACGACACCGACCGGGCGCTGCAGCTGCTGCGCACCAGCTTTCCGGGCCTGCGCGTGCGCACCTGGACACGCTATCTGGTGCTGGTCGACAGGCCGTAGGCAGGGTGTGGCGCGAGGGCTGCGCCAGTCGACGTTCCTGCGGTCCGCGGTTCCGCTTTTCCGGTTTCGTCCGTCAAGGGAGGTGATACCCACAAAAACGGAACGTTACGACCATGCATCAAGCACGCCTTGCTGTCCCCCGCCGCCCGCTTCGTGCGGGCCTGCGCCTGACGCCGCTCGCACTGTCCATCCAGGTCGGCATCGCTGCCGCGCTGGCGCTGGGCGCGAGCGATCCGGCCCGCGCCCAGACGCGGGCCGGTGCCGCCGAACTGATTGAATTCGATGTTCCGGCCGGACCGCTGGGCGTGGCGCTGAACCGCTATGCCCAACAGGCGGGTGTGGCGATCGTCGTCGACGCGGGGCGCGTGCAGGGCCTGAGCACGCAAGGGCTCAAGGGACGCTACGGCGTGGATGAGGGGTTCGCGGTGCTGTTGCGCGGCACCGGCCACGCGATCGGGAAGACGTCCGCCGGCTATGTGCTGGTTGACGCGCCGCGGCAATCGCCGCCGGACACCGGCGAGCCGCAGGCCACGCTGCCGGTGGTGAATGTGCAGGCCAGTGCCGAGGCGTCACCGCATCATCTGAAGGTGCGGGTGGGCGGCGGTGCGCTCGGCGCGCGCACGCAGCTCGAAACGCCGCTGTCGACGACCGTGGTCACGAGTGCCGACCTGTCGGATCGCCAGGTTTCCAAGCTGGGCGACGTATTCGCGCTGGACGCGTCGGTCACCGACAACAGCGGCGCCTACAGCAGCTGGGCGTCCTACGTGACGGTGCGCGGGCTCGAACTGGACTGGCAGAACGCGTACCGGATCGACGGCAAGCCCTTCCTGAGCTATGCCATCACGCTGCCGTACGAGCACTTCGAACAGATCGAACTGTTCAAGGGCGCATCCGGTTTCATGTACGGCTTCGGCTCGCCCGGCGGCCTGATCAACTACGTGATGAAGAAGCCGACCGATGTGCCGCTGAGGCGTGTCGGCGCGGGCCTGAAGTCGGGCAACGTGCGGGAGGCGAGCGTCGATTTCGGAGGGCGCGCCGGCGACGACGGCCGCTTCGGCTATCGCCTCGACGCCGTGCACGAGGAGGGCCGCACGTTCAACGACGGCCGTGTCGATCGCGATTCGGTGTCGCTGGCGCTGGACGCGCGCCTGACGACCGACCTGTTGTGGGACTTCCAGGCGCTCTACCAGACGCGCAAGACGAAGGGCCAGACACCGTCCATCTCGGTCGCCGCGCTCGCCGGCGGCGTGCTGCCGTCGAGCGTGCGCGGCGACGACCAGACGTTGCTGAGCAAGGGGCAGTTTCTCGAAACCGATTTCGGCTTCTACTCGACCGGCCTGTCGTACCGGCTTTCGCCGGACTGGATGGCCCGCACGCACTACAGCCACAGCACGTCGAAGCGCAGCCGCAACGAAAGCATCCTCTACCTGAGCAACGCCGCCGGCGACTACAGCGAGAACCGGTCCGACACACGCGAGGGACATCGATTCGACCAGTGGCAGGGCACGCTGGAAGGCCGGCTGACGACCGGCGGCATCGGGCATGAGCTGGTTGTCGGGCTGTCCTGGCAGAAGCAGCTGAACGACTACAGCGCGAATGGTGTGTGGGCGTTGATCGGCAGCGGCAACCTGGCGCTGCGCAACACGAACGCCTACTACACGCAAGGCGGGCTGAGGCTGTACCGCGCCGGCGACATCGAACAGAAGGCCGTGTTCGTCAGCGACACGGCGACGCTGTCGGCGCGCTGGTCCGTACTGGCCGGCGTCCGGCACACGCGCTACGGGCAGCACGACTACAACCCCGACGGCTCGACGCAGGGCAGCTACCGCAGCAGCGAAAACACGCCGACGCTGGCGCTGATGTTCAAGGCCGCGCCGGACACGATGATCTACGCGAGCTATATGGAATCGCTGGAGCCGGGCCGCACGGTCGGCAGCTCGTACGCCAACGCGAACCGCCTGCTTGATCCCATGGTCAGCAAGCAGTACGAGATCGGCGTCAAGACGGAGCGCCGCACGTGGAGCGGCACCGCGGCGCTGTTCCGCATCGAGCGTCCGAGCGAATATGCGAACGCCGCCAACGTGCTGGTGCAGGACGGCGAGTCGAGCTATCAGGGTCTGGAGCTCGGGCTGGCCGGGCGTCTCGGCGTCCGTTGGCAGTTGCAGGGCAACGTGATGCTGCTCGACACGTCCTACGACAAGGGCAGCGCGAACATCGGCAACCGCGTCGCCGGTGCGCCCCGGTTCATGGCGACGACGCGCGTTGTCTACAACGTCCCGGCGATCGAGCGGCTGCGGCTGATGGCGGACGCCAAGCACACCGGCGACGTCGAACTCGACGCCGCCAACACGCTGGGCGCGGGCAGCCATACCGTGTTCAACGTCGGCGCCGACTATGTCATGGACGTGGCCGGTTGCGCCACGACCTTGCGCGCGTCGATCAACAACGTGACCAACGAGCGTTTCTGGGAATACCAGTACGCAAACTGGATCAAGCCCGCCGACCCGCGCAGCGTGAGCGTCAGCGCGCAGTTCGATTTCTGACCGGATGAGCGCGATGGCCTGGCGCCCGCTGTTCGTCGTGATGCACCGCTGGGCAGGCTTGCTCATCGCGCTGTTCCTGCTTGTCTCCGGCCTGACCGGCGCCGTGATTTCCTGGGATCACGAGCTGGACGAGTGGCTCAATCAGCACCTGACCGGCGCGACCACGGACGGCGAGCCGATGTCCCCGCTGCTGCTCGCGAACCGGATCGAGGCGCGTCACCCGCAGGTGGCCGTCACGTTTGCGCCGCTCGCAACGCAGGCCGGGCACTCGCTGGCGTTCGGCGTGGCGCCGCGCGTGGATGCCGCCACGGGCGAGCTGTTCCGGCCCGGTTTCAACCAGGTTTTCGTCGATCCCGTATCGGGCGAGGAACTGGGCGCGCGTGAATGGGGCGCGGTGTGGCCGGTCACGAAGGAAACTTTCGTGTCCTTCCTCTACGTGCTGCACTACAGCCTGCATCTGCCGGCCTTCCAGGGGACGGACCGCTGGGGCATCTGGCTGATGGGCGTGATCGCACTGGTATGGACCGCCGACTGTTTTACCGGCGTGCTGCTGACCGTGCCGTCGCGCAGGCGGCGGCGGACGGCTGCCGGGGGGCCGGCGGCAACCGGCTGGTGGCAGCGCTGGAAGCCCGCGTGGAAGGTGCGCTGGGGCAGTGGTGCGTGGAAGGTCAATTTCGACCTTCACCGTGCCGGCAGCCTGTGGACGTGGGGGCTGCTGTTCACGGTCGCGTTCACGGCGTTTTCGCTGAACCTGTACCGGGAAGTGTTCTTTCCGGTGATGTCGCGGTTGTCGGAGGTCACGCCGTCGCCGTTCGACCTGCGCGAGCCGCGCGCCATGAACGACCCGGTCGAGCCGGTACTCGATCGCGCCGCCGCGCTGGATCTCGCGCGGTCCGAGGCGGCGCGGCGCGGCTGGCCCGAGCCGGCCGGCGCGCTGTTCCACGAGCCGCTGTTCGGTATCTACGGCGTGCAGTTCTTTCACCCGGAGGACGGGCACGGTGCGGGCGGTGTCGGGCACCGCACCCTCTATCTGGACAGCGGCGACGGACGCATTCTGGGAGAGCGCGAACCATGGCGCGGCACGGTTGCCGACATCTTCCTGCAGGCCCAGTTTCCGCTGCACTCGGGCCGCATTCTCGGGTTGCCGGGGCGCATCCTGATTTCGCTGACCGGTCTGGTCGTGGTCGTGCTCAGCGTGACCGGTGTCGTCGTGTGGTGGCGCAAGCGCCGCGCACGACGGATGGCATCCGGGCGAGCAGCCGTCACCGCCCGTGCGGCTGTCGCGGGCCCGGTCGATGCCAGCCGCGCGCGCCGCACCCTGTCGCGCTGACACCGACTGCAGGGCGTGAGCGGCAGCGGGACGGTCCGCGCGTCCCGTGCGGGTGCTTGTGATCTACCGGAGCGCGCATACTTTCAGTTGACGCGCTTGCGCGCCGTGCGCGCAAGCGGAGGGCGCTGCGCCCTCGCGCGACATGACAACGCAAACCGGAGCACGCACACGTGGAATTCAAGGACTATTACCGGACGCTCGGCATAGACAAGACCGCCTCTGCGGACGACATCAAGAAGGCGTATCGCAAGCTGGCGCGCAAATACCACCCGGACGTCAGCAAGGAGCCGGATGCGGAAGCCCGCATGCAGGAGGTCAACGAGGCCAATGCGGTGCTGTCCGACCCGGAAAAACGCGCACTCTACGACCAGGTGGGCAGCGGGCAGCAGGCCGGCCAGCCGTTCCGCCCGCCGCCGGACTGGGACGCCGGCTTCGAGTTTCCGGGGGGCGGCGCGGACAGCGGGGATTTCTTCGAGAACCTGTTCGGCCGTGGCCGCAGCGGCCGCGCGGGGCAGTTCCGCATGCGCGGCGAGGACCGCCACGCGCGGATACGGATCGACCTGCGCGACGCCTATGACGGCGCCAGCCGGACCATCAGCCTGCGCCGGCCGCAGGCGGACGGGCAGGGCCGCGTCGTGCTGCAGGAGCACACGCTGAACGTGCGCATCCCCAAGGGCGTGAAGGAAGGGCAGCAGATCCGTCTGGGCGGGCAGGGCGATCCGGGCATCGGCGGCGGTCCGGCCGGCGACCTGTATCTGGAGATCAGATTCACGCCCGACCCGCGCTATCGCATCGATGGCCGGGATGTGTACGAAACGGTTCCGGTCACACCGTGGGAAGCCGCGCTTGGCGGCCCGATCGACACGCCCACACCGTCGGGGCCGGTGACGCTGCAGGTGCCCGCCGGCTCGCAGGCGGGACGCAAGCTGCGCCTGAAGGGGCGTGGCATTCCGGGTGATCCGCCGGGCGATCTCTACGTCGTGCTGGAGGTCGTATTGCCTCCGGCCGACAGCGACAGCGCACGTCGCCTCTACGAAACCATGGCGCGCGAGATGGCCTTCGATCCGCGCCGCACGACGGGAGCATGAGCGATGACACACGATGACATTCTGACCGGCGCGCTGCTGGACGATGTCTGCCTCACCGTGGACGAACTGGCGCAGGCCTGCGCCACCGAGCCGCGCTGGATCATCGAGCGGGTGGAAGCGGGCTATCTGTGCGGCGAGCCGTCACAGCCGCCGACGCAATGGCGCTTCGCCAGCGCGGAGCTGCTGCGCGCGCGCCGCCTCGTCGTGACCGAGCGGGATTTCGACGCCAACCCCGAACTGGCTGCGCTCGTGGTCGACCTGATCGAGGAAGTGCACCAGCTCAGGCACCGGCTGCATGCAGCCGGTGCCTGAGCGGTTTCGAGGAACGCGCTCAGCGTGCGGGCGTGCGGCGGGCGTGCTGCCGTTGCCGTGCTGCACCGGATGGGAGGCCTGTCCGCCGTGCTCCGGAAACAGGGCTTCGGTTCCCGTTGCCCTGCGCCGGAACGGGCGTTTTCGCGCGAAGGCCTGAACGCTGGCTGCTGTATATTTGTCCAGTTACCGCGCACGCCTTTCGACCCATGTCCGACACCACGACCCCGCCCGCATCGCTGGCTCCGACCGACTATCTTGCCGCGCTGAACGAAGCCCAGCGCGAGGCGGTGACTTATGGCGTCGCAACCGGAGAGGTCGCCGGGCCGCTGCTGGTGATCGCAGGTGCCGGCACCGGCAAGACGAACACGCTGGCGCATCGGGTCGCGCATCTGCTGGTACATGGCGTGCAGCCGGATGCGTTGCTGCTGCTGACTTTCTCGCGCCGCGCGGCGGACGAAATGACGCGCCGCGTGCAGCGCATCGTCGCGCAGGTGTCGCCGCGACTGGCGACGCTGGCGAGCGGCGGCTTTGCCTGGTCCGGCACCTTCCACGGCGTCGGCGCGCGCCTGCTGCGCGAGTACGCAGGGCGCATCGGCCTCGACCCGGCGTTCACCATCCACGACCGCGAGGATTCCGGCGACCTGATGAATCTGGTGCGCCACGAACTGGGACTGTCGTCGAAGGCGAAGCGCTTCCCGCTCAAGGGTACCTGCCTCGCGATCTACTCGGCCGCCGTCAATACGCAGTCGCCGCTGGTGGAGGTACTGCAGTCGAGCTTTCCCTGGTGCGCGGAATGGGAGGCCGACCTGAAGGCGCTGTTCCGCGCCTATGTCGAAGCCAAGCAGGCGCAGCAGGTGCTGGACTACGATGATCTGCTGCTCTACTGGGCGCAGATGGCGGCGGAACCGGCCATCGCACGCGAACTCGGCGCCCGCTTCACGCACGTGCTGGTGGATGAATACCAGGACACCAACCGCCTGCAGGCCGGCATCCTGCTATCCATCAAGCCGGACGGCCGAGGCCTCACTGTGGTGGGCGACGACGCGCAGTCCATCTACAGCTTCCGCGGCGCGACGGTGCGCAACATCCTCGACTTTCCGGCGCTGTTCGAACCGGCGGCGATGCGCGTCACGCTGGCGCGCAACTACCGCTCCACGCCGCCGATACTCGATGCCGCGAACCGCGTCATCGGCGAAGCGGGCGAGTGCTTCAGCAAGAACCTGTGGAGCGCGCGCACCGGCACGCAGAAGCCGCTTCTGGTGTCGGTGCGCGACGACGCGGACCAGGCGGCTTTCGTCGTCGAGCAGATACTTGCGCGGCGCGAGGGAGGTGTCCGGCTGAAGTCGCAGGCGGTGCTGTTCCGCACGTCGCACCACAGCCTGCGGGTCGAGATCGAACTGACGCGGCGGAACATTCCGTTCGTGAAGTTCGGCGGCCTCAAATTTCTCGAAGCGGCGCACGTGAAGGACCTGCTGGCCATCCTGCGCTGGTCGCAGAACCTGCGCGACCGCGTGTCGGGATTCCGCGCGATGCAGTTGCTGCACGGCATGGGGCCGAAGACGGCGGCACGCATCCTGGACAATCTCCAGACCGCGCCGCCGGGTGCCGCGTTGCTCGCCGAACAGCCGGTGCCTGACGGCATGCGTGCGGCCTGGGACGAGTTCGCGCGGCTGGTCGAATCCGCCGGCGCGCCGGGCGCTCCCTGGCCGATGACGGCGGAGCAGGTGGCGCAGTGGTACGAGGCGCAGATGGAGCGGCTGTACGAAGACGCAGCGGTGCGCCTGGCCGACATCCAGCAACTCGCGCGGCTCGCGTCGACCTATCCGGGGCGCGAGCGCTTCCTGACGGAGCTGACACTCGATCCGCCGGAAGTCACCAGTGACCAGCCGGGCGTGCCCTTGCTCGACGAAGACTATCTGATCCTGTCGACGATCCACTCGGCCAAGGGGCGGGAGTGGTCGGCGGTGTCCGTGCTCAACGTCGTCGACGGTTGCATCCCGTCGGAAATGTCGACCGGCACCGAAGCCGAGATCGAGGAGGAACGCCGCCTGCTCTACGTCGCGATGACGCGCGCGAAGGACCACCTCGAACTGCTGCTGCCGCAGCGCTTCTACGTGACCGGGCAGTCATCCACGGGCGATCGCCACGTATATGCCGGGCGCACGCGCTTCATTCCGAACCGCCTGCTCGACTGCTTCGAGGGCAGGAGCTGGCCATGTGTCGACGCGGACGCCGGGCCGGTGATGTCGGTCGCGCAGGCTCGCATCGACATCGCGGCGAAGATGCGGGCAATGTGGCAGTAGCCAGTCAGCTGTCGAAGTGCGGCCCGGCGCCCTGGCTGGCCAGCGCGTCCTGCGCGTTTCGCAGCGGACAAGCCTTGAGCGACAGGCAGCCGCATCCGATGCAACCGTCGAGCTGGTCGCGCAACTGCAGAAGCATCCTGATGCGTTCGTCCAGATCCGTTTTCCAGCGCGCCGACAGACGGCGCCAGTCGGTCACGGTTGGCGTGCGTTCGTCAGGCAGCGATTTCAGCGCAGCCGAAATGTCGGCAAGCGAAATGCCCATGCGCTGCGCGATCTTGATGACGGCGACGCGACGCAGCACGGAACGCGGATAGCGCCGCTGGTTGCCCGCGTTGCGTACGCTGCTGATCAGGCCACGCGCCTCGTAGAAGTGCAGCGCGGACACGGCCAGGCCACTGCGGGCGGCGACTTCGCCGACGGTAAGCACCGGCGTCGCGCCGGTTTTCTTGCGGAGACGGGTCATGGGGAAACGGCCGGGGCGGGCTGCTGATCCGAGCGGGCGCAGGCGCTTGACCTGAAGCATGGTTGAGGTCTGATGCTACAACGCCTTTCATCACCCTGCCTTCCCATGACCGACATCAACGACGCGCGCACCGTCGACGCTACGCGCCACCGGTTCATCAATCCGCCCGATCTGTACGACCCTGCGGCCAATGGATACACGCACGTGGTTACGGCCCGGACGCCGGCACGCCTCATATATATAGCGGGGCAGGGCGGCGAGCACCGCGACGGCGAACTGCCTGCCGACTTTGCACTGCAGGTCGCGCAGGCTTTGGCCAATCTTGCCGTCGCACTCGAGGCGGCCGACGCGATGCCGAAGCATGTGGTCAAGCTCACAGCCCTGGTCGTCGATCATTCGCACGAACGCCTCGCTGTTCTTGCGGGCGCGTTGCGCGGCATGTGGGGCGACGCGCCGGCTCCCGCATGTACGCTTGTGCCGGTGCCGCGCCTGGCGCTTGATGGCATGCTGTTCGAGATCGATGCGACAGCCATCGTGCCTTCACGATGACGGCATCGCGCATCGCGCATCGCCTGCCCGCTCACACCATTTTCCGCCTGTCCCGCTGATGACTTTCCGACTCCGATCCTCGCCCGCCGCTGAGGCGGCGGGCATACCCACTTCCGTTCTCGTGTTGATGGCCGTTGCCTCAGGTCTTTGCGCCGGCGGCAACTACTTCAACCAGCCGTTGCTGCATTCGATCGCCGTCGATCTCGATGTCACGGAAGCGACCGTGGCGCTGACCGTCACGCTGGCACAGGTGGCTTACGCGTGCGGACTTCTGCTGCTGGTGCCGCTGGGCGACATGCTGGAGCGTCGTGCGGCTGCGGTGACGCTCATGTTGCTCGCCGCGGCCGGTCAGTTCATCAGCGGATTCGCGTCCGGCATCGTCATGCTGTCGGCGGGCATCGCGATGGCGGGGCTGTTTTCGGTTGCCGCGCAGATACTCGTGCCGCTGGCCGCGATCCTGTCCGACCCCCGGCGCAGCGGACGGGCTGTCGGCATCGTCATGAGCGGACTTCTCACCGGCATCCTGACGGCGCGCAGCGTGGCCGGCCTGCTGTCGGCATGGGGTGGCTGGACGACGATCTACCGGGTGTCGGGCGTTGCCATGGTGGGAGTGGCGGTGGCCTTGTGGTTCGCGTTGCCGACGTCGCGCAACCCGTCGCGGGTGCGTTACGCGGACACCTTGCGCTCGCTGTACACGCTGTTGCGCGCACACCCGCGTCTGCGCAGCCGTGCATTGCTCGGCGCGCTGTCCTTCTCGTCGGTCAGCGTGCTGTTCTCGACGATGGCGTTACTGCTGTCGGGGCCGTCCCACGGCATGAGCGAAGCGGGTATCGGGCTGGTCGGTCTGGCCGGTGTGGCCGGCGCGCTGATGGCCAGCGTGGCCGGGCGTCTGGCGGACCGGGGGTGGGTGCAGACGACGACGGCCGTGTCGGTGTTGCTGATTGCGTCGAGCTGGTGCGCACTCTGGCTTGGCGCGACCAGTCTTGTCTGGTTTCTGGCGGGGGTGCTGCTGATCGATCTGGCGCTGCAGGGCGTGCATATCAACAATCAGCACGTGGTGTTCAAGCTTGAGGCCGAAGCGCGTTCGCGCCTCAACGCGGTCTACATGACGGGCTACTTCATCGGCGCGGCTGGCGGCTCGGCGCTCGGCTCGCTGGCATGGCATTTCGGAGGCTGGCCGGCAACCTGCGTCACCGGCGGCGTGCTCGGCATGCTTGGCGCCGTCGCTCTGCTGCATGACCGGCGCGTCGAGCAGCGGAGTGAGCGCGGCGTCACGTCGCGTCCGCCATCCGGCGATGCCTGCGGTGTCGCGCGGGATGCATCAAGGTAAGTGCGTGAGCGTGTCCCGCGCGTGACGCAGCCGACTTGCGGCGGGCGACATCGCAACATGCTGTGTTGTGGGCACGCAACGCATGTCGATGGTGAAGCGCCGAGATGCGAGTGCCGGCCCGGATGTTGCGGCGTCCAGGCACCATGTCCGGCATCGATGCGGAAGAAGTGCACCGGCGTATGCCCGCATGCGTGTGGATATCGTCGTGACCGGTTGTCGATGATGAACCCGCCAGCGCCGGTGGCACACTGCATCTAGTCATTTCCGTCGGTCGAAACACTATCCGTGCCGTTCGTCACGATATTTATTTGTACGCCGACAACAATCGCGCGATGACCTGCCGCCCGGTTTCGTCGCGTCTGCATGCAGCATGCACGTCCTCAAATGCCGCGTGTGGCGGCGCTTTCATGGAGCTTCGCAATTCACGCAGGTGGACGGTAAATGACAAATGAATTTAATGTCGCCGTCTATCGTGGCAAATCTTCTGGACTTTTGTGCGGTTTGTTGCTTTAAAACTGCATGGTTATGCAATACTTTCCGCCATGAATCAGTCTGTTGAGACGACATCTTCACGTCAGACATTTCCTCCCGATTCCATCGGCATGCAGGAGTCATTTTCCGGTTTTTCCGGACGTCCGGCTTTCTGTCCGGAGTGCGACGTCGACCGTCCGCGCACCGTGAATCCGGAAGGTCACAGCGCGGGGCATCAGATGCCGGTCGACAGCATCCCGGCTGCGGCATCAACTGCATCCGGCGAGCGAGTTCTTGCGACCGAGTCCGGCCGGTCGGCAGCGTCCTTACGGTATTCGCATTGAACTCGCGCAATCCAAATTTACCGACCCGTCCTGCATCGCATGACGGACGTGTTTCCGAACAGGGTGTTCGAGCGATGACTGATCGCCGGATGCCGTGCGGGCATGAGTCCCGCAAACACATGCGACGGTTGTCGGCGCATGTGCTGTCCGTGTTCCTGACTGGCGCACCTCCGCGCTTCGTCATGAACAGACCTTCCGCCACCGGAGGGCTGAGGTGCTGTCAATTCCTGTTATCCAAGAGGAGATAAGTCATGGCTGAAACTGAAGCTAAGAAGGGGGCGAAGAAGGCGAATGCCCCGAGCAAAACCGTAACGAAGAAGAGCGCAGTCGCGAAGGCTGCGGCCAAGGTTGCAAAACCCGCCGCGAAGAAGGCTGCACCGGTGAAGGCCGCCGCGAAGCCGGCCGCCAAGCCTGCCGCGAAGAAGGCTGCGCCGGTGAAGGCCGTTGCGAAGCCGGCCGCCAAGCCTGCCGCGAAGAAGGCTGCGCCGGTGAAGGCCGCCGCGAAGAAGGCTGCACCGGTGAAGGCCGCCGCGAAGCCGGCCGCCAAGCC
>JAHJHI010000026.1 GCA_018824085.1 Gammaproteobacteria bacterium | reverse complement strand
TCCGGGTGTCGAGGCAATTTCACTGCTCACCCACATGCCATACGGCTGAGCCTTGAATACATAGCGCCGTCCGGCGCCCAACCCGTCCAGATCCAGCGCAATCGTGCCGTTGGCGTCCGTCGTGCGCGACACGACCGCCGCCTCACTTCCGTCCGGAAGCACTTCCTTTACGCTCACCGCTACGCCCTCCAACCGGGCGTCACTCGAGTGGTCAATCACTTCGACAACAACTTGCGCTGCGCACACATACGCGGCCGAGCTAAGCGTAAAAAGAAACAAGATGAATCTGAAAATTTGCACGGAGAACAACCCAGAGAGCGGAATGGCGTACGAGAATCGTGACGGAACCGACGAGATTCTCACGAAGAGGCAGCACCGGACCAACACATCAGCGCCCACTCAACGTACGACCGGATTACCGTAGTCCTTAATGAAAATTTACATGTAGACACATCTATCGGGGGCGGCAGGTGAATGGAGACCTTCGTGATTGCCCCCTCACTTATCGCAGCGTCGGACACGCCCCATGGCTTTGACTCACTGCCCCTTTCACCTTCACATCCAGCTGAGTGGTACTGAGCTGAACAGGACCGTTGGCCTCGACTACCGGCAACGGTTCCGAGCTGGTGCTGCGCGCTCGCGCGCCTATGGCGATCCAGTGCATGCCGTCGGCGTCTGCTTCTCTCAGCCGATGGCAAACAGTTCGCGTCCGATCAGGAGATGACGGTCGCACGTCAGCGGTACACGGCGGACTGCGCACTGGCCTCGTCCCTGAGGTCAGCGACCACGCGCAGCCAACGGTTGTGTTTGGCAGTGCGGGGGGGGCTGCCGGGGAAGGTCTTCAACCGCGTGTCGCGGCGGAATACGGCGGTGACTGAACACGAATTGACGGGCTCACGCGAACAGCCAAGCAACGCGATTGACCGGCCCCGAGCTCGAAGGCACCGGGCAGCATCTGCTGCGCAACATCAACAGAAATAAGCTTGAGGCCGTAGTCTGGTGTCGTGAAACGCAGAATCGCAGGGCTCCGGAAGGGCCATACGGAATCATAACGACGGAATGTGAACCGCCGAAGGCAGGAAAGCTACAGCTTCAACGTATCCAGTTCAGAAGGAGCTGTTCGTACTCTCCAAGTACGCTATCCCATGTCAAGGCTTCTTCATACCGTTCAATTACGTTCATTTTTAACGCCGCAATGGCAGGCTCGTCGTTTAATAAGTGATCAAGCGCCGCCGCGCATTCATGCTCGTTCATAAAAAATAGAGCAGAACTACCAACTACCCATCTATTGAATTTATTCCCATGAGCGATGATTGCATTTCCCGCGCCCATGGCCTCGACCAGCGACGGGTTTGTGCCCCCGACCTGGTGTCCGTGCAGATACCCAGCTGCATGAAATCGGAGCGCCTTGACAATTTGCGAATCGTAGATCGCCCCCAGAAAGACCACTTCATCTGAAGCTGCGGCTTGAACAGCACGATGATAAACATTTCGATCCGGTTCATAGCGCCCCAGGATCGCAAGCTTTACGCCGCGAGATTTCCTGGAGAACGCACTAACGATCTCAAGGATCGAGTTTTCCGGCTCGGCTCGTGCGATGACGGTCCAGTAGCGCCCGGACTCAAGCCCAAGTGCTGCTACGGGTGCATCCGAAAGATTCTCTAGACGATCCGCCCCATATGGAATAGTCGTGATCTTCCTCACGTTAACGCGTGTCGCGAGGTGGTCGCGAATACCGGGGTTGTCCGCCACAAGATGATCCCCTAGCCAGCAACCAGCCCAGTCATTGGCCCAAAACCAGATCTTCGCAACGCTTCCCCATTTCTGCCGACGCCATTCAATTCCGTCCATGTTGATCACATTTCGCACACCTCTCAGCTTCAACAATGCACCAAAAATTGCAGTGTTGTACCCAAGAGTGAGGCAAAGGTCATCAAACCTCGACGCGTGTACAACTGATTTCCAATCAAACAGGACCGTACCCTTTGGGCCAGAGCTGGAAATTGGAATCCGTACCCGCTCAACACCCTCCCAGATATCTTCGAACGTTACTCCCTCGCCGTCTTCCTGACAGTAAACAATAACGCGCCATCCCCGTCTGGCAAGATAGGTGGAAAGATATTCTGCAAATGTCTCAAAGCCGCCATGAGCGGCCGGCACGCCTCGCGTGCCAAGAATTCTTAAAGTCTTGGATGGCATCCTAAAACGATCTAGTTCAGTAACCGAGTTCAGTCATGGTTTCATCAAACCATCTCTTTACAGGCGGGAGAAGCTCCGGCATGGCCTTGGATGGATTCTCGTAAAGACGTTTTCTTGCGTACGAAAAAACCGGTTCATCACGCTCAAGAGCGCAAGCGGACAATAATCTACTCAACTCCTCCTCGGGATGTGCAAGCAAGCTTTCATATCGAATTTTTATCAACCCGCCCGGCAACGCAGCATCCTGCAGCAAACCTTCACGCATTGTGACGATCCACTCCAGCGCTGCTCGATTCGCATGATCGATCAGCGCTGGATCAAGTGAAAATATATCCTCGTATCGATCGTCACCAAGGATCAGCTCATTCCACAAGTTTTTCCATTTTGAATCATTCCTTCCCCACCAATCTTCTGTGCCAGTGTTGCTCTCTCGACCAAGTCTCTTCGACCATTTCACGATTGATTGACATGCATCGACACCATTCCGGTAAATAAAAACAATACGCGCATCTGGAAAAATGGATTTCACGTAAGGCACACGGAAGATCAGTTCAGGATATTTATCAACCAATCTTTTGGAGCCGACAAGACCGAGGTATCGGCCAAAAATACGGTGAGCCGTATTCCGAGTATTGGGTGAGACATCCTCTGAACTCATGCGATAGCGAACGGAAGCCCCCCCATAATTCCCATTGACATCCTGTCGGGGGTCTATAACATGCCAAATGGCTTTTGGTTCGTTCAAAAATCCGACATCTCGGTGCAGAGACAACAGTAGTCCCAGTATGGTGGTGCCCGAGCGTCCTAGACCTGTGATAAAAATTGGACGACGAACCGAAGGCTTTCCAGGAACCACCGCAAGCGATCGTAGCCAGACGAAAATAAGAGGGTTAATAAATTGACCCTTCGTAGTCGCCGCACGTCCTTCAAAAAAACCATAACTTGCTAGGCGCCGTGCCACGCGAAGATAACCGTGGGATAAGTAATCCTGATCAACCTGGGCAACCATGCTATTCGATATCCAATTTATCTATCGGGTAATAGCGGTGTCGTTCCATCCATTCAGAATAATTTTTACTATGAATTATCTTTGCAGGAACGCCTGCAACAACGGAGCCAGATGGAAATGATTTCGTAACAACGGCTCCCGCTCCGATTATGCAGTGGTTTCCAATTTGAACGCGTCTATTGAAATTACTAATTAATTTAGCACCAACACCAATCTCAACATAATTTCCGATGCTCACCGATGGCCCCCCGCAAGTAACTTGATTCAACAAAGTGCAATAATCACCAATCGTTGTACCTGGATTCAGTACGAGCCCGCGTGGATGTCCAAGCGACAGCCCCTTCCCTGCTTGGACGTTTGGCCCAATCCAAACGCCGTGAAAAAAATCATTAAGAGCAACAAGAAAATAGGCAAGTGGCGATATCTTTTTCAAGTACAACCACCTCGACACCCTATAAATAACAACAACGCGAAAATCCGGGTAATATAAATAACGACCCAAACCTTGGTCGCTGTGCTTCGCATTGAATATCCTAATGTCTTCCTTGAGTTTCGAAAACTCACTCTCATAAATCGATTTATTCATCGACATCAAAATGAGACCCCGATACTTGAGTAGAGATTTTTTGTACTCGACATGTATTTCTCTGGGGTGAATTCTTTTGCCACGTAATTCCGTGCCGCTCGGCCCATTTCTTCTAGAATTGAATCGGATTCCTCTGTAACCACGTGCAGCAACTCCGAAAGCTCCGCCTCGTTACCACTCTCAAATATCCACCCGGTTACTCCAGACTGAATAATTTCCGGGATTCCTCCGATATTTGCCCCGATAACAGGCTTTCCAAGTGCGTAAGACTCTAATACGCTCATGGGGCAGTTCTCATACCATTCTGACGGAAGTACGACCGCCCTCGATTGGCGAACCAAATTCCACAAATCATCTCCAGATTTGAAGCCAAGAAACTCGATCGACGAACCGGAAGCAATAGCCTTAAGTTCGTTTTCAATCGGCCCAGAGCCAACTATCATAAGATTGGATGAGGATCTTATGGCAGCACGAATAAGAGTCTCCACCCCTTTCTCTGGTGCCAATCGCCCAAAATATATAAAATAATTTCCCGGCCAGAAATTTGGTATATATTTTTCCGATCGTACATAATTTGGAATATGGGCGATTTGTTGATCTGGCCACCCCCATTCGATTAGTTTGTTTTTATAAAATAAACTTGGAGCAACAACTCTATTAACGTTGTTTTTATAAAGTGACAACTTATCCGCTAGGATAGACTCAGCGGCGACAACAATGCTAGCAGAAAGCGAGTTGCGCACACACCTATTAGCAACAACATTCAAAAATGTTCCGTCTCGACACCTTTCGCATATCCCATTCCTATTTAGCATCTTATAAGCTGGACACGCTATTTTTAGATCATGTGCAGTTAATACAACGGGCACCCCTCTATCTCTTAGTAGTGGCAATACGGATGGCGAGATGTGATGGTATATACAATGCAAGTGCGCAACTGATGCCGGAAAAACATCCAAAAGAGAGCTTAATTTCTTTCGAGCTTCGAATGAAAAAATGACTTTTGAAGCCATTTTTATTTTCTCTAACGCACTGTATTTATGGCCAAATTCTAGTTCGTCAACAAAGTACTTCGACCAAGAAGATTCGATGTTCTTTGGATGATGCATCGACATGTGTGCAGCGTTCCATCCAATCTCTCTAAACATAGCCTCATGTTCGAGATAGACCACATCCGAACCACCCCGCCGGTAGTGGTAGCTATTAATGGAAAGAAGATTTGGTGCTGTCATGCCAGAGCCCATTCAGGTGCGCGATATGAAGTCAAAGTACTTTTCTCCAATAGATTTCCATGAGTAATCTTCGGCGACGCCCTTACACGCTAGCTCGTAGTCAGAGTAGTTGACACGAATCGACTCAATTGCAGACGGCAAATCCTCAAAAACCCGATGTTTTGAAATAATAAGTCCTGTTCCGGGAAGAACGTTTGAAGGCAAATCACCAACGTCAGTAGCAATGACCGGACGTTCAAATGCAATAGCGAGTTTTAGAACGCCGCTTGTCGTACCCTCCTTATAAGGAAGCAGAACAACGTCCGATGCAGAAAAAAATGTTTCGACTTCAACAAAGCTTATTTCTCGAACATGCGCGACGCAATTACGAGAATTTAATGCATTTTGAAGTTTTTTCGATAACGACGAATTGCCACTCGAAACGCCATTAATTCCAGCGAACAGAATCTTTGTTTTAGCGGGAAGGCCTTGGTCTACAATTATATCGACCAACGCTTCAACGCCCTTTCGTTCATCAATTCGACCAAAAAATAAAGCGATAAAATCATCCTCTAACAAACCACCAATTCTTTCTCGTGCACGATTTTTTGTTATCCCGGATAGCCTATATATATCGTAAACGCCATGGGGGACAACGAGGATAGGCGCAGTTACACCGAATTCATCAAGGGATTTTTTTGCCTGAGATGAGTGTGCTATCAGGCCACTAAAACTTTTATAGAAAAACTCATACTCGAGCCTGCTCCACGGTTTCGGATAATGAGGAAGAATATCATGCACCGTTACAAAAACACGCAGGCCAAATACTCTCAGTGCGTGAACCAATATTGCATCAATGAAGGCAACTTTAAGGCACGATTGAAATATAACAGCACCAGGCTTTTCTTTTATTATATAAAGTAGGAACCGGATAACATCAATTGGATACCGGCGGCTTCGTCGAAATATCCTCGTGATCTCTCCATCGAAGGGAACGTCTGGGTACTGAAAGTCTTGCGATGTCACCACCTCTGAGCGTGAGAATCTAGAGAGCGATCGTGCAAGACTTAACGAATAATCAGCGAGGCCGAATTTTCCTACGAAACAAGCTGTAATGACGTGAAACACAATCGGACGCCTAAAAAAAGAAAATATTTCTCGGTAGCATTCCGTTGATTAGATTTCTTTCCTCCCGGCTGAAACCTTTCCAACGAGATGCAACAAGAACAAAAACCACCAAGAGGGTCAGGCCCGCTAAGAAGAGGCCGATAACACCATCAAAGAAGAAGGTCGTCGCCCATGCGCAGAAACCACTAGCTGCGGAGGCTGTGAATAATTTCAACAATCCCCGATAATCAACTTTGTATTTATAGCCGCGGCGGCGCAGCAATGTCGCCGTCGTAAGGTTGTACGCGATTGCACTGCACACAGATGCAAGCAGTGCGCCATAAGCGCCGAATTCTGGAATGAATAGATAGGCTACAGAAATTCCCGAAAGACCGACCAATGCTGATTTGACCTGAACATCGTTTTCTTCAAGGGTATTTGCAAGAATGGAAACAACTATTTGATGACTTAATGGAAAGAGGAGGAAAACAACGCCGAAGAGTATCCAGTGCGCGTCCTCGTATTTACCTGCTGAAACCAGGGAACTGAATGTGTCACCGCAGACAGCCACAAATGCGAGTAACGGTGCCAATGCCAGAACGTTGAGTTTAAGTACGAGATTTGCAAAGGCATTAAGTTGTTGAAAATCGCCATTCGCCACATAACGGGAGACGAACACCGGGCGAATCATCCGCATCAGCAAGGTGGCGGGAAGATACCGTTGAACGAGCTCCGAAAGACCCATCGCGAAGCCAAGTCGAGCAGTTTCGACCAGGCCAGAAAGTGAAGTGACCCCCAAGCGCAAGGCGTGAGGGCCATAGGTTTGCATGACAATTTGGGCAGAAAAGTTCTTTGCCGCAAAGGGACGGAATCTGAGCCAGATGGTAGATTTCTCAGCTCCGGATGTGCTCACACATGCTTTGTGATCCACCATTCCGTAACGCAAGAGGGCAATACAGCTTACCGAGAATGCGCCAAGCGCAGAGTAAAGATCAAGTGCCACGATTTCATCAATATTTAGAGTTTCTTGCGTGACGCCATAGAGAATCAATGCAAATCTTATCGCCGCATAAAGGACAGCCGAGAACTGTGCGGCCTTCTGCTGCAATAGCGCTTCCAGAGCAACCCCGGAGATATTCATCAGAGCTACCGCAAGAATGACCCACACGTAAGAATCCAGAATCTTGTCGAAATCTGATATTCCGAGATATAGAGCGAGCAGTGGCACTGCAACTTTGAGCAAGACGACCGAGAGGCCGAGGAATATGAGACGCAACAACAGGACCACGCCCATGAAACGAAGGAGCGTCCCCGGAGCCGCGGTTAGGCGTATTTCTGGAAGGTAACGCTCCATCGCGGGTTCAACGCCGAAGCTCGAATACGCGAGAAACACGACCTGGAGCGAAAGCATTGCCGCGTACAGTCCAAAGTCCTGTGTGGGCAGATGCCGGATCACAAGTACCAAGCTGGCGATGCCCAGCCCTCCGGATACGAGACGGCCTGTGATGAAATGAAGAAGTGCGCGCTTCAGGCGCTCGCGGCCGTAGTGATCGCCGACGTTGGCGCGGTTCATTTCCGTACAGGCCGTGTCTTCTGATACCAGTATTGGATGTAGCCAAGACCAAGCATTAACAGGAATTGCATCGGCGGCACAGATACAACTGTTGTTTCATAGAAAACAACAACTGCAAAGAGAGGCATAGAAGCCTGCACAGCTTCAAGAATCGCCCGGTCATGTATCTCCACGACACCTCTGGCAAGAGCCTTTCCTGCGCAGAGAAAGCCGGCAACCGGAAGCATCAGGAAAAGAATCAAGCCAAGAAACCCGGTCTCCCAGAGCAGCTTTGATGCGCCGCTGGCCTCAAGGCCCACACCGTACTTCCGTGTCAACTCACCTTGACCAATGATTGAGCTACTGCTGACTGCTGCCGCAGCTCCATGTCCAATCAGAACAGAAACCGGATTTGACCCAAAATCTGTTTTATTTGCCCATATATTCAATGCGGTCACTCGGCCTGGCCAGATTCCCGCCGCGTAATAGTCCGGTTTGAAACTGTAGGTAAACCGCTCAATTATATCTTGGGACGCGTCCAGATTCCTCCGCCCTTCCCAATAGAGGGTGTGGTAGGAGTAAAGAACGGCACCGAGGATTGTTGCAACCAGTATTCCTCCTCCGATTGCTCGAACCGGTCGCCGAAGGATTTCGCTTCGAAAGAGGAACGCCAAGCCAAAAGGAATAAGTACAAAAATAACCTTTGTCTCAGCCAGTCCCAGCGCCACCATTGCGCACAGACAAAAGAAGAAATAGAGCTTCTTTGTCATCAGTCCTCGGCGAATGAACGACGTTGCCGTTACAACCATTACCGCCAGGAAAATACCTAAAGAACTGCTCTGCCCTCCCCCGAACTTGCTTCCTCCAAAGGAGCCAACCACGCTATCCCATGATGACCCGAAGATGCGGAGTTCTTCGCGCTCAGCAACAACAAAAAAATGCTGGTAGACAGCGAACGGCCACTGAATGGCGGCAATGAAAAACAATGCAGTGAACAGGCGCCGGGTTGTTTTCTCTTCAAAGTACCCAGAAGCAATGAAGACGAAAACACCCCACATTGCGATGTATGAACGCACACCGACAATTACCTGACCAAAACCGACCTGATTTATCAGAGTTGACACTATCAAGACCGAAAAAAACAACGCCGCCACTGTAACAACCGGAGTAATCGTCGATCGTCCTCCTGCGAGTGGCGAGAAGCAAGGTCGTGAAAGCCCCAACAGATAGCTGGCAAGAAGCGCAAAGCCGAGCGCCGAAATCAGCCACTGAATCTGCCCGAGCCCGAGAAGTGTCTGGGCAAGACCATCGACAAGGAAAATCAGAAGCACCAGTAAAGGAAACATCAGCGTTGGCTGAGTGATCAGGAAAATCCCAACCACCCCGCCCGCCAAAAGAATCCCGTATACATAGGCACCAAGACTTGCCATCAAACCAATGATAATGGCGGCAAATAACGACGCCAAAAGAACGCCTATTATTGGCAATGTTCGATTCGAACCGTAGGTGCCTCGGATAGCCGATTGCATTTAATTCACGATCGAGGGTTGTTTAAATCAAATCTTAGAGCGGCTCTTAAAAATGCGCGCGCATGAAAACAAGAGTAGGGCGCTGCAAAACATTGCCCAGGATGCAGGCTCGGGGACAGCAGGAACATATGCCTGAATATAAGTCAGCTTGATGTCATCACGAAACAATATCCATTTATCGTCGTCCGAGCTCAATGGCGCATTGGCTGCACGGGCAGAGAATGAAATAAGATCGCCCGGGCGAACCACAAAATCTGAAGCATTGATATTTTCAGTGACTTGCGGAAATGGATGGTTATAGACATTTTGGTTTGGATTCTGAAATACATTTGAATATAGGACCTCCCGTGCTCCATCGCTCGAGAACTTTACAAACACCACTTCTATATCAAGGTTCGGGCTGCCATTCCGGCCCTCCCAAAGAAGGTCAAAAGAACCACCGATTCTTATTACGGCTGATTCGGTCAGTGGATTCACCCAAGAAACAACGGGTACAAACTCCCATGCACTCTTGCGCGGGCTGAGATCATGTGACATTCCGTAACGGCCGATCGGTGGATTTATATTATTATCAACTCCATCCCCAAGGTATTCCTTGGCCCATCGTCCGGAACCTGCGCCATTAGGCCACCATTCATCGTCCCAAACCATCAGCGTTTTCTTCTTCAGGTACCACGGAGTATCTGAAGAAAGCCCTCCGCCACCCGTCGTGTATTCCGCCAACCATACTGGATTTCCTCGAGAGTCATCATCGGGGTTTCCGGCCGTAGTTCCGGGGGTACTTCCTCCGCTCCAATCGGTAGACCTATCCCACACATAGCCTGATTCGTAAGAAAATACAGGAGAAGCTATAAAAGTGATAGAAACGAAAAAAGCAGTTCTAATTAAAGAAATCGATTTCATTTTAACCTCCGTCATTTCATAAACCATTATTCAGGCAAAATCGCCTTCATCAAGATCGCGGGTTTTCCGCCATCTTGCTTCCACTTGGGTAAAATCGTGTCAAGATGGCTGCGAATATCGCTCTCCTTTGAAATGAGAAGAGACAAGGCATTTCCGAGGGCTAGCTGACTAACGCTTGGCGTTTCCAGTACAAACTCATCTGTATCGAACAAATCTCGATTCAACCCTTTGGCCTTCACGCTATATGCGATTGAAACCGTTGGCACACTTGATGAAATGGCACCTATTGTTGCATGCGTTCTTGCGCCGATGAAATATGTCAACTTTCCAAGCACATATTTTAACTCTGCCGCATTCGGTTTTCCGCCAACCATACCAATTCGCTCATCAAACCCACTCATCTTTTCGAGAATCGACTGCATGTAAAAGGAATCGCTATTGAACTCACCGCCATTCAACGGCCCGACATGCGGCACTAAAACGATAGAAATATCATGCTTGACAATTGTGTCTTTCAAAAACCCAACAATCTCGTCTTTCAATACATTTGAACTTTCGCCACTCGGGCGGAACTTCTGAATCAATGGACTCACGTTAAAGCCAAGCACACCTTTTCCTGGATTGCGGGGCCAAAATGGCAGTTCGCATCGTTGAGGCGGCAGGTTGAACGCCGGGTCGGTGACAAGCGTAACGTTCTTCGCGACACCGATGCTTTCAAGGTAGGAAAGTGAAATTGATTCCCTTACAGTGATTACAGGCAATTTTCGCAGAAAATTTGCCATATATCGTTCAATCACGGGATCGTTGCGAAATGGGCCAACGGACGCCCCCCAGAGTAGCGCAGGCTTGCCTTTATCGATCCACGGTTCAATCAGACGAACATTCCATATTAGTGAAGGCAATCCATAATCCAGCGTGATGATGTCACCACCAGTAAGGACGATCGCGTCGCACTCGTCAATCGGCCTTGCAGCCTCTGGATGAGCCTTTATGTCGGGTATCCAGAGGCGCTTCAGTATAGGAAGGACGCGTACAGCACGATACCACCAGCGCAAAATATTCGGGAACCCGGGAGCCGGGACGAAGCTTACTCCTTCCCGAGCGTGCTCAGGCCACTGTGCTGCGTCCCGAACGGGGTCCGAGCTGGGCACCAGGGCTTCGATTTCTCCGAACTGTTCTTTCAGTAAAAGAACAGTAGAGCGAATCAACGCTTCGCACCCTCGATTTCCGAAATGCGTATGCCCGGCGAAATAAAACTTCTTTCGTATCATTTTAGTTGTTTTTCCGACCTATCCGACTGCGATGGAACAAATTCAATAAAGCTGATTGAGTACGGTTTTAGAAATATGCGCGCAGCGCCCGCCTCGTTGAACGCTACGTCTTCAGTAGACGTACGCGGCTCAAGGCGAGCCTGTTGCTGAATAGAATTGTTTGCATTAACAGATGAGCTGCTGACCATTTTTTTACGGGCGGAAACATTTTTCGAGGAGAGTGATGGAATCATCACACGCGCATCTATGGTCTGATTCGAACGATTGATTGCCAGCAGTGCCCAGTGATCGTTTGAGTGCATGCGCAGAACAATACCGCGGGTATCGTACTCTCCCGAATGCCCTTGTGATTTTGTCGTTATGGTGCGCGTCGGAATGATATCTGACGATGCAAGCTCATAAAGCACACCAAACATACTGGCCAGGGCACTTGGGTAGAAAACACCGTCGTTGCGCATATAGAACGCCCACGGGCCAGTCGAGCCGGAAAGACTGTGCAGAAAAGCACCGCGCACCTCTGGGAGAGTTGAACTGGCAATTACATAGTCCGCCACGGAAATCGCCGCCTCAAGATTGTTGCTCAGGGGCCAAAGTTCTTTCCAGCCGGGATCCGACGTCTTGCCGCCCGGCCATCGTGCGTGTTCGGTAATCCAGACGACTGGGTCGCTCACTCCGCTCTCACGTATTTGCTGGATCGTGCGGCACACGGCGCGTAGTCGATTGGGGACCGGAGGGCCGCCCGGAGGGCCGTCGTAGTACGAGTGCTGCGCAAATTCGATTCCATCGAGTTTCAGATTCTTGAGAAGCAAGTGGTTATAACGTTCCTTTGTATAACGCTTTCCATCGAAATCAGACAAACCAACCACAAAGCGCGCGTCGGGAAGATACCGGCGAAACACTGTTGCAGCAGCGTTCACGCGCTCGGCATAGCTTTCGGGCGTCATTGCATAGCGATCCAAATAGAGCTCGTTTCCGAGCTCTATCCGCTCCGGTGCGCCCTCCATTTTCAACCGTTGCGCCAGAGCTTCCCATTTAGGTGCCAGAACTTCAATCGACTGCACCCCTTCGAGGCGACCAAACAAATTGACAACCAACCATGATCTGCCCTTTATTTCATCGAGGAATCCGAGATACTCCGAAAGCCCGAAACGCATTCCTTCCGGCTTGCTCCACGTTACCGCTCGTTGCTCCGGGCGAAACTTGCGATCGCCAAGCGACAGATTCAGGTCCAGAAAATTGGCTACCGACCCACCTGGGTACCGGTAAACCAGCTGAGGGAACTGCGCAAGCATTCGCACAACATTTTCGTCAACGGTGTGTGCCTCATCTCGCCAGAGTTCTGTCTGAAAGGTTTTCCATTCAAGATTGAATCCAAGAGCGAATGCTCGATGAAGCGTACGGGTGTCGAGTACATCAAAGCTCACTTCCGAACCACGTTGGATGGTATCCACCGGTGGGCAGACGCTTGCGGCAGACGCCGGGGCCATCCCAGCCAACAGGAGCATTGTCGCGTAGATCAGTGAATGCAGGCCTTGGACAAGCCGACGTGATGTCTCGCTATGTATCAAAATATCAGAGACCTGCGATGCGCCGCTTTGATGCCACATCGAGCGACGCGAGAAGTTCGGCAATAAATTTTTCCTGTTTCTTGAAGGCGCCGTCCGAGTCTCGATCTATTGACGACACGCGGAACAGCAACCCGTCAGGAATTCTCCCTTTCAGGCCATATTCCATTTCGGCGAGTTTTTTTCGCACACCGCCTGTTACCGCGTGTTCGCCGACCGTAGTCCAGTACGTGATGGGCTCGAAGCGTTGCTGAGCCATCTGGCTTTCCAGCCTCTTCACGGGAATATCGCCCTGCGCGGTCTGCAAGACACCCCGCCGGTTGCTGGTGACCTGAAAGCCTTGTGCCGGATAGCAGACTTCCGGGTAGTGAAGCTGGTTGCTATCGCGCTGATCTTCGCCGTAAGCGATGGACAACATGATGCGATAACCGTCCGAGCCCACATAGGTCCGGGTCAATATCTGCGTGTAGATCTGATTCAGCACCTCGGCCTGCTGCGGATTGACGACTCCGCCCACAGCACGTTTGTCCATTTGCCAGTCGCCAAAACGCTCGGGAATCGCAGTTTCGAGGTCAAGCTTTGGAAGCTGATCGACAATTTTCTGAGTTGGCGTCATGACCGTCGCGACAGCAGCGGCAGAGGCCATGAAAGCGGCGACGACGATGGCACTTAGGAGTTGCTTGGTCATAGGACGATCAATTGAGTTTCGGGGACGGTTGGATTGTCGCCAAACAGACACATGTCCCTTCAGCGACAGCCTCACAAATTATGACAGCACCGAAGGTAGCCCGGAGGCATGCTGCAGCGCAACCCGAATTCAGAGTACTACATCACGGTTGCAGGGAAGTGACCCGCCGCCAGACCGCTTGCACCTGCCCCGCCATCCATTGCGCCCCGCCGCGTCAGACGTGATTGACGCTGGTGAAGTCCGCATATGCCCGCGACAGGCCAGCGTCCAGGCTGGTCCTGGCCGTCCAGCCGATGCTTTCGAGCCGCCCCACGTCCATCAGCTTTCTCGGCGTGCCATCCGGTTTCGTCGTGTCGAACACCAGCTCGCCGTCGAATCCGACGATTCGGCCCACGAGTTCAGCCAGTTCGCGGATCGTGACGTCCTCGCCCACGCCCACGTTGATCAGCGGCGGCTCGAAGCGGCCGCTCTGCGACTCGTCGCTGCCCAGCAGGCTTTCGAACTTGTCGTCCGGGAGGTTCATCAGGAAGACGCAGGCGTCGGCCATGTCGTCGCTGTACAGGAATTCGCGTCGCGGCGTGCCGGTGCCCCAGATGGTGACCGTGCGCTCGCCACGCTGTTTTGCGTCGTGGAATTTGCGCAGCAGCGCCGGGATGACGTGGCTGTTCTCCGGGTGATAGTTGTCGCCCGGGCCGTACAGATTGGTCGGCATCGCCGCCAGATACTTCGTGCCGTACTGGCGGTTGTAGCTCCAGCACATTTCGATCCCGGCGATCTTGGCCAGCGCGTACGGGCGGTTGGTCGGCTCCAGGGGCCCGGTCAGCAGGCAGTCTTCGCGCATCGGCTGCGGCGCGAGCTTGGGATAGATGCAGCTCGAACCGAGGAACATGAGGCGCGTGGCGCCGTGGCGCCAGGCCGCGTGGATCACGTTGGCCTGGATGACCAGGTTGTCGCGGATGAATTCGGCCGGATAGCTGTTGTTGGCGACGATGCCGCCCACCTTCGCCGCAGCGAGGAATACGTACTCCGGTTTTTCGGCGGCGAAGAAGGCGTCGGTAGCTGCCGCATCGGTCAGATCCAGTTCCGCGTGCGTGCGGCGCAGGATGTTCGTGCAGCCCTTCGCCTCAAGGTTGCGGACGATGGCCGAGCCGACTAGGCCGCGATGGCCCGCCACGTAGATGCGCGCGTTGATGTCCATGGTGGTCGCTGCTTACTCGTGGTAGTCGTAGGCCTGAAAGCCGGCCATTTTCACCAGCGCATCGCGCTTGGCGCTCGTGTAGTCGGCTTCGACCATTTCCTTCACCAGTTCCTGCAGCGAGGTCTTCGGCGTCCAGCCCAGCTTGTCGCGCGCGCGGCTGGGGTCGCCGAGCAGCGTTTCCACTTCGGTCGGCCGGTAGTAACGCGGGTCCACCTTCACGATGACATCGCCCACCTTCACCTTGGCGCGATTGCCGGTTACGGCGGCCACGATGCCGACTTCGTGCTCGCCCTCACCTTCGAAGCGCACCGTGATGCCCAGCTCGGCAGCCGCGAACTCGACGAACTGGCGCACGCTGTACTGCACGCCGGTGGCGATGACGAAGTCTTCCGCGACGTCCTGCTGCAGCATGAGCCACTGCATTTCGATGTAGTCGCGCGCATGGCCCCAGTCGCGCAGCGCGCTCATGTTGCCCAGATACAGGCACTCCTGCAGGCCGAGCGCAATGCGCGCGACAGCGCGCGTGATCTTGCGCGTGACGAAGGTTTCGCCGCGCACCGGTGATTCATGGTTGAACAGGATGCCGTTGCAGGCGTACATGCCGTACGCCTCGCGGTAATTGACGGTGATCCAGTAGGCGTAGAGCTTGGCGCAGGCGTACGGGCTGCGCGGGTAGAACGGCGTGGTTTCCTTCTGCGGGATTTCCTGCACCAGGCCGTACAGTTCCGAGGTCGATGCCTGATAGAAGCGCGTCTTCTTCTCCAGCCCGAGAATGCGGATCGCTTCCAGGATGCGCAGCGCGCCGATGCCGTCGGCGTTCGCCGTGTACTCGGGTTCCTCGAAGCTCACCGCCACGTGCGACTGGGCCGCGAGGTTGTAGATCTCGTCCGGCTGCACCTTCTGGATGATGCGCACCAGGCTGGTCGAATCGGTCAGATCGCCGTAGTGCAGCACGAACTTGCGATTGTCGACGTGCGGGTCTTCGTACAGGTGGTCGATGCGGTCGGTGTTGAACAGCGACGAACGGCGCTTGATGCCGTGGACTTCGTAACCCTTCTTCAGCAGGAACTCGGCAAGGTAGGCGCCGTCCTGGCCGGTAACGCCGGTGATGAGTGCGATCTTGTGGGTCATGGTCGTCTTGAATTGAGTGTTGTTCGAAGGATGGCGCAATCTTGCGATCCGCAGCAGTGCGTCGATCGGTAGCGCCGGCAGTGGCGCAACTCAGCCGGCTGCGCGTTGCGCTGCCCACCGCGACCGATACGCTGAAAGATCCCGCAGGCTGGCACCCCGCTGAACGAGGCGATGCACTGAACGTGGCCAGACGCCGATTCAGAAAATCCTGACAGCACCGAAGGTAGCCCGAGGCATGCCGCTGCGCAACCCGGTTTGAGAGGACTACATCACGGTTGCGGGAAAGTGGCCGCCGCTTTCTGCCTCCGCCCCGTCCGATCACCCCGGCATGGCCGCCTGCGCGGCGGCGCAATCCGGCCCGCCCCTCAATCGCGCCGCCTCCTGCGTCTTCCGCCCCACCCCGCCGTGAAGGGCATTCTCCCCCGTTTTTCGATTCACCCGGCCTCCGTATGACAGGCGCCTTTCGGTGCGAATCGAGTCGGGAGGATTTCCCTGTTTCGGCGTGATCGATGCCGGTAGAACGCTTCGGAAACATCCAATAACAACGTAGGAGTTATTCCTACGCCGACGTGGGCACCCGCATGAGGAAGACAGTCGTTCCGGGGCTGGTCGCAGCGCTGTCGACGCTGTCATCGGCGCCGTCGCTGGCACAGGTGGAGGGGGAAACGGTGGAATTGGCTCCGGTCCGGATTCGAGCGCCGCGCATCATCACGCCGCTGCCCGGCGTGGTGCTTGATCGCGAGCAGTCGAGCGTGAACGTGCAAAGCGCGACGGCTGCCGACCTCCGCCAGCAGCAATCGCTGAACATCACCGATTTCCTGAATACGCAGGGCCAGTCGATCACGGTCAATGACTATGCGGGCAATCCGTTCCAGCAGGATCTGAGTTTTCGCGGTTTCTCCGCGTCGCCTCTGGTCGGCACGCCGCAGGGGCTGTCGGTCTACCTCGACGGCGTGCGCATCAACGAGCCGTTCGGCGAAGTGGTGAACTGGGACCTGATCCCGACCATCGCCATCGAGCGCACCGACCTCATTCCGGGATCGAACCCCTTGTTCGGCCTCAATACCATAGGTGGCGCACTGTCACTGCAGACCAAGTCGGGTTTCACGGCGCCGCGCTTCGAGGTGTCGCGCACGCAGGGCTCATGGGGACGCACGCAGAACCAGTTTGCCGTCGGCGCCAACAACGGCGCGCTGGCCGGCTTCTTCGCGGCCAACGAGTTCCGCGAGGACGGCTGGCGCGACAACTCGCCGAGCAGCGTGAACCAGTACTTCGGGCGCGTGGATCTGCGCGGCAGCAACTTCGAAATCACCGGTTCGGTACTCAGCGTGTCGAACATGCTTACCGGCAACGGGCTGGTGCCCTACGAAGACTACGAGGCGCGCCCGGAATCGGTCTTCACGTCGCCCGACACCAACCGGAACGACCTCGACCACTACACCTTGCGCGCTCGGCTCGACCTGTCGGATCGCGCGAGCGTGTCGGCCATGCTGTACCGGCGCAAGCTCACGCAGCAATCCGTCGGCGGTGACATCTGGGACGACTTCGACCGCCTGTCCTATGGCAGGCTCGACGACTGTCCTTTCAGCTTCTTTCCCTACGTATCGGCCAACGGCGCCTACGATCCGGTCGGCGGCGCAACCGGTCCAGGCTGTCCCGGCTTCGCACCGAACGGGCTGTTCAACATCGGCGGCACGTCACAGAAGGCGTCCGGCCTGGCGCTGCAACTGGTGCATGTCGGCGACGAGCACCAGATCGTCCTGGGCGGAACGTTCGACCGCAATTCGATGCGCTACGGACAGGGCCAGATGCTTGGCTACATCGATGCCGATCGAAACATCTACGTCGATCCGGCGCAGGCCGACGAGCTGGGGCTGGCGCCGCTGGACACCTTGATCCAGCGCAACAACCTGAGTGGCAGCAGCGAGACGGTTGCGCTGTTCGGCACCGACACATGGACGGTCCGGGACGATCTCTATGTGAACTACGGCGTGCGCTGGAGCCGCACGCACGTGAAGAACCAGCTGGTATCGGACAAGCCGATTCCGCTGTACCAATTCACCCAGCAATTCCTGAACACCCGTCAGTTGCGCTGCGGTCCGCTGAGCGACGCCAGTGCGCGCTATCTGTGTTCGGAAGGGGACTACACGTACTACAGCACCAATCCGTCGTTCGGGATTTCGTGGCTGGCGCGGCCCGAACTGAACCTCTTCATGAACATGAGCAAGGGCTCGCGCACACCGTCGGTGATCGAGCTCGGTTGCGCCCGGGACAAGAAACTGGAGAACGCCAACAACGGCAAGAGCATCGGCTGTTCGGTGCCGACCGCGCTGACCAGCGACCCCTATCTGCCGCAGGTACGTTCGTTCAGCGCCGAATTCGGCGTGCGCGCCACGTCGTTCGACGGGCGCGTCGACTGGAACGCAACGGCGTTCACGACGCAGCTCGACGACGACATCCTGTTCGTGTCGCTCGGGCGCAAGAACCGCGGCGTGTTCGACACCTTCGAACGCACGATGCGCGAAGGCTTCGAGCTGGGCATGACGGCACGCTTCGGGCGGCACACCTTCCGCGCCGCCTATACGCGGCTCAACGCCACGTTCGAGTCCTCGGCGGTTGTCGTCAACCAGTCGAACAGCAGCGCCAACCGCACGCCGGGCGAACTCAACGAATTCACCATCAAGCCCGGCGACCGCATTCCCGGCATCCCGCGCGACGTGATGCGCCTCGGCTGGGCGTTCGACGCCACCGACAAGCTGAACGTCGGCATCAACATGATCGCGCACGCGGGCTCCTACTCGCGCGGCAACGAGAACAACGAACACGAAGCCGGCGGCACCGACGAGTTCGGCAATTCATTCGGCGGTGGCGCAGCGGGCCTCGGGCGCGCCTACACCGGATCGGGGAAGACGGCCGGATACGCCGTCTTCCACTTTGTCGGCCGTTACCAGATCACGCCCCGGCTCAGCCTGTTCGCGCGCATCGACAACCTGTTCGACAAACAGTACGTCACCGCCAGCGAACTGGAAATCAACCCGTTCTCGGCCGGCTCGTTCGGCGCCCGTGACGCGTCGGGCTTCAACTACAACTCGTTCGCCTGGACCCACTCGCAGTTCGTCGGTCCGGGCTCACCGCGCGCGGGATGGTTCGGACTGAATTACGCGTTCGACATGCCGACGCTCGACTGATGCAGCAATACCGATGGTCCGCGCGGTATCCAAACGCGGACGCGATGCAGGTCCGGCCCGGCCGGATCCGTTCAGAGGAGGAACACAAATGACTTTGCGCACCACAGCCCTGGCAGCAATGCTTGCGGCAATCACCGTGCCGGCGCAGGCGGGTGACTTCACCAGCCTGCTCATCGGCACGGGCCCCGGTCCGGACGGCATCTGGGGCAACGGCAACGATACCAACGCGATCGGCCCGGGCCTGGACGGCGTGCTGGGCACCGCCGACGACACCACGGTGAAAGTGTCGGGCGCCAATTCGCAGGCAGGCGACAAGCTCTATCTGAAGACGCTGAGCATCACGCCGAACAATGGCGATGCCAACGTGCCGCTGTCCATCAATTATGCGGCGACCGAGTGGCGCACCGCAGCCGCCGGCGGCACCGTACCGCGCGGCGACACGGTGGCAACCGGCACGCTCAACCTGATCGACTTCCACGTGACCACCGGCATCACGCTGGGCACGGAGGTGATCGGCGACGTCTACGATTTCGTGTTCCGCGACAGCCGTGACAACGCGCTGGTATTCGGCTCGCGCTTCATCCTCGGCCAGGGTGCCGGCTACTCCGACGACGCCGAACTGAACTTCATGTACCGCTACGGCTTCGTCGAGGGCGACACCGTGTTCGACGTGCAGGCAGCGTGGCTGTTCAACAGCGACTTCGACCTGCGCATGTACAACGCATCGCGCAGCGACACGCGCTCGCTGACCGGCGTCCCGACGCTGGACCTGAACGCGGTGTCGATGCAGGCCGACGTCAATCTGTCGGAAGGCAATCCCTACAGCGGCCTCTACCTGCTGAAGACCGACGCCACCGATTACAAGTGGATGGACAACGCGCTGGGCTACTTCCAGGCCGGCGAAGAAGGCCAGGCGCTGCTGTATGGCTCGACCGGCGGCTTCGCCCCGACCATGGCACCGGTGCCGGAGCCGTCCACCTACGCGCTGATGCTGGCCGGCATCGGCCTGATCGGCATGGCGGCGCGCCGCCGCATGAACACCTGAATTCCTCCCACCACCAACACGAACAGACCAGGGGTCATCATGAAAATCAGAACCATCGCTCTTTCGCTGATGCTCGGCTTCACCGCCCACGCTGCGCAGGCTTTCGTCGCGCTGCCGGAAAGCGGCGACCTGCGCATCGTCGGCTCCAACAACACGGCGGCCGATCCGTTCTTCCTCGGCGTCGACTGGAATCCGGCAGATGACGGCTACTCGCGCGTCGCACGCCGCATCAGTTCGGTCATCTATGACGGCACCGACATCGGCACCTTCTACGACTTCGTCTATCGCGGCGCCGACAACACGCTGCTGTTCGCGTCGCGCTTCGAGCTGGATGTCGGCGAAATCGAGATCGGCGATCTGGAGTACGAGGTCGAGATCAACGACATCCTGCGTCGCGGCTTTGCCGGCTATGACGTGTCCGTCGGCTGGTACGACTCGGGCACCGACAGCGACATGCGCCTGCAAAGCAGCGCCCACTCGAACGGCGTGCGCACGCGCCCGGCCAACCCGGCCGATGTGTTCGACGACAACGTCGTCGACTTCCGCACCGACGTATCCGTCGAAGAAGGCAACCCGACGACCGGCTGGTATGTCGTGAAGACCAACGCAACGGAATTCACCTACCTCGTCGACGCGGTCACCATCCGCCAGGCGCCGAGCCTTGACGGCACGTCGCCGCCGCTGCGCGTGGCGACGTTCGAAGGCTTCGCACCGGTTGCCGCCGTGCCGGAACCGGCCGAGTACGCCATGTTCCTCGCCGGTCTCGGCCTCATCGGCTTCGCCGCCCGCCGTCGCCAGGCAGGTCGCTGATCCAGCGCCGCCCGCGTGGCGGCTCTGATGGCATTGATTTACCCGGCACTGTCCTGCGCAAGCAGGCGGTGCCGATCCACATCAGACCCGCCCTATCGCTCGGGGTGAGTCCGGCGGTCCTGACGCCCCGACGCGAACACTGCGCAGACGGCGACCGGAACGGCGAGCAGGCACCAGGACAGCACATCCCACACACCGTCACCAAGCAGGGCGGACAACAGTCCGCACAGCGTGACAAGCGCCAGAACAAGCGGCCAGAGGAAGACCTGCATCACCGTGCGGCGACCGGTCATGCCGGTGACTCCGCCACCCTCGTGGCGGCTCGATCCGCCGCCTTCGCCGCCCGGCGCTTGCGCCACCACAGCACGACACCGCTCCACAGCACCACGATGGTAATGGCGTCGAGAGCCGCCCAGAGCACCTTCAGCGGCAGTGCGCCGTAGTCGCCGAAATGAAGCGGCTGCGACAGCAGCAGCGCCGTGGCGTACCAGGGTCGCGGTGCCGCGTCGATGATCTGCGAGGTCAGCGGATCAACCAGCACCGGCTCGACCAGTTTCGACGTCAGCGGCGTGTTCCCGCGCAGCATGAACGTGAAATGAGCCGGCGTTGACAGCAGCGTGCCGGGAAAGGCGATCGTGCTGACGGCCTTGTCGGGAAACGCGGCGAGAACCACATCCGCCGCCGCCTGCAGTGACGCGCCGTCCACGGGTGCGGTTGCATCCGCGTGGCCAGCGCGCAACGCGGTGACCTGCTCCCGCTGCCAGGCCTGCAGGATGAGGTCGGCCCAGGTATTGACGACACCGGTTGCGCCAACCACCAGCGCCCAGGCGACCGTGACGATACCCAGCATGTTGTGCAGATCCAGCCAGACGATGCGCGGCGCACGTTCGCGGCGCACGGTGCCGAAGGCAAGCTTGCGCATGAACGGCACGTAGAGCACCACGCCGCTGACCAGGGCGACCAGCAGCAACACGCCCATCAGCCCCAGAAAGAGCTTGCCGGCAAGACCGGCGAACAGGTCGACGTGCAGCCGGTACATCACGCTCATGAATCCGTCGTCGAAGCGCGGTTCCCCGAGCGGCAGCGCCGTGCGCGCGTCGATCACGACAAAACGGGCCGCCGACTCGTCCGTGTCCGGGCGCGTGTCCATCTTCACCGTCCACAGCGCCGGTTCGTCCTCTTCCGCGAACAGATAGAGCGGCACCAGCGCCGGGTGGAATCCGCGCGCAGTCTCCACCACCCGGTCGAGCGACGCACGCGGTGTCGCGACGGGCAGCGCCGGCGCCTCGATCACGGTCTGCGTGAGGTGACGTATTTCGTGGCTGAAAACGAGCGGCAGGCCGGTCACGCACAGCACCAGCATGAAGACGGTACAGACGAGCGACGACCAGGTATGGAGCCAGCGCCAGCGCTGCATCCGGGTGCCCGTCGATTCCGCTCGGGCGCGGCTCATGCGGTGCCCGCGTCACGGCACGGTTCGGTGCATCGCGACGGGAACGAGGCGAAAATAATGATCGGCATTGATAACGATTCGTAATACGATTACGGACTTCCTGGATTCTACATGGACTTCCCGTGACCCACTTGCCCGCACCCGACACGCGGAGCCGGCAGCGCCGCGCCCGCCTGACACCGCTGCTCCTCGCCTTCGCCGGCGTGTTCGGCGCGCATCACGCCTTCGCGCAGAACCGGAGCGAACCGGAAACCACGCTGGCGCCGGTGCGCGTCGACGCCAGCGCGGACGCCTCGGCCGAAGGCCTGCCGCCGGCCTACGCCGGCGGACAGGTCACGAGCGGCGCACGCATCGGCATTCTCGGCAACCGCAGCCAGCTCGAAACCCCGTTCACGACGACCGGCTACACGAGCGACCTGATGCAGGACCAGCAGGCGCGGGGCGTTGCCGACGTGCTGTTGAACGATCCAGCCGTGCGCGTGGCGCGCGGTTTCGGCAACTATCAGGAGCTGTACGTCGTGCGCGGCTTCCCGCTGTATTCCGACGACATGGCCTACAACGGGCTCTATGGTGTGCTCCCACGCCAGTTCGTCGCCGCCGAACTGCTTGAGCGGGTCGAGGTGCTGCGCGGTGCAAATGCGCTCGTCAATGGCGCCACACCGGGCGGCAGCGGCGTGGGTGGCGCGATCAACCTGTTGCCCAAGCGTGCGCCGTCAACGCCGCTGACCCGCGTCACCGCCGGCATCGAAAGCGGCGGACAGGGGTATGTCGCGGCCGATGTGGCGCGTCGTTTCGGACCCGACCAGCGCACCGGCGTGCGCCTGAACGCGGCGCGGCGCGACGGTGATACGGCGATCGACGACGAAAGCCGCGAACTGACGGTGTTCTCGGTCGGCCTCGACTATCGCGGCAACGACTTCCGGCTGTCGGCCGACGTTGGCTTCCAGGACAACCGTCTCGCGGCGGGCCGGCCCGCCATCACGCTTGGCGCGGGCGTCGCGGTGCCGCGCGCGCCCGACGCCGGCCGGAACTACTCCCAGCCCTGGGTGCGCTCGGAGGAACGGGCCACCTTCGCCACGTTGCGCGGCGAGGTGGACCTGTCTGCGGACGTCACCGCGTGGGCGGCGCTTGGAGCGCGCCACAGCGACGAGCGCAACGACTTGCTGCAGACCACGCTGACGGCCGGCGACGGCACGACGTCCAGTTACCGCTTCGTGAATGCTCGCGAGGACGACGTCGTGACCGGCGAGGTCGGCCTGCGCGGCCGCGCGGTGACCGGCAGCATCGGCCACCAGTGGCGTGTCGCACTCGCGACACATCATCTCGATTCACGCAACGCCTACGCGTTCTCGTCCTTTGCCGGATTTGCCGGCAACCTCTACAACCCGGTCACGGTTGCGGCGCCGGCGGCCAATGCGCTGATCGGCGGCGTACTGGGTTCGCCTCGCGCAACGCAGCGCACGCGCTATTCCAGTGCCGCCGTCGCCGACACGCTTTCTTTCATGCAGGACACCGTGCTGGTGACGCTCGGCGTGCGCATGCAGGAAATCGAGGACGACGAGTTCGACATCAATACGGGCGCACTTTCCAGCCACTACGGGCGCAGCAAGGCGTCGCCGATGGCTGCGATCGTCTATCGGGCAAGCGGCGCCGTATCCCTTTACGCGAACTACACCGAAGGTCTGGTGCGGGGCAAGGTGGCGCCCGGCGGGGTCGTCAATGTCGGTCAGGTGTTCGCCCCCTTCGTGTCGCGCCAGAAGGAAATCGGCGTCAAGTACGACGGCGGGCGCTTTGGCGGCACGATGGCAGTGTTCTCGACCAATCAGCCCGACGGCCAGACCGACCCGGTGAGCAATGTGTTTTCCGTATCGGGCGAGCAGCGCAACCGCGGGCTGGAACTGTCCTTCTACGGCGAGCCGTTGCGCGGCACGCGCCTGCTCGGCGGCGCAACCTGGCTGGACGCCGAACAGGTCAGCACCCCTGGCGGCACGAACGACGGCAATGACGTCATCGGCGTGCCGGACGCGCAGTACAACGTCGGTGTCGAGTGGGACGTGCCGCTGCTTGATCACCTGACGCTTACCGCACGCGTCATCCGCACCGAATCCACCTACGCCGACGCCGCCAACACGCAGCGCCTGCCGTCCTGGACGCGTCTGGATCTCGGCGCGCGCTATCTGATGGAGGTCGGCGAACAGCTGCTGACGCTGCGCGCCCGGCTCGACAACGTGGCTGACCGCGACTACTGGGCGTCGGCCGGTGGCTACCCCGGCAGCGGCTATCTCGTGCAGGGCGCGCCACGCACCTTCGTCGTGTCGGCCAGCGTCGACTTCTGAGCGCACCACTCAGGGTCCGCGGTTCAACGCCGGCAGACCCTATGCGACCTGCCGGCCCGCGGCGGCGTCCGTCGCGGACGTCGTGCCGTCGTCGTTGGCGCTCGCCGGCGGCGCGATGTCTACGTGCAGGCCGCCGCCACTCGCCTTGGCCTGCCGTTTGGCGCTGGCGGCGGCCGACGCGACCTCCTCGGCCGTGCGGAAGCTGTTGCCCTGCCCCAGCACGACGCCGGCGCACAGCGTGGTCAGCGGGAAGCGCGTCCGGTTGCCCTTGCGGTCCTCGCCTTCCATGTGCCCGCTTTCCAGCTCCTCGCTGTTGAACAGGCTGCGCGCGTCGTTGTTGAAGCACGCGATCACGCGTTCGCAGCGTTCGCGCCAGTCCTCGCTCTGGAACAGCACGATGAAGTCGTCGCCGCCGACGTGTCCGACGAAGTCGCGCAGCGGATCGGCTTCCTGCTGGATGCTGCGCGCGGCGAGCTTGATCATTTCGTCGCCCCGGTAGTAGCCGTACAGGTCGTTGAAGGGCTTGAAGTTGTTCAGGTCGAAATAGCTCGCGGCATAGCTTGCCCGGCCCGCCATCAGCCGCTGCAGATGCTCGGTGATCGGGATGTTGCCGGGCAGGAAGGTCAGCGGATTGGCGTGGCGCGCCGCTTCGATGCGCATTTCCGTGACCGCTCGCACAAGGCTCTCGCCGGTGGCCACGCCGCAATAGCGTCCGTTCTCGGTGACGACGAAGCCGTCGTAAAGATAGCGCTGGTCCTCGCCGGCCAGCACGGCGCTCATCGCGTCGAGCGGCGTGTTGCGTTCGACGCGCAGCGGATTCGGGTTCATGAACAGCGAACACGGGCGCTTGCCGTACACCTCCTTGTGATACGGCTGTGCATACAGGTCCATGAAGCCGCGACGATTGATCAGGCCGACCGGAATGCCCTGGTCGAGCACCGGCAGCGCAAGCAGCTGCGGATGTTCCGAAAACACCTGGACCACGCTCAGGTTGTGCGTGCCCGGTTCCACCGCCGGCGCCGACATCGCGAGCCGTGCCACGGTACCGGCGCTCAGGTCGCGGTGCGGAGTGCCCGGGAGCACCGCGATCTGGCGCGACTGCAACTGGGCACGCACCTGCGCCGACACGTGGCTGAGCGTCTGCCCCTGGGGGCGCCCCAGCAGATAGCCCTGGCCGAACTGCACGCCGAGATCACGCAGCACGGCAAGTTCCGCGTTCTCTTCTATGCCTTCCGCCACCAGTTGGGCGCCGAAGGAACGCGCGAGCTGAACGGCGGCGCGCACCGCCTCGACGCGCCGGTTGTCGTTGTGGATGCCGTGCGCGAAGTAGCGGTCCAGCTTGACCCGGGCCGGTGCCAGCTCCGCCCACAGGCGCAGGCTGGAGCGGCCGTCGCCGAAGTCGTCGAGCGCCATGGTGACGCCGAGCGCGCCGAGCCGGGCAATGCTCTGGCGCAGGCCTTCGATGTCGCTCACGCGCTCGTGCTCGGTCAGCTCGAGCACCAGCCGCGACGGCGACAGACCGGCCTCGCCGAGCATCGACAGCAGGCCGACGCAGCCGTCGCCGGCCAGGTGCCGTATCGTGCCGGCGCTGCAATTCACGAACAGATGGCCAGGGGTGGCCGGGTCGAACAGGCGCAAGGCGGCCTCGACGCAGGCGACCTCCAGCGCGGCTTCAAGCGCCATCGAGCGGGCGGTCGCGAACAGCACGGCCGGCAGGTGCAGCGCGCCGCCTTCCGGCCCGCGCACCAGTGCTTCGTGCGCCGACACGGTGCCGTCGTCGAGACGCACGATGGGCTGGAACACCATGCCGAGCGCGCGTCCGTCGAGCAGCGCGCGCAGGGCGGTCTGATTGTGATCTGTGGTCTGGTGGGTGTGCATGGCGGTTCTGTCTGGAGTTGTACGAGCGACCTTCTCCGCCCTATCGACCGCCGCCGAGCCAACTTTCGTGAAGCTTGCGTGACACTTGCGTTGCGCACCCGAAAAGGCCGTCGCCGGTGCGTTTTGTCACCAATTCTTAGACGAACTGCATTCTGGCTGTAACCGGTTCTTCCTAGCCTTCACACACACCATGGAGGCTTCAAATGAAATCATTTCTGGCAGCGCTGCACACGCAGCGCTGGGATGACCATCGCTACTACCATCACAGTCGCATCAACCAGTCGCTTCATCTGGTCAGCGCGCTGAGCTTCCTCGCGGCCTACGCGATGCTGTTCACCGATCCGGTCGCGTCCGCCCTGCTCAGCTGGGGGGTGGCGATGGTGTCGCGCCAGGCGGGCCACTTCTTCTTCGAGCCCAAGGGTTACGACCACATCAACCAGGCGACGCACGAGCACAAGGAAGAAATCAAGGTGGGCTACAACCTGCAGCGCAAGGTCGTGCTGATGGCGATCTGGGCCGTGTCGCCGCTGGCGCTGTACATCGACCCGACGCTGTTCGGGCTGTTCGAGCCGCACACTGATTCGCGCGGCTTCCTGCTCAACATGTCGCTGACCTGGATAGGCATCGGCATCGGCGGACTGCTGTTCCGCACCGTGCATCTGTTCTTCCTGAAGGATGTGGAGACCGGGCTGGTGTGGCTGACCAAGATCGTCACCGATCCCTTCCACGACGTGAAGCTCTACCATCGCGCGCCGCTCCATCTGCTGCGTGGCGAGCTGATCGATCCGATGCATGCGCGGCACCACGCCTGAGCGCACCGGGGGCCGCAAGGCCCCCGCCGCTCGCTCGAACTCAGATCTCCTTCCGCTATCCCCGCATCCCTTGCAGCCGCTGCCGCAGCATTTCGCGCAGGATGGTGCGACGAACCCGCTTGTTGCTGGCGTCCGGCGGCGTCCACCACCAGCCGCCCGCATCCATCGCGCGCACCGCCGCGATGAAGCGCTCGCACACCGCGTCGAAGTCGGCGTCGCTGTAATCCAGGCTGAAGATGAAGCGGCCGGTGCCGACCCAGCTCAGCGCCAGTCCTTCGGCGCGCAGGTAGTACTGCAGCATCCAGTTGTAGCGCGACGGCACGCTGTAGGTCACGGTCCAGATCGACGACAGGCTGGCCACGCGCACCGGCCAGCCTTCCTGTTGCAGCCGCGCGTTCAGCCGTTCAGCGCGTGCGTTCCAGCGCGCGTCCAGCCCGTCGTAGAGCGCGCGGATGGCCGGCGTATCCAGCGCGAGCAGGAACTCGTTCATCGCCGCCATCACGTTCGGGTGCGAATTGAAGGTGCCGCGCGCGAAGCAGATGTCAGCCGGGCGGTCGTCGCGATAGCGCCGCATCAGTGCATGCGTGCCGCACACGACGCCGACCGGATAGCCCCCGCCCAGCGTCTTGCCGTAGGTGACCATGTCGGCGCGCACGCCGAAATATTCCTGCGCGCCGCCCGGTGCGAGCCGGAAGCCGACGAACACCTCGTCGAAGATGAGCACGATGCCGCGCGCGGTGCATGCCTCGCGCAACTGCTGCAGCCATTCGGTGTAGGCGGCGCGGTCGAAGCGGGCGCACCGTGCGCCATCGACCAGCGACGAGTCACCCGGCGCGCCGGCGTTCGGATGCAGCGCCTGCAGCGGGTTGACCAGCACGCAGGCGATGTCGCGCCGGGTGCGCAGCACGTGCAGCGTGTCGGCGTGCATGTCCTTGAGCGTGTAGGTCTGGTTGGCCGCGACCGGGTTGCCGACGCCGGGCTGCACGTCGCCCCACCAGCCGTGGTAGGCGCCGCAAAAGCGCACGAGGTGCGTGCGCCGCGTGTGGTAGCGCGCAAGCCGCACCGCCTGCATCACGGCCTCCGTGCCCGACATGTGGAAGGACACTTCGTCCAGCCCGGAGATCGCGCACAGCCGCTGCACGTTGTCCGCGAGCAGCGCCGGATAGGCGCCAAGCACCGGGCCGAGCGCTTCGACGCGCGCGTTGCCGCGCGCCATGCAGCCCTTGTAGAAGTCGTAGCCGAACACGTTCACGCCGTAGGAGCCGCTGAGGTCGTAGCCGACATTGCCGTCGAGATCGGTCACCGTGACGCCGCTCGACGACGCGACGAACGCGCCGCTCTTGAGCTTGCTCCTCACATGCCGGCTGAACTGGAAGGGCACGCGGTAGGCGCCGGTGAACTGCAGGTCGGACAGCATGGGCTCGACCTGTTCGGTCAGCGCCCGGGTGAGCGCGTAGCGCGTGCCGTACAGCGCGGCCAGCCGGTCGAAAGCCGCGCGGCGGCACGCGGCCACATCGGCCGGCGCGCCGTCGACGGCGTAGATGTCGGCCTCCGCGAATTCGTAGAAGGGCAGCAGCTTCGCCACCTTGCGCGACATCTTTGCGTGGCCGGCCAGGGAACGGTGCTTGGCGCGAGAAAGTTCGAGCCGGCGTTTGATGCGCGGCAGCAACGCGGCCAGCGCGACGGCGCCGGCGGCGTAGAGGGGAAGGGTTTCGTTCATAGGGTTGCGGTGTATCAGCGCGAGGTTACGGTGCCGTGAATCCGCTCCGCTTCGTGCAACGCATGCTGCGCAACGACGCGCTGAACTTCGCCCTGACCAACCGCATTCCGCGCGCGGCGGCCACGCGCTTCATCGGCTGGTTCAGCCAGATCGAGCAGCCGCTGGTGCGCGACGTGTCGATCGCGCTGTGGCGCGCCTTCAGCGGGCTCGACCTGTCGGAGGCAAAGAAGACGCGCTTTCGCAGCATGCACGACTGTTTCGTGCGCGAGCTGCGTGACGGCGCGCGGCCGATCGACGCCGATCCACTGACGCTGGTCAGCCCGTGCGACGCCATCGTCGGTGCCTGCGGCGCCATCGACGGCGACACGCTGCTGCAGGCAAAGGGCATGCGCTACACGCTGTTCGATCTGCTGGACGACGCGGCGCTCGCCGCGCACTACCACGACGGCAGCTATGTGACGCTGCGCATCACCGCGTCGATGTATCACCGCTTCCACGCGCCGTTCGACGGCATCGTCGAGCATGTCGCCTACTTTCCGGGCGACACGTGGAACGTCAATCCGCCGGCGCTCGCGCGCGTGGACAAGCTGTTCTGCCGCAACGAACGCGCGGCCCTCACGCTGCGTCTGGCCGGCGGCGGCCCGCGCATCACGCTGGTGCCGGTCGCGGCCATCCTCGTCGCCAGCCTGCGCCTGCACTGCCTGAACCTGCTGCTGCACGCAGGCTATCGCGGCGCGCGCCACATCGCGTGCAACGCGCGAGTGCGCAAGGGCGAGGAGATGGGCTGGTTCCAGCACGGCTCCACCATCATCGTGCTCGCTCCCGCCGGCGTGACACTCGTCCCCGGCGCGACGACGGGCAACCGCATTCGCGTCGGCGAAGCGCTGTTCGCACTGCCTGCGACGTCCGGCAACTGACCTGCGCGACGGGCAGCGGATATCCGCCGTGCCCTCGCCGTGCCACCGCGCCATGCGGTTACCGGGCACCCGGTCGGACACGGCCTACGCGGCGCGATGCCCGGTCCGACACGCGGTGGCATGTTGTCCCATGGGCCGGCGCCGGTTGCCGCAATAAGATGGATTCATCGCGGCACGTCACCGTGATCGCCCCGGAGACGGGACGCACGACCCTTCGCAACCCAACCGGGAGACAGCCATGCTTCACTACGCCGTCGTTTTTTTCATCATTGCGCTCATCGCGGCCGCCTTCGGCTTCGGTGGCATTGCGTCCGGCGCGGTCGGCATCGCAAAAGTCCTGTTCGTACTGTTCCTGGTACTCGCCGTGCTGAGCCTCATCTTCGGTCGCCGCCGATAGCACACGCGCCGTACCCATCTTCAACAGACCTCAGCAGACATTTCCGACGAAAGGAGAACACGCATGACCGATATCAATCCCCGCACCAATCTCCACACCACACCGGTCCACAAGGCCATCGACGACACGACTGCCGCTGCCCACGAGAGCGTGGACGCGGCCCGCGACATGGCTTCCCGGGCCGGCGAACTGACCCGGCGCGGCGTATCGCGCGTGCGCACCGAGGCAGCGCGTGCCGGCGAAAGCGCGTCCGGCTGCATCAAGAGCCATCCGTTGCAATCGGTCATGGTTGCAGCGGCCGGCGGCGCGGTATTGTTCGCTCTGCTGTCGTCCTTCGGTCGTTCGCGCCGAAGCTGACGCAATGACGGCGCCGGCCCCCGAAGGGGCTGGCGCCCCCGTTCCAGTCCAGCCGGCGCCCATACCTTGTCCGTCATCTTCGACATCACGCACACCACGCATTACACCTACGCGAAGCCGGTCACCTTCGGGGAGCACCGCATCCTGTTCCGCCCGCGCGACAGTCACGACCTGCGTGTGCTGGCGACCGACCTGCACGTGTCGCCGCTGCCTGTCGAAGTCCGCCTGGTGCATGACGTCCACTCCAATTCCATCGCACTCGTACGCCCGCACAACCCCTCCGCCGAACTGAAGGTGGTATCGATGTTCACGGTGGAGCACACCGGTACGCGCGCGCTTGACCTGCCACTCGATCCGACCGCCGAATCCTGGCCCTTCGCCTACAGTCCCGACGACGAGATCTCGCTGTACGCAATGCGCCTGCCCTGCCACGACGATCCGGACGGCACGCTCATGGACTGGGCGCGCCAGTTCATCCGGACCGACGGCCCCACCGGCAGCCGCGACCTGCTGGTCGACATGACCCGCGCCATCCGCGCCTCGATGCAATACGTCGCACGGGACGAGGAAGGCGTGCAGTCGCCTGTGGAAACACTCACGCGCGGCAGCGGCACCTGCCGTGACTTCGCCACGCTGATGATAGAGGCGGTCCGCCGCCTCGGCTACGCGGCGCGCTTCGTGTCCGGCTATCTGTACAGCCCGTCCGGCGAAGCCGGACATCTGGGTGCCGGCGCAACGCACGCGTGGCTGCACGTCTACCTGCCCGGCGCCGGCTGGCTGCCCTTCGACCCGACCAACAACCTCATCGGCGGCAGCGACCTGATCCGCGTCGCCTACGCGCGGCACGCGTCCATGGCCTCGCCGGTGAGCGGTTCCTGGCACGGCGAACCTGCGGACTACGTCGGCATGACGGTCGATGTGCAGGTGGTCCGCCGCGACACGCCCTGACCGGAGGCGCGCCATGAGAAACGTCCTGCGCCGGTGCGCGTTCGCCCTGTTTCCCTTTTGCATGTCCCCGCACGTGGCGCAGGCCGGTGACGCCGCCCAGGACGACGCGCGCGCCGCCTACGAGCTGGAGCGAAAGCGCGCCGACCTCGACTACTCGCGGATACGCGCCGAGTGCGAGCGCCTGCCCGGCGAGGCGAAGGAACATTGCCTCGCGCGGGCGAAGACAGCGCATGAAGCCGATGTCGCCGCGGCCCGTTCGAAGCTCGAAGCCGCCACCGGTCGCGCAGGCGCACCGGCGCCTGAGCGGCCCTGATGCGCCCGGGGTCGCAAGCAAAGCTGCGGCCCCCTTTCCTCTTTCCCCTTCCCCCCTGCCTGTAGGACAGTCCCGACGCCCTCGCCGGCACGCGGCTGACGGCCATCCAAACGGCAACCGCGCATGATCCGGCTGCACGCTGAATGCAGGCGTGCAGACATCAATCATCACTACAGGGAGTTGACCATGAATACGAAAACCCTCGGTTTTGCCGCCATCGTCGCGGCCTTTTCGCTCACGCTTGCAGCGTGCGAACAGGAAGGCCCGGCAGAGCGCGCCGGCAAGGCCGTCGACAACGCCGTCGACACGGCGGGTGACAAGATCGAAGACGCCGGCGACAAGGTGAAGGACGCCGTGGACGACGCCAAAAAGTAAACGCGGCCACGCCCCGGCATCCCGCTCCGGCAGGGCTGCTTTGCGCAGTCCTGCTCGGCGCCTGCACCCCTCCCGCGCCCGACATCGTCGGTGACGCATCGCACAGCGCACGCGCCGCCTACGCCGCGATGCTGGCGGCCGTCACGCCGGGCGGCTTCGGCGCCGACAGCCGCTACGGCACGGTGGTGAACATCGAAAGCGTCTGGCGGCTGCCCGCCGGCGAACCCGCCGTGTGCACCGCCGCCGGGCCCGTCTCCGGCGGGCTGCCGGGATTCGGGCGCCATCGCATCCATGTGCTGCTCGAAAGCGGCGACGTGCATGTGTTCCCGCGCGCAGCACTCGGCGGCCTGCGCGTCGGCGACGAAGTCCGCCTGTACGGCGGCACGCTGCTGCACCTCGCCCAGCGCTTCCGGTCATCAAGCCGGTTGTGCCCGGCGCGATCGCCTCCCTGCCCGATCCGACACCGGATCGTTGACGAAAAAACGGACCCCGAAGGGTCCGTTCCCGCTGCGCGTTGCGCAATGCGTCGGGGCGTTGCGCGCGCCGCCTTCAGTGGTGCGTGAACCAGGTGTCGGAAGCCCGGCGTTCCCAGTCCGCCACCTGGCGCTCCGCCTCGTCGCGGGCGATGCCGTAGCGCTCCTGGATCTTCCCGGCAAGCTGTTCTCGCTTGCCACCGACGACGTCGAAATCGTCGTCCGTGAGCTTGCCCCACTGCTCCTGAACCTTGCCCTTGACCTGCTTCCAGTTACCTTCAATGCGTTCCCAGTTCATGGTGTGTCCTTTCGTCGTCATTGGGACTGTTCGTCCGGATCGTTGCGTCGGACCGCCGTGTCGCGGCCGATGAGTCAATGGTAGGCAGATGCATCCGGACCGTCCGTCGTCGCCCGCGAAGCGCTCTGTAGGATATTGCACCGCAGGGTGTCGGACACCTGCGACGCCGTCACCACAGGCGCTCCAGCAATCGCGCGAACCACTCCCGCGCGCGCGCCGCGAGCGGGCGATGCGCCCAGGCTTCGGCGGTCACCGGCGAGGACGCCGCGATGTCGCGCCGGAAGACCTGCTCCATCTCGCGGCCGAAATCCTCCCCGAGCACGACGGCATTGACCTCGTTGTTGTCGGTGAAGCTGCGCCAGTCCATGTTGCTGGAGCCGACCGTCGACCACACGCCGTCGATGACGGCCGTCTTCGCGTGCAGCACCGCGCCGCGCAGTTCGTGGATGCGCACACCGGCTTCCAGCAGTTGCGTGTAGTAGCTGCGGCCGGCGTACAGCACCGGCGAAAAGTCGCTCACGGACGGCAGGATGAGCGACACGTCGACGCCGCGCGCCGCCGCATCACACAGCGCGGCCACCATGTCCGGGCCGGGAGCGAAATAGGCCATGCTCAGATGCACGCTGCGCGTGGACGCGTCGATGGCCGACAGCAGCGCGCCGTAGATGCGGTTGTCGTCACCATCGGGGCCGGACGGAATGATCTGGACCAGCCGGTCACCGGCCGGCGGCTGCTTCGGTGCGACCGGCGGCAGGGCGGCTTCACAACCCTGCGCCATCCACACCGTGCGCACCAGTCCGTCGAGCGCGGTGACGGCCGGCCCGCGCAGCCGGATCTGGGTGTCACGCCAGCCGTTCGCGTCATCGTCGGCGACCTTCGCGGCGCGGCGCCGCGACATCGAGCCGGAGGAATACACGGCGCTGATGTTGATGCCGCCCGCGAAGGCGACGCGCCCATCGACCACCAGTATCTTGCGGTGGTCGCGCTGGGTGATGTCCCAGTAGCCGATGCGCTTTGCGGGATTGACCGGATTGAACTCGCACACCGCGACGCCGTGGCTGCGCAGCGTGTCGAAATAGGCCGTGTCGGTACGGATGGAGCCGACAGCGTCATACATGACGTAGGCCGCCACGCCCTGCGCCTGCTTGCGGATCAGCAGTTCGGACAGGCGCAGCGCGACCGATTCGTCCTCGATGATGTAGCTTTCCAGAAAGACGGTTTTGCGCGCCGCCTCGATGGCGCTGAACATCGCGTCGAACGTGGCCGGGCCGTCCACCAGCAGGCCGGCTTCATTGCCGGCGAGCAGCGGCAGCTCGCTTGCCGCAGTGAGCACCGCGATATGGCGCGCCAGCGATTCGGCACCACCTTCAGCCGCCACGCCATCCAGCACCTTCCTGCGTGCCTGCGGCGTCAGGCGGCCGTGACTGCCGTGCACCTCGGCATGCCTGGCCGCCTGCCGGCCACCCGCGGCCGGAGTCGCGGCCGTGCCCTCGCGCACCGGCAGAACGGAACAGGCACCTGCGGCCAGTGCCAGCGCCGATGCCAGCGCTGCCGGCAAGGCACGCCAGAGCGGGAGGTGCTGCATGGATGGTGTGAGCATGGCACCTCCCGCCCGTCAGCCAGACCTTATTGTTCGAGCAGGTCGCGCATCTCGTCGGCGTGCTCCTCCTCGTCCGCGAGGATGTCTTCGAGCAGGCGACGGGTCGTCGGGTCGTGGTCGCCGATCAGCGCGATCATCTGACGATAGCTTTCGACAGCGACCCGCTCCGCGATGAGGTTGGCGCGCACCATGTCCTTCAGGCCGGCCGATTCGTCGTAGTCCGCATGGCTGCGTCCGAGCAGCGTGGTCGGCGAGAAATCCGGAGAACCGCCGAGCTGCACGATGCGCTCGGCGATGCGGTCGGCGTGCGCCGCTTCCTCGTTCGCGTGCACCATGAATTCGTCCGCGATGGCCGGTGCCGACATGCCGTGGGCCGTGAAGTGGTGGCGCTTGTAGCGCAGCACACAGACCAGTTCCGTGGCGAGCGAATCATTCAGCAGCTTGATGATGTCGGCGACCCACGGGCCGGAACTTGGCGTGACCGGTCCGTCGAGCAGATCGGCGCGTGCCTTCGTCAGCGCCGCTTCGTCCAGCACGAGGGACGTGCCGCGCGGCGCGGCTGAAGAGGTTTTCTTCTTGGTCATCTGAGGCTCCTTGTGGATGATGCGTGGCTGGTTCTAGCTGGAGAACAGGCTGATGCCGAACAGGGCGAGCGCGAGCAGCACGACGAAAATCGTGATGCAGATGAAGAACAGTACTTTCGCAATGCCTGCCGCACCGGCAGCAATGCCGGAAAAGCCGAACAGGCCGGCAATCAGGGAAACGACTGCGAAGATGATGGCCAACTTGAGCATGATGATTCTCCCCGGGTTGAATGTCTGGTTCAGGCGGGCCTTCACACACGCACGCTGCGGGTTTCCGCCTTGTTTCAAGGTTAGGAAGTTGGCGCGCGCGCGGGCATCGGACAAGCGCCCCGCGCCTGTAGGACAACGCCTGCCTGCGCGCCGGTGCGTCCCGATCATCGTGGCGGCGTTGCTCATGGCCGGTGCCGCGCGCGGGGAGCCGTTTTCCTTCGCGGCCTGGGGCGACGTGCCGTACAGCCGCTTCGAACGCGACATCGCGGCCGACATGCTGGCCGCACAGGCGGCGCAGCCACTGGCCTTCTCCATCCATGTCGGCGACATCAAGAGCGGCAGCAGCCCGTGCGACGACGCGCTGCTCGAGGACCGGCACGCGCTGCTCGACGCCTCCACGCATCCCGTGCTGCTGCTGGCCGGCGACAACGAATGGGCCGACTGTTCGCGACCGGCCGCAGGCGGTCATGCGCCGTTCGAGCGGCTGGCGGCCTGGCGCGCGCGCTTTCACGGGAACGGCGAATCGCTGGGTCAGGCGCGCCTGTCGCCGGCGCGCCAGTCATGCTGCCCGGAGAACATGCGCTGGCGGCACGGCAGCGTGCTGTTCGCGACGCTGAACGTGTCGGGCAGTCCGCTGCCGCCGGGCAAGCCGACCCGGCAACTGGAGGCCGCGACGCTGGACTGGCTCGATGCGGCGTTCTCCGAGGCGCATGCGGCGGACGCCGCGGCGATGGTGATCGTGTTTCACGCGAATCCGCGCTTCGAGGCCTACGCGCGCGGCCACGGCGTCAAGCGCTACCGCGCGCTGCTCGACCGTCTGGCGCGCAAGGCCGCGCACTTTGGCCGGCCGCTGTTGCTCATCCATGGCGACAGCCATCGCTACCGTGTCGATCAGCCCTTGTTCGACCGCAAGAATGGCCGCTATCTGGACAACGTGACGCGGCTGGAAACGCACGGCTCGCCCTGGCTTGGCTGGGTCCGCGTCGACGTCGATACGGCCACGCCCGGAGTGTTCAGCTTCGAGCCGCACACGCGCCGGCTGCCGTGAGCGGGTGACGCTCAGTCGGCATCGGGGCGGTTTTCCTCACGAAGGTCGTCGTGCGCCTCGTCGAGCTGCTGCAGCGCCAGGGCCTTGGCCGCATGCTCGGCCGCCTGGCGCATCGCGCGGGCGCGCTCCAGCAGCGCCTCCATCTGGTCAATGCCGAGTTCGTCGCGCGCCGCCGCGCCCAGCGCCGCGTCCTTGAGCAGCGCATAGCCATCCGGCACGGCTTCCGGCAGCGCCGTTGCCGACGGCACACCGGGTGTGTCGCCCGGCAGCGCCTCGGCGAGCCAGTTGCGGGTTGCGTCATCGAAGCGCGCCGCGTACCGGGCCACTTCCTCGGGCACTGTGCGCCCGTCGGTCTGCGCCCCGATCTGCACGGCAAGCTGGGCGATGGTTTCGTAGTCACGCAGCAGGCGCAGCACGTACGGCAGCCGCTTGCCCGTCCGCTCACCCATGGCGCTGCGATGAATGCTCACGACGAATTGCGCGACGGTGCGGGTCAGCCGTTCCAGCACCGCGCGCTCACGCGCCAGCGCAGCGGGCGCCGCACCGGCCAGCGCCATCAGCACCATGCGGCGCGTGATCACGCCGACCCGGCGCGTTTCGAGCGCCAGCGCATTCAGTGCCAGCGCCGGCACGCCCAGCACGTTGGCATCGAGATGAAGCGGGCGTCCCTCGTCCTCCTCTCCGGTACGGAAGCGCCTGGACAGCACGCGCTCCAGCCAGGACGACAGCGGCCACATGAGCAGCACGCCGAGCACGTTGAACACGCTGTGAAACACAGCCAGCACGGTGGCCGGCGTCACCGCGAGATCCGCCGCGCCGGCCAGCCACTCGACCAGTGCCAGCAGCAGCGGCAGCGTCAGCAGCGCCGCGAACGCCGTGATCAGGTTGAACACGACGTGGGCCGACGCCGCACGACGGGCGTTCGGCGTGGCCGAGATCGCAGCGATGACGGCAGTGATCGTCGTGCCGAGATTCAGGCCGATCACCGTCGCCGCGGCGGCCGGCAGCGTCACCACACCGCCCGCGGCCGCGCTCAGCACGATGGCCATGGCCGCGCTCGACGACTGCATCAGCGTGGTCAGCACGACGCCCAGCAGCACCGCCGACAGCATGCCGACACCGCCTTCGCCCAGCCAGGCGTCGATATTCACATTGGCGCTCACGCCGCTGAAGGCGTCACGCAGCACGTCGATGCCGAGGAACAGCACGCCGAAGCCCGCCAGCGCGGTACCGACGGAGCCGCGCCGCGTGCCTTCGCCGGTCAGGCGCAGCAGCATGCCGAAACCGATGGCCGGCAGCGCGAACGCCTCGACCCGGACGCTGATGCCGACCAGCGCGACCAGCCAGCCGGTCATCGTGGTGCCGACGTTGCTGCCGAAAATGACCCACAGCGCCTGGCTCAGCGTGAGCAGGCCGGCATTGACGAAACCGATGATGGCAACGGTGACCGCGCTCGACGACTGCACCAGTCCTGTCACCAGAATGCCGGACAGCAGCGCGCGTGGCCGCGTGCGCGTCCAGTCCGCGAGGATGCGCTCCAGCGCCGATCCGGCCGCCAGCTTGAGGCCTTCGCTCATGAGCCACATGCCGAGCAGGAACAGACCGAGACCACCCAGGAAATGCGCGGCGCCGTTCATTCAGCCCGCCTCACTGCGCACGACCGCGCGCCAGCCGGAAACGCCCCGTGCACGCATGCGGAACGATGTTCCGGACAGGCCGGCGGTCTCGCTCGACACCCGGATGTACCGCGCGCCTTCGGTCATGGTCACACCGAAACCAGTACGTCGCCCTGCGCTTCGGACAGCAACTGTTTGGTGACGCTGCCGAGCAACACCTCGACCAGCCGGTTTTCCCCGTGCTTGCCCACGACGATCAGATCGCAGTCCCACTCCTGTTCCTGCTCGATGATGCGCAAGCTCGGATCGCCATGCAGCACGACCAGACTGGCGTCATGGGTGTTCAGCCCCGCTTCGTCGCGCAAGGCATGCAGCTTTTCCGTCGCCTCCCGCCGGGCGACGATCCGATAGTGATTGATGATGTCATCACCCACGCTGGCATAGCGCAGCTTCCCCTCGAAAGGTACATCGAAGGCATGCAGCAACACGATGTCCGCGTGCGGGGCAATGGCGCGCGCATGCCGGATGGCCCGCAGCGACGAGGGCGAAAAATCGACCGGCACCAGAACCCGGCGATAAGGGGCGCGGGGTTGCTGTTTGACCACCAGCACGGGACAGGTCGCGGTACTCAGCAGCCGCTGTGCCGTCGTTCCCAGCACGAAAGGCCGAACCAGACTTTCCCCTTTGGCGCCGCAGACCAGCAGGCTGGCCGACAAGTCATCCACTTTCCTGGCCAGTTCGGCGAGCAGGGAGCCGGCGACGACGTGGGTACCCACCTCGACGCCATAACGCTGCCGGAGCGCTGCGGCGAGGTCGTCGAGCTTTTGCCGCGCGACATCCAGCACCCGCTGCTCCATGTCGGCCGGCGTCGCACCCATCAGTTGCCGCAGCCGTTCCAGCGGCGCGAGATTGGCGACATGCAGCAGATCGAGCGCAGCCACCGTGTCCTTGCTCAACAATGCCGCGCGTTCAACCGCATGGCGGGCCGGCGCGGAAAGATCGGTCGCCGCCAGGATGTGATTCAGTCGATTCAAGGTGCCCGCCTCCGGATTGACGACATTGGTCTGATGAACGGCAGCGCCGTCGACGGGTAGCGTAACGTTTTCAATCATCTTCTCGAAAGACGCAATAGAAAGACACGCCGGAGGACATTCAAGCGCCGGCATTCCGCGAAGGCGGCATTTGCGCACGGCGTCGCGCCAGCCACTGCCTGACCAGCCACTTCTCGGCCTCCACCAGCCCCATCAGCGTTGCGCCGAACAGCAGGATGGGCCCCCAGTCGGATGGGGCCAGCCCCACCGTGCCGAACAGCAGATTCGCGGCGGGCAGGTAATTGAACAGCGCCTGGATCACCAGCAGGGCAGCGATCGCGGCAAGCACGTACCGGTTGCCGGTCGCGCCTTCGAGCGACAGCACCGATGCCGTCAGGTGGCGCACGTTGAACAGATAGACGATCTCGCCGACGACCAGCGCATTCACGACGACGGTGCGCGCCAGCTCGACCGATCCGCCGTTGCCCGTCACGCGCAGGAAGAGCAACAGCCCGCCAAGCACCATCAGCGCCGACACGAATGCGATGCGCCAGATCAGGAAGCCGGTCAGCAGGGGTTCGCGCGGGTCGCGCGGCGGGCGGCGCATGACGTCCGCTTCCGGGCGCTCGAACGCGAGCGCCAGCGACAGCGTCACCGCGGTCACCATGTTGACCCACAGTATCTGCACCGGCGTGATCGGCATCGTCAGCCCGAGCACGATGGCCAGCAGCACGATGCCGGCTTCGCCACCGCCGGTCGGCAGGATGTAGACGATGGCCTTGCGGATGTTGTCATAGACCGTGCGCCCCTCCTCCACCGCAGCCGCGATCGACGCGAAATTGTCGTCGGCGAGCACCACGGCGGCGGCCTCCTTTGCGGCTTCGGTACCCTTGTCGCCCATGGCCACGCCGACGTCGGCGCGCTTGAGCGCCGGTGCGTCATTGACGCCGTCGCCGGTCATCGCGACGATTTCGCCGCGCGCCTGCAGGGCCTTGACCAGCCGCAGTTTGTGCTCCGGACTGGCGCGCGCAAAGATTGCCGTGTCGGCCACTGCGTCGCGCAGCGCGGCGTCATCCATGCGTTCGACATCACTGCCGGTGAGCACCTTCAGCGGCAGCGGTGCAAGCGCCAGGCGCTCGCCGATGGCACGGGCGGTCGCAGCGTGGTCGCCGGTGATCATGCACACGCGGATGCCCGCGCTGCGACAGCGTGCCACTGCCTCGACCGCCTCGGCGCGCGGCGGATCACTCAGGCCCAGCACGGCGAGCAGCGTGAAGCCGCCCGCGTCGATGTCGTCGAAGGTGAGCACCGACTGCATCGACTCGAGCGGCTTGATCGCCACCGCAAGCAGACGCATGCCGTCGCCGGCCAGCGCCTGCATGCCGTCGTGCCAGCGCGCCGACGCGAGCAGTCTTGCATCACCATCGTGACGCTCGACCGGACACAGGTCGAGCAGGCGTTCCGGCGCGCCCTTGAGCAGCACGAAGGCGCGGCCGCGATGGTCGTGGTGCAGCGTCGCCATGTACCGGTGTTCGGATTCGAACGGAATGCTGTCCAGGCGCGGCAGCGCGTTGCGCTCGAACGCCGGGTCCAGACCGGCTTTCAGTCCGAGCGTGAGCAGCGCGCCTTCGGTCGGGTCACCGGTCAGCGTCCAGCGGCCGTCGCCGTCGTCGTGCAGCGCCGCCTCGTTGCACAGCAACGCAACGCGGCCGATTTCCGTCAGTTCCGGATGGGCCGGCAGTTCGCATGTCCGGCCGTCGAGGCTGAAGCTGCCCTCGGGCGCATAGCCCGCACCGGTGACGGCGAAATCGCCGCTGGCGGTGAAGATGCGCTGCACCGTCATTTCGTTGCGCGTGAGCGTGCCGGTCTTGTCGCTGCAGATGACGGTCACGGCGCCGAGCGCCTCGACCACGGGCAGGCGCCGGATGATGGCGCGCCGGGCCGCCATGCGCTGCACGCCGATGGCCAGCGCCACCGTCATGATGGCCGGCAGGCCCTCCGGAATGGCCGCCACGGCGAGCCCGACCGCCGACAGGAACATGTCGGCCGCCGCGTAGCCGCGTACCCGGGTACCGAAAACGAAGGCCAGCGCGGCCAGCGCGAGGATGGCCCAGCTGAGCCAGCGGCCGAAGGCCGTCATCTTGCGGGTGAGCGGGGTTGCCAGCGCGTCGACGTCGGCCAGCAGCCTGCCGATGTGGCCGATCTGCGTCGCGCCGCCGGTGCCCACGACGACACCCGTTCCCTGCCCGGCGCTCACCAGCGTGCCCGACCAGGCCATGGCGCTGCGCTCGCCCAGCGGCGTGTCGGCCGCGTTGGGCGCGGGCGCCTTGTCCACCGCCAGCGATTCGCCGGTCAGTGACGATTCGTCGATGCGCAGGCCACGCGTGCGCAACAGACGAAGGTCGGCCGGCACGCGGTCTCCGGAGGCGACGAACACGATGTCGCCCGGCACCAGCTGCGTGGCATCGAGTTCGAGCCGGCGGCCGCCACGCATCGCCTGGGCGCGTGGCGACAGCATGTTGCGTATCGCGTCGAGCGCGTCTTCCGCCTTGCCCTCCTGCACGAAGCCGATCACCGCATTGATCAGCACCACGCCGACGATGACGGCGCAATCGAGCGCATGGCCGAGCACCGCCGTGACGCCGGCGGCCGCCAACAGTACGTGGATGAGCACGTTGTCGAACTGTGCCAGCAGGCGCCTGAACATGCTGCGCCGTGGCGCCGGCGGCAATGCATTGGCGCCGTGGCGTTCCAGACGCTGCCGGGCATCCTCGGCGGACAGTCCGGATTCCATTGTCGAGGCGAACGCGTCGAGCGTCACGACGGCAGGCATTGCATGCCACGCCGGTTCGCGCGCGTCCCCGTCAGCGTGTTGCGTCATGACGACTCCCTTCATGCGAACACCGATGGTAACGAGTATTGCTTAGTGCGCTCACGGAATGCCGGCCCCGCTTGATCGCGATCAAACCGTCCGCACGCATGCGACGTGCCTTGCAGGGGAACGTACGCGCGGTACGCGTGATCGACATCCTGTCGGCAACCCCCGCCATGCCTTGCGCGTACCATGACGGACGTCGTCTCCCGATGCACGGAATATCGACGCCGGCATGCGCCCGCACCCACCACACCATCACCTCATCCGGAAAGGGTCCCGCAATGAATCCAGGTTCCTTGCTCTCGCGCGCCCGGCAGATCGGTCTGCTGTGCGTCGCACTCGTTTCGCCGCTCGCGGCCGCACAGGACGCAACGCCGGCACGGCTTGAAGTCGTCGTGCTCGGCTCCGGCGGCCCGGGCGCAACCGGTCGTGCCGGCTCCAGTCACCTGGTGCTGCTCGACGGCGTGCCGCGCATTCTGGTCGACGCCGGCCCGGGCTCCTTCGCCCGGCTCGGCGAGGCAAGGCTGTCGCTGGCGCGCACCGACATCGTGCTGCTCACGCATCTGCACGTCGACCACGTCGGCGAACTGCCGGGCCTGTTCAAGGCGCGGGCGGTGTCGACACGCGGCGACATCGGCTTCCGCGTATTCGGCCCGGCCGGCCATCGCGGCGCCGAGGGCGACGCGAGTTTTCCGTCGACGCGCGCATTCATCGATCTGCTGTTCGGCAAGGCCGGCGCGTTCAGCTACCTGCCCGCATTCTCCGCACCGATGACGATCACCGCGTCCGACGTCGGCACGTCCCGGATGCAGACGCTGCTCAGCGAGGACGGACTCGTGATCTCTGCCGTGGCGGGCCACCACCGCGACGCCCCGGCCGTCATCTACCGCGTCGACTACGCCGGACGCAGCGTCACGTTCAGCGGCGACGTCGATGCCGAGGGCCTGGCCGGCCTGCGCCAGATTGCGCGCGGCAGTTCGCTGCTCGTCTTCAACAGCGTGGTGCTCGACCCGCCGGGCTCGCCGCCCGTGCTCTACACACTGCACTCGCCCCCCGCCGTCATCGGCGAAGTCGCACGCGACGCCGCTGTCGGCTCGCTGCTGCTCGGCCACCTGTCACCCGCAGTCGAGCACGCGCACGATGACGTTCGCGCATCCATCGCCAGATCATTTGCCGGCAAGGTGACATTCGCCGAGGACGGCATGCGCATGCAGCCGTAGACGGCTGCGGGGGTGAGACCTGACTTTCAGGCCTCACCCCCGCTCAATGACTGGCCTGCCTCAGAACGGCCGGTCGAGCTTCAGCGATTCCTTCGGGCCGCGATAGATCAGGGGCTTGCTCTGGGCCGGGTTGCCAGGCTGCTGGGCGAGCGCGACGACGTCGGTGATCCGGCCGTGCAGCGGCGACTTGTCGCACACCGGGTCGGCGGCTGCGGGGTCATTTGCCACCATATAGGCTTGGCAGCGGCAACCGCCCAGATCGATTTCCTTCTCCGGGCAGCTGGCACAGGGCTCTTTCATCCAGCCGGTACCGCGATAGCGGTTGAAGCCCTCGGATTCGTACCAGATTTCGCGGATCGACGACGCCTGCACGCTGGGGAACTCCAGCCCCGGCAGCATGCGCGCGGTGTGACAGGGCAAGGCCTTGCCGTCCGGTGCGATGGTGAGGAAGATGTTGCCCCAGCCGTTCATGCACTTCTTGGGCCGCTTCTCGTAGTAATCCGGCACGACGAAGAACAGCTTCATCTTGTTGCCGTGCGTCGCACGCCATTCGTTGGTGATGCGCTCGGCGCGCTCCAGCTGTTCGCGTGACGGCAGCAGCTGGTCGCGGTTCACCTGCGCCCAGCCGTAGTACTGGGTGTTGGCCAGTTCGACGTATTCGGCGTCGATGTCGGACGCGAGCTGCAGGATGGCTTCGATATGGTCGATGTTGTGGCGGTGGATGGTGCAGTTCATCACCATCGGGTAGCCACGGGATTTGATCAGGTCTGCCACGCGGCGCTTCAGGTCGAAGGTGCGCGTCGATGACAGGAAGTCGTTCATTTCCCGCGTCGAATCCTGGAAGGACAGCTGGATGTGGTCCAGACCGGCCTCCTTCAGCGCGTCGATGCGCTTTTCGTTCAGACCGATGCCGGAGGTCAGCAGATTGGTGTAGTAGCCAAGGCGATGCGCCTCGCCGACGATGAGTTCAAGGTCGTCACGCAGCATCGGCTCGCCGCCTGAAAAACCGCACTGCACCGACCCCAGTTCGCGCGCCTCGCGCAGCACCCTGAACCACTGTTCGGTCGTCAGTTCGTCTTCGTGCTTCGCGAAGTCGACCGGATTGAAGCAGTACACGCAGTGCAGCGGACAGCGATAGGTCAGTTCCGCGAGCAGCCACAACGGTGGCCCGATCTTCGCGGCGGCGTTCTGCGCCACGCTGGCTTCGGCTGGATCAGTCATGTCATTCCACCCATTTCTGCTGGACGGCGAGTTCGATGAAGCGGATCACGTCGCCCTCGAGGCCCTGCGCATTGAAGGTCGATTCGAGGTCAGCGACGATGTCGCCCACATTGGCTGCGCCGTCGCAGCGCTTGAGGATTTCACCGGCGCTCTGGTTCAGCTTGACCATGCCTTCCGGGTAGAGCAGCACGTAGGCATCCTGTGCCGGCTCCCACTGGATGCGGAAGTTGCGCCCGACCTTCGGCACCGTTTCACGGTTGATTCCGCTCTCGTGCGTCATGTCGTCACTCACTTGGTCACGCCGTATGCGGTGGCCATCGCATCATTCATGGTCCACAGCACGTCGAGCTTGAACTGCAGGATGTCGAGCGCGCGTTCCTGCATGTCACGCGTGTCGAAATGATCCAGCGTCACGGCAAGCCCCTGCTCCACGTCGCGCCGCGCCTGCGACACGCGGTTGCGGAAATACTGCAGGCCCGAGGACTCGATCCAGGGGTAGTGCTCCGGCCAGTTGGCGAGGCGTTCCTTGTGGATCTTCGGCGCGAACAGTTCGGTCAGTGACGAGCACACTGCTTCCTGCCAGGGGCGCTGGCGTGCGAAGTTGATGTAGGCGTCGACGGCGAAGCGCACGCCGGGCACCACGTGGCGCAGGTCGACGATTTCCTCGCGCGTGAGGCCGGTCGCCTCGCCCAGCTTGATCCACGCCTCGATGCCGCCTTCGTCGCGCACCGTCGTGCCGTCCGGCGCGGTGATCTCGTAGCCGTCGTGGTCGAGGATGCGCTGTATCCACTGCCGGCGGACCGCCCGGTCCGGCGTGTTCGACAGCACGGCCGCGTCCTTCACCGGAATGGCGATCTGGTAGTAGAAGCGGTTGGCCACCCAGCCGCGGATCTGCTCACGGCTCGCCTTGCCGGTATTGAGCATGACGTTGAAAGGATGATGGATGTGGTAAGCCGCACCCTTTTCGCGCAGCTTCGCCTCGAACTGTTCGTGATCCCAGGGTTCTTGCGTGCTCATGCCGTGATGTCCATTCCGTCGTGGGCGACCTCGATGCCGCGCGCTTCCAGCTCGCGGCGCTGCGGGCTGTCCTCGTTCAGGATCGGGTTCGTGTTGTTGATGTGGATGAGGATCTTGCGCGTCGTCGCGGGCAGCTTGTCCAGCCACTCCATCATGCCGCCGGAGCCGCTTTGCTGCAGGTGGCCCATGTCGCGCGCGTATTTCTTCGACGCGCCGAGCGCGATCATTTCGTCATCCGTCCAGAAGGTGCCATCCACCAGCACCACGTCGGCCGCCTGCATCGCGGCCCACACGTGGGGCTCGATGTCGACCAGGCCCGGCGCGTAGTAGATGCGCTTGCCGCTGCGCGTGTCTTCGATGGTGACGCCGATGTTGTCACCCGGCACCGGATTGTCGCGCCGCGGTGAATACGGCGGTGCGTTGCTGCGCAGGCCGTGTGCGTGGAAGCGCAGACCGGCCACACCCTTCATTTCGAATACTGATTCGTCGATCGGCAGCGGATTCCAGTTCACGCCGCAGTAGTGGCCGAGCAGGCGGAACAGCGGATTGCCCTGCGTCAGGTCTTCCTGCACCGGTGCCGTGCACCAGATTTCATGCGGCTGGCGATGTTCGCGCAGCATGTAGAGGCCGGTCGTGTGGTCGATCTGGCCGTCTATCAGCACGATGGCCTTTATCGCGGTGTCGCGCAGCGCGCGCGCCGGTTGCAGTTCGGGGAATTGCTGGAGTTGCGTGAGGATGTCGGGCGAGGCGTTGAAGAGCACCCAGTTCTCGTCGTCGCCGGTAACCGCAACCGACGACTGCGTGCGTGCGCGCGCCTTGATCGAGCCCTTGCGCAGGCCGTCGCAGTTGGGACAGTTGCAGTTCCACTGCGGGAAACCGCCGCCCGCTCCTGAACCCAGTACGTGCAGTCTCATGCCTCTCCTCCGGTGTCCGTCGTCGGACACTCATGTCGTTTGCCGGCACTCACGGTGCCTGGCCAGTTGTCGAATCCGTCCGCAACGCGCCGGTCAGCCAGCGGCGCGCCCGGGAAGTGCAAGACCCGACGGACCGGCGTCCGTCAGGCAGCCACGCGCTCAGCGGTTGGCGACGTACATGGTGATTTCAAAACCAAAGCGCAGATCGGTCGCCTTCGGGGTTTCCCAGTTCATGTTCATCTCCTGACAGTCCGTGATTGAAAGTGCGCCAGTGTTCAGCGCACTTGCAGTATCGGCCGCGCGGCGCGACTGCGCGTCGCGAGCCGAATTAAGCTCGGCTAGGGAAATTCATGAAGCACGGATCACTGCACGACATCGACCTTCACCCACACCCGGCGTTGCTGCTGCGCATCGCGCGTGCCGTAGCGGGTGACGCCCCGTTCGGCCAGCTGTTCGGTGTAGCCGCTCGAACCCAGCTCCATCCACTCGCCGAGGCGTCCGCGCACCGTGCTGACGAGACGCGCGCTGCGGATCTCGCCGTACTGCGTGTCGGACAGCGATTCCTTCTGCGGAGAGATGTCCAAGGTGACCTGATCGCCGCTTACGCGCGGCACGGCGTAGAAGCCGCTGCCGATGTCGCGGTACTCGGTTCCCTGGGTGACGATGGCGCCGCCCGGCGTGACCGTCTGCTGGCTGAAGGACAGAGGGATGGACTGGCCGATCTGGATGAAGGCGGCCCCCCCTTCGACCACCTGCACGCGCTGCGACAGGCGATCCGACGCATCGCCGCGGGTTGACCAGACGCGTGCGGCGACGCGCCCGTCGGCACCGCGCTGCTCGACGACGGCGCCAGCACGGCCATCGTCAGGCACGCCTGCCGTCACCGAACCCGAACGCACGCTGCCGGACAGCGCGGCGCCGTCGCGGCCCAGCGAGTCGTCGTTGTCCTGGCGTACGGAAATCATCAGGCTGCGCAACGGCGTGTCGATCGCCGCGACGGCCTGCTTCACCGCGGCGCGAACGGCGGCGTCGCCACGTATGAAGATGCGGTTGTTCGCGCCCGACAGCGCGGCACCGTCGCCGACCAGCGGACGCAGCGCCGGCAGCACCTGCTCCGGAGTGCGGTGCTGCAGCGAAATGATGTCCAGCTTGACCTGGGCTGTCGCTGCTGCCGAGGCAAGAACGAAGAGCGTCGCGGCAAGCCCGCGCGTCCACATTGATCGAAACCCTTGCATGCAGAGCTCTCCGGGGAAGAAAGCTGTCAGCCTACATCAAAGGGAAATCACCCGTTGTGGCGGGCGATCCGGCCGGGCGCCAAGGCCCGTTCAGGCCGCAGCCTGGGGCGCGCCGTCGAAATCCACGCGGTGCGCCGACGCGAGGTAATCACGCGTGCGCATCTCGATCAGGCGACTGACGGTGCGGGTGAATTCGTTGGCGTGCGGACCGTCGGTGTAGAGATCCTGCGCCTCCACGTCGGCCGACACGATGAGCTTGACGCGGAAGTCGTACAGCACGTCGACCAACCAGGTGAAGCGGCGCGCTTCATTGGCCTGGTCGCGTCCCATTTTCGGGATGTTGGACACGAGTATCGAGTGGTAGCGGCGGGCCAGTTCGAGGTAGTCGTTCTGCGAACGCGGACCGCCGCAGATTTCGGTGAAATCGAACCACGCGGCGCCCAGCGAGCGGTCGCGCGTCTTGAGCTGGCGGCCGAGTATTTCCAGCGGTCCGGGCGGACACGGCTCGCCGCAGATCTGCACGAAATCGCTGGCGAGTTTCGCATCCGCCTGTGCGCCGCCGGGCACCACGTACATGTCCATGCGTTCGAGCGACCGCAGCCGGTAGTCGGTGCCCGCATCGAGTTCGAACACTTCGAGCCGCTTCTTCAGCAATTCGATCGTCGGCAGGAAGTTCTGGCGCTGCAGGCCGTTCGGGTAAAGCCCGTCCGGCGGATAGTTGGAGGTGGCAACGAATACGACACCGCGTTCGAACAACGCGTCGACCAGGCGCCCGAGAATCATCGCGTCCGCGATGTCGGACACGTGGAACTCGTCGAAGCACAGCAGGCGGGTGGCGCGCGCCAGTTCATCTGCGACGCTGGCGAGCGGATCCGGGTCGGCCTTGTGCTGCCTCAGCGCTTCATGCACCTGCTGCATGAAGGCGTGAAAATGGACGCGCCGCTTGCGCCGGTACGGCACGGCGTCATAGAAGCAGTCCATCAGGAAGCTTTTGCCACGGCCGACGCCGCCCCAGAAGTAGACGCCGCGCGGCGGCTGCGCGCGCGACAGCAGCTTGCGCCACTGCGTGCGGCGCGCCGCCTTGAACCCGATCAGCTCCGTGTAGAGCTGCTGCAGGCGCAGCGCGGCGGCACGCTGTGAAGCATCAGCCACATAGCCGCGCGTCTTCAGCGTCGCCTCGAAGGTATCCATCATGCCCCGCTCGGCAACCTTCAGGATCTGGTGCGGCATCGTCGTGCAGTCCGGTGTGTCAGAAGTGCAGCGGGCGCTTGTCGCAGGCCAGCGCGGCTTCGTGCATGACCTCCGACAAGGTCGGGTGTGCATGGCAGATGCGTGCGATGTCTTCCGAGCAGGCGCCGAATTCCATCGCCACGACCGCTTCGGCGATGAGTTCCGACGCGTGGTTGCCGATGACGTGCACACCGAGGATGCGATCGGTCTTCGCACACGCGTACATGCGCACGAAGCCCGTGGTGTCGCCCTGCCCCAGCGCACGGCCGTTGGCGGCGAACGGGATCTGCCCGGTCTTGTACTCGATGCCGTCGGCCTTGAGCTGTGCCTCGGTCTTGCCGACCCAGGCGATTTCCGGATGGGTGTAGATGACCCAGGGCACGGTGTCGTGATTGACGTGCCCCTTCTGGCCGGCGATGCACTCCGCGACCATGACACCCTCTTCCATGCCCTTGTGCGCCAGCATCGGACCCGGCACCACGTCACCGACCGCCCACACGTTCGGCAGGTTCGTGCGCCCCTGTGCGTCGACCTCGATGAAGCCGCGTTCGCTGATCTTCAGTCCGGCGGCTTCGGCATTCAGCCCTTCGGTGTTCGGCATGCGGCCGACCGACACGATGAGGCGGTCGCACTCCAGCACGTGCTGCGCGTCCTTGTGTTCGTATTCCACGCGCACGCCGTCAGCGGTGCGTTCCACCTTGCCGATCTTCGCGCCCAGCTTTACGCCGAGCTTCTGCTTCGCCGTGAACACCTTCCAGGCTTCCTTGGTGATCGCGGCATCCGCGGCGGCGAGAAAGTCGGGCGCGGCTTCCAGTATCGTCACCTCGGCGCCGAGGCGCTTCCACACACTGCCCAGTTCGAGACCGATGACGCCGGCACCGATGACGCCGAGCTTCTTCGGCGCGGAATCGAAATCAAGCGCACCCTCGTTGTCGCAGATGATTTCGTTGTCGACCTCGATGCCCGGCAGATGGCGGGCACGCGAGCCGGTGGCCACGATGACGTGGCGAGCCAGCACGTGCTCGGTGTCGCCGTTGCGCGTCACCGCCACCTTCCACCGTTCGCCTTCGCGCCCGGCGAAGCTGCCCAGACCGCTCAGCAGCGTCACGTTGTTCTTCTTGAACAGGCCGCGTATGCCGGTCGTGAGCTGACCGACGATGTTGTCCTTGCGCTTCATCATCACGCCGACATCCATGCTCGGGGACGTGACGGAGATGCCGTGCATGACGAAGCTGTGATTCGCCTGGTCGAACAGTTCCGACGACTGCAGCAGCGCCTTGGACGGGATGCAGCCGACGTTCAGGCAGGTACCGCCAAGGCGGACTTCGCCCTTCGGGTCGGCGTAGTTGTTGTACTCGACGCAGGCGGCGCTCAGGCCGAGCTGTGCCGCGCGGATGGCGGCGACGTATCCGCCGGGACCGGCACCGATCACGACGACATCAAATTCTTTGGACATGGTTGCTCCACAATGGGCCACCGGCAGGAGGCCACGCTCCTGCCCGCATGGCGCAGACTTCACGATGGGTCATATGGGCGGTGGACGACGCTCCGCGCGGACACGCAGGCGTCGTCTTCTCCCGTCCGGAGTGCTTCCTCAAACGTCAAACAGCAGGCGCGCCGGATCCTCCAGCGCTTCCTTCATCGTCACCAGCCCGAGTACCGCTTCGCGGCCGTCGATGATGCGATGGTCGTACGACATTGCAAGATAGTTGATCGGGCGGATCACCACCTGGCCGTTCTCGGCCACCGGCCGCTCCTTCGTGGCATGGATGCCGAGGATGGCCGACTGCGGCGGGTTGATGATGGGCGTCGACAGCATCGAGCCGAACACCCCGCCGTTGGAGATCGAGAAGGTGCCGCCGGTCAGCTCTTCGATGGACAGCTTGCCGTCCTTCGCCTTCTGGCCGAACTCGGCGATCTTCAGCTCGATGTCGGCAAAACTCATCTGGTCCGCGTCGCGCAGGATGGGCACAACCAGACCGCGCGGGCTGCCGACGGCGATGCCGATGTCGAAGAAACCGTGATAGACGATGTCCGTGCCGTCCACCGACGCGTTGAGCAACGGGAACTTGCGCAGCGCCTGCAGCGCAGCCTTCACGAAGAAGGACATGAAGCCAAGCTTGACGCCGTGCGTCTTCTCGAACTTCTCGGCGTATTTTTTGCGCAACTCCATCACCGGCGCCATGTTCACTTCATTGAACGTGGTCAGGATGGCGTTCTGTGACTGCGATTGCAGCAAACGCTCGGCGACGCGCGCACGCAGGCGCGACATCGGCACGCGTTGCAGCGGACGATCGGCCAGCACGTCGTCGATCAGCACCGGCGACGGCGGCTGCGGCAATGACGCGGCCGGCGCGGCCACGGGTGCAGCAGGCGCGCGCGGCGCCGGCGCAGCGGCAGGCGACGCCGCCGGGGCAGCACTGCGGCCCATGGCGTCGGGCTTGGTGATGCGGCCGTCGCGACCGGTGCCCTGCACGTCGGCGGGGTTGACGCCGCGCTCATCCATGATCTTGCGCGCCGCCGGGCTGGCCGGCGCGGCGCTGGCCGCCGCCGCCGGTGCCGCCGCAGGCGCCTTTTCCGCTTCCGCTGCGGGTACCGCGGCGCTCGCCCTGGCGTCGGTGTCGATCTGCGCAATCAGCTCGCCGCTGGTGACCAGCGCGCCGTCCTGCTTGATGATGGCAACCAGCACGCCGGCGTCCGGCGCGGGGGTTTCGAGCACGACCTTGTCGGTTTCGATGTCGATCAGATTTTCGTCACGCGCAACCGCTTCACCGACCTTCTTGTGCCAGGTCACAAGCGTCGCTTCGGCCACTGACTCGGACAGCTGAGGAACTTTCACTTCAATAAGCATTTGATCCTGTCTCCCTGACGGGGGCGATTCAGCGCCCCACTCCCGCGAACGCTTCTTCGATAACCTGCTTCTGCTGCGCCAGATGCTTGGCGCTGTATCCGACCGCCGGCGAAGCAGACGCCGGTCGCGACACGAGTTCCAGCTTGAGCTCGCCCACGGCCTTGCCGAGGTGCTGACGGGACACCAGCCAGTACCACATGCCCTGGTTGCGCGGCTCTTCCTGACACCAGATGACGCCCTTCACGTTCGTGTAGCGCGACACCTGGGCGGACACCTCGTCCTTCGGGAAGGGGTAGGCCTGCTCCAGCCGCACGATGGCGACATTCTTGATGTCCTGCGCCCGGCGGTAGGCCAGCAGTTCGTAGTAGATCTTGCCGCTGCACATGATGACGCGCTCGACGGCCTTGTCGTCCAGTTCGTCGATCTCCGGGATGACCGGCTGGAAGCGGCCGTTCGCCAGTTCGTCGAGCGAGGACACGGCGTCCTTGTGGCGAAGCAGCGATTTCGGCGTGATGATGACGAGCGGCTTGCGCACCTTGCGCAGCATCTGGCGACGCAGCAAGTGGAAGATCTGCGCCGGCGTCGTCGGCACCGTCACCTGCCAGTTGGCCTGGGCCGACAGCGTCATGCAGCGCTCGATACGCGCCGACGAATGCTCCGGTCCCTGTCCTTCGAAGCCGTGCGGCAACATCATGGTGAGGCCGCACAGGCGTCCCCACTTGGCTTCGCCGGAACTGATGAACTGGTCGAACACGACCTGCGCGCCATTGGCGAAGTCACCGAACTGCGCTTCCCAGACCACGAGTTCGTTCGGCTCGGTTGTTGCGTAGCCATATTCGAACGCCAGCACCGCCTCTTCGGACAGCACGGAGTCGATGACGACGCACGGCGCCTGGTTCTCCTGCAGGTGCTGCAGCGGCATGTGGTTGCCGCTGTCCCAGCGCTCGCGCTTCTGGTCGTGCAGCACCGCGTGGCGGTGGAAGAAGGTGCCGCGACCGCAGTCCTCGCCGGATACGCGTACGCCGTAACCGGCGACCAGCAAGGTCGCGTAGGCGAGGTTCTCGCCCATGCCCCAGTCCACCGGCTGCGTGCCCTGAACCATCGCCATGCGATCGTCCATGATTTTCTGCACACGCGAATGCAGCGTGAAGCCCTCCGGCACAGCGGTCAGACGTGCGCCCAGCCGCGCCAGCTCCTCGCGCGGCACGCGCGTGTCGCACTCGTCGGTGTAGGCCTGCTTCATGAACGGCGTCCAGTCGACTGCAAACCGGCGCTGGTGATTGGTGAGCACCGGGTCCTGCACCAGACGGCCTTCGTCGAGTGCGGCGCGGTAGTCGGCCACCATCTGGTCCGGCGTGGCTTCGTCGATGAGGCCCTGCGATATCAGCCGGTCGGCATACAGCTTGCGCGTGCCCGGGTGCGCGGCGATCTTCTTGTACATCAGCGGCTGCGTCACCATCGGCTCGTCCTGCTCGTTGTGACCGAGCTTGCGGTAGCAGATGATGTCGATGACGACGTCCTTCTTGAATTCCGCACGGAAATCCATCGCCATCCGGGTCACGAAGGCAACCGCTTCCGGGTCGTCGCCATTGACGTGGAAGATCGGTGCCTCGACCATCTTGAAGATGTCGGTGCAGTACAGCGAGGAACGGTAGTCGCGCGGATCGGACGTGGTGAAGCCGATCTGGTTGTTCACGATGATGTGAACGGTGCCGCCGACGCCATAGCCGCGCGTCTGCGAGAAGTTGAGCATTTCCTGATTGACGCCCTGCCCGGCCACTGCCGCGTCGCCATGCAGGATGACGGGCACCACCTGGGTACCCGTGCGGTCACCGCGACGGCGCTGGCGGGCATACACCGAACCGGCCACGACGGGGTTCACGATTTCGAGGTGCGACGGATTGAAGGCGAGCGTCAGATGGACCGGGCCCGACGGCGTATTCACATCCGACGAGAAGCCCATGTGGTACTTGACGTCGCCCGCGGACAGCTCGTCCGCAACGACCTTGCCCTCGAATTCCGAGAACAGCATCGACGGTGACTTGCCGAGGATGTTCACCAGTACGTTGAGACGGCCGCGGTGCGCCATGCCGATGACGATTTCCTGGGTACCGAGTCCGGCCGCGACGCGCACCAGTTCGTCCATCGCAACGATGGTCGATTCACCGCCTTCGAGCGAGAAGCGCTTCTGGCCGACGTACTTCGTGTGCAGGTAGCGCTCCATCGTCTCGGCCGCCGTCACGCGTTCGAGCAGGTGCTTGCGCTCGTCCGGCGTATGGCCGTAGTTGCCGCGCATCGGCTCCAGTCGCGACTGTATCCAGCGCTTCTGGGCGATATCCGTCATGTACATGTATTCGGCGCCGATGCTGCCGCAATACACCTGACGCACCGCTTCGAGAATCTCGCGCAGGCTGGCGCGGTCATCCTGCGGGAAGCGGAAAGAACCGGTGCTGAACACGTCGCCGAGGTCGGCCTCCGTGAAGCCGTAGTGCGACGGTTCCAGTTCCGAAATGTCCGGCCGTTCGGCGCGCTTGAGCGGATCGAGCTGCGCCCAGCGGTTGCCCAGAAAACGGTAGGCATTGATCATCTGCAGCACGCCGACCTGGCGCTTGTCGTCACCGGAAGCAGCTGCGGTACGCACCGGGCCGCGCTTGGCCATTTCGGCAAAGGACGCGACGACGGGAGCATGCGCAACGTCGGACGCCGCGCCGGGCAGATGCTGCAGGGATTCGAAATAGGTTCGCCAGGCGTCCGGAACGGACCCCGGATTGACGAGGTAGGACTCGTACAGATCCTCGACGAAGGGCGCGTTGCCCCCGAAGAGATAGGAATTGCTCAACATCTGCATCATGACTCGCTCCTCCGCCCGGGGTGGCCCGGGCTTGTTGTCACGATTTTCACGCGGTCGGGCATCACGGCACCTGTCGTGCGATGAGCCCTTCCGTCTCGCGAAAATTCGAGAAGGCCTGCAGCATGCGGTTTGGTTGAATTCCCGGCGGTCTCCGCGTGACCGCCGGGTGTTGCGGCCTCAGCGTGCGGGAACGTCGCGACGGGCCGGACCCACGTACAGCTGGCGCGGGCGGCCGATCTTGTATTCCGCATCGGTGATCATTTCGTTCCACTGCGTGATCCAGCCGATGGTACGTGCAAGCGCGAAGATGCAGGTGAACATCGAGGTCGGAATGCCGAGCGCCTTCTGCACGATGCCGGAGTAGAAATCGACGTTCGGATAGAGCTTCTTCTCGATGAAGTACTCGTCCTCCAGCGCGATCCTTTCCAGTTCCATCGCCAGCTTGAACAGGCGGTCGTTTTCCAGGCCGAGTTCGGTCAGCACTTCGTAGCAGGTCTGGCGCATCAGCTTGGCGCGCGGGTCGAAATTCTTGTAGACGCGGTGACCGAAGCCCATCAGCTTGAAGCTGTCGTTCTTGTCCTTGGCGCGCTTGATGAATTCGGGAACGCGCGACACGTCACCGATCTCTTCCAGCATCTGCAGGCAGGCTTCATTCGCGCCACCGTGTGCCGGGCCCCACAGGCAGGCGATGCCGGCCGCGATGACTGCGTACGGGTTGGCTCCGGACGAGCCGGCCAGACGGACGGTCGAGGTCGATGCGTTCTGCTCGTGATCCGCGTGCAGCGTGAAGATGCGGTCGAGCGCCTTCACCAGTACCGGATTCGGCTTGTATTCCTCGCACGGCGTGCCGAACATCATGTGCATGAAGTTGCCGGCGTAGCACAGGTCGTTGCGCGGGTACATGAACGGCTGGCCGATCGAGTACTTGTAGGCCATGGCCGCGATGGTCGGCATCTTGGCGATCAGGCGATTGATCGAGATGTCGCGATGCGCCTGGTCCGAGATGTCCATCGCATTGTGATAGAAGGCCGACAGCGCGCCGACCACGCCAGCCATTATGGCCATCGGGTGAGCGTCACGACGGAAGCCGGCGTAGAAGCGCGCGAGCTGTTCATGCACCAGCGTATGGCGCTTGATCTGGCTGACGTAGTCTTCCTTCTCGGCGGCGTTCGGCAGCTCGCTGTTCTTCAGCAGGTAGCACACGTCGAGGAAGTCGCAGTGTTCCGCGAGCTGCTCGATCGGGTAACCGCGATACCACAGCTCGCCCTTGTCGCCGTCAATATAGGTGATGGACGACTTGCAACTGGCCGTGGAGAGGTAGCCGGTGTCGTACGTGAACATGCCGGTCTTGCCGTACATCGTACGGATATCGACCACTTCGGGTCCGACCGTGCCGCCCATGATAGGGAACTCGGTGCTCTGCCCATCTATGGTCAGCGTCGCGGTGCGTTGATTTGTCATGTCTAACCTCTTCACTTCCTGAAAATTGCACGGGCCGAACGCAGCACCTTCAACTGGCGCGAAGCAGATCGACCACCCCCTTCAGACGCGTCTCCTCACATTCTTCGCGTCCGCTGACGATCGCCAACAAGGTGATGTCGTCATACTGGAGCAGTTCAAACAGCTCTGCCCTCTGAATATCTCCCAACTTTTCCAGACGCGTGTCGACGAAGCGCTGCAGGATCAGGTCCAGCTCCAGCAGCCCGCGCCGGCAGTGCCAGAGCAGCCGGCCGGAACCCGCCTGCTGCGGGGCGCTCGCGTCGTCCGCCATCAGACTGCCCGCCTGACCATCATGTCCTTGATCTTGCCGATGGCGCGCGTCGGGTTCAGGCCCTTCGGGCAGACGTCGACGCAATTCATGATGCTGTGGCAGCGGAACAGGCGGTACGGATCCTCGAGATTGTCCAGGCGCTCGCTCGTCGCTTCGTCACGCGTGTCGGCGATGAAGCGGTAGGCGGCGAGCAGGCCGGCCGGTCCGACGAACTTGTCCGGATTCCACCAGAACGACGGGCAGGCCGTGGAACAGCAGGCGCACAGGATGCACTCGTAGAGGCCGTTCAGTTCTTCACGGTCTTCCGGCGACTGCAGGCGCTCGCGCTCCGGCGGATGTTCCGGATTGATCAGGTAGGGCTTGATCGAGTGGTACTGCTTGAAGAACTGCGTCATGTCGACGATGAGGTCGCGCACGACCGGCAAGCCGGGCAGCGGGCGCAGCACGATGGGCTCGGCGATGGTCGCCATGTCGGTCAGGCAGGCCAGGCCGTTCTTGCCGTTGATGTTCATGGCGTCGGAACCACACACGCCTTCGCGACAGGAGCGGCGGAAGGACAGCGAGTCATCCTTGTCCTTGAGCTTCATCAGCGCATCGAGCAGTTTGCGTTCGGTGCCGTCGAGCTCGAGCGAGATCGACTGCATGTAGGGCTTTTCGTCCCGGTCGGGATCGTAGCGGTAGATGCTGAATTGGACGGTACGGGCAGTCATTCCGGGATCCTCAGTAGGCGCGCGTCTTGAGCGCGATGGATTCGACGGTGAGCGGATTCATGTTGACCGGCTTGTACTCGAGCCTGTCGCCGTCGCGGTGCCACAGCGTGTGCTTGAGCCAGGTCGAGTCGTCGCGGCCGTTCGGGCGTTCCGGTGTATCCGGCGCATCGTCACGCACGTGCGCGCCGCGTGACTCCGTGCGCGCGTTGGCCGACACGATGGTGGCGCGGGCGACTTCGATCAGGTTGTCCAGCTCGAGCGCTTCGAGTCGCGCCGTGTTGAACACGTTCGACTTGTCGCGGATTTCCGTCGTGGCCGCCATCTTCTGGATTTCGCAGATCCTGCTGACGCCTTCGGCCAGCATGTCCTTGAAGCGGAACACGCCGCAGTGCTTCTGCATGGTGCGCTGCATGGCGAGCCGCGTTTCACCGACCGCGGCGCCGCCGGTCTGTGTGTTGAGACGGTTCAGGCGCGACAGCGAGAAGTCGGCGGCATTGGCCGGCAGCGGCTTGTGCGCGGCCGGTTGCGCCTTGATGTACTCGACCATGGATTCGCCCGACGACTTGCCGAACACCAGCAGGTCGAGCAGGGAATTCGTGCCGAGGCGGTTCGCGCCGTGCACCGACGCGCAGGCGCATTCGCCCGCGGCGTAGAAGCCGCGTACCGGCGCACTCATGTTGCCGTCCTTCGGCACCACGACTTCACCGTTGTAATTGGTCGGGATGCCGCCCATCTGATAGTGACAGGTCGGCACCACCGGCAGCTGCTCCTTGATCGCGTCGACGCCGGCGAACTGGATGCCGATCTCGCGGATGCCGGGCAGGCGCTTCATGATGGTGGCCGGATCGAGGTGGGTGATATCCAGCATCACGTGATCCTTGTTGGGACCGCAACCACGACCTTCGTTGATCTCCGTCACCATGGCGCGCGACACGACGTCGCGCGACGCGAGGTCCTTGGCGTTCGGGGCGTAGCGCTCCATGAAACGCTCGCCGTCGGCGTTGCGAAGGATGCCGCCTTCCCCGCGCACGCCCTCGGTGATCAGCACGCCCGCGCCGGCAACGCCGGTCGGGTGGAATTGCCAGAACTCCATGTCTTCCAGCGGAATGCCGGCACGCGCGGCCATGCCGACACCGTCACCGGTGTTGATGAAGGCATTGGTGGAGCTGTGGTAGATCCGGCCGGCACCGCCGGTGGCGAACAGAACCGCCTTCGCGTGGAACACGAAAACCTCGCCGGTTTCCATCTCCATCGCCGTCACGCCGACCACGTCGCCCTCTTCGTCGCGGATGAGGTCAAGCGCCATCCATTCGATGAAAAACTGCGTATTGGCCTTCACGTTGCGCTGGTACATCGCGTGCAGCATCGCGTGACCGGTGCGGTCCGCGGCGGCACAGGAGCGGCGCACCGGCTTTTCGCCGAAGTTCGACATGTGCCCGCCGAACGGACGCTGATAGATCTTGCCGCTGTCGAGGCGGTCGAACGGCATGCCGTAGTGCTCGAGTTCGATGACGACCTCGTTGGCCTTGCGGCACATGAACTCGATCGCGTCCTGGTCGCCGAGCCAGTCGGAACCCTTGACCGTGTCATACATGTGCCAGTGCCAGTGGTCCTCCTCGGAATTGCCGAGCGACGCCGCGACGCCGCCCTGGGCGGCCACCGTATGCGAGCGCGTGGGGAAGACTTTCGACAGCACGGCAGTGCGCAGACCGGCTTCGGAAAGCTGGATGGCGGCACGCAGGCCGGCGCCGCCGGCGCCGACGATCACTGCATCAAACTTGCGGACAGGTACGCTCACTTACAGTCTCCAGAGAACTTGTGCTGCCCAGCCCAGATAGCCGATCAGCAGGAGGACGGTCACCGCATGCAGCACGAGGCGCACGCCGGTGGGCTTGATGTAGTCCATGTAGATATCGCGCACGCCGACCCATGCGTGGTACATCAGCGACGCGAAGAACAGGAAAGTCGCAAAACGCATGAATCCGCCTGCGAACAGACCGCGCCAGTTCTCGTAGTTCAACTCGCCCATGGCCAGCACGCCGGCCGCGAAGACCAGCGTATACACGGCCATCACAACGGCTGTCACACGCTGGCCCAGCCAGTCCTTCAGCCCGTAGTGGGCCCCGACAACGACACGATTCACCACAGTTTCACCCCCAGGATCACGGTAAGCGCCAGACTGACGACCAGCACGGCAACCGAACTGCGACGCGCGGCCGCGAGTTCCAGTCCCTTGTGCATGTCAAGCAGCAGGAAACGGATGCCGGCACAGAAGTGATGCAGATAGGCCCACATCAGGCCGAGCAGCACAAGCTTGGCAAGCGGATGGCCGACCACGCTGCTGAACGATTCAAAGGTTTCGGGAGAACCGAGGCTGGCGGCGAACAGCCACAACAGCAAGGGTAGACAGAGGAAGAGCCCCGCGCCGCTGATGCGGTGGAGGATGGACACGATGCCCGGCAACGGCAGGCGGATCGCCGTCAGCTGCAGGTGCTTCGGTCGGGTCTTGCTGGCTGTATTGGCCATCTGGCTCGCTCTCCAAGAAAAGTTGTTTCAAGCACCGATCGGCGCCGGTTTCATCGACTGCATCAACTCAGTGTGTTCAGATAGTAGTGGTCGGCGGTCGAACACAGGCCGCGGCGCCACTCGACCGGCTGGTCATCGTAAGTGTAGGCAACGCGCTCGACCGACAGCAGCGGGCTGCCGTCCGGCACTTCCAGAAATTCCGCGCTCTGCCGGTCCGCCGACACCGCGCGCAAACGCTCTTCGGCGCGCACCATGCGCACGCCGAAACGCGTTTCGAAAAACGAATAGAGCGAGCCCTGCTGTTCCTTGAGCACGTCCAGATTCAGGCCGGGGAAAAGGTCTCCGCGCAGATAGATCTCATCGATGACGACCGGACGGCCGGCAAACTTGAGCAGGCGACGCACGATGATGATCTGCGCGCCGGCATCGATCTCCAGCGTGCGGGCGACTTCCTGGCCGGCACGCGCGCGCCAGCACTCGAGCGGCACGCTCTGCGACGATTCGATCGCGCCGCTGATCGGCGCAAGGCGAAGGAAACGGAAGAAGGCTCGCGGGTCGTGGTGCGTTGCAACGAACGTACCCTTGCCCTGTTTGCGTACCAGCAGGTTGTCAGCCGCCATCTCGTCGATGGCCTTGCGTACCGTCCCCTGGCTCACGCTGAAGCGCTGCGCCAGTTCGGTTTCACTCGGAATGGCTTCACCCGGACGCCATTCGCCGCTTTGCAGTGCCTGCGTGAGCAGGCCCCGTATCTGCCGATACAGGGGGCTGAATGTGGGGGATTCCTGTGCCATGCAACAATTTCAGCACAGAATCGGGATCACGTCTACAAGCGGTCTGATGTCTTATATATGATATAAATCGAAGTCGCGTATTTGTGGTGTAATCCGGCCCGGCGAGGCACCTGGCCCTGCATTTTGTGCTGTGTGTCAAAACGCTGCGGGTCGACCATAATTCGCACCGCGCACAACGCAATTCCAACGCACCCGTCCCATCCTCAGACAGGAGACCACCATGTCAAAGACGCCCCTTCGCGTCGCGGTAACCGGCGCAGCCGGTCAAATCGGCTACGCCTTGCTGTTCCGTATCGCCAGCGGCGAAATGCTCGGCAAGGACCAGCCGGTCATTCTTCAACTGCTCGATCTGCCGCAGGCGCAAAAGGCGCTGACCGGCGTGATGATGGAACTGGACGACTGCGCATTCCCGCTGCTCGCCGGCATGGTCGCGACCGACGACCCGAACGTCGCGTTCAAGGACGCCGATTTCGCGCTGCTCGTGGGCGCCCGTCCGCGTGGCCCCGGCATGGAGCGCAAGGATCTGCTCACCGAAAACGCCAAGATCTTCACGGTTCAGGGCGCCGCCATCGGCCAGCACGCCGCGCCGACCTGCAAGGTGCTCGTCGTGGGCAACCCCTGCAATACCAACGCCTATATCGCGATGAAGACCGCCGCCAAGGCCGGTGGCCGCGTGCCGGCGAAGAATTTCACCGCCATGCTGCGCCTGGACCACAACCGCGCACTGTCGCAGCTGTCGGCGAAGATCGGCCGCCCGGTGTCGTCGTTCAAGACGATGGCCGTCTGGGGCAATCACAGCCCGACGATGTACGCCGACTACCGCTTCGCCACATCCAATGGCGACAGCGTCGCCAAGCTGGTGAACGATCAGGCCTGGAACGCCGGCACCTTCCTGCCGACCGTCGGCAAGCGCGGCGCCGCCATCATCGAGGCACGCGGCCTGTCCTCGGCCGCTTCGGCCGCCAACGCAGCCATTGACCACATGCACGACTGGCACCTCGGTTCCAACGGTGACTGGGTCACGATGGGCGTGCCATCCGACGGCTCCTACGGCATCCCCGAAGGGCTCGTGTTCGGTTTCCCGTGCATCTGCGAAAACGGCGAATACACGATCGTCAAGGGTCTGGAGATCGACGAGTTCTCGAAGCCCTACGTCGCCAAGACGCTGGCCGAACTGGAAGAGGAGCGCGCCGGCGTCGCCGACCTGCTCTGACCGGACACGTCACCGGGTGCATTCGATCCGCATGCACCCGGCGGACGGCCGACTTGATGCGAAAGAAGCGGCCCGGTAACGTGGCCGCTTTTTTTGTCGGCGCCGCCCGCGCGATGGCAGGCCCGCGCGCCGCATCCATTCCGGAGTTTTCCGCATGACAGACGCCCCAGTTCATCCCCGCGAAGTGCTCTATCGCGCGGATCGCCCCTTCCCCATCATTCCAGCCGTCGATCACTACGCCGGTTCGGAAAAACTCATGCGCAAGGCGCTTGCGCTGCAGGGCGAGCTGGGCCCCATCTTCGACGTGACCTGCGACTGTGAAGACGGTGCCGCAGCCGGCAGCGAGGATGCGCATCGCCGCCTCTGCGCCGCCGTCATCAACAGTGACGACAACCTGCACGGTCGTGTCGGCGTGCGCATCCATGACATCACGCACGCGCACTGGCGCGAGGACATGAAAGTCCTCGTGGGCGAAGCCGGCGCCCGCCTCGCCTTCATCACACTGCCCAAGGCCCGCGGCGCGGATGACGTACGCGTACAGCTCGATCTGCTGCGCGAATGCGAATCTGCCGCCGGCCTCTCGCGCGAGATTCCGGTGCATGTGCTGATCGAGAGCCACGGCGCCTTGCGCGACGTGTGGGACATCGCCGCACTCGATCGAGTCGAGTCGATCGACCTCGGCCTGATGGATTTCGTCAGCGCGCATCACGGCGCCCTGCCCGGTGACGCGATGAAAAGCCCGAAACAGTTCGAGCATCCGCTCATCGTGCGGACCAAGTGCGAGATCGCCGCGGCAGCACACGGCTGCGGCGTGGTGCCGACACACAACGTGACGACGGAAATCCGCGACATCGACTACATCCGCCGCGACGCCGAGCGCGCACGCCACGACTTCGGCTTCATGCGCATGTGGAGCATCCATCCGAACCAGATCCTGCCCATCGTCGAATCGATGCGCCCGGACTTCAGCGAGGTCGAAGACGCGATCGCCATCATCTGCGCGGCCCAGGATGCCGCCTGGGGACCGACCCGGCATCGTGACAAACTGCACGACCGGGCGTCCTACCGTTACTATTGGGAACTGTTGGCACGCGCGCACGCAACCGGCGTTGCGCTGCCCGAAGCCGTAAGCAGCCGCTTTTTCCGACATTCATGAAAGCATCGTCGCCCCGCTCACGAGAATGCGCCGTGCTGTTTGCCGATCTGGTCGGCAGCACCCAACTGTACGAACGCATGGGCGACACCGCGGCCTTCGCGCTGATCGACCGTTGCCTGGGGGCGATGCGCAACGCGGTCGAAGCCAGTTCCGGACGGGTCATCAAGATGACCGGCGACGGCCTGCTCGCCACCTTCCGCGCCTGCGATCACGCAGCCGACACCACGCTCGGCATCCACCGCGAAATCAGCGACCTGCCGCTCGCCACGCATTTTGCGCTTGGCGTGCGAACGGGCTTCCACTTCGGCCCGGTGCTGGAAACCGGTGACGATGTCTATGGCGAATCCGTCAACATCGCCGCCCGCCTGTCCGAGCTTGCAAGCCACGGCCGCGCCATCGTATCCACCGAAGCAGCGGTGCGCCTGAGCGAACACTGGCAGCACAAGGTGCGCCCGATGCCGCCGCGCGTCGTCAAGGGCGTCGCACGCTCGGTCGAACTGTGCGAACTGCGCTGTGAACATTCCGACGACGTCACCCACATCGGCGGGCTGACCGCCAGCAGCGGCAAGGTCGAAATGCGCGTCTATCACGGCGGGCGCGTCTGGCTGCTCGGCCCTGACCACCCGCGACTGCGCCTCGGACGGGATGTCGAGGTCGACATCATGGTCAAGGACGCGCGCGCATCGCGCCAGCATTGCGATCTGGAGTACCGGCGCGACCGCTTCATCCTGACCGACCGCTCCAGCAACGGCACCTTCGTCACCATCGAAGGCCGTCAGGAATTCGCGCTCACGCGCGAGGAAGTCATCATCGACGGCCACGGCTGGCTGGCCTTCGGCTCGCCGCGCAGCGCCGCGAGCGACGTCGTCGAATTCTTCTGCCTGGGCTGACGTGCGCCACCTGCCGGCGTAAGCTGGCAACGCCCCGATTACACGAAAGCGCACGATGACGGACGAGGACAAACAGCGCGGTTTGTCGACCCGCGCGATACACGGCCACAGCAGCCGGGACGCCTACGGCAGCCCCTACACACCGATCTACAACACCACCACCTTCGGCTTCGACGCCACGGCCGACCTGCTCGACGTCATGGACGGGCGCAAGCGCGGCGGCCTCTACACCCGCTACGGACTGAATCCGACCATCTTCGCGCTGGAGGAAACGCTCGCCGGCCTCGAAAGCGCAGAAGCAGCATGGGTCTTCTGCTCCGGCATGGCCGCGCTGAGCGCCCTGTTCCTGACCCACGGCCGCCATGGCATCGCCTGCATCGGCGACGCCTACGGCGGCACGCTGGAGCTGCTCGAACAGCAACTGCCGCAGCTTGGCCTGCGCACGCATTGCCTGCTCGGCAGCGAGGCCGGCCAACTCGACGCGCTGCTCGACGACGGTGTGCGGCTGGTCTTCCTCGAAACACCCACCAATCCGACGCTCGACATCGCGGACATCCGGGCACTTGCCGCAAAGGCGCATGCGCACGGCGCGCTGCTGGCCATCGACAACACCTTCGCGTCACCGGTGAACCAGCGCCCGCTCGAACTGGGTGCCGACGTCGTCATGCACAGCGCCACGAAATACCTGGGCGGTCACAGTGACCTGACGGCCGGCGTGTTGATGGGCAGCAAGGCACTGCTCGAACCTGTCTGGAACTGGCGCAAGAATCTCGGCTCCATGCCCGCGCCGGAAACAGCCGCCCTGCTGTCACGCAGTCTGCGCACGCTGGAGGTTCGGGTGCGCCAGCACAATGCCGGCGCACAGGCCGTTGCCGAAGCCATGCAGTGTCATCCGCGCATCGCCCGCGTGTATTACCCCGGTCTGCCCGGCTTTCCGGGTCACGAGCTTGCCGCCGCGCAGATGCACGGCTTTGGCGGCATGCTCAGCATCGACGTCAAGGGCAGCGGCGCCGACGCAACCGCCGTTGCCGACCGTCTGCGCCTGATCCGGCTCGCCCCCAGCCTGGGCGGCGTCGAAAGCCTCGTCACCCAGCCCTGCACCACCACGCACCACGGCCAGACCGCCGACGAGCGTGCGAGGCGCGGCATTTCCGATTCGATGCTGCGCCTGTCCATCGGTCTGGAAGACCCGAGCGATCTCATCGCTGACCTCGACCAGGCCTTGCACACCTGACACGGGCCGAGGCATTTCGACTGAATAAAATACCGAATGATTAACTTGTGATAATTCGATCCGGCAACATGCCGGATCGATTATCCTGCGAGGCCCGTGCCGGAAGGCACTCAAATGTCATTGACCGGCCAGGCAGCCAGCCGGCAATGCGACTCGACAGGACATCCATCTTGAAATGCACTTTTGCGCCCTTTCTCGTCGCCCTCTCCACCCTTGGCGGCTGCGCAACGATAACGTCCAATGAACTGCAGACGGTCACCCTGAACGCAAGGACAGGGGACGGCTCCGCAGTCGACAAGGCGCTCTGCACATTGAAGAACGACAAGGGCAGCTGGACCGCGTCGACGCCTGGAAATGTCGCGATCCGCCGCTCCTCCGAAGACCTGACGGTCGAGTGCAAAAAGGAAGGCATGAGCGATGGTTTCCTTCGCGCCATCTCCCGTGCCGCGGGTGGAATGTGGGGCAACATCCTGCTTGGCGGCGGCATCGGTGCAATCATCGACCACAACAAGGGTACCGGTTACAACTATCCGAACGACCTCCCGGTCAGGATGGGCGAATCGGTCACGATAGACCGCAAGAACGAAACCGGTCCGGCAGAACCGTCCCGGACGGCACAATCGTCCGGTTCATCCATCGCTGACGCGGCTGATTCCCGCTGACCCGTCTTCCGGCAGCGTCCACCGTGCCGTGTGCCAGAAGCGGCTGAAGGCGGCTTGGGCCGTGGCCGGTCGTCGGACTCGCGCGCCACCGGTTTGCACAGCACGCCGGCCTCACACATCGCCTCGGCTTAGCCCGGATTCAGCGCGCGCATCGGCGTCAGCCACACGTCGCCCAGCCGTTCCCGCAGGCTCCGTGCATCACCGACGACGATGCCATCGCGGGCATGCGCGCATGCGTCCGGTCCCCCATGACACACCGCGCTTCCCGCTCCACGGAAAGCATGCGTGAAAAAACGGTTCCAGCCAGACGGGCACCACATCCCGCGGTTGAACAGACAGTGCCTGCCGGCCATCCGCTGCCAGGACAGCATGTTCGCCGGTCCACCAGGTGGCGGCACTTACGTTCGGCTCCTGCGCGCCCATGGTTCTTGCGCAAGTGAACGACATGACTGGCCAGCAATATGCGCACGACATTGTGCAGATGGCCGATTTCTCAAAACGTGCGCACGGAGCGGTCGATCACCGGCACGCCGGTGCCTGCCTCGCGCACGTCGTCCGGCATGGCACGACGCCGGCAGCGGCCGGCATGACCCGAAAATGCGGTCTCGCCAGTGCCGCCACAGATGGTGGAGGTGCTCGCGCCAGCCCGGTTCCAGCCCGGTTCCAGCACGATCCTGTCGTCCGGCGACAGCGCGACGGATTGCGACAGGCGCTCGATCACCTGCGGCACGTTAACCAAACCCTGCGTCGGATAGGGTGACAGCCGCGTCACCGCACCATCAACATGGTCGCGCGTGCGCGCTCAGGCCAGCGGCAGGATTGCGTCAATGCGCGCCAGCACCGCCTGCGGCGACGGTTCGAAGTCGTGGTCGGCTGCATCGTGCGCGACTGGGGTGAAGAGGCCGTTCATCGGCAGGATCCACAGACCACTGCCACGCCGGAATATCCCGCCCCCGCTTCCCGCTCCACGGCAAATGCTCTGCTTGGATCGCCTGCAAAGCAGCGCAGTTTTAATTGGTTCGCATCGTGCGGTGCGCTGACTAGAGTGCGCTCCATCACATTTTTCCGACACGGAGCCACACAATGAAATCGTCCCTGCGCCCCCTCGCCGCCAGCGTGCTGCTCGGCACCTCACTGATCGCCAACTCGTTCGCCGCCGACGTCACGCTGCTGAACGTATCCTACGACCCGACCCGAGAACTCTATCAGGAGTACAACGCCGCCTTCGCCAGGTACTGGAAGGGCAAGACCGGCGACAACGTCACCATCCGGCAATCGCATGGCGGCTCGGGCAAGCAGGCGCGCTCCGTCATCGACGGTCTCGAAGCTGATGTCGTGACACTGGCGCTGGCCTACGACGTCGATGCGCTGCACGACAAGGCGAAACTCATCCCGTCCGACTGGCAGAAGCGACTGCCGCACAACGCATCGCCCTACACCTCCACCATCGTGTTCCTGGTGCGCAAGGGCAATCCGAAAGGCATCAAGGACTGGAACGACCTGGTCAAGCCCGGCATCGAGGTGATCACTCCCAACCCCAAGACATCCGGCGGCGCGCGCTGGAACTACCTGGCCGCCTGGGCGTACGCACTGAAGCAGCCGGACGGCTCGGACGCCACCGCCCGGGACTTCGTCAAGAAGCTGTTCTTCAACGTGAAAGTGCTGGATTCGGGCGCGCGTGGCTCGACCACCACCTTCGTCGAGCGCGGCATCGGCGACGTGCTGATCGCCTGGGAAAACGAAGCCTATCTCGCGGTGAAGGAACTCGGTCCGGACAAGTTCGAAATCGTCACGCCTTCGTTGTCCATCCGGGCCGAGCCGCCGGTCAGCGTGGTCGACAAGGTGGCGGACAAGCGCGGCACCCGCGCCGTGGCAACCGCCTACCTTGAATACCTCTACAGCCAGGAAGGCCAGGAGATCGCGGCGCAGAACCACTACCGTCCGACCGACCCCAGGGTGACCGCCAGATATGCCAAGACCTTTGCGCCGGTGAAGCTGTTCACCATCGACGCCGAATTCGGCGGCTGGTCCAAGGCTCAGAAAATCCACTTCGCGGACGGCGGCGTGTTCGACCAGATCAGCGTGCGCTGAGCACCGCCGGGAACTTCGGTGCCCATCGGGTTCATTCAGCGCAGCCGGGCGAGTGATCCGGACCGCGCACCGTGCGATCCGTCCGCGGCGCTCGCGCAGTGCCCCGCGAGCGGAAACAGAGGACGAAATTCACCCCGACCCGAAGACTTTCACACCGGGTGCTGAACCGACGGCCGCCGCGCGAGGTCGATGGCACATACTTCGTTCCTCGTTACCGCACGCGCCGGAGCCCGTCTGATGAAACTGAAATCCCTCTGCCTGCTGATCGGCTTCGTCGTCTCGACGGTCACGACATTGCAGGCTGCAACTCCCGCCCCCGCCGCGCCGCTTCTGCGCCCGGTCGAGGCCCACGCGCTCGCAGCCAAGGCCAGCTCCGAACTGCTGTCGCGCTTCCACTACCAGAACGTGCCGCTGGACGACGCGCTGTCGTCGAAGATTCTCGATCGCTTCCTGAAGACACTGGACCCGGACCGCGTGTACTTCATGCAATCCGACATCGACGCCTTCGACTCGGTACGCCTGCTGCTCGACGACGCGATCCGCCAGCAGAATCTGGCGGCGCCGTTCGCCATCTACGCGCGCTATTCACAGCGGCTGCGCGATCGCCTGACCGACGCGCGCGCGCTGCTCGACAAGGGGTTCGACTTCGAGAAGGACGAAACCTATCGCTACGTGCGTACCGACGTGCCGTGGGCCCGGTCGGAAGACGAGCTGCGAGACCTCTGGCGCAAGCGGGTCAAGAACGACTGGCTGCGGCTGAAGCTGGCGGGCAAGGACGACGCCGCCATCCGCGAAACGCTGGGCAAGCGCTACGACCTGGCGCTGACCAATCTGAACCGCGCGAAAAGCGACGACGTGTTCCAGCTCTTCATGAACGCCTACGCAGAGTCGATCGAACCACACACCAACTATCTCGGGCCACGCGCAGCCGAGGATTTCGCCATCAACATGAAGTTGTCATTGGTGGGCATTGGAGCCGTGCTGCAGGAGCGCGACGAGTACGTGACCATCCGTGAACTGCTGGCCGGCGGCCCGGCGGCGCGCTCGGAACAGATCAGCATCGGTGACCGCATCGTCGGCGTCGCCAGTGACGAGTCAACACCGGTGACCGACGTGCTCGGCTGGCGTGTCGATGACGTGGTCGCGCTGATCCGGGGCGCCAAGGACACGACGGTCATCGTCGACATCCTGCCGGCCGACGCCGGCCCCGACGTGAAGCCGAAGCGGGTCAGCCTGGTGCGCGACACCATCAAGCTGGAAAAGCAGGCGGCGTCGAAGACCATCATCGAGGGCGGCGCCGGCGCGTCCCGGCGCATCGGCGTCATTACGCTGCCGACGTTCTACCAGGACGTCGAGGCGAGATCGCACGCCGACGCCGACTACCGCAGCGCCAGCCGCGACGTGGCGAAGCTGCTGGCCGAGCTGAAGGAGGAGAAGGTCGGCGCGGTGCTGGTCGACCTGCGCAACAACGGCGGTGGATCGCTTGACGAAGCGACCCGGCTGACCGGCCTGTTCATCGACAGCGGTCCGGTGGTGCAGCAGCGCAATCCGAAGGGCCTGATCCGGGTCGAGAACGACAACGACGCCGGCGTGGCCTGGGACGGCCCGCTCGGCGTGCTGATCAACCGCGCCTCGGCCTCCGCCTCGGAAATCTTCGCAGCCGCGATCCAGGACTACGGTCGCGGCATCGTGATCGGAGAAACCAGCTTCGGCAAGGGCACGGTACAGACGCTGCTCGACATGGACGAAATGGCCAAGAGCGAGAAACCGACCTACGGCGAACTGAAAATGACGATCGCCCAGTTCTTCCGCGTGAATGGCGGTACCACTCAGCTGCGGGGCGTCACACCGGACCTGCCGCTGGCACGTACCATGGACCACGAGCGCATCGGCGAGTCGAGCTACGACAACCCGCTGCCTTGGACCCGGATCAAACCCGTCGATTTCCGCCCGGCCGGAAATCCGCAGGAACTGCTGCCGCTGCTGTCCGCCCGCCACCAGGCGCGCGTTGCGCATGACAAGGCCTACCGCGAACTGCTGGAAGACCTGGCCGAAAACGAAACACTGCGCAAGCGTACGGAGATTTCGCTGAACGCAGCGCAGCGGCGCAGGGAGCGAGAAGCGCAGGAAGCACGGCTGAAGGCGCGCATGCAAGCGCGCGAAGGAGCGGATGCCGAACCGATCCGCGACGACGGCCTGCAGACCGGCGAACGTGCGCTCGGCGCCGAGCTTGCCGCCGAGCGGTCGCGCAAGGCGGCGCGCGACGTGCTGCTTGACGAAGCGGGACACATCATGGGCGACATGGTCGACATCCTGCGCTCGGACACCGCACTCTCGCGCCGTACCGCAGGCGTCACGGTGACACCCTGAGCTTGTTGCATCCATCGGCAAGGACGGTCGAACGAACGGCCGGCCTTAACGGCAGCTTCGCGTCATTGCTGATGTTGCGCGGGCAGACCGATGCGCTTCGATAGCTCGTTTACGACGCCAGAGACGGACACGATCTGCCGCATGCCCTCAGCAAGCGCTGCCCGACCTGAGAACAGGCCCGCTCCGGGCCGCCTTTGAACCGTGTACGAACGCGCATTGCAAGGCTGACCACACCAGCCCGGCGAGATCCCGTGCCGCACGGCCACACCGTCGGGCATCCGCCGTCTGTTAATTCGAAACCACGCTAAGCAAATCATTTCTTATTATTTCCAGTAATTAAAAGCACTCCTTAACCTGTCGCCTCGAAACCACTCGTCCGGGGCGATCCTCATGTCACCACCTTCACGCACGCCACAGCAGGAGCGCCTCGCATGAGCAGGCGATCCTTACGCGTGCTGCCCGGCTTCAACCTGACGCTGGGCTACACGCTGTTCTACCTGTCCGTCATCGTGCTGATCCCGCTTTCGGCGGTATTCGTCAAGACAGCCGGTCTCGGTTTCGGCCAGTTCTGGGACGTGGTGACCACGCCACGCGTGCTCGCTTCGTACCGTCTGTCGTTCGGCGCCTCCCTGCTCGCGGCGGCCATCAACGCGGTGTTCGGCCTGGCGCTGGCCTGGGTGCTGGTGCGCTATTCCTTCCCTGGCAAGAAGCTGGTCGATGCGCTGATCGACCTGCCCTTCGCGCTGCCGACCGCCGTCGCCGGCATTGCGCTGACTGCGCTGTACGCGCCGAACGGCTGGCTCGGATCGGCGCTGGAGCCGCTCGGCATCAAGGTCGCGTTCACCCCGCTGGGCGTGCTGGTGGCACTGGTGTTCATCGGCCTGCCCTTCGTCGTGCGCACCGTGCAGCCCATCCTGGAAGACCTCGACACCGAGCTCGAAGAAGCTGCCGCCAGCCTCGGCGCACGTCGCTGGCAGACCTTCCGCTACGTGACGCTGCCGATACTGCTGCCGGCTCTGCTGACCGGCTTCGCGCTGGCCTTCGCCCGGGCGGTCGGCGAATACGGCTCGGTCATCTTCATCGCCGGCAATATTCCGATGGTGTCGGAGATCACCCCATTGATGATCATCACCAAGCTTGAGCAGTACGACTACGCAGGCGCCACTGCCATCGCGGTCGTCATGCTGCTGTTCTCGTTTGTCCTGCTGCTGGCAATCAACGGCCTGCAGGCATGGACCGAAAAGGCAACCGGGAGGAACCGCTGATGGCTGCCGCCACTGCTCTGCGCGCCACCGGCAACGTCGCGGCACGCTTCGAGGGCCGCGCAGCGACGCGCGAACCGCACTGGGTCAAATGGTCCCTCATCGCGATGTCGCTCACCTTCTTCACGCTCTTCCTGCTGATGCCGCTGATCGCGGTATTCGTCGAGGCGCTGCGCAAGGGCTGGGACACCTATCTGACGGCACTGATCGAGCCGGACGCGCTGTCGGCGATCAGGCTCACGCTGATCGCCGCGGTGATCGCGGTGCCGCTGAACCTGAGCTTCGGCGTGTCGGCGGCATGGGCGATCACCAAGTTCAACTTCCGTGGCAAGCACGTCCTGACCACGCTGATCGATCTGCCTTTCTCGGTGTCACCGGTGGTCGCCGGCCTGATCTACGTGCTGGTGTTCGGCGCCCAGGGCTGGTTCGGGCCCTGGCTGCAGGAACATGACCTGAAGATCATCTTCGCCGTGCCGGGCATCGTACTGGCCACGATGTTCGTGACGGTCCCCTTCATCGCCCGCGAGCTGATTCCGCTGATGCAGGCACAGGGCAAGGAGGAAGAAGAAGCGGCGGTGGTGCTCGGCGCCAACGGCTGGCAGACCTTCCGGCACGTCACCCTGCCCAACATCAAGTGGGGCCTGCTCTATGGCGTCATCCTCTGCAATGCGCGGGCGATGGGCGAGTTCGGGGCCGTGTCGGTGGTGTCCGGCCATATCCGAGGACTCACCAATACGCTGCCGCTGCATGTCGAGATTCTCTACAACGAATACCAGTTTACCGCCGCCTTCGCCGTGGCATCCGTGCTGGCACTGCTGGCGTTGGTGACACTGTGCATCAAGACGTGGATCGAGCATCAGGCTGCAAGGAGCAAGGAAGAATCATGAGCATCCAGGTACAGAACATCCACAAGGGCTTCGGCGATTTCGTGGCGCTCGGCGACGTGTCGCTCGACTTTCCGACCGGCGAACTGGTCGCCCTGCTCGGCCCGTCGGGCTGCGGCAAGACCACGCTGCTGCGCATCATCGCCGGGCTCGAATCGGCAGACAGCGGCCGCGTGCTGCTCGACGGCGAGGACGCCTCCGACACCCACGTGCGCGAACGCCATGTCGGTTTCGTGTTCCAGCACTACGCGCTGTTCCGTCACATGAGCGTGTTCGACAACGTCGCCTTCGGCCTGCGCATGAAGCCGCGCGCCGAACGGCCCGCCGAGAAGCTCATCCGCGCCAAGGTGCATGACCTGCTGAAGCTGGTCCAGCTGGACTGGTTGGCCGACCGCTTTCCGTCGCAACTGTCCGGCGGCCAGCGCCAGCGCATCGCGCTGGCCCGCGCGCTGGCGGTCGAGCCGCGCGTGCTGCTGCTGGACGAACCGTTCGGCGCGCTGGATGCCAAGGTGCGCAAGGAACTGCGCCGCTGGCTGCGCCGGCTGCACGACCAACTTCACATCACATCCATCTTCGTCACGCACGACCAGGAAGAAGCGCTCGAAGTGGCCGACCGCGTGGTGCTGATGGACCACGGCAAGGTGGAACAGATCGGCTCGCCGGAAGAGGTGTACCGCCATCCGGCGACGCCTTTCGTCCATGGCTTCCTCGGCGCCGTGAATCCCTTCCACGGACACGTGGAAGGCAACGCGCTGCGCATCGGCGGCGACCGCCTGCCGCACCCCATCGCCGACGGTTTCGCACACGGCGACAAGGTGATCGCCTTCGCCCGGCCGCACGAGCTGGACATCCTGACCGACGCGGCAGAGACCGACGGCGTGCCGGCGCGAATCAGTCGCGTGCTGTCCTTCGGTGTCACCGCGCGCATCGAGCTCGACGGGCTGAGCGGCGTCACCGGGCAGCACTTCGAAGTTGAACTGACACGCGATCGCGTTGCCGCTCTGGCCCTGCGGGAAGGCCAGACCGTGCGCCTGCAGCCGTCGCGCCTGCGCGTCTTCGCTCAGTAAAAACAGGGAAAGCACATCATGAATTTTCAGCAGCTTCGCATCATCCGCGAAACTGTCAGGCGCCAGTTCAACCTGACCGACGTCGCCAACGCACTGTTCACGTCGCAGTCGGGCGTGAGCAAGCACATCAAGGACCTGGAGGACGAACTGGGCGTCGAGCTCTTTGTCCGCAAGGGCAAGCGCCTGCTCGGCCTGACCGAGCCCGGCTCCGAACTGGTCGGGATCGTCGAGCGCATGCTGCTCGACGCCGGCAACATCAAGCGACTGGCCGAACAGTTCGCCCGCCGTGACGAGGGCCAGTTGCGCATCGCCACCACGCACACGCAGGCGCGCTACGCGCTGCCGCGCGTGGTGACCGAATTCAGGCGCCAGTACCCCAAGGTGCATCTGGTGCTGCTGCAGGCCAGCCCGGGCGAAATCGTCGATCTGCTCAACGACGGTGAAGCGGACATCGGCATCGCGACCGAAACGCTGTCCGGCGCCCCCGAACTGGTCACCTTCCCGTTCTATTCCTGGCACCACGCCGCCATCGTGCCGGCGGGGCATCCGCTCGAAGCGGTGAAACCGCTGACGCTGGAAGCGCTGGCCGAACACCCGGTGGTGACCTATCACGAAGGCTTCACCGGCCGCGCGCGCATCGACGCCACCTTCGCCCGCGCCGGCCTGCTCCCGGATATCGTCATGTCCGCGCTCGACGCCGACGTGATCAAGACCTATGTCGAACTGGATCTGGGCGCCGGCATCATCGCTTCGGTCGCCTTCGATCCGGTGCGCGACAGCGGCCTGCGCCTGCTCGACAGCGAACACCTGTTCGAATCAAACACCTCGCTGATCGCGCTGCGCCGCAAGCACTACCTGCGCAGCTACGCCTACCGCTTCATCGAACTGTGCGAACCGTCCCTGAACGAGGCGACGGTGAAGGCTGCGCTGAAACCGGGTGCCGAAGACTGATTCCGGCGCAACGTCGCCGCGCGCACAGCGGCATCGGGGCTCGATCCTGCAGCGCAGGATCGACCGCGGCGCGCGCATCCGGACCCGGAATCACATCGTCGCGTTCACGAGCGCCAGCATGAGCGGCGTCGTCACCGCCGCCAGCGCGGTGGACATGAGCAGGCTGCTTGCCACCGGCCCCTGCATGACATGGAACTGGCGCGACATCAGATAGACGTTCGCGCCGACCGACAGCGACGCCAGCAGCACCACCGCGCGCGTCTCCGTCTCCGGCAGGCCGAGCAGACAGGCCAGAGCCCATACCGCCAGCGGATGCACGAGCAGCTTCAGCGTGCTGATGGCGGCGCTCTGATGCCAGCCGTCGCGCACGCCGAATTCGGCCAGCCCCATGCCGAGCGCAATCAGCGACAGCGGCAGCGCGGCGTTGCCCAGCAGGCGCAGCGGCTCGTCGATCAGTGGCGGCAGCGCAAGTCCGGTCAGACTGAATGCGGTGCCGGCAAGGATGGCGGCAACCAGCGGATTGGTGAGGACGCCGCGCGCCGTCCTGCCGAAACCGGCAAGCGTCGGCGCGCCGTTGCGCGCCCACTCGACCGACACCGTCACCAGCGTCCACAGCGTGAGCGCATTGAACACGACGACCAGCGCCGCCGCCGGCATCGCCTCCTCGCCGAGCAGCGTGCGCGTGAGCGGCAGGCCGAGCAGCACGTTGTTGGAGAACACGCCGCCCAGCGCGAATACCGACTGCGACACGCCATCCAGCCCGAACACGCGGGCCGACACAATGCGCCCCAGCACGAACACGACCAGGCAGCCGCCGAAGAATGCGGCGAGCAGCCGCACATCGACCGGCGGCAGGCTGGCGAAGCCGCTCATCAGCTGGAACAGCATGGCCGGCAGCGCAATCGTGAACACGAACCTGGCCAGCGCGTCACCGGCCTCCTTCTTCCAGCCGCCCCAGCGCATGATGGCGTAGCCGACGAACACCAGCACGAACAGCGGCGCGGCGAGCAATACCTGCTGCAAGACGGCCTGCATCAGACGGACTCCGGCGGATCGATGGCGTCGAGTTCGGCGCGTTCGATGCGGACGAACTGGCCGCTGATCTTGCGGCTGGACACATGGACTTCCTGCACGTCCTCGTGCGCCTGGCGGATATGCGTCGCGAGCTTCTGCATGCGCTCGTCGAAACGTGCGAAATCCTTCGAAAGCTTGCCCAGCGCGTCGCGGATCAGGTGGATCTGCTTGCGCGTCTCGACGTCCTTGAGCACGGCGCGCGCGGTATTGAGCACCGCCATCAGCGTGGTCGGCGACACGATCCACACGCGCTTCGACTGCGCGTGTTCGATCACCGACGCGTGATGGGCATGCAGTTCGGCGAATACCGCCTCGGCGGGAATGAACATCACCGCGCCGTCCGACGTTTCGTCCGGAATCAGGTACTTGCCTGCAATGTCGTCGACGTGCCGGCGCACGTCGGCACGGAAGGCACCCTGCGCGAGCCGGCGCTCCGGCTCCGGACTGTCGCGGTCGAACATCCGGTGGTAGTTCTCCAGCGGAAATTTGGCATCCACGGCCACCCGGCCGGTCGGCTCGGGCAGGCGCAGCAGGCAGTCCACCCGCACGCCGGTCGACAGCGTGGCCTGGAATTCGAAACTGTCGGGCGGCAGTGCATTGCGCACCAGCGCTTCAAGTTGCACTTCGCCGAAGGCGCCGCGCGCCTTCTTGTCGCCCAGCAGTTCGCTCAGGCTGACCACGCTGTGCGTGAGGCCGTCTATCTTCTTCTGCGCCTCGTCGATCGTGGCCAGACGCATCATCACGCTGGTGAAGGTTTCATTGGTCTTGCGGAACCCCTCTTCCAGCCGCTCATGCACGCGTCCGCCAAGCAGTTCAAGCCGCTCGTTGACGGTGCGCGTGAGCGACTCGATGGAGCTGGTGAGCTGAACCGACGCGTTCTGCAGGCCGTTCTGCAGCGTCTCCTGTTGACGGCCCGTCTGTTGTGCCAGCGTGCTTGCAGTCTGTGCCAGCAGTTCGCTGCGCAACGCCTCCTGGCGCGCGTTGAGCGCGGTCGACAGTTCGGCGAGCCGCGCCGCCATGTCTTCCCGGCTGCCTGACAGCGCGGCCTGCTGCGCCAGTTGCAGCGCGCCCATCGCGTCACGCGCACCGTCCAGCTCCTGTCGCGTGGCCGTGCGCAGCCGCTCGTTGGCCTCGCCCTGCATGCTCACGATGCGCTCCGTCTGGCGCTGCAATCCTTCATGCAGGGCCGCCATCGTCTGCCGCTGGATGTCCTGCGACGCACCGTCAAGCCGCGCGCCCATGGCGTCCAGACGTTCGCGCACCTCCCGCTGTTGCCACAGCACGAGGCACAGCACGGCGAACTGCAGCAGCAGGCCGGACAGGAGAAACCACGGCAGATCGGGCACGAAAGCGGAAATGACGTGAAAAAAGGAGCGGAAAAGGAAAGAAGGCGGACAGCGCGACAGGGAGCGCCGCGGATTATATCAGCGCCCCCGCGGGCCACCCGTACCGGCGCGCCCTTCCCGCACACTCACGCGGCGCTCAAGATGCCGCGGTGCAATGCCGTAACACCCCTTGATCACATTCATCAGAGCACTGTCATGGCGCATGCAACATCCACGGCCGTCGCGGAAGCCGACACAGTCTCGGGACAGGAAGCGGCGGTCGTGCATAGCAGCAACGGTGTATTCGCGCACTATCGCGGATTGCGCCTGACCAGCCACTTCCAGCCAATCTTCAGCCTGTCTCACTGCCGCGCAATCGGACACGAAGGGCTGCTGCGCGCCGTCGACGCGGACCTGAGTCCGATCGCACCGGCCCGCGTCATCGCCGGCGCCACGGGCTACGAAGACCTGCGCTACCTCGACCAGCTGTGCCGCTACCTGCACGTGAACAACCACACGGCGCAGGAGACGCACGGCGGCTGGCTGTTCCTGAACATCCACCCGGAAGTGTTCTGCCGGGGGCCGGACACCGACATGTCCGACTTCCTGCCCGAATTGTCCGAACACCCGGACATCGACCCGCGGCGCATCGTCATCGAAGTGCTCGAACAAGCCGTCGCCGAGAATACGGGCTTCGCCCGCACCGTCGACTACCTGCGCGACCTCGGCTGCATGATCGCGCTGGACGACTTCGGTGCGGGGCATTCGAACTTCGACCGCATCTGGGAACTGCAGCCGGAGATCGTGAAGCTGGACCGCTCCTTTGCCGTGAAATCGGTCGATGACCCCTCTGCACGACGTCTGCTGCCGCAGATCGTCAGCCTGATCCACGAAGCCGGTTCCCTGGTGCTGCTCGAAGGGGTGGAAACCGAGGCGCAGGCGCTGGCCGCGCTCGACGCGGACATCGATTTCGTGCAGGGCTACTACTTCGCGATGCCGCAGGCAATGCCGATCGACACCCGCGAAGTCAGCCCCGTGGTCAATGCGCTGTGGGACCGCTTCGACACCACGCGCGGCAACGGCGCCGTGCGCTACCGCGAACTGATCGGCGCCTACATCCAGGCCATGGGCGGATGCGCCGTGCTGATGGAAGAAGGGGTACCGATCGAGGAAGCCTGCCAGGCCTTCCTGCAACTGGATCGCTCGGACTGCTGCTACCTGCTCGACGAGCAGGGCCGGCAGGCCGGACGCAATGTGCGGGCACGGCGCATCCCGGGCGCCGAAGACAGCCAGTACCGCACGCTGTCGATCAACCGGCATGCCCGCTGGTCGCGCCGGCCCTACTTCCGGCGCGCGATCGAACACGTCGGCAAGGTGCAGGTCACCCGCCCCTACCTGTCGATCACGTCGGGCGAACTGTGCGTCACCGTGTCGATCGCCTACCGCGACTGGGACGACAGGCTGCGCGTGCTGTGCGGCGACCTCGACTGGCCGCAGATCGTCTGAGGGCCCTCACGGCCGCAGATGCCGGCGCCGCAACAGCAGGAAGGCAGCCGGAATCACGAACATCGACAGCAGCGGCGCACTCAGCATGCCGCCCAGCATCGGCGCGGCAATGCGCTGCATCACCTCCGAGCCGGTACCCGCGCCCCACATGATGGGCAGCAGGCCGCCCAGAATCACCGCCACCGTCATCGCCTTCGGCCGCACCCGCAGCACGGCGCCTTCGCGGATCGCATCCAGCAGTTCCGCCGTTGCATCCTGCGGCAAGCCCGGGCGCCGCTGCCAGGCCTGTTTCAGGTAGAGCAGCATGATGACGCCGAACTCGGCCGACACGCCGGCCAGCGCGATGAAACCGACCGCCGCCGCCACCGACAGGTTGTAGTCCAGCAGATAGAGCAGCCAGATACCGCCGATCAGCGCAAACGGCAGCGTCGCCATGATGAGCAGCGCCTCGTCGAGCTGCCGGAACGTGAGATAGAGCAGCACGAAGATGATGAGCAGGGTGGCCGGCACCACCACCCTGAGTTTCGCGCTCGCGCGCTCCAGAAACTCGAACTGCCCGGACCACGAGATCGAATAGCCGGGCGGCAACTGCACCGCTTCCGCGACCACGCGCTGCATCTCGCGCACCGCGCCGCTCAGGTCACGACCGCGGATATCGACATAGACCCAGCCTGACAGGCGCGCATTCTCGCTGCGCAGCATCGGCGGCCCGTCGGTGATGCGGATGTCCGCGACGTCGGACAGCACCAGCCGCTGCCCGCGCTCGCTCACGATGGGCAGACGGCGCAAGGCGTCCAGCGAATCACGCAGCTCGCGCGGATAGCGCACATTGATCGGAAAGCGCTGCAGTCCTTCGACCGTCTCGCCGATATTGCTGCCGCCGACCGCCAGCGCGATGACCGACTGCACGTCCGCGATGTTCATGCCGAAGCGCGCCGCCGCGCCACGCCGTATCGTCACGTCTGCGTAACGCCCGCCGGTCACCCGCTCGGCCAGTGCGCTGCCCACGCCCGGCACCTCCTTGAGCGCGCGCTCGATGTCGCCGGTCAGCCGGTCGATCACCGCCAGATCGGCACCGGCCACCTTCACGCCGACCGGGCTCTTGATGCCGGTCGCCAGCATGTCGATGCGGTTGCGTATCGGCGGCACCCAGATATTGGCCAGACCCGGCACCTTCACGACGCGGTCCAGCTCCTCCACCAGCCGCTGCGGCGTCATGCCCTCGCGCCACTGCGACCGCGGCTTGAACTGGATGGTGGTTTCGAACATTTCCATCGGTGCCGGATCGGTCGCCGTCTCGGCGCGTCCGGCCTTGCCATAGACGCTGGCCACCTCCGGCACCCTGCGGATCAGCCGGTCGGTCTGTTGCAGCAGCTCCGCCGCCTTGCCGGCCGACAGCCCCGGCAGCGCGGACGGCATGTACAGCAGATCGCCCTCGTCGAGCGGCGGCATGAACTCGGCGCCGATGTGCTGCAGCGGCCACAGGCTGGCGGCGAGCATCAGGCCAGCCAGCAACAGCGTGAGTTTCGGCCGGCGCAATACGCGCTCGAGCAGCGGCCGGTACAGCGAGATCAGCAGGCGGTTGAGCGGGTTGCTGCGCTCGTCCGGTATGCGGCCGCGGATCAGATAGCCCATCAGCACCGGCACCAGCGTGACCGCCAGCGCCGCCGACGCCGCCATGGCATAGGTCTTGGTGAAGGCCAGCGGCGAAAACAGCCGGCCCTCCTGCGCCTCCAGCGTGAACACCGGAATGAAGGACAGCGTGATGATGAGCAGCGAAAAGAACAGCGCCGGCCCGACTTCGGCCGCCGCATCGGCGATGACCCGCCAGCGCGCCTCGCCGGCGAGCGTCCCGTCCGGATTTTCATGCGTCCAGTGCTCGAGGTGCTTGTGCGCGTTCTCTATCATCACCACGGCCGCATCCACCATGGCACCGATGGCGATCGCGATGCCGCCGAGCGACATGATGTTGGCGTTCACGCCCTGATAACGCATGACGATGAAGGCGCTCAGGATGCCCAGCGGCAGCGACACGATGGCGACGAGCGACGAACGCAGGTGGAACAGGAAGGCGAAGCACACGAGCGCCACGACGACGAATTCCTCCAGCAGCTTGTAGCCCAGCGTGCCGACCGCCCGCTCGATCAGGCCCGAGCGGTCATACACCGGCACGATCTCGACACCCGGCGGCAGGCTGCCCCGCAGCTGTTCAAGCCGCGCCTTCACGGCGGCGATCGTGTCCAGCGCGTTCTTGCCCGAACGCATGACGATGATGCCGCCCACCGCCTCGCCTTCGCCATCCAGCTCACCGATGCCACGCCGCATTTCCGGTCCGAGCCGTACGCTGGCGACGTCGCCAAGCAGGACCGGCACACCGTCGGCCGACGTGCGCAGCGGCACCTGCCGGAAATCGTCCAGCGACCGCAGGTAGCCCGAGGCGCGCACCATGTACTCGGCTTCGCCGAGTTCGAGCACCGAACCGCCGGCTTCCTGATTGGCACGCCCGATCGCATCGACCACCGTCACATGCGAAATTCCATGGGCGGCCAGCCGGTCGGGGTCGAGCACGATCTGGTACTGGCGCACCATGCCGCCGATGGACGCCACCTCCGCCACGTCGGGCACGGTCTTCAGCTCGTACTTCAGGAACCAGTCCTGCAGCGCGCGCAGTTGCGAGGCGTCCTGCCGGCCGCTGCGATCGACCAGCGCGTACTGGTAGATCCAGCCGACGCCGGTCGCGTCCGGCCCGAGCGCCGCCTTCGCGCCGGCCGGCAGGCGCGCCTGCACCGGGTTGAGGTATTCGAGCACGCGCGAACGCGCCCAGTACGGATCGGTCCCGTCCTCGAACAGCACATGGACGAAGGAGTCGCCGAAGAAAGAGTATCCGCGCACCGTTTTCGCGCCCGGCACCGACAGCATCGTCGTGGTCATCGGATACGTCACCTGGTTCTCCACGATGCGCGGCGCCTGCCCGGGCCAGCTCGTGCGGATGATGACCTGCACGTCGGACAGGTCGGGCAGCGCGTCCAGCGGCGTCCTCAGCACCGAGTAGACGCCCCAGACACTGACCATGAGCGTGGCCAGCAGCACCAGGAAGCGGTTCGCGACCGACCAGCGGATCAGACCGGCGATCATCGCGCGCCCCCGTCCGGCGCATCCACGGGCGTCGGCCTGACCTGCGTCAGCTGCGGCAGCCCGGATGCCGGCATGAAGAATTCGATGCGCACGCGCTCACCCGGCCGGAGCGCCGGCGGCAGGCCGCCGGCGGGTGCCTTGAAGTCCATCGTCATGGCGTCCCACAGCAGCGACGGAACCGGACCGTGCGACAGCGTGACCGTATCGCCGCGGATCGCCTCGATGCGCGCGTCGCCCTCGTGCAGGGGCGCCGCAGCCGGCGCGGTCGACGCCTCGCCCAGGCGCGCCTCCACGCCTTTCAGGCTGGCTTCCGACTCGATGAGGAACTGCGAAGACACGACCACCCGCTGGCCGGCGCTCAGGCCCGTGCGGATCTCGGTCTGTCCGCCGCTGTCGATGCCGGTCGTGACCTCGACCGGCCGGAAATGTCCCCCCTCCTCCGCCACCATGACGAGTACGCGCCTTCCGGTACGCACGAGCGCTTCGGTCGGCACGAGCAATGCACTGTCCGCGCGCATGTCCGTAAAGCGCATCTGCACGAACATGCCGGGCACCAGCAGCCCGTCGGGGTTTCCCAGTTCGAGCCGCGCGCGGCGCGTGCGGGTGGCCGCATCGACCTGCGGCAGCAAGGCCTGCACCCGGCCGTCGAACCGCCGCCCGGGCAACGCCCCCGAACTTGCCTGCACGCGCGTGCCGGGGCGCAGCAAGCCGGCCTGGCTCTCCGGCACGTCGGCTTCGGCCCAGACCGAAGCCAGGCCGTTGATGCGGAACAGCGTGCCGCCCGCCATCACCGTCATGCCCTCGCGCGCGCCCAGCTCGGTGACCACGCCCGACATCGGCGCGTGCAGGGTGAGGCGCGGCTGCGTCGTGCCGCTGCGCTCGACCAGCGCGATCTGCGCGTCACTCATGCCGGCCTGGCGCATGCGTGCGCGGGCGGCGTCCAGCAGGTCGTCCGGATCGCGTCCCTGCATGCGGCGCAGCGACAGGAATTCCTCCTGCGCGGCAATCCACGCCGGCACATGAAGTTGTGCCAGAGCCTCGCCCTTGCGCACCCTGTCCAGCGTGGCACGCACGAACAGGCGTTCGACGAAGGCGGTCGCCCGCGCCTGGACAACCGCCTGGTCACGCTCATTGAACACGATGCTGCCGACCGCGGATATTTCAGGCGACAGCCGCCCTTCGACCACTTCCGCCGTGCGCACGCCAAGGTTCTGCCGCATGCGCGGACTGATGGTCACCGTGCCTTGATCCTGCCCGCCGTCGGCATAGACCGGCACCAGCATCATGTCCATGAAGGGCGAGCGGGCCGGCTGGTCGAACTTGTTTCCGGGCACCATGGGGTCGTGGTAGTACAGCACCTTCCGACCGGTGACCGGGTCGATGTCACCGGCCTTGATGCCGCTTTCCATGTGGCGCCGCGTCGCGGCCTCGCCCTCGGCGATACTCTGCGGCAGCGGACCGGGCGCCGTGGCCGTGGCGGGCGCAGCACCCGGGTCGACCCCGGTCGCCATGCCGGCCCGCCGGCCCGATTCGTAGGCGCTCCAGCACACCAGCGCGAGCGCGCCGATCAGCGCGAAGGCGAGCGCCGCCATTTTCCGCCGTGTCATGGTCGTACCTCCGTTGTTGAATGCGTGTCGTCGCCGTCCGCGAACAGGTAGCGCAGGCGTGCCCACAGCAGGGCGGTTTCGAGTTCGACGTTCAGGTGCCCGATGCGCGTATCGATCTCGGCGCTGCGCGCCTCCAGCACGCCGGACAGGCTGCCCGCGCCGCCGCGATAGGCCGCCAGCGCCGCCTGCACGCGATCGGCGGCCAGCGGAATGAGCGTCTCGTCGTAGCGCCGCAGGCGCTCCCGGTTGCCCTGCCAGCCGAGCAGCCAGGCGCGGGCCTGCGCGAGATAGGCGCGCGCCGCCTCATCGCGCTCCGCCCGGATCTGGTCGACGCCGGACAGGCGTGCCGCCAGTTCCCGGTCCTGCCGGTTCGCCCGATCGAACTGCAGCGGAATCGACACGTTGAACGACACCATGTCCGCATAGTCCGATCCGCGCTGGCTGTACATGACTTCCGCGCTCCAGTCGGCGCGCCGCTCGCTGCGCGCGATGTCCGCTTCGGCCTCGGCCAGCGCTTCGCGCCGCTGCAGCAGCACCAGCTGCGGGTGCGCCGCGAAGCGGGCGTCGAGCGACGCCTGCGCCAGCGGCGGCGACGCGATGTCGGGGCTCGCACCGAGCGGCCGCTGCTCCGGCTCGCCGGTCCAGCGCGACAAGCGCACCGCGCTGGCCGCCCGCTCGCTCCCGGCCTGCACGATGCGGTTGTCCATTTGCGCCAGCGCCGAACGCGCGCCGAAAACGTCGCTCTGCGCGCCGCCGCCGCCGCGATACACCGCCTGCGCCGCATGAACCTGCAACGCTGTTTCGTCACGCAGTGCCTGCAGCAACGCCAGTTTCCGTTCGAGGTAATGGCGCTCGAACCAGGCCATCGCGGCTTCGCGCCGGACCTCGATCTGCACCAGTGCGCGTTGTGCCTGCGCCGCCTCCGCCTCGCGCTCGTAGCGCCCGGCGCGCGCATGGCGCTTGTCTTCGCGCGTGAATGACTGCGCAAAGCCGATGGAGCGCGAGGTCATCGCCTCGCGTCCGAAGTCGAATTGCCCCGAACCGCTGATCGGGAGGTTGTTTACGCCAAGCTTCAGCACCGGGTCGGGCAATTGTCCGGCCGCGACGGCGCGTTCGCGTGCGGCGGCGACGGCCGCTGTGAGCGCGACCGGCTGCTGCGAGCGTTCGCCCGCAAGGCGCAGCGCCTGTTCGAAATCAAGGGCCGGCGCGCCGTGCGCGCCGGCGGCAATCAGCGCGCACAGCGCTGCGGCGACGGCGCCACGCATCACGCGGCGCGCGAAAAAGGAAGGAATGAACATGCTGGCTCCGTGTGGAAGACGCGTCGCGCCGTGCGCGAAGCGTCGCGGACTGTCGCGCCGATCGGGCGCGACAACGCATCGCAGAACGCGGGCCGTCGTTGCCGACGGTCAGCGCCGCAGGACGATGCGGCTCAGATGCGGAAGCAGCAGTGGAGGATGGCGTGGGGCGGATCGTCGGCCGTCAGCACGACGCGTTCGGCGTCAACCTGCGCGAGCCGGGGCGCTTCAAGCGGCGCAGCGAGCACGTAACAGCCGGCCGGCGCAGGCGCCGCGAGCACCGGTGGGTGCGTCTGGTCGCTGAACGGCGCCGGATGGCAGTGCTGGACGCACAGGCCCGGCAGGTCGCTGTCCATCATCCGGCCGTGATCCATCGCCATGTTGTCGCAGTCCATGACGGGCGCTGCGCCGCCGCCTGCAACCGGGCAGGCGTACGCCGCGCCCGCGCACTGCATGAACAGCGACAGGACGATGAGCAGGCGACTGATCAGGCCGTGCGTGGCGCGCGAAAGCATGGCGGGTCCGGAATGTGCCGCGCCAAAATGGCGCTGCGTGCGCCGCGCAGTGTATGCAGCGGCACGCCTCGCGGCAAGCGCGTCACTGGGCACCGCGCAGACTCTCCAGCGCGGGCGCCCGCAGCGCGCCGCCGAGGCCGTACATGCCGGCCCCCAGCACGGCGGCGATGCTGAACAGCAGGCCGCCCAGCGGCTGCAGCGGCGAAGGAACATAGGGCAGCTGGAACACTTCGCGCGCCAGCACCATGCTGAGCACGACGGCACCGATCGCAGCCAGCGCGCCCGCCAGCGCGCCCATCACCGCGAACTCGACCGCCAGCGACGCGCGCAACTGGCCATCGCGCGCGCCCAGCGTGCGCAACACGGCCATCTCGAAGCGCCGCTCGTCATGCGTCGCCTCGATCGCCGCGAACAGCACGACGATGCCGGCCAGCATCGCGAAACCGAACACCACGCTGACCGCTGCCGACAACTGGTCCATCAGCGCACGGAACTGGCGCACGACGGCATCGACGTCGACCGCCGTCAGATTCGGAAAGCGTGCCACCAGCTCGTTGGTGAAGCCTTGCGCGCTCGCCGGCAGATGGAAGGACGTGATGTAGCTGGCGGGAAAGTCCTCCAGCACGCCGGGGGTCGCGACGACGAAGAAATTGACGTTCATCGAATCCCACTCGAGCTCGCGCAGGCTCGTCACCGGGGCGGCGACCCGCTGGCCGGCAATCTCGAATTCGAGCCGGTCGCCGACCGCGATGCCAAGCGCGTCGGCGAGGCCGGATTCGACCGAAAAGCCCGGCGTGTCGCGCTTCCATTCACCGGCGACTATGCGGTTGCCGACCTGCACATGGTCATCCCACGAGAGGTTGAATTCGCGCTCGACCAGCCGGCGTGCCCGGGCGTCCTCGTAATCGTCGGGCGACACGGCGCGGTCGTTCAGGCTGACCAGCCGCGCGCGCGACATCGGCAGCAGCTGCGGCGCCTCAAGGCCCGACTCGGCAAACAAGGCCCCCAGTGCGCTGCGCTGGTCCGGCTGGATGTTCAGGATGAAGCGGTTCGGCGCGTCGTCCGGCATGCGGTTTCTCCACGCGTCGAGCAGGTCGCCGCGCGCGATCACCAGCAGCAGGATGGCCGTCAGCCCGAGGCCCAGTGCCGCGATCTGCACGACCGACGCGGCGCGGCGCCGGGTCAGGCTGGCCAGACCGTAGCGCCAGCCACCGGCCGCGCCGGCACGCAGCCGGGCCACCAGTGCCAGCGCGCCCCAGGCGCACGCGGCGTACAGTGCGCAGGCCGCCGTGAACCCGCCGACCACCACGGCGCCAAGCGTGACGTCGTCGGCCATCAGCACGATGAGCAGCGCCAGGCAGACGAGTCCGAAACCGTAGGCGCCCCACGACACGAGATCGCCGTCGTCCCATTCACGGCGCAGCACGCGCAGCGTGGACACGCTGCGCAGGCGCAGCAGTTGCGGCCAGACGAAACCCAGCATCAGCGTCATGCCCACCGCAAAACCGTAGAGCACCGGCATGAAGCCGGGCTGCGGCAGGCGCGTCGCGAACAGCCCCGACAGCAACGCCTCGACGCCGAACTGCGTCAGATAGCCGATGGCGCAGCCCAGCGCGCAGGCGATGGCGCCGACCAGCACGAATTCGAGCAGAAACAGGCGGGTCAGGCGTGATTGCGTCGCCCCGAGGCAGCGCATGACGGCACAGCCGTCAAGATGGCGCTGCATGTAGCGCCGTGCCGACAGGCCGACGGCAACGGCCGCGAACACCACTGCAAGCATCGCCGCCAGGCGCAGGAACTTCTGCGCACGCTCGAGCGCGCCGCGCACCTCCGGCTGTGCGTCCGACACGCTCTCCAGACGCTGACCACGCGCAAGACTCGGCCTGAGCCAGTCGGCGTAGCCGCGCACCGCGGCATCCTCGCCCGCGATGTGCAGCCGGTAGTTGATGCGGCTGCCCGGCTGGATCAGGCCGCTCGCCGGCAGGTCGGCGGCATTGAGCATGAGACGCGGCACGATGGCGAAGAAATTCGCGCCACGGTCGGATTCGAAGGTGAGCACAGCCGCGACGCGCAGCGTGAGCGCACCGACGCTGACGCTGTCACCGACGCCCACGCCGAGCGCGCTGGTGGCGCGCTCGTCCAGCCACGCCTCGCCCGGCGCCGGAATGCCGTGTGCAAGCGCGTCCGGAGCATTCAGCGCCGGCGCTGTGCGCAGCGAACCGCGCAGCGGATAGCCGTCGGACACGGCCTTGACGCCGACCAGCTGTGCGCCGTCAGCGCTTGACGCCATGCTGGTGAAGCTCCATGTGCGGATGGCGCGCAGGTCGCGCGTTGCGGCTTCCGTCAGGAAGACTTCCGGCAGCGGCTGATCGCCGGCCACGCGCAGGTCTCCTCCAAGCAGCTGGTTTGCTTCACTCACCACCGAGCGCGACACGCGGTCGGTGAAGAAGGACACCGAACTCAGCGCGGCCACGGCCAGCAGCAGCGCAATGCCCAGCAGGCGCAGCTCGCCGGCACGAAAATCGCGCAGCGCCATGCGCCAGGCAAACAGGACATCCGATCTCATCAACTCACGCCCTTTCAGTTCCACCCGCCCGCCTCTGCGCGCTGGTGCACAATGCACGACTTTTCCAGCGCCCGACGTCGCGCCCGCGACCATAGACACGCCATGCACGAAAACGATCTTGACCGTTTCGTTTCAGCCGTCGCCGACGGCGCGCTCATTCCTGATCGCGACGCGATGTTCAACCCGTGGGGCGACCACGACCCGGTGCACGACCTCGGACCCGACGCGCCCGGCATCCGCGCCGACAACCTGCACCGCTATCTCGCCGCCCGGCTGGGCCGTGCGCGCGTGCTGCTGATCGCGGAAGCACCCAGCTACAGCGGCGCGAAGTTCTCCGGCATGGCCATGACGAGCGAACGCGACGTGCTGGCCGCGCACGCAGCCGGGCGCGGCGACGACTACTTCGCCGGCGGATTCCGGCGCACCAGCCGCGAACTGCCGGCGCTGAAGAACCGCGACGGCATGCTGGAGCGCACCGCCAGCATCGTCTGGAGCGCGATGGCGACGAACGGCTGGCAGCCTTGCGACTTCGTGCTGTGGAACGCCGTCGCCTACCATCCGCACGAGCGCGGCAACGTACTGAGCAACCGCGCACCGGCCACACGCGAAAGGCGAGCGCTGCGGCCCTTGCTGGAACGCTTTCTGGCCCTCTTTCCGGAGCTGCCGAGACTGGCAATCGGTCGCGTCTGCCAGCACAGCCTGGCCGACATGGGCATCGACGCGCGCCCTGCCCGCCATCCGAGCTACGGCGGCGCGCCGGAGTTCCGTGCAGCGGTTGCCGCGCTGCGCGAGGAGCTTACTGGCGAACGAGCTTGATGAAGCTCTCCGGCGGCGCTTCGAAATTGCTGCGCCACGGATTGATGTCCAGTCCGCCACGCCGGGTATACCAGGCGCCGACACTGAGCTGTTCGGGCCGGCAGGCCCGCATCAGGTCGGTGTAGATGCGCTCGACGCAGTGTTCGTGGAAATCGGCATGGTTGCGGAACGACACGATGTAGCGCAGCAGGCCCTCGCGATCGATGCGCGGCCCGCGGTAGCGCACCATCAGCGACGCCCAGTCCGGTTGCAGCGTCACCGGGCAGTTGGACTTGAGCAGATCGGAGCGCAGGCATTCCTGCACGCCATCGCCCCCGGCGCTCAGCAGTGACGCGTCCGGCTGATACACGTCGCACGCGATGTCGAGCACGTCCAGCGACTCACCATCGGCCGCCGTCACCATGGCCGGCACGTCCTGCGGCGCGTAGAGCTCGACGAACACACCGCTCTGGCAGGCGGCCGACAGATCGGTTTCGATCAGCGCACGCACCGCTTCGAGCGACACCATGCGTTCGTTGTTGTAGCCATTCAGATAGAGCTTCAAGGACTTGGACTCGACCATGCACGGGCTGTCCGCCGGAATGTCGAAGCGGCCGACGGCCACCTGCGGCCGACCCTGCGCATTGAGCCAGGAAAGCTCCCAGGCATGCCATCGGTCGCGTCCCGAGAACGGCAGTTCATGGCCGATGCCGAGCGAGGCGCGCGACGCCTCCCGCGGCATGGGAAACAGCAGCCCGGCATCGTAGCTGTCTGGATAGCCGCTTGCCTGCCCGAGCGGGGACACGCCGTCCGGATGCGTCATGGTTCTCCCATCGCGGCGCGGATCAGCGCCGCTGCGTCAGTGTTTTTCGCCTTCATCGCCCAATCCACGGCGGTCTCGCCGTCACGGCCACGGATGCGGGCATCGGCGCGTGCGTCGAGCAGCACGCGTACCGCGTCCAGACTGCTGCTGCGCGCGGCGAGCATCAGCGCCGTCGAACCGTTCGGCGCCAGCGCGTCGACCGGCGCGCCGCGCGCGATGAGCGCCTGGAGCATGCCTGCGTGCCCCTGCATGGCGGCGTAGTGCAGCGCCGACCAGCCGTGCACGTTCACCGGATTCGCGCCGGCGTCCAGCAACAGCCCGGCCACCTTGTCGTGTCCGTTGTAGGCGGCCACGGCAAGGGCGGTTTCACCGACGGCATTGACGCCGTCAAGCTTGGCGCGGCGCTCGATCAGTGCCTTCACCAGATCGACCGAGCCATTGCGCGCGGCGATAACCAGCAGTGGTTCGCCACGCTTGTCGACCGAATTGACGTCGAGTCCGCGGTCGATGAAATTGGCCACGGTGCGCGCATCGCCCAGTTCCGCGGCATTGATCAGGTCGTCATAGGCCGCGCCGGACGCGCCGCTGACACCCGCGAGGCAAGCCGTGAGCAGCAGGATGCGCGCGAACTTCATGCGGCCACCCCGCTGCGTCCGGCCAGCCGCGCCGCATCGCTGAACAGACGGAAGAAATTGGTGGTGGTGGCCTCGGCCACCTCATCCACCGTCATGTCGCGCACCTTCGCCAGTTCGCCCGCCACATGCGGCACGTAGGACGGCTCGTTCATCTTGCCGCGGTAGGGCACCGGCGCCAGGTACGGGGAATCGGTTTCGATGAGCATGTTCTCCACCGGAATGGCCTTCGCCACGTCGCGCAGCGACTGCGCATTCTTGAACGTGACGATGCCGGAGAAGGAAATGCAGAAGCCCATGTCGATGGCCGCCAGCGCGACGTCCAGCGACTCGGTGAAGCAGTGCATGACGCCGCCGGCTTCGTGCGCGCGTTCCTCGCGCATGATGGCGAGCGTGTCCTCGGCCGACGCGCGGGTATGGATGATGAGCGGCTTGCCGCACTCGCGTGCCGCGCGGATGTGCGTGCGGAAACGCTGGCGCTGCCATTCCAGATCGCCGGTCAGGCGGTAGTAGTCGAGCCCGGTTTCGCCGATGGCGACCACGCGCGGATGTGCCGACATCGCAACCAGTTGTTCGACGTCCGGTTCGGTCACGTCTTCGTAGTCGGGATGCACGCCCAGCGACGCGAACACGTTGTCGTGGCGCTCCGCCACGGCGGTCACGCGCGGCCAGTTTTCGATGTTGACGGACACGCACAGCGCGTGGCTCACCTGCTGGGCACGCATGTTGGCAAGCAGTTCGTCCTCGCGTCCGGCGAGATCGGGGAAGTCGATGTGGCAGTGTGAATCGATGAACATGTATGGGCGGCGGGAACGATCAGAGGGTGTGGGTCTGGCGGGTGGAGCCGAGATGGCTGCCGACGACGGATTCGATCTTCGTGCGCGCGGCCTTGCTGCTGTCGTCCTCGCCGAAGCGCAGGCCGATGCCCTGCTGCTTGCCGCCCTGAGCATCCGCGGGCGTCACCCAGGCCACGGTGCCCTGGATCGGCAGCTTGGCCGGATCGTCCATCAACTGCAGCAGCAGGAAGACCTCGTCGCCGATCCGGTATACGCGGTTGGTCGGCAGGAAGATGCCGCCCCCCTTCAGGAAGGGCATGTAGGCGGCGTACAGCACCGACTTCGAATTGACCGCCAGTGACAGCACGCTGCGCCGGTTGCCGACCGGCATCTGCACTTCGCTCATTGCATGACTCCCTTTCGACGGCGGCTAGCGCGCCGGCCTGAACAGCCGCGCGTAGCGCATCAGCATGTCTTCGATGAAAAGACGCGCATTCAGCGGGTGATGCGCCAGCGCCTTCATTTTCAGCAATTCATTGTACCCACGCATGACTGTGGCGACGTCGCTGCGTTCAGCCAGCGCCTGCAGTGCCGCCTGGCGTCCCACGAACACGCGCGGCGAGCCGGCCTGCGCCTGCAGCGCGAGATCCGCCATCCAGCGCTGGAGCCAGGTGACCAGCGTCGGCAGGTCGGTCAGCCCGGCCTCGCCCTTCTTGCGGCCCTGCAGCCAGCCGGCCCAGCGCGCGGCAACGTCCAGCGGTGCGATCAGCGCCTGCGTCGACACATCATCGACAAATTGCCCCTGAATCTGAGCATCGCGCGCGCCGGCCAGATCGCGCGCGTGCAGCGGTGAGCCCGCACACAGCGCGAGCGCATCGCCCGCATCCGCCACGCCCTGCGCACTCAGCCAGGCGAGCGACTGCTCGATGGACGGCTGCGTGAAGGGCAGCAGGCGGGCCCGGCTGCGTATCGTCGGCAACAGATTTCTTGGGTGATCTGAAATCAATAAAAACAAGGTGCCTGGAGGAGGTTCTTCAAGTACCTTGAGAATAGAATTGGCAGATTCCGACTGCATGGCTTCGGCCGGATAGAGCAACACGACCCGATAGCCGCCCTGGTGCGAACCGACACCAAGCCGTTCGATCACGGCGCGCACCTGGGCGATGCGGATCAGGCGCGATTTGGCCTTGCCGCCTTCACCGTCGTCGGCCGGCGCGTCGTCGCCCGCGTCATCGCCGTCGCCGTCCAGCGCTTCCGGACGCACGACCAGCAGATCCGGATGGTTGCCGGTTTCGATCAGCCGGCACGCCGCGCAATGGCCGCAGGCAGATTCAGCGCCGGCCGCACGCTCGCACAGCAGCCGCGCAGCCAGCGCCTGCGCGAATTCGCGCTTGCCCAGGCCGGAAGGCCCGGCCAGAAGCACCGCATGCGGCATCGCATCCGGCGTAGCCAGAATACGGTTCCATTGAGGCTGACACCATTCGTAAATCATTTATTTACAATAGCTTGAAATAATTTCTTCAAGTTGAATGGAAACTTCAGCCTGGGTGCGCGCCGCATCCAGCACGCGAATGCGCGCGGGATCGGCCGCCGCCCGGGTCCGATAGCCCTCGCGCACGCGATTGAAGAAGTCAGACTGTTCGCGCTCGAAACGGTCGCGTTCTCCGCCGCTGGCGGCCAGCCGCTGCGCCGCGACGTCGCACGGCAGGTCGAACAGCAGCGTCAGTCCGGGCTGCAATCCGCGCTGCACCCAGGTTTCAAGCACCTGCAAGCGCTCGCCATCCATGCCGCGGCCGCCGCCCTGGTAGGCGAAGCTCGCGTCGGTGAAGCGGTCGCACAGCACCCAGTCGCCGCGCGCCAGCGCCGGCTCGATCACCTGCGCGAGATGCTCGCGCCGTGCGGCAAACATCAGCAGGGCCTCGGTGTCCGGATGCATGCTTTCGTGCAGCAAGAGTTCGCGCAAGGATTCGCCGAGCGGCGTGCCACCCGGTTCACGCGTCAGCAGCACGGGCTGGCCACGCGCGCGCAGCCAGTCGACGGTGCGCGCGATCTGCGTGCTCTTGCCGGCACCGTCCATGCCTTCGAATGTGATGAAGCGGTTTGTCTGCATCGGTGGCTGCCGTTCAGTTGCGCGTCGCCCTGGCCGGGCGGCGCTGATATTGGTCGACCGCACGGTTGTGCTCGGCCAGCGTGCGCGAGAACGCGCTGCTGCCGTCGCCGCGTGCGACGAAGTAATAGTACGGCGTCGGCGCCGGATTCAGCGCCGCCTCGATGGACGCGCGCCCCGGGGCGGCGATGGGCGTCGGCGGCAGGCCCGCCCGCTGATAGGTGTTGAACGGCCCGTCGGCCTGCAGGTGGGCGCGCGTGAGATTGCCGTTGAAGCGCTCGCCCAGACCATAGATGACGGTCGGATCCGTCTGCAGCGGCATGCCCGCACGCAGGCGGTTGACGAACACCGAGGCGATCGTCGCGCGATCGCTCTCGGTTCCGGTTTCCTTCTCGATGATGGACGCCATGATGAGCGCGTCCTGCGGCGAACGGTAGGGCAAGTCCGCCGCCCGCGCTGCCCACGCCTCCTCCAGCCGCGCACGCATCGCGTGATGCGCACGCTTCAGTATCGCCAGATCGGATTCGCCGGCTGCAAACAGATAGGTGTCCGGGAAGAACCAGCCTTCCGTGTAGCTGACGTCCGCACCGATCGCCTGCAGCACCTCGGCATCGGTCAGCGCCGGCGCCCGCTGCGCGATGTCCGGACTGGCGGCCAGCGCGGCGCGGATCTGGCGCCAGGTCCAGCCCTCGATCAGGCGCACCTCGCGCATGCTGACGTTGCCGCTCGTCATCATTCCCAGCAGCTCGAGCGGCGTGAGTCCGCTACGGAAAGCGTAGCTTCCGGCGTGCAGGCGCGTGCTGTCGACGGCGACGCGGCCGATCAGCGCGAGCAGGCGCGGCTCGACCGGCACGCCAGCCTCGGCTATCTGCGTCGCCGCGCTGCGCAGCGCGGTTCCGGGGCGCAGCGTGTATTCAACGGCATCGCCCGGCCATGCGAGCGGACGATGCGCATACCAGGCCAGAGAACCGGCCAGCATTGCAAGGATCAGGGCGCAGAAAATGAAGGATCGGACGAACAGACGGACCATTCTGGAAAACAAGGCGAGGACGCGGAGCACTGGAGGCACCGTATGTTAACCTCTGCGAGCCCCGTCCCGTCTCTCCTTTACGGCAAATCATGACTCTTTCCGATCTCGTTCCGCCCGACTCGCTGGCTGCCGACGGCCAGTTTTCCGCGATGCAGGATGCCGCTGCGGAAATGCGCGCCGCGCATGACGCAACGGTGCTGGTGCCGCTTTCGCATCTGAGCCGCCTGCGCGTCGATGGCGATGACGCGCAGGACTTCCTGCACAACCTGCTGACGCAGGACGTGAAGGGCCTCGCGACCGACGCCGTGCGCTTCGCCGGATTCTGCAGCCCCAAGGGCCGCCTGCTGGCTGCCTTCACGATGTGGCGCGAAGGCAGCGCCACCGTGCTGCAATTGCCGGCCGCGCTGGCCGAACCGATGCGCAAGAAGCTGTCGATGTACGTGTTGCGGGCAAAGGCGACCGTCGTTGACGTGAGCGCCGATCGCCCGGCGCTCGGCCTCGCCGGCAAGGACGCGCGCGCCGCACTGCAGGCAGCCGGTCTGCCACTGCCCGCCGCACCGATGACGCAGGCGAGTGCGGATGACGTGCACGTGCTCCAGCTCGCTGGCGACCGCTTCGAGATCGTGCTGCCCGCCGGGCGCCTCGCCGCCCTGTGGCCTGCGCTGGCCGCGCACGCGACACCGGCCGGCTCGCCCGCCTGGCGCTGGTTCGACATCCGCGACGGCTTCGCGTCGGTCTGGCCGCAGACGCAGGAGGAATTCGTGCCGCAGATGGTCAATTTCGAACTGACCGGCGGCGTGAACTTCAAGAAGGGGTGCTACCCCGGACAGGAGATCGTCGCCCGCATGCAATACCTCGGCAAGCTCAAGCGACGCATGTATCGCGCGCAGGCGGACGGCGACGTCGTGCCGCCCGGCACGCCGGTCTATGGCAGCGACACGAATGACCAGGCGTGCGGCGTGGTCGTCGACGCGGTGCCGGGCACCGATGGCGGCACCGACCTGCTCGTCGTCGTGCAGATGTCCAGCGTCGAGGCCGGTGCAGTGCGCCTCGGCAGCGCGTCGGGCACGACGCTGCGCTTTGTCGAGCTGCCCTACCCGCTCGCCGGCTGAACCGGCCACGCATGCGCATCGACTACTACATCTACTACCGTATCGATGCGGCACACGACACCGCGCTGCGCGCTGCACTGGCCGCGATGCAGGCCTCGCTGCGCGCGGCGACCGGCGTTGCGGGACGTGTGCGTCGGCGCCTCGATGATCCGCTCACATGGATGGAGGTCTATGAGGGCGTGACCGACCAGCGCGCCTTCGAACTCGAACTCGGCAGCCACGTGCTGCGCCACGGCCTGCTCGGGTGCCTGCCACCGGATGCCGTGCGTCACATGGAGCGCTTTCGCGCTGCCTGAGGCGGTCGCGGAGGCGTGCCAACCGTCATGTGCCTGATCGTGCTCGGCTGGCAAGCAGACCACGAGGACACGCTGGTCGTCGCGGCGAATCGCGATGAATTCCACGCCCGCCCGACGGCACCGCTCGGCTTCTGGCCCGGACACCTGGATGTGCTCGCCGGGCGCGACCTGCAATCGGGCGGCACCTGGATGGGGGTGACGCGCGGAGGCCGCTTTGCGGCACTGACCAACTTCCGCGACCCCTCGTCAAGCCAGCCGGGCGCGCGTTCGCGCGGCTTGCTGGTGTCGGCCTTCCTGTTCGGCAGCGCCGACGCACGGCGTCACGCGGAAAGGGTGAGTGCGCAGAGCCGCTTCCACAACGGCTTCAACCTGTTGCTGTGCGACGGCGAGCGGCTCGTCTGGGTCGGGCATCGCAACGGACACGATGCGCAGGTGAGTGAACTCGCACCGGGCACGCACGCGATCTCGAACCACCTGCCGGGCACGCCCTGGCCGAAGCTGTTGCGTGCACAACGAGGCTTCACCGCGGGGCTGGACACGCTGCCAGCCACTGACGCCCTGTTTTCGGTGCTCGCCGACAGCACCCCGGCCGCGGACGCCGACCTGCCCGATACAGGCGTCGGACTCGACTGGGAGCGTCGCCTGTCGCCGGTATTCATCCGCGGCGACGACTACGGCACGCGCTCCAGTGCGCTGCTTCGCGTGTCGTCGCGCCGCATCCTGTTCGAGGAACGCCGTTTCGGTCCCGGCGGACGCGCCGCAGGCAGGACGATCGCGAGCTTCGCGCGCTGAGCGCGGGATTCCGGTCATCAAGTTTTTCGCGCAAGATGCCGAAGAACATATGGTCCCATGCACCACATTGACGATGATGTCCGCCCCCCTGCCGCCCACCGAGCAGCAGCGTCTGAAGACACTGCTTGCCTGTGATCTGCTCGACACCGCCGAGGAAACCGGATATGACGACATCGCTCGTCTGGCCGCCCGGCTGTTTGACGCCCCCATAGGGCTCATCAGCCTGGTCGACGCGGATCGTCAGTGGTTCAAGGCGCACATCGGACTCGACGTCCGTGAAACGCCACGCGACCTTGCCTTCTGCGCGCACGCCATCCTGCAGCAGGGCGTGCTCGTGGTCGCCGACGCGCAGGCTGACGAGCGCTTCCGCGACAATCCGCTGGTGGCCGGCGCGCCGCACATCCGCTTCTACGCCGGTGCGCCGCTCACGATGCCGGACGGGCAGAACATCGGCACCCTGTGCGTCATCGACGTCGTACCGCATGCGCCCGACGCCCCCACGCTCGAAGCCCTGCGTGTACTGGCGGATCAGGTCATCGCGCACATCGAGCTCAGGCGCAAGGTCGCCGAGCTTGAAAACGCATCCGTGCAGCGTGCCATGGTCGAGCTGCAGCTCAAGCGCTTCAACGACGAAGTGCTCGGTCTGGTCACACTGCGCACGAAAGAGCTGCAGGCCGAACGCGACCGGGCTGAACTCTATTTCGACGTTGCGGGCGGCATGATGGTCGTGACCGACTCCTCGGGCCGCATCCTCAAGGCGAACCGCATGGCGGCCGAGGTGCTGTGCCGCGAGAGCCCGGAGCTGCCCGGCAAGGACTGGTTCGATCTGTGTTTCCCGCCGGACGCGCGCGCCGAGGCACGAAGCTTCTTCGCCGAACTGATCGGCGGACAAAGCCAGGGCGACCGGCGCTTCCGCGGGCTTGCGCTGACATCCGACGGTCGCGCGCGAACGATAGCCTGGCGTACCACCCGACTGTTCGACGGTGACGGCAAGGTCAGCGGCCTGCTCGGTGTCGGCGAAGACATCACCGATGCCCTTGAAGCAGAAGAGCGCCTGCGCCGGACGCTGGTCGAACTCGAACGGAGCAATCTCGCGCTGCAGCAGTTCGTTCACGTCGCCTCGCACGACCTGCGTGAGCCGATCAACTCCATCCTGAACTTTTCCAGCCTGCTCGCGCGCGACCTTGACGCCTCCGAGGCAACGCGCGTCGGCCGCTACATCGACTTCATCAGGCGCGGCGGCCAGCGCATGCGTACGCTGGTCGACGACCTTCTCGCATACGTTCGCATCGAGAACAGCGAGCGACACATGGACCTCGTGGAACTTTCCGACAGCGCTGAGGATGTCCGTCAGGCGCTCGCGGACGCGATCGAGAAAAGCGGCGCCGTGTTGCGTGTCGGGCCACTGCCTGCGATCTACGGGGACCGTACGCTGATCGGCCTGCTGCTCCAGAACCTGGTCAGCAACGCAATCAAGTTCCGTCACCCTGAAGTGGCGGCGGTCATCGACATCCTTGCCACCGACACCGGTCACGGCGTACGCATCAGCGTCTGCGACAACGGGATCGGCATTCCGCCTGAGTACCACGAAAAGATCTTCGAAGCATTCCAGCGCTTGCACTCCCGCACCGAATACGAAGGATCCGGCCTCGGGCTCGCGCTGTGCCGGCGCATCGCGGACATCCATGGCGCAACGCTGGGCGTACGTTCGACAGAAGGCGCGGGAAGCTGCTTCGAACTGACACTGCCCGCTTCGAACCTGTCCGCGATCGAGGCATTGGCGCTGCCAGAAACGGAGCCGGGCTGATGGACACGGGTTTGCGCACGATCATGCTGATCGACGACAGCGACGCCGACAACTTCTTCCACGGGCTGCTGATCGAACGTTCTGGACTGGTTAAGGGCATCCGCACCTTCGAATGGGGCGATGCTGCGCTGTCGTGGCTCGTCGACAATCCTCACCACGACGTCGATCTGATCCTGCTGGACATCAACATGCCGCGCATGAACGGCTTCGAATTTCTCGACGCCTTCCACGCGCTGGCCCCCGAACATCAGGGCACGGCCGACATCTGCATGCTCAGCTCCTCACCGCTGGACAGTGACCGGGAGCGGGCATTGATCCATCCGCGCGTGAAGGATTTCGTGGTCAAGCCGCTGCGCGAGGATTTTCTGCGTCAATTCATCAGCGAGCGCGACATCGCCAGGTGAAGGATGCCTGCTTCGTCGAACGGCTCGCCTCGCGCAACAAAGCCTGCGCGTTCATAGAATGCGCGGGCATGCAGCTGCGCATGAAGATGAACTTCGGGCATGCCGAGCCGCCGCGCCTCGCCCAGCAAGGACTGCAACAGTGCCGTGCCCGCGCCGCATCCCCGCATGCGCGCGTACACCGCCATGCGGCCGATGCGCCCGTCCGCCAGCAATCGGGCGCAACCGGCGATCCGGCCATCCAGTGTCGCGAGCGCATGGATGCATGCGGCGTCGTGCTCGTCCCACTCGAGCGTTTCGGGAACGCCCTGCTCGAGAATGAAAACGTCCCTGCGAATAGATTCGAGCGGTCCGGACAGCTTCGCCCACTCGCCCAGCACGACCTCGACCGCGCTCATTCCCGGACATCCACCGGGGTGCCGGCATCGACCAGATCAAACAACTCGACGATGTCGCGATTACGCATCCGCACGCATCCGATGGAGCCGGGTACGCCCATTTCCACGGTGTCCGGACTGCCGTGCAGATATACGTAGCGACGCATCGTATCAACCTGACCGAGACGGTTGAATCCCGGTTCGCAACCGGACAGCCACAGGATGCGCGTCAGTATCCAGTCACGCCCGGGGTGGCTTTCCGCGAGTGCCGGCGACCACTGCTCGCCGGTCGGACGTCGTCGCACGAACACGGTGTTTTCTGGCTGGCCGGCGCCGATGCGCGCACGGATCACGTGTCGGCCGCGCGGTGTGCGGAAACTGCCGTTCTGCTCGCCCGCGCCGTTGCGGGCGGTCGAGATGCGATAGCGTCGCACCATCACGCCAGCGTTGTCGAACAGTTGCATCCACTGCGTTGCAATATCGATGACGAGACGCATCAGGCCACATCCGTGCGCCGCCTGCGGGCAACAAAGAAGTCGCTGAGCATGCGGCCACATTCGCCAGCCCGCACGCCGGACTCGACCACGGCATGGTGATTGAGGCGCGGTTCGGCAAACAGGTCCGTCACGCTGCCACAGGCGCCGGTCTTCGGGTCCGTCGCGCCGAACACCACGCGCGCGATGCGCGCATGCTGAATGGCGCCACTGCACATCGCGCACGGCTCAAGCGTCACGTAGAGCGTGCATCCGGGCATGCGGTAATTGCCCAATGCCTGTCCGGCCGCACGCAGAGCCATGATTTCGGCGTGTGCCGTCGGATCATGGGCCATGATGGGGCGATTGAAGCCGCGCCCGAGCACTTCACCGTCACGAACGACCAGCGCACCGACCGGTACTTCGCCCAGCGCGCCTGCCTCGCGCGCCAGAGCGAGCGCCTCACCCATGAAGAAGAGATCGACCTCGGAAGTCATGCCGCCGGGCATTCAGGCCGGCTGCTCGCCCTTGCGGACACCGAAACGCAGCATCGAGTCGACACCGATGATCAGCGTCAGCGCGGTAATGAACAGCACCATGCCGGCAAAACCGTGAAGGAAGCCCTGCCCTGCTTCATCACCCATGTAGAAGGTGATCAGCGTAAGCACGATGACGCGGATCACATTGGCGCAGAACGAAATGGGCACGATCAGGATGGCCAGCGTGATGTTTCTGGCCAGTGAATCGTGCTTCACGAGATTGAGGTAGAGCAAGCCGAGTGCTTCAAGCGTGAACAGCGAGTGCAGTCCGGCGCAGGCATCCGCAACGAGCAACTGGTACTGGCCGATCACAAGAATCACGCCGGTGCGTGCTATCGGATAGCCGAAGGTATAGAGAGCGTGCTCGGCCGCCCAGGACACTGCCATCTTCATCGGCTGCGTCACCGTGTCGACAACGACGCCGGGCAGCGGAATCATGAACAGCATGAAAAACAGCGGGAACCACAGGCGCATCAGGGTTGCCCGTCCGAAGAACACGAGCATCAGCCCCATCATGAGCGGAATCAGCGAACCAACTTCAAAAATCAGGATGTCCTGGGACCGGCCAAGGATATAGAGCAGCAGTGCGAAGACGACAAGCGGCCAGCCAACAGCCGGTACCGGCGCGTACACGATGTCGTCAGCCTGTTCGTTCCACTTGGTGTAGAGCAGCCAGAGCGACACGGCGAACACGATCGGGCCGTGCGCATTCTCGTCGGTACTCCATATGCCGTTGAACAGATCGTGAAAGCTCGGGCCGTACATCGCGGCCATGCCGGCCACGACAATCCAGAATGGGGCCCAGCCAGGCGACAGTGCATGAAGGCCGAGGCGCATGGATTGAGGAGAGGACATGGCGTGAGAACTCATTGAATGGCTGACCCGAATGTGACCTGGCAACTTACGGCTCGTTCATCACCGAACCGACAACTTTCGCGCTCGCCGTCATCAGTTCGTCGGCAAGCCGGCGCAGTCGAGACGCACGGCTCACGTTCTTGCGCGCAACCATCAATGCTCCGCTGGCGCGCACCGCGATCGTCTGCGCGTCCGCGTACTCGGCACCCGCCGGCGTGTCGATCAGGATCACGTCGAAATCGGCGGCAAGCTGCGCGAGCAACTGGCTGAACAGCGGACGTGACAACAGCTCCTGCGGATTCGGCGGCACCGCACCGGCCGGCATGACGCACAGATCGAGCAGCGCCGGTACCCGCTGCACGGCTTCCGGGCCACCGCGTCCAGCCAGCGTTTCCGACAGGCCGATCTTGTTGCTGACGGAAAACAGCGCGTGCTGGCGGGGATTGCGCATGTCCGCATCAATGAGCAGCGTGCGCTCGCCAAGTTGCGAGAATACGACGGCGAGGTTTGCCGCGATGAAGCTGCGTCCCTCGCCCTTCTCGGGACTCACGATGGCCAGCGTCTTGCGCTCCGCCTCGGCGTCGAACCAGCGCAGCATCAGCTGGCTGCGCAGCGCACGCAACTCCTCGACCTGATGCGTGAACGGACGATAGGCGGCGATGACCTCCTCGCTGACGGCGCTTTCGCCCGGCTGAAGGAAGGGGTAGTCGAACTGGCGCGACAGCGCGAACTGGATGTCGGTTTCCTTCAGCAAACCCAGCGCAATGGCCGCATCGCCAAAGCGCAAGCCGCGTTCACGCTGCGCGCGCAGGATGCGTTCGGCGCCGTCGGGGCTGAGGCGGCCCGCATCGATCAGGATGGCGCCGATGGCGCGACCGGATCCGGTATCAATCGTGGTGGGAGCATTCATGCGAATATCCTTCAGGCAGCTGCCGCACGGGCGCGCTTGACGCCCTTGCCGAATTTGACGGTCGAAATCAGACCGAGCACGGGTACCCCGAGCAACTGCTGCAGGTCGTCGTCGCCCCGCACGCGCTGATCCAGCAGCTCAAGCAGCAAAACGGTGCCGACGGCCAGCAGTATGCCGAGAAAGATCGCCACCAGCGTATTGAGCAGCAGGTTCGGACTTGAGTGCTCGGTCGGCTCGATGGCCGGCGTCAGCACGACGATATTGGTCTGCGTCGTCTGGCTTTCGAGTGTCGTCTGGGTGAAACGCTGCGCCACGGCGTCATAGGCGCGCTGGGCGGTTTCGACTTCGCGCTGCAGCACGGCGACGTCGTCGCGCTCCTTCTTGAGCTGGAGCACCTTTTCCTTCTGCGCGGCAAGCGCCGCCTTCACTTCCGCCTCGCGCTGCACATTGACACGATTGCTCGTGCTCAAGGTACTGGCCACCTTCTTCATTTCGGCATCGAGCTTTCCGCGCATCGCTTCGACTTCGCCCTGCGCGCGCTGGAACTCCGGGTGGTTGCGGCCCAGCTGCTGGCTGAGCTCCGACAGGCGAAGTTCGCCCCGGGCCAGCTCGGACTTCAGCCCGATGATGAGCGAGTTCTGCTGCACCTCCGGCAGGGTTTCAATCTGCGACTTGCTCACCTGGGCCTGACGTGACGAGCTGTCGCTGCGTTGCGCCTGGATTGCCGTGTATTGGCTCGACAGTTCCGCAAGCCGTGCATTCTCGATATCGAGGCGCTCGTCCGTATTGACGATGCCCGTCTCGAGCTGGAACGCGGACAGCTTGCTCTGCGCTTTCTCGAGTTGCTCGCGCAGCGACGTCGACTGTTCGGAGAACCACTTGGCGTACTGCTTGGCCGGCTCGATCTTCAGTTCGAGATTGGTGTCGATATAGGCCTGCGCGAATGCGTTCGCGACTGCCGCAGAGAAACGGGGGTCTTCGCCGCTGAACGCAATCGTCAACACGTTCGACTCGCGCGACGGCTGGACATCGAGTTTCTTTTTCAGCAACTCGGCGAAATAGGCCTCCAGCGAACCTTTGCCCTCCGTTGCCTCACGCCATTGCTCGACGGCCTGCGCGCTCTTGTCAAAGCCGAGCATGCGCACAACGCGCTGCGCCACACGATCAGAGCCGACGATGTCGACCTGCGTCGCCATATAGCTCGGACTGACCATTCCGGGCAGGGGCACGCCCAGGATCGGGTCCGGGGATTTGACGTCGATGAGAACCGATGTCTGGGACGTGAATTGCTTGGGCAACACAAGACTGATGGCGATCGTCGTGGCAATGACCACGAACAGCACGGCCAGGCCGACCAGCCAGCGCGCGCGAAGGATGAGCAGGAATTGCTGGAACGTCATGGATTCACCCGATCAGAAAAGACTTTCGCGCACATAGACGACGTCATCGCTTTGCAGCTGCATTGACATCTCGGGTTCGATCACATCGACCTCGCCCGACGCATTTCGACGATTCAGCTTGATGCGCTTGTCGGTACCGCGCAGCGTGATGCCACCGCCCAGCGCAAGACCCTGCATGAGCGACATGCCGCGTTCGAGCCGATAGGCACCCGGGCGATTCACTTCACCGTAGATATAGAAGACCGGGGCACGCTGCACGTAAAGCGCATCCCCTCCACGCACGGCGATGTCCGCATCGACGCCACCGGGCTGGAACAGCGCAGGCACGTCGATCTCTGCACGGAAGGGCTTGTCGTCACGCGTGCCGACGATCACGACGGTATCCGCGCCGCTGGCGGCGGCGCCGCCGGCCGTTGCGAGCATGTCGGTGACCTTGGTACCCGCAACTTCAATCGGATAGCGTCCGGGGCGATTCACCTGACCGAGCACCGACACCAGATTGCCGCGAATCTGCAGCAGGAGCACGTTGACCTGCGGCTTGAGCACGAAGCCGCCTTCACGAAGGCGGTCGGCAATGCGCTGCTCGCTCGCCTGAATGGTGAGGCCACCGACGCTCACAGCGCCGACCAGCGGATAAGTGATGCTGCCGTTCTCCGTCACCCGTGTTTCGACCGTGAGGTCCGGATTCTGGAAAACGGTGATCCGGATGACATCACCGGCGCCGAGCACATACTCGCGGGCATCTGCCGCCACGGCGGCAGGGAGCAGCATTGCACCGAAGCAAAAGGCGATCAGCAGGCGTATGAACTTCGTCATTTTGATGATATCCAGAAGAACAGTAATGACAGTAGGGCAGCCCTGCCTCACGACAGCGCTGCCCCGGCTGCAAGCCTTGGCTTACTTCAGGCCGGAAAGGCCCTTGTCGATGGCGTTGTCGTTGGCCGGAGCCTCCGTCGGCGCAGCAACGGCAGGTTCCGTCGCGGACGCGGGAGCGGCGGGTTCTGCCGCCGCAGGCTCCGGTGCGGAGAATTCGCCCATGTATTCGATCTTGCCCTTCTCGCGCAGATTCTTGACTTCCGCCTTCGCCAGTTCCGTCTTGCGCTGGTTGAGCAGGAACTGTTCGATGATGGGCTGGGCAGCCTTTTCATCAACGGGAGCGCTGCGCGACGCGGCGACTTCGAGCACGAGTATCGCGTTGCCGGAACGCACCATGCCCATCTGGCCGTCCTTCAACTGATGGATGTTCTTGACCATTTCGAGCGGCAGCTGCTCCGCCGGCTTCGTTACCGCATTCGCCGAAAAGCGGACATTCTCCGAACGCAACCACTCTGCAAGCTGTTGCAGATTGCGCGGTTCGGCCATGTACGCCTGAAGCTTGGGGGCAAATTCGGGGCCGGCCTGAATCGACAATTCGCGCAGATTGAAGATGCGGCGCTCGGAAAACAACTCCGGATGCGCCTCATAGTATGCCTTGATCTCGCTTTCGGTCGGCTTGGAAGCCGCGGCTGACACCTGTTCCAGATACGCGCGCGAAAGGACTTCCCGACGGGCCGCCTCGATCGCCTGCAATGTGCGGGGGTCGCGGTCAAGCTTCTTGTCCAGCGCCTGCTGCACCAGCAGTTCCTGGTCGATGAGACGTTCCAGAACCTGGCGGCTTGCAGTCTTGGCCTGTTCCGGACTGGTGACATTGGTGCGCTGCATCACCTGATTGATCTGATGCACCGAGACCTCTCCGCCGTTGACCTTGGCGGCGACCTGTGTCGCTGTTTTCTTGTCACCGCTGTCACCGCCGCCGCATGCGGCGAGCACTGCAGCTGCGAGGATGGACAGGGTGAGAGCGCGACCTGCGTGGTGTGACATGTTGTCCCCGAAAAATTGTTGCGAATTTGTGACACTGCGGCCGTCGGCCAAGATAGCCCAAGTCGCCAAGCATTAACAGTACCCGCCGCGTGTTACAGCGCCGTTGCGTGAAATGTTTCCGTAATGCAGCACGCTCGCGGGCCGCAGCAGCATCACCTTGCCTTGCGCGGCCGCGCAAGGGCAAAAGTCCTTCGTGCAGGCACCGGGCTGCCCTCCGTATACCGATCAGGCGCCTTGCCGCCGCGCACTCTGCCACCTCGACGTGCGTATTTCACGGCGTGAAATACGCTGAACCAAATCGGCGAATGCAGTCGCTGTCTGCCGACGCGCTGCATCGAGTGGTGCCGCACGCGATAGAATCCTGCGCCAGAGCTCCGGTACCTCCCGCCATGCCATTCCCGCCCGACGCATTCCTCGAAGCACTGCAGACCTTTTCCCGCCACGAGCGCATGGATCCGCTGATGCTGCTGTGCAAACTCACCGAAGAAGCCGGCGAGCTGGCGGAAGCGGTACTGGTCGAGCGTGGTTTCAAGCCACACAAGACGCTGGAGCCCGACGCAGCGCTCGGCGAAGCCGCCGATGTGCTGATGTGCCTTTTGCTCGTGCTGTGCCGCCTGCATCCCGAGCGCAGTCCGGAACAGATCGCGGCGCAGCTCGCTGGCCGGATGGACGACAAGCTGGCCCGCTACGTCGCGCGTCAGCCCCGGACGGCGGCCGACTGACATGCCTGTTTTCGAAATCACCTCGCTGCTGTTGATCGGCGGACTGATATGGATCTGGCTCGACAGCCTCAATGCGCGGGAAATCGGCATGGAAGCGAGTCGCGCCGCCTGCCGATCGGAGGGCGCGCAACTGCTCGACGACAGTGTGGCCATCCGCTCGACCTGGCTCGCGCGCGACGACGGCGGCCAGGTCCGCATAAAGCGCACCTACGCGTTCGAATACAGCGATACCGGAAACAACCGCCGCCACGGCTCGGTCACGCTGCTGGGCAAACAGGTGATCGCGCTGTACATCGCGCCACACGTCGTCTGATGCGCGCGGGCCCTGCCGTTCGCCACGCGCCTTCCGGAACACTCATGAAGTCCATACTCGATTTTTCTTCGCCCGCCAGACTGCCGCACCGCCTCGTGTTCGGCGAGCCGAAGGCCATCGTGCGCGCCGACACACCGGAACAGGTGCGCCCGGCATTGCGTCAGGTTTCCGAAGCCACGCGCGACGGCCTGCATGCCGTCGGCTATGTCGCCTATGAAGCGGCGCCCGCCTTCGACGCGTCGGCACGGGTGCGCGACCACTGCCGTCTGCCGCTGGTGTGGTTCGGCCTGCATGACGCCCCGCTCGACGCTCCGCCGGACGAGCCGCAGCCGTTCACCGTGTCCGACTGGACGCTCGACACGACGCGCGAGCGCTACGAACAGGCCATCGACGCCATCCACGCCGCAATCCGGCGCGGCGATGCCTACCAGATCAACTACACGATACGCGCCGGCGCGCGTTTCAGCGGCGACGCACAATCCTTCTACGAGCACCTTCGTCTCGCGCAGCAGGCGGACTTCTGCGCCTACCTGGACATCGGCAGCCATCGCATCCTGTCCGCATCGCCGGAACTGTTCTTTTCCTGGCAAAACGGTGTACTGACGACGCGACCGATGAAGGGCACGGCGCGGCGCGGCCAGTTGCCGGCCGAAGACGCTGAACTCGCGCGCTGGCTCAGGGATTCCGAGAAAAACCGCGCCGAGAACCTGATGATTGTCGATCTGCTGCGCAACGACCTGTCCCGGCTCTCCATGCCGGGCGGCGTGCAGGTGCCGAAGCTGTTCTCGATCGAGAACTATCCGACGGTATTGCAGATGACATCGACCATCACGGCACGCACGCGCGCTGACGTATCGCTCGAAGACGTCTTTGCCGCGCTGTTCCCGTGCGGTTCGATCACCGGCGCGCCCAAACTCATGTCGATGGACATCATCGCCGGCCTTGAGACGTCGGCGCGCGCGGTCTATTGCGGCGCCATCGGGCACGTGGCTCCAGGCGGCGACGCGCGCTTCAGCGTCGCGATCCGCACCGTCACGCTTGATGTCGCTGCGGCGACGATGGAGTGCGGGCTCGGTGGCGGCATCACCTGGGATTCCCTGGCCGCCGACGAGTACGAAGAAGTCCAGACGAAGAGCCGCTTCCTCGCGCCCGTAGCCGGCGGATTCGAACTGCTGGAGACGCTGCTGCTGGAAGACGGCGAATACGCGCTGCTCGAACGCCACATGACCCGCCTCGCCGCATCGGCAAGGCACTTCGGCTTCGCCGTGCCGGACACGGCGCGCGCCTTGCTGGCACAACACGCGAAGGAACATCCGGACGCACGCCTGCGGGTGCGCCTGCTGTGCGGCATCGACGGACAGGCGCGCATCGAAAGCATGCCGGCGGGCGCGCATGACAGCACCGTACGCGCCGTGCGCATCGCCGCCGAAGCGGTGTCGCGGGCAGAGCCTTTCCTCTATCACAAGACGACGCGCCGGGCCGTCTACGACGCACACACCGCACACCTGACCGGCAACACGTTCGACGTGTTGCTGTGGAACGATGCCGGCGAACTGACCGAATTCACGCGCGGCAATCTGGTGCTCGACATCGACGGCCAGCGCGTCACGCCGCCGGTGTCCTGCGGCTTGCTCGACGGCACGCTGCGGCGCGAGCTGGTCGAGCGCGGCGAACTTGCGGAACGCGTGCTGCACCGGGCGGACATCGCGCGCGCCGGTGCCATCTGGTTCATCAACAGCGTGCGCGGCTGGGTGCCGGTGATGATCGATGAATCGCCGGCCGAAACCGGTCCGGCGCCGGTCCCCGCCTATGCCGATCCGTATGCCGGCGAGCGTGCGGGCTGAGCGCACCGCACCCGCACTCGCCGCCATTGCGGCAGCGTTGTTGCTTGGCGGCTGCGCGGGCGGCTTCGCGCCCGCCTACTACTGGCAGGCGGCGAGCGGGCAGTTCGACGTCTGGCGACGGGCGCGGCCGGTCGACGCCGTGCTGGCGGATGCCGCAACACCCCCTGCGCTGCGCGAACGCCTCACACTGGCCAACGAAATCCGCGACTGGGCCAGCCGGGAAATGATGCTGCCCGACAACGGCAGCTATCGCCAGTATGCAGACCTGCAACGGCCTTTCGTCGTGTGGAACGTCTTTGCCGCCGGTCCACTGTCCATCAAACCCGAACAGAGCTGCTTCCCGGTGGCAGGCTGCGTAAGCTATCGCGGATTTTTCGCCGAAGCCGACGCACGTGACTACGCAGCGCGGCTCGCCGCCCGCGGACTGGATGTCCATGTCAGCGGCGTGCCGGCCTACTCGACGCTCGGCTGGCTGGACGACCCGCTGCTCAACACCTTCATCCGCTATCCCGAAACCGAACTCGTGCGCCTCGTCGTGCACGAGCTGGCGCATCAGCGCGTCTACGTGCGCGACGACACCGAATTCAATGAATCCTTCGCCAGCGCGGTGGAGGAAGAAGGCGTACGGCGCTGGCTCGCACGGCCCGGAAAAGCCGGACTGCGGGAAGGGTTCGAACGATCGCAACGGATGCGCAAAGACTTTGCCGCGCTGGTGCTGAAATACCGCAACGCACTCGACACGCTGTACGCATCGGACCGCCCGCGTGGCGCCCTGCTTGCCGGAAAGGCGCAACTGATCGAACAGCTCGGCACGGACTACCTTGCCTTGCGCGACGGCGCCTGGCGAGGCTTTCGCGGATACGACCGCTGGTTTGCCCAGGACATCAACAATGCAACGCTTGCGTCGATCGGACTTTATTCCGGCGCCCGCCCCGCATTCACCGCATTGCTCGAACGCTCGGGCGGCCTGGGCGCATTCTGGCGCACGATGCAGGAACTCGCCGAACTGCCGCGCGACACGCGCCGCGCACGCCTCGGGCTGCCGCCCATGGAGAAAACACGATCATGACGCCACACGACACGGCCGCGTTGCGCGCGCTGGTGCGCACCCTCCCCGACTTCCCGGCATCGGGCATACAGTTCCGCGACATCACACCCTTGCTGGCCGATGCAGGCGGTCTGGATGCCGCGCTGGGCGCGATGCTTGACGGTTTGCGCCCGGGTGATGTCGATTGCGTGGCCGCCATCGAAGCGCGGGGATTCCTGCTCGCAGGCGCGCTGGCACGGCAACTGCACGCAGGCCTGGTGCCGGTACGCAAACCGGGAAAACTCCCGGGGGAACGGATAGGTATCGACTACGCACTCGAATACGGACAGGACCGCCTCGAAATGCACACTGGCGCCTTCCGGGCAGGTGCACGCGTCTTGATCGTGGATGACGTCATCGCAACCGGCGGCACCGCGCTCGCCTGCGGTCAGCTGATCGAGCAGGCCGGCGGACTGGTCAGCGGCTTCCGCTTTCTGATCGACCTGCCCGACCTGGGCGGCAGGCGCCGCCTCGACGGGCGCGGCTGGACGAGCCGCACCGTGCTGGACTACTGATGCGCGCGGCGCTCAAAACACGTACTGCACGGATGCCGATACGCTGTTGACCTTGTACTGGTAGAACTGCTGGTTCGCGTCGCGCGTGTCACGCCGGATTTCCGCATTGGCGGACAGATTCTGCTGGATTGCCCAAGTCGCACCCAGGCTCAAGGTCAGCAGATCCTCATCCCGCGCAAGCCCTGAAAAACCATTCTGCGTGAAGATGGTATTGCCCTGACCTTCCCGCGTCCGCCACTGCAGCAGCCCGTCCACACGCACCTTGCCGGTGGCATACCAGACCGGCGCGATGGAAAAGGTTTCGGTCTGGAAATAGCTCGAGAAATTGTCGTCGACTGCGCTGATCTGCCGCTGCGCTTCAAAGGTGACTCCCGTGTGGCCGGTCGGCTGCCATTCCCACGAGAATTTTCCATAGACATCGTCGTAGTCGCGTGCAGGCACGTCGTCATGCTTGCGTTTGGCCTGACCGACCGACGCGGACAACCGCGAGTGGCCGACGGGCTGCCATCGAACACGGGCCTCGACGTCGTTCTGCGAGTAAGAATTCGTTGCATTCGGATTGGCGCCTACTACGCCGACCAGCCGATTCGGAAAGTCGCCCTCACTGTGGCGCCCCACCAGCTCGAAAGCCGTACCGGCTCGCGTCGTGTAGCGGATGCCCGCTTCCGCGCGGTCAATATCGTAGTCGTTGGGCTGACGCAGTACGAGGTCGTTGCGCAGGGAATCCCGGTTCACGCCGCCAAACAACGTCCAGTACGCATCAAGCTTGTAGTTGGCCGCGAAGCGCCAGCTCTCGACATCGACCAGATTCTTTGCCACCTCGGCCGCACGGAAGTCGCCGAACCCCTGCAGATAGCGGCGTTTCGTGTAATTCAAGTCACCGGACAGGTCGTTGCCCACCCGCCACTTCCACCCCGCCTGGGCGCTGTAGCCGTCGTAGTCGAGCAGACCGAGCCTGTTGTAGCGAACGGTATTCCGCGTCACGTTGCCGGTAAAATGCTGGCGGCCGACCATCTTGTCCAGATTGAGCCCGACACTGACGGTCCGGCTGTGGTCGCCACGCGGTGCGCCGGCGCCGAACTGGGTCGGCTCGCTGCCATCGGGCAGATAGAACACATTGTCCTGATACTGCCAGAAGGCCGAACTGACCAGACTGAAGGCATCGCCTTCGCCGGCAGATGCGTGGCAGGGGAGCAGCAGCGCGACCAGAAGGCAGACGTTCGGCCGCCGGGGGGTAATGTTATTGTTCATTGCGCAGAAGTATGGATGCAGGCTGTGACGCTTTTCTTTCCCGCATACAAATCGTAAAAAATGGAAAACCGGCTTCCGGTATTCTATCCGGCATGTCGTCCGCAGGTTTCCATCAAGTTGAATTCACCGGCTTCAATCCCCATGCTCGCCAAGTTTGAGCGTAACACTTCCGTATTGCGGGCACCGCTCAGTCTTCCCGGTGTGGTCGAGATGTTCCTCGATCCGCTTTCGCTCATCGTGTCGTTGATTGCGTGCGCCGTCTACTTTCAGGATGGTGTCGATGCACGCTACGTCGTGTTGTCGCTGGTCGTGTTCTCGCTGTCTTTCCCGGGCGCCTCGCTGTTGAGCATGCGTCCGCGCCGCGTGATCCGCCAGACCGTCATCAACTGGCTGCTCATCGCTTTCATCCTGCTGTTCTTCGGCTACGCCAGCCAGTACATCGAGAACTTTCCAGCCGAGGTCGTCATGGCCTGGCTTGCGGTCGCGCCGCTCACGCAGCTGGTCGCCCACTTCGGCGCGCGCGCCTACCTGAAGCGTGCGGCCGAACAGGAAGAACACCAGACGCGCGTCATCGTCGTCGGCTGCAACGACATCGGCGTGCAGCTGGTCGAACAGTTCGGAAGCAACCCGTTTCTCGGCGTTCGTTGCATCGGCTACTTCGACGACAGGTCTCCCGAGCGCATCACCCAGCTCAATGGCAGCCCGCTGCTCGGCCGGCTGGCCGACCTCGCCGCCTATGTGAAGGCAAACCGGGTCGACCAGATCTATCTCGCGCTGCCGATGGCGAGCCAGCCACGCATCCTGTCGTTGCTGGACGACCTCAAGGACACCACCGTCAGCATCTTCTTTGCGCCGGACATTTTCGTCACCGACCTGATCCAGGGCCGCATGGACTACGTGGCCGGCGTGCCGGTCGTTGCAGTCTGCGACACGCCGTTTACGGGCATCAACGGCATGGTCAAGCGCATGAGCGACATCGTGCTGTCCATCCTCATCCTGCTGCTCATATCGCCGCTCCTGCTGGCAATTTCCATCGGCGTGAAGCTGAGCTCACCCGGCCCGGTACTGTTCCGGCAACGCCGCTACGGCCTGGACGGCAAGGAAATCGTCGTATACAAGTTCCGTTCGATGACCGTCCAGGAAGATGGCGGCGTCGTGCGGCAGGCCACGCGGAACGACCAGCGCATCACGAAGTTCGGCGGCTTCCTGCGCCGCTCCTCGCTCGACGAACTGCCGCAGTTCGTCAATGTGCTGCAGGGGCGCATGAGCATCGTCGGACCGCGCCCGCACGCGGTGTCGCACAACGAAACCTACCGCAAGCTGATCAAGGGCTACATGGTGCGCCACAAGGTCAAGCCGGGCATCACCGGATGGGCGCAGGTGAACGGATATCGCGGCGAGACGGAGACGGTGGACAAGATGCAGAAGCGCATCGAGTACGACCTCGAATATCTGCGCAGCTGGTCCATCGGGCTCGACCTCTGGATCATCGTCAAGACGGTCGCCGTCGTGTTCAAGGACCGCAATGCGTACTGATGCGGCGGTGAGGCTGCCGCCCGGCATCCAGTGGCTGGCCGTGATTGCCTCGGTGCTGCTCATCTCCAGTCTGGTCAAGCTCGGCGAAACTTCGCTCGCCGTCGGCCTGATTCCCAGCCCTTGGGACAAGCTGGCACACGCCGCAACCTTCGGCGCGATCACGGTTTCCCTCTGGCTCGGAGCCGGGCAACGCTGGCTGCCCTTGTGTGCCGCCACTGCGCTGGCCATCGGTGCGTACGACGAGTGGCGACAACTGTCGCTGCCTGGCCGTGAAGCGGATGTCATCGATCTGCTGGCCAACGCATCGGGCATCGTGCTGGCGTCACTGCTTGCACACCGGCTGGCGCCGCGCTTCCGGTGATGCGTGCCCTCGCACTGATCGCGGCATTGGCCTGTGCCTGCGCGCAGGCGGATGACGCCGCCTACGCGCAGGATCCCGGCTACCAGTTGCAGCCGGTCGTGACATCGCCGTATCGGCTGCATCAGATCGAATCTCCCCGCATCTCCGACGTGGAACGCAGGCAGGCTCGACACGAGGCGCTGCATCGCCTGCCATTCGCCGCGCAGATCGAGCAGGCTGCGCAGGCCGGCGGCATCGAACCTGAGCTGCTGCACGCCGTCGTGCAGGCGGAATCCGCCTACAACCCGCACGCCGTATCGCCGAAAGGAGCTCTGGGCCTTGCGCAGATGCTGCCGGAGACGGCACGCGCCTATGGCGTGCGCGATGCATTGAAACCCGCAGACAATCTTCGTGCGAGCGCAGAACACCTGCGCGACCTTCTCGATGTGTTCGGCGATCTCGAACTGGCACTGTCGGCGTACAACGCAGGCGCCGGTGCCGTCCGGAAATACGGCGGTGTGCCGCCCTTTCCGGAAACGCGGGCCTATGTGCCCAAGGTCACCGGCCGCTACGAAGCGCTCAAGAAGCGCAGCGCGGTCACCCCGCCGCCTGCGCCGGCAAGTCCGTACAAGCTTCGCGCACAAGCGGCCGGGCTGCGGCTCGTCCAGCCGCAGCACTGATGCGTGACCGTCAGTCGGGTGCGGACGCGCCGGCAAGCGGGCGCGCCGTCATCATCGGTGGCGGGCCGGCCGGCCTGATGGCGGCCGAGGTCCTTGCGCAACAGGGCGTTGCGGTCGACCTGTACGACGGCAAGGCATCGGCCGGACGCAAATTCCTGCTCGCGGGCAAAGGCGGTCTGAACCTTACACACAGTGAAGCACGTCCGGCCTTCATCGATCGCTTCCGGGAACGGCGCACCGAAGTCGGCGCCTGGATCGCGCTGTTCGACAGCGATGCGCTGCGGCAGTGGGCGGCAGGCCTGGGCATAGACACCTTCGTCGGCAGTTCCGGGCGTGTTTTTCCGACCGGCATGAAGGCGGCGCCGCTGCTGCGCGCCTGGCTGGCGCGCCTGCGTGCCGGCGGCGTGCGCTTTCACATGCGCCACCGCTGGATGGGCTGGGACGATCACGGCCGGCTGCGCTTCAGCACGCCGGACGGGGAAACCGGCGCAGACGCGGACGTCACCCTGCTCGCGCTGGGCGGCGCCAGCTGGCCGCAGCTCGGATCGGACGGCGCCTGGACATCCCTGCTCGCCACACGGCGTGTCGCGCTCGCGCCACTGCACGCAGCGAACTGCGGATTCGACATCCCGTGGAGCCCGCACTTTGCGGACAAACACGCCGGCATGCCGCTGAAGAATGTGACGCTCGCCTTCCGCGACCGACATGGCAATACGCTGACGCGTAACGGCGAATGCGTGATCAGCAAGCACGGCCTTGAAGGCAGCCTCATCTATGCGCTGTCCGCACCATTGCGCGAATGCGTGCTGGCGCACGGTCATGTCGACGTCACCTTCGACCTGTTGCCATCCACTGATCCGGCGCGCGTACTCGCCGAAGCGGGCCGCCCGCGCGGCGCACGCTCGCTGTCCTCGCATCTGGCAAGCCGTCTGGGCATTGCCGGCGTAAAGGCCGGGCTGTTGCGTGAAGTGCTGGACAAGGCAGCAATGGCCGATCCAGCGCGCGTGGCAAGCACGCTCAAGGCGCTGCCGCTGCGCCTGCGCGCGACGCGGCCTGTCGCGGAAGCCATCAGCACGGCAGGCGGCGTGCGCTTCGACGCGCTGGACGCTGACCTGATGCTGACGGCGCTGCCCGGCGTCTTTTGCGCGGGCGAAATGATCGACTGGGAGGCGCCCACCGGCGGCTATCTGCTCACCGCCTGCATGGCCAGCGGCCGCGTTGCGGCAGCCGGCATGCTCAAGCGCCTTCAGGCGGAGTGATACCTCAGTACCCGTTCCACTTCGTTGCGTGAGCCAAGGATGACCGGCACGCGCTGGTGCAGCTTTTCCGGTGCCACGTCGAGGATGCGCTGATAGCCGGTGGTCGCCAGACCGCCGGCCTGTTCGATCAGCATCGCCATCGGATTGGCTTCGTACATCAGCCGCAGCTTGCCAGGCTTGGTCGCGTCCTTCGTGTCCTTCGGGTACAGGAAAATGCCGCCTCGCGTCAGGATGCGATGCACGTCAGCCACCATGGAGCCGACCCAGCGCATGTTGTAGTCCTTGCCCAGCGGGCCGCTCCTGCCGGCAACCAGCTCGTCGATGTAGCGCGTCACCGGCGCTTCCCACCAGCGCGCGTTCGACGCATTGATCGCGTATTCCTTCGTGTCCTCGGGGATGCGCATGTTTTCGGTCGTCATGACGAAGCTGCCGGTTTCACGGTCCAGCGTGAACGCGTGCACACCTTCGCCCAGCGTCAGCACGAGTTGCGTCGCCGAGCCATAGACGGCGTATCCGGCAACCAGCTGCCGCGAGCCGGCCTGCAGGAAGGCGCGCTCGCCGACGTCGGCACCGCCGCCATTGGCGAATTCGGGGCAGCGCAGCACAGAGAAGATCGTGCCGGTGGAAATGTTCACGTCGATATTGGACGAGCCATCGAGCGGATCGAACAGCAGCAGGTATTCGCCTTTCGGGTAGCGGTTCGGAATCTGGTGCGGCGCGTCCATCTCCTCGGACGCCATCGCGGCGAGATGCCCGCCCCACTCGTTCGCTTCGAGCAGGATTTCATTGGCGATCACGTCCAGCTTCTTCTGTACCTCGCCCTGCACATTCTCGGCGCCGGCCTCGCCCAGCGAGTTGGTCAGCCCGCCCTTGCCCACCGCGTTGCCGATGGCCTTCACGGCGCGTGCGACGACTTCGACCAGAAAGCGCAGTTCGGCGCTGATGCGCTCGCCGCTGCGCTGCTGCTGGATCAGGAACTGGCTCAGGGTGATGCGGGACATGTGGTGCGACTCCTCGTTGGCAGAAAATGCATTATCGTGCACAGCACCATGGTCCGGGCCGCACGATTTCACGACGCGCCGGAAATCCTGGCGCACGTGCCCCGTTTCCACAGGAACCGAATGGCGCGCGGACAGTCCTGACAGCGTCACCCAATATCAGAACCGCATGCATATCCTTGTTCTCGGTGCCGGCGTCATCGGCATCACCACCGCCTGGTATCTGCGCCAGGCCGGTCACACCGTTTCCGTGGTCGATCGCCAGAGTGCGCCTGCGATGGAAACCAGTTTTGCCAACGGCGCACAGATTTCGGTCAGCCACGCCGCACCCTGGGCCACGCCGCAGGCGCCGATGATAGGCCTTCACGGCATGGGAAATTCCACCGCGCCGGTGCGCTTCTCACCCACCGTCAATCACCGCCAGTGGCGCTGGATGGGCGCATTCCTTCGTGAATGCCTGCCCGGACGCATGCGCCGCAACACCGACACGCTTGCCCGCCTCGCCGTGTGCAGCCACGCGGAACTGCAGTTGCTCCGGCGTTCGCTCGCAATGCACTACATGCACGCCGGAAGCGGCATCCTGCACGTATTCTTCGAGCGCCGGGAACTCGACCGCGCAAACGCGCGCGCGCAGTGGCTGCTCGCGCACGGCATCCGCAGCGAATACTGCGACGCGGCGCGCTGCATCGACATCGAACCCGCGCTGGCCTCGACCACCCGGAAGCTTGCCGGCGGCCTGTTCGCACCGAATGACGAGGTGGGCGACGCGTGCGAGTTCACGCGTGAACTCGCACAGGCCTGCGTGGATGCCGGCGTCACCTTCCACTTCGACACGACCGTCGACAGCCTCGACATCCAGAATGGCCGCGTCCGTGGCGCGGCAGTGCGCGACGCGCGCGGCACACGCGGACTGTTGCGCGCCGACGAGGTGGTGTGCGCGCTCGGCAGCCATACGCGGCGGCTGGTCGAACAGCACGGTCCGCGTCCCGCGCTGTATCCGATCAAGGGCTATTCGATCACCTTTCCGGCGGGTCCGAACGCACCGCGCGTGAGCATCACCGACGAGGAGCACCGCATCGTGATGTCCCGCCTCGGCGACACGATGCGGGTCGCCGGCATGGCCGAACTCGGCAGCGTGACCACCGACATCGAAGCACCGCGCGTGGAACTGCTGACCCGGCTGGTACGCGAACTGTGTCCCGATATCGGCGACACGAGCGCCGCGCAGCCCTGGGCCGGATTGCGTCCGTGCACGCCGGGCAACGTGCCGCTGATCGGACGCAGCCGCATTCCCGGGCTCTGGTACAACACCGGTCACGGCTCGCTCGGCTGGACGCTGGCGTGCGGGTCGGCGCGCCTGCTGACGGATCTGATGGACGGTGTCCAGCCGGCCATCGACTTCCCCTGGCTCGACGGCTCGCGGCACTGAATTTCAGCCGGCGCCCGCGCGGGTTCTCTCCAGCACGGTGAGCAGCGCGGACGTGTCGTTTCCGCCACCGCCCTGCGCCATCAGCGCATTGAGCTGTTGCCACACGCTGGCCGACAGAGGCATCGCCAGACCCAGCTTCACGGCTTCGTCCAGCACGATGCCGACGTCCTTGTGGTGCAGGCGCGCCTGCACGCCCGCCTTGAAGTCCCGCTCAGCCATCTTGCCGCCGAACAGTTCCAGCGCACGTGAGCCGGCGGATCCGTGCAGCATCGCCTCCCGCACGCGCCCGAAATCGACTCCGCTCGCCGAAGCCAGAGTGGCCGCTTCCGCGGCTGCCTCGATGAAGGCGCACAGGATGAGCTGATTGCAGGCCTTGGCCACCTGACCCGCGCCACAGGGGCCGACATGCACCACGGTGCGGCCCACCGCGCCCAGCAGCGGGCGCATGCGCTCGAATACCGCCGCGTCACCACCCGCCATGATGGACAGCGTCGCGTCGATGGCGCCGCGCTCGCCGCCGGACACCGGCGCATCCAGCATGTCGATGCCCCGCTGCGCCAATGCCTGCGCGATGTCGCGCGCAACCGACGGAGGAATCGTGCTGTGGTCGATGAACACGCAGCCTGGCGCGGCCCCCTCGATGACACCGCGGGGGCCGAGTGCCACCTCGCGCACGTCGGCGCCGGCCGTCACCACGCACATGACCGCATCGGCGCCGCGCGCGCAGTCGGCGGGCGACGCCGTTGCCCGTGCGCCCAGCTCGACCAGCGGCTGCATCGATTCTGCGCGGCGCGCCCACACGCTGACCGAGTGGCCGGCGCGCAGCAGGTTGCCCGACATGGCCCGCCCCATCGCGCCGAGGCCGATGAAGCCGACCTTCATTTCTCGATACCGCCAAGTCCTTCGAGCACCTTGAGCATGGCGATCGAATCTTCTTCGCCCAGGCCCTGCCCGACCATGGCGTTGAGCATCTGCGCCGCGGCGGCGGCCGACGGCAATGCGAGCCCCATGCGGTGCGCCTCGCCCATGACGATGCGCAGATCCTTCTGGTGCATCCAGGACTTGAAGCCGGCGCGGAAATTCCGGTCAAGCATGCGCTGTCCATGATTTTCAAGGATGCGGCTGTAGGCGAAGCCGCCAAGCAGCGCCTCGCGCACCCGCCCGGCGTCGACACCGCTCTTGTCGGCGAACGCGAATGCCTCGGCCAGCGCCAGCACGCCGACGCCGGTGATGATCTGGTTGCACGCCTTCGCCACTTGACCGGCACCGCGATCGCCCACCAGCGTCACGTTCTTGCCCATGAGCCGGAACAGCGGCAGCACACGCTCGAACGCCGTCTGGTCGCCGCCCGCCATGATGGTCAGCGCGGCGTTGATCGCGCCCACTTCGCCACCGGAGACCGGGGCATCGATCATGGACACGCCGCCCTCGGCCAGCCGGGCACCGATCGAGCGCGCGGCATCCGGCGCGATCGTGCTCATGTCGACAAAGATCAGCCCGCTGCGCCCCGCCGCGCCTTCGGCAACCCCCTGCGGACCAAGCGCCACGGCTTCCACGTCCGGCGCGTCCGCCACCATGGAGAACACGACATCGGCCTCGCGCGCGACATCGGCGATCGACGCATGCAGGGTGGCTCCGCTGTCGCGGAACGGATCGAGCGACTCGGCGCGGCGCGCCCACAGATGCAGCGCATGTCCGCCCTGCGCCAGGTGCCCGGCCATCGGCCGGCCCATCAGTCCCAACCCGATGAAACCCACTTTCATGTCTGTCTCCTTGTGCGTTCGTGCGGCGTGCACCGCGGCAACCTGCCGGCATCGACCCGCTCTCGGTCGTCCGACATCGGACTATAACGCAGCGGATTCGTGCTTCAGCGCGGGCATAATCCGGGCATGGACTACACAAGACTGATCAAGGAAATCGGGCGCGGGGCCAAGGGCTCGCGCTCGCTGGCGCGCGAGGATGCGCAGGCGCTGTTCGCGGACATGCTCGACGCACGGGTGCCGCCGCTGCAACTCGGCGCCATCGTGCTCGCGATGCGCATCAAGAGCGAAGCACTCGATGAGCTGATCGGCTTCAAGGGCGCGATCGACGCGCAGCTCGCGCGCATCGACGCACCGGGTGGCCCGCGCACCGTCGTGCTGCCGACCTACAACGGCGCCCGGCGCAGGCCCAACCTGATGCCGCTGCTGGCCATGCTGCTTGCGCGCGAGGGCATTCCGGTACTCATTCACGGTCACTTCGATTTCGACACCCGCGCCGACCCGTTCGCGCTGCTCGACGCGCTCGGCCTGCCGATGGCCGAATCTCCCGCGCAAGCGGGCCGGCTGCTGGCCGGCGAGCGCATCGCCTGCATCCGGCTCGACCGGCTCAGCCCCGGGCTGGATGCGCTGCTGTCGCTGCGCCCGCAGCTTGGCGTGCGCAATTCCGGCCATTCGATGGCCAAGATGATCGATCCGTTGCCGGGGCGCAGCGTGCGCGTTGTTCCGGTGACGCACCCGGAATACATGGAGAAAATGACGCAGTTCCTGCGCCAGGACGGCGGCCGCTCGATGCTGATGCGCGGCACCGAGGGCGAGGCCTACGCCAATCCGGCCAGGTGCCCGCAGATGACGGGGTTTCTTGATGGCGAGCAACGCGCGCTGGTCGAGGCGGACGACGGCGCAAGCGCGTTGACGCAGCCCGAAGCGGGCATCGATGCGGCGAGCAACGCCGCCGTCGTGCGCGCCATGCTGGACGGCACGCTGCCGCTGCCGCAACCGCTGCGCATGCAGCTGGACGCCTGCCGCACGCTCAGCGCATCCTGAACTGTCCGCCCGCCTCGACGAATGTCTGCACCATCCTGTTGAGTCCGGTCGCGGTCTCGCGGTGCTGTACGGCGGCCACGGCGGTGCTGTCCGCACAGGACGCCCGGCGCTCGACACCGGACGCGATGCGCGACGCCGCTTCCGTCCGTTCGCGCATCGACTCCGACCCGCCGACGATGACGTCCTTCATCGAACCGATGTAGATCGACAGCGACGACATCGATTTGCTGACCGCAGCGACCTGATCGACACCACGGCGCGCCGTGCTTACGGTGTTCGCCACGCTTTCGGGCGCGCGCTCCTCGGTCGCCTCGCCAGGGAAAGGGAATCACGACGGCCGTGCCGTACCGGCATTCGACGGCTTGTCGAACATGCGGGCGAGCGGCAGTACCGAACCGAAGGCGGACCAGGCGGCGAACAGCAGCCAGACAAACGCCCGCGGCACCCGTCCATCCAGCCGCGTGGCGCTGTCACTGCCGGCTCTGTCCATGCAAGTCATTGCGGTGGCGCCAGTTGGGATTCGAGCGAATGCGGACGTTGCCGCACCAGCGTGGGGCGAGCGCGGCCGTTCAACGCCCCAGCGCTGCGCAGACCGGCAACCCGCGGACGCCGCGCGATCGCGCGTGCGCGCCGGAGCGGCAGAAAATTCATCATCCGCATCATGTGCTTAGGCGACGCACATGGCATGCACCACGCCACCGCAATCAGCTGGCAGCATTTTTGCTTATCTGTCGGTGACGAATCGTGCCGGGGAGCGGCGCGGCTTCGTCACAGGACGGTTGCAAGCTCCGGGTCATCCGCGACGCGCCCCGCATCACAGGGAGGCGCCGCCGGATAAGCAGTCAGACACAACCGACGCAATGACGCGTCGTGTCCGGCTGGCTCGCGGTCGATGCGGCCCTCCGAAATCAAAGCGGACAGTGCGTTCGCCCAGACCGCAGCGGTGCGCCACGACGGCACGCCCTGCATACATACCCGCTCCGGGGTGCCAGGCACGCCGGACGGATCGGCAGTCATCGGTTCTCGGCCCAACGGCGGGACGCGACCGACAGTATGGATATCGGTTTCAGGCCGGAGCGTTCCGGCCATCAAAGGTGTTGTCCCGACAGGCGCCAGCGATGTGGCAGGCGCAGGCCCCCGCTCGTCCTCGATTTCCGGACGCATGCAAGGCCGCTGCCGGATCGTCGGCCGCACGATTTGCGGTCAGCTTTTTTGCAGGAATCCGAACATGCAGAAAAAACGTCTGGTCATGATAGGCAACGGGATGGCGGGTTGCCGGACGCTGGAAGAGCTGCTCAAGATCGCACCCGGGATGTACGACATCACGGTGTTCGGCGCCGAGCCTCATCCGAACTACAACCGCATCCTGCTCTCGCCGGTACTGGCCGGCGAAATGACGGTGCAGGACATCATCCTGAACGACTGGGACTGGTACCGCGACAACGACATCACGCTGCACGCCGGCAAGAAGGTCGTGAAGATCGACCGCACCGCGCGCCGCGTCATCGCCGAGGACGGAACGGCCGCCGAGTACGACCGCCTGCTGCTCGCCACCGGCTCCAACCCCTTCATCCTGCCCGTTTCCGGCAAGGACCTGCCCGGCGTCATCGCCTACCGTGACATCGCCGATACCGACGCGATGATCGAGGCGGCCGCCACGCACAGGCACGCCGTCGTCATCGGCGCCGGCCTGCTCGGGCTGGAAGCCGCCAACGGCCTGGCGCTGCGCGGCATGCAGGTGACCGTCGTGCACCTGGCCGCCTGGATCATGGAACGCCAGCTCGACCGCCCGTCGGCCGACATGCTGCAGGCCTCGCTGGAAAAGAAGGGGCTCGCCTTCCTGCTGGAAAAGCAGACCGAGTCGCTCATCGCCGGGGCCGACGGACGCGTGGCGGCCGTGCGCTTCAAGAGCGGCGAGACACTGCCGGCCGACCTCGTCGTCATGGCCGCCGGCATCCGCCCGAACACGACGCTGGCCGAATCGGCCGGGCTCTACTGCAACCGTGGTCTGGTGGTCAACGACACCATGCAGACCTATGACCCGAAGATCTACGCCGTGGGCGAGTGCGTCAGCCACCGCGGCATCGCATACGGTCTGGTCGCCCCGCTGTTCGAGCAGGCCAAGGTATGCGCCAACCACCTCGCCCACTACGGCATCGGCACCTACAAGGGCTCGGTCACCTCGACCAAGCTCAAGGTGACCGGCATCGACGTGTTCTCGGCCGGCAATTTCACCGGCGGACCGGGCTGTGACGACATCGTGCTGCACGACCCCTCGGGCGGCGTCTACAAGCGGCTCGTCATCGAGGGCGAACGCCTCGTCGGGGCCTGCCTGTACGGCGACACCGCCGACGGTGCCTGGTACTTCCAGCTGATCAAGGACGGCCAGAACATCCACGCCGTGCGCGACCACCTCATGTTCGGCCAGAACCACCTGGGCGACGTCGGCCACAAGGGCCAGACGCAGGCAGCGGCGATGCCCGACTCGGCAGAGGTGTGCGGCTGCAACGGCGTGTGCAAGGGCACCATCGTGAAGGCGATCAAGGAGAAGGGGCTGTTCTCGCTGGACGACGTGCGCAAGCACACCAAGGCGTCATCGTCCTGCGGTTCCTGCACCGGTCTGGTCGAACAGATCCTCGCGTCGTGCATCGGCGGCGCCTACACGCCGGCCAGCTCCACGTCGAAGCCGATGTGCGGCTGTACCGACATGAATCACGGCGACGTGCGCACGGCCATCCGCGAGCGCCACTACATCGACATCCCGACCGTGATGCGCGAACTGCAGTGGAAGACGCCCAACGGCTGCGCCTCCTGCCGCCCTGCGCTGAACTACTACCTCATCTCGACCTGGCCGCACGAGGCGAAGGACGACGCGCAGAGCCGCTACATCAACGAGCGCGCTCACGCCAACATCCAGAAGGACGGCACCTACTCCGTGGTGCCGCGCATGTGGGGCGGGCTCACGACGCCGGGCGAGCTGCGCGCCATCGCGGACGCCGCGGAAAAATACCAAGTGCCGACCGTCAAGGTCACCGGCGGCCAGCGCATCGACCTGCTCGGCGTGAAGAAGGACGACCTGCCGGCCATGTGGGCCGACCTGTCGAAAGCCGGCATGGTGTCCGGCCACGCCTACGGCAAGAGCCTGCGCACCGTGAAGACCTGCGTCGGCGCAGAGCACTGCCGCTTCGGCACGCAGCTGTCGATGGGGCTGGGGGTCAAGCTGGAGAAGATGCTGTTCGGCATGTACAGCCCGCACAAGGTCAAGCTGGCCGTCTCGGGCTGCCCGCGCAACTGTGCCGAAGCCGGCATCAAGGACGTCGGCGTCATCGGCGTGGAATCCGGTTACGAAATCTATGTCGCCGGCAACGGCGGCATCAAGACCGAGGTGGCGCAGTTCTTCTGCAAGGTCGCCAGCGACGAGGAGGTCATGGAGTTCTCCGGCGCCTTCATCCAGCTCTACCGCGAGGAAGGCTGGTACCTGGAGCGCACCGTGCATTACATCGACCGTGTCGGCCTTGATTACGTCAAGGGCAAGGTGGTCGAGGACGCGGAGAACCGGCGCGCACTGTTCGAGCGCCTGTTGTTCGCGCTGCAGGACTACCGGGATCCGTGGCTGGAGCGCGCCGAAGCGGATGCGAAATCCGAACTCGGCCGCGAGTTCCGCACACTCGCCGTGCGCGAAGCGATGAAAGCCTGATCCCACCCAATGCCGAAACAGGACACCGACATGAATACAGCCACCACTGAATGGACGCCCGTGTGCGCGCTCGAGGACATTCCTCGACTGGGCGCGCGCGTGGTCAGCGCCGCATCGGGCGACATCGCCATCTTCCGCACCGGTGACGACCGGATATTCGCGGTCCACGACAAGTGCCCGCACAAGGGCGGGCCGCTGTCCCAGGGCATCGTCGCCGGCAACACCGTCACCTGCCCGCTGCACAACTGGAAGATCCAGCTCGATTCCGGCGAGGCCGTCGCCCCCGACGTCGGTTGTGCCCGCAGCTTCGAGGTGAAGGTCGACAACGGCCAGGTGCTGCTCAGGACCTGAGCAGCATGTGCGGACGTCATTCCCGGCCATCGAGCGACACCGGGAATGGCACCTCGCAGCAGCCATCACGGCGGGGCTGGCCAGAAGGACGGCCCAGCGCCCGCTCGCCCCTCATCCGGAAACTCGTCTGCCCGCAAGGACGCGCGCATGACGAACTCATTACCTGGAGGTCATCCACCGATGGACAAGAAAGCCTTTCTGAAGGCCGGCCACACGCCCACGCTGTTCGCCGCCTTCCTCTATTTCGACCTCGCCTTCATGGTGTGGGTGCTGCTCGGGCCGCTCGGCGTGCAGATCGCCGCCGACCTGCAACTGACGCACACACAGAAGGGCTTCATGGTTGCCGTGCCGGTGCTGTCCGGCGCCCTGCTCCGTCTGGTCATGGGCGTGCTGGTCGATCATCTGAAGCCCAAGCGCGCCGGCGCAATCGGCCAGGTCATCGTCATCGGCGCACTGTTTGCCGCGTGGCGCTTCGGCATCCACAGCTATGAACAGGCGCTGCTGCTCGGGGTCTTCCTCGGCTTCGCGGGCGCCGCCTTCGCCGTGGCACTGCCGCTGGCGTCACGCTGGTATCCGCCGGAGCATCAGGGCACCGCGCTGGGCATCGCCGGCGCCGGCAATTCCGGCACCGCGCTGGCTGCGCTGTTCGCACCGGGGCTCGCCATCGCGTTCGGCTGGACCAATGTGTTCGGTCTGGCGCTGATTCCGCTGGTCGCCGTCTTCATCTTCTATCTCGCCGTGGCGAAGGACTCTCCGGAATGCCCGCCGCCGAAAACGATGTCGGAATATCTCAAGGTGCTGCGCGACCGCGACGCGTGGTGGTTCATGTTCTTCTACAGCGTCACCTTCGGCGGCTTCGTCGGCCTCGCCTCGTCGCTCACCATCTACTTCAACACACAGTACGGCCTGAATGCCCAGACTGCCGGCTACTTCACGGCGGCCTGCGTGTTCGCCGGCTCGCTTGTGCGTCCGATCGGCGGCAACGTGGCCGACCGCATCGGCGGCATACGGTCGCTCAGCGCGATGTATCTCGTGGCCGCCGCCTTCCTGGTACTGGCGAGCTTCGGACTGCCCACGGCCTGGATGGCTGCAGTGGCCTTCGTCGGCGCGATGCTCGCGCTGGGCATGGGTAACGGCGCGGTGTTCCAGCTGGTGCCGCAGCGTTTCCGCCGGGAGATCGGCGTGATGACCGGTCTGGTCGGCATGGCCGGCGGCGTCGGCGGCTTCTACCTCGCGTCCTCGCTCGGCTATTCGCGCGAAGCCACCGGAAGCTATCAGGCGGGACTCGTCATCTTCGCGCTGCTCGCCGTGCTGGCGCTGGTCGGCCTGACGCGCGTGAAGACGCGCTGGCGCACCACCTGGGGCGCGGCACACCTGACCTCCGCCCGCATCTGACGCAGCGGCCACCCGCCATGACCCTCAAGGTGTCCATCGGCCAGTGCTCGGTGACCGGACCGCGACCGCGCAACGAGGACTTCGCCGGCGCGGTCACGCCGCTCGGCGAAACGCTGGATGCGAAAGGCATCCTGCTGGCGCTCGCCGACGGCGTGGGCGGTCACGCCAAGGGCCGCGAAGCCGCCGAGTTCACGGTGCGCGGGCTGCTCAACGACTACTACGCCACGCCCGACACCTGGCGCATCACGCAGTCGCTCGATCAGGTGCTCGGCTCGCTCAACCGCTGGCTGATCGCCCACGCGGCACGCACGCGTGAATCCGCCGGCATGGCCACGACGCTGTCCGCCCTCGTGCTGCGCGGCACACGCTGGCATCTGGCCCACGTCGGCGATTCGCGCATCTATCTGTATCGCGCCGGCGTGCTGTCGCAGCTGACCGAGGACCACACGTGGGCGCACCCTGAACTGTCCAACGTGCTGCATCGAGCGGTCGGCCTCGATCCGAAGCTGGTCGTCGATCACGCCGAGGGCGAGCTGGATACCGGCGACTGCTTCGTGCTGATGAGTGACGGTGTGTGGAACACGCTTCAGGACGAAGGCATCACCACCATTCTGGCGAACGGCGACGGCGCCGAGGCACTGGCGGCGGCACTGGTGCTGCAGGCGGAGGGGCGCGGTGCCGGCGACAACTGCACCGCGCTCGTGGTGTGCGTCGATACGCTGCCGCAGGCGGCGCTGCGCGACCGGCTGGCCGAGGCCGCCTGCCTCATGCTGCCGCCGCGCCTGCAAGTCGGCGACACGCTCGACGGCCTGCGCGTGGAAGGCGTGCTGCACGCCTCGCGCGTGACGCTGCTCTATCGCATGAAGAACCTCGACAGCGGCGACATCGTGGTGCTGAAGACCCTGCGCGAAGACGCCGCCGACCCGGACGCGATCGCAGCGCTGGTGCATGAGGAGTGGCTGGCGCGTCGCGTCGTGTCGCCGTCATTCCCGCAGGTGATCGGCCATCCGGGACGCAGCCGCCTGTACTACCTGATGAGCTGGCACGATGGCGCCACGCTGCGCGCGCGGCTGGATTCCGGGCAGCACTACACGGCCGACGACGCGGCGCGTACCGGCTGCCTGATCCTGCGCGCGCTGGCCACGCTGCATCGCCTCGGCATCGTGCACCGGGACATCAAGCCGGACAATGTGCACGTCGACACGCAATCGACACTGCGCGTGCTCGACCTCGGTGTCGCCGCGTCCGACGGCGAGGATTTCCGCGAGATCAACAATCCCGGCACGCCGAGCTATATGGCGCCCGAGCTGTTCGACGGCGAGCCGGCGAGCGAGTCGAGCGACCTGTTCGCGGTCGGCGTCACGCTGTATGAGCTGCTGACCCGGCATTACCCCTACGGAGAGATCGAGCCATTCCAGCATCCGCGCTTCGGTGACCCCGTGCCGCCCACCCGCTACCGGCCCGACATTCCGGCCTGGCTCGAAGCGGTGCTGCTGAAGGCCGTCGCGCGCACCCCGGCGACACGCTTCGAAACGGTCGACGAATTCCTGCTGGCACTCGAACGCGGCGCACACCGGCCGCTCGCCATCCCGCGCCGGGCACCACTGGTCGAGCGGGCATCGGTGCGTCTGCTGCGGGTACTGCTGGCGCTGTCGGTACTGCTCAACGTGCTGTTGCTGGGCGCGCTCCTCACATGACGGATGCAATGCACCAGTCGCATGCACGGGCTGGCCTGCGCGCCCCGCCACGGAGCGCATGCGACCCGAACCGTCGCGAAACGCGCCTGAAACGTGCGAAAGCGGCGTGGCATACCCCTTGCTAAATGTCTCCCGGAGACACTCATGACACAGACAACACACGAAACCCGCTCGACCTGCTGCTACTGCGGCGTCGGGTGCGGCGTGATCATCGAACACGACGGCCGCCGCATCACCGGCGTGAAGGGCGACCCGCAGCATCCGGCCAATTTCGGCCGCCTGTGCACCAAGGGTGCGACACTGCATCTGAGTGCCCGCCCGGAAACCCGCGCCCTCGCGCCGGAGCTGCGCACCGCGCGCGACCAGCCGCGGGTTGCCGTGCCGTGGAGCGAGGCACTCGATCACGCAGCCGCGCGCTTCGCGGACATCATTGCCGAGCACGGCCCGGACGCCGTGGCCTTCTATATTTCGGGCCAGCTGCTGACCGAGGACTACTACGTCTTCAACAAGCTCGCCAAGGGACTGATCGGCACCAACAACGTCGACACCAACTCGCGCCTGTGCATGAGTTCAGCCGTGTCCGCGTACAAACAGACGCTGGGCGCGGACGCGCCGCCCTGTTCCTACGAGGACATCGACCACACCGACTGCCTGCTGATCGCCGGCGGCAATCCGGCGTTTGCGCACCCCATCGTGTATCGCCGCATCGAGGATGCGCGCCGGGCCAATCCCGCGCTGAAGATGATCGTCGTCGATCCGCGCCGCACCGATACCGCGTCCGACGCCGACCTGCATCTGCCGCTGCTGCCCGGCACCGACATCTGGCTGTACAACGCGATGCTGCATGTGCTGCTGTGGGAAGGGCTTGCCGATGACGCCTTCATCGCCGCCCATACGGAAGGCTTCGACGCACTGCGCAAGCATGTGCGCGACATCACGCCGGCCGTCGCGGCCGAGGTGTGCGGACTGCGCGCCGAGGACATCGTGACCGCCGCAAAGTGGTTCGGCGAATCGAAGGCGGCGATGTCGATGTGGTGCCAGGGTCTGAACCAGTCGCATCACGGCACGCACAACGGCGCCGCGCTGATTGCGCTGCATCTGGCGACCGGCCAGATCGGGCGTCCGGGCGCCGGCCCGTTTTCGCTGACCGGGCAACCGAACGCGATGGGCGGGCGCGAAGTCGGCGGCATGGCCAATCTGCTGTCCGCGCACCGCGACATGGCAAAGCCCGAACACCGCGCCGAAGTGGCTGCGCTATGGGGCATCGACGACGTACCGGCGACGCCCGGGCTGACCGCGGTGGAGCTGTTCGAAGCGGTACGCGAAGGCAAGGTGAAGGCCGTGTGGATCGCCTGCACCAATCCGGCGCACTCGATGCCCGATCAGGCGCGCATCATCGAAGCGCTCAAGACCGCCGAGTTCGTCGTTGTGCAGGACGCCTGCCGCAGCACCGAAAGCGCCGCCTTCGCCGACCTGCTGCTGCCGGCGACGACCTGGGGCGAGAAGGAAGGCACCGTCACCAATTCCGAACGCCGCATCACGCACGTCAATGCCGCGCTGCCGGCACCAGGCGAGGCCCGGGCGGACTGGCGCATCGCGCGCGACTTCGCGCGGGCGCTGGCGCCACGCATCGGCCGCGACGCCGATGCGCTGTTCCCGTACGAAACCGCCGATGACGTGTTCCGCGAGCACGTCGCCACGACGCGCGGTCGCGACCTCGACATCACCGGCCTGAGCTACGAACTGCTGGACCGGATGGGACCGCAGCAATGGCCCTTCCCGGCCGGCGCGCAGGCGGGGCGGGATCGGCTCTATTCCGACCGCCGCTTCGCCACCGACACCGGACGCGCGCGCTTCGTCGTGCCGAGCGCCGGCACGACGGCGGAGAAGATCGACGCACGCTATCCGCTGCACCTGAACACCGGCCGGCTGCGCGATCACTGGCACTGCATGAGCCGCACCGGCCAGGTGGCGCGGCTGTACAGCCACGTCGCCGAAGCGCGCGTCGAAGTACACGCGAGCGACCTCGCGCGACGCGGTCTGGCGGACGGCGATCTGGTGCGCATCAAGAGCCGCCGTGGTGAAATCGTGCTGCGGGCCCACGCCACCGATGCGCAGCGCCCGGGCAGCGCCTTCGTCGCCATGCACTGGGGCCGCAACGCGCTGTCGAGCAGCGGCGCCAATGCACTCACCGCCGGGCGCGTCGACCCGCATTCGAAACAACCCGAACTCAAGCATGCCGCAGTGCAGATGACGCGTGCCGAGCTGCCGCACCAGGCGCTGCTGCTGCGTACGGAAATCAGCGACGAGGCGGCAACCAGCCTCGCGCTCACGCGTGCCGAAGCGCTGGCCCCGCTGCTCGCCCGCTTCGCCTACGCCTCGCTGTCGCTGGCCGGACGCGAGAGGCCCGCGCTGGTGCTGCGCATCGCACACGACGCGCCGATCGACGACAGCCTGCTCGACGAGATCGATCACCTCTGCGCGCTGGATCACCCGTCATGCCTCGTCTATCGCGACGCGCGACGCGACATCACGAAGCGCGCGCTGATCGAGGACGGCCTGCTCACCGGCATCCGCCTGACCGGCGAAACCGCCGCAGCCGACTGGCTGCGCGACGTGATGGTGGAGCGCCTGCCGACAGCCGAACTCCGGCGCTGGCTGTTCGCGCCACTGGCGACGCCGCCGGCGGCCGCGACCGGTCGCGGCCGCATCGTGTGCAACTGCCTCGACGTGGCGGAGCCCGACATTGCAGACGCCATCACCGCCGGCGCCGACCTGGCCGCGCTGCAGGCGTCACTGCGCTGCGGCACGTCGTGCGGTTCGTGCGTCCCCGAACTCAAACGCATGCTTGACGCCCGGCGGCAGGCGGCATAGCACCGTCACCAAAGAAATGGAGCGCCGTACGCGATGCTGAGCCAACAGTCACTGACCGAAATGTTGTCGGCGCTCAGCCGGGGCGGCGAAGACGCCCGTGATCTTGCCGAAAGCGAGGCCTACAGCCTGTTTGCCGACATGCTTGATGGCCGCATTCCGGCGCTGGAGCTGGGCGCCGTGCTCGCGAGCCTGCGCTGGAAGCACGAATCCGCCGACGAGATTGCCGGCTTCGCGCGAGCGCTGAACGAGCGTGTACCGGAGATGGAACTGCCGCAGCACCGCCCGCGCATGGTTGTCATCCCGAGCTACGCCAGGGCCGGGCAGGCGCCGAACCTGATGCCGCTGCTCGCGTTGATGCTGGCCCGGCTCGAAGTGCCGGTCATGGTGCATGGGCTGGTCGGGGGTGGCGTGGGACCCGGCGCCATCGACGTATTCAGGCTGCTCGGCCACGCGCCATGCACGACACTGGACGAGGCGCTGCTGACGCTGAATTCCGGTCGATGCGCCATCGTGCCGACCGACGCGCTCAACCCCTCGCTCGACAGCCTGATCCGCCTGCGCGAACGCATGGGCAATCGCAACACCGCGCATGTCGTCGCCAAACTGCTGGATCCGGCGCCGCTGCGCAGCCTGCGCGTCATCTGTGTCGCCGACACGCAGTTGCTGTCGCGCCTGAACGACATGTTCCTGCGCACCCCGGAACGCGCGCTGCTGATGCGTGCGCCCGACGACGATTCGTTCGCCGACCCGATGCGCCGCCCGCGCATCCAGCTGTTCGAGCACCTTGCGGTACGCACGCTGTTCGAGGCGGAAACCGGCGAGTTGCCGCGGACCAATCCGCTGCCGCCCGCCGACGATGTCGACGCCAGCGCACGCTGCATCAGCGACATGCTGGAAGGACATCGCGCCATTCCCCAGCCGCTGCTGAACCAGTTGGCGGCCTGCCTGTTCGGCAGCGGCTCGGCACGCGACCTCACGCACGCCAAAGCCATCGTGTCACTGGGACTCGCTCACGCGGCCCACTGAGCTGCCCGGCGGACTCAGCCGTTCAGCGCAGCCATCCACGCCAGACAGCGCTTCCAGCCGTCCATCGCCTCGGTCTTCTGATAGCTCGGACGATAGTCCGCGTGAAAGGCGTGCGGCGCTTCCGGGTAGAGCACGATTTCGGATTTGCGTGCGGCGGCCGACGACGACTTCTGCAGCGCCTCGCGCATCGCCTCGACGTCGCTGACCGGAATGCCCTGGTCCTTGCCGCCGTACAGGCCGAGCACCGGCGCCTTGATCCGGTCGGTCAGGTCAAGCGGCTGGTGCGGCGTCAACTCACCCGGCACGCCGTCAAGGCGCCCGTACCAGGCCACGGCCGAGCGCAACGCCGGCTGGTGCGCCGCATACAGCCAGGTGATGCGCCCGCCCCAGCAGAAGCCGGTGATGTTCAGCCGCGTCACGTCGCCGCCCTCGGTCTTCGCCCACGCGACACTGCTGTCGAGATCGCCCATTGCGTGCGCGTCGTCCACCTTCGACACGATGCGCTCGATGATCTCCTGAACGCTGCCCAATGCCCGAGGATCACCGTGGCGAAAGTACAGTTCCGGTGCGATCGCCAGATAGCCGGCCTGGGCAAATCGACGGCACACGTCGCGTATGTGCTCGTGCACGCCGAAGATCTCCTGGACCACCAGCACGACGGGCGGATTCGGCTTTGTCTTCGGTCGCGCGAAATACAGCGGCAGCTGTTTGCCGTCGGCGCTGGCGATCGTGGTTTCACCGGTCGTCAGGCCGTCCGACGGCGTGGTGATGAGTTCCTGCGCCATGACCGGCTGTGTCGCCAGCGCGAATCCGGCGGCGCCCGCGGCGATCAGGAAATCGCGCCGTTGCAGCGAATCGGGTGGCGAATCAGGCGACCGGTCGGGCGACGGCGGAAGGGAGCTTTCGTACTCGTCCATGATGGTCCTCAGCGATTGACGAAACCGGGCTCCGGCGCCGGAGCGGATTGGGAAAACTCATTGAGCTGGCGCGCCAGATCCATCTTGCCGGCGCTTGCCACCTGCGGCACGTAGTTGCGGAACAGTTCGCCGATCGCTGCGCGTTCCCCGCCCTGGAACCGGTCTGCCGCCGGCAGCAGGCGCTCTATCACCTGCACGCCCTCGTTCCACTTGTTCTGTGCCGCGAGCGTGATCGACAGCTCGGCAAGGCGACGCGCCAGCGGCAGGTCGACCGTCGATCCGGCGCGCTTTTCCTCGATCGCCAGGGATTCACGCAGCAACTCTTCGGCGCCGTCCCACACGCCGAGCATGCGCTTGAGCTGCGCGTAGTTGTACAGGCGCTGCGATTTGGCATCGGGCGTGATCGAGTTCGCGTCGGGATGGGTCAAGGCCTTGTAGCAAAGTTCGTCCGCCAGGCCGATATTGTTCTCCGCCCAGGCAGCACGGCATTCATGGAAGAACCGGTCTGACTGGTTTTCCTGCGCAGCGGCGGACCCGGCCCCGCCGAACAGCCCCAGTGCAACGACCAGCACCGGCAGTGCCCGCTTCATTCCCTTCATGGCTCTCTCTCCTCGGATGTTGTTGCCTCAATCAAGGCGTCTTCTGAATATCCACTTGCCGGCACTGGATGCGTCCTCGTCCAGCGCGTAGCCACCAACGGTGAAACTGCGCAGTGCCGTGGCATCCCTGATGCGATGTTCCGCCGCGTAGCGTGCCATCAACCCGCGTGCACGCTTGGCGAAAAAACTGATCACCTTGTACTGGCCACCCTTCCAGTCCTGGAACACCGGCTGTATCACGTCCGCCTTCAGCGCAGGACGTTTCACCGCCTTGAAGTACTCGTCGCTGGCGAGGTTGACCAGCACCGGCTTCGAATCGTTCTCGAACGCCTCGTTGAGTGCGCGGGCGGGAATATCGCCCCAGAACGCATACAGATCCTTGCCGCGCGGGTTGGCCAGGCGGGTGCCCATTTCGAGCCGGTAAGGCAGCATCAGGTCCAGCGGGCGCAATACGCCGTACAAGCCGGAAAGCACCCGTACATGGGACTGCAGCCAGTTGATGCCGGCGCGGTCGAGGGTGCGCGCATCGAGCCCGTCATAGACGTCACCGTTGAAAGCGAACACTGCCTGACGTCCCTGCGGCGCCGAGTATTCACGCGTCCAGTCGGCATAGCGCGCGACATTGAGCGCTGCGAGCTGATCGGAAATGCCCATCAGCGACGACAGCTCGGCCGGGGATTTCTTCTGCAACAGCCCGACGAGTTCTTCCGAACGTTCGAGGAATGCGGGCTGCGTGGCGGTCTTCCAGGAAAGCGCAGACTCGTAGTCCAGCGACTTGGCGGGCGACAGAACGATGATCATGATCGGACGAATGGGTGCGGACACGGGATGTTAGCGCGACCTTCGAGAACCTGCGCGCCTCGTGCCGGTCGGAGCAGCGACGGCAAACAGTGGCGCGTATCATTCGGGCGCCGCAGGACAGGAGGAGAAAAATGAACGACGCACTGCAGTCGCCGGCCGCGTGCAGCGACCCGGAGTGGCGCCGCAGGCTGACGGAGGAGCAATTCCGCGTCACGCGCAGACGGGGCACCGAACGCGCCTTCACCGGCCGCTACTGGAACTGCCGGCAGGCCGGCACGTATCACTGCGTCTGCTGCAATGCGGCGCTGTTCCACTCCGAAGCAAAGTTCGAATCCGGCACCGGCTGGCCCAGCTTCTTCGCCCCGCTGGACGGTGCGCCGATCGGCGCCTGCGACGACGTCACGCTGTTCGCGCATCGGGTGGAAGTGCATTGCGACCGCTGCAAGGCCCATCTCGGGCACGTATTCGAAGACGGCCCGGCCCCCACCGGGCTGCGCTACTGCATCAACTCGGCCGCGCTGACGCTGGTCTGCGACGACACCTCACAGCGCGAGGATTGAAGAAAGCCGTGTCCACCGTGCCCGGAGTGCACAAAAAAAACGGAGGCCCCGGCATGCGGAGACCTCCGTTCTTCGACCCGACGCGCAACCAATGAACCCTCGTCGCCAGCTGGTCAATCCGGAATACGGCCGCGTTGCCGCATCCGGACAAGGAAACTGTTTACTTCTTGTTGATCGACTTCTTCAGCGCAGCGCCCGCGGTAAACTTGGCGGTCTTGGCAGCCGGAATCTTGATCGTGTCGCCGGTGCGCGGATTGCGGCCGGTACGGGCAGCGCGCTTGCCGGTTGCAAACGTACCGAAACCCACGAGCGTCACTTTGCCACCCTTCTTGAGTTCGGTGGTCACGGACTCGAGGAAACCGTCGAGCATGCGGCCAGCAGCGGCTTTGGATACATCAGCTTTCTTGGCGAGTGCTTCGATCAGTTCTGCTTTGTTCATCTAAGTCTCCTTCTTGGTTGTACGCAAAGGCGCGCGGGAAAACCTGACGGGATGATAGTGAGGCTGTGCGCGCTTCACAAGCCGCTTCTGGGACTTTCTTCATGAATTCGCGCGCCCTGCCGGCACTTTTTCTTCGCTAAGCCAGTTCCATGCCCGTTTCAACCCACTTCAAGACCCCGTTGGACACCCATGTGGCCGAGGGGCATAATCCGCGACCATGAAATTTCTGTTTGACCTGCTGCCGGTCCTCCTCTTTTTCGCAGCCTACAAGTTCGCGGGTGCGTCGCCCGACGCGTCCCATGAGCTGGTGCTCCGCGTACTCGGCGACAACATCAGCGCAAGCCAGGCGCCGATCCTCGTCGCCACGGCGGTTGCCATCGTCGCCACGATAGGCCAGGTGCTGTGGCTGATTGCGCGCGGACGCAAGGTGGAGGTCATGCTCTGGATCAGCCTGGGCATCATCGTCGTGTTCGGCGGCGCCACGATCTATCTGCACGATGCGACCTTCATCAAGTGGAAGCCGACCGTGCTCTACTGGATGTTTGCCCTCACACTCGGCGTCTCGGCCCTGTTCCTGAAGCGCAACCTGATCCGCAAGCTGATGCAGCCGCAGATGGAACTGCCCGATGCGATATGGTCGCGCCTCAACGCGTCGTGGATCGGATTCTTCGTCGTCATGGGCATTCTCAATCTGTATGTGGCGTACACCTACAGCGAGGAAACGTGGGTCGATTTCAAACTCTACGGCGGCATGGGTCTGATGTTCCTGTTCGTGCTCGCACAGGGTTTCATGCTGTCGCGTCACATCGAAGAAAAGAATTCCTGATTAAATACGCCGCAACCAAGAGGTCTGAATGTATTACGCATTGATGGGAGAGGATGTCGCCGGCAGCCTCCAGAAGCGCTCCGAAGCACGCCCCGGGCACCTCGCCCGCCTGCAGGCGCTGCAGGACGAAGGCCGCCTGCTGATCGCGGGCCCGCTTCCGGCCGTCGATGCCGTCGACCCCGGCGCGGCGGGATACACGGGCAGCCTCATCGTCGCCGAATTCGATTCGCTCGAAGACGCAAGGAAGTGGATGGAAGACGATCCCTACACCGCCGAGGGCGTGTTCTCGCGCGTCACCGTCAAACCGTTCCGCAAGGTCTTTCCGGCGTGACCGGAGCGGCTGCACTGGAAGCTTCGATCCGCGAACGCCTGTCTTCACTGGCCCCGCAGGCCATCGAACTCATCGACGACTCGCACCTGCACGCCGGACACGCGGGCGCACGCTCCGGCGGCCGGCACTACCGGCTTGAAATCGTGTCCGAACATTTCGCGGGCCAGCGCACCGTGGCGCGGCACCGCATCATTTATGCTGCGCTCGGCGAGTTGATGCAGCACGACATTCACGCATTGTCGATCACGGCCCGGACACCGGACGAAATCGCTCCGGACTGACCGGCAAGAAGAACTCCTGTACGCACTACAAGGTATCCACCCGAAAGGTAACCCGATGAAATACACGCTCTCCGTCCTGTCCCTCGCCGTCATGACCGCCTTCGCTCCGGCCGCCATGGCACAGAAGGCGAAGGAAAAGCCCGCCGCTGCCGCTGAAGGTGCGTTTGCCACGGTCAACGGCAAGGCGATTCCCCAGGGCCGTGCCGACGTCATGATCCGCAATCAGATCGCCCAGGGTCAGCAGGACGGCGAACAGTTGCAGCAGGCCGTGCGTGAGGAACTGATCCGCCGCGAAGTCATCACCCAGGCGGCCGCCAGCAAGGGCCTCGACAAGAATCCGGCGCTGATCGCCCAGGCTGATCTGGCCCGCCAGGCCGTGCTGATCCAGGCCTATCTGCAGGACTATCTGCGCGCCCACCCGATCACCGAAGCGACGATCAAGGCCGAGTACGACAAGGTCAAGGCCGGACTGGGTGACAAGGAATACAAGGCGCGCCACATCCTCGTGAAGACCGAGGACAAGGCCAAGGAAATCATCGGCAAGCTGCAGGCCGGTGAGAAATTCGAAGATCTGGCGAAGGACTCCGAAGATCCGGGCTCCAAGGAACGCGGCGGCGACCTCGGCTGGAGCTCGCCGGCGCAGTACGTGAAGCCGTTCTCCGAAGCGCTGGTCAAGCTGGAAAAGGGCAAGTTCACGCCGCAGCCGGTACGCAGCGATTTCGGCTATCACATCATCAAGCTGGAAGACGTGCGTGACCTGAAGCTGCCCAGCTATGAAGAAGCCAAGCCGCAGATCGCCCAGCGGCTCGAACAGCAGACCATCGCCGCGCACGTGAACGAACTGCGCCAGAAAGCCACGGTCAAGTAACACGGGGGCCTGGCCTCGACGCCCTCGATCCCTGCTTCGTCCGGCCGGATGAATCGATGATGGAGGACGCATGCGCCACAGCCCGCCCCAACCTGACGCCGATCCGGCCGGCTCACCGGACGAGCCGCTGCTGCGGCTCTGGTGGCGCTACATATGGCCGTTCGAGTATTTCCGCGACTGCAGTCGCGGAAGCCGGATCGAGCGCGCGCAAAGCTATCGGCACAATCGCTCGATGCGGCGCTTCCTTCCCGGATTCATCCTGAAGTGGCTGGCAATCACCGCATGCTGGTTCGCGTCCGGCCACCTGCTTGACGCGACCGCCGGATTTGTCATCCCGGCGGCCTGCTGTTTCGTCACCGGCACCTGGACCGGCGTCGTCGCGCTGCTGCTGTTCGTGTCGTGGAGCTGGCTCGGGCGCTTTCCCGAACTCTACTGATGGAGCGTGCGAACGCGCGCCTGCGCGCGCATCCGCCGCCTGCCATCAGCCCGTCGTCAGTCGGGCTGCCTGCTGCGCCACGCGCAGGCCGAACAGCCGCGCGGTTTCCAGATCACCCGCATGCATTTCATCGACGCCCGCGTCGGACGGTGTCGCCGCCATCGCGCCGCTGAACGACGCGACGTAGTTGACGTCCTCGCGCGTTGCCGCCTTGCTGTTGCTGGACATCAGGCCGGTGCCCACCCACAGCATGCTGTGCTGCATCGCCAGCGTCATGAAATAGTGCAGCGTCGAATGCTTGTCGCCGTTCATCGACGCAGAATTCGTGAAACCGGCCGCCAGCTTGTCCTTCCACGCCTGACCGAACCACGGTTTGGAACTCGCGTCGGCAAACTTCTTGAACTGCCAGGACACGCTGCCCATGTAGGTCGGGCTGCCGAACACGATGGCGTCCGCGGCGCGCAGCGTTTCCCATGCACCATCCGGCACATTGCCGTCCGCATCGATCTCCACGGTATGCACCACGGCTGCTTCGGCGGCACCCTTCGCCACCGACTGCGCCATGCGAAGCGTATGTCCGTAACCGCTGTGAACCACGATGGCAACCTGAGTCATGTCGAACTCCTTCTTGATGAATGTGGGATGAGACAAAGTCGAACCCGAACACAGGTCGTGCATTGCGTCGTTCGATGACTGAATTCTGGGTGCATCGCGGGCCGCGATCGCCGCATGGCGCTGATATCATCATTCAAATTATTTGAAGCCTGAAAGGGAGCGCACCCGTGACCGAGCGCGACCACCCGCTGACACCGGACGCCATCCAGCTGATCGCCACGATCGATGAAGCGGGCAGCTTCGCGGCCGCCGCCCGTTCGCTCGGCAAGGTGCCGTCCGCGCTGAGCTACAGCGTGCGCCAGCTGGAAGACGCACTTGACGTCCTGCTGTTCGATCGAAGCAGCCGTACCGCGATACTCACGCCGGCCGGACGTGAGCTGCTGAATGAAGGCCGTCGCCTGCTGCTGGAGCTCGACGCCGTCGCCAGCCGGATCAAGCGGGTCGCCAGCGGCTGGGAAGGACAGTTGACGATCGCCGCCAACGCGCTGATGTGCCCGCGCACAATGCTCGACCTGACCAGCGCCTTCCTCGATCAGCGCGACGATGACGGCAATGCGCCACCCACCCGGCTGCGGCTGCGTCAGGAAGTGCTGTCAGGCACGTGGGAAGCGCTGCTGACCGGCGCGGCCGACCTTGCGATCGGCGCAGACAGCGGCGATACCCGCGCCGCCGGCATCCAGGTGCGCCCGCTCGGCGACATCCACTTCGTGTTCGCCGTCGCCCCGCACCACCCGCTCGCACACGCCACGGAGCCACTCGACCCGATGACCATCCGCGCCCATCGCGCGGTCGCCATCGCAGACAGCGCCATGCGCCTGTCCACGTCTTCACGCAATCTGCTGCAAGGGCAGGAGGTGCTGACGGTGCCGACGCTCGACATGAAGATCAGCGCCCAGCTGCGCGGGCTGGGCTGCGGCTTCCTGCCCGAGCCACGCGTGCGCGGGCACGTTGCCGCCGGACGCCTCGTCGTGCGGCGCACGCCGGAAACTCCGCTTGCCCGCTTTTCCATTGCCTGGCGCAGCGGCGCACAACGGGGTCGTGCGCTCGAATGGTGGTTGCAGCAACTGGACAGCCCGCGCACCCGCCAGGCCCTGCTCGACGGCATGACGGCATGACGCCGGCCATTCCGCTCGTACTGCTGACCGGCTTTCTCGGCAGCGGCAAAACCACGCTGCTCAACCGCCTGCTGGCGCAGCCGGACATGGCCGACACGCTGGTCATCATCAACGAGTACGGCGCTGCATCGCTCGATCATCTGCTTGTCGCGCATTCGGCGGAGCAGCAGGTGATCGAACTCGCGAGCGGCTGTGTGTGCTGCACGCTGCGCAGCGATCTGGCACAGACGCTGCGCGACGCGCCCTGGCGCTTCGCACGCGGCGGGCGCCGGCAGTTCGAGCGGGTCATCATTGAAACCACCGGTCTGGCCGATCCCGCGCCCGTGCTGCGCACGCTGATGCAGGACGGGCGCCTGGCCGCGCGCTACGCCCACGCGACAACGCTGACCACCGTGGATGCAACGCACGCCCGCGGGCAACTCGACGCGCACCCCGAAGTGCTGCGGCAGATCACCGGCGCCGATCGCCTGCTCGTCAGCAAGTCCGATCTCGCCACGCCGGCCGACGTCGCCGGGCTGCGCGACACGCTGGCGCGGCTCAATCCGTTCGCGCCGCACACGGATCTTCGCGACGATGTGCGCGCCACGGAGCTGTTCGCACCGGCTGCGCCCGGCGTGGTGCGCTATCGCCCGGTCGCGCCTTCCACTGCGGATGCCGGCCACGGCGTGCGCGCCGACCGCTTCGTGCTCGATGCGCCCGTCAGCGCGGCGCGCCTGTCCGGGTGGCTGTCCGCATGGCCATCCATCGCCGGTCCGGCTCTGCTGCGCATGAAGGCGTTGATCGATGTGGCGGACATGCCGCCGGCCGTGCTGCACGGCGTGCAGCACACGCTTTATCCGGAACAACGCCTGGCCGCCTGGCCGGGCGACGGGGACGGCACCAACCGGCGCTCCACACTGGTGTTCATCACGCAGGGCATGGCGGTCGAAACACTGCGCGCGCATGTCGCCCGGCTGGGCGCGATCCATTCTGATTGAACGCTCGCGCCCTGACTGCCTCACAATGGCAGCTTCAGGAAATGCAAAAATCCTCATGACCCGAACCCTCCGCCGCCTCGACGAAGTCGAGTTCGACAACCTCTTCGTGCGAAGTCTGCCGGCCGACCCGTCCGGCGTGATGCGCTCGCGCCAGGTGCGCGATGCGAGCTACACGCTGACGATGCCGACGCCGGTCGCCGCGCCGGCCCTGCTCGGCTGGTCGGACGCGCTCGGCGCACAACTCGGCCTGAGCCGCCCGGCCCGCTGCGACGCGGCCGTCGAAGCGCTGGCCGGCAACCGCATCCTGCCCGGCATGCAGCCCTATGCCGCCCGCTACGGCGGCCACCAGTTCGGCAACTGGGCCGGCCAGCTCGGCGACGGACGCGCGATCACGCTGGGCGAAATGCTGGACACCGCCGGCCAGCGTCAGGAGCTGCAGCTCAAGGGCGCCGGCCCCACGCCCTACTCGCGCCGTGCCGACGGACGCGCTGTGCTGCGTTCGTCGATGCGCGAATTCCTGTGCAGCGAAGCGATGTTCCATCTCGGCATTCCGACCACGCGCGCGCTCAGTCTGGTCGGCACCGGAGACCAGGTGGTGCGCGACATGTTCTACGACGGCCACCCCGAGTACGAACCGGGCGCCATCGTGTGTCGTGTCGCGCCCAGCTTCGTCCGCTTCGGCCACTTCGAAATACTGCTCGCGAATGAAGAAACGGATCTGCTGCGCACCCTTGCCGACTGGGTCATCGAACATCACTTCCCGGGCATCACGTCGCACGCCGACTGGTTCGCCGAAATCTGCCGGCGCACCGCCACGCTGATGGTGCACTGGATGCGCGTCGGCTTCGTGCATGGCGTCATGAACACCGACAACATGTCCATCCTCGGCCTCACCATCGATTACGGCCCCTACGGCTGGCTGGAGGGCGTCGACATGATGTGGACGCCCAACACCACGGATGCCCAGGGGCGTCGCTACTGCTACGGCCGCCAGCCTCAAATCGCGTACTGGAACCTGACCCGTCTGGCTGCGGCGCTGGCGCCGCTGATCAACGACCAGCAAGCGCTCGACGCCGCACTCACCGGCTTCGAGCAGACCTTCGCCGACGGATGGACGCAGATGCTGGCCGACAAGCTCGGCCTGCCGGTCAGCGCCGACGAGGCTGAGCAGGACATGCGCAGCCAGCTCTTCCTGTTGCTGCAGGCAGAGGAATGCGACTTCACACTGTTCTTCCGGCGCCTCGCACAGGTGCCTGTTGCGCAGGCGCTGACCGGTGATCCGGCGGCGCTCGAACCGCTGCATGAAGCCTTCTACAGCGGCACCGGCCCGGGCACCGGACACGCCGCCGCGCTGCTCGGCTGGCTGCAACAGTGGGCACGGCGCGTGCAGGACGGCAATGAGCCGGACGCCGCGCGCATCGCGCGCATGAACGCGACGAACCCGAAGTACGTGCTGCGAAACTGGCTGGCGCAACGGGCCATCGACGACGCCGCGCAAGGCGACACGGCAATGATGGAACGCCTGCTGCAGATGATGCGTCGCCCGTACGACGAACAGCCGGAGTTCGAAGATCTCGCCGGCCGTCGCCCGGAATGGGCGCGCAACAAGCCGGGGTGTTCCGCCCTGTCCTGCAGCTCCTGACACGGCCCCGACCATGACTCCGACCCGTCTGCGCTCACATGCCTTCCAGGGCCTCGAACCCGGCCCCCGGCTCATCGTGCTGGGCGCCGTGCATGGCAACGAAACCTGCGGCACGCGCGGCATCGAACGCGTGCTCGACGACATCGATCGCGGCGAAATCGACATCGTCCGTGGCAGCGTCACCTTCGTGCCGGTCACCAATCCGCTTGCCTACGCGCTGCGCCAGCGCGCGGGCGAACGCAATCTGAACCGCAACCTGCGTCCGGTCAATACGCCGCTGGATTTCGAGGATCGCGTCGCCAATGTGCTGTGCCCGCTGCTCGCCGCGCACGACGTACTGCTCGACCTGCACTCCTTCCACACCGGCGGCAAGCCGTTCGCGATGCTCGGGCCGCCGGACAATGACGGGCCGCTGGAGGCGTTCGCACATGCCGCCGCGGAAGAGGCGCTGGCGCTGCGTCTCGGCGCACGACGATTGGTGGAGGGCTGGCTCGACACCTACGCAGACGGCGTCAGGCAACGCATGGCACGCAGCGCCGCCACGCACGGCGTGCGCCCCTCGGGCAGCGACCCGGACTACGGCGTGGGCACGACGGAATACATGCGCCGCGTCGGCGGCTACGCCATCACGCTGGAATGCGGTCAACACGACGCACCCGATGCCCCCGAGTTTGCGTGGCGCGCCATCCGCAACACGCTGGCGCACCTGCGCCTCATCGATGCACCGGCACCCGCGCCACTCGCCGACTTCGAACTGCTGAAACTGACCGAAGTGACAGACCGGCTGCACGACGGCGACACCTTCGTGCGGCGCTGGGAAAGCTTCGACCCGGTCGCCGCCGGCGAACTGATCGGCTCCCGGCACGATGGCTCCGCAGTGCGGGCCCCGCACGACGGTTTCATCGTTTTCCCCAATCCGGGGGCGATCAGCGGCAACGAATGGTTCTATTTCGCCCGGCGCAGCACGCGCGCGCTGAACACGGACTGACACCGCGCCGCCGGACATCGAGCCCGGCGGGGGGCGCAGAGCCACGCATTCAACACGAGGAGACGCACACATGGGCACGCGAGGCCATGACAGGCAGATCGACAACATCGAATTCAACGTCGGCAGCATCGAACGCAGCAAGGCCTTCTACGGTGCCGTATTCGGCTGGACGTTCACCGACTTCGGCCCGACGTACTGCGAATTCAGCGACGGCCGGCTGACCGGTGGTTTCACCACCGGCGAAGCGGTGCGCCCGGGCGGACCGCTGGTCATCCTGTACGCGGATGATCTGGCCGGAACGCAGCGGCGCATCGAAGCAACCGGGGCGAAGATCACGCGCGAGATCTTCGCCTTTCCCGGCGGGCGTCGCTTCCACTTTGCCGACCCGGACGGTTACGAACTGGCGGTCTGGTCGGCGCAATAGCCCGACCGGCGCCGCAGGCCGGATCGGGCGCAAAAAAACCGGGGACACGTCCCCGGTTTTTTTGCGCCGTCCGTCAGGTCGTTGTCAGCAGCTTGGACTGACCACCGCCATACGTGGACAGCTGCGTCGGCGCGCCGCCCCGCTTCAGGCGTACGGCGCAGTACTTGAACTCCGGAATCTTGCCGAACGGATCCAGCGCCGGATTCGTCAGCATGTTCGCCGCCGCCTCGTAATAGGCGAACGGAATGAACACCGCACCGACCGGCACATTGCTGTCGACCCGGGCGTACAGCGCGATCTTGCCGCGACGCGACTCCACGGTGACCACTTCGCCCGGCTTGAGCTTCAGCGTCGACATGTCGGCCGGATTGATGGTGACGGTTGCGATCGGCTCGATGTTGTCGAGCACCGACGCACGACGCGTCATCGAGCCGGTATGCCAGTGCTCGAGCTGCCGTCCGGTGATGAGTACCATCGGGAACTCGCTGTCCGGTTTCTCGTTCGCCGAAATCAGCTTGGCCGGCACCAGCTTGGCGCGGCCCGACTGCGTCGGGAAGGAGTCGATGAACACGACTTCGTCACCCGGATCCCCTTCTTCCTCGCACGGATAGGTAACCGAGTTTTCGGCCTCAAGACGGTCCCACGTGATGCCGGCGATCGAGTACATGGCCTTGCGCATTTCGTTGAACACATCCTTCGCGCCATCGTAGTTCCAGTCCAGACCGAGGCCACGGGCCATTTCCTGGATGATCCACAGATCCTGGCGGGCGTCGCCCGGCGGGTTGATGGCGGCGCGTCCGAGCTGGACCTGCCGGTCCGTGTTGGTGAAGGTTCCGGTCTTTTCGGCAAAGGCGGACGCGGGCAGCACGACGTCGGCGAAATAGGCCGTTTCGGTCAGGAAGATGTCCTGCACGACCAGGCAGTCGAGCTTGGCCAGTGCGTCGCGGGCATGGTCCACGTCCGGGTCCGACATCGCCGGGTTCTCGCCCATGATGTAGCAGCCGTGCAGCTTGCCGTCATGGATCGCGTCCATGATTTCAACCACGGTCAGGCCGGGTTTCGGATCCAGCGTCGCGCCCCACAGTTCTTCGAACTTGCGGCGGATGGTGTCGTTGCCGACCGCCTGATAATCCGGGAACACCATCGGAATCAGACCGGCGTCGGACGCGCCCTGCACGTTGTTCTGGCCGCGCAGCGGATGCAGGCCGGTGCCACGGCGACCGATCTGGCCGGTCATCATGACCATCGAAATCAGGCAGCGCGCGTTGTCCGTGCCGTGCACGTGTTGCGACACGCCCATGCCCCACAGGATCATCGATGCCTTTGATTTCGCGAACATGCGCGCGACCTCGCGCAGCGTCTCCGCCGGAATGCCGCAGATCTTCGCCATCTTTTCCGGCGAGAAATCGGCAACGTTCTTCTTCAGGTCATCGAAACCCGAGGTCCGGTCACGGATGAATGCTTCATCAACCAGGCCCTCTTCGACGATGGTGTGCATCATCGCGTTGAGCATGGCCACGTCGGTGTCGGGCTTGAACTGCAGGAAATGCGTCGCATAGCGCTGCAGGTCGTTGCGGCGCGGATCGCAGACGATGAGCTTGGCGCCGTCCTTGACGGCGTTCTTGATCCACGTCGCGCCGACCGGATGATTCACCAGCGGGTTGGCGCCGATGAGGAAGATCACTTCCGAATGCAGCACGTCGCGCACCGGGTTGGACACGCCGCCCGAGCCGACGGCTTCAAGCAGCGCGGCAACGGACGAGGCGTGGCACAGGCGCGTGCAGTGGTCGACGTTGTTGGTGCCGAAGCCGGTGCGCACCAGCTTCTGGAACAGATAGGCCTCCTCGTTCGAGCCCTTGGCGGAGCCGAACCCGGCCAGCGCGTTGGGGCCCTTCGTGTCGCGGATGCCGCGCAGCTTGCTGGTGGCCAGCGCGAGCGCCTCCTCCCAGCTGGCTTCACGGAATGCGGTCAGCGGATTGGCGGGATCGACGACGAAATCCTTGTGCTTCGGTGCGTCATCGCGGCGGATCAGCGGCTTGGTCAGGCGCTGCGGGTGGCGCGCGTAGTCAAAGCCGAAACGCCCCTTCACGCACAGGCGCTCCTGGTTGGCCGGACCGTCACGGCCGGTCACCATCAGGATGCGGTCGTCCTTGACGTGGTAGGTCAGCTGGCAGCCGACACCACAGTACGGACAGACGGAATCGACTTCCTTGTCCATCTTCACCATGCCGACGCCGCCGGCCGGCATCAGCGCGCCGGTCGGGCAGGCCTGCACGCATTCACCGCAGGCCACACAGGTGGACGCGCCCATCGGGTCGTCCTGGTCGAACACGATCTTCGACGACGAACCGCGGAAGGCGTAGCCGATCACGTCGTTGCCCTGCTCTTCGCGGCACGCGCGCACGCAGCGGTTGCACTGGATGCAGGCGTCGAGGTTCACGCTCATCGCCGGATGCGATTCGTCGCGCGCCGGCTGCTGGCGACCTTCGAAGCGCGAACCGCCGACACCGAGCCTGTCCGCCCAGTACGCCAGTTCGGAATCGGGCCGGTACGCAGTCTCCGGCATGTCCGACAGCAACAGTTCGAGCACCATCTTCTGCGCCTTCACGGCGCGCTCGGACTCGGCCTTCACCGTCATGCCCGGCGTCGGCGCACGGCAGCAGCTCGGCGCAAGCACGCGCTCGCCCTCGATTTCCACCACGCAGGCGCGGCAGTTGCCATCGGGACGGTAGCCGTCCTTGTAGCAAAGGTGCGGAATGTCCACACCCTGGCGGGCTGCCGCCTGGATGATGGTTTCGCCCACGCGGGCCTTCATCGCCTGCCCGTCGAGCGTGAATTCGATGCTTTCCGCGGTCACCGCGGGATCAAGAGGTGCATTCATGTCGTTTGCCGTCCCTTCACTTGATTTCGTCAGGGAAATACTTGACTACGCAGCGCACCGGATTCGGTGCGGCCTGCCCGAGACCGCAGATCGAGGCATCGACCATGGTCTGCGACAGTTCCTCGACCAGTCCGGTATCCCATACCGGCTGGTCCATCAGCGTGTTCATCTTCGCCGTGCCGACGCGGCAGGGCGTGCACTGGCCGCAGGATTCGTGCTCGAAGAAGTGCATCATGTTGCGCGCCGCATCGGTCGCGCGGTCCTTGTCCGACAGGATGATGACGGCCGCCGAGCCGATGAAGCAGCCGTAGGGCTGCAGCGTGTCGAAGTCGAGCGGGATGTCGCCCAGACCGGCCGGCAGGATGCCGCCCGACGCGCCGCCCGGCAGGTAACCGTAGAACGCGTGACCGTCCTGCATGCCGCCGCAGTACTCGTCGATCAGTTCCTTCACCGAAATGCCGGCCGGCGCGAGATGCACGCCCGGCTTGTTCACCCGGCCCGACACCGAGAATGAACGCAGGCCCTTGCGGCCATTGCGGCCGTGACCGGCGAACCACTCGGGGCCCTTCTCGATGATGTCGCGCACCCAGTAGACCGTTTCCATATTGTGTTCGAGCGTCGGATAGCCGAACAGGCCGACCTGCGCCACATAGGGCGGGCGCAGGCGCGGCATGCCGCGCTTGCCCTCGATCGACTCGATCATCGCCGACTCTTCGCCGCAGATGTAAGCGCCTGCGCCGCGACGCAGCTGGATGGGCGGCAACGCACACGGCGGATCGGCCAGCAGCTTCTTCAGTTCCTTCTGCAGGATTTCCCGCACATGCGCGTACTCGTCGCGCAGATAGACATAGACCTCGCCGATGCCGACGCAGAACGCGGCAATCAGCATGCCTTCGAGGAAACGGTGCGGGTCGCGTTCGAGATACCAGCGATCCTTGAACGTGCCCGGCTCGCCTTCGTCGATATTCACCGCCATCAGCCGCGGCGCCTCGGCGGCACGCACGATGCGCCACTTGCGTCCGGCCGGGAATCCTGCGCCACCCAGACCGCGCAGGCCCGAATTCTCCATCGCCACGATGACGGATTCCACGTCGCGCCGGCCTTCAACCAGGTCACGGAACAGCTGGTAGCCGCCGTTCTTCACGTAGGCCTTGTAGCCGATGTACTTCGGCAGCGGATGGCTCGTTTCCTTCGCCTTCACCGCCGCCTTGACCGACGCCTGCGTGGCGCCCGCCAGCGCGTTCTGACCGACCACGACAACCGGCGCCTGTTCGCAGCGGCCGACACAGGGCGCCGGAATGACGCGCACCCTGGTACCCAGGATGGCCGGCAGTTTTTCCAGCAGTTCGTCGGCGCCCGCCATGCGACAGGACAGCGTGTCGCAGACACGGACCGTCAGCTGCGGCGGCGCGGCTTCGCCGTCGCGGATGACGTCGAAGTGGTGATAGAAGGTCGCGACCTCATAAACCTCGGCCTGCGCCATCTTCAGTTCCGCCGCCAGTGCGGCCAGATGACGCGCATGCACGGCGCCGATATTGTCCTGCAGCAGATGCAGGCACTCGATCAGCAGGTCACGGCGGCGCGGCATCTTGCCGAGCAGCTCGCGCACTTCCTCGACCGCCTTCGGGTCAAGCGCCCGCCCCTTGGGCGTGGGCTTGACCATGCGGCGCATCTGTTCGAGCGGGATGGAAAACGGTTCCGACATTTACGTGAAGTCCTCTTCAATCAGGTCTGTTGTGCGGTTACTGCGTCGCTTTTGTCCGCGTCTTCTTCTTGCAGGCGCTCGTTGCCGGCGCCCTTGTTGTCATTCCTCAGTGCCCGGCAACGGGGCCGAACTCTCTCTGTTCCCTGTGCAGGTAGGCGAAATGCACATTGCGCCGGTGCCAGATGGCGTAGCCGTACCAGTCGACGAATTCACTGACGCCGACCTGATCCAGCGACTCCTGGAGGCTGGCGCCACGGCCGAACAGCTCATCCACCTGTCCGATCAGCGCATCCAGATACCGGCGGGGTGCATCCAGCACCTCGCGGCCACCCGGCGCGCCGTGTGACGGCACCACATGACGCGCGCCCAGTGCCTCCATCTGCGTCAGCGCATCACGCCAACCCGTCTCGCTGGCGTTGTACAGATCCGGCAGGTAGTGCGCCGAACCCAGCTCGCCTGCAAAAAGCGTTCCAGTCGTTTCATCCAGTACGGCGATGGCGCCCGGCTGGAAGGTGTGTCCGAAATGAAGCAGCCTGATCGGGCGCGCAACACCGGCAAGCGGCCCTGAACCCGTGATCACGTGCCCCGGCGGCGTCGGCTCCGTACCTGCCATCGCATTCTGGCCCAGTGCCGCCGTCAGGCGCTCGACACAGGTGTGACAGCTCGCCTTAACGAAACGCTCTGTTTCAGCGTGCGCTGTAACCGGCACACCTCGTGCCACGAAAACGCCGTTGCCCAGCACGTGATCGCCACCGCCATAAAGATTGATCGCCGCGATGACCGGCTTGCCCAGCGTCCGCTCCAGGAAGGCCAGCAGATGCAGCGCGAACAGCCGGCTGGTGCCGGTGCCAAGCACGACGAGCCCGCGCTCGTCCTCGATCACGCCGATGTTTGAAACGAAGCCCGCATTGGCCGGCGTGACCTCGAACGACGGCGCCCGGAGCACATGAACGCCGTCGGCAACCTTCTGCAGCGTCAGCGCGGGCTGTTCGGCGCCTCCTGCGACGCCGGCAGCAGCCATCAAAAACGTGAAAATAACGATGACGGCGAGGGGGAGGCGGGAAAGAATCCCGTGCAGCACGGGCTTCGCAGCCGGCGTCTGCATCGGTGTGCTAGCCTTTTTCGCGCACCCGGAAACAGAAGCCGAAAGGTTCATTGATAACAACGAAGGAGAGCCGGTTTGAAATTTCATCGCCTATACGTCATGACTGCCACGATCGCGGCGCTGGTCGCGCCGGGCCTCGCTGCGGCCAATGACTTCCCGACCGCGTCGCGCGTCGAATTTGCGCTCGACTGTATTCAGAACTACAGCAATAACCAGGAATACATCTACAAGTGTTCCTGCCTTATCGACGAAATCGCCGCGAAGCTGAGTTACGACGAATACGTCGAACTGTCCAGTTTCAGCCGCTCCGCCGCGATGTCCGGCGAGCGCGGCGGAATGTTCCGCGGAACCGACCAGACGAAGGAGGCTGTCAAGAAGTACCTCGGCATCGTCTCGGAATCCAAGAAGCGCTGCTTCATCAAGTAATGCACGCAAGCCGGCCGGGCTTCCCCGGCCGGCTGCCTCACGAACCGCGCATTTCCGGCTTGATGGCCACGGAGCTTTCGAAATGCAGATCCTGTGAATCGACGATCTCGGCCTTCAGTTCACCCGGCCCTTCCGGCACGAAGTAGAAACGGAAATTCGGGTTCTCGCTGATCGAGAAATCCACGTCGGCGCTCATCACCGGCTTGCCCGCATACGTCACATCCACCCTGCGCACGAAATGCGGCGGCACGAAAAGCCGCGTCAGCTGATCCATCGCCAGACCGGAACTGTTCGGATGGCTGATCATCAGCTGCACCGCGCTCGGCTGGCCCGCGACGGCGTCGTCCTCGACCCTCAGCTTCAGTTTCCCCATCCGCGCCAGTGCCTCTTCGCGGTCCTTGCCGGCCGGCGCCGAACAGCCTCCGGAAGCCTTCACGAAGCGGCGCGCCATATAGACCTTGCCGTCGCTCGTTTCCGCCAGCGCGCGCACCCAGCTGTAGGCTTCGATGCGCACCCGCGTCTCGATGTCGGCGCGACCGGCAAGCGGTGCGAAGGTGAAGGTTCCGCCGATCGGCGACGGGTTCTCGTCGATCACCAGGTGCAGCCGCGTCACATGGACGCCACCCGGCAGCTGGCGCGTATGTATCGCGATCGGAACGACGGCCGCGTCTTCGGCGCGGACCGGCGCTTCCAGTTCCACGACGGTACCGGCCTCGTCGTCGATGACCGTGCGTTCGCCCACCAGTGCCGTCTTCACCTTGCCCCAGATCACCGAATCGGATCCGTCCTCGCTCGCCGCATGTACCGCCGGCAACACCAGCATCAGAAGCCCTGCAACAAGCAGTGCCAGCGCGGATTTCATTTTCATGTGCCTCTCCTCTGCACACGACCGGACTGCCTGCCGGCCATGGCTGTCATTGAATCGCCCTTTGCGGGTCTGTATCGGGTCCGTCAGTCTTCCCATTCGAGCTCGGCGTAGGCGGCGGTGACGTTGCGCCGGTGAAAGAGCCCGGACAAAGCCCAGTTGTCGATCTGGTCACGCCCCACGGTTTCGACCGCCCGCGACAGCCTCACGCCGTCACGTATCGCCGCCCTTGTTTGGGCGTACAGCGCGCGCAGGTAGTTCCCCTGCTTGTCGAAAGCTTCGCGCCAGGCATCCCCCGCATCGCCATGTCCTGACACCACGTGCGTGACCTTCATCCGAGCCAGTTCGTCAGTCACGGCAATCCAGCCGACAAGCTTGCCGTCGACCACAGGCATGTGCCCGACAAACAGCAGGTCGCCGGTGAACAACGTGCTGCTGCGTTCGTCAAGCACCGTCAGGTCGTTGTCCGTGTGGGCCGTCGGCCAGGCACGCAGGCGCAGCACCCGGTCGCCGATGTCCAGCGTATCCTCGTCGCTGACCGTGCGCGTCGGTGCCACGAGCTGAAGGCCGCGCCCGGCCGCGCCCATCATCCGCTCGGCCGCTTCGATGTAATTGCGGCCACGGGCCGCCAGCGCCAGGGGCAGCTTGGCGTGGCCGACGAATTCCGGTTTCTCGCCGAGAAAGGCCTGGTTGCCCAGCACATGATCCGGATGCACATGGGTGTTGATGACGTAGCACACCGGAAGCGGGGTGATCGCGCGCACGCTCGCGAGAAGCGCCTCGCCGACCATCGGCGAGCCGCCGCTGTCGATCACCGCCACGCACCGGCTGCCCACGATGAAGCCGAGATTGGAAATCGCACCGTGATTGTGTTCGTCCTGCTCCGCCGTGACACCGTGGAAGACGTATACGCCGGCAGCAACCTCGCGCACCGGAAGCGGCTCGACCGCCGCCGCCGGCTGCGACAGCCACAGCAGGGCGGCCCCGGCCAGCGCGCGGACACACCGGAGCACAGGAAAGTCCGCCCGCACCCCCGTGCATTTGCGTACAACAGATTGCATCGTTAGCATTCGCCGTTGATCAGCGGCCCAGAATAACAAAACAGGATGCAGCGCCCCACCCTTTCAAAGCTCGCTCTGGTGCTGCTTCTCGCCGCATCGGGTTGTGCCGTGCAACAGATTGCACCGGCGCCGTTGATGCCGGAAGCATCGCAGTCCGAATTCATGCGGCGCTCACTCGACGATGCGCGCACGAGGGATTTTCTTGCGCAGCGCAATATCGACGTCGGGATCTGGCCGCCCGCTCGATGGACACCCGAACAGCTGGCCCTGGCTGCGCTTGCGCATCACCCGGCGATGGCGCAGGCAAGGGCATCCGCCCGGCTGGCCGACGCGCAGTTGTCGAGCGCCGGACTGGCATCACCGGCGTCCGTCTCTTCGCAGGCCGAACACCACGAGCAGCGCGATCCCGGACAATCGGCCTGGAGCGTGGAGCTGGCGCTCGACATCGCCGTCACCGGCACGCCGCTGCGCGAGGCGCGCATCGCCCGCGCACGGATGCTCGCCGGCACCGCTCTGCTCGACGAAGCGGATGCCGCCTGGCGCATCCGCAGCGCCGTCTGGCACGCCCTGCTCGAACTGTGGGCAAGCCGCGGCGAATCCGTCCTGGTGGACCAACTGGCGACCGTGCACGAAGAGGCGCTGTCGGTCATGCAGACACGTGTCCGGCTGGGTGCGGCCGACACCATCGAACTTGCGCGCAGCCGCGCGTCCGCCATGCAGATCGCGACGCGCAGGGTGCTGTCGCAGCAGCGCCTGCTGCAGGCGCAGGCCGGTCTCGCTCAGGCACTCGCGCTGCCCGCCTCCGCGCTGGACGCGCTGCGGATCGACTTCAGCGCGTTCGAACGCGTTGGCGAACTGCCCGCGCCGGAAAGCCTGCGCGCCGAGGCCACGCTGAGCCGCATCGACATGCGCCGCGCGCTTGCAAACCATGCCGCCGCCGAAGCGGCGCTCGGCATCGAGCTGCTGGCGCAGCATCCGGAGATCCGGCTTCGCCCCGGTCTGATGTGGGACCAGGGTTCCTTCGTCTGGCAACTCGGCGCCTCGCTGCCGCTGTTCGCCGCGCAGCGCCAGGCCGGCCCGATCGCCGAGGCCGTCGCCCGGCGGGACATCGCGGCGCAGGACTTTCTCGCGTTGCAGACACAGGTGCTCGGTGAGCTTGAGCTGGCGCGCACGCGCGCCGGTCACGCGACACGGGACATCGACAGCCACACCGCCGCGCTGGCGGATGCCCGCGCACTCGCGCAGCGCACCGAACAGCGCCTTGCACGCGGAGATGCCGACCGGCTCGACCGCCTGCTCGCACAGGGCGAACGGATCGAAGCCGAACTGCGCCTGCTGCAGGCGCGCCAGCGCGCGCTGGCTGCCCGGCTCGCGCTCGAAGACGCCGTGCAGCGACCGCTCGCACCGCCGGCCCGCCCGCAACCGGAGAACCCGCAATGAACCCCGCGCCTTCCGCCCGTCCCGCTGCGCCATACCGGCTCATGTTCGTCATGGGCCTCGTCATCATCGGACTGATCTGGGCGCTGATCTATTACGCGCGGGACGAATGGGCGCTGCACGGCGACCGCGAAGATGACGACATCGACGTGCCGTCGCTGGTCGAGCACGATGACGACGGCCTGACCAGCGTGAAGCTGACCGCCGCTGCACAAAGCGCCAGCGGCATCGAATTCAGCCAGCCGCTCAGCGTGCGCACCGGCAGCGAACGCGAGGCGCTGGCGGCCGTGCTCGATCTGGAACCGCTGTTCGCCTTGCGCGGCCAGCGGCAGGAGGCGCAGGCCGAGGCAGCCCGGCTCGCGGCGCAGCTGGCACACGCCGAGCGCGAGCGCGAGCGCGTGCAGGCGCTCTACAACGACGACCGCAACGTGTCGGAGCGCGTGCTGCAGGCCGCGCGCAGCCAGGCAGAACAGGACCGCGGCGCGCTCCTGGCCGCGCGCGCGCGCAGCGACGGCATTCATTCGCGCCTCGTTCAGGGCTGGGGCCGCTTCGCCGAACCGGACGCCTCGGCCACGCTCGAACGCCTCGCGCAGCGGCGCAGTTCGCTGGTGGCGGTGGCGCTGCGCGGATCGGGCGACGCGCCTCCCCAGATGCAGTTGCGCCTTCCCGACGGCGACGAAGCCATCACCGCGCAGCGTGTCGGCCCCGCGCCGCGCAGCCTAGCGCAGGCGGCCGGAGAAACCTGGCTCTACCTGACGGAACGCGCACTGCCGTCCGGCACGCGCCTGGCGGCGCGCGGCATTCAGGGGAGTGAACTGCTGCACCTGGTGCCCAACAGCGCCGTCGTCTGGTATGCCGGCCTGCCGTGGATCTATGTGCGCGACGACGACGAGCCCGACACGTTCTCGCGGCAGGCGCTGCCGGCCGAATCGCAGCGCCCGGATGGCTGGCTCGCCCCCAAGCTGGAGGACGATGCGCGCGTGGTCACGCGTGGCGCGCAGCTGCTGCTGTCGGAAGAACTCAAGCACACGCTGGCCGACGAGAATGACGACTGAGGCGACGGTGCATATTCATGATTGAAGCCATCGTCCGCTTTTCGGTCCGCCGGCCGGGCATCGTGCTCGCGCTGTCGCTGGTGCTGACCGTCTACGCGCTGAGCCGCCTGATCGATGCGCCGCTCGACGTGTTTCCCGAATTTGCACCGGCGCAGGTCGTGATCCAGACCGAAGCGCCCGGCCTGCCGGCCGATCTTGTCGAAACGCGGGTCACCACGCCGATCGAGGCGGCGGTGTCCGGCACGCGCGGCATACGCGAACTGCGTTCGCAGTCCATTCCGGGGCTGTCGGTGGTGACCGTCATCTTCGACGAGAAGTCCGATCTGTTCCGCAACCGCCAGCTCGTCGCCGAACGCCTGGGCACGCTTGGCGGACAGTTGCCCGATGGCGTCACGGCCGTCATCACGCCGCTCACGTCCTCGGCCAGCACGCTGCTCGGCATCGGCCTGACCTCCGATGCACGCTCGCTGATGGCCATGCGCTACCTCGTCGATTCCGTGGTGCGCCCGCATCTGCTCGCAGTGCCCGGCGTCGCCGACGTGAACGTGTTCGGCGGCGAAGTCCGGCAGTGGCAGATACAGCTCGATCCGGCTCGCCTGCGCACCCTCGGCGTGACGCTGGCCGACGTCGAACAGGCCGCACGCGGCGCGGCGACCGTCGCCGGCGCGGGCTTTGTCGAGAACGACAACCAGCGTCTGCTGATCGCCGTCGACGCGACGCCGGCCACGCCGCGCGCGCTGGAGCAGCTCACGCTGACCTTGCCGGACGGGCGCACGCTCGCGCTCGGCGACGTCGGCCGCGTGCGCGAGGCGCCGGGCCCGGCCATCAGCGCGGCGCAGATCAATGGCTCCCAGGGCGTTTTCATGATGGTGCAGGGACAGCTCGGCGCAAACACGCTGGGCGTGACGCGCGAACTGGAAAAATCGCTGAACGAACTGGCACCGCTGTTCGAGCGCGAACAGCTCACGCTGCATCCGGCACTGTTCCGCCCCGCCAACTTCATCCAGATCGCGCTCGGCAACGTGCGCGCCGACGTGATGATAGGCGCGACGCTGGTCGTCATCGTGCTGTTTGTCTTCCTGTTCAACCTGCGCACCGCATTCATTTCCGCGGTGGCGATTCCGCTGTCGCTGCTCGCCGCAGTGCTGGTCATGCTCGAGTCCGGCGCCAGTCTCAACATCATGGTGCTCGGCGGCCTCGCCATCGCGCTGGGCGAGGTGGTCGATGACGCCATCATCGACTGCGAGAACATCTACCGCCGCCTGCGCGCGAACCGTTCCGCCGGCTCGCCGGAGGCGACGTGGAAAGTGGTGCTCGATGCGTCGATGGAAGTGCGCAGCTCCGTCGTCTACGCCACCTTCATCGTCGCGCTGGTGTTCGTGCCGCTGCTCACGCTCTCGGGCGTGGCCGGCAAGCTGTTCGCGCCGCTCGGGCTGGCCTACATCCTGGCCATCCTGTCCTCGCTCGTCGTCGCGCTGACGGTGACGCCGGCGATGAGCTGGCTGATGCTCGGCCGGCGCGAGCTGCCGGATGACGACCCGCCGCTGATCCGCTGGCTGCGCCCGCGCTACGAGCGCGCGCTGCGCGCCATCGAACGGCGTCCGCAGACGCTCATCGCCAGCGTCATGCTGGTGCTGGCGGGCGGGCTCGGCGTGCTGCCGCTGTTCGGCGGCGAGTTCATCCCGCCGCTCAAGGAAGGCCACTACATCGTCCACCTCTCGACCATTCCGGGCACGGCGCCGGGCGAAGTGCTGCGGGTCGGCCAGCGTGTCACCGAAAAGATACTGACCATCGACGGCGTGAAGTCGGTGGCGCAGTGGGTCGGTCGCGCGCAGAACGGCGCCGATCCTTTCGGTCCGCACTACAGCGAAGTCGAGATCGAGCTCGACCCGCTCGACGGCGACGAGCAGACACGGGTGCTGGCGGACATCCGGCGCACCGTTACCGGCGACGACGGCGACGACGATCGCTCCGACGAGGAAGCCCTGGACTCGGTCGGTTTTCCGGGCCTGGCGTTCTCCGTCAATACCTTCCTGACGGAACGCATCGGCGAGACGGAATCAGGCTTTCCGGCAACGCTTGTGGTGCAGGTGTTCGGCACGAATCTCGACCGTCTGGACGCCGATGCCAGCGCGGTCGCAGCCGCGCTGACCCGCGTGGCTGGCGCCACCGACGTACAGGTGCTGGCACCGCCCGGGACACCCGAAATCGTCGTGCGACCGCGCCTGGACAGGCTCGCGATCTGGCGCCTCACGCCGGATGACGTGCTGGCCGCCACGACGACCGCCTTCGCCGGCCGACAGGTGAGCGAAGTGTTTCGCGGCACGATCGCCACACCCCTCGTCGTGACGCTCGCGCCGGATCATCGCCGCTCGCCGGGCGAGGTCGGGCGGCTGCCTCTGCGCACGCCGGACGGCCAGCTGGTCGAACTGCGCGACGTGGCGGACATCAGCATCGAGAACGGCCGCTACAAGATCCTGCATTCCGGCGGCAAGCGCGTGCAGACCATCACCGCCAACCTCGCGCCGGGATTCGACCTCGGAAAGTTCAGTGACGCCGTGCACCGTACGCTGCGCGACAACGTGAAGCTCAACGCCGGCAGCTACTACACAGTGACGGGTGCGGCCGAAGCGCAGGCGCAGGCGCGCCGCGAACTGCTCACCCACTCGGCGCTCGCCGCCGCCGCCATCGGAGTCCTGCTGATGATGGCGTTTTCCAGTCCGCGCAACCTCGCGATCACCTTCGTCAACCTGCCGTTCGCGCTGATCGGCGGCGTCATGGCCGCTCTGGCCGGCGGCGGCTGGCTGTCGCTCGGATCGGTGGTCGGCTTCGTCACGCTGTTCGGCATCACGCTGCGCAACTCCATCATGCTGGTGTCGCACTACCAGCACCTCGTCGAGCAGGAAGGCCACGGCTGGAACGTGGACACGGCAATACTCGGCGCCGCGCAGCGCCTGCCGTCCATCCTGATGACGGCACTGGTGACCGGACTCGGGCTGATGCCGCTGGTGCTCGGTTCGGGCGAACCGGGCCGCGAGATCGAGGGACCGATGGCGGCCATCATCGTCGGCGGCCTGGCGACATCCACGGTGCTCAACCTGCTGGTGCTGCCGACGCTGCTGCTGCACTACGGCCGCTTCAGCCGGGCGGCAAGCTAGAAGCGCCAGTTCAGCCCCAGCGCGAAATGGCGTTCCGGCATCGGGTAGAGCTGGCCGCTGTATTGCCGGGTCGCGTAGATGCGGTTGAACAGGTTGTTCACGCTGGCACTCACGGCAAGCGCGTCACCGCGCCAGCGCAGCCCGGCATCGACAACGGTGAACGACGCGAGCGGCGGACTCGGGGCCGGATCGTCGAAGGCGTTGCCGTCGCGCACGCCGGACACGTACCTCGCCGCCAGCGTGGCCTGCACGCGTTCGAGCGCCTGCCACTCCAGCCGCGCACTCACGGTGCGCCGCGGCACGCTCGGGATGTCCCCATCGACGCCGCTCAGGCGCGGCCTGACGTAGCCCAGATTCAGCACGCCACCCAGGCTGCGCGACAGTGGCCAGCGCGACTGGAATTCGGCACCGGTGCGCAGCGTCGGCACCGGATAGTTGCGATTGACCGACTGCCCGGCGCCGATCTGCTCGGGGCCGAAGTGGATCTCGTCCTCGATGCGGATGCGGAATATCGTCAGCGAGAATTCTGCGCCGACAGACGTCCGCAGCCTTGCGCCCGCCTCCGTGGTACGGCCGCGCTGCGGCCGCAGGTCAACCGATGCCAGCGCAAGCTCGTCGATGTTCGGACTGCGGAAGTGGCGGCTGGTGCCGGCAAAGACGTTCAACGCAGTGGTCGCGTCCCAGCTCAGCCCCAGTTCGCGCGCGTGGTTGCGCCAGCTGCCGCGCGACGGCGCCTCGGCTTCGGCGTAGTAGGGCGGGCAGGATGCGCAGGGCATGCTGAATGGCGGAACCGGAATCGGTACCGACGGCAGCGACAGCTTTTCGGTGAGGCGTGTCGAGCGGAAACGATCGATGCGCGCACCCGCCTTGAGCGTGACACCTTCACCCAGTCGCAGCGCCATGTCGGCATAGCCGCCATGGCTATGCACGTCACCCGAAATGCGGCGGTTCCCGACTGCGTGCTCTTCGCCTTCGAAGCGCGTGTAGTCACCGCTCCAGCTGTTCAGGCCGAACCCGAACACGTGGGCGCGGCTGCCCGTCGACGGCAGTTCGACGTGGTGGTCGATCTGCAGCGCGTCGCGCGCCGAACGGATGGGAGACTCGGGACAGCCTTTCGTGTCGTCGCAGAAAATGAAGGGATTGTCGCGGCGGCGCGCGCTGGCCTGCACGCTGGTCACGCCGAACGCGCCGAAATCCGCGCTGGCACCAGCGACGTAGCCGCTGTCGTCGGTCCGGCCGCCGTCGCGCAGCGTCAGGCTCGCGCGGCGCGCACTGCCGGACGCCGACAGCACGCTGGCCGGCAGGCCGCCGGGCATCCCGTACTCGTCGAAGTGGCGCGTCACCCGGACGAAGGCGCTCACGCGCCCGGTCGGCGCGAACTCCAGTTCGAGCGAACCGTCGCGCGAGTACAAATAGCTGTTGTCGCGATAGCCATCGGAATCCGAGCGCCCCGCCCGCAGGCGCAATGACCACGGACCACCGCGGCCATTGGCGTACACGTTCAGTTTGCGCATGCCGTAGGAGCCGGCCTGCGCGTCGACGGCACCTGACAGCGCGCCGGCCGGGGCGCGCCGGGTCGTGATGTCGATGACGCCGCCGACGGCGCCGTCGCCCACACGCACCGCACCGCCACCACGCACGACGCGTATGCGCTCGATCTGCGACAGGTCCAGGCCCGACAGGTCGGCGCCCGACAGGTCGAGCTCGTTCAGCCGCACGCCGTCAACCATGATGACGACATTGCTGCCCGCCGCCTCGCCCATGCCGCGGATGTCCAGCGCCGCCTTCTTGTCGCTGCCGTAGAAGCTCTGCAGATTGACGTTGGCTTCGCGCGCCAGCAGCTCCGATACGTTGGCGGCGGCCGAGCGTTCGATGTCCCGGGCGCTGATGACCGACACGCCGTGCAGCTCGTCGTGCGTGTCCTCGCGCCGTTCAAGCACGCGCACCGGCGGCAGCACCACTGGCGCGTCGCCGGCGTCCGGACCGGCATCCCCGGCCCGGACGAACACCGCGTGAAGCGCGCACAGAACAGCCGCACCGAGGTGAAGCCGGCGAATGCGCGGTTTCATGTCAGCCCTGTCTGCGCCGCACGAGCGCGCCGATCAGCAGCAGTCCTGATGCGAACAGGGCGTACTGCCCCGGCTCCGGCACTGCCGTCACGCGCAGGTTGTCCATCGCGAAATAGGCCGGCGTGTTGATGCCGAACGCCCCGGTGTCGCTCGACGCGAGTTCGAACTGCAGGCTGGTCACCAGGCCCAGTGACGACAGGTTCACCTGCTGCCAGCTGTCCAGTACGTAATCCAGGCTGTTGTCCTCGAAACGGAAATCGGCCAGATAGAAATCAACCGTTCCGGTCTGCGCCGCGCCGTTCATGCCGATGATGGTGAGGCGCAGCCAGTCCGGATCCGAGCCGTCAGCACCGCCGAACTTCTTCGCGAACGAGTCGCCCTGCAGCATCGACAGCGCGGTGTAGGTCGTGTTGGTGAACCAGGCGCTGCCGACTTCCAGCGCACTGTCGAAGGTGATCGCAGGTGCTCCGAAGTTCGCAACGGCGTAGTTCGACGAACCTTCGGCGCCTCCGCCCGTGATCGCGCTGTGCTGGTTGAGATGCCCGGCCGTCGTGGTGTCGGTGCGGTTGGAGTAGATCCAGCCGCTGTGGCAGCAACCGGGCAGACCGTATTCGCTGTAGTCCGTGTAGTCGTGGTTGTAGCGCGCCGGGCCGCTCGTGAACGTGCCGGCCGTCTCGGGAAAGTAGTGGCTTTCGGGGGCGAGCGGCAACTCGTCGAAACCGCTCACGGCGGCATGCGCGCCGCCTGCAAAAAACGCCGCGACGATCGCGGCGGACAGGATGATTTTCATGGTGTTGTTCCGTAACGGGGCCGGGTGCGTCGCGCACCCGGCTGATTGACGAGGTGGGTGCGAACGTTCAGGCGGCGCGGCGGCGACGCACCAGCAGCGGCATCAGCGCCAGCGCGGACGCAAACATCGCGAACTGCGACGGCTCGGGCACCGCGGCGGCGGCGGTGAAGTGCATCACCCCCACCGCATCGAGGTCGAAGCCCTGGCTGCCGGTCGTGTTGTACGGGTCGTAGATCAGGTTCGGTCCGCCGTAGGCCGCCGGGAAGTCGTCGAACTCCGTACCGTTGCCGATGACGTCGACCAGGCGCACGTACTGCACCCGGTTGATGTCCAGACCTTCGTTGCCGGCCAGCAGCGCAAGGTCGAACGCGGTGCCCCATCCCTGCTGGTACTTGCCGGCGAAGCCGTCGATGTTCGTGGGGTCCACGGCACCGAAGGCGCCGACCGGGCCGGGCGTGAAGGAATAGACCGGGAAGCGGAAAAAGTCTGCGCCGTTGGAAGACACCTCGACAAACGCGAGTTCGAGGAAGGCGCTGCTGAAGCTGTTCTCGAACACGGCGAAGTCCGCGCCATCGCCATCGTGGATGTAGCCGCCGAACGTCAGCGTGATGCTGCCGCCGTTGCCGAGCGACACGATGTCGTACGAATCACCGACGGCCGCGCCGAGCGCCTTGTCCGGCGTACGCCAGGTGGCGGCAACGGCGCCGGGTGTTTCGTTCGGCGCGTAGTCCTGCCAGCCGGTCGCCCACTGGACGATGCCGGCGTCGTTCTTGCTGATGGCGGTCGATCCCGCCTGTCCCGCCGCCGGCGCGAACGGCCCGGCGTGGGCGCTGCCGGCGAACGACAACCCGGCCAGCGATGTGATGAAGGATGAAAGAAGAATGGTGCGCATGCAGACCTCCGTGCAGTGCCGGCTTCACCCGCGCCGGCGTATTGCGGAAATCCGATGGTGCGCAGTCGATGCGCGAGATACACATGGAGGAGCCGACTTGGCACTTGACGGAAGCAGCCGGGCAGCAACATGCGCACCCAGGCAGCCCTCCGCAGCCATCGGTCGATTGCACCAGGCCGGTATCCGGGCTCACGAGGGGATTATGCAGCCCGCCTTCCCATGCCTGAGCACAGTGGCTGAATGGACTGCTACGACTCGCTTACCGTTGCGGGGGCAGCGTCGGCATTGCAACCGCCATGCGGTTGCGCACCTGACTTCCCGTTTATCCCGTTGTGGCGGACACCACTCGGGGCACCTGAGGCGGACGCAGCCTAACCGATGCGCCGGAAAGCCGTCAATGCTTCCGCGCGACACCCGCATCCGGTAGCCCCCCGGTGCGGCGACTCGCACTACACTGCGCCTCCCTGCACACCCTCGCCCCCGATGATCCGCGTCGTTCTCGATACCAATGCCGTGCTCGACCTGCTGCTGTGGCACAACCCCGAACTGGATTGTGTCGCACGGGCCGTCGCGGACGGGCGCGCCCGTCTGCTGTGCGACGACGCCTGCCTGCGCGAGCTGCGCACCGTGTTGCGCTACCCGAAATTCGGCCTGGACGACGCGCAGGCCGCAGCACTGCACGCCGACTATTGCGCGCAACTGGAAATGCACGCGCTGCCGGACGCGCCGGACAGCACGCTGCCGCGCTGCCGTGATCGCGAAGACCAGAAGTTCTTCGATCTGGCGGTGCGCGCCGGCGCCGACCTGCTGGTATCGCGCGACCGCGCCGTGCTGCGGCTGGGTCGGCACCGCCTGTGCCCGCCGGGCCTGCGCGTGCTCGCTCCGCCGGCGATCCAGGACCTGTTCGCAGCGCCGCCGCCCGCCTGATTCCGGACCGGACGGGAAAGACACCCGCACTCGTCACGGCACACGCAGGTTCAAGCTTTTCGTGAGGCTATGTAACCGCGCGCTACCTATACTCCGCTGCGCCATTGAAGACGTGCGTCGACACGTCGAACGCACTCACGACCGGCGCGCCCGGCCGGTCGCCACACACAGAGAGAGACAGAGACACATGTTGCCGCTTCCCCGCCACACCCCGCTCGCCCTCGCACTGGCCCTCATCGGGCAGTGTGCATCAGCCGCCGGTCCGGTCATCGCTCCGACCGTCGTCATCACCGGCACGCGCATCGAACAGAATTCCTTCGACCTGCCGATGGCCATCGATTCGGTCAGCCAGGAAACGATCCAGGAACAGCGCGCCACGGTGAACCTGTCGGAGGTGATCAACCGGGTGCCTGGCGTCATGTCGGCCGGCAAGGAAAACTACGCGCAGGAGCAGTCGCTGACGATACGCGGCTTCGGCGCCCGTTCGCAGTTCGGCGTGCGCGGCATCAAGCTGCTGGCCGACGGCATTCCCGCCAGCACGCCCGACGGCCAGGGCGGCACGGGTCTGTTCGACCTGTCGTCCGCCAGCCGCATCGAAGTGCTGCGCGGCCCCTTCTCATCCCTGTACGGCAACCACTCGGGCGGCGTGGTGCAGGTATTCACTGAAGACGCACCCGAGCGCTTCACCATCACGCCGAGTTTTCAGGCCGGCAGCGACAGCACCACGCGCTACGGCCTCAAATTCGGTGACACGCTCGGCAACTTCGGCTACACGGCCAGCGTGTCGCGCTTCGACAGCGACGGCTATCGCGACTACAGCAATTCCAACAAGGAGCAGGCCAACTTCAAGGCACGCTGGCTGCTCGGCGACAAGAGCACGCTGACGGTCGTCGGCAATTACCTGAAGCAGGACGGCGTTGAAGATCCGCTCGGCCTGGACATCTCTCAGCTCAACAGCGACCGCCGCCAGCAAGGCACCGCCGCGCTGTCCGGTGCAAACGGTGCCCAGACCGCAGAGTATTTCGGCACCCGCCGCACGCTGGAGAACACCCAGGGCGGCGCCGTATTCGAAACGGCGCTGTCGGATCGCGACACGCTGCGCGCGATGTTCTACGCCGGAAACCGCAACAACGAACAGTTCCTCGCGATCAACTCCTTCGTGCAGAACCGTGTGACCGGCAACGGCGGCGTGTCGGTCTACGACCGTGACTACTGGGGCACCAATCTGCGCTGGACGCGCAAGCTGGACACGCTCACGTTCAGTGTTGGTGCCGAGTACGAGCGGGCCGACGAGGACCGCAAGGGCTACCGCAACGGCGCGACCGTGGCGAACGACAACGGCGGCACCGCAAACTACGGTACGCGTGGCGCACTCAAGCGCAATGAAACCAATACCGCCGAACAGTCCGGCGTCTTCGCACAGGCTGAATGGGCGCTGATGCCGGACTTCTCGCTGTCCGGCGGCATCCGCTACACGCGCATCGATTTCGAATCGGACGACCACTTCATCTGCAACGGTGCCTGCTCCGGATCGACGCTCGCCGGCGTGAATCCGGACGACAGCGGCTCTGCCGACTACAGCGACTGGACCTCGACCGTGGGTGCGGTGTACAAGCTCACACCGACAACCAACCTCTACGCCAACGCCGGCCAGAGCTTCGAAGCACCCACGCTGATCGAACTTGCCTACCGCGAGGACAACCAGACCGGCCTGAATTTCGATCTGAAGCCCTCCACGAGCATGCAGTACGAGCTCGGCATGAAGACCTATCTGAACGACTCGACGCGTGTCGACGTCGCGGCCTTCTACATCGAATCCGAAAAGGAAATCGTCACCCGAAGCAACGAAAACGGCCGCGTCGTCTACCAGAACGCGGGCGACACCTCGCGCAAGGGCGTCGAACTGTCGATCGACTCGCGGCTCACCGACACTCTCGGCGCGTATGCGGCATTCACCTTGCTCGACGCCAAGTTCGACGACGCCTTCACAACCTGCATGGAAGCCCGCTGCCCGAGCGCCGTCGCGCCGGAAGCCGTTGCGTCCGGCAACAAGATTGCCGGCGTGGCCAACAAGTCCTTCTACGGCGAATTGACCTGGCGCCACGAGCCGGCCGGTTTCAGCGGCGCCGTGGAATACCGCGCGAGCGGTCGCATGTTCGCCAATGACACCAACACCGTGCGCGTCGGCGGCTACGGCGTGGCGGCCATCCGCGGCGGTTTCTCGCAGAAGGTCGGCGGCTGGAAATTCAGCGAATTTGCGCGCATCGACAACCTGTTCGACAAGGAATACGTCGGCTCCATCTACATCAACGCCGGCGACACACTGACCGGGCGCTACTACGCGCCGGCCGCCGAACGCACGTGGCTGATCGGCGTGTCGGCTGCCTACACGCTGTAAGCCGCGCCGGGCAAGGCCATCCGGGGCAGCACGCGCAACGCGTTCTCCCCGGTGGCGCGCACCAGTTCATCCGGTGCCAGGCCACGAATGCCGGCGATGATGCGGGCGATGCGCTCGACATTGGCGGGCTCGTTGCGTTCACGGGCGGCGAACTCCGGCGGCATGTCCGGCGCATCGGTTTCCAGCACGATGGCGTCGAGCGGAAGTTCCGTCACCAGACGCCGCAGGTTCAGCGCTCGCGCCCAGGTGACGGCGCCGCCGAAGCCGAGCACGAAACCCAGCTTGATGAACGCGTCCGCCTGCTGTCGGCTGCCGTTGAACGCATGCGCGATGCCGCCCGGCCCCCGGGGGCCGAACACCGTGCGCAGGTGCTTCAGTATCCGGTCCTGACTGCGCCGCACGTGCAGCAGCACCGGCAGGTCATGGTCGCGCGCAAATTCGAGCTGGCGCACGAAGCAGGCTTCCTGCAGCAACGGATCGATGTCCTTCACGAAGAAGTCCAGCCCGATCTCGCCGACCGCGACGACTTCAGGGTCCGACAGTTGCTCGCCCAGGCTCGTGAAGTCGCCCGGTGTCGCGGCCGCTACGTACAGCGGATGGATGCCGAGCGCGAAACGCAGATCGGGCGCATCGACACACAGTTCGCGCACCCGCGTGAAACTCGCGCGATCGACGGCCGGCAGCACGATGCGCCCGACGCCGGCCGCGCGCGCGCGCGCCAGCACCGCCGCGCGATCCGCGTCGAATCCGGAAGCGTCCAGATGGCAATGGGTGTCGATCAGCATGCGTGCGTCGCCGCGCCAACGAAAGGGTGCGACAAGGATAGCGACACACAACGAACAACGGGAGCCGGACACGTTTCCGTGTCGGGCTCCCGTCGGCCGGCGTATGCCGAACTTACTTGCCGAGGACGATCTCGTTCTTGACGGCCTTCACGCCCTTGACGCCATGCGCGAGTTTTTCGGCATTCATCTTTTCGGTGGCGTTCTTCGCGAACCCCGAAAGCAGCACGGTGCCATTGAGCGTTTCGACGCTGATCGACGTCGCTGCAACCGTCTTGTCTTCGGCAAAGCGCGCCTTGACGGCGGTCGTGATCGCCGCGTCATCGATGTAGGAACCCACGGACGACTGGTCCCGCGACACCGCGCAGCCGGGCAGCATGGTCACGGAAAAAACGGACAGAGCGAGGATTGCGGGGGCTAGGTAGCGCATGAAAATCTCCTTGGAGTGGTGTGGCATGGGCCGGGCCGCGAGGCCCGGCAATCGTGTTGGTCGGGGATGCTGCATCGGCACCCCGGTCCGCTTACCTGCGCTTGCCCATCTCGTTGCCGATGGCGCCGCCAACAACAGCGCCGCCGACCGTGCCTGCGGTGCTGCCGCCGGTCAGCACCGACCCCGCCACGCCTCCGACAGTGGCGCCAATGGCTGCATTGCGTTCGCTGTTCGTCATGCCGGCGCAGGCGGTCAGACTTGCGACCATGCCAACGATCGCCAGGCACTTGAGGAATCGGTATGTATTCGCCATGATGCGCTCCCGGGTATCGTATTCAGTCTGATGTGCGGCACACGGCGTGTGCGCATGTCTTGACCTGAAGTCTAGGCGGGAGCCGGAGAAAGCCGCGTAAGCACCCGCAGCATCGCAGCGTCGGACGAAGCTGACGCCGTCCGGTCGCCAACAACACGGCGAGCGAGAAATCAATCCGGAAGGACAGCTCGGATAGCGGGCATGAAGGCGGGAGATTGTCGGGCGATGCCCTGAAACCCCGCGTCGCTATTGGTGCCCGGGACGGGACTTGAACCCGTATGCCTTGCGGCGGCGGATTTTAAGTCCGCTGTGTATACCAGTTTCACCACCCGGGCAGATGGCGCCCGCCAAGCGACGATGAAGCCGCCCGGCGGTCAGATGGCCTTGCCGCGTCCGTCAGCCGAAACGGCCTGCGCGACGCAGTGCGTCGACAATCTGCTCGATCTGTTCTTCCGGCGCGCTCGCCGGCAATTCGAGCAGGCCACCTGCGGCGTCGAGCGATGCCTGCACCGCATTGGCCGCGACGCGCAGTTCGACGCATTCATCCGTCGGCAGCGCCGCACCGAAGCTCGGCGGCTGCGCCGCTTCCGCATCGATGATGACGATCAGGCCGGCGTCCAGCAGCAGCGCAACGATGCGCAGCAGATCAGCCGTTGCCGCCGGCAGCACGAGCGTATGACGGCCGACGGACATGAGCTTGCGTTCAAGCAGCCCGGCATCGATCCCCTCGCCCGCCCACAACACGAGCGGTGACTGCTGCTTGAGCGCGGCGCGCGCGTCGCGGCCTGTTTCACGCTGCATCCAGCCGAGATCGCGCGGCCGGCTACGGGCGCCGCGCAGCATGCCGGCCGCCACCGTATTGTTGTTCAGGCGGTCGATCAGGATGAAGCTTCCGGTGTCGCGCACCGACCGGTAGGCGTCGAAGGCCAGCAGGCGATCGGTTGCCAGTTCGACCTCGCCGATCTCGTTCAGCGCCAGCGCGTTCGTGTCGCTGCGTTCCAGCGTATTGACGTTCACGCGGTGGTCGATCCGGCCGACCGTTGCGCCCACGGTCCGGGTGCCGCTCTTCATCAGATAGCTGCGACCGGTGGCGAGCGCTTCGTCGCTCATCCAGACCAGCGTCGCGTCGAAGGCGTCGGCGGCAATGGCCGGATTCTCTGCCGACGCGATGACATTGCCCCGGCTGCAGTCGATTTCATCGCTGAGCGTAAGCGTCACCGACTGCCCCGCCACCGCTTCGTCCAGATCACCGCCCGACACGACGATGCGTTCGACCGTGCTGTCGCGCCCCGACGGCTGCACGCGGATGCGGTCGCCAGGGCGCACGCGGCCCGACGCGATCATGCCGGAGAAGCCGCGAAAATCCAGGTTGGGCCGGTTCACCCATTGCACCGGCAGACGGAACGGGCCGTTCTGCACGTCGTCCTCGATCGCCACCGTCTCCAGATGCTCCATCAGCGCCGGGCCGTCGTACCAGGGCGTGCGGTCGCTCTTGTCGATGATGTTGTCGCCGCGCAGCGCCGACATCGGAATGCACAGGATTTCCGTCAGGCCGATCTGCCCGGCGAATGCACGGTAATCACGCTCGATGCCGGCATAGACATCCTGCGAAAAACCGACCAGGTCCATCTTGTTGATGGCGACGACGACGCGCTTGATGCCGATCAGCGACACCAGGAAGCTGTGGCGGCGCGTCTGCGTCTGCACGCCGTGGCGCGCGTCGACCAGGATGATGGCCAGATCGGCGGTCGAGGCG
>JAHJHI010000025.1 GCA_018824085.1 Gammaproteobacteria bacterium | reverse complement strand
GACCGCGCTGCCGCTCGACTTGCATGTGTAAAGCATTCCGCCAGCGTTCAATCTGAGCCAGGATCAAACTCTTCAGTTTAATTCCCAAAAACTCATCAGAAATTCACAGGTATAAGCTTTCGCTTAAAACCTTTGATTCAGTATGAGCACTTCATCTCATTGTCATGCAAACTTCCATCGCCCCAAGTTTCCCTGAAACGACATCTGCTCGCCGTTACAACCAGATCGCGCCCACACCTATCGGCTGTTTGTTTTGTTAAAGAACGTTCGCTGCTGAGCAACGAGAGGAGCGCATTCTACGGATAATTCACGGTCGGTCAACTGCTTTTCAGAAGAAATTTGAACTTTTTTCCAAACTCCATCGTTTTGCACCCTGAAAATATGCGGACATCGTTAAAAACAATCGAGCAATCAGTCCGCTATTCCGTTGGCACTCAAATAACGACGATCCTGCAAAATTTGCGCTTTCCCACCTGCGCAACGACATTTGCCCCGACCGGAAGAAGCAACCCGCGGTCCGACACCTTCGTACCGTCGAGCCGCACACCGCCTTGGTCAATCATCCGAAGGGCTTCGGAAGTGGTCGCCGTCAGACCCGAAGCTCGCAAGGCTTGCGCAATGAGCAACCCTCCGGCGGGCGCCGGCAGCTCGATTGTCGAAAGATCGTCCGGTACGCCTCCCTGCCGGAAACGCGATTCAAAGTCGGCCAGCGCGCCCCGCGCCGCCGCATCCCCGTGGAAGCGTCCAACCAGCTCTTGCGCAAGCATTACCTTTGCGTCGCGCGGGTTGCGCCCGTCTGCAACATCTCGCCGCAAGGCGTCGATGTCCGACATGGCCCTGAAGGACAGCAATTCGTAATACCGCCACATCAGCGTGTCCGATACCGACATGACCTTGCCAAAGATTTCGTTCGGCGGCTCCGACACGCCGATGTAGTTTCCCAGGGACTTGGACATCTTGTTCACTCCATCCAGTCCTTCAAGAAGCGGCATCATGAGTACGACCTGCTGCGCCTGGCCATACTGTTTCTGCAGTTCCCGCCCCATGAGCAGGTTGAACTTCTGGTCCGTTCCACCCAGTTCCACATCCGCTTCCAGCGCAACCGAGTCATAACCCTGGCATAACGGATAGAGAAACTCGTGAATGGCGATCGGCTGATTCCCTGCATAACGCTTCGCGAAATCATCGCGTTCGAGCATTCGGGCAACCGTGTGCCGAGAGGCGAGACGGATCATCCCCTCCGCACCAAGGGCATGCATCCAGGTTGAGTTGAAAACCACCTCCATGCGCGCCGGGTCCAGGATTTTGGCAACCTGTTCCTGGTAAGTGCGTGCATTCTCCTGCACCTGTTCGGCAGATAACGGTGGCCGGGTGACATTCTTGCCGGTCGGATCACCGATCGCCCCGGTGAAATCGCCGATGAGGAACAGGATCCGGTGTCCCAAGTCTTGAAAATGCCTCAACTTGTTGAGTAGGACGGTATGCCCCAGATGCAGGTCTGGTGCGGTAGGATCAAAACCCGCCTTGATCCGCAATGGTCGGCCAGTTTTCAGCTTCTCGACCAGATCGCTTTCGGGGAGCAGCTCTTCAGCCCCTCTCTTGATCAACGCCAACGCCTGTTCAACTTCTGCCATGAAAGCACCTCAAGTACATGCGCCGTCGGTCGCCAACGTCCCGAGGGACCGGCACGCAAAAACCGCTGATGTTATCGCATGCGACCGGCCCGGCAGGCGTGGCACACGATGAGCGCACTCCATATCGGCATCATGTCCGGCACCAGTCTCGACGGGATCGACGCTGTCGTCGCCGACGTCTCGGGTGATCGCCCTGTCCTTGTTGCACATCGGCACCATGCACTGCCGCCCGCTTTACGGACGGAGCTTGCCGCACTCTGTTGCAGCGGCTCGGACGAAATCCACCGATCCAGCGTGGCGGCCGTCGATCTAGCCCGACTCTATGCTGAAGCGGTGACGGACACGCTGGCCGAGGCAGCCGTTCCAGCCAGCTCAATAGCCGCAATCGGGTGCCACGGCCAGACGATCCGTCATGCGCCCGAACACCACTACACGGTGCAGCTGAACGCACCGGCGCTACTCGCTGAGTTAACCGGGATTTGTGTTGTATCGGATTTCCGGGCGCGGGATATTGCCGCGGGAGGGCAAGGCGCCCCCCTCGTACCCGCTTTCCACGCTTACATGCTGGGGAGCGGCACGCAGCCACGCGCCGCTCTCAATCTGGGAGGCATGTCGAACCTGACCCTGCTCGCCGCGGACCAGCCGGTGCTCGGATTCGACTGCGGTCCGGCAAACGTCCTGATGGACGCGTGGATCGAGCACACGCGGGGCATGCGCTACGATCACGACGGCATGTGGGCCGCGCAGGGCACGGTCGATCCAGCTCTTCTTGAACGTCTGATGGCCCACCCGTTCTTTGCAACCAAGCCGCCAAAAAGCTGTGGCCGAGAGCAGTTCAACCTCAACTGGCTTCGCTCGCTGATTTCGCCCGGCACACCTCCGGTAGACGTCCAGACGACACTGACTGAATTGACTGCTCAATCCGTGGCCGCGGCATTGCGCAGAGCACGTTTCGCTGCAGAAGAGATCGTGGTGTGCGGCGGTGGCGCGTTCAACTCTTATCTGTTGCGGCGCCTGCGCGCCGCAACAGATACTCTCGTCCGGAGTACGGCCGAAATCGGCGTTGCGCCCGACACGGTGGAAGCGATGGCATTCGCCTGGCTCGCACATTGCGCGCTGAGCCGGGAAGCGGGAAACATTCCTGCAGTGACCGGCGCAAGAGGCCCCCGGATTCTGGGCGCCATCTGGCCCGCCTAGACCGCCTTCAACGTCAAGCCGAGAAGGACGATCCGCAACCGCACGTCGAGGTCGCATTCGGATTCTTGATGACGAATTGCGCTCCCTCCAGCCCTTCGCTGTAATCGATCTCGGCGCCGACGAGGTACTGATAGCTCATCGGATCGATGAGCAGCGTCACACCGTTCTTTTCAAGAGCGGTGTCATCTTCATTGACGACCTCGTCAAACGTGAAGCCATACTGAAACCCCGAGCACCCGCCTCCCGAGACGAAGACCCGCAGCTTGAGATCCGGGTTGCCTTCTTCAACGATCAACTCTTTTACCTTGCCGGCCGCGCTATCCGAAAAAATCAACGGCGACGGCATTTCGGTGACTGCATTCATGATTCACTGCTCCTGTTTCAAGACATGCTGCGGCAACAATCAGGTGCCACTGGCCAACTTCAACTCGATCGCGCGCGGCGCGTCGCCCTGATGCTCAAGCTGCCCTTTCACGATGGCACCCAGATGCACCTCCAGTCGATCATAGACAACATCGCCCGAAATTCGTGCCAAAGGCTGCAACTCGAGAAACTCCGTCGAGCTTATCGGCCCGTGCACTGCACCGTTGATCACGGCATGCGTCACCGACACAGCGCCTTCCACCCGGGCATGTTCGCTCAGTACCAGTGTGCTCGAGCCATCGCCCTCTGCGCGTACGTTACCGATCACTTCACCGTCGATACGCAGGCCACCGCGAAAATGAACATCACCCGTCACCCGCGTACCCGCTCCGATCAGGCTGTCGATACGGTTCTTGGGTTTGTCAGATTTCTTGCCGAACATTCTGCTCCTCCGTAGTGATAGCGCCGACAGGTATTACAGCACTGCGGTCGCTCTCGCCTTTATCTGTCCGTCCTGCAAAAACCGCACTTCAATCGACTTCAGTGTGGCACCCGCGGGCATGGCAAGAACGCCATCGACCCGCTGAAAGTGCCGAAAGTTCACGCGATAGGACAAGTCACCCGCTTCAGGCGGAAAAGTCATGGTAGCACCCTGTCCCTGCCGGTCAATCGCAGCGACGATCTGATAAGCGCCCCGCGTATCCTGCTCGGCCTTGCCGCCCTGACGGACAATGAGCATCCGGTAGCGAAATCTACCCGCCTCGACATCAGGCTCAAGAACAAGGCGATTGATCTTGAATCCTTGGCCGGTACCGCTCGCACCGGCGAGGCTCTCGAACACCAGCATGTCTTCGCGCAGCCGGCTGTTCTCGCTTTCCAAAGACCGGATACGGGCCGTCAATTGTTCCTGCGCCGCACGCTCAATCTGCAGCGTGCTGTGCGCGGAATCGACCTGTTGCTGTGCACCGGCCAATTCCGACTCCACAACTGCCAGACGCTCCCGCAGGCCTGCCAGCTCGGCACGCAGCGGTGTCGCGTCAAGCCCGACCCAGCCCCTTCCCGCTTCATAGAGCCCGCGCCCGATGACCAGGGCGAGCGCAACGACACCCGCCAGGGCCAGCACCTTCAGATACCAAGGCACACGCGAATGGATCGCCACATGCCGCGCGGCGATACCGTGGCGCGAACGCCAGCGGCGCGCCTTTACGGCAAGACCGGAACGAGCTCTAGTCCACACGATTCATCTATGCCGAACATCAGATTCATATTCTGGACCGCCTGCCCCGCAGCGCCTTTCGTCAAGTTGTCGATGACCGACAGAACAACGACCACGTCACCACCCTGCGGACGATGAACAGCGATGCGACACATGTTCGAGGCTCGCACCGACCGTGTCTCCGGGTGGCTGCCAGCAGGCAGTACATCGACAAATGGCTCGCCCCGGTATCGACCTTCATACAGCGCCTGCAGATCACAGTCGGCCGTAAGGCGCGCATAGAGCGTCGCATGAATACCGCGAATGAGGGGCGTGAGGTGAGGCACGAAGGTCAAACCGACATCTTTCGCCGCAATCGCTGACAGCCCTTGACGAATCTCGGGCAGGTGCCGATGCCCGCCCACACCATAAGCCTTGAAATTGTCGCCCGCCTCCGCAAAAAGCGCGGACACTTCGGCCTTGCGCCCGGCACCGGACACACCGGACTTCACATCGGCAACCAGATTCGCCACATCGACGACCCCCGCCTCGACCAACGGTGCGAAACCGAGCTGCACCGCGGTAGGATAACAACCAGGGTTGGCGACCAACTGGGCTCCGCGAATCAGCGCCCGATTCACTTCCGGCAGACCGTAGACCGCACGCTCCAGCACACCCGGGCACGCATGGGGCATGCCGTACCACTTCGCCCATGCATCCACGTCCTTCAGCCGGAAATCCGCAGCAAGGTCGATTACCTTGACACCAGCATCCAGCAAGGCCGGCACCTGCTCCATTGCAATCCCGTTGGGCGTGGCGAAGAACACCACGTCACACGCATCAAGGCCGGCTTGCGCTGGATCAGAGAACGCGAGATCGACATGGCCACGCAGGCTTGAAAACATGTCGGACACAGGCTTTCCCGCATCCCCGCGCGACGTAATCGCCTTGATCTCGACATCGGGATGCCGCGCCAGCAACCGCAGCAACTCGACGCCCGTGTACCCCGTCCCCCCAACGATGCCTGCTCTGATAGCCACTTGACCCCCCAACTTGGAATGACCCGGCGCTCACTGCGTCGGCAGCAAGCACGAAATGATGCCAGAAACGAAAAAGGCCGCTCTCACGGCGGCCTTTTTCAATTGCAACAGCAAGCGACGGATTAGCGCTTGGAGAACTGCTTGCGACGACGCGCCTTGTGGAAACCCACTTTTTTACGCTCCACCTCACGCGCATCCCGCGTGACAAAACCGGCACCGCTCAATGCCGGCTTGAGCGTCGCATCGTACTCGATGAGGGCGCGAGTGATGCCGTGACGGACGGCCCCGGCCTGCCCGGATTCGCCACCACCGATCACATTCACCTTGATGTCGAAGGTGCTGACATGTTCGGTGAGTTCGAGCGGCTGACGCACGACCATACGACCGGTCTCACGCGAAAAGAACTCGTCAACCGGCTTGTCGTTCACAATGATAGAGCCTTTGCCGGGGCGGAGGAAAACACGTGCTACCGCAGTCTTTCGACGACCGGTGCCGTAGTAGTAATCAACGTTAAATGCCATGACTGATCAGTCCTCAGATTTCCAGCGCCTTGGGCTGCTGCGCGGTGTGCGGATGCTCCGTCCCTGCGTAGCACTTCAGCTTCTTGAGCATTGCGTAGCCCAGCGGCCCCTTGGGCAGCATCCCCTTGACAGCCTTTTCCAGCACACGGGCCGGGAAGCGCTGCTGCAGCTTGGCGAAATTGGTTTCGTAGATACCACCCGGGTAACCCGAATGACGGTAGTACATCTTGTCTTGAGTCTTGTTGCCGGTCACGCGCAGCTTTTCGACATTCACGACGACAATATAGTCGCCGGTATCGACGTGCGGCGTGAAGACGGGCTTGTGCTTGCCACGAAGGCGGCGCGCGATCTCGCTTGCAAGGCGCCCGAGCACCTTGTCAGAGGCATCGACAACGTACCAGTCGCGCTCGACTTCGTGCGGCTTGGCTGAAAAGGTTTTCATCTCGAACGTCCCATGATTTCGGGCGAGATCGCCCAAAAGCCGGCGAATATAACTTGCCGGTTTTTGTGTGTCAAGTTTGTCTGCTGGAATAAAAAAAGCGCGACTCCTTGGAGTCGCGCTGAATCCACACCAAAGGAGGAGGGTGGAGGAGACACCTGAAAGAGCACCGCCTCGGGCGTCACTCTGAATTCGATGACTGATTATTGCGCACCGAAGGGCCCTGCGCAAGTTTATTTTGCATCGCACAAACCTGGTGCATTCCGCCGCCGCCCCGGGACCCGGGGTTAAATTCTCAATATATTTCACTGGCTTATTTCGCTAACGCTATTCATTTCTCAGCAACAAACCGGCCGCGGCCAACTCACACCAACACGCATTCCCCAGAAATTGCGCATTGCACCAATCTCGATGGCGGAGCTGCCCGCTGCGGCAACGAAGCGCCGGATTACAATCCGGCGACGCTCACCAAGGGGAAGATTGATGGACTGTGTTGTGAAGTGGCTGGATGGCGCGAGTTTTGTGGCGGAAACGGGCTCAGGCCACCTGCTCGCAATGGACGGCGCTCCCGAGGCCGGCGGGCGCAATCTCGCCCCGCGTCCGATGGAGCTACTGCTCGCGGGCACCGGCGGCTGCACGGCATTCGACGTGATGCTCATCCTCAGGAAGAGCCGGCAACAAGTCGTTGGCTGCGAAGTGGCGCTCAAGGCCGATCGGGCTGCGGAAGACCCGAAGGTGTTTACCCGCATCGTGTTTCACTATCGGATCAGCGGCACCGGATTGAAGCCTGACGTGGTCGAACGCGCCGTACATCTGTCAGCGGAAAAGTATTGCTCGGCTTCGATCATGCTTGGGAAAACGGCCACGATCGAACACACGTGGGAGATTCTTGAAGCCCCCACAGCCTGACGAGCGGCTTTACACGTAATAGGCGACACCGGTCATCAACCGCGAGGCGGCGCGCATGGCAAGCTTCACCGGCGCCGGCAGCTCGGCAGCGCCGAGCCGCTCGGCAGTATGTGCGTGGTCCCGCTCGTCCTGACGCATCTGTTCGAGAATGCGCCAGGATTTTTGGTCCGCTGCGGGCAGCCGGTCCAGATGCCGCTGCAGATGCGCCTCGACCTGTTTTTCGGTTTCTGCAAGGAATCCGAGGTTCCACTTGTCGCCTATCACGCCCGCTGCAACACCCATGGCGAGAGCGCCGCCGTACCACACCGGATTGAGCAGGCTCTTGCGCGAACCAAGCTCGGAAAGACGTCCGGCGGTCCACGACAGATGCTCGGTCTCTTCTGTCGCGGCGCGTCGGAGCGCAGCGCGGACAGCCGGGTCACGGCACGTCAGCGCTTGCCCCTGATACAGGGCCTGGGCACAGATTTCGCCGACATGATTCACGCGCATCAGCGACCCCACCCTGCTGCGCTCCGCAGGTTCGAGATCCGTCTCGGGCAAGTCGCTGCCCGGCACGGTGCGATAGGTTCGGGCAGGTGCCGCGAGGGTACGCAAGGCACGGTCAAGCTCGGTGATCAGGCGATCTAGCATGGATGAGTCACGCTCAAGTATTCAACGATATCCGGTCAGCGGATTTCCGGTGCGCGGCTTGAAGCTTCCGGCAAGGGATTGCAGCGCCTGTCGCGGCTCGACAGGATGGTCAGCCCAGCAGAAATGTTCCTCGTAGAGCGTCAGCCGATACGCGTTCAAGCGATTGCCGGCGTTGATCGGCGACCACTCGGTGTCCTTGGAAAGGGACCAGGCCTTGCCGTCACGCAGATAGGCATACAGGCGTCGGTCGCCAGTCGCGCACCGGATGGCCTCGACCGACACATTTTCCGCGCCGCCTGCAGTCACCACCCTGGACACAAAGCGCATCGAACCGTCCTTGCCGACCGACAGGCTGTCACGTGCGACGAAGTACCGGTTGCGCGTTTCGGCGCCGACATAGAACTCCTGCCAATCCTTGGCCACCGACACCTGCGGCAGTTCGTATTCATCCTCGACAGCCGGCGCCGGACCACCGACCTCGCCGCGGAACGGCTCGGGTTTCTGCCAGTCGGTAATCTGCGCGAATGCCGGCGCACAGGAAAGCGCCAGCCATAGCGCCGCGCACGCAGGCACGCTCACAGCGAAAACCCGGCTCATCGCAGCCCCAGATCGCACAGCAGGGCATCACGCAGATCCGGGCGAACCGGATCGACGCTTGCCTCGTACGCAGGATGATCAATACCGGCCGACAACGCCGCACCATCCAGCAAAGAGCGCTTCATCGCACCATCCAGTTCAAAGCGCAGGAAATGAACTGCCGAGGTCTTCGCCCCATTCTGACGGTCAAGGTCCTCGTCGGCGATCGCATGCACGGCCCCGTGGCCCGCCACCCGCATCCAGACGGCGTCCTCGATGCCGATGAGTTGCGACAGGCGACGTCTTCTTTCCTGCTCTTCTGGGAATTCGATCAACATGGTTGCCTTGAAATTGCTGCCATCCGGAATCAGGGGATTGTAAGCGCCCAGCTCATCGCGAATGCCCTGCTCCTCAAAAACCCGCTCGATCCGGAGCATTTCCTGCACCTGATACCGGATGGTCAATTCGTCCTCAAACATCAACGTCACGTGTTCTCCGATGCGCAATGCGCGCCTTCGCTTGTGCGCCATCACCTGGCGGCGGAAGCGGGGTCGCTCCCGTGCATAGTGTTCGAGGCTCATGAGTGTCTCCCGCGCTATTGCCGACATCACGCCTCCCCGCTCATTCCAGACCGTAGGCCATGCGCAGCAAGGTCAGCGGATGCGCCTTCCGCGCGCGCGTCGTGCCCGACACGTCATCCATGCCCTGCATGATATGGCGCGCGGCGATCGGACAGTCCGAGCTCACGAAGTCCGGATCGGCCGCCTGCATCTGCTTGAAAACCGGTCTGCCTATCTTCATCGACAGCGCGAAATACTCTCGCTTCACGCCCCACGTTCCATCGTGGCCCGCGCAACGCTCCATGGTGGTCACCTGCGTTCCGGGCACGAGCTGCAACACCTCGCGCGTCTTCTGCCCGACGTTCTGGACACGGGCGTGACACGGCACGTGATACGCCACCTTGCCGAGTCCACGCGTGAAATCGCTTTTCAGCAACCCATCCCGGTGCCTGAGCATGAAGTACTCGAAAGGATCGAACATTGCATCGGCCACCGCATGCACACCTTCATCATCCGGCAGCAACAATGGCAACTCCTTCTTGAACATCAGCGTGCAGGAAGGCACCGGAGACAGGATCGCGTAGCCATCTCGCGCAAGACGCAGCAGTGGCGGAATGTTGACTGCGGCGAGCGCTTCGACGCGCTCGAGATCACCCAGCTCAAGCTTGGGCATTCCGCAGCACGCGACCTTGTCGACCAATACGGCAGGCACCTCATTGTGGGCAAGCAAGCGAAGCAGGTCCACGCCGATGCCCGGCTCGTTGTAACTGACGTAACAGGTCGAGAAAACAGCAACCTTGCCCGGCGCAAGCTCGCCATCACGCACGGGAAAACCGGCCACGGGACGCGCAACCGAGCGGAACTTGCGCGCCGCGTACGGCGGAAGCAGGCGGTCCTTGTGAACTCCGAGCACCGACTGCATGACGGTCCTCGCGGCAGAATTTCCATTGACCGCATTCAACGCCTGCGCGACGACCGGAATCGCCGCCAGCCTGCCGATCGCATCGGTGCTGGTCAGCAGGCGGTCGCGAAATGCCGCCCCGCTCTTCCTGAACCTGACGGCTTTGGCCCTGAGCATCAGATGCGGAAAATCCACGTTCCAGCGATGCGGCGGCACGTAAGGACACTTGGTCATGAAGCACATGTCGCACAGATAACACTGGTCCACGACTTCCCGATAGCGGAACTTCGGGATGGCATCCACTTCCCCGGAGCCGCCCTCGTCGACCAGATCGAACAACTTGGGGAATGCCGTACACAAGCTCACGCACCGGCGACAGCCGTGGCAGATATCGAAGACGCGCTCCAGCTCGCCCATCAACGCAGCTTCGTCGAAGTAAGCGGCGCTCTTCCAGTCGATGGGAAGCCGCCTCGGCGGCTCCAGGCTGCCTTCCTTGACGGTCATTGCTCGCCTCCGGTCAGTGCGCGAAACAGCAGGTAGCGCACGCAACGCGTGTCAATCCGTTCGGACGATGGCCCGACGGGGCCATCCCCCTTCAGTCCGTCAGAGCGTCAAGCGCCTTCTGGAAGCGGTTTGCGTGAGAGCGCTCGGCCTTGGCCAGCGTTTCAAACCAGTCGGCAATCTCGTCGAATCCTTCGTCGCGAGCCGTCCTGGCCATGCCGGGATACATGTCGGTGTACTCATGCGTCTCACCGGCAATGGCTGCCTTGAGATTCGCACGCGTACCGCCGATCGGCAAACCCGTCGCCGGATCGCCACAGGCCTCGAGATACTCGAGGTGGCCATGAGCATGGCCGGTTTCACCTTCGGCGGTGGAACGGAAAACGGAGGCAACGTCGTTCTGCCCTTCAACATCCGCCTTCGCCGCGAAGTAAAGGTAACGACGATTTGCCTGCGACTCACCGGCAAATGCGCACTTCAGGTTTTCTTCGGTCGTCGAACCCTTGAGTTGCATGGACATCTCCTCAAAAGCGAGCGGGAATCCCGCAGGGCACACCACGTCACCACTCGAGCCACATTCAGCCTCGGCTTAGACCCAGTATAAGTCAACAAGCCGACGCTTCAAGGCCAAACCCCGCGCGCACGTCAGCGCGCTCAGGAACCCGATGGGAGCGACGCGTGGTGCGGCTCGGCACCGTCCTGTACATCAGGCTGACGACCGGCACCGCGCGCCCTTGCAGCACGAAACGCAAGGCGGGCAAGTTCAGTAAGCGCCTGCTGGTAGACCTGTCGCTTGAACTCGATGACCGAATCAAGCGGAATCCAGTAGTCACTCCAGCGCCAGGCATCGAATTCGGGATGATCGGTGGCGCGCAGGCAGACGTCGCAATCACGCCCCACCATGCGCAGCAGATACCAGATCTGCTTCTGCCCGCGGTAGGCACTGCGCCATTCGCGCCGCACCCAGTTGCGAGGTACGTCGTAGCGCAACCAGTCCCGCGTGCGGCCGACGATACGCACATGCTGCGGCAGCAGACCCAGCTCCTCCCAGAGCTCGCGATACATCGCCTGCTCCGGCGATTCGCCGTGATTGATCCCGCCCTGCGGAAACTGCCAGGCGTGCTCGCCGATCCGCTTGCCCCAAAAGACCTCATTACGCCCGTTGATGAGGATGATGCCGACATTCGGGCGGTAACCTTCCCGGTCGAGCATGGTTGAACCTGCTTGGTGAAATTTTCCGTGGATTCTTCCACAATTCGTCATCAAATTGAAGCTGGCGTACAAGCTTCTGCCGTTGCGTCCAGAACCGCTAGAATCATGGGTTTATCGTCAGATCCTTCCGGGCTACAGACCTTCATGCACGCCAGCAAATTCTTCATTTCCACGCTCAAGGAAGCGCCGTCGGACGCCGAAGTCGTCTCCCACAAACTGATGACGCGCGCCGGCATGATCCGCAAGCTCGCCGGCGGCATCTACAGCTACATGCCGCTGGGGCTGCGGGTCATACGCAAGATCGAAGCGATCATCCGCGACGAAATGGATCGGGCAGGCGCCATCGAGTTGCTGATGCCGCTGGTGCAACCGGCCGAGCTTTGGCAGGAAACCGGACGCTGGGACAAGATGGGCCCGGAGATGCTCCGGGTGAAGGACCGGCACGACCGCGACTTCATCATCCAGCCCACATCGGAAGAAGTGGTGACCGACATTGCGCGCGCCGAAATCCACAGCTGGCGGCAATTGCCGAAAAATTTCTATCACATCCAGACAAAATTCCGTGACGAGCGCCGTCCGCGCTTCGGACTGATGCGCGGGCGCGAGTTCACGATGAAGGACGCCTACTCCTTCGACCGTGACGAGGATGCCGCCGGCCGAAGCTACGACACGATGTTTGCCGCCTATCTGCGCATATTCCAGCGGCTGGGCCTTGAATTCCGCGCGGTGTCGGCCGACACCGGTGCCATCGGCGGTTCGCGCAGCCACGAGTTCCAGGTAATCGCGGACACCGGCGAAGACCTGATTGCCTGGTGCCCGGATTCCGACTACGCCGCCAACATCGAGCTGGCGGCTGCGCTGCCCTTGCTCGACGCACGTGCCGCTGCCACGCAGCCGCTCACGCGCAGCCCCACCCCGGGCACGACGCGTTGCGAGGACGTCGCAACCCTGCTCGGCCTGCCGCTGGACCGAACCGTCAAGTCCATCGTCCTCGCCGCCGACAACGATGGAAAGACCGAACTCTGGCTCCTCATGCTGCGCGGCGATCATGAACTGAACGAAGTCAAGGCCTCCAAGCTGCCCGGACTGAACAACGGCTTCCGCTTCGCCTCCGAAGCGGAGATCGTCGAGCATTTCGGCTGCACGCCGGGCTACCTCGGGCCGATCGGCCTGAAAAAGCCGGTACGCATCGTGGCGGACCTGACGGTGGCCAACATGAGCGATTTCGTCACCGGCGCGAACGAGGTGGACGCACATCTGACCGGGGTCAACTGGGGACGCGACCTCGTCGAACCCGGACTGGTCGCCGATCTTCGCAATGTCGTCGAGGGCGATCCGTCGCCCGACGGCAAGGGACGCCTGGCGATCCAGCGCGGCATCGAGGTCGGCCATGTGTTCTTCCTCGGCACCCGGTATTCCGAGGCGATGAACTGCACGTTCCTCGACGAAACCGGCAAACCCCGCACGATGGTGATGGGCTGCTACGGCATCGGCGTCACCCGCCTCGTCGGCGCTGCGATCGAACAGAACCACGACGAGCGCGGCATCATCTGGCCGCAGTCCATCGCCCCTTTCGAAGTGGTGATCTGCCCGGTCGGCTGGAGCAAATCGGAACAGGTTCGCGCTACGGCGCTGCAACTGCACGACACCTTGTCCGCGCAGGGTTTCGACGTGCTCCTCGACGACCGCGACGAACGCCCCGGCGTGATGTTCGCGGAATGGGAGCTGATCGGTGTGCCACACCGGATCACCGTCGGGGAGCGTGGACTGAAAGAGGGCATCGTCGAATATCAGGGGCGGCGTGACGGCGAGGCACAGAAGGTCGCACCCGATGCCGTGCTGTCGCTGCTCGGCCACCCGACGGGACGATGACCGGAAACCGGCTGCGCATCGTGTGCGTGCTGCTGGCCACCGCGGCCGGCGGTGCGCATGCGTCGCAACAGTACGAACCGCTCGCCGCAAGCGTCCAGGCAGCACTGCATCTGGCGGTCAGCGATCACGCTGCGCCCGACCTGCCGGACACATCATCCCCGCTCGCACAGGCCTGGCTTGACGCCATGTCACAACGTCTCGCCAAACGCATGCCGGATGACGTCGGCCGCATGGAGTTCCTGAAGACCGTTCACTATGAAGCGCTGCGAGCCGGGCTGGATCCGCAGCTCGTGCTCGGGCTGATCCAGGTGGAAAGCGGCTTCCGCAAATACGCAGTGTCGGGAGCCGGCGCCCGCGGCTACATGCAGGTCATGCCGTTCTGGGTAAAGCTGATCGGCTCCACCGAAAGCAATCTGTTCCACTTGCGAACGAACCTGCGTTTCGGCTGCACGATCCTTCGCCACTATCTCGACATCGAGAAGGGCAACCTCTTTCGCGCGCTTGGCCGCTACAACGGCAGCCTCGGTCGTGCCGAATACCCGAACCTTGTGCGCGGCGCCTGGGAACGGCACTGGTCCTGGCCCGTGTCCGGCTCAGATGCGCGTGTGCGCTGAAGCGGCATCCGGCATCGAACTCGACAACAGCCGCCACTCGGTGACGCGGACCACAAGCTCAGCCAGCGACGCCGCCTTCATTTTCGCCATCATCCTGGCGCGATGCTGTTCGACAGTTTTCGCGCTGATGCCCAGCTCGACGGCGATGCGCGTGTTCTGACGCCCGTCCATCACGAGCTCCAGCACCTGGCGCTCGCGCCCGGACAGACCGGCCAGACATTCATTCAGCGCATGAATGCGCGCGCGTCGCACGCGCTGTGCATGGAACAGAGCCAGCGCGTCGGCCACACGCTGGCACAGCCGCTCCGCCGCAACCGGTTTGATCATGAAATCGATGGCGCCGGCGCGCAATGCCTGCACCGCCTGCGCCACTTCGCAGGGTCCTGAAAGGAACAGCACGACGGCTCGATTTCCGATGGCAGACAGGCTTTCCTGCAGCATCAGCCCGCCGACGCCGCGCATGGTTGCACTGAGGATGAAACAGGCGGAGCGGGTCAGCGCATCACGATGCTGGAGCAGCGCACCCGCACTGCCAAAGACAAGGACTTCGACCGTCAGGCTGCGGAGCATCGTCGTCAGTGCACGCGTGGACGCTTCGTCATCATCGACCACGCACACGAGATCGCGCACGGGCATCACCTCCGGACCATTCAGCGCATGCCGGGAAGCATGCCTTTCATGCCACGCATCATCTTCTGCATGCCACCACGCGAGAACTGCTTCATCATTTTCTGCGTCTGTTCGAACTGGTTCAGCAGGCGATTGACCTCCTGCACGCTCGTGCCCGAACCGGCCGCAATGCGCCGTTTGCGACTCGCCTTGAGCAGTTCGGGCTTGCTGCGCTCCGTCGGCGTCATCGAATTGATGATGCCTTCGATGCGGCGAATCGCCTTGTCGTCCTGCCCGCCCTGGAGTTGCTGGGCGGCACCGGCGAACTGGGCCGGGAGCTTGTCCATCATGGCCGACAGCCCGCCCATCTTTCGCATCTGTGCAATCTGCTGCTTGAAATCGTTCAGGTCGAAGCCCTTGCCGCTCTTGAGCTTTTGCGCAAAATCGCGCGCCTGGTCCTCGTCGACCTGACGCCGTGCATCCTCGACCAGACCGAGGATGTCGCCCATGCCGAGAATGCGTGACGCCATCCGCTGCGGATGGAACTCCTCGAGGCCGGAAAGCTTTTCGCCAACGCCGGCAAACTTCAGCGGCGCACCGGTGACGTACCGCACGGACAGCGCTGCACCGCCGCGTGCGTCGCCATCAAGCTTGGTCAGCACGACACCGGTCAAGGGCAGCGCGTCCTTGAAGGCCTTTGCCGTATTCACCGCGTCCTGGCCGAGCATGGCATCGACGACGAACAGCGTTTCGATCGGCTTGACGGCCTCGTGAAGTGCGCGGATCTCGTCCATCATCGCCTGATCGACGGCCAGACGGCCTGCGGTATCGACCAGCAACACGTCGAAATAGCGCGTCTTCGCGAATTCGACTGCGGCACGCGCGATATCGACCGGCTTCTGGTCCGGCGTGGAGGGAAAGAATTCCGCGCCAGCCTGACCGGTGACGGTACGCAGCTGTTCGATGGCCGCCGGCCGATACACGTCGCAGGAAACCGTGAGCACTTTCTTCTTCTGCGTCTCGCGCAGCCATTTGGCCAGCTTGCCGACCGTCGTCGTCTTGCCGGCGCCCTGCAGGCCGGCCATCAGCATGATCGCCGGTGGCTGGGTGGCGAAATTGAGGCCGGCCGATGCGCCGCCCATCAGTGCCGCGAGCTCGTCGTGCACAACGCCGACGAGCGCCTGTCCGGGCGTGAGCGAGCCCACCACTTCCTGCCCGACCGCCTTTTCGCGGATGCGCGACACCAGCTCCTTCACAACGGGCAGGGCCACGTCGGCTTCGAGCAGCGCCATGCGCACTTCACGCAGCATGTCCGAGATGTTCTCGTCGGTCAGGCGGGCCTGGCCGCGCAGGGTCTTGACGACTTTCGCAAGTCGTTGGGTCAGGTTGTCTAGCATGTCAGAGCAGCAAGCGCCTTGGGTTAAACTGATTGCGATGATTCTAATCGAACTGCTTCCATCCGCCCTGTATGCCGCGCTCGCGCTCTGGCTGATGCGCCCGGTCACGGATGAAGCGGCTGCCCGGACCGGAAGCGCAAGCAGACTGGCGCTGGCGCTGACACTGCTCATTCACGCGCTCGTGTTGTCCCGCCAGATATTTCCTGACGGGCAGATGCGTTTCGGCGCCGGCGACGCGCTGGCGATCATGACCTGGCTCGCGCTGCTGTTCTACTGGCTGGAAAGCCTGTCCACCCGTCTCGACGGCCTGCACATGCTGGCCCTGCCCGCCGCCGCAGTCGGCGCGGCGATTCCGGTCATCTGGCCCGGCCGCCACGACATCGGCAACGCTGGCAACCTGCTGTTCCGGGCCCACTTCGTCATGGCCATGACGGCTTACAGCCTGTTCACGCTGGCTGCGCTGCACGCGATGCTGATGTCGGCCGTCGAGCGCAACCTGCATCGCGGGCGTCTGGTCCGGCTGCTCGACAACATGCCGCCTCTGCTCGTCATGGAAGGGCTGCTGTTCCGCCTGATCACCGTCGCCTTCATCCTCCTCAGCGCCACGCTGATCACCGGCATCGCCTTTTCCGAGCAGGTGTTCGGCACCCCGCTGGCGTTCAGCCACAAAACGGTGTTCGCCATCGCCGCCTGGGTCGTGTTCGGCACGCTGCTGGCCGGCCGGCACTTCCGCGGCTGGCGGGGACGAATTGCGCTGCGCTGGACCCTGGGCGGATTCTTCGTGCTGCTGCTCGCCTATATCGGTACCCACTTCGTGCTCGAGATCGTCCTCGGCCGCTCCTGATTCATGGCATCCATATCGCTGACCACCCAGCTCGTTGCGCTGGGCATCCTCCTGGTGCTGTCAGGATTTTTCTCGATGGCCGAAACGGCCATGATGGCGTCCAACCGCTACCGGCTGAAGGCCGCCGCGAAGGCGAAGTCGCGCGGCGCGCAACTGGCGATCGACCTGCTCGCGAAGACCGACAAGCTGCTCGGCGTCATTCTGCTGTTCAACAACCTGATCAACGCGGCGGCGGCAACGTTGACCGGCGTCATTGCCACCAGCCTGTTCGGTGAAGGCGAGGTCGCGCTCGCCGTCGGTACGCTGGTCATCACCTTCCTCATTCTGGTGTTCTCGGAAATCACGCCAAAGGTGATCGGCGCGGGCTACGCAAATGCGATTGCACCGATGGTTGCGTTCGTGCTGGCGCCGTTGCTGAAGATTTTCTACCCGGTCATCTGGACCATCAACCTGCTGGTGTCCGCGCTGCTGCATGTGACCCGTCTGCGCCCGGGAAATCCGGAAGACGGCCAGACGCTTTCTGCGGACGAACTGCGCGCGCTGGTGACCGAGTCCGGGCACTTCATACCAGCCGCCCACCGGCGCATCCTGATCAATCTTTTCGAACTCGAGGACGTGACGGTCGAGGATGTGATGACGCCGCGCAACCAGATCGAGGCTATCGATCTCGAGCTGCCGCTGGAAACGTTGCAGCATCAGATCGTGACCAGTCATCACGGGCGCGTGCCGGTGTTCGAAGGCGAACTGGACCGCATGCTCGGCGTGCTGCCGCAACGCCGCGTCGTCAGTGCGCTGGCCACCGGCGACCTGGACCGCGACGAGGTTCGCTCGCTGCTGACCAAGCCGTATTTCGTGCCGTCGGCCACGCCGCTGTACAGTCAGTTGCAGTTCTTCCAGGAGAACCGGCAACGCCTGGCGCTGGTGGTCAACGAGTACGGCGAAGTCGAAGGCCTGGTGACGCTCGAGGACATCATCGAGGAGATCGTCGGCAAATTCACCACCGGTCAGCCGGGCAGCGCGCTATCGCTGACCTGGACCGACGGCAGTGTCATCGTCGACGGCAGCCGCAGCCTGCGCGAGCTCAACGGCAAGCTGGGGCTCAACCTCCCGCTGGACGGGCCGAAAACACTGAACGGCCTGCTGCTCGAACACCTGCAGGACATTCCCGAGTCGGGCGTGTCGGTGCGCATCGGGAAGATCGCGATGGAAATACTGCACACGGAAGATCGCATGGTGCGCAGCGTGCGGCTGTTCAAACCGCGTGAGCGCAAGGCGGATGACGCCGGGTAAAGCCTTTACAAATCAATGCTGAATCCTCATCATCGAACGCGAAACATCAACTTGAAACGGAATCGCCCCCCTTCTCGACCATGGCAGCCACCGCGAAACAAACAATGTCGGGTCTGGCCCGCGCGCTGGCGCAACAGGGACGGCTGACCGAAACCGAAGCCGACACGCTGACGCGCGAAGGCGAGAAATCCGGTGCCGGCTTCGCGGCGCAACTGGTGGCCAGCGGCAAGATGGGCGCACGCGACGTTGCTGTCTTTGCGTCTGACACCTTCGGCTATCCGCTGCTCGACCTGTCCCAGTTCGATCCGGATCAGTTCGCCGTCGACGCGATCGACAAGAAGCTCATGCGCACGCACCGCGTGCTGGCGCTGAAAAAGCGCGGCAGTCGCCTGTCCGTCGCAATCGCGGATCCGTCGAACCTGCGTGCAATCGACGAGATCAGGTTCCAGACCGGTCTGGCGGTCGACCCGGTCGTCGTCGAGACGGACAAGCTGTCCGCGCTGGTCGACAAGCTGTCGGAATCCGTCGAGAAGACGCTGGAGTCGCTCGGCGCCGTGGATTTCGACTTCGAAGGCGACATGGCGCCGGAGGAAGAGGCGGCCAGCAACGACTCGGGCACCGTCGAGATCGACGATGCACCGGTCGTCCGCTTCATCCAGAAAATCCTGCTGGACGCGATCAACGAAGGCGCGTCCGACGTCCACTTCGAGCCCTACGAGAAGTTCTACCGCATCCGTTACCGCACTGACGGCGTACTGCGCGAGATCACGCAACCGCCACTGGTCCTGCGCGAGAAGATCGCCTCGCGCATCAAGGTCATTTCGCGACTGGACATCTCGGAAAAACGCGTTCCCCAGGACGGCCGGATGAAGTTCGTGCTGTCGAAAACCCGCGCGATCGACTTCCGGGTCAGCACCCTGCCCACGCTGCACGGCGAGAAGATCGTCATGCGTATCCTCGATCCGAATTCCGCGATGCTGGGCATCGATGCGCTCGGCTACGAGCCCGAGCAACGGGCCGCGCTGATGCACGCCGTCGAACGCCCCTACGGCATGGTGCTTGTCACCGGCCCGACCGGCTCGGGCAAGACGGTGTCGCTCTATACCTGCCTGAACATCCTGAACAAGGCGGGCGTCAATATATCGACCGCAGAGGACCCGGCCGAAATCAACCTGCCGGGGGTCAACCAGGTCAATGTGAATGACAAGGCAGGCCTCACCTTCGCGGCGGCTCTCAAGTCCTTCCTGCGGCAGGACCCCGACGTGATCATGGTCGGTGAAATCCGCGACCTTGAAACTGCGGAGATATCGATCAAGGCCGCGCAGACGGGCCACCTGGTGCTGTCGACGCTGCACACCAACGACGCGCCGACCACGCTCGACCGCATGCGGAACATGGGCATCGCAGCGTTCAATATTGCCTCCAGTGTCATTTTGATCACCGCACAGCGCCTTGCCCGCCGGCTATGCTCCTGCAAGCAACCGATGGACATCCCGGTCGAGGCGCTGCTGGAAGCCGGTTTCACCGAAGAGGAACTTGACGGCAGCTGGCAGCCATACGGCCCCGTCGGCTGTGACCGGTGCAAGGGCAGCGGCTACAAGGGGCGCGTGGGCATCTACCAGGTGATGCCGATTTCCGACGAGATTGCGCATATCATCATGACCAATGGCAATTCGATCGACATCGCCAATCAGGCCAAGCGTGACGGCGTGAAGGACCTGCGCCAGTCCGGGCTGCTGAAAGTCCGGCAGGGCGTCACCTCGCTGGCCGAAGTGCTGGCCTGCACCAACGAATGACAACGACCGGTGCGCATCGCCGACCGGCATGAACGGGAACACCCCGCAAGGAGCTTGATTTGGCCACCGCAACTCGCCCTATCCGCAAGGACAGCGGTTCGAAGGAACAGGTGTTCAACTGGGAAGGCAAGGACAAGAGCGGCAAAGTCGTGCGCGGTGAAATGCGTGCCGGCGGCGAAGCGATGGTCCAGGCGACGCTGCGGCGTCAGGGCATCCTGGTCACCAAGGTCAAGAAACGCAACTTCGGGCGCGGCGGCAAGGTCACGGAAAAGGACATCACGCTCTTCACGCGGCAGCTGGCAACGATGATGAAGGCCGGTGTGCCGCTGCTCCAGGCCTTCGACATCGTCGGCAAGGGCGCCGCCAACCGTGCAGTCTCCAAGCTGCTGGGCGACATCCGCCTCGAAGTGGAATCGGGCTCCAGCCTCAACCAGGCTTTCCGCAAGTACCCGATGCACTTCGACCAGCTGTTCTGCAATCTGGTATCGGCGGGCGAACAGGCCGGCATTCTGGACAACCTGCTGGACCGGCTGGCGACCTATCGCGAGAAGATCCTCGCGATCAAGGGCAAGATCAAATCGGCGCTTTTCTATCCGATTTCCGTCATCGTCGTCGCCATCGTGATCACCGCGGTGATCATGATTTTCGTGATCCCCGAGTTCAAGACGGTGTTCTCCAGCTTCGGCGCCGACCTGCCCGCACCGACGCTGTTCGTCATCGCCATATCGGATGCCTTCGTCGAATACTCCTGGCTGATTTTCGGCGGAGCGACCGCGGTCTTCATGGGCTTCGCCTACATGCTGAAGCGCTCCATCCCGCTGCAGGTGGCGGTCGACCGGCTGATGCTTAAGCTGCCGGTGCTCGGCGACATCGTGCGCAAGGCAACGATCGCGCGCTGGGCGCGCACCCTGTCCACGATGTTCGCGGCCGGCGTGCCGCTGGTCGAGGCCCTCGATTCGGTCGGCGGCGCAGCGGGCAATCACATCTACAAAACGGCCACCAAGCAGATCCAGTCGGAGGTCAGCACCGGGACCAGCCTCACCGTGGCCATGCAGAACACTTCCGTGTTCCCGGTCATGGTCGTGCAGATGGCGTCCATCGGTGAAGAATCCGGCCAGCTGGACGCGATGCTGTCCAAGGTTGCCGACTTCTACGAACAGGAGGTCGACGACTCTGTCGAGGCAATGTCCAGCCTGCTCGAACCGTTCATCATGGTCATTCTCGGTACGCTGATCGGTGGCCTGGTGGTCGCCATGTACCTGCCGATCTTCAAGGTCGCCCAGTCCGTCTGAACGACACCGGAACGAGACCGATATGACCATGCTGGCCGAGGCGGGGCCGCTCATGCTCCTGTGCGGCCTGATAGGGCTGGCCGTAGGCAGCTTCCTCAATGTCGTGATCCACCGGTTGCCCGTCATGATGGAGCGGGAGTGGGCCGCGCAATGTGCCGAGCTGCGCGGCGAGCCGGCACCGGTCACGGACCGCTTCGACCTTTCCCGCCCGCGCTCGCGCTGCCCCGGTTGTGGCCACGGCATCACCGCCGCCGAGAACATCCCGCTGCTGTCGTGGCTCGTCCTGAAGGGCCGCTGCAGCGCCTGCGCCCGCCCGATAGGCATGCGCTACCCGCTGGTCGAACTGCTCACCGGACTGCTCAGTGCGGCCTGCGCCTGGCAATTCGGTGCAACTCTCCTGCTCGCCGGTTCGCTCGTGTTCGCATGGGCCCTCATTGCGCTGACCTTCATCGATCTCGACACACAGCTGCTGCCCGACAGCATCACGTTGCCGCTGGTCTGGGCAGGTTTGCTGCTGAACCTTGTCGGCGGTTTCACCGACATCACGTCAGCCGTGACCGGCGCGATGGCCGGCTACCTCGTGCTCTGGTCGGTCTACTGGGCCTTCCGGCTGATCACCGGCAAAGAAGGCATGGGCTACGGGGATTTCAAGCTGCTGGCGGCAATCGGGGCATTTCTTGGCTGGCAGATGCTGCCCATCGTGATCCTGCTTTCGTCTCTGGTCGGCGCCATCGTGGGCATCGCCATGATCGCGCTTCGCGCGCACGGCCGTGACGTGCCAATCCCGTTCGGCCCCTATCTGGCGGCCGCCGGATTGCTGGCGCTTTTTTTCGGCGACACGATCAACACGGCCTATCTGGGCATGCTCTGACAAGGGACTTGAACCCGGCGCCCTCCGCCCTCATTTCCGTTCTGTTGCACACGCCTCCAAATGTGCATGTGCAACAATACCTTAGGCTATACTTTCGCGTTTTCTGGAGCGTGCAATGCCCATTTACGGTTACCGCTGCTCGTCCTGCGGCTTGGAGAAGGACGTCATGCAGAAGATGAGCGACAGCCCGCTGACGGACTGTCCTTCCTGCGGTGCATCAACTTTCACGAAACAGCTGTCGGCTGCCGGCTTCCAGCTCAAGGGCAGCGGATGGTACGCCACCGACTTCAAGGGTGGTGCCAAACCGGCCGCAGCGGCAACAACCGCGGCCGCCGCGCCATCCGGTGAAGCAGCGCCCTCGTCGTCATCTGACACCGGCACCGCTTCATCGCCGTCCACGCCATGCGGCGGCTCCTGCGCCTGCCATTGATGAAGCGTTACTTCATCACCGGCCTGCTGATGTGGATTCCGCTGGCCATCACCATCTGGGTTCTGGCGTGGATACTCGGCACGCTCGACCAGACAATGCTGCTGGTGCCGTACCAGTGGCGTCCGGCACAGCTGTTCGGTTTCGACGTGCCGGGGCTGGGTGTCATCCTGACCGTACTCATCGTTCTGGTCAGCGGCATCATCGGCCACAACATCATCGGCCAGCGCTTGCTGCGCTACTGGGAAGGGCTGCTGTCGCGCATTCCGGTCGTCAAATCGATCTACAACGGCGTCAAGCAGGTATCCGACACGCTGTTTTCGAGCTCCGGTGAAGCGTTCCGCAAGGCCCTGCTGGTCCAGTACCCGCGCGCCGGCAGCTGGACCATCGCCTTCATGACCGGGCAGCCGGGCGGCGACGTGGCCAATCACCTGACCGACCACATCAGCGTCTACGTCCCGACCACGCCCAATCCGACCTCGGGTTTCTTCCTGATGGTGCCGCGCACCGATGTCATCGAACTCGACATGACAGTGGACGAAGCGCTCAAGTACATTGTGTCAATGGGCGTTGTTCCGCCGGCACGCAAACCAAAGAGGCCGGCCGCCGCCGTGCCCGCACTCGACAATTGAACCCCGGGGCGCCATGCGCCCCGCACCATTTCCGGAATCACACCATGCGCACGCAATACTGCGGCCTGCTCGATGCGGGCTATCTCGACCAGACCGTCACGCTCTACGGCTGGGCTCACCGCCGGCGCGACCACGGCGGCGTCATCTTCATCGACCTGCGGGACCGTGAAGGCCTGGTGCAGGTGGTCTGCGACCCGGATCGAGCGGAAACCTTCGCCGTCGCCGAGTCGGTGCGCAACGAGTTCTGCCTGAAGATCATCGGTCGCGTGCGCCGCCGCCCGGACGGCACGGTCAACCGCAACCTCGTTTCGGGCGAGATCGAGGTGCTGGCGCATGAAGTCGAAGTGCTGAACCCGTCGGTCACGCCGCCGTTCCCGCTGGACGACGAGAACCTGTCGGAAACGGTACGCCTGACACACCGCGTCATCGACCTGCGCCGCCCGGCGATGCAGAAGAACATGATGCTGCGCTACAAGACCGCCATGGCCTTCCGCCGCTTTCTGGACGAGCAGGGTTTCATCGACATCGAAACGCCGATGCTCACGAAGAGCACACCCGAAGGCGCGCGCGACTACCTGGTGCCGAGCCGCGTGCACGACGGCCAGTTCTTCGCGCTGCCGCAGTCGCCGCAGCTGTTTAAACAGCTGCTCATGGTGGCCGGCTACGACCGCTACTACCAGATCACCAAGTGCTTCCGCGACGAAGACCTGCGCGCCGATCGCCAGCCGGAGTTCACCCAGGTCGATATCGAAACCAGCTTCCTGACAGAACAGCAGATCACCGCGCTGATGGAGAACATGATCCGCTACGTGTTCAGGGAAGCGCTGGCGGTCGAGCTGCCGTCGCCCTTCCCGCGCATGAGCTACGCGGAAGCCATGACGCGTTTCGGTTCCGACAAACCCGACCTGCGCGTCACGCTGGAACTGGTCGATGTCGCCGACGCGCTGAAGGACGTCGCGTTCAAGGTGTTCTCCGGTCCGGCCAACGATCCGGCCTGCCGCGTCACCGCGCTGCGCATTCCGGGCGGCGCCACGCTGTCGCGCGGCGAGATCGACAGCTATACGGAATTCGTCAAGATCTACGGCGCACGCGGACTGGCCTACATCAAGGTCAACGACGTCAGCAAGCTGAACGAGGAAGGCCTGCAGTCGCCGATCGTGAAAAACCTCAGCGAGGCCGCGCTGAAAGCCGTCATGGAACGCACCGGCGCGCAGAACGGCGACCTGATTTTTTTCGGCGCGGACAAGACCAAGGTGGTGTCCGACGCGCTGGGCGCGCTGCGCCTGAAGATCGGCCACGAAAAGAAGTTCGTCACCGGCGACGCCTGGCGTCCGCTGTGGGTGGTCGACTTCCCGATGTTCGAGTACGACGAGGACGAAAAGCGCTGGAACGCCTGCCACCATCCGTTCACCAGCCCGAAGGACGAGCACATCGCGCTGCTCAAGACGGATCCTGGCAAATGCCTGGCCAAGGCCTATGACCTGGCGCTGAACGGCTGGGAAATCGGCGGCGGTTCGGTGCGTATCCACTCGTCCGCCGTGCAGGAGACCGTGTTCGACGCGCTCAACATCGGACCCGAGGAACAGCAGCTCAAGTTCGGCTTCCTGCTCGACGCGCTGAAGTACGGCGCGCCGCCGCACGGCGGCCTCGCCTTCGGTCTGGACCGCATCGTCACGATGATGACCGGCGCCGAATCGATCCGCGACGTCATCGCATTCCCGAAGACGCAGCGCGCACAGTGCCTGCTGACTCAGGCGCCGAGCCCGGTCGACGAACGCCAGTTGCGCGAACTGCACATCCGCCTGCGCACCGCGCCGAAGGCCGACACGGCGCAATGATGCGCTGGCCGGCGCGCTGGGGCGCGTGGTTCGCCGCACTCGCGCTGGTCGCCTGCAGCGGAGCCGCGCAACAGGAGGTGGCGCTGGAGCAACTGCCGCCCGAAGCTGCGCAGACGCTCTCGCTGATCAGGCAGGGCGGGCCCTTCCCCCACCAGCGCGACGGCGTCGTGTTCCAGAACCGGGAGCGCCTGTTGCCGGCGCAGGCACGCGGCTACTATCGCGAGTACACGGTCATCACCCCGGGCCTTTCACATCGCGGCGCACGCCGCATCGTTGCCGGCAGCGGCGCGCAGAATGACGTGCGCCAGTCCGGCGAGTATTACTACACCGGCGACCACTACCGCAGCTTTCGCCGCATCAAGGAGTAGCCATGTCATCCGCGCCCCCGCATCCGTCCCTCGAAGCCCGCCTGCGTGACGCCTCGCGCAGCGGGCTGTTCTGCGCCCAGCCGACCGCCGTGTCGCGCGCCGCGCGCATCGCGGATCAGGCCGCCTTCACGCTGGTCGAACTGGACGTCAAGGACGCGCGCGACCGCCCCTCCCTGCTGCAGACCTTCGCCCGTGGCTTCCGCTTTCCGGACACCTTCGGCGAGAACCTCGACGCACTTGCGGACTGCCTCGGAGACCTCTCCTGGCTGCCGTCAGGCGGCTTTCTCGTTCATCTGAGCGGCTGCGCAAAGCCGATCGAGCACTGCAAGGACGACTTTGACGCCATCGCCGCCGTGCTGGAGGACGTCGCCACCGAATGGCGCGAGCGCGGCACGCCGTTCTGGATACTGTTTGACCAGCCGCACGTGCGGGCCCGTCCCTTCATGGCCAGCGCATGAAGCGCCCGCAATCCGTTCTGGTGCTGATCCACAGCCCTGACGGCGCCATCCTGCTGATCGAACGCGCAAAGCACCCCGGTTTCTGGCAGTCCGTCACGGGCAGCGTGGAAGCCGGCGAGTCGCTCGCCGACACTGCCCGGCGCGAGGTGGCAGAAGAAACCGGCATCATCGCGCCACCCGACGCCTTCGAACGCTGGCATCACAGCAGCCGCTTCGAAATATTTCCGATCTGGCGCAACCGCTATCCGCCGGGCGTCACCCACAACACCGAACACATGTTCAGCCTGTGCGTGCCGCGCGACACCCCGATCACGCTGGCACCGGACGAGCACCGCGACTGGCGCTGGCTGCCCTGGCACGACGCACTGGATGCCGTGTTCTCGTGGACCAACCGTGACGCGATACGGATGTTGACGCAACGCAAAAACCTGCACCCCGCAACTGCTTGAAATCACCTTCAGCACCCTTAACTGGAAGGCATGCGGGACGTTATCCGCACCCTCACACGAAAGGATGAAAGATGACTCAAGTAACCCGTTGGGACCCTTTTGAGAACCTGTTCAAGGATTTTCGCGGCCTTGTGCTGCAGCCCGTCGACTTCGCCGGCAGCCAGCCGGACGTGCCGGTGCTGAAGATCGACGTCAAGGAGAACGCCGAGGCCTACACCGTGCATGCAGACCTGCCCGGCGTCGCGCGCGACGACATCTCGGTGAATATCGAAGGCGCCGTGGTGTCCATCGGCGCCGAGAAGAAACGCGTCGTCGAGAACAAGGACGGCGAGCGCGTGCTGCGCTCGGAGCGCCACTACGGCAAGGTGTCGCGCAGCTTCCAGCTCGGTCAGGAGATCGACGAATCGCGCGCCCAGGCCCGCTTTTCCGATGGCGTTCTGGAACTGACGCTGCCGAAGAAAGCCACCGTGGCGGCACGCAAGCTGACGATCCAGTAATCCGCTTCGGCACACGCCGGACGCAGCGGGCGCCATGGCGCCCGCTTTTGGTTTGTGCGGTGCAAGGCTAGAATTCCCGCCCATCGCAACCCATCCGCCGAGCCACGCCAATGTCCACGACCTCCGATCTCACGTCCGGTATTTCGCCCAACGCCAAGGCGGCCGTTCTGTCCGAAGCGCTGCCCTACATCCGGCGCTTCCAGGACAAGACCATCGTCATCAAGTATGGCGGCAACGCCATGACGGACCCGGCGCTCAAGCTTGGTTTCGCGCGCGACGTCACGCTGCTCAAGCTGGTCGGCATGAATCCGGTCGTCGTGCACGGCGGCGGGCCGCAGATCGATGACCTGCTCAAGCGCGTCGGCAAGCAGGGCACCTTCATCCAGGGCATGCGCGTTACCGACGACGAAACGATGGACATCGTCGAAATGGTGCTCGGCGGCCATGTGAACAAGGACATCGTGAACCTGATCAACCAGGCCGGCGGCAAGGCGGTCGGGCTGACCGGCCAGGACGGCTCCTTCATCCGCGCCACCAAACTGATGGTGCCGAACAAGGACAAGCCGAGCGAAATGCTGGACATCGGCATGGTGGGCGACATCACGTCGATCGACCCCACCATCATCAACTTTCTCGACAGTGGCGACTTCATCCCCGTCATCGCGCCGATCGGCGTCGGCCCGGAAGGCGAAAGCTACAACATCAACGCGGACGTCGTGGCCGGCAAGCTGGCTGAAATCCTGCATGCCGAGAAGCTCATCCTGCTGACCAACACGCCGGGTGTGCTCGACAAGGAAGGCACGTTGCTCACCGGCATCACGCCGCGTGACGTCGACACGATGATTGCCGAAGGCACGCTGTCGGGCGGCATGCTGCCGAAGATCGCCTCGGCGCTGGATGCCGCACGCAGCGGCGTCAAGACGGTGCACATCATCGACGGGCGCGTACCGAATGCGCTGCTGCTCGAAGTGCTGACCGACGACGGCGTCGGCACGCTGATCAAGAGCAAGTGAGCGCCGCGGGAGACGCCAGCCGCCAGCCGGTCTGGCTCTTCGACCTCGACAACACGCTGCACGACGCGAACCCGCACGTCTTTCCGCAGCTGAACCGGGCAATGACCGCCTGGCTGATGGAGGAGTTCCGGCTGGACGAGACGGCGGCGGACCAGATGCGCGTGCGCTACTGGCACCGCTATGGCGCCACATTGCTCGGGCTGATGCGCCACCACGGCACACTGCCGCACCGCTTCCTGCACGGCACCCACGACGTCGAGGCGCTGCGTCCGGGCATCGTGTACGACCGCCCGCTGCGCCACGTGCTGCGCCGCCTGCCGGGGCGCAAGATCGTATTCACCAACGGGCCGGCGCATTACGCCGAGGCGGTGCTGTCGGTCATGGGCATGCGCGACCTGTTCGACGCCGTGCATGCGATCGAACACTCGCGCTTCAAACCGAAGCCGCGCATCGCCGGCTTCCTGCATCTGCTGCGCGACAGGCGCATCGACGCCGCACGCTGCATCATGGTCGAAGACAGCGCGGACAACCTGCGCACCGCAAAGCAGCTCGGCATGCGCACCGTGTGGATACACCGCGGCAACGCGCACCACGGCTTTGTCGACCTGCGGCTCGGTTCATCGCTGCACTTGCGGCGCGCGCTGCATCTGGTGTGACGGGTCGGCCACGCCGCATGGCCGGCCTCCTGTCGGTCAGTCCTCGCGCAACCAGCGCGCTGCATCGAGCGCGTAGTACGTAAGGATGCCGTCAGCGCCGGCGCGCTTGAACGCGAGCAGCGCTTCCATCGCCGTAGCGCGCTCGTCCAGCCAGCCATTGGCGACCGCCGCCTTCAGCATCGCGTACTCGCCGCTGACCTGATAGGCGTAGGTCGGCACGCCGAGTTCGCTCTTCACCCGCCGGACGATGTCCAGATAGGGCATGCCCGGCTTCACCATGACCATGTCGGCGCCCTCGGCGAGGTCGAGCGACACTTCGCGGATCGCCTCGTCGCTGTTCGCCGGGTCCATCTGGTAGGTGTACTTGTTGCCCTTGCCGAGATTGCCGGCCGAGCCCACGGCATCGCGGAACGGGCCGTAGAAGGCTGACGCATATTTCGCCGAATAGGCGAGGATGCGCGTATGGATGAGCCGGTGTGCGTCAAGTTCGAAGCGGATGCGCCCGATGCGCCCGTCCATCATGTCGGACGGCGCCACCGCATCCGCCCCGGCCTGCGCGTGACACAACGCCTGCTTCGCCAGCGCCTCCAGCGTTTCGTCGTTCATTACATAGCCGTCGGCGTCGATCAAGCCGTCCTGGCCATGGCTGGTGTACGGGTCGAGTGCAACGTCGGTGATGACGCCCAGCGCCGGAAAGCGCTGCTTGAGCGCGCGTACGGTACGCGGCACCAGACCATCCGGATTCCACGCCTCGGCGGCGTCATCGGTCTTGAGGCCCGCTTCGATGACCGGAAACAGCGCCAGCGCCGGCACGCCCAGTGCGACCGCCTCGGCGGCCACCTCGAGCAACAAGTCGATGCTGACGCGCCGCACACCCGGCATCGACGCGACGTCCTCGCGACGCGCCTCGCCATCGAGCACGAATACCGGATAGATCAGGTCATCGGTCGTCAGCCTGTGCTCTCGCATCAGGCGCCGTGAAAAATCGTCGCGGCGCATGCGCCGCATGCGCGTGGACGGGAAATGACTGGCGGGCGGAAAGGACATCGATAATCCAGAAGGGCAAAAACCGAATGATATTACGGGCATGCGCGCGTCCGGCCGGCGCGCGGCCACAGCCGTGCAAGAACATCGGAACTCCCGCCGCAAGGTGCCGGTCTGAGCCTGCGATGGCGCAAGCCGTCACCCGCTTCACCTCCCTGAGCGGGGGCCTTCTTGAAAGGCGTTTTCAGCCCACGGCTTTTTCCCCTTTGGCCGTGGGCTTTTTCTTTTTCGCCGGTGCCCGGCTCATTCGGGCGCCGCATCGGCCGGCGGCAACGCTGCCGTCAGCCATGGTGCAACCACGGCCCCCACGTCGTCGACACCGGTTTTCTTCAGGCTGGAGAACAGCTGCACCGTCACCTGGTCACCCATGCCCGACAGCTGGCGGCGCACGTCGGCCAGCGTCGCCGCCTGCGCGCTGCGGGTGAGCTTGTCCGCCTTGGTCAGCAGCACATGCATGGGCTTGCCGCTGACGGAAAACCACTCGATCATGTTCCAGTCCAGCTGCGTCAGCGGATGACGCGCGTCCATGATGAGCACGAGCCCGACGAGGCTCTCCCTTTCCTTGAGATAGCGCTCGATGAGACCGGCCCACGCCCGGCGCACTTCGACCGGCACCTGCGCATAGCCGTAGCCGGGCAGGTCGACCAGAAAGCCGCCGTGCACCAGCTTGAAATAGTTGATCAGTTGCGTGCGCCCAGGCGTCTTGCTGACGAAAGCCAGGCGCGTATGACCGACAAGCGTATTGATGGCGCTCGATTTGCCGGCGTTGGAACGTCCGGCGAACGCGACTTCGGGACCGTCCGGCGCGGGCAGGCCGGATGGTTTGGCCACCGAAAGATGGAAGGCAGCACCGCGGAAGAGTGTGGTCAAAAGTATGTCGCGCAATGCGCGCCCAGGAAAACACGGTAAAATGAGGAGTTTACCGTATCAGTGTCTTAATCCCGGCTCTGCTGACCGGGTTCATCGCTCAAGGATTGTCATGCGCACGTTCAACGCTCTAGGTCTCGCCCTGTCTCTGACTCTCGTTTCCGCCAGCGCTCTGGCGTCGGAAGATGCAGCTGCTCCCAAGGCGGATGCCGCCGCCGGCAAAACCATTGCAGGCCAGGTCTGCGCGGCCTGTCACGGCGCCGACGGCAACAGCCCGCTGCCGGCCAACCCCAAGCTCGCAGGGCAGCATCCGGAGTACATCTACAAGCAGCTGTCGAATTTCAAGGGCAAGGACGGCAAGCCCGCGGAACGCGCAAATGCGGTGATGTCGGGTATGGCAGCAGGCCTGTCGGACGCGGACATGCGCAATGTTGCCGCCTACTACGCAAGCCAGAAGCAGATTCCCGAAAAGGCCAAGGGCAGCCGCGAGAGCCTGGAACTCGGCCAGAAGCTGTGGCGCGGCGGCGACCAGAGCAAAGGCCTGCCGGCCTGCGCAGCCTGTCATGGCCCGAGCGGCGCCGGCCTGCCCTCGCAGTTTCCGCGCATCGGCGGCCAGTACGCCGCATACACCGAAGCGCAGCTGAAGGCCTTCCGTCTCGAGGAACGTGCGAATGATCCCGCGAAGATGATGCGCATGATTGCCGTCAAGATGACCGACGCCGAAATCAAGGCGGTGTCCGACTACGCAGCCGGCCTGCGCTGAACGACGCTCCAACGGAAAAAGCCCGCCATCGGCGGGTTTTTTTATGTCCCCATCGGACCCTGCTCAGTCGCCCGCAGGACCCCGCAAGGCCGCCAGTTTCGCCAGCTCCGGTTCCGAGAATCCGGCGGCGATGCGCGCCTGTTGGTTGATCGGCGGCTGCAGGCGCGGTGCTTCGAACTCATTGAACAGCCTCAGAAAGGTTGATTCGCTGTCCAACCCGCGTTGCGCGCACAGATGGCGGAACCAGCGGTCACCGATGGCGACGTGATTGATCTCGTCCATCAGCACGATGTCTAGGATGGCCAGGGCATCGGTATCGCCGATGGTCCGCAGCTTGGCCATGATCGACGGCGTCGCATCAAGTCCGCGGGCTTCCAGTACGCGCGGCACCAGCGCCATGCGGATCAGTACGTCGCCAGCGGTGCGCCGCGCCATGTCCCACAAGCCCGCGTGCGCCGGAAAGTCGCCGTACTCGAAACCGAGCGAGCGCAGATGCGCGTGCAGCAACCCGAAGTGCCGCGCTTCGTCGGCCGCCACGTGCAGCCAGTCCGCGAGGAACGCATCCGGCATGTCACGGAAGCGCCACGCGGCGTCGAGCGCAAGGTTGATGGCGGAGAACTCGATGTGGCAGATGGCGTGAATCATCGCCGCATGCCCCTCCCGATTGCCGACACCACGCGAGCGCAACGCGGCCGGCTCGACGAGCTCGGGCCTGGCCGGCCGGCCGGCGTCTTCGATCTCGTGGGCGTCCGGCGCCTCCCGGTCGAAGACTTCGCCCGACTCCAGCGCCCCCCAGAGCGCGGAAACCGCGTCGCACTTGGCTTCGGGCCGAGCATTCATCAATGCGTCGAGCAGCGCCGGATAGATCTTTCGCTTCATCGCCGGACCCTGCAGGTAAGGTCTGGCCCGACAGGTCGGTCTGGTAGTGAGTACAACGAGGAGCTCCCCATGCTGATCAAACACCCGGCAGATGTCGCACCGTCAGATATCACGCCCCGCGCCGTATTCGATGCACGCCGCGACTTCATGCGCAGCAGCGCCATCGGCATCGGCGCCGCACTGCTTGGCGCAGGATTGCCCGACAAGGCACACGCCGTCGCGGCGCGCGGCAAGACGCTCGGTCCGCTCGTAAAGAGCCCGTATTCGACCGACGAAAAGCTGAATGACTTCGACGACATCACAAGTTACTGCAATTTCTACGAATTCGGTACCGACAAGAGCGACCCGGCACGCCATGCGCACCGCATGGCGACGCGTCCGTGGACTGTCAGCATCGAAGGTCTTGTGCACAAGCCGAAGACGCTCGATATCGACGACATCCTGAAGGTCGCACCACTGGAAGAACGCATCTATCGCCTCCGCTGCGTCGAAGCATGGTCCATGGTCGTGCCCTGGGTCGGCATTCCGATGTCCGCGCTGCTCAGACAGGTCGAGCCGCTGGGCGGTGCGAAGTATGTGGAATTCGTGACCCACCTCGATCCCAAGGAAATGCCCGGCACCCGGCGGCAGGTGCTCGACTGGCCCTATGTGGAAGGATTGCGGCTCGACGAAGCCATGCATCCGCTGACCATCGCAGCGCTCGGATTATATGGCGAAGTCATGCCCAATCAGAACGGAGCGCCGATCCGGCTGATCGTTCCGTGGAAATACGGCTTCAAGAGCGCCAAGTCCATCGTGAGGATCCGCTTTACGGACAAGGAGCCGCTGAGCTCATGGACCAAGTCGAACGGGCGCGAGTACGGCTTCTATTCGAACGTCAATCCGGAGGTCGACCATCCGCGCTGGAGTCAGGAACGGGAACGGCGCATCGGCGAGTTCATCAAGCGCAAGACGCTGAAGTTCAACGGCTACGGCGATCAGGTGGCATCCCTTTACACGGGCATGGACCTGAAGAAGCACTTCTGACCATGCAGGCCCGCGCACAACCCGGTGTCGGCACGCGCAGCGCCACGCGGAACGGCGCGCCCGACAAGCGTCAGTTCGCGTGGATATGGCGCGCAGTCTGGCTCGCCTGTCTGCTGCCGCTGTTGCTGCTGGTCGCGGACGCATTGCGCGACGCACTCGGCGCCAACCCGATCGAGTTCATCACGCGCGCCACCGGCGACTGGACGCTGCGCATGCTGCTGCTGACGCTGGCGGTCACGCCGCTGCGCCACCTGACCGGCTGGCACTGGCTCGTCCGGCTGCGCCGCACGCTCGGCCTGTACGCGTTCTTCTACGGCTGCCTGCACCTCACCACCTATCTGTGGCTCGACCAGTTTTTCGATGCTGGCAGCATCATCAAGGACATCATCAAGCGTCCCTTCATCACGACAGGCTTCGCCGCATTCACGCTGATGCTGCCACTTGCCGCCACATCGACCAACGGCATGATCCGCCGCCTTGGCGGACGCCTTTGGCAGCGCCTGCACCGGCTCGTGTACGCCGTCGGAGTGCTGGGTGTCGCGCACTACTGGTGGCTGGTGAAGAAGGACATCACCGAGCCGCTGATCTACGCAACCATCCTTGCCGCGCTGTTCGCACTGCGCATCTGGCACGCCCGGCGCATGCATCGCACGCTGCACGCGCAGACGGCCTGAGCCGGCCGGCAAGCGCCGTCATCGCTCGCGGGCGCGCCGCGAGAACCGCAAACCCACCAGCACCGGATCGTGATCGGATGAGCGATAGGCATCCGGCGCGTATCGATCCGGCCGCCTGAATTCAGTGTTGTAGTCGATCACCGCCGGTTCGTCGGCATTGATGTGCCACAGCGTGATGCCGCTCACCCGTGCGGCGAGGCTGGCGCTCGCCAGCGCATGGTCAAGCTGCCCTGCCTCTCCGTCGAAGGTGTAGCTGTAGGGCTGCACGATGCCGGCGGACAGATTGCGCAGGCCGGCGTCGGTCAGCACGCGCAGCGGATCTTCCATCGCATACGCGTTGAGGTCGCCGGTCACCAGGACATCGGGCGTGCCCCGGCTCGCCGCGAGGCGCCGCACGAATGCGGCCAGTGCATGAGCCTGGCGCACACGCCGCGCATTCCAGCAGCCCTGCCCGTCACCGCGGTCTGCGTCGGCGCCGTCCGCGTTGCGGCACGACTTGGACTTGAAATGCGTCACGACAACAGTGAAGCGCTCGCCGCCGGCGGTGGCAAACGTCTGCGCCAGCGGCGGGCGATGGTGAGCCGCGTCGCCATCGCTGATGGCGTCTCCCGCCGCCGACACGCGGGCTGGCTGATAGATCATCGCCACGCGGATGGCATCCCGTCCGCGCGCGCCCGACGGTGCGCCGACAACCGCGTAACGCCGTTGGCCTGCTGCGGCATTCAGCGCCGCCACAAGTGCCTTCAACGCGGCGTCGCCGTTGTTCTCCATCTCGACGAGACCGACGACATCGGCGTCAAGCGCACTCAGCGCCGCAACGATCTTGTCCCGCTGCCGGACGAACTCGGCCGGGCTGTCTGCCCCCCGGCAGTCGCTTCGCGCACCGCCCGGAAAGCAGCCGCTGCCCGCCCGATCGACTGTCGTGAAGAAGTTCAGCAGGTTGAAGCTTGCCACCCGCACCGTGCCGCCGACATCCGCCGGACGTGCGCTGCGCGCATTCGCGCGCCGGAAGACCGGAGTCTCCACGGCATGCAGCGTATAGCCACGCATGCCGCTGCCCGACACGCCGACCGGGCCGAAATCGACGACACCGGTGACATCCCTGACGGTGTCACCGGCACGCACGGTATTGCCGGCACCGATGAAAGGCAGCGGATTCGGGTTCTGCGCCCGCGAGCCGTCATCCAGCACGATGCGGCGCCGTGCGTTGGCATCGCGCAGCGCGGCCGCGTCCGGCGAGCCTGGTGAATGGCGGTTGGTCGGTGTCTCAAGACGGCCTTGCGCCGACAGCGTGAGCTGCCCGTAGCGGCCGAGCAGCCCGTTGTGAGACACCGTCAGCACCGGGCGGATGCGCACGAGCATGCCCTCGTAGCGTTCGAGGTCGCCATCACGCGCGACCGGCAGTGTCACGTCCGCAGGCTTCATCGAAACACCGTTGCGCAGCACGACCGGCACGCCCGGTGACACGAGCTGGGTGACACCGGCGAATTCCGCGACGCGGGCCGTGATGCGCACCTTCTGACCCACCTTCACGCGGGCACCTCGTGGCGCATGGACGAACACGCCGTCCGACGTCGACGCGTCTCCGTCACCGGTCTCGTCCTGCAGGAAATAGCCCGACAGGCCGGCAAACACCGCCGTCACGACACCTTCGGTCGAGATCACCCGCCCGTCCAGCGGGCTGGACGCCGCGTTGCCCTGGATGCGCGGAATCGGCGTGAGCGGCGTGGCAGCGTCGCTCGCGCGAAGGACGGGCGACGGCACGGTGCACAGTGCCGACAGCACGACCAGGCCCCTGCACACGCGCGACGACAGGATGGTGGTCATGAAACAGGCTCCGGAAACACTCACTGCATCGCCGTGCGCACCCGCGCGCCGTCGGCGCTACGGCCGTCGCAGCGCGGTCAGCCCCCACAGGAGACAACCGGCACCCAGCGTTGCGAACGCGAACATCCACGCGGCTGCGCTGCCCGCACCACCGGTGGCGTCCAGCGTGGCGCCGAACACCATGGGCGCGATGAAGCCGGCGCCAAATCCGCCGAGCGAATAAAGCGCCATCGCCGCCCCTCGATGTGCCGCTGGCGCCGCATGCACCAACCCGGCGGTCAGCGACGCCGAATCTCCCATGACGGCCGCGTTGTACAGCGCGAGCAGGACCAGCATGAGCCACCATGGCGCGACTGCCGCCGCACCGGCGACCCAGCACAGCACGCCCGACGCGATCATCATCGCGATGATCCACCGCCGATGGCCGAGCCGCATCGCGGCTTCGTTGCCGAACAGGCTGGCCGGCTGGCCGAGCAGATTGATCAGCGCGGCCGCCTCGGTCGGGGTCAGCCACGCCTGCGCAGCCGAAATGCCATAGGCGAACGCGATGAAGGCGACCATCCAGGAGCGCAGCCCGAACAGCTCCCAGCAATGCACGGCATAGCCCGCCACCAGCCGGCGCACGCGCGGATGTGCGAGCACCGGGCCGAAACGTGGCAGCCAGCTTGCCTGCCCGCCGGCCGGTGGCGCCTTGCGCGCGACGCCGATCAGAACAAGCAGCGCCGCCAGCAGCGGGCCGATGGCCATCAGCGCGATGGCCATGCGCCAGTCCAGCATGCGCCCGAGGGCGCCGGCCAGCAGCAGCGAACCGCTGGTACCGATGCCGAAACTCGACGTATAGAAGGCGATGTGGCGCGTCGAGCCATCGGCCGGCACGCGGTCGGTCAGCACGCGCAGTCCGGGCATGTAGCAGCCGGCCAGCCCGGCACCGCAGATCGCCTGGAAGAAAGCGCCGCTCCAGACGTCCTGCGCCGCCAGCGCGAAACCCAGCGTGCCGCCCGCCATCAACAGACAGGCACACAGATAGACGCCGCGCGCGTCGACCCGGTCGGTCGCGCCGGACAGGAAGGGAACAGCCACCATGTAGCCGAAGAAGAAGGCGCCGCCGATCAGCCCGGCTTCGGTGCCGGTGAGCTGCCACAGATCGCTGAGCAGCGGCAGGAAGGACGGATAGGCCGCGAAACCCGTCATGCTCAGTGCTTCAGCCGCGCACATGAGCAGCGTGAGTCGGCCACGGGAGGTGGCGTACGGTGGCCGCATCAGCACGTCAGTCCCCGGTGCGTCGCGTCAGCAGCCATGTTCCGGTCCGCGCATCACGGCCGGCCTCCGCGTTCGAAGCGGATGATGGCGCGCCCGTCGTCCGTCTGCCTGGGCTCACCGCGCCAGGCATGGCCGTAGATGATTTCCATCGTTGCAGGCAGGCGTCCGTCCTCGCGCAGCCGCAGCAACGCGTCGTCCAGGCTGCGCCGCGCGCGCGGCGTAAACAGGCCGCGGGGCCGCGCCGCCAGCGCGCAGTGGCTGCCGGTGTCCGCAAGGTCGCGATACAGCCCCTGCGGCTCGGCAAAAGTCAGCGTGATGTGCTCCATGTCCATCACCGGCTCGGCAAATCCGGCCTCGACCAGCATGTCGCCGACATCATGCATGTCGATGAAGCGGTGCACGCGTCCGGCCATGCCAAGCGCGTCGAGCGCCGTGCGCAGTTCACGCAAGGTGTCCGGACCGAGCATGGAAAACGTGAACAGGCCGCCGACGCGCACGCAGCGCTGGATCTCGCGCAAGGCGGCGGGAAGGTCCGGCAGCCAGTGCAGCGCGAGGTTGGACCACACCATGTCGATGCTGCGAGGCGCGAGCGGCAGGTGCGCGATGTCTGCACGCACCAGCGACGTGTGCTGCCCGCCCAGCACGCCGGGCAGCCAGCGGCGCCAGCGCGGCGTGCGTTCCGCCGCGCGTGACAGCATCGCCGCCGCGCGGTCCAGGCCCACCATCTGCGTGTCGGGGTAGCGCGCGCGCAGCGGCTGCAGGTCGGCGCCGCTGCCGCAACCGAGATCGAGCAGACGGGCCGGTTTCAGCATCACCATGTCGAGCCGCTCCGCCATGCGGCGGGCCACTTCGCGATGCAGCACGGCGGCCTGGTCAAAGCGGCCGGCGGCACGTTCAAAGCCGCGCGCAACAGCACGGCCGTCCAGCGCAACGTCGGGTGGAACGGAAGCGGCGATGTCCGTTGCCTCCGCGTTCAGACCGATCTGACGCCCAGACGCTCGAACAGGCGGCGATCGTTCTCGGCCTGCGGATTGCCGGTGGTCAGCAGCTTGTCGCCGTAGAAGATCGAATTGGCACCGGCGAGAAAACACAGCGACTGCATCTCGTCGCTCATCGCCTCGCGGCCGGCCGACAGGCGCACATGACTCGTCGGCATCGTGATGCGCGCGCAGGCCACGGTACGCACGAACTCGAACGGATCGAGATCGGGCACGTCAGCCAGCGGCGTGCCTTCGACCTTGACCAGATTGTTGATCGGCACGGACTCCGGCGGCGTGTCCATGCTGGCCAGCGTGGCGATCAGGCCGGCGCGCGCGCGACGCGACTCGCCCATGCCGACGATGCCGCCGCAGCACACATTCATGCCTGCTTCGCGTACCGCTTCCAGCGTGTCGAAGCGGTCCTGCTGCGTGCGGGTGCCGATCACCTCGCCGTAGTAGTCGGGCGCAGTATCGATGTTGTGGTTGTAGTAGTCGAGACCGGCCTGCTTGAGCTTCTCCGCCTGTCCCTCGCGCAGCAGGCCCAGCGTGGCGCACGTCTCAAGACCAAGGCCCTTCACGGCGGAGATCATTTCGGCAACCGCCTCGACGTCGCGCTCCTTCGGGCCGCGCCATGCGGCGCCCATGCAGAAGCGCGTAGCGCCGGCGTCGCGCGCGGCGCGCGCGGCCGCCAGCACGTCGGCAACCGGCATCAGTTCCTGACTGGTCACGCCGGTATCGTGGCGCACCGACTGCGGGCAATAACCGCAGTCCTCCGGGCAACCGCCGGTCTTGATTGACAGCAGCGTGGATCGCTGTATGGCATTTGGATCAAAATGCTCGCGGTGCACCTGCTGGGCACGGAACATGAGATCGGAGAAAGGCAGTGCGAACAGTGCTTCGACCTGGTCCGTGGTCCAGCGCGCAGGTTGCGTGGAACGGGAGGCTGGCGGCAAATGGATGACCTGGGTATTCATGGGACGGTGACAAGCGCACGCGAATGCGCCAGAACGGCGAAGCCGCCATTTTCTTCGAAAACGGCCCGGCGATGTTGCGCCGCGTGATCGGCCGCGCAGGCCGCACCCTGCGCGCGGCACTGCTGCCCCAGCAATGCCGCCTGTGCGGACTGCCAGCGGGCGACGCGCTGCTGTGCGCGGGGTGCCGGGCGGACCTGCCCGTGCTGCCCGCCGTGCATTGCCCGACATGCGCGCTGCCGCTGTCCACGCCGGGCATCTGCGGGCGCTGCCTGAAGAAGCCGCCGTCGTTCGACACCACTCAGGCGTGCTGGCAGTACGCGGAACCGGCCGACCGGTTGATCCACGCGCTGAAGTTCCACGCCCGGCTGCCGCTGGCCGGCTGGTTCGCGCGCGAGTTGCACGGACTCGGCATGCCGCACTGCGACCTGCTGCTCGCGATGCCGCTGCACCCGCGCCGGCTGGCGCTGCGCGGCTTCAACCAGTCGGTCGAGATCGCCCGGCCGCTGGCACGGCTCGCCAGTGTGCGCTTCGACGCGTTCGGCCTGGAACGCCTGCATGACACACCGCCGCAGCGCGAACTGGCATGGTCCCAACGGCGGCGCAACGTGCGCGGAGCCTTCGCTGTGCGGGCACGGGTCGACGGACTGCATGTGGTGGTGGTCGACGACGTGCTGACGACCGGCGCCAGCCTGCATGAAGTGGCACGCGTGCTGAAAGCGGCCGGCGCCGTCAGCGTGAACAACCTCGTGCTCGCCCGTACGCCATGACCGCGCGCAGCACTGGATCACAGGTGCCACGCACTGCTACCCTTGCGGCCCCTCGTCCGAGCGCACGCGGCACATGTTCAACATCGTTCTGTACCAGCCGGAGATTCCGCCGAACACGGGCAACGTGATGCGCCTGTGCGCCAATGGCGGCTTTGCGCTGCATCTGGTGAAACCACTGGGATTCGACATGTCGGACCGGCAGCTTGCGCGGGCCGGCATGGACTACCGCGACCTCGCGAACGTGACGGTGCACGAGAACTGGAGCGCACTCGCCGCCGCGCTGTCGATACAGGCAGCGGATCCGCGGCTGTACGCGCTGAGCACGCGCGGACGGATCGCGCACACCTCGCCGCACTACAACGCCGGCGACATCTTCCTGTTCGGTCAGGAAACCGCCGGACTGCCGGGCGATTTGCTGGATGCGATTCCGAGCGCGCAGCGGCTGCGCATCCCGATGCGCCCGGACTGCCGCAGCCTGAACCTCAGCAATTCGGTCGCCATCGTCGCCTACGAAGCCTGGCGGCAACACGACTTCTCCGGCGCGGTTCAGCCTTCCTGATTCCCTTCCTGGGCCCGCTGGATCACGTCCTCCTGCTCGATCTTCGGGTCGCGCGCCATCAACCGCTCTGCCGCATCGACCGCCGAGATGCGTCCGTCGAGCACATCCGACACCGCGCGCGTGATCGGCATGTCGACACCCAGCCGACGCGACAGCGCCGCTGCTTCACGCGCCGTCGACACGCCTTCGGCAACATGCCCGAGCCGTGTCAGCACGTCGGACAGCGCCAGGCCTTCGGCCAGCATCAGGCCTACGCGGCGATTGCGCGACAGGTCGCCGGTACAGGTCAGGATGAGGTCACCCATGCCGGCCAACCCCATGAAAGTGATGCCATGCCCGCCCAGCGCCTCGCCAAGGCGGGCGATTTCCGCCAGCCCGCGCGTGATCAGCGCAGCGCGCGCATTCATGCCGAAACCGAGTCCGTCGCACACGCCGGTCGCGATGGCGAGCACGTTCTTGACGGCGCCGCCGACCTCCACGCCTATCAGGTCGTCGTGCGCATAGAGGCGCAGGCGCGGGCTGTGCAGATTGGCCGCGACACCGGTGGCAAACTCGATGTCGTTGCTTGCGACGGTAATGGCGGTCGGCATGCCGCGCGCCACCTCGATCGCGAAACTCGGCCCGCTCAGCGCCCCGCGCGCCACCTGCTCCGGCAGCTCCTGCGCCGCCACCGCGCTGGGCAGCATGCCGGTTTTTGCCTCGAATCCCTTGCAGGCCCAGAGCACGGCCGGGACGCCGGATTTGGCAACGGCCACGAGCGCTGTCCGCAGACCGGCGATGGGCGTGACGATCAGTGCCAGTTCGCAGCCCGCCAGCGCCGACTGTTCGTCGTCAAACACCGACACGGAGTCCGGCAGCGCAACGTCCGGCAGATAACGGGCGTTGCTGCGCTGCTCGCGCAACGCAGAGGCATGCGCCGCATTGCGCGTCCAAAGACGCACCTCATGGTCCTGCGCAAATGCGATGGCAAGCGCGGTTCCCCACGCGCCCGCACCCAGAACGCATACTTTCACCGCACACCCCCTGTCACAGACCCCACACCTGGGAAATGCGCACGAACCCGCTCTGGCCGTCGCGATGCTTCACTCGCGCCCAGCCGGCGGGCGCCGGCTCGAACAGCGGTTCCAGCAACACATGGCGCTCCGCCTCGAACACCAGCGGCGCTGCATCTTCGGCGCGCGCCAGCACGCGGGCTCGCTCGGCGGACACGATAAGCGTGCGGCGTGGCGCCAGCACCGACGATTCCAGCCAGGCAAGCATGCCGCCCGGCTCCCGGACCTTGACCCATCCGGCCTGGCTGCGCACGACCTCGACCGGCGTGTCGCGGGCAATGACGAACTGCTGGCGAGCCTCGCGGGACGGCGCGTCATACATCACCGCCACGTCGGATACGGAACGGAACTCGACGCCCGACGCCGCGATGGCGATCGGGCTCGCGAACACGATCAGCGCGGTCAGCACAGCGGCCTTCATCACTGGACGGTGGGGCTTTCCGGAGCCTGTGCCGCCTGATTGCGCTGCTGGTACAGCGCTTCGAAATTCACCGGCGCAAGAATGACCGGCGGGAAACCCGCGCGATTGATCGAGTCCGACACGGTCTCACGCGCATACGGGAACAGGATGTTCGGGCACGCGATGCCGAGGATGGGCTGCAGATCGTCCTGCGGCACATTGCGGATCTGGAAAATGCCGGCCTGACGCGCCTCCACCAGGAACATCGTTTTCTCGCCGATGGTGGCGGTGACGGTCACCGTCAGCGTCACGTCATAGACGCCGTCCTGCACGGCCTTGCCCTCGGTCTGCAACTGGATCTGCACATTGGGGTTTTCACGGTTCAGGAACACTTCCGGCGCGTTCGGCACCTCGAGCGACAGGTCCTTCACATAGACCTTTTCGATGGAAAAGACGGGGCCCTGGGGCTGTTGGGGTTGCACTGCTTCGTCGGCCATTTTTCGCTTCTCGGTTGGTGATAAAACGCTGCACTATCCGGCATTACGCCTGCAGCAAGGGATCCAGCTTGCCTTCACGGTCCAGCGCGTACAAGTCATCGCACCCGCCGACATGGAAGTCGTCGATATAGATCTGCGGCACTGTACGCCTGCCTGTTTTCTGCATCATTTCAGCCCGCTGCTCGGGGTCGATATCGATGCGCACCTTCTCGATGTCGGCAACCCCCTTGCTCAGCAACAGGCGCTCCGCTTGCGAGCAATACGGGCAGTAGCCACTGGTGTACATCAATACTCGAGCCATGGTCAGTTCACTTTTTCGTCAGCGGCAATCCGGCCTGCTCCCAGGCGCCCAGCCCGCCGTCGAGTGCGAACACCTGCTCGAAACCGGCCTTGCGCAACGCCGAGCACGCGCTCGAAGAGCGGCTGCCGCTCGCGCAGGCGACAATGACAGGACGTTGCTTGAACTTCTCAAGTTCCCCCATGCGCTTGTCCAGCTCCGCCAGGGGAATGTGACGCGAACCGCTGATGCGGCCCTTGGCCCACTCCGCCTGATCACGCACGTCGATCACCTGCGCGTCCTCGCGATTGATGAGCTGGGTCGCCCGGGCGGACGATACCTTCGGGCCCGACACCTTCTGGCGCAGGGACAGGATGATGAGGCCGGCGCCGCTCATGACGGCGGTGATGGCCCAGATGTAGTTCAGCTTGAGAAATTCCATGTAATAAGGGTGCAACCAGTATTTTTTGATCGGGACGACGCTGCAGACAGCGCCGGAGAAGTGGCCCGGATGCGCACTTGCGGCAACCGCCACCCGATGGATCATCACGGTGTGTCGATTTTTTACGGGGCCGTGCGGCGCGTTTTCTGGGAAAATGCGCATTTTAGCCCAAGCGCGGTCGCCCCACCTACAGACCACAAGTCAGCAGGGAATCAAGTCGCACCGGGACGCCGCGCTCAACTACACCCCTATTTGATATGTACAAGCTCGTTCTGCTGCGCCATGGCGAATCCGTCTGGAACAAGGAAAACAGATTCACTGGCTGGACCGATGTCGGTCTGACCGAAAAAGGCGAAATCGAGGCCCGCGAGGCGGGCCGCCTGCTGCACCGTGAAGGATACCGCTTCGATCTCGCCTTCACCTCGGTGCTCAAGCGCGCCAACAAGACACTCTACGTCGCGCTCGAACAGATGAACCTGCTGTGGATTCCGGTGCGGCCGAACTGGCGCCTCAACGAGCGCCACTACGGCGCGCTGCAGGGATTGAACAAGGCGCAGACCGCGCAGAAGTTCGGCGAGGAACAGGTGCTGGCGTGGCGCCGTTCCTACGACACACCGCCTCCGGCGCTGGAAGAGGACGACCCGCGGCTCGACCGCAAGAACCCGCGCTACGCCGACGTGCCGAACGAAAGCTTTCCGCGCACCGAGTGTCTGAAAGACACGGTAGCGCGCGTCATTCCGTTCTGGGACGCGGAAATCGCGCCGCAGATCCGGCACGGCAAGAACGTCCTCATCGTGGCGCACGGAAACAGCCTGCGTGCACTCATCAAATATCTGGACGACGTGTCTGAACAGGACATCCTCGGCCTCAACATCCCGACCGCGCAACCGCTGGTCTATGAGCTCGACGAGAGCCTGAAGCCGATCCGCCACTACTACCTCGGTGATCAGGAAGCGATCCGCGCCGCGATCGACGCCGTTGCGAATCAGAGTCGCGGCGTGCCGCAGCGCCAGCGCCCGCCGATTCCGGGCGCCGAGGACCCGCAGTCCGAATCCCGCACCCCGTGGATGGAGTGATCGGCCGGCTGCTGCCCCTGCTGCTGTGCCTCGCCCTCAGCAGCGCCTCGCACGCGGAACGGTCCGCTCAGACGAGTCCAGAGCAGTTGCGGGCGCTGCAGCAGCGCATGGAAGCGCTGCGTGACGACCTGAACCAGTCGGAGAGCGCGCAGCGTGAGGCCCGCGACGAACTGCGGGGGTCTGACAAGGCCATTTCGGATGCAACGCGCGCCCTGCGCGACATCAGTACGCAACGCAAGGACGTCGAAGGCGCGCTGGCCCGCACGCGCGAAGCCATCAAGGACGACGAGGAAACGCTGCGCGCCCAGCAAGCGCAGCTCGTGCAGCTGTTGCGCGGTCATCAGCTCGCCGGCGAGGCCGACGCGCTGCGCCACCTGCTATCGGGCACCGATCCGAACCAGGGCGCGCGGGATCTCTACTACCTGCGCGGCCTGTCGAAAAGCCAGCTCGACCTGATGGACACCCACCGCGCGGCGCTCGAACATCATCGAGAGCTGCTGGCGCAGCAGGACGCACAGCTCGAACAGCTGCGTTCGCTCGAAACAGCCCGGGTGAGCGAACGCAAACGCCTTCAGTCCGAACACGAGGCACGGCGCAAGGTGCTGGCCCGCATCTCGACGCAGCTGCGCAGCGAACGCCGCGAACTGGCAACACTCAAGCGCGATGAAGCGCGGCTGAGCCGGCTCATCGAAGCGCTGTCGAAAAAGAGCGCCCGCCCGACTCCACCGCCCCAGAAGCCGGAAGCACGGCCATCCACCCGCCCCGAAGAGCCCGGCAACACGGGCCGCGGCGGCGAGATAGTGCAATCGAGGCCGGTCGATCTCGGCGGCCTCGCGTTCTCGAAACTGCGGGGCAAGCTGCCGTGGCCGGCGAGCGGCGAACTTGCGCGCGGCTTTGGTGCCCAAGGCGCGGATGGCGGTACACCGCTGCGTGGCATTTTCATTCGCGCCAACGCAGGAGAGGTCAAGTCCGTGGCAGCCGGAACCGTTGTTTTCGCTGACTGGCTGCGCGGATTCGGCAACCTGATCATCGTCGACCACGGCGACCACTACCTGAGTGTCTATGGCAACAACGAAGCGCTGCTGAAATCGGTTGGTTCGAACGTGCGGGGTGGCGACGTGATCGCCGCCATCGGCAGCAGCGGTGGGGCTTCGGAATCAGGTTTATACTTTGAATTACGGCATGAAGGGCAGGCGCTGGACCCGCTGAAATGGGTGTCCCGCTAGGCTCGCTGCCGACACACAAGCGGAGTGCTTTCGATGCAAAAGAAGCTGCAGCAAACGGGACTGGTCATGGTCGGATTGTTCGCCGGCGTACTGCTCAGTCTCAATTTCTCCGCCAATGCGAATAAACCGGTCGGCGCCACACTGCCGGTCGAGGAATTGCGTCAGTTCGCGGACGTGCTGAATGCCGTCAAGATGGGTTATGTCGAACCGGTGGATGACAAACAGCTGATCACGCACGCGATCAGCGGCATGCTGTCCGGCCTCGACCCGCACTCGGCCTATCTCGATCAGGACGCTTTCAAGGATCTGCAAGCGGGCACGCAGGGTGAATTCGGCGGGCTCGGCATCGAAGTCGGCATGGAAGACGGCTTCGTGAAGGTCGTGTCCCCGATCGAGGACACCCCCGCCTTCCGCGCCGGCGTCAAGGCAGGCGACCTGATCATCAAGCTGGATGACACCTCGACCAAGGGCCTGTCGCTCGGCGACGCGGTCAAGCGCATGCGTGGCAAGCCGAACACGAGCATTCGCCTGACCATCGCCCGCAAGGGTGAAATCAAGCCGATCGAAGTCAATCTCACGCGCGAAGTGATCAAGGTGCAGAGCGTGAAGTCCAAGCTGGTCGAACCCGGTTACGGCTACCTGCGCCTGACGCAATTCCAGGAACACAGCGCCGAAGACCTGGCCAAGGCCATCGACAAGCTCTACAAGGACGGCGAGCTGAAGGGCCTCGTGCTCGACCTGCGCAACGACCCGGGTGGTCTGCTGCATGGCGCCGTCGGCGTATCGGCGGCGTTCCTGCCGCCGCAGGCGCTCGTCGTATCGACCGACGGCCGCACGGAGGATGCAAAGCGGCGCTTCGTCGCGTCGCCGGAAGACTACCTGCGCGGCTCGCGCGACGACTTCCTGCTGAGCCTGCCGGCCGGCGTGAAGACGGTGCCGCTCGTCGTGCTGGTGAATTCTGGCTCCGCATCGGCATCCGAAATCGTCGCCGGAGCACTGCAGGACCACAAGCGCGGCGTCATCATGGGCACCCAGACCTTCGGCAAGGGCTCCGTGCAGACGATTCTTCCGCTGACCAACAACACGGCCATCAAGCTGACGACGGCGCGCTACTACACGCCGAGCGGCCGTTCGATCCAGGCCAAGGGCATCGTGCCGGACATCGTCGTGGAGGAGACCGCCAACGGCACCTCGGGCATGCGCCTGCGCGAAGCCGATCTCGACCGTCACCTGAACAACGACAAGGAAAGCGAAATGCCGGTCGTGGTCATGCCGGACAGCGACGACAAGGCCACGCCGGATTCCGAGAAGCGCGAGCCGGAAACGTCAAAGCCGTCTGCCCCGTTCGAATTCGCGACGAAGACCGACTACCAGTTCACCCAGGCGTTGAATCTGCTGAAGGGTTTGCAGATCATCCAGAAAAACTGAGGCCCGCCGCGCCTGCGCGGTCCGGGCCGGACGCCGGCACAGCCCCGACAACGGACTGTGCCGGCGCCGGATGCAGGAGCTGAATCATGGTTGCATCTGCCAGTCAGCGTCGCTTCGGCCGCGAACATCGCGCGCCACGCAAACCCGGTTATGGTCCGCAAGCGGGCCTGATGAAGCACCGCGAACTGCGCTTCTGCCGTCGCTGTACGCGTGACGTCGAAAGCGCTGCCGCCTTGCTGTCATCTCTGGGCAGCATCACGGTCACCGGGCAGCGCGGACGTGCGCTTGCCATTGAATACAGCCTGGCCGACCACAGCTTCCGCAGCATCGAACGCATGCTCCGTGCACACGGTTTCCTGCTGGACTCGTCGCTGACGATGCGCCTGATCCGTGCAATGCTTTTTTTCTGCGAAGACACCCAGTTGCGCAACCTGCGCCAGCCGGAACGGCTGATCAAGAAGTCCAATGAAATCTACGTCAAGGCCTGGCAGCATCACCCACACGGCGACCACGACGACACGCCGACGGAGCTTCGCGATTACCGCTGATCCGTCCGTGCACAGGGACGTCGCCGCCACTCTGCCCTGCCACACCCGTCATCCATGAACGACCAGCAACTGCTGCGCTTCAGCCGGCACATCCTGCTCGACCCGATCGGCATCGAAGGACAGGAGCGATTCCTGCAATCGCGCGTCCTCGTCGTCGGCGCCGGCGGCCTGGGCTGCCCGGCCGCACTCTATCTGGCGGCAGCCGGCGTCGGCACGCTGGTGATCGCCGACGACGACACCGTGGACCTGACCAATCTGCAACGCCAGATCCTGCACCGCGACAGCACGGTCGGACACCCCAAGGTCGAATCCGCGCGCACCGCCCTGCACGACATCAATCCCGGCACCGAAGTCATCGCGCTACAGACGCGACTCTCCGGCGACGCACTGCTGGCCGAAGTGGCCGCCGCCGATGTGGTGCTGGATTGCTGCGACAATTTCGCCACCCGGCACGCAGTCAATCGCGCCTGCGTAGCCACGCGCACGCCGCTGGTGTCGGGAGCCGCCATCCGCTTCGACGGGCAGGTTGCCGTATTCGACAGTCGCGAGCCGGACGCGCCGTGCTACCACTGCCTGTTTCCGGAAGGAGGCGACGCGGAAGAAGTCCGCTGTGCGGTGATGGGGGTGTTCGCTCCGCTGACCGGCATCATCGGCACGATGCAAGCGGCGGAAGCCCTGAAACTGCTGGCGCAGACAGGAAAATCTCTGGCAGGGCGCCTGCTGCTGCTCGACGCGCTGGGCATGGAGTGGCGCAGCATAGCGCTGCCGCGCGACGCTGAATGCGCCGTGTGCGGCGCGCGCGACACCCGGTAAGCCGGGCCGCGCTGCGCGCGCCTCAATGCAGCTTGACGTGTGGCTCGGTACTCGACTTGATGAAGCGGGCCAGCGCATCGAGCGAACTCTTGATCCACCCGTGCAGCGCAATCTGGTGCATCTGGTACAGCGAGCGGTACATCATGCGGGCCACCAGCCCTTCGATGAACATGCTGCCGCCGATGACGCCACCCATCAGGTTGCCGGTGGCGCCGCTCTTGCCGAGTGACACCAGCGAACCGAAATCGCGATAGCGGAACGGGCCCGGATCACGCTTGCCGCGCAGGCGGACGCCGAACACCTTGACCAGATAGCTCGCCTGCTGGTGTGCCGCCTGGGCGCGGGGCGGAATCGTCCCTTCGCCCCCCAGCCAGGTACAGGCCGCGCAGTCGCCGAAGGCGAATACGTCCGGGTCACGCGTGCAGGTCAGATGGTCGTCAACCACCAGCTGATTGATCCGGTTCGACTCCAGCCCCCCGAACTCCGAGAGCATGTTGGGGGCCTTGATGCCGGCGGCCCACACCATCAGGTCCGCACGGATGAAATGACCACTGGCGGTCGCAAGCCCCTCGGCGCGCACCTCGCTGACGCGCTCCGACTTCAGCACGTCGATTCCCATGCCACGCAGCAATTCTTCCGCCGAAGCGGAAATGCGCTCGGGCAACGCCGGCAGCACGCGATCCGCCGCCTCGATCAGCGTGATGCGCACGTCCTGCCGCGGATCCATGCTGTGCACGCCAAATGCCCGCAGCACCTTGCTCGTGTGGCGCAGTTCCGCCGAAAGCTCGACGCCGGTCGCGCCGGCTCCGATGATGGCGATGGACACCTCATGCGGCTCACCGCGCTCCGCACGTGCGTCGGCCCGCATGCAGGCCGCCACCAGCTTCTGGCGAAAACGCTCCGCATCGTGCGTCGTGTCCAGCGCCATCGTGTGTGTTTCGGCACCGGGAATGCCGAAGGTATTCACGGTACTGCCGATCGCAATGACCAGATAGTCGTAGTGCAGCTCCCGCTCCGGCAGCATGGGGTCGCCGTCGAAGTCGGCCACTGCCTCGATGTGGATGGTCTTGCGGCCGCGGTCGATCGCGGTCATTCGCCCGAGCTGGAATTCAAAGTTGTGCCAGCGCGCCTGCGCCACGTATTCAAGGCTGTGCATGTGCATGTCCATGCGCCCGGCCGCGACTTCATGCAGATGCGGCTTCCAGATGTGGATGGGCGACGCATCCACCAGCACGATGTCCGCCTCGCCGCGCGCAGCAAAGCGGTCGCCGAGTTGCGTGACCAGTTCAAGGCCGCCGGCGCCGCCGCCAACGACCACGATGACAGGTTTCTTCGAGTTATTCATGGATTCCTCATATCGTGGGCACGCGGTGCGTGCATGCCAGCGCGCATTGTCCTACAGGCCCGAAAAACGTGCGGGCGCGCTGTCTGGATGCTATCGGCGCGAAACGCCGGTGCTAAAGGACGAATGCCGCCGTGCCCCCGAATTCGTCGTGGCGGCCGGCCCGGGACGATACCCTGCGGGGCCGGCAGGCCATTCAGGCGCGTCGCAGCGACAGCAGCACGGCGGTGAGCGTGAGCACGACGAGCCAGAGCAGTGACCACTCGGGAATGTCGAGACCCAGCACCGGCGGCAGCTTCGCACCGCACGTACCGTCGGCAAAGAAAGCCTGCGGCAGCCACTGCGCCGGCGGGAGGCTATTGACGAAGTCCTCCACCGGATCAAGGCCGCAGCTCACGGAGGGGTTGTACAGCACATAGACATGACGGCCCGCCACAGCGGCACCGGCGGCCGACAGCAACGCGGACACCCAAAGCCCGCTGCGAGCCAGCGAACCGCCGAACAGGCCGCTGAGCAACAGGAAGAGACCGGCGCCGCCAAAGGCGTAGCGCTGAAGGATGCAAAGGGGGCACGGCGCCAGGTGCTCGATGTGCTGCAGATAGAGCGCATAGGCGACCAGTCCGAAACACAGGTAGGACAGCAGGAAAAGCAGACGCGTACGGGCGATCGGAGTCATCGGGCGGGCTCGGAAACGAACGAAGGAACAGGCGCGCGGGCGCGCCTAGAGGACATAGCGGGCGAGGTCTTCGCTTTGCGACAACTCCCCCAGCCGGACATCGACATAGGCGGCATCGACCGTGACGGACAGGTCGCGCTGGCCGGCGTCGAACGACACGTCTTCCAGCAGCTTCTCCATCACCGTATGCAGGCGGCGCGCACCGATGTTTTCGGTGCGCTCATTCACCGACCACGCAACCTCGGCCAGGCGACGCACGCCGTCCGCCGTGAATTCCAGCGTCACGCCATCCGTTCCGAGCAGCGCGACGTACTGGCGGGTCAGGCAGGCGTCGGTGGACGTCAGGATGCGTTCGAAGTCATCGACCGACAGGGACTCCAGCTCGACGCGGATCGGAAAGCGCCCCTGCAGTTCCGGCACCAGATCACTCGGGCGCGACAGATGGAAAGCGCCGCTCGCGATGAACAGGATGTGATCCGTCCGGACCATGCCGTACTTGGTCGACACCGTCGTACCCTCGACCAGCGGCAGCAGGTCGCGCTGCACGCCCTGGCGCGAAACGTCCGCGCCGCCGCTGTCCGAGCGGGTCGCGATCTTGTCGATCTCGTCGAGGAACACGATGCCGTGCTGCTCGACCGCATCCAGAGCCTGCAGCTTGATCTCGTCCTCGTTGACCAGACGCGCGGCTTCTTCGTCGGCCAGCACACGCAGCGCCTCCTTGACGCGCATCTTGCGGGCACGGCGGCGCTGCGCGCCCATGTTCTGGAACATCGACTGCAGCTGGCCGGTCAGCTCCTCCATGCCAGGCGGCGTCAGAATCTCCATCGAAGCGGGCGCCACCGCCACTTCGACATCGATTTCCTTGTCGTCGAGTTCGCCTTCCCTCAGCTTCTTGCGGAATTTCTGCCGCGTGGCCGACTCGTCCACCGGCGGCGCGTCGGCGCCAAAACCGACCGGGCGCGCCGGCGGCAGCAGCACGTCGAGCACACGGTCTTCCGCGGCATCCTCGGCGCGCGCGCGCACCGCCTTCATGGCGCGTTCGCGCAGATCCTTGATCGCAATCTCCATCAGGTCGCGAATGATGCTGTCGACGTCACGGCCGACGTAACCCACTTCGGTGAATTTGGTCGCTTCGACCTTCACGAAGGGCGCATTCGCCAGACGCGCCAGGCGGCGGGCGATTTCCGTCTTGCCGACACCGGTCGGGCCTATCATCAGGATGTTCTTGGGCGTGATCTCGGTCCGCAGCGGTTCTGCGACCTGAGCGCGGCGCCAGCGGTTGCGCAGCGCAACGGCCACCGAACGCTTCGCGCTCGTCTGGCCCACGATGTGTTTGTCCAGTTCGGACACGATTTCTGAAGGTGTCATGTTCTCGTTCGAAGCTGACTTGAAGGACCTACCAGTCAATCACTTCGATGGTGTGACTCTGGTTGGTGTAGATGCACAGATCGCCGGCGATGCCGAGCGACCGGGACACGACATCCTGCGCGGACAGTTCGGTATTCTCGATCAGTGCCCGTGCCGCGGACTGCGCGTAAGGGCCGCCCGAGCCTATGGCAACGATTCCGCCCTCCGGTTCAAGCACGTCGCCGTTGCCGGTGATGATGAGCGACGATTCGCGGTCCGCCACCGCCAGCATTGCCTCGAGCCGGCGCAACATGCGATCGGTACGCCAGTCCTTCGCCAGTTCGACCGCGCTGCGCATCAGATTGCCCTGGTGCTTGTCCAGCTTGGCTTCGAAGCGTTCGAACAGCGTGAATGCGTCGGCCGTGCCGCCCGCGAATCCCGCAAGGATGCGGCCCTGATAGAGACGCCGCACCTTGCGCGCGCTGGCCTTGACAACGATGTTGCCCAGCGTGACCTGCCCGTCGCCGCCGAGGGCAACCTGCCCTGGCCGGCGCACCGACAGAATGGTCGTGCCATGAAACTGTTCCATGCCTGTTCCTGAACGATAAAACGAGGGAGTGGCTGCGCACTTTAACGCATGCACAAGCGCCGGGCACATGCGCCCGGACGGGCGCTAGAACCGCCGTTGCTGAATTTCCGCAACCGCCGCAACGCCGATGAGCAGCAGGAGCGCGGCCACCATGGGCCGGACCTCGACGAGGCGTGGCTGGCATCCGGTTGCCTGTGCCGCGGTAATGACATTGAAAAGCAGGCCGGCACTGATGAAATCCATGCGGCGCAGATCGGAACAATCAACCTTGAGCACACCCTGTGGATGGTCACCCGACGTCAGGATCGCGAATGCGTCCTGCTTGGCGCCGATGATTTCGCCACTCAATGCAACCTTTGCCCGCACCGGCGACGCTTTCGCTGCGCTTGCCGGCGGCACCGCAACTGGCGCCACCACCGCCGCGACACGATTGCCTTCCCAGGACGGGGGCGACTGTTCGAATGTGACCGCGTATTGAATCGCAACGTCCTCGAACGCGGACTCGTCTCCGAGTTGCTGCAATGCCTCCAGATACAGCTGCCACTGCGGCGCCCCGCGCGCTTCGCCCGGCGCAATTCGCGGCGCCAAGAGATTCTTGAGGTGCTCGGCGTTGATCACGGCCACGCTGCGGCCGTGGCGACGCACTTTCACCAGCGCTTCCAGCAGCATGGCCGCGCCGTCGTCGTCGACGTCCTTCATCCGCCCCACATCGAGCCGCAACACCGGCGTCTTGCAGCCGAGCCGATCGAACTGGTCGATCACCGCACGGCTGTCGGCGCACAGCCTGCCCGACAGGGTCAGCGTCGGCGGACCGCTTGTCGCGCCATTGCAAGGATTTGCCGGCCAGGCAGGAGCCGAACGTTCGAAACGCTCGGCAAAGGCGAGCGCATGCGCTTCAAATGCATCGCTGCGCCCGAGCGCGTGGCACAGGTCGAACAGCATCGCCCAGACCTGCTCGGTGGAATTGCCAAGATCGTCGAACGTGGCACGTTCGAGCAGGCGCATGGCGGCTTCGTCGTCGCTGTTGGCGAACAGCATCGCGGCTTCTTCGATGACCGGATGCAGCCCGGCCGACACATCCTGAACTTCCAGTTCGCCCTTGCCCATGCGGCGCGCCCCGTCGAGCGGGTCACGCGATATCAGGTCGAGCGAAATCAGCCCGCCGGACGACGGAGCGCCCGGGGACGGTGCGGACGGCGGACGCGACACCGGCGCCTGCCCGCCGCTGACCGGCTGCGCAGGTTTTCGCGTCTCGACCTGAGGCGCGGATGATTTTTTGAAGAAAGAGAAAGCCACGGAGAAAGGAAAACCTGTTCAACCCACGGGAATTAACGGCACGACCGGTAATAAGTCGACACAGATCTTCACTTTAACCTGCAACCCCCTCTGCTTGCTCGGGCAAGCCGTAACGATACGTGACAAAGACAGCGCGACCCGCGTGCGCGGGCCGCACCCGGCGTCAGAAATCGGCTCGCAGGCCGGCCATCACGCTGCGGCCCGGCAACGGCGCCAGATCCTTCAGGAAGGACACGGCACTGCGGGCTTCGACGTCGAACAGGTTGTTGCCGCGCAGCCACGCTTCCCAGTTCATGCCACCGGCGCCCGGCAAGCGATAGCTGGCGAAAGCGTTGACCAGCGTATAGCCGGCCGTCGGCGAACCATTCGTGTCGACGCGCTCCTGCCGGCGGGCGCCCTGCACCTCAAGCCGGGTCAGCAGCGCGTCGTGCTGCCAGTTCAGCGCGGCAAGCGCCCGCATCGGCGGAATGCGCGGCAGCGCCTCGCCGGTGTCGCGGTTGCTGGCGCGCACGGCGTCCGCCTGCAGGTCGAGATGCAGTTCGCCGGCGCAGTGGCACAGCAGCAGGTGCGCCTGTGCCTCGAATCCCGTGAACTTCGCCGGCACCGCTTGATAGACGAACTCCGGCAGCTCGCCGCCGACGTTGTTGATCAGGCCGTCTTCATCGCGGCTGTTGCCGGAGCCGGCAAGCGCGATGTAGTTGCGGAAACGGCTGTGGAACACGCCAAAGCTTGCGCTGTGCTCGCCAAGCTTGAGCCGCAGCTGTACGTCGAGCGAATTCGACTGCTCCTTGTCCAGCGTCGCATCGCCGAGCTCATAGTTGCCGGTCGCTGCATGCGGGCCGTTTGCATACAGTTCGTAGAAGGTCGGCGCACGCTCGGTATGCGCGAGCTGCCCGGCCAGAGAAAGCACTTCGTTCAGCGGATAGATTGCGCCGAATGCCGCGCTGCGCGCGGTGAAGCGGCGTTCCTGCCCGTCGCCGAAGCGTGCGTTGCCCGGTGCGTTCAGATCGTCCGGGCCGCCGCCGTCGGACGCAATCTTCACTCGCTCCAGCCGGCCGCCAAAGGTCAGCCGCAACGCCCCGAGGCGCATCTCCTCGAACAGGAAGAGCGCACGGGTATCGGTCGCGGTCGCCGGCACGAAGGCTTCGTCGCCGAGTGCCGAAAAATCGCTGCTGTCGGCCTGCAGTCCGATGACGCCGCGCAGCGGCCCGATCGGCGCGTGGCTCGCTTCGAGGCGGAAATCGTTGCCCTGGGTGAGGAAACGCGTGGCAGGAGCGCCATCGTCGAACTCGGTATGGTCATAGTCGGTATGACCGAAGTGCGCCTTGACACCGGTGATGAAACCGTCGAGATCGCGCGCCTCGCCCGCCAGATCCCAGCGCTCGCTGCGCATGCCTATCGTCACCGTCGGTTCGGCCACGGTGCCGTAGTCGCTGTTGAACTGGCTGTAGGACAGACCCAGATAGCCGTGATCACCGGCAAACGAGCCGCCGAGCGCGCCACCGTCGCTGTGCGCCGCTGAATTGCGGATGCGCGACATGCCGGTGCTGTCCGGCACGCGGGTGTCCGACGTGCTGCGCCGGAAGCCATCGACGTGAAGATTGAAGCCGCTGGCACCGAATTCGCCGCGCCCGGACAGCGAGCGGGTGGAATCGGCGCCGCCCAGCATGGTTTCAACGCGGCCGCTCGCGCCATCGAGCGCGTACTGCGGAATCCGGTTGTCGATCGCATTGACCACGCCGCCGACGGCGTTGCCGCCATACATGAGCGCAGCCGGCCCGCGCACGACCTCGACCCGTTCGATCGCGAGCGGGTCTATCGTCACCGCATGGTCATAGGACAGCGACGACGCGTCGAGCGAGGCGCCACCGTTGCCCAGTATGCGGACCCGGTCGCCATCCAGGCCGCGAATGACCGGCCGGCTCGCATTCGGACCGAACCAGGTCGAACTGACCCCCGGAAGGTTGCCCACGGTTTCACCCAGCGTGCTGGCGCCATGCAGCCTGAGCGCGTGGTCATCCATCACCGACACCGGGCTGACCAGATCCGAAAGGTCGCTGCCGAGCGGATTGCCGGTCACCACGACGGCGGGAAGATTGGGGATGGCCTGCGCCAGGACGGGAACCGAAAAGGATACGAACGAAGCGGCCGCGACGGCGCTTCGCAATGAATGCGTCAACATGAAATCTCCCTGCGCCACGCGGGCGCGGGGCCGCGCCGGACGCGACCCTTGTCTGTCAGTGAATGGGCGCGCCTTCGAGGCGCACGATGTCAGAGCAGGAAGGAGGCGGGCGGGCCGTGCGCGCGCGGTTCGGGAACCGGGCAGTGCGCGTCATGCGCGGCCGCCCGTGCGCGACAGACGTGCGCGAGGCCGGACGGTACCGCCGCGGACGCGAGACTTGCAAAGATTGCGGAAAAGGACTGCGCGGACAGGCAGTCGGCACAGACGAGACCGTGCTCGCCGCCACCGCCGGAACCGCCTGCGTCAAGAAATGACGTGCCCGCAGTTGCCCGCACATGCTCGAAAGCATGTACGAGCGCACCATGCTGCGCCCCGAGCAGGCACAGCAAAAACAGGGCGAGCCGCAGCAGGGACAGGCGTTGTCGCATTGCCGGGCTCGCGCTGACTCAGTCGCCGTAGAGCTTCTGCAAGCGTTCGCGGCGCTCCTGTGCCTCGATCGTCAGCGTGGCGGTCGGGCGTGCGAGCAGTCGCGGCACGCCTATCGGCTCGCCGGTCTCGTCGCAATAGCCGTACTCGCCGGCATCGATGCGATCGATCGCCTGCTCGATCTTCTTGAGCAGCTTGCGCTCGCGATCACGGGCGCGCAGTTCGAGCGTGTGTTCCTCTTCAACCGTTGCGCGGTCGGCGGGATCGGACACGTTGTCGACCTCGCGCATGTGCTCTACGGTTTCATCGGCCTTGCGCAGGATGTCGTCACGCATGTGGCTCAGCAAATCGCGGAAGAACGCGAGTTGCGCCTCATTCATGTATTCCTTTTCCGACATCTTCAGCATGTCGGCTTCAGTTAGCGGCTTGTCGGCCTTACTGGCGTTCTTGGTGGCCATCCGCAGGAACTCCCAGGGTTGGAAAGACGGGGAGGATACCAATGTTTCGCGAAAAAAATGACTGTCTGTGTCACTGCGTTCAAACGGGCCGCGCGCCGGGCGATCCGCAGCCGCGAAACGCGGCCTCCGCGAGCAGCCGCGCACCAAACCGGGGCGGTTCGCGAGCCGGCGCTGCCGGCCGCGCCGCGCCGCGCCTCCGTCCGGCGGAATACGCCCGTTCGCCCCGGAGCGGTCAGCCCAGTTCGCGGATGAGCGAGGCGCCCAGCAATTCGCCGATACGCTCCAGATAGAGCGTGCCCATGTCCGGCACGAAACGCGTTTCATCGGTGGCACCCAGCGCCAGCAGGCCGACGGTGCGCGAATCACGGCGCAGCGGTATCAGCGCCATGGACTGAACGGACGGCGCTACGTCGCCGAACCAGGCAAGCACGCCAAGATCGTTCACCGGGCCGCAATAAGGTTGCTTGCTCTCGTTCGCGAACACGCGAATGCCCTCTTCAACCGGCGCGAACACCTCGTTGTCACGCGTCAGCACGCTGTTCCACAGGCGCAGCGCAAGGTGCGGAATGGCGAACGCCTCGGCCAGCTGCTCGCGCAACGCGGTCATGACCGAATCAAAGCTGCCGGCGGTGAGCAAGGCGATCGACAGCGCATGCACGCGCCCGGAAATGAGGTCGTTGTCCTCGCCGAAGCGCAACAGTTCGGCCAGTTTCAGTTCGAGCGCCTTGGCGCGCTCGCGCAAGGTGAGGATCTGCCTTTCGGTGATCGAGATGGTGCGCCCGCCATGCGGATGCGGGACGTAGAGCTGCGCCAGCAGATCGTGGTAGTCCTCGAAAAACTGCGGATGATCCTGCAGGTAACGCGCGACGTCGTCGGCTCTCATGCCTCGATTACTCCAGATTGATGTCTGCTTCAAAAACGGTGACCGCGGGGCCGGTCATGAAGACCGGCTCACCTTGTCCGGCCCATGCAATGCGCAGTTCGCCGCCACGTGTCGTGACCCGAACCGGACTTTCGAGAAGGTTGCGCACGATGCCGGTGACGACAGCGGCGCAGGCGCCCGTGCCGCAGGCCAGCGTTTCACCGGCACCGCGTTCGTAGACGCGCAGGCGGATGTGATGCGGATCGAGCACCTGCATGAACCCGGCGTTGACGCGCGCCGGAAAGCGCTCATGCGCCTCGATCAGCGGGCCGCTCGCCGCGACCGGTGCGGTGTCGACGTCCGCCACGATCTGAACCGCATGCGGATTGCCCATCGACACGGCGGTGACAGGCACCGCGACGCCCGCCACATCGAGCGGCTGCACGAAGGCGTCGGACATCGACACGAACGGGATGCGCGCCGGCTCGAACACCGGCAAGCCCATGTTCACCGTCACATCGCCGTCGTCCTCATGCCGCAACGTGATGATCCCGCTCATCGTCTCGACCCGGATTTCACGCTGGTCAGTCAGGCCCTGTTCGCAGACGAAACGCACGAAGCAGCGCGCGCCATTGCCGCACTGCTCCACTTCCCCGCCATTGGCGTTGAAGATGCGGTAGCGGAAATCGACGTCCGGCTGCCGCGCCCGCTCGACCAGCAGCAACTGGTCACAGCCGACACCGAAATGGCGGTCGGCAAGGAACCGTACCTGCGCCGCACTGAGTTCGACCTGCTGACGGATGGCGTCGATGACGACGAAATCGTTGCCCAGCCCGTGCATCTTGGAAAAACGGATCTTCATTCGCTCACCATCGCCACATAGTCGCGCCACACGCAGCGGTCCATGACGACCGTCAGACCGGCATCACGCGCGCGCTGCGCCGCTGATTCATTGATCACGCCGTCCTGCAGCCAGATCGCGGACAGGCCGAGCGCGATGCACTGATCCACGATCGCATCGACCCGGGCCGGCGCGAGGAACACCTCGACCAGATCGATGCCGGTCCGCAGATCGGGGGGGATGTCTTCAAGGGCCGGATAGGCGGGCTCGCCGAGCACCGCGCTCACGGCCGGGCGCACCGGCACGATGCGCCAGCCGAAACGCTGCATCGCCCGCGCCACGCGGTGGCTCGGGCGCGCGTCATTGGGGGACAGGCCGACGACGGCCACCGTGCGCACCCGTCGCAACAGCTCGCCGATGGCCTGTGGCGAAGGATTTTCAAACATCCGCGCATTCTAACGCGCGGGCCGTTCGACGCCGGGCGGTCGCTTGTAGCGCTTGTAGCCCCAGATGTACTGGGCCGGGTAGCGTCGTACGAGCGCCTCGACATTGCGGTTGATGGCGTCGACACGCTGCGCGGTGTCACCGGTCACGGCCACCTCGCACGGCAGGAAATGGAGACGGAAGCCGCGTCCGCGCGGCAGGCGTTCGGCAAACACCATCAGCGTGCCGGCCGCCATCGACGTCAGCCGTGCCGCCAGCGTCATCGTGTACGCGGGGCGTCCGAAGAAATCGGCCCACACGCCCTCGCCATTGGCCGGCACCTGGTCCGGCAGGATTCCGACGGTGCCGCCG
>JAHJHI010000024.1 GCA_018824085.1 Gammaproteobacteria bacterium | reverse complement strand
GGGCCGACGTATTCGACTACATCGAGATGTTCTACAACGTGAAGCGTCGGCATGGTTCCAGCAACGCGCTCTCGCCGGTAGAGTTTGAAAAGCAATACTTTCAGAGGCTCGGGAACGTCTAGAAAATCCGGGGCGATTCAGTCGCTCACCGGGAGCATTTCAGCGTGGTGCGCGAATACTGCGGGCACGGCATTGGCCAGATCTACCACGATGAACCGCAAGTGCTGCACTACGGGCAGCGCGGGCAAGGGCTCACGCTGGAGGCGGGGATGGTTTTCACCATCGAGCCGATGCTCAACGCCGGCAAACGCGAAACCAAACAACTGGCTGACAGGTGGACCGTCGTGACCAAGGACAGGTCTCTATCCGCCCAGTTTGAACATATGGTGGCGGTAACGCCCGAGGGGTATGAGGTGCTTACGGCTTGGCCGGGAGGCACCGGGGCTTACGCGCCGGTTTGACATTTGGCGTGTGTAAGGCTTGGCTCCACGCCATTGCGTCAATGCGGACAGGTAGCTCAGGGGGCGTGCACCAAGCGGATCAGCACAATCAGTTAACCGTTGGCCACCAGAGACGGCCGACACTGCACGTCAGTCGCCACGAGCGCCCGGATACGCACGCAGGCATGGTTCTCCCTGCCAACGATGGCGAACACCTACCGCCATTGAGCGGTCGCGTAGCGAACGCCACCGCCGCGCGCCCAGACGGAACGGATGGGCGCGCGGCGGCTTGGCTGGCATGGTCGCCCTCCGCTGTGTTGTGTGCCTTCGGTGTCGAGGGGGCATTCACCCCCTCGCTGATTCAGCCGGTCAAGCCTTGAGCCGCTTCATGCCTTCGGCCAGCATCCACAAAGCCCGGTTGATCTTGATGTTCTGGTCAATGCCTTGAATAGGCCGGGTGCTGTGCTTGCGTCCGGTCGCGGTGCGTCCATGCAGCCCGCCCTGCGTTAAATTCTCCTGCACGCGGTTATAGGCGCTCCACAAGTCGGGCCGGTCGTCCTCATGGCGCCGTGGCATCAGCAGTTGCGCTTCGGTGATCGGCGCGGGTGTCGTCGGGTCGTCGTACTTGAGGGACAGCGCTGCATGGGCGAATACCTCGGCCTCGCCCCGGTCGAGCGTGAGGGCGCGCATTTCATCGCGGCGTTCGCGCACGAGGTCAAATCCATCTAGCACGTCATACGCGCCCTCGATCACTTGCCCGACCACATCGCCTTTGTGCGGGATGCGCAGATCGGCCACGGTATCGCCGCACACCAATCCGTTTTTGCAGACGAAGCGGAACATGCCCGCCAGCATTTGATAGCTGCTGGTGCCATCGTGCGAGTTCAGCAGAATGATTTCGTTGGCCTCTGCGCCATTGATCTGGTCGGCATGGCGCAGCCGCACCATGTGTTTGGTGTGCTCGCGCTTGCCTTCATCGCGCACACGGGTCTGGCACACCATGAACGGCTGAAAGCCTTCCTTGCGCAGCTCCGACAGCACCGCGCCGGTCGGGATGTAGGCATAGCGTTCGGAACGGCTGGCGTGCTTGTCCTCGGCAAAGATGGACGGGGCCACGGTGCGGATTTGGTCATCCGACAGTGGGTGATCGGCGCGCAGCACCGGGGAGCGGGAAGCAAAACGGGAACTGAGTTGCATGGTCTTTCTCCTGAGATTGAAGCTGTGGTTTCAAAGCTGACCGGATTCCAAGATTCGGAGCCCGTTGTGGCTTTGGTTGGTTCGGCGCAGAGACCTGGGCCGGTCCCTGTTTGCCGCCGTCTTTCCTGAGTTCATCGCCCGCGAAAAACCGGGCCGGCGAGGGCTGGCTGTCAAGGAAACCAGCGCCGGGTGGGTGCGGCCCACAGCGCAGCGAGGACACGGCCCGGCGCGCCTTGACGGCCGGACAGCGCTGGCTACGGTCGCGGGAATGGCGATGAACGTGGGGAAAGACGATCGAGCGGCCGAAGGGCCAGGGATGCGCAGAATCAACGCCGCGCGGCGAGCGCCACTGTGTGCCACCGGCACGCCCGACTGGAAGTGAACAAAGCGCGCAGCGCGAAAACGGCGCCGTGCGCTGGCCGATCAGGCACCGCCTGTTCGGCGGTCTTGCGGGGCGCCAAGCCTGCGCGGCGGGGTGGGCGTCAGCCGACCCCTGGAGGCAAGCGCAGCGCGCAGCTTTTCCACCAAACCAAGGACGCAGCAAAAAGGGGGCAAGGCCCCCTCGGGCTACAACAGTCCGCGTTCCGCAAAACTCAGGATGGCACTGCCGGCGACGATTAGGTGATCCAGCACCCGCACGTCCACCAGCGCCAGTGCCGACTTCAGCGTTTGCGTCAGCACCTCGTCGGCGCGCGAAGGCTCCGCCACCCCCGACGGGTGGTTATGCACCAGCAGCAGCGCAGCGCTGTTCTTGGCCAGCGCCTCCTTGACCACTTCACGTGGATACACCGATGTCTGGCTCACCGTGCCTCGGAACATTTCGACGTAGTCGATGACACGGTGCTGCGCATCCAGATGGATGACGGCGAACACCTCATGCTCCAGCGCCCCCAGCTTGACCCGCAGAAAGTCGCGTACCACCTGCGGCGAGGTCAGCGCTTCGCAGCCGCGCATCTGTCCAGCGAGCACACGCCGCGCCGCCTGCAACACCTCATCGGCATTGGCTGGACGGTAGTCGCCCGCGACATCGCGAACGAGAAGGGAAGAATCGAGAGAAAGAGAAAGTTGCGACATGATCGTGCTCCGGTCCGAATCGGGCGGAATTGCCCGGAACCGGCGAAACACGCCGCAGCGCAGCAGTCAGGGGTCGCAGACGGCCGCACGGACGCAAGCGGCCAACCGAAGGGCAGGGCGCGCAGCCCTTGACGGCGAGAACGACGTGGTACGTTGAAGGGAACAGCAAGGCCGCCCCTCCACACTCCACACTCCACACTCCGCTACTCACGTGGCAAGCGCAGCGCGCAGGCCGGGAACGCAGAGAAGGCCGGAGGCGTCAGGGATCAACGCCACATGGCCGCGACTCGGCACGAGACGCGGGGCAACGCCCGCGAGCCCGACGGCGGCAACGCCAGGACGCGCGGAGCGTCTGGCCGAAATTTGTTGATGCTTCTTGGACAAGTTGATGCTGACTGTGGGTGGCTTGGTGGTGCTGGCGGAGGGACGCACGAAGAAACCTCTTTTAAACGAAATTATTTAGGTGTATATTCCCGTTGAGCGAAATCCGACTCGGGCACCTTCTTATGACCAGCGTTTCTAAAGATTCGATTCCTGATCTGCTATTACGCAATATTCCTCGTGGGCTTGTCATGGGCATTGAGGAGGCTTTGGCTGCCGGGGCACAGCGCGCCTACGCTGCGGCTAAGGGAATGGACGATGGCCATCTGCCTCACGTCGTCGGGCAGATGCGGCACTTTCACATGAACGAGTCGTTCCAGCGAGCTCTCTCAATGGGCGATGCGTCGCCGACAGCGATTCGAGGCAATGGCATCGTGACCGGTCGGACCGGCGTCTTCACGCTTGCCAGATTCAATATTCCGGAGGGTTTCTGGATCAACGGACGACGCAGCCACACCCGCAGGCAAATGTCCGTGGCGAACAAGGCAATCGAGCCGTTGGTTCAACCGGAGTTGTTCGAGGGTTACGTGCCTCCGTCCGAGGCGGTGGCCTTTTTCGTGGCTTGTTTTTCCGGATCGCTGCGACATCTGCCTGAGTCGCCGGTTTCGATCCAGGTCGCTGTACCTGATCGCGATATGCGTGGTTGGCTCTTCCGGGAGCCGCTGGATGTCTTCGTGCAGCGTTATGAGCAGAAGCCTGCGACCCAAGATGACCTTGCAACGCCGAGGTTGAAGAAGAACATTGGCAAGCAGGGTAAAGATGGAACTTCGCAATGAGCCGTGGGGGCATTCAAGGTTTTCAGAAGGAGCGTCTTAGCCAGATATTGGCCGCGCGCCGACTGAGCCAAGTGCAGCTGGCATCGCTTGTTGGTGTTTCTCCGGCGACGGTGAGCAAGTGGCGTGCAGGCAGTCAGGCGCCTGAACGTGACACCTTGGAACGGCTTGCCGGCGTTGTCAATGTGACGCCGGAATGGTTCACCCGATTGCCCACGGCAAAAGTGTCGCTGCCATTGTTTCGCAGTAACGCATCGGCGCACGTTGCTGCCCGCGCAATGCTCGAAGCCAGGCTTGAATGGGGTCAGGACATTGCAGTCGCGCTTTCGGAGTTCGTGGACTATCCGGCGTTGAACCTGCCTGGTCGCAGGTTTTCCGATCCGGAGGAGATCACACCCGAAGAGATCGAGCTGGCGGCGAGCGAGTGCCGCGATCTGTGGCGCATTGGCCGTGCGGCGGTGCAGGACCTTGCCCTTGCGGTCGAAGGGGCTGGCGTTATTTTGATCCGCGAGGAAACCGGCATAGCGCAAATTGAAGGCCTATCGGCATGGAGCGAAGTGCTTGGGCGACCGCTCATCCTACTGTCGGCTGACAAGGACAATGGATACCGAAGTCGATTCGACTTGGCCCATGAGCTAGGGCATTTGGTTCTTCATCGGTACATTCCGCGCCCCACCGAGCGTGATCGCCACAAGCAGTTAGAACAGCAAGCGCACCGTTTCGCTGGCGCATTCCTGTTGCCCGCTGAGACGCTCGCCACCGAAGTACGGATGCCCGTGACGCTGGACGATTTGTTGTTGTTGAAGCGGCGTTGGGGAGTTTCAGTGGGCGCGATCGTGATGAGGCTTCGTGCATTGAAGATTCTGGATGAGGAGGGTGCGCAGGCGCTCTTCAAACGACGCTCTGCACGGTGGGGCGCCAAGTCAGAACCTGGTGATGGCGACCGGACACCCGAGCGGCCGCGATTGCTACGCCGCACCGTCGATCTCTTGGTCGACGAGAACGTGATGCCGCTGGATGCAATTCCTCGGCATATCGGGTTGGCTGCACATGACATCGAATCACTGGCCGGGCTACCGGAAGGTTATTTCCAGGGCAAGAGCAAGGTCGTGCAACTTGCACGCATGCGCACGGTGCCAGTGAGTACAGGGGAGCGACCGGCGACGGATAGCAGTACGGTACTGCCGTTCCGGTTTCCTCCCAAAGCTTAATCCACCGCAGGAGATCGACATGTCGAAAAACACGAAGCAAACGTCCGCTCGCATCGCTACGCTGGCGGCGGAAACCTTGCAAAACGATCGCGCTTCCCAGATCGCCAAGAGCCTCGCGGCGTCGGCGCTTGCGCAGCGCAACGGCAGCAAGCAGACCGGCGCAGAGATGGAAGACCTAGCTGCAAAAGTGCTTGCCAGCAAGCACTATGCGGACGAAACGAAGGAACTGGCAGCTTCAGTTCTGAGTCAGTCGAACAAGACTCGCTGATTTTCGCGCGGCGCCGCCGCGTGTCGGGTTAAAGCGCAGCACACGTTGACCGCCTGCCTGTCAGCGATTGCTTTACTGGGCAATTGCTCCATCGGATTCATACCTTGACGATTGAACGGCCGCGACGACCGCTCGATCGCCACTCAGAACAGCCTCGACCAAGGTGACAAGTGCTGCGGTTGTGTCGGCGTACGCGCCTATATAGCCCGATTGAATGAGGTCGAGAAACGCGCCCTGCCGGATGTAGCGACCGCCGAGTGTGTTGTAGCTGATCCGAAACGCCCCACGAGGACCCTTGCAGGACGGGTCCTGCAACAGGCGTTCATAGTGATCAACTGGCGTGATGATGCTGCCGTTGGCCAAGCTGCCATTGCGTCGCACGAATTTCAGGTAGAACACTTCGGGATTCAAACGGTATTCGAGCGGGCCCGCTACGTGTGTGCCGGCGAAGGCACGCATGCGCCGCACCTCATCGGCCATCTTCGGGTCGGGACGGTAGAGCCAGTCAGTGGGTTCGCCCAAGCGGCCATTCGGCTCCAGCATTTTGTACTGCACCATCACGATGTTTTTCTTCGTGAGGTTGAGGTAGATGAGGTCCACGCCGAAGACATGCTCCAGGTCACGCCGGTTGGCAGTGAATACTTCCAGCCTATCGGTACCCTTCTCAAACAAGGCGCGCCCGGTGATATGGCTCGCCGAGAGCGTATAGCCAGGGACGGCGCGTGCGTCATGTTCGATCACTGAATCTTCCATCAGCGGTATGCGCGCCAACGCCGTGGATTGCGATTCGACCAAGTCAATACGACTGGCGCGGTCGCTGGCTGCCAAGCCGAACGCTTTGAGGGCGGTCTGCACAGCATCTTCTTGCACGGCAGAAAAGTTGACATAGCGCTTGGGTGCGGTGAGGGATTCGGCTACCGCGCGAATCGGTCCTTGATTCGCCGAAATTGCCACGAGTGCATCAATCAATGCGCCGCTGAGCTTTGGCGATAGCACGAGTACATCCGCTGAAGACTGCAGTTTCTTTTGTAGTTGTGTCGCATGGGCTGTGCCATTGAGCAGCGCTGACACGGCTTGCTCGGTATCGGGTGCCATGCTGACTGCACGCTTGATCTTGATGCGCGTTTCCAGCGTCGTGACTGGACTACGCGAACTGACCAGGCCGATGTAGGCGAAGTGCTCGATCTTTTCAGGGGTCGCCCATTCGGAGAGCTTCCCGAAAATCAGGCAGATCGTGGGCGTCTTGATGTCGGCACACAGTTCATGCGCGCGCGCCAGCGTGAACTCGTTCAGTCCACGCCGCGAGGCATGTAGCAGACCGCTGTCGCTCTCGTCCAGGCGAAGGATCACGCAAGGCTTTGTCTGCACGTGCTGCCGTAACGCGTCGACCCATGTTTGGTCTGGAGGGGTAGCCATCGGTTAACCAAGCTCCTCAACCAAAGCGTTGCCGCTGTCGTGGCCGCGCTGCAGATCGGAAACCACCTTCATCAATCGATTGATCGGCTCAGCCAAGCGTTTTGGCAATACGCGGTGCTGCGTGTGGATGCTTTGCTCAGCAATCCAACGACGTGCGATCCAGATGTCTTCCTCGGGATAGTTGTTATCGACGCCATTGCGGTATTTGTAGCCCACTAGGGCATCGGTGTGCGACAACAGTAATCGCGCCATCGTCATGTGAAAACGATGGGCCTGCAGGTCCGCAGGGCCCCTGGGGCGCGGGACGGTGAGGCGCAGACATTGATGGTTGTTGAACTGCTCCCAATCAGGGCCGACCACCTGACCGGCGCGCTCCAGCATCTTGCGCGACTGCTCACTCTTGCCATTGACGATGGCGACGGCTACCGAGCCGCTCGGGTAGTCCAGTGCCTTTGCCAGCAAGTTCATCCAATTCACCAGCTTGTGCAAGGTGGCATCGTCCGCAAACACCAGGTACTGGTGCCGCTGTTCGCTGTCCAGAAACGTCGGCAACTGGGTATAGAGTGGATATAGAAGATCGTGGAGGTATATGTAGGTTTGTCGGCGGCCCTGCTCATGACTGCGCGTCGTAGCGGTCAATGCCTGCTCAGCCCATTGCGGGGTGATTTCGTCCAGCGTCATCTCGGTGATGTCGATGGATATGAGCGCAAAACCAAGCGACTTGCCGATGAGGGCCTTGCGTCCATCGAAGGCGTGTCCGAGTTCGATTTCAACGCCACCGAGCACCATAGGCTCGGTCTGAATCGGCGGACCGAGTATCGCGATGTCGAGACGAAACCGACTGCCGAAGGGCGTATCCAATGGGTGTTCGGTAACGACCTGATCGGCGCCGAGCAGCAGATTGCCCTCCAAGGGATAGTCCGATGCATCGGCGTCCTTGAACGCCCACGGCATCGCAAGACCGGCTGAAAGCCGGCGCGCCAGCTCGGCGGCGATCAACTCCTTCGCGCGGCGGTGTTCGGGACTCTCATGCACGGCGCGCTGCCGGCTGGTCTCTTCCTCTTCGAATTGCTCCTTGAGGTCATACGTCTTCTCAACGGGAAGTTGCCGGAAGTGCGAACGTCGGCGCAGCTTACCGTCCTCGAACGAGGGGCTCACCCAAGTCACCATCTGCTGGATCGCACCCGGAGCAACCAGGGGCCACAGTTTGCGCGCGTGCTCGCGGCTGCGAACCTCGCGCGCGGTGATTCGCGTCTGGAAAAGGCCCTTGCGGGAGAAGACGACGACTGCTTCATCCATGGTCGAAATGAACTCTGGCGGTCATCGCGTCAGGACACGGGCAAATCAGCGGCCCGAACTACACGCAACACTTCGCGGAACACGTCATCGTAGGGCGGTAACTGGCTCATTTGGTGTGCCAGGCGGTTGGTCCAGAGTCGACGCAGACGGTCTTCTTTGGCGGCAATAGCATGCTCCATGCCGGCCACGGTACGTTGTCGCAATGCCAGCTTGGCATCAAGTTCCTCGCGAAGCTCGGCAATGCGCAGGTCGGTCGCGTCAAAGAGATACCAGAGGTCATACAAGTCGCGCGGTTCGTTGCGCGCTCGGTCGCTCAAGGCCAGCAGCTTTTCAACCACGATCTCCTCAATGGCATAGACCTTCACAGTTGGGCCTTCGGGCAAGTCGTCAAAGCTGTCGTAGATGCGCTGAATCGGGCGATCTTGCAGCGGGAAGCACAGGACTTCGTTGATCGTGATATCCACCTTCACGTCGTTCGCGGCCGGCAATGGTCCCTGATAGCGCAGGTAGAAGGTGTGGCTGTTCTGGTGGCCGTGCCGGTCTTCGCGATCGAACGCGATCCGCAGGCCCGAGTCGGATTCGACGGTCGCGAAGATTTCGTCCAACCCCGCCAGGATTTCTTCGAAGGTGATCGGACGGGTCAAGGTGAAATCCAGGTCTTCCGAAAACCGATAGTCTTCGAACCAGCAGCGCCGTAGGGCGGTACCGCCCTTAAAGGCCAGCACGTCGCGCAGCGGATGGCCGGCCAGGCCGGTCAGGAACCAGGCCAGCACGTAATCGCGTTCGATGACGGCCTCGGGGATACGCCGTCCGCCAGCGGTCATCAGCGTGTTCGAGATCAGGGAAATGTTGCGTTGAGGAATCATCAGCCAAGCCTCACGGCATCGAGTTCTTCGGGCGTCACATTGAGCTGGAGGCGCCAGCGTGAGACGAAAGCCCCCTCGGCGGGGAGCAACGGATCGAGGCGCTGGTAGGTCGCCGTCAGCATGCCGCGCAAGGGCTCCAGCGCCGATGCATCGGCGATACCATAGTGTTCCAGCAGGTAGCCGAGGCGACGCGCCACGGCACCGACGCCGAGCCGTCGTGCGTAGTCCGCCAGCCGTTCGGTCTTCAGTGAATCACGCTTCATCCACAAGCCCTTGGCGACTTCGGTGATGCCACCGGCAAATGCCGGATGGCGGAGACCATCGATGATGGTGCGCTCCATGTCGCTGATCATCACGAAGCGCTCCTTGTCGATCCAGTGCTTCATGACACCGAATTCCTGTTCCGCAGTGATGTGAATAAACCGAAAGTCATAGCCGCCGATCGTCTGTGGACGCACGCGTCTCGTGCATGACACATAGACGGTGAAGTTCGGCTGCGTCACCATGCGATGTAGTTCAAGCGCGGTGCCATGGGACAGGAAGTAGGGCGCGGTACCGGCGAGTTCACGCGCGATCAGGTACGGGCTGTCGATGTGCTCAGTGGCCCGGCCAAGCTCGAACGGCACGAGGTTGTACAGACCGGGCTTCAGTCGTGTCACCAAGCCACGCTGCTGGGCCTTGTGCACGAGATTACGGGCCGATGCCGGCGACAGGCCGGTGATCGAGCCTACATCCGACAAGGTGAACGTAGACCGACGCAGCTCATTCAGCTCCGTGAAGAGTTGCGCTGCTCGCGGGCCTAGCGTCTTCGTTTGCAAGTGATATTTTGCGCTCAATCTGCGCCCCTATAAGAAACGTACTGCACGGTAAATATAACACCAACGATACTCAGCGGCAAGTTCGTATCCTTCTGGGAGACGAATAGAGCGTAAAATGTAACAATGAAAATCCAAAGGCGAAAGTCGCCATAAGCTGCGCCAAAAAAGGGAGTGCTCGATGACGGTCAGTGTCCACAATCCAGACCAGTACATGGCCAGTCTGCGGCAGATCATTGCCCAGGGACGCAAGCGGATCGGCCTTTTAGTCGGGGCGGGCGCGCCGGCCGGCATCTTCCCTCCCGGTAGCGACAAGCCGCTGATTCCTGCGGTAGCAGGCCTCACCGACATGGTGATGGAAGCGCTGAAAGCCGACTACGGCAAGACCTTGGACGCCGTACGGGCCGAGCTTGACACCCCGAACATCGAAACGATCCTGTCGCGGGTGCGCAGCTTGGCCGGCGTCATTGGCAAGACGAAGGTCCATGACCTCGACGGGGAAGGGTACAAGAAGCTGAGCGACGCGATCTGTGAGCAGATCGGCACCATCGTCAACAAGCCCCTTCACGACGGCCCTTCGCCGTACACCGAGTTCGTGACGTGGATCAGCGGCACGGGGCGTGAACACCCCGTGGAAATTTTCACCACCAACTACGACCTGCTGTTCGAGCAAGCGTTGGAGCGCACCCGCGTCCCATTTTTCGATGGCTTCAGTGGTGCCAGCGAACCTTTCTTCGATCCGTCTTCAGTGGCGAGCAATGATCTGCCAGCGCGTTGGACGCGCTTGTGGAAGCTGCATGGTTCGCTCGGCTGGGCCGCCAATGCGCGAGGCGAGGTGGTACGCACCGGCCAGGCCAATGCGACGCACCTGGTGTTCCCCGAGCATCTGAAATACGACCAGACGCAGAAGGCACCGTATGCCGCGCTTTTCGACAGGCTGCGTGCATTTCTGATGACGCCCGACACGCTGCTGATTGCGACCGGGTTTTCCTTCGCCGATGCGCATATTTCCGCGCGGATTGACGAATGCCTGGCCGCCAATCCGGCGGCCAGCGTGTTCGCGTTTCAATTCAAGCCGCTCGAACAAGAAGTCCACGCCCGCGACATTGCTGGGCGCCGCGCCAACATGAGCTTGTATTCCCCGGACAAGGCCATGATCAATGGCATTGCCGCGCCGTGGATGCCGGGCGATATGCCGACTCGCGACTGGGGCGCCATTCGAGCCACCTATTGGGGCATTGATGAGAAAAGCGGGGCCGCGCAATTTCAACTCGGCCGCTTCGACCGGCTCGCGCGGTTCTTCGCATCATCACGCGCGGCTCAGCACTTTCCGTCTGCCGCTCCGGATGTTGCTGCCGCGTTACCTGCGACGGCCCCCGTCGACGGTGCAGCATGAATTCGAAGCCGACACTACTTGGCCACGTTGGTGCCGTGACTGGTGCTGCGATCAGCGTGCGTCAGTCGCCGAGCGTGGCATCGGGCATCGCAATCATTGGTGGAAAAAGCTACCGCATCGGCCAAGTCGGTAGCTTCGTGCGTATCCCGCAGGGTTACCACGACCTGTACGGCATCGTCGCCGAAGTCGGTGCGAATGCAGCACCGGAAGCAGCACGCGAACCGAACGATCGTGGCGACCGTTGGATGACGATCCAGCTTGTGGGTGAGATCGTCGGTGCGTCATTCGAGCGTGGCATCAGCCAGTACCCAAACGTCAAGGACGAAGTCCATCTCGTGACCGAAGAGGATCTCGCGGTCATCTACGGCACGCAGGACGGCGGCCAAGTGATGATCGGACGGCTGGCGAACGCTGAGGGCATCCCTGTTCGCATCGATCTCGACAAGCTCGTCACGCGCCATAGCGCGGTGCTGGGTTCGACGGGGGCAGGCAAGTCCACGACCGTCGCCAGTTTGCTGCGGTCGATCGCGTTGGGCGGAAGTGCAGAGGGCGGGACTGGGTTTCCGAGTGCACGGAGTTTGCTGCTGGATATTCACGGCGAGTACGGTCGCGCGCTGCGCTCGGTATCGACCGTTTTTCGTGTCAATCCGAGTGCTGATGAGCAGCCGCTGCACATCCCGTTCTGGGCACTCGATCCAGCCGATCTCCTCACCTTCTTGATGGGCAAGCTCGACGATAAGCCGCTGTCGCAGATTCTTGATCGCATCTTTGACTACAAAACCAAGCTGGTGAACGACACCTCGGTTGCCGGTCTGGATCTCAACTCAATGACGGCTGACAGTCCAGTTCCATTCAGCCTTAAAAAGCTCTGGTTCGAATTGCTGGAACCGGAAGTCAAGACATGGGCTGACCAACCACGCACTCAGCCGGCGTTGGATGAAGCCGGTGATGCGGCGACGCTGAAGGCGCCCCGGTACAAACCTCATGGTGCCGGTTCCACAGCGCCCTTTATCAATCAGATCGGCGTGCTCGGCATTCGCCGCCCGTTGGATCAAATGCGGTCTCGCTTGCTGGATAGGCAATACGATTTTTTGTTGCATCCTGGTGAGTGGGAACCCGACCTCAATGGCAAAGCCGCGAAGGACTTGCCCGAACTCCTGCAGGCATGGCTGGGGCATGACAAGCCCATCACGATCCTCGATCTATCCGGGATTCCCAGCACTGTGGTCGCCCGTCTGATTGGTGCGATTCTCAAGATCATCTATGAGGGACTTTTCTGGGGCAGGGAGAAGAGCGAGGGCGGTATCGCAAGGCCGTTGCTTGTGGTGATGGAAGAAGCACACCGCTATCTCTCCAAGGATGCTGACGGGCCTGCACGCGCCATGGTTCAACGGATCGTGAAAGAAGGGCGCAAGTTCGGTATCGGTGCCATGGTCGTTAGCCAGCGACCGTCTGAGGTCGATGAAACCATCCTCTCTCAGTGCGGCACATTTATCGCGCTGCGTCTCTCGAATTCATCGGATCGCGCGAAGGTTCAGGCATCTTTGCCGGACAACCTCGCGGGCGTGGTTGACAGTTTGCCTGTGTTGCGCGTTGGGGAGGCCATCATCACCGGCGAGGCGGCGCGCCTCCCTATCCGTTGTCGCATCACCCTGCCGGATGAGAAGCACCGACCGAATAGCGAAGACCCAGCTGTCGCCAAGCGCTGGCAGGGTTCTCGTCTGCCGGAAAGCTACGAACGTGTTGCGGCATCCTGGCGCGCACAAAACCCGACCTGGACCACATTGCGCGTGTTGCGCAGCCCGCTTACACAAGAGGAGATAGAGAGCATGGAACGAGAAACGGTGGATTCATCGACAGTACTGTCGATTGGCTACGAGCCGACCAGCAGCACGCTTGAAGTTGAGTTCAAAAACAGCGGGGTCTATCAGTACTACAACGTTCCTGAGCCGATCTACCAGCAGCTCATGGCATCGGACTCGAAGGGCAAGTTTATGCACGCCTATATCAAGCCTGCCTATCCATGCTCGCGGATATGAGTCGGCGCGCGAATTCGCAATAAGAGAGGGCTGCGACGATGTGGACGGACAACGAGACTGCGCAGGATTTTCTGAATTTCGGTGGCATTGCTAAAACGGTAGCCGAGATCATTGAGCAGGCGCAATCGCGGCCTATCTCAATTGGCGTTTCCGGCGCGTGGGGCGTCGGGAAGTCTTCGATGATCAAGCTGATTCGTACCGAGTTCTCGGCGCGGCATGACGAGGGGTCACAGCCGAGCAGGTTCATCTTTGTCGAGTTCAATGCGTGGCTTTATCAGGGATATGACGATGCACGCGCTGCGCTGATCGAAGTGGTCGCTTCGACGTTGGCAAAGGAGGCTGAAGAGCGAAAGACAGGAATAGACAAAGCGAAGGACTTGCTTGAACGGGTCAACTGGTTTCGCGCAATCAAGCTCGCAGCCGGCTCCGCTGCCTCGCTGGCGTTGGGGCTACCGCCCGCAGGCCTTCTCGGGGAACTCTGGGGATTCGGTAAGAGCTTGGTCGCCGGTGATGTCGACAAGGAAGCGGTTGACGCAGTCAAATCGGCAGCGGGAGAAGCTGAGAAAACGGCGACAGGCTTGATCAAGCCTAAAAGAACCACTTCGCCGCCAAAGGAGATTGAAGCTCTCCGCACGAGTTTTGAAGAGTTGCTCAAGGAGATGGGCGTCACATTGGTGGTGCTCATCGACGATCTGGATCGGTGCCTTCCAGAAACCACGATCTCCACGTTGGAGGCCATTCGTCTTCTTCTGTTCTTGGAGCACACGGCGTTCGTTATCGCGGCCGATGACCAGATGATCAAGCACGCCGTCAAGCGCCACTTCCAAGGCGTTGACGATGAGCTTGTCATCAATTATTTCGACAAACTCATTCAGGTTCCGATTCGTGTTCCGCCGTTGGGGACGCAAGAGGTTCGTGCATACATGATGATGCTGTTTATCGAGAACAGCGACCTTGATTCCAAAGAGAAGGAACGAATTCGAGGAGAGGTGTGCTCGCAGCTGGGGCGATCATGGCAAGGAAAGCGAGTCGATCTCAAGTTCCTCAGAAGTCTGAACGACAAACTCTCTGATGCGCTGATTGCGCGCCTCGATGCCGCTGATCGGCTTGCGCCTTTGATGACAAGCGCGACCGGAATCGCGGGCAATCCGCGCTTGATCAAGCGTTTCCTGAACGCGCTGTCGATTCGCATGTCGATGTCTCGTGCCCAAGGCGTCGGTGTCGATGAATCTGCGCTTGCCAAGGTGCTCCTATTCGAGCGATGCGGTGATCCCAAGGCCTACTTGGAACTGATCAAGTCGGTCACCGAGAGCGACGATGGAAAGCCAGCGTTTCTTGTCGACTGGGAGGCGAAGGCCATTGCGGGGGAGGGGGCGCAAAGGAAGCCGCCGTGGGACGATTCGTTCATCACCGAATGGCTGCGTTTGCCGCCGCTCTTGGGAGGGATCGACCTGCGAGGTGCGCTCTACGTGAGTCGCGAGCACGCGCCGTTGATCACTCCGGAGGATCGGTTGTCAGCGGAGGCCGCCGATCTTCTGGAGGCACTGCTGGAGCATCCCGAGATGGCCGGCAGTATCAAGGATCGTCTCGTGGCGCTGCCGCGGCCTGAGATGTCAGTGATCATGGACCGGTTACTCGGTCGCGCCCGTCAGGAGCAGGAGTGGGGAACGCCTGCGATTCTGGAAGCCTGCATGGCCGTGGCTGCTGCAGATGCGCCTCAAGGGCAACGACTCTCGGGGTTCCTGAAAGAGCGCCCGGCCACACAGATCAAGGCGAGCATTGTTCCCAAGATTGCCGACGAGCTGTGGTCGAAAAACGTTTTCGATGCATGGAACGAAGATGAGGATATCGCCAAGACCGTGAAGAACGCGATAAAGGCAAGGAGGAGCAATGGGAACGTCTCAGTCAAGTAGCGGCTCACCATCGGGAGTACCGATGGTTCCGCCGTGGGTCCCCGATCTTCCGCTTCCGCCATCGTCGGCTGAAGGCGCGCCGCCAGATGCCACACCGGAACCAGGCGACGCCACACCTCCGGCACCATCGCCTACAGAACCTCGGCAGCCAATTCCGATGGCGCCGGCCCGTCGTTTTTTGGGCGCGAATCGAAACCTTGGAGACTATGCACGTAGCGGCGACGGCGCAAGCATGCGCCGCGGCCTTGGGCAGTACGTCAAAAAGGGATATGGCGGCAGTTCGACTGCGACTCGTCGCATGGGTGGCACTGCCCAGACTGCTCAAGCGCTGTATTCAGCGCTCTCGGGTGGACAAGGAAACGCTGCCACGGCAACTGGGGGTCCGCTTGATCCTGCGCTGACCGACGGTAGGTCGGCCAATGAGGTGATGGACGCCGTTGTCGAGGCAGTGCGTCCGGTTGACGGTACGCAAGATGCTGAGGCGAGCCGAACGTCGATCAAGGATGCGCTTTCCGACGTGCTGAATCAGTTTCCTGATGCAGACCTACTCAACCTGCAGCCGGAGCAACGCGAACTCGCTGTCGAGCGTTTCGTCGCCGGTGACGTGTTTCGTCGGATCGACTTAGATATAGGGCGAACCATTCGTGAGAAGGCCCCGAATGCAGCAACGGGCTTGGGTCGACTCAAGGAGGTTCGCGAGTATGTCCGGGAGACGGTCTCCGCGTCGTTCAGGAGACTCAGGGAGACTGGGCAGCGCTTAGCTGCAGGAAGGATCACGCAAATCGTCCAAAGTGCTATTCGTGAAACCTTCCAAGTGTTCGAGGGGTACGTTGAATGAAGATTACGTGTGCACTCTCGGATTTCGACTTTGACAGCAGGGCCAGCGATTTGGATGTCGTGCTGTACGGCAACTCGGGCGATCCCATGCGCGGGTCTGTTGGCGCGGCGTTGAAGCAGGCCATCGCACGAGAGAAGGTCGCCCCTGCCGCGCGGGCATGGGATTTGTTGTCGCTTGCATTGGCCGTCGTTTCTTCCGATCTCGCTGGCCATAGAGATCGCAGCTCGGATGGCTGGACCAGAGAGTTCGATCTGACAATCTCGGTGGTCGATGCGCCGTTCTGGAACGACAACGCCGAAACGCTGCAAAGGCTACTGGCGTACTTGAGCACGGATCGTTGGACTTTGCGATTTGTCGAGGGCGGCATTCTTCCGCAGCCCGACCGGCAACCGGAACATCCGACGGAGGATTGCATCGTCTTGTTGTCGGGCGGTCTGGATAGCTACATCGGTGCGATTGACCTGGTCGAACAGGGTAGACGGCCGCTCGCGGTCAGTCAGATGGTTCGAGGCGATGGTGAGAAGCAAGTGGCATTCGCGGCAGAGATCGGTGGTGGCCTTCGTCATTTCCAGGTGAACCACAACGCCGACGTTCCGGACCCCGAGAATCCGCCGTCACAACGCGCTCGTTCGATCATCTTCCTGGCTTACGGTGTCTTTATGGCGACGACCCTGGCCCGCTACCACGCGGGTGAAGAGGTTACGCTGTATGTGTGCGAGAACGGCTTCATTGCGCTCAATCCTCCATTGACAGGTGGACGACTTGGAAGTCTGAGCACACGAACAACGCACCCCATCGTCCTTTCGTTGTTGCAGCAGGTGTTGGATGCCGCCGGCCTGCGAGTTCGGATCGTCAACCCATACCGTTTCAAGACCAAAGGCGAGATGCTCCAAGAGTGCCTGGGACAGCCCCTGCTTGCTGCGCACGCGCATCAGACTACCAGTTGCGGTCGATTCAAGCAGTTCGGCTACAAGCATTGCGGTCGGTGTGTGCCGTGCCAGGTTCGGCGAGCCGCTTTCCATACATGGCGCGGCCAAGACTCAACGTACTACGTCTATGACAATCTTGCTCTGGACGACGACGAACACGCTGGGTTCGACGATGTCCGCTCGGCATTGATTGGTATCGGGGAGCGCCGAGAGATGGGAACCACCCGGTGGCTCGGGTCCACGTTAAGTTCGAACCTGGTGGCGGACAAGCCGGCTCTCATGGGAGTTGTCGAGAGAGGGCTGGCGGAAATCGAGTCGCTGATGCTTGTCCTGGGTGTTCGGTGATCGACTTTCACGCACACCTCGACCTATATCCCGATCCCAAGATGATCGTGAAGGAGATCGTTGAGCGTGGAATGTATGTCCTGTCAGTCACGACAACACCCAGTGCTTGGAAAGGTACCTCTGCACTCGCTACGCCAGGCTCGCGCATACGGACAGCTCTGGGTCTGCATCCGCAAATCGCACATGAACGAGTCGGCGAACTGCCGCTGTTTGACCTGCACTTGCATGAGACCATGTACGTTGGTGAGATCGGCCTCGACGGCGGTCCCGAGTTCAAGCCACATTGGCAAACGCAACTAACGGTCTTCGATCACATATTGAATGCCTGTAGCCTCGCCGGCGGTCGGGTCATGTCGATTCACAGCCGTCGCGCGGCGCCTGCGGTGCTCGACCGGCTGGTGGCATTCCCGGGAGCTGGCACTCCGGTACTTCATTGGTTTTCGGGGGGGAAGCGAGACTTGCAGCGTGCGGTCGCTTTGGGTTGCTGGTTCAGTGTTGGCCCGGCCATGTTGGTTTCCGAGAAGGCCCGTGCGCTTGTTAGGGACATGCCGAGAGATCGTGTGCTGACCGAGACCGATGGTCCGTTTGCGCAGATTGGTGGAGGCAGTGCCAAGCCATGGGATGCAGGCGGAGCGACGACTCAGCTAGCCGAGTTGTGGGGAGACATGACGGAAGAGGAGACCGATCGACTGCTGCATGCCAACCTGAGGCGCTTGGTGGCGATAGCTGCGGCAGGGCGGGCAAAATCGGGGCAGGATGCTGGCGATTGTTGACCATTGATGTGCTGGAATAGCTGCTGGTCAAACCGACTCCACCCCCGCGCCAGCAATAGCTCTCTGTTTTTGACGGTAAAAATGACGGTAAAACACTGTGTTCGAACTAAAGAAAGCCAGTATTTATGTGGGTTTTAGAGCCTCGGAAACAATAGAGTGGGAGTGAAATCAGGTCCTTCGGGGACCAGGGCGCATCCGTTGCGTCAGCATCTTTTTTTTGCCTCGGGGGTGGTGCACACCGACGGCGGAGATAGGCCCGGTGCAGTTATGGGTGACGCAAGTGCGTGAAAGGTGGAACGCACTCACGCCGCCAATGCCCTGGACGCTGACCGGCTGTCGGTGACGGCAAGACCCCGGCTCATCCGAATGGATGCCTGCCTGTTCCTTGCCGCGGTGCGCTCGACCATCGAACACCGGACCCGCGGCCCGCATGATGCGGACGACGCTGCCACAGTGCAGCGGATGTCCGCCAATGTGCCCGCAACGCTTTCCGCCAGCACGAGCGGCGCCCCTTTCCACCCGGCGGTGTCAGGCCGGCGGCAGGTGCACCCGATTGAAGCGGGCATTCGGAGCGCTTCCCTGACCGGCACGGGAGCGGCAGCAGGGTTCGGGATGGCGCAGTGTCCGACCCGCCTGCGCGACGGTCACGCCTGTCTGGCAGTCACTGGCCGGTGTCCGGATAGGGAAGCAGACGGTCGAATTCCTTCTTCACGACCGCGTAGCACTCGCAGGTTCGCGCCTCGAGACCCGGCCTGTCGATCACTTTGATGCGGCCGCGACTGTATTCAATAAGCCCCGCCTTGTGCAGGTTCCCGGCGGCTGCGGTGACTCCCTCGCGGCGCACCCCGAGCATGTTGGCGATCAGTTCCTGCGTCATGACCAGCTCGTTCGACGACAGGCGGTCGAGGCTCAACAACAGCCAGCGGCACAACTGTTGATCCAGCGAGTGGTGCCGGTTGCATACCGCCGTCTGCGCCATCTGCGTGAGCAGTGCCTGGGTGTAGCGCAACAACTGATGCTGCATCGGGCCCGCGAGAAAGAACTCGTCCTTCAACGTTTGCCCCTTGAGCCGGAAGGCGTGCCCGGCGCTTTGCACGACTGCTCGACTGGTCGTGGTTTCGCCGCCCATGAAGAGCGTGACGCCGACGATTCCCTCGTTGCCGACCACGGCGATCTCGGCTGAGGCCCCGTCCTCCATGACGTAGAGCAGCGACACGATGCAGGTGGTCGGGAAATAGACGTGGCGCATCGGCGTGTCGGGCTCATACAGGACATGGCCGAGCGGCATGGCAACCCACTCCAGGCCCGGGACGAGGCGTTGGCAGTCGTCTGCCGGAAGTGCGGCGAGCAGGTGATTCTGGCGGAGGCTTTGGGGTACCGGCATGAAGGCAATCCAATTGCTCGCGATGATCAAAATGTAGCGTGATCGTACCGGTCGATATGTACGTTACCGAACAGATGATCGTCAAGCGCGCGACTAGCATGCATGCACGCCAGATAGACGCCAGGAGGCAGTCGGACTTGAGCAAAGACATTTCCAGCCTGGCCGGGACGGTGACATGCATGGCCGGGCGTCATCCCCGAACGATGCAGGATTGTTCGGCAATTCGCCGATCATGAGCGATGCCCCGACGACTGTTTTGCTTGTCGAGGCCAACGCAGAAGATGCCGGGCTCATTCAAGGGGCGTTGGCCGGTGCGCAGGGGGGAGTGTTCAGCGTCGAGTGCGTGGCAAGACTGTCCGATGCCATCGAGCGACTGCGCGAGCAGGACATCCAGGTCGTCCTGCTCGACCTGACGCTGCCCGACGGTGCCGGAATCACTGTGTTCGATCGGGTGCATGAGGCGGCTCCCGATGCCCTGATCATTGTCCTGGGTGAGGCGAGTGATCACGAGAGCGCGTGCCAGGCCATGCAGCACGGAGCCCACGACTACCTGACGAAAGGCCACCTGGATGCCCACTGGTTGCCACGTGCCCTGCGTTATGCCATCGAGCAAAGGCGGAGTCGGGAGGCCTTGCGCGACAGCGAGGCACGTTTCCGCGCAACGAGCGATGCGTCCCCGCTGGGCATCTTCGTCTCGGATGCGCTAGGCCGCTGCGTGTATGCCAACGCGGCATACCTCGCGATTTCGGGACGGGCTTCGGGGCAGACTTTGGGCACCAGCTGGAGCGCGATCATTCACCCTGTGGATAACGCGCGTGTTCTTGCCGAGTGGGACGAAGCTGCGTCGGGCCAAACGTCATTTTCGTCGGAGGCCCGCGTCCTTCGCGAAGACGGAGGGGTCATATGGATTCGCCTGAACGCGGCGCCGCTGGGCGATGGCAAGACAGGGTACGTGCAGACGGTCGAGGACATCACGGCCCGCAAAGCCACGGAGTCGGGGTTGCGCGCGGCGGAGGAGGACTTGTTCGCGGAGAAGGAGCGCGCCCAGGTCACGCTCAACTCCATCGGCGACGCCGTGCTGACCACCGACCTCGCGGGAAATGTGACGTATCTGAATGTGGTGGCCGAGGCGATGACCGGCTGGTGGTGCGAGCAAGCCCTGGGACGGCCACTTGCGGAAGTCTTCACGATAATTGACGGAACCAGCCGTCAGACGATGCCCAATCCCGCACAGCGTGCCATTGAAGAGAACAGGATCGTCGGGCTGGCCACTGACTGTGTGCTGATCCGTCGCGACGGATTCGAATCCGCCATCGAGGATTCTGCCGCACCCATCCACACCCGCGACGGGCGGGTTGCCGGCGCGGTGATCGTATTCCACGACGTCAGCCAATCGCGGGCCATGACCGAGAAGATGGCCCACCTGGCGCAGCATGACTTTCTCACCGACCTGCCCAACCGTCTTCTGCTGACCGAACGGCTCGTGCAGGCTGTGGGGCTGGCGCATCGGAACCACAAGCAGCTGGCCATTCTGTACCTCGACATGGATCATTTCAAACGCATAAACGATTCGCTGGGCCACGAAATCGGCGACCAGATGCTGCAGGCGGTTGCGGGCGGCCTGACGGCATGTGTTCGCACGACGGACACCGTCTGCCGCCAGGGCGGGGACGAATTCGTCATATTGCTGCCTGAAATAGAGCGACCCCAGGACGGTGCCAGCGTCGCCGAAAAACTGCTTGCGGCGCTGGCCGTGCCCGAGTTCATCGACGGGCATGAACTCCACGCTGCCGCGAGCATTGGCATCAGCGTCTACCCGGATGACGGCACCGACGCGGCGACCGTGATGCAGAACGCGGACATGGCGATGTATCACGCGAAGGCGAACGGCCGCAACAACTACCAGTTCTTCACTGCCGAGATGAATGGCAAGGCGGTCGAGCGCCTTGCCGTCGAGGGCAGGCTGCACCGCGCGTTGAAGCAAGGCGAATTCGAACTGTATTACCAGCCGAAAACGGATCTCGTGTCCGGCGCGATAACGGGTGCCGAGGCGCTGATCCGCTGGCGGGATCCGGATCTGGGCCAGATCCAGCCGGACCAGTTCGTGCGGGTCGCGGAAGAGTGCGGACTCATCGTGCCGATCGGCAAATGGGTGCTTGGGGAAACGTGCAGGCAGATCCGGGAATGGTTGAATGCCGGGCTGCCTGTGGTGCCTGTGGCGGTGAATGTCTCCCCGGCGGAATTCAGGCACAAGGATTTCCTGGAAGGCTTCGCCCGGATACTCGCGGCGACGGGCGTGATGCCCCTGTACGTCCAGATCGAAATAACGGAATCCCTGCTCATGCACGACGTCGAGTCGTCCATGGTGGTGCTCCGTGCCCTCAAGGACATGGGTGTCGGGTTGGCAATCGACGATTTCGGCACGGGATACTCGAGCCTGAGCTATCTGAAGCGCTTTCCCATCGATGCGCTCAAGATCGACCAGTCGTTTGTGCGCGATATCCCCACCGATGCGGACGATGCAAGCATCGTTGCCGCGGTCATCGGACTGGGCATCAGGCTCAGGCGGCGGGTCATTGCCGAGGGGGTGGAAACCGAGGATCAGCTCGCCTTCCTGCGCAGTCATCAATGCGACGAAGTGCAAGGCTTCTTGTTCGGCCGTCCCATGCCCGGAAATGAGTTTGCCGTCCTGCTCGGGAAGGGGCTGCAAACGCGTCACGGTGCTCCGGGCTTCAGCGACACGGCCGCAACCGTCACGCCGACTCCGGCGACCTAGCGTTCGCCGGAATCCGCTCCGCCGCTCCCGCTGCCGGGCGCCTTGCTACCCCATCGTTCTGGCGTACATCGTCTTGTCCGCCGCGTAGCATCCGCACGAGACCGCCTCCAGTCCGACTCGGTCGAGAATGGTGATGTCGCCCCGGTGGTAGCTGATGAGCTTTCGCGCCTGAAGCGAGAATGCTGCCTTGGTCACGCCCGCGCGGCGGACGCCGAGCATGAAGGCCAGAAACTCGTGGGTGAGGTGGAATGCGTTGCCGTGTGCGCGGTCTGCGGTCATGAGGAGCCATCGGGCGAGGCGTACGTCCACTCCGTGGAAATGCGTGCAGGCGGCGTTCTGCGCGAGCTGGCCCAGCATTACATGGATGTAGCGCAGAAGTATGCCGTGCAGCGCAGGGTTGCCATCGAGTTCGCGGCGAAATCGCCCGGTCTCCATTCGCAGTGCAGGGCCGGCCCCCTGGACGATGGCATGCAGTGGAGAGGCGTCCACCCCGAGGAGGACGGAGATGCCGAACATTCCTTCATTGCCGATCAAGCCGACCTCCAGACCCGCATGACCGCTGATCGGCGCAATCAGGGAAATGAAACTCTCGACGGGAAACAGGACATGGGAAACGGACTCGCCAGGCGTGCCGAGGACCGCAGCCAGGGCCAGTTCAACAGGTTCGCAGTCCGACACGACGCGCAGGTATTCCGACCGCGGCAAACTCGCCAGCAGACGATTGACATTGACGACTGGCTTGCTGGTGCTCGACGGCATGGCTGCGTTTCCCGTGTGGTGGAAGTTCGGCGGGCGGCTGCCGGTGCCAAAGCAGTCCCGGACGGGGACGCGTGCCAAACCATAAGCGCTTCGCCCGGATATGTCTGCATCAGCTTGGCGACGCCCCGGGTTCTTGTCTGGACGCTGGCGCACACAGGGCCTGCGCCGATCACCGTGGTTGTGTGACGAAGGCCCCGAGGTTCTCCGGATGTGTCGGAGCCGCCGAAGGCATCGGTGCCTCAACTCCGGCAGGGAAGCGCATGGCGTGCCCTCGACGCTGCGTCCGGTCGCGGAACACTCATTGCGCGTGGCTACCGGATGGCAAGGACAGCTTCGCGCGGCACGGATGCAAGCCGTGCCGCGTGTCGGTGTGCCGCCGCCCGGCACTTCGCATCCGGCCGCTCATCGGCCGTTCCGCAGCTCCGACGCGGGCTCGGCAGCCAGACTCTTGGCCTTGCACCGGCGCGACCTGCCGTCCGACTGAATGCGCAGGACTGCCTGATAGGTGATCCAGCCCAGCAGCCCCATGCCCAGGACCAGCAGGCCATAGGCGATCGGCATGGGCAGGTGTTCGGTCAGGGCCGAGTACTCCGACATGCCGCCGATGCCGGCGATGATGTTCAGCGGCATGACGACGGCGCCGAACACCGTCAGCTGGGTCACCCGCTTGTTCTGGTTGATATTGATGAAGCCGATGGTGGCATCCATCAGGAAGTTGATCTTGTCGAACAGGAAGGCCGTGTGGCTGTTGAGCGAGTCGATGTCGCGCAGGATCTGGCGGGCGACGTCACCGTGCGCGGCCGGGAGGGCGCGCCCGCGCATGAGGAAGGAGAGGGCGCGCTGGGTGTCGAGGATGTTGCCGCGGATGCGCCCGTTGCGGTTTTCCTCTTCGGTGATGCTCGCCAGGATGGTGGCGGCGTCGGCGTCGCTCATCGCTTCGCCCAGCACGGTGCGCCCGACCGAGTCGAGCTTGGCGTAGATGCCTTCCAGCGCGTCGGCCGAATATTCCACGTCGGCGCCGTAGAGGTCGAGCAGCAGCGCGTGGCCGTCCGACACGTAACCCGGCTGGGTGAGCGCGCGCCGCCGCTGCAGGCGGAACACCGGCAGCTCTTCGTTGCGCAGCGTGAACAGCACGCCGTCGTGGAGGATGAAAACCACGGGCACGCTGCGCGAGTCGCCGTCCCGGTCGAGCAGGAAGTTCGAGTGCAGGCGCAGGTCGCCGTTTTCCGCCATCTGGAAGCGCGAACTGACTTCCAGGTCGGTCGCTTCGCCGGGATCGGGCAGGAGCAGGCCGAAGTACCGGCCCACGTAGTTGCGTTCCGGCTTGCTGGCGTGGATCAGGTCGATCCAGATCGGGCGGGTGCCCGCCAGATTCTGGCGCACGGTGATCGCCACCTCGCGCAGCCGCCCGTCCACCCTCTCGTAGGCGCTCATCCGGCTGTCGGCAAAACCCGGTTCCATGCCGCTGGCCAGTTGTTCGCGCAGTTCGTCGGAAACTTCCCAGAGGACGTCGTTCTGGCGTCTTTCGGGTATCTGCGCCCAGATCATGCGGGCGTCTTCCAGCGGGCGGCCTTCCAGCACGGCACCGATCTCTTCGGCCGACATGCGTTCGATGAGCTGGCCGACCTCGGTCAGGTGCTGGCGGTGGACCACGCGCTCGACCATCTCCTGCCGCGGCGTGCGCTGGCCGTGGACCATGCCTTCCACCAGTTTCTGTTTCGCCAGCAATTCCTCGATGTCTTTGACGGACATGATCTCGGCTCTCCTGTCGGTACGGCCTTCCGTTGCTGCCGCGTGGCGGGGCGTGTCAGCTGCCCGCTTCGCCCCGGCGCGCCGGCCTGGCACCGGTCGGGTGCGCCAGAAGGAAGCGCGTGTCGGCCTGGGCCTTGAGGAATTCGGCGTACTTCTTCTTGATCTTCGGCAGCCGGAACAGCGACGAAACGCTGTGGCGCGGCATCTTGCGGATCACCGCCGACGGGTTGAAATAGGCCTCGGCGTTGGCTACCGTCAGCACGAACGGCGGCAGGCCGGCGCGCATCAGCAGGTAGCTCGCGATCAGGGACGCGCTGCGCGTATTGCCCTCGATGAAGAGCTGCGGTGTGCTGAGGATGCGCACGAAGGTGCCGGCGGCGACTTTCCAGGGCGACTGGTCTCGATGGCCCTCATACCACTCGAGCAGTTCGCGGATGTTGCCTTCGGTCGTATCGAAGAAGCGACGCTCGGTGGCCCGGATGTGCTCGGCGACCTCGTCGCGCCGTGCGGGCACGTTGCCACACAGCACGGTGGTGTTGATGTCCAGCATCCGGTTCACCTGCTGCAGGTCGAACAGGTCGACGCCGTCGGTGACGTATCGGTCCACCAGCGCGTAGCCGTTCAGCATGTTCTCGCGCACCGCGTCCACGAGCGGGTCGCGCGGCTCCTCGAAGCGCGCGTTGAGGGCCTCGAAGCGGGACTGCACGTCGATCAGGCTGCGTTCGATGGCGGCGAGATCCAGGATGCTGCTGGAGTAGGTCACGGTGACGATATGGCTGATGGACAATGGCCCGGCGCATGCCCGGCCGGGCTCCGGACCTGGCTGTGTCGGGGCGGGAAAGGGCGCTACCGTACCCGTGGGCGGGTGTCGAGCCGGACGCCGCGCGACGCGGAGCCTGGAAGGCGGCGCCGTTCCCGGCGGCGGGCACCGGGAACGGACAGGCAGGCCGGGGCGCGCGTCATGCGCGGGTACCCGGTGGGCAATCAGCTGAACTCGCCGTTGATGTACTCGCGCGTCAGCTTTTCCCGCGGCTCGCCGAAGATCTGGTCGGTCGGGCCCATTTCCACGAGGTAGCCGGTACGCGTGCCCTCGGAGATGTCCACCGAGAAGAACGCGGTGGTATCGGCCACGCGGATGGCCTGCTGCATGTTGTGGGTCACCAGCGCGATGGTGAATTTCTGCTTCAGTTCCACCATCAGTTCTTCGACGCGGCGCGTGGCGATCGGATCGAGCGCGGAGCACGGCTCGTCCATCAGCAGCACTTCCGGCTCGGTGGCGATGGCGCGTGCGATGCACAGGCGCTGCTGCTGTCCGCCGGACAGCGCCTGGCCGCTCACCTTGAGTTTGTCCTTCACCTCTTCCCACAGCGCGGCGCCCTGCAGCGCGCCCTTCACCCGGTCGCCGATGTCGCCCTTGTAGCGGTTCAGGCGCAGGCCGAAGGCCACGTTGTCGAAGATGCTCATCGCGAACGGATTGGGCTGCTGGAACACCATGCCGATGTAGCGGCGCACCACGACCGGGTCGACACCCTTGCCATAGACGTCCTGGCCGAGGAAGTGGACGTGGCCGTCGAAGCGGAAGCCCTCGACCAGATCGTTCATCCGGTTGAGGCTGCGCAGCACGGTGCTCTTGCCGCAGCCGGAGGGGCCGATGAAGCCGGTGATCTTGTTCTTCTCGATGGGCACATGGCTGTCGCGCACTGCCATGAAATTGCCATAGAAAATCTTGTCGAGCTTGCAGTCCATGACCACGGTCTTTTCGGTCATGGGCGGCTGTGCGACAGCGTCTTGGGTCATTGAATTCATGATGGCTACCTCGGAGCTTTTAGAACTTCTGCCGGCCGAAATAGCGGCTGACAACGTTGATGACGAGCACGATCAGGACAAGCACCAGAGAAGCAGCCCATGCCAGTTCGATCTGGTTCTCGAAGGGCATGCCGGAGAAGTTGTAGATCAGCACGGCCAGGGATGCGGTGGGGTTCATCAGGTCGAGCTTGCCGTCCTGATACAGCCAGTAGTTGCTGAACAGCGCCGTGAACAACAGCGGTGCGGTCTCTCCGGCAGCGCGGGCAACCGCCAGCATCACGCCGGTCAGGATGGCGGGCAGACCGGTCGGCAGGATGACCTTCCAGATCACCTGGGAGCGGGTGCAACCCATGCCGTAGGCCGCGTCCTTCATGATCTTCGGCACCATCTTGATGGCTTCCTCCGCGGTGAGCACCACGATGGGCAGCATCAGCACCGCCAGCGCAACGCCGCCGGCCGGCGCCGAATAGGTGCCGGTGGTGAGCACGACGATGGCGTAGGCGAAGACACCGGCCAGGATGGACGGCAGGCCGGTGAGCGTCTTGGCGGAAAAGCGCGCGATGTTGGCCATCTTGCTCGACGGGCCGAGCTCGGCCAGGAAGATGGCGGCCATGATGCCCACGGGAATCGCAATCAGCGCGGCGATGCCGACCATGACGAAGGTGCCGGCGAGCGCGTTGCCGAAGCCGCCGCCCATCTCGAAACCGGCCGGCGGCAGCTCGGTGAGCACTTCCATGCTCAGGCGTGCGCCGCCCCGGGTGATCAGCAGGTAGAGCACGGACAGCAGCGGCACGCTGGCCAGCAGCGCGCAGACCCAGGCGAGTCCGCTCAGCGCCACGCTGAACAGCGAGCGGCCTTCCATCTTGTGCTGCAGGCTGGGAACCGCCACGGGGGCGAGGACTCGCGCGTTCATGATTTGGCACCCCGGTTGGACATGAGCATGATCATCGAGCCGATGATGTTCACCGTCAGCGTGATGGCCATGAGCACGAGTGCCGCGTACATCAGCACCTCGACCTCGGTCGGCCCGGCTTCGGGAAAGTTGAGCGCCAGCACGGCGGCCAGCGTATTGGCGGGCGAAAACAGCGACAGCGAGATCTGGTTCGAGTTGCCCACCAGCATCGCCAGCGCCATCGTTTCACCGAGCGCGCGGCCCAGACCCAGCACCAGCGCGCCGAAAATGCCGGTGGAGGCTGTCGGCACCATGACCTTGAGAATGGCTTCCCAGTGGGTTGTCCCCAGGCCGTAGGCCGCCTGCTTGGTTTTCAGGGGCACGGCGCGCAGCGCGTCCTGGGACACCGCCGCGATGGTGGGCAGGATCATGATGGCGAGCACCAGTGCGGCCGGCAGCAGGCCCGGGCCGCTGAGGCTGGTGCTGAAGAACGGCACCCAGTCGAAGCTCTGGTGCAGCCAGTCGGCGAGCGGGCGGATCGCCGGGATCACGAAGAAGATGCCCCACAGGCCATAGACCACGCTGGGAATGGCGGCGAGCAGCTCGACGATGGTGCGGAACACTGCGGCCAGGCGCGCGGGCAGGAAGTCCTGGGTCAGGAAGATGGCCATCATGATGCCGAAGAAGCCGCCGATCAGCAGGGCCATCAAAGAACTGTAGAGCGTGCCCCAGATCGCGGGCAGGATGCCGTACAGGTGCTGGTTGGGGTCCCACACGGAGCCGGTGATGACGTCCAGACCATACTTCTGCATGCCGGGGATGGCCTTTTCGCCGATGACGAAAATCAGCGCGAACACCAGTGCGAGGATGACGAAGACGCCGAAACGGGCCAGTGCGCGAAAGCAGCGATCCAGCACGAACTCGGTCGAGGTCGGCGGTTGGCAGACGGAGTGGTTCCCCGGCGGCGGAATAAAGGGTTGGTTCATGGTGCTCTCTGTCGGGTCAGCGCGTCATGCGGCCGGAGGAAGACCGACGCTCGGCATCGTCAAAAAATGGGGGTGGCGGAGCGTTCCGCCACCCCCACGTCCGAGGCGGGAATTACTTGATGTTCTCGGCAGCCTTGCGAACCCGATTGACGACGACTTCGGGCAGCGGGAGGTAGCCCATGGCGCCGGCGGCCTTCTGGCCTTCGGTCAGGCCGTATTCGACCATGTCGCGCAGTGCCTTGGCCTTGGCCGGATCACCGTTGTTCTTGCGGAAGATCATCCAGGTGTAGGTGGTGATCGGGTACGACTTCGCACCGTCGGGATCGGACACCCAGGCAATCATGTTTTCCGGCAGCTTGACGGCGGCCAGTGCGTCACCGCTGGTGCCGGCGGCGGCGAAGCTGCCCGCCTTGTTCTGCAGCAGCGCGAAGTCCACCTTGGCGAGCTTGGCGAAGGAGTACTCGATGTAGCCGATGGCGCCCGGCGTCTGGCGAATCGTGGCGGTCACGCCATCATTCTTGGGCGACTTGATGAACTTGCCGTCGCTCGGCCAGTTAACCGTGTTGCCGGCACCGAGTGCCTTCTTGAATTCTTCGTCGATCGCCGACAGGTGGTTGGTGAACACGGATGTCGTGCCGCTCGAATCGGCGCGGACCACCACCGTGATCGGCAGATCCGGCAGCTTCACGCCCGGGTTGGCGGCGGCGATCTTCGGATCGTTCCAGTTGGTGACCTTGCCCAGGAAGATTTCCGGGTACACGTCGCGCGGCAGCTTCAGGTCCTTCGGGTTGCCCGGAAGGTTGTAGGCAAGCACGATTTCACCGGCGGTCATGGGCAGCAGTTGCACGCCTTCGGTCACCTTGGCCATGTCTTCTTCCGACATGGCGGAGTCGCTCGCGGCGAAATCCACCGTCTTGTTCAGGAAATCCCGAACGCCGGCGCCACTGCCCTTTGACTGGTAGTCAACCCGGATGTCCGGATTGGTCTTGCCCATGGCCTTGAACCAGGTCAGATAGAGCGGGGCCGGAAAGCTGGCACCCGAACCCGTGAGCCGGATCTGGTCCTGGGCAACGGCACCGCCCGTGCCGGCAACGGCGAGGGTGGCGGTGAGGGCGGCGGTGAGCATCCATTTTTTCATCGTGCAAGGTCCTTGGTATCGACGCTGAGAAGAGTTCGCAATCTAGGCTCTGCGTGTGACGATTCGATGACAAGTCACGAAACATTTCCGCAACACGCGCGACGCAAGCTGGCGGCGGCGGCGTGCAACGCCTTTGACACAAGGAATCGATCATGGACAACGGCGACAACGTGGATCTGCAGCGACGAATCGAACAGGAGCGGCGCCTGGAGCAGGACTTGCTCGACAGCTACGACGAAGAACTGGAGCTGGAACTGGATGATCGCCGCTTCGACGATCTCGCGGCCGACGGCGGAATGGCGACCGGTGCGGACGACCGTGAGCGCCGGCAACGCTACTTCCGCGAATTGCTGCGCCTGCAATGTGAACTGGTCAAGCTGCAGGACTGGGTGGCCGCGACGCGCCACCGCATGGTGATCCTCTTCGAAGGGCGCGACGCCGCCGGCAAGGGCGGCGTCATCAAGCGCATCACCCAGCGCCTCAATCCGCGGGTGGTACGCACCGTGGCCCTGCCCGCGCCGAATGACCGGGAGCGCACGCAGTGGTACTTCCAGCGCTACGTGACACACCTGCCCGCGGCGGGTGAAATCGTCCTGTTCGACCGCAGCTGGTACAACCGGGCCGGGGTGGAGCGGGTGATGGGTTTCTGCAGCGACGAGGAGTACGAAGAGTTCTTCCGCTCGGTGCCCGAATTCGAACGCATGCTGGTGCGCTCGGGCATCCAGGTCGTGAAGTACTGGTTTTCGATCACCGACGACGAGCAGCACCTGCGCTTTCTCGGACGCATCCACGACCCGCTCAAGCAATGGAAGCTCAGCCCGATGGACCTGGAGTCCCGCGTGCGCTGGGAGAAATACACCGAAGCCAAGGAAGTCATGCTGGAGCGCACCCACATCCCCGAGGTGCCCTGGTGGATCATCCAGGCGGTCGACAAGAAGGCCGCTCGCCTGAACTGCATCAGCCACCTGCTCAGTCTGGTGCCCTACACGGAAATCGAGCATCCGCGCGTGGTCCTGCCGGAGCGGGTGCGCCACCCGGAATACACGCGCAACCCGGTGCCGCCCGAAATGTTCGTTCCGGAAACCTTCGTCTGAGGCAGCCGGGTGGCGGCCGGACCGCCGTCACCGGCAGGCGCAGGCGCTGGCGGCGTGCAGCACCTTGCGGTCCCAGTGCGGGTCGTCCGGCGTCACCAGCACCACCCGGAAACCATGGGTGGCGCCTTCCATGGCGACGCCTTCGGAGTCATCCACGTGAAGGTCGATGCCGAAGGCCGGCGGAAACTTCGACGGCCAGCGGCGGGCGCCGTGTACCCGCGCGGTGCGATGGTGGCGCTCGTCATTGACGATGCCGTCGACGCGGATGCCGTGCAGCAGCAGCCAGCGGCGGATGCGCTCGGGCGAGCGTCCCGAACTGGTATAGATCCACACGCTGTGGCCCTGCCGGCGCAATTCCCGCATCAGCCGGCGGGTGCCGTGGCGCAGGCTTTCACCGAGGTGACGCTGCAGAAAGCGCGGAAACGCGCCGGATTCGATGGGTATGTGCGGGCCCAGACCGGTGAGGGTGTCGTCCAGATCGAAGGAAATGCGCAGGCCCCGCGGCCTGGGGGCGGTCCTGTACCAGGGGCGCAGCGGGCTCGCGGGGAGCCCTGTCGCGGGTGTCTGAATCAATTCGTCTCGTCCGGTTTTGCATCCGCCGGGCGCGGCGGCGGCCGATGCTAGCATGCGGCGGCTGGCACCGCCTAGCGTGGGCACCGGGCGAACAAGGCGGGCATTGCCGCCGGCGTTCACGTCGTTGCGACGGGCGGGGCGGATGGCTTCACGACCCGCGCGGGCCGCAGCGCCGGCCGACTTTTTTCTCCGGCTGCGCGAAGTTTCAGTGATAATCCCGCGCCATGCACGTCCTGCGCACCTCATCGATATTCGCCCGCCTTGTCCTGGCCTGGTTCGTATTGACGCTGGGCGTCGCGGGCGCATCGCCCATCGTCCATCCGCAGGCGATGGGGCCGGTATGCTCGGCGGACGGCGGCGTCAGGTTCATCGCCATCGGCGACGACGGGCAGCCGGTCAACGTCAGCCGGCACACGCTGGATTGTTCGCTGTGTTTCGCGGCCACCGTGCCGCTGCCCGCAGTTCCCTCCCTGCCCGCGACGCCTCAGCCGCTGACGCACACGTTGGCGCAGGCCGCGTCGACACACGTCGTTGTCGCGCCCGTCGGTGCGCCGCTGCCCCCCAGGGGGCCTCCCTTCCTCGTCTGAACCGGCCCGTCCGGGCCCGGTCGCAGCCCCTCCGCGCCTCTGACGGCCGCGGATTCCGGCGCGCGGCCGCCCTGTTTTCCCGCAACGAATACTGATTGCCGCCGTGCGGCATGGTGCTGCGCGTGCGCCGCGCATCCGTGCGCAATGGCAACGCCCCGGCTGCGGCCTGGCGGACGTCGCACGTCCATGCCCGCCGCGCCATGCCCCGAACATCGAAGAAGAGGAGATTCACGTGAAGTCCATCGTCCAGTCCATTGCCATCGCCGCGTCACTGTTTGCCGGTGTCGCCCACGCAGACATCACCGTCACGGACGCCTGGGTGCGCGCAACCGTCGCGCAGCAGACGGCCACCGGCGCGTTCATGCGGATCAGCACGACCGAAGACACGACGCTGGTCGCCGCGAGTTCGCCCGCCACGCCGCTGGTCGAGGTGCATGAAATGACGATGAAGGGTGGCGTCATGCGGATGCGCAAGGTCGACGCCGTCGCGGTGCCGGCGGGCGAAACCGTCGAACTCAAGCCGGGTGGCTTCCACGTGATGCTGCTCGATCTGAAGCAGCCGGTGAACGAGGGCGACACGGTCGCGCTGAAGCTCGTGTTTAGGGACAGCAAGGGCCGGATGGATGTCCGCGAGGTGAAGGCCGAGGTGCGCGCGCTCAACGCCGCCGCCGGCGCGCCCGCCCACGGCGAACACCATCACTGAGCACCGTCGCGGCACTGCGACCGACATCCCCGCACACAACAAGCATTCACCACGATCCATGAGAACAGATACTTCGCTCCATTCGCGCTGCGCTCCATCACCCGTTTCGCGCCTTGCCCGCGCCGTCGCCTGCCTGCCGTGGATCACGCCGCTGGCGCTGGCCGGCGCGCCCGCCTTTGCCGACGAGGCGGCGGCGACGCTGCCGGCAGTCACCGTGACCGGCGAACAGGCGTCCCGGCTCGATCGGCCGGCCTCCACGGCGTCCCGCCTGGATCTGACGCCGATGCAGACGCCCGCCAGCGTCGATGTCATCAGCCGCGAGCAGCTGGAGGCGCGCGGCGACGCATCCGTCGTCGACGCCATCACGCGCGCGCCCGGCATCAGCAGCCTCGCGCATCCGGGCAACAGCGGCAGTTCGCTGTCGGCGCGCGGTTTCATCGACACCACGTCGGTCATGCGCCTGTATGACGGCACGCGCCAGTACGGCGGCGTCGGCGTGAGCTTCCCGTTCGACACCTGGGCCATCGAGCGCATCGAAGTGCTGCGCGGGCCGGCCTCCGTCATCCACGGTGACGGCGCGATCGGCGGTGTCGTCAACGTCGTGCCGAAGAAGCCGGCGCGCGGGCCGGTCAGCAATGAAATCCAGGTCAAGGTCGGGACCGAAGGCCGGCGCGCGGTCGCGTTCGGCAGCGGTGGCGCCATCAACGACATGCTGTCCTACCGGTTCGACATCAGCGGCGAGCGTTCTGACGGCTGGGTGGATCGCGGTGACACCCGCAACCGCATGTTCTCGGGCGCCATCCAGCTCGACGTGTCGCCGGAATTCAGCGTGAAGCTCAGCCATGCGCAGGGCAAGCAGAACCCGATGCGCTACTTCGGCACGCCGCTGGTGAATGGACGCCAGCTGGCGGCGCTGCGCGAGCGCAACTACAACGTCGCCGACAGCGCGATCGAGTACAAGGACCGCTGGACCGAGTTGTCTGCCCAATGGACGCCGGACAGCGGGGTGGTCGTGCGCAGCAAGGTCTATCACATCGAAAGCGACCGCTACTGGCGCAACGCGGAAACCTATGCGTACAACGCCGGCACCGGCCTCATAGACCGCTCCGGCAACACCGAGATCGCCCACGACCAGTCGCAGGTCGGCAACACGACCGACGCGACCTTCAGCGGCTCGCTGTTCGGCCTGGCCAACCAGCTGTCGGTCGGTTTCGACGTCAACGCAAGCACCTTCCGCCACACGAACAACACCTACACCGGCAGTTCCGGTTCGGTCGATCCGTTCGATCCGGTGCCCGGTCTCTACGCCAGCGCCGTGCCCTTCATTCCGCGCTACCGCAACAAGGCGACGCAATACGCCTTCTTCGCGGAAGACCGGCTGGAGCTGAGCGACAAGTGGTCTGTCATCGGCGGCGTGCGCGCCGACCATGCCGACATTTCGCGCGCCGATCTGGTGGCCGGCACGCAGGCCTTCGACCGGAGCTATTCGAACACCGGTTACCGTCTCGGCACGGTGTACAAGCTGCAGCCGGACACCTCGGTCTATGCGCAATTCTCCCGGGCCGCCGATCCGGTTGCCGGCGCGCTGATGCTGTCGCCGGCCAACAGCGTGTTCGACGTGTCCACCGGCAGGCAGGTCGAGGTGGGCATGAAGCAGTCCTTCTGGGACGGCAGGGGCGACTGGACGCTGGCCGCCTACGCGATCACGAAGAACAACCTGCTCACGCGCGACACCGCCAATCCGGCCTTGCGCATCCAGGTCGGCGAGCGCTCGTCCAGGGGTGTGGAAGGCACGCTGGCGCTGGCGCTCACCCGCACCGTGCAGCTGGACGCGAACGTGGCGCTGCTGCGGGCGCGCTACGACGACTTCACCGATTCGGTCGGCGGCGTCGCCGTGTCGCGCGACGGCAAGGTGCCGACCGATGTGCCGGAGCGTCTGGCGAATGTCTGGATGGGCTGGAAGTTCATGCCGGACTGGACGCTGTCCGGCGGCCTGCGCCACGTCGGCAAGCGCTACGCGGACAACGCCAACACGCTCGTGCTGCCCGCCTACACGACGACGGACCTCGCGCTGCAATGGCAGACGACGGCCGCCACCACGCTGACGCTGCGCGGCTTCAACGTGTTCGACAAGCACTACTTCACCACCGCCTACTACACCACCAGCCAGTGGTTCACCGGCGAGGGGCGGCGGGTCGAGCTCACGCTGAATCACCGCTTCTGAGCGGCGCGCCATGATGACCGCCGCGCACGCCAGGCGCCTTGTGTACCTGATCCATCGCTGGACCGGAGTGGGCGCCTGCGTGCTGATGGCGCTGTGGCTGGTCAGCGGTACGGTGATGCTGTTCGTCGGCTACCCCAGGCTGCTGCCGCACGAGCGGCTGCAGCCGTTGCCGGTGCTGCAGCCGGCGGCCTGCTGCGTTGCGGTCGAGGCGGCGCTGTCGCATTCACGGGCGCCGTCCGAGGTCCGCGCCATCACGCTGACCTCGGTTGCCGGCCAGCCGCGCTATCGCCTGACGGAAGGCGCAGGCGGCTTCCTGATGGTCGATGCCACGACCGGCCGGCGCGTGCCGGCGGTGGATGCCGCGGCCGCCGCCGACAGCGCGCGGGCCTTCCTGCCCGGCGCCGCCGCGCGGGTGGAAGGGCTGGTCGTCGACGATCGATGGACGCATTCCGGTGCGCTCGACGCGCACCGTCCGCTGTTCAGGGTGCAGATGCAGGATGCCGATGGCACCGTGCTGTACGTGTCGTCGGCCACCGGCGAGGTGGTGATGGATGCAAGCGCCGTCCAGCGCGGCTGGAACTACGTCGGCGCGTGGCTGCACTGGCTCTACATGTTCCGCGACGGTTCGCGCGACCCGGTGTGGAGCTGGCTCGTCATCGCGCTGTCGGCGGTCGGTACGGTATCCGCCCTCACCGGCGCGGTGGCCGGCATCTGGCGCTGGCGGTTCTCCGGGCGCTACCGGTCGGGCGCGCGGACGCCGTACCGCGAATGGCGCATGCGCTGGCACCACATCGCGGGACTCACGTTCGGCGGCGTGCTGGTCACGTGGATATTCAGCGGACTGATGTCCATGAATCCGTTCGGGATGTTCGATCCGGCCGGCGAGCGCCCGGACGCGGGCGCCTACCGGCAGGGCCTGCCCGGTGCGCTGCGGCCGGACATCACCGCCCGCGATGCGCTGGCGCAACTGCGCGAGGCGCATTTTCCGGCAAGCGAGATCGAATGGCGCGTCATGGCGGGAGAGCCCTATCTGCTGGCCCGCGACGCCACCGGCGAGACGCGCCTGCTGCTCGCACAGGCGCACGGATACGCGGTGCGCGAGCGCTGGCCGGACGAGCGGCTCGTCGGCGCCGGCACGCATCTCATGACGTCGGGCATCCGGGCGGCGCGGCCGCAGTACGCCTACGACGCCTATTACTACGCACGCAACGAGGCCTCGATGTACGCCGGGGCAGAGCGCCGGCTGCCCGTGCTGAAGCTGGAATTCGACGACGCCGGCCGCACCTCGGTCTGGCTCGACCCGCATACCGGTGACGTGGCCCTGAGCCTGGATCGATCGCAGCGCACCGGGCGCTGGCTGTTCAATTTCCTGCACAGCTGGGACCTGCCGCCGATGCTGCGCCAGGCCACCGCGCGCGACGCGGTGCTGATCGCGCTCAGTCTGGGCGCGCTGGCCATCGCGGCGACCGGCACCCTCATCGGCTGGCGACGTCTGAAAACCTTCTGTTGCCACCGCTTTCGCAACATGCGTCGCCGGCCGGTGGCGGGGCACATGGATATGGCAGAACGGGCGGGCGAAGAAGCGGGTTAGAATGCGAATAATTCCTGTTCTCGTTGTTGCGCTCGCGCGCCATCCCCGTCCTTTGTCCCATGGCTGTCCATTTCTACCGAGAACTGCTGAACTTCTGCGCCCACACGCTCCAGGACCGGGATGCGGCATCCGACGTGGTTCAGGAAACCTATGCACGCGTGATCGCGCTTGGCCGGTCCCAGGCCGTGACGGAGCCGCGCGCGCTGCTCTACCGCATTGCGCGCAACCTGCTGACCGACCGGCACCGGCGCGAACGGATGCGCGATCACGAAAGCCTGGACGCGCTGACCGGCGCCGACTGCCCGCACGCACGGCGCGACCTGCAGCCGGAGGAGGCGCTGGACGCCAGCCAGTACACGAGCGCCATGCTCGACGTCATCGACAGGCTGCCCGCGCGCTGTCGCGAGGCCTTCGTGCTGAATCGTTTCGAGGGCCTGACGCACGCCGAGGTGGCAAGCCGCATGGGCATTTCGCGCAACATGGTGGCGCAGCACGTCATCCGCGCCGTGCTCGCCTGCAAGGCCTGCGACGACCGCCTGCGCGGGGCGGGCGCAGCATCCGGGGAACCGCAGCGGCGCTGAACGCGTGGTGCGCAGATGTTGAACACGGCATGCTTGTGGCAAGCTTGCCCCTCCCGACGCCCGCGCGCCGACACCGTCCGCCCTTCGCTCCCGTCCCATGAATCCGTTTTCTTCCCGGTCTGCCGCCCCCGTCCGTCAGGACGACGATGACGCGCGCGAGCTGGCCGCGTTCATGGACGGCCAGGATGCCGGTGACGTGGCCGCCGCGGACTGGCTGGTGCGCCGTCAGGAAGGACTGACGCCGGCCGAGGCCGCGCAGTTCGACGAATGGCTGGCCGCCGACGCGCGCCATCGCGCGGCGTTCGATCGCCTGCAGGCCCTGTGGGCCGGTCTGGAAACCGTGCGTCCGGCCGCCACGCGCCGGCGCGCGCCGCCAAGGCGCCGCTTTGCCCTGGCGTCGTGGTTCGGCATCGCCGACGGCGCGGCGATGCACGCTGCCGCGGCGGCCGTTGCCTTCGTCATGATCGGTGCCGGCTGGTGGGGATGGGACGCATGGCGCGCCGCGCCGGTGTTCAGCCTGCAGGTCGCCACCGCGCGCGGACAGCAGAAGGAGGTCCGGCTGCCGGATGGCAGCACGCTGTGGCTGGACACCGCCACGCGTGCCGACGCAACCTTTTTCCGCGACCGGCGCGAGGTGCGGCTGCCGGAAGGGCAGGCGATGTTTTCGGTGCAGGCCGACGCGCAGCGTCCGTTCGACGTGCTGGCCGGGCCGCTTCGCATCACCGTTGTCGGCACCCGGTTCGCGGTGCGCAACACCCGCTCGGGCCTGCACGAAGGCGCGGTCAGCGTGACGGTGGAAGAGGGCCGGGTGCGCGTGGCGCAACTTGACGGCGGACCGGACGGGCTGGCGGTGCAGCTCGCGGGGGGGCAGGGCGTCGTCACCGATGCGCAGGGCGCGATCGGGCCGGTGCACGCCAATGCGTCGGCCAGCGTGGCGCTGTGGCGCGAATCACGCGTCGAGTTCGACGGCACCACGCTCGCGCAGGCGCTGGCCGAATTCGGCCGCTACGGCGCGCCGGATCTCGTCATCCGTGATCCGCGCGTGGCCGCGCTGCGCGTCAGCGGCAGCTTCGACTTGCGCCGGCTCGACGCGTTTGCGCGCGCGCTGCCGCGCGTGCTGCCGGTGCTTCTGGCGCCGTCCGGCGAGGTCACCGAAATCCGTCTGACGGACCCGCGCTGACCGCCGCCGGAAAATATTTCCGGCACCGACCTCAACATCCTGGCGCGTCGTGCGTCTCCACAGCAGAACCCGATCATCTGCCTGTGGAGTCATCAACCCATGTTTCACCCGCGCTTTCTCCTCGCCCCGCTGGCCGTCGCGCTGACGCTGGCCGGCTTCGCCGGCACTGCCGTCGCCCAGTCCGCCGCCGCCAGCCACATCGCGCTGCCGGCACAGCCGCTCGGCAACGCACTCAATGAACTGGCCCGCCAGGCCGGGCTGCAGCTGATGGTCCATCCGGACCTCGTCGCCGGCCGCCAGGCACCGGCCGTCGCCGGCACGCTGACCGTGCGCGAGGCGCTGGACCGCCTCCTGTCCGGCAGCGGCCTCGCGGCCGACATCCGCGGCAGCGAGGTGATCGTGCGGCGCGCGCCGCAGCCCGGCGCCGGCAAGCCGGCCGCGGATACCACACTCGCCGCAGTCGCCGTGACGGCGCGTGGCGGCAGCCCTGCAGCCAGTCTGAAGCGCGTTGCGTCGGCCGGTGCGCTGGGCAGCCGCAGCGTGCTGGATACGCCGTTTTCCGTCAGTTCCGTCGGCAGCGAGGAGATCGAGGAGCGTCTGGTCACCTCGGTGGAGCAGGCTTTCCGCTACGACGCGTCGACCCAGCAGACCGGCGGTGAATACGGCCAGAGCGCGTCGTTTTCCGTGCGCGGATTGGGTCTGGACACCAGCAACGGCTTCAAGGTGGACGGCCTGCCGATGGACGCCTGGGGCAACACCATGCCGCTGGAGCCGTTCGAGCGCATCGATCTGCTGAAGGGGCTGAGCGGCTTCATGCACGGCTTCGGCGCGCCCGGCGGCATCGCCAACTACGTGATGAAACGGCCGACGGAAGACTCGCGTGCCAGCCTGACGGTCGGCTACAAGTCGGATTCGCTGTGGAGCGAGGCGCTGGACGCGGGCGGACGCTTCGGCGAGGACGGGCGCTTCGGTTACCGCGTGAACGTCGCGCACGAGGAAGGCGATACCTATGTCAATCGCGGCGAGCTGCGGCGCACGGTCGCATCCCTCGCGCTCGACGCGCGCCTGACGCGCGACCTGACGGCGACGTTCGACGTGATCCATGCCGATCGCCTGTCCACCGGCAACAATTTCTGGGGCGTGAGCGTGGGTGCGCTGCAGGCCATTCCGTCCACCGTGGACCCGGACATCGCCACCCAGCCCGAGGGCAGCTACTACAACACGGACAACCGCATCTTCACCGCGGGCCTGCAGTGGCGATTCGCGCCGGACTGGCGCGCGAACGTGTCGTGGCGCACCACGCATCGCGACATCGACTACCACTACAGCACGCTGTACGTGAGCGATCGGGCCGGCAACTACACGGCCGACGCCTCGTCCTACCGCTTCGTCACCGAATTCGACGCGCTGCAGGCCATGGTCGAAGGCGAGGTGCGCACCGGCAGCATCGGCCACCAGCTGACCTTCGGCGCGTCGCGCCAGGAGCTCACGACGCGTTCGGATTCGGAGTCGACGTATGTCGGCAACATCGGGGCGGGGAACATCCACGCGGATTCCACGCTCGCGATCTCCGGCAAGGCGGCGTCGCACCGGCTCTACAAGGGCAGTTCGATCAAGCAGACGGCACTCTTCGTCAGCGACACCATCCGGTTCAGCGAACGCTGGTCGCTGATCGCCGGTGCGCGCTACACGGAATTCGACCAGACCAACCTGAACCGGACGGGCGCTGCCACGGCCCGCTACAAGCGTGATCCGGTCACGCCCACGCTGGCGCTGCTGTTCAAGCCGACGGCGGACTCCACGGCATACGTCAGCGCGGTGGAGTCGCTGGAGCGGGGCGGCACGCCGCGCGTCGGCCTCGCCAACGCCAACATTCCGCTCGGACCGATCAAGAGCCGGCAGTACGAGATCGGCTACAAGGTCGACCGGCCGGCGTGGGGCGGCACCGTCGCGCTGTTCCGTCTCGACCGAACGGCCGAATACGAGCGCGCGAACTACCTGGTGCAGGACGGCGTGACGCGCTACGAGGGGATCGACCTGAACGCCCGCCTGCGCGTTGTCAGTGACCTGTGGCTGACCGGTGGCGTGATGCTGCTGGAATCGACCTACATCGAGAACAACGCCGGCCTCGAAGACCAGCGCACCACCGGCACGCCCCACCTGCAGGCGGCGCTGCGGGCCGACTGGCAGGTGGCCGCGGTGCGCGGCCTGAGCCTGTCGCTGGGCGGCAAGCACGTTGGCTCGTCAATGATGAACACGGCCAACTCGTACGCCATCGCGGCCTACACGGTGTTCGACGCGGGCGTGAACTACGCACTGCCCGTGGCCGGGCGCGATGTCACCTTCACGGCGGCGATCCAGAATCTGGCTGATCGGGAGTACTGGGTCTACAACGGCGCCAACTATCTGATGCCGGGCGCGCCGCGCACGCTCAGTCTCGCGGCCCGGGTGGCGTTCTGATGGCGCTGCCGCGCATGGCGCCGGGCTGGCGTCTCGCCGCGCGCGTCGCGCTGGCCGTGTTCGGCGGCTATGCGCTGGCGTCCGCTTTTGCGATGGCCGTGCCGCCACTGCTGCCGGCGTCGCTCGCGCAGGCCGTGCTGGCCGCCACCCTGGCGGGTTTCGTCGTGCATGTGCTGGCGGTGCTCTGGACGTTCACGCAGACTGATCTGCGCCGCGCATCGGCCGGGCTGTTGCTGCCCGCTCTCGCGATGGCGGCGTTCGGCCTGCTGATGCGGGGGCCCGGCGCATGAACGACGCGCTGTCCGCGGCAAACGCGCCGAAGCAGGCGTCCGGCGCCGGCCTGCGCCAGTCCATGGCCTGGCTGCACACCTGGTGCGGCCTGTGGTTCTCCTGGTTGCTGTACGCGGTGTTCCTGACCGGCACGCTGGCGGTATTCGAAGACCCGATCAGCCACTGGATGACGCCGGAACACCACGCCGAAGAGGCGGCCCTGGAGGCGGCCTCCGCCGCTGCCGTGACCGGCACGGCCGGCGCCGATCGTGGCCAGCGTCTGGCCCGCGCCGTGGCTTACATGGCACAGCATCACGCGACGCAGGACATGTGGGAAATCTGGCCCGCCGATGCGAATGGCGGTGGCGAGCTGCGCGCCTACTGGTTCGACGCGGAGCGCCGGTACGTGATGGCCCGGCTCGATCCGGCCACCGGTGCGCCGTTGCCGGATGCCGCACCGGCGGGGCCGGTGCGCGGAACGCACGGCGGTCATCATTTCGTCGACTTCCACTACACGCTGCACGCCGGCACCGCAGGTCTGTGGATCGTCGCGATCGCTGCCATGGCCGCGCTGGTGGCGCTGGTGTCCGGCGTCATCAGTCACCGGCGCATCTTCCGCGACTTCTTCACGTTCCGGCCGCACCGGGGTGCGCGCAGCTGGCTTGACGCACACAACGCGGTGGCCGTGCTGAGCCTGCCGTTCCAGCTGATGATCGCCTACACCGGCATCGTGTTTACCGCGACGCTGTTCCTGCCCGCGGGCGTGATGACCCACTACGGCACCGACGCCGGCGCGCGGGTGCGCCACGCGGCAGCGCTGTCGTCGCCGGTGCCGCACGCGCGCACCGGCCGTGCGATGGCCGTGCCCGATCTCGAACCGTTCGCCGCGCGCGCCGGACAGCTCATGGGGCAGCCGGTCCGCGCCGTCGTGATCGATCACCCGGGCGACGCCGGCATGCGCATCGGCGTCTATGGCTGGAACGACGCGCCTGGTCTGGAACGCCGCATGTCCGCCACCAGCGGCATGGTGGCGTTCTCGCCCGAGGGCGAGGTGCTGCACGTGCGCCAGCCCGGCGGCGCCGGGGACGGTGCGGCCAGCTTCACCAGCCAGGTGATGGGCAACCTGCACATGGCGGGTTTCGGCGGCGTGTCGATGAAGTGGCTCTACTTCCTGTGCGGTCTCGCAGGCACCGCCATGATGGGCACCGGCGCCGTGCTGTTCATGGTCAAGCGCCGCGCCGCGCGGACCGACGGGTTCGGCGCATGGACGCCGCGCATGCATCGCGTCATCGAGGCGCTCAATGTCGCCGCCATCGCCGGACTGCCGATCGCCTGCGTGGCCTATCTGTGGGCGAACCGCCTGCTGCCGCTGTCCATCGGCCAGCGCGCGGACTGGGAGCAGGGGATGTTCTTTGCCGGCTGGGCGCTGGCGCTGCTGCACGCCTTCGTGCGCCCGCCCTCCCGTGCCTGGCGCGACCAGCTCGCGACACTGGCCGCACTGTGCCTGTTGCTGCCGCTGGCAAACGCGCTGACGACGGGCGACCACCTGCTGGCCGAACTGGCGCGCGGCGACCTCGAAAGCGTCGGCGTGGAAGCGACCTGCATGGTCCTCGGCCTGCTGGCGGGCATTGCCGCGCTGCGCGTCCGCCCGCGCGCGGCAGTGCCGGCGCGCGCCGCGTCCGGCCGTCGTGCGGCGGCCACGCTCGATTCACCGGGTGGCGCGTCGTGACGGGGCTGTTGCCGGCGGTGCTGGCCTGCGCGCTCGCGTATGCGGGCATGGCCGCGCTGTGCTTTGCCATGGGTCGCCACTTCGAACAGGCGACCGGCCGCCGGTCGGTGCCGCCGCGTCTGCGCCGCGCGCTGCGTGTGGCCGGTGCCGTGTTGCTGGGCGCGTCGCTGCAGGTCAGCCTGGATGGCTGGGGAGCCGGCGTGGGCTGGGTGGCCTGGCTCGGGTTTCTCACCGTCGGCGCGCTGTTGACGACCGGCCTGTGGGCGGCGTGGCCGCGTCTGGCCGCAGGCGCGGCCGCCGTGTGCGCTGCGTCGGGCCTGCTGGCGCTGATCCCGTGGCTGCGCTGACGCGCAGATGATTGCCGTATGGCCCGACCGGTGACCGCAAGGGCCGGCGGCCACTGACTGAAGAACTGCCTGATGACGAAGAACCGGAATTCCGGCCGCACGCTGCGTCGCGTGGCCGGCGTGGCGCTGCTGCTGACGGCAGCCGGCGCCGCGCTGTGGTGGACCCAGCGCCCGCGCGTCGACTACGCGACGACCGCCGTGGGGCGCCACGACGTGGAAGTGAATGTGACGGCGATCGGCACGCTGCAGCCGCGCAAGTATGTCGACGTCGGTGCCCAGGTGTCGGGCCAGATCACCCGCCTGCACGTGGAGCCGGGCAGCGAGGTGGTGCGCGGCCAGCTGCTGGTGGAAATCGACCCCAGCGTGCAGCAGGCGACGGTGGATGCCGGGCGCGCGGCGCTTGCCGGTCTGGCGGCCCAGCTGGCCGACCAGCGCGCGCAGCACGTACTGGCCACGCATCGCCTGGTGCGCCAGCGGCAGATGGCGCGCGACGGCGCGACGCGCGACGAGGACGTGCAGACGGCCGAGGCGATGCTCGCGTCCGCCGCCGCGAAGATGGACCTGCTGGAGGCGCAGCGCGCGCAGACGCAGGCCACGCAGCGCGCCGAAGAGGCGCGTCTGGGCTACACGCGCATCTACGCGCCGATGGACGGCACCGTCATCGGCGTGCGGGCGCGCGAAGGACAGACCCTCAACGCGACGTACCAGACGCCGGACATCCTGCGCATCGCCGACCTGTCTGCGATGACCGTGTGGACCGATGTGTCCGAGGCTGACGTGGGCCGCGTGCGGCCCGGCATGCCGGTGCATTTCACGACGCTGGGAGGACACGGGCAGGGTGCGGCCCGGCGCTGGGACGGCACGGTGCGCCAGGTGCTGCCCGCGCCGCCGGTGACGGACGCGGGTACCGGCACGGCCGCGCCGGCGGCGGCCACGAAGGCCGTGGTCTACACCGTGCTGTTCGACGTGGACAACGCCGATGGCGCGCTGATGCCGCAGATGACGGCGCAGGTCGTCTTCGTGACCGGGCGCGTGGCGGCGGCGCTCGCCGTGCCGCTGGCCGCGATCACGACCGACGCGGACACCGGCGGCGCGACCGCGCGCGTGCTCGGCGCGGACGGCCGCGTCCAGACACGCACGCTGAGCCTGGGTCTGCGCAGCCGCCATCTGGCGGAAGTCACCGGCGGACTGCGTGAAGGCGAGCGGCTGGTGACCGCGGAGACCGCGGCAGGTGGCGGTCCGTCGTGGCTCAAATGGTGAGCCACGACGCCCCGGCGACGCCGCAGCCCCGGGCGGCCGGCGTGCCGCTGATCGAGCTGCGCGGCATCTGCAAGCGCTACGGCGGCGGTGCGCAACCGCAGGTCGAGGTGCTGCGCGACGTGTCGCTGACGATCCACGCCGGGGAGTTCGTCGCGCTGGTGGGTGCATCGGGTTCTGGAAAATCCACGCTCATGAACCTGCTCGGCTGTCTGGACCGGCCGAGCGCGGGGACCTACCTTTTCAACGGCCGGGACGTCGCGGGCTTCGATGACGACCGCCTGGCCTGGCTGCGCCGCGACGCCTTCGGATTCGTGTTCCAGGGCTATCACCTGATCGCCGGCGAATCGGCGCGCGAGAACGTCGAAATGCCCGCCATCTATGCGGGCGTGCCGGCGCCGGTGCGTGCGCAGCGCGCGCTGGCGCTGCTCGCGCGCCTCGGCCTGGAGGCGCGCCGGGACAACCTGCCGCACCAGCTCTCGGGCGGCCAGCAGCAGCGCGTGTCGATCGCGCGCGCGTTGATGAACGGCGGCGGCATCATTCTGGCCGACGAGCCGACCGGTGCGCTGGACAGCCACAGCGGCGCCGAAGTCATGGCGCTGTTGCGCGAGCTGGCCGACGCCGGACACACCGTCATCCTCATCACGCACGACCGCACGGTGGCCGCGCAGGCGCAGCGCGTCATCGAAATCCGTGACGGGCGCATCGTTGCCGACAGCGGTGTGGCGGCGCACCGGCGCGACGTGGCGCCTGCGCAGCCCCGGAAGCGCGACGGTTTCTCCACCTGGCGCACCGACCTGCACGAGGCGGCGCGCACCGCCTGGCGCGGCATGCGCATGAACCGCACGCGCACCGGCCTCACGCTGCTCGGCATCGTCATCGGCGTGGTGTCGGTCATCGTCATGCTGGCCATCGGCGAAGGCGCGCGCCAGCAGGTGGTGGCGCAGATGGGCTCGATGGGCACCACGATCATGTACATGAGCAGCCGCCCGCCGCCGTCGGGCGGGCCGCGCGGCGAGCTCACGCCGGACGACCTCGATGCGGTGGCAGCGCTGCCGCAGATACGCCGCGTCATGCCGGTCATCGGCGATCCGGTCACGGTGCGCCACGGGCGCGTCGACCGCGAGCTTTACGTCCTCGCGGCGAGCGAGGACATGCCGTCGATACATCACTGGAAGGTGGCCGCCGGCCGCTACTACACGGCGTCCGAAGACCGTGATCTCGCGCCGCTCGCGGTACTGGGGCACAAGGCGAGCGTGCATTTCTTCGGCGACGGACCGCCGCCGCTGGGGCGCCAGTTGCTGATCGGCAATTCGCCGTTCGAGGTGATCGGCGTCATGGCGGAGCGCGGCGCCGATTCCGGCGCACAGGATTACGACGACATGGTGTTCATTCCCTACCGGAGCGGCCGCGCACGCGTGTATCAGGCGATGACGCAGCCGGACTACGTGGTGGTCGAGGCGGCCTCGTCCGCGGACGTGCTGGCCGGCGAGGCCGCGATGCGCAGATTGCTCGTCGCGCGCCACGGCGGGCGCGAGGACTTCGGCATCGGCAACGCCGCTGCGCGCCTGCAGGCCGAGGTTGCCACGCGGCGCAGCCTGGCCGTCATGCTCGGGCTGATCGCGGCGGTGTCGCTGGTGGTGGGCGGCATCGGCGTCATGAACGTGATGCTCATGACGGTGCGCGAGCGTACGCGGGAAATCGGCATCCGCATGGCGTCCGGCGCGCGCCAGGCCGACATCCTGCGGCAGTTCCTGACCGAGTCGGTATTGCTGTCGGTGGTCGGCGGCGTCGCCGGCGTGCTGATCAGCCTGGTGCTCGGCGCCGCGCTCGCGGCAAGCGGTGTGGCGGTGGTGCTGTCGGTCAGTGCGATGGCGTGTGCCTTCGCGTTCGCGGCGGTGACCGGACTGGTGTTCGGCTGGATGCCGGCGCGCACCGCGGCGCGGCTCGATCCCGTCGTGGCGCTGGCGGGAGAGTGACGATGATGCATGCGCGCTCTCTGATCGCCGCGGTGGCCGTCGTCGTTGCGCTGGCCGGCGGATGCGCCGTGCCGCCTGTTGCGCCGCAGGAGCGGGTTTTCGCGCCGCTGCCGGCACGGTACGACGCGCCGGTGGTGGCCGGCGTCGGCCAGGACACGCTCGATGCCGAATGGTGGCGGGCCTTCGGCAGCGAGGAACTCGACGCTCTGCTGGCGCGTGTGCGCGCGCAGAACCTCGATCTGGCAGCCGCCGGCGCGCGCGTGCGCCAGGCCGAAGCCGCCGCGCGCGCGGCCTCGGCC
>JAHJHI010000023.1 GCA_018824085.1 Gammaproteobacteria bacterium | reverse complement strand
TGCGTCCGCTGCCTGGCGAGCACCGGGATGCGAGGGTGAGAGAGCCCTGAATCACACGCCACGGCGCACTTCCGGTGCCGGAAAAAATGAGCGGAAGGGCATGATCCGGAAGGATTCAAGGGTTTCTCACCAGCCTGCTAGCTGCGCTCGCCGCCCTGCACCACCACCCAGGCTGGCTGCAGCATGGCGCCGTCGTCGCCCAGCCACACCTGCTGTTCATTCACGATGCACTGCAGGCTCAGCGCGCGCTGGGCGAGGCCGGCGAGCGCCTGGGTGTCGGCGGTGGCGAGGCGCACGACGGTGAGGTTGCGCAATCTGGCGAAGGCGGCTTTCGACTGTTCCCACCACTGCACGGCGGTGCGGCCGTAGGTGACGACGACGACGCGGTCGGCGCGCGCGGCGGCCTTGCGCACCAGCTTTTCGTCCGGCAGGCCGACGTCTATCCACAGGCGGATGGCGCCGGTCAGGTCGGGTTCGTACAGGTCGGCTTCGTCCTCGGTGCTCAGGCCGCGGCCGAAGCGCAGGTCTTCGGAGGCGTGCATGGCGAAGGCGAGCACGCGCACCATCATCCGCTCGTCGTTCTCGGACGGGTGGCGGGCCACGGTCAGCGCATGTTCGGCGTAATAGCCCCGGTCCATGTCGGACACGTTCAGATTGATCTTATAGATGGTGGATTTCAGTGCCATGATCGAGAATGCTGCCCTGCAGCGCGCGCGGCCATTCACGGCAGCGCCCATTAACCGAAACCGGACAGGATACCGACTTGAAGAAAACCGATCTGTACAAGAACGACCGCCTCAAAGTGGTGGCGCAGATGAAGGCAGCCGCCGGCCAGCGCGCCGTGCCCGGAGCCCCGGTGCCCATCGACCGCAAGGAGCAGCGCCGCATCGACCAGGCGCGCGGGCTGGTGCCGTTCGCCGTGAAGCTCGACGCCGAACTGGCGGCACGGCTGCGCGATCTGGCCACGGAGCGCGGCGTTGCGCTCAACGACCTCGTCGATGAGCTGTTGCGCAAGGCACTCGACTGACGCCGCGCACACCATGCTGAGAGCGATCTTCATGCTCAATCTGGTGCTGCTCGGCGCGTTCTACGTGCCGGGCTGGCTGGTGTTGCGCGTGCTCACGCTCGGACGCTATCCGCCCCGGCGCGGCGAGCCGCACAGCGACGCGCTGGTGGCGCTCACCGGCATCGCATTCACGATCACCGTACTGGTCGTGCTGCTGCGATGAGCGCGCCGCTTTCCATCTGGGTGGACGCCGACGCCTGCCCGGCACCGGTGAAGGACATCCTGTTCCGCGCGGCAACGCGCACCGGGCTGTCGCTCACGCTGGTCGCCAACAAGCTGCTGCGCGTACCGGCGTCACCGCTGATCCGCGCGGTGCAGGTGGCACACGGCTTCGACGCGGCGGACCGCTACATCGAAGAAGCGGTGGTGGCCGGCGATCTGGTCGTCACGGCCGACATTCCGCTCGCCGCCGCCGTGCTGGCGCGCGACGCCCACGCACTGGAGCCGCGCGGCGAGTGGTTTTCGCCCGGCACCATCCACGAGCGCCTGCAGATGCGCGCGCTGATGAATGACCTGCGCGACAGCGGCGTCATGAGCGGCGGCCCGTCCCCGTTTTCCAGCGCCGACAGCCGCGCCTTCGCAGCGGCGCTCGACCGCTTTCTGGCGCGACCGCGCACGGCCTGACACGGCGCGCGCCACCTTCGTTCACCGCAATCAGCCGCAATCGTCCAGACACCGTTCCAGCCCTGCCAGCCCGTCGGTCAGCGCGGCAATGCCGGGCGCGAGGATGAGCGGCGACTTGATTTCGTACAGGCGCCCGTTCGCCACCGCCGGCACGGCGCCCCAGCCCGCGCGCGCAGCCACGCGCTCCGGCTGGAACTTCTTGCCGCACCACGACCCGATGATGACCTCAGGCGCGCGCGCCACCACCTGCAGCGGGTCTTCGATGCGCCGCTCGCGGGCGCTGTGGCGGTCGCGCAAATCGGCGAACACGTCTTCGCCGCCGGCCAGCTCGATCAATTCCGACACCCAGCGGATGCCCGAAATGAGCGGCGCGTCCCACTCCTCGAAATACACGCGCAACCGGCGGCCGTGGCGCGCGATGCGGGCGTCGCCACGCAGGCGTGCCGCGTCCAGCCCGCGCTGCAGGCCGTCCACCAGCGCGCGCGCTTCGGCGGCGCGCCCGACCAGCGCACCAAGCGTGACGATCATGCGCAGGATGCCGTCGACCGAACGCTGGTTGAACACATGCACCTCGACGCCGGCGCGCACCAGATCGCGGCACATGTCGGCCTGCAGGTCGGAGAACGCGAGCACGAGATCGGGCTCGACCGCGAGGATGCGCTCCAGCTTGCCGGTGGAAAACCCGCTGATCTTCGGCTTCTCGCGGCGCGCCCGCGGCGGGCGCACGGTAAAACCCGAAATGCCGGCGATGCGCTCCGACTCGCCAAGCGCGTACAGCACCTCCACCGCCTCGGTACACAGGCAGGCGATGCGCCGCGCACTCAGGTGAGCGCTCGAATCGGCGCTCATCGCGGCTGCATTTTCTTGCTGCGTGCCGCATCCAGCTGTTCGCACAGCCGGGTTGCGCCGTCCAGGATGCGCGGCGTGTGGCGCTGCAGGATTTCCGGCGGAATGAAATAGAGGTTGTCGCCGACCACCGCCGGCAGCGAATCCCAGCGCCGCCATGCGTCCAGCCACTCGGGGCGCGACTGGCCCATGCCGCTGGCGATGATGACTTGCGGCGCGGCGGCGAGCACCGCCTCCTCGGTCACCGTCGGCGCCAGTATCGGCAGCTGCGCGAACACGTTGCGTCCGCCGCACAGCGCCATCACGTCCGAAATGAGGTGCTTGCCGTTGATCGTCATCAGCGGCTTGTTCCAGATCTGGTAGAAAACACCGATCGGCGGGCGCTTCGAATACTGCGCCGCCAGCGCGTCGCGGCGCACGCGAAAGGCATGCGCCGCCTCGCCCGCCGCCTTCTCCGTGCCGGCCAGCCGGCCTATCGTTTCGAGTGCGCGCGCCACGTCTTCCAGGCTGCGCGGCTCATTGACGAAGACCGGAATGCCGAGCTTCTCCAGCTTGTCATATTGCTGGTTGCGGTTGCCGCTCTTCCACACGACGACCAGATCCGGGCGCAGCGCGATGACCGCCTCCATGTCGACCGCCGTGTAGCCGCCCACGCGCGGCAGCGCCTTCGCCGCCTCCGGGTAGTCGCTGTACTGCACCGCGCCGACCACCTGCGCGCCGGCCCCCGCCGCGTACAGCAGCTCGGTCACATGCGGCGCAAGGCTAACGATGCGCCGCGCCGGCGCCGCCAGCACCACGTCGCGCCCCGCATCGTCGGTGGCGCGGACCTCGGCCCGCACGGCGGCGCAGGACAGCACACACAGCAACGCACACAGCATTTTCATTTCGAATGATCCCGATGGAACTGCATCAACAAGGCGCGCCGTCGGCGTCCCGGCAACCGGGCGACAGCGCGCTCACCGCGTCTTCCAGCCGCCGCCACTGCACGGCATCGGCCGGCAGGCCGAAGCGCAGCGCGGACGGCGCTTCGAACAGACGCAGCAGGATGCCGCGCCGGGCGAACGCGTCATGCAGCGCGGCGGCATCTGGCGCGAGCACGCGCTGAAACAGCGCACAGCCACTCACCGGGCCCCAGCCGGCGCGCCGCAGCAACGCGGCCAGACGCGCACCTTCGCCTGCGAGGCGGTCGCGCTGGGCGCGTTGCCAGTCGCCATCCTGCAGCGCGAGCCGGGCCACGTGCCGCGCCGGATTGGCCACCGCCCACGGACCGAGCCGTGCGGCCAGCGCGTCGCGCACCGTCTGCGGCGCGAACACGAAGCCGACGCGCGCGCCGGCCAGCCCGAAGAACTTGCCGAGCGAGCGCAGCACGATGAGGCCGTCACCGCCGCAGGCACTCACCACGCTGGCCTCCGGCGTCGCGTCAACGAAAGCTTCGTCGATGACGAGCGTGCCGCCGCGCGCGGCGAGCCGCTCGCGCCAGGCGAGCAGGCGCTCGCGCGCGAACAGCGTGCCGTCCGGATTGTTCGGCTGCACCAGCAGCACGACGTCGCTGTGGTCCACGGCGTCGTCGATGCCGTCCGCGGCGACGTGCCGCACGGCATGCCCGGCCTGCGTCCACGCGTGCGGATGTTCGGCATAGGTCGGCGCGAGCAGCGCCACCCGGGCGCGCGCGAACAGCGCGGGCAGCGCCTGTATCGCCGCCTGCGAGCCGGCCACCGGCAACAGCGCCTCGCTGCCGTAGCAGGCGGCGGCGGCGGCTTCCAGCCCGTCGTCGTCTTCCGGCAGCCGCTGCCACACCTCGGGCGGCAGCACCGGCACCGGCCAGGGCTGTGGATTGATGCCGGTCGACAGATCCAGCCAGTCAGCCGGCGCAATGCCGTACTGCCGTGCGGCGGCGAGCAGCCGCCCGCCGTGGAGTGGACGCGGCGCGCTCATGCCCCGCTCACACCCGCCACGGCGATAGCCGCGAGCACGGCCAGCAGCAGCCACAGCTTGAGCGCCTGATCGACCAGACCGAGCGCGCGCTCGATGTCGGCCGCGCACGGCGGCGCACCCCCGCCAAGCAAGGGGCGCTGTTCGACCTCGCCGTGATAGATGGCGGCACCGCCGAGCGCGACGCCCAGTGCGCCCGCGCCGGCCGACATCACCGGCCCGGCGTTCGGGCTGTCCCAGGCCGGCGCCTGCGCGCGCCAGCAGGCAAGCGAGCGCCGCGTGGCGCCACACAGCGCATACGACAGCGCGGTCAGGCGCGCCGGCAGGTAGTTCAGCACGTCGTCGATGCGCGCGGCGGCCCAGCCGTAGCGGCGCAGGCGCGGCGTGCGGTAGCCCCACATTGCGTCCAGCGTGTTGGCGAGACGGAACGCCAGCGCGCCCGGCCCACCGGCGACGAAGAACCAGAACAGCGTGCCGAACACCGCGTCGTTGCCGTTCTCCAGCACCGATTCGGTGGCCGCGCGGGCGACGCCGGACGCGTCCAGCCGTGTCGTGTCGCGGCTCACCATGTAGCTCGCGCGCAGACGCGCGGCGGCGAGGTCGCCGCCGGCGAGCGGCACCGACACAGCCCGCGCGTGCTCGCCCAGACTGCGCGCACCGATGGCGAACCAGAGCAGCAGCACGTCGACCGCTGCCGCCCACGCGGCGCCGGTCGTGCGCGCCCACGCGGCCAGCGCGACCGCCGGCAGCACGGCGACGCCCCAGGCCAGCAGGCCGGTTGCGCGCGTGGCGGCGTGCGTCTGGCGCGACGGCGGATTGAACCGTCGCTCAAGCCAGCCGGCGAAGTTGCCGAAAGCCACCAGCGGATGCGCGCGCCGCGGCTCGCCAAGCAGGCGGTCCAGCAGCACGCCGGCGATCGCGCAGGCGGCGGTGACGGCGAAGGGGTGCATCAGGTTCACGACGCGGCGTCCGGTGTCTGCGGCCAGACGTTCTCGCCCGTCAGTCCGTCTTCCGGCAGGCGTCCCGCCCAGCCTTCGAGCTCCAGCATGGGTGCCGGGTAGAAGGCATCGACGTGGCCGATGCACAGCACCGCGATCGGGCGCGCCTGTTCCGGCATGCCGAGCAGCGCGCCCAGCTTCTCCGGATCGAAGATGGACACCCAGCCCAGGCCGAGGCCTTCGGCGCGCGCCGCCAGCCACATGTTCTGGATGGCGCAGGCGCACGAGGCCAGATCCATCTCCGGCAGCGTGCGCCGGCCGAACACGTGCTTGTCGCGCCCCTCGCACAGCGCCGCGACGAGCAGCTCGCCGCAGTCCAGCACGCCTTCCACCTTGAGCCGCATGAATGCGTCCTCGCGCTCGCCGAGTGCGTGCGCGGTGGCGATGCGCTCCTCCTCCACCAGCGCATGGATGGCGGCGCGCAACGCGGCGTCGGTGATGCGCACGAAGCGCCAGGGCTGCATGTAACCGACGCTGGGCGCGTGATGCGCCGCCCACAGCAGGCGGCGCAGCGCCTCGGGCGCCACCGGTTCGCGGCTGAAGTGGCGCATGTCGCGCCGTTCGGCGATGGCGCGGTAGACGGCGCCGCGCGCCGCGTCGCCAAAGCCGTGTGCCGTCGACGCCGCCTCGCCCAGCGGCGGCAGCGCGTCCGTGATGTCCTTCATCGTGTTCCTCCTGCAGGCTTCTCCATGCGCATCATCATGCGAGAAAGAGCGCCGCGGCAGCCTGCGGCGCGGACGGGAAATACAGATGCACATAGCTCGCGGTCAGCCGTCCGGCGCGATATACCGCCTCGCCCTCGCGGCCCTGCGGATTGCTCGCGCGCAGCAGTTCGGGCAGCGGCGTGTCCGCCTTCGAATAGTGGAAGGTGTGACCGCGCAGCGTGCCCTCCGGCAACGCGACCGACTGCATGCCCAGCGCCGCGAGCTTCGCCTGCATGGTGACGCGCCCGGGCAGCAGTGCGGCGCCCGCGTGCGTCACGCCGTCGACGCCGGTCAGCTGTTCGAACAGGCTCATCATGCCGCCGCACTCCGCCAACATCGGCTTGCCGGCGCACTGGTGCGCCGCCAGCGCGGCATGCATGGCGGTATTGGCCTGCCAGCGCGCGCCGTGCAGCTCCGGATAGCCGCCGGGCAGCCATACCGCGTCGCACGCCGGCAGGGCGCCTTCGTGCAGCGGCGAGAACTCGACCAGCTCGGCGCCCATGTCGCGCAGGCAGTCGATATTGGCCGGATAGATGAAGCAGAAGGCGTCGTCGCGCGCGACCGCGATGCGCGTGCCGGCCAGCAGCGGAGGCAGCGCGGCGCGCGGCGGCGCGGTGAATTCGACGGCTGGCGGCAGGTCGGCCGCCGTCGATGCGCCGAGCAGGGCAGCGGCGCTGTCGATGCGCGCGTCAAGATCGCGGATTTCCGCCGCCGGCAGCAGGCCGAGGTGGCGCTCCGGCAGCGCGATGCCGTCGTCACGCGGCAGGCCGCCGTACCAGGCGATGTCGTCCGGCAGGCTGTCGCGCAGCATGTCGGCATGGCGCGGCGAGCCGACGCGGTTGCCGATGACGGCGCCCAGGTTCACGCCGTCGCGGTAGTGCTTCAGGCCGTGCGCGACGGCGCCGAAGGTCTGCGCCATCGCACGCGCGTCGATGACGGCGAGCACCGGCAGGCCGAAGCGGCGCGCGATGTCGGCGCTGGACGGCGTGCCGTCGTGCAGGCCCATGACCGACTCGACCAGTATCAGATCGGCGTTGCCGGCCGCGTCATGCAGGCGCGCGGCGATCTCGTCCTCGCCGGTCATCCACAGATCCAGCGTGTGCACCGGCGCGCCGCTGGCCAGCGCGTGCACCTGCGGATCGAGAAAATCAGGCCCGCACTTGAACACCGCGACGCGACGCCCGCGCGAGCGGTGCAGGCGCGCAAGCGCGGCGACCACCGTGGTCTTGCCCTGGCCGGACGCGGGTGCCGCCACCATCAGCGCCGGACAGCGCGCGCTCACCACTCGATGCCCGGCATGGCCTTCACGCCGGCCTTGAACGCGTGCTTGACCAGCGTCATGTCGGTCACCGTGTCGGCCACCTCGACCAGTTCGGGCGGCGCGGCGCGGCCGGTCACGACGACGTGCTGCATCGGCTGGCGCGCCGCGAGGTCGGCGATGACGACGGCCACGTCGAGGTATTTGTACTTGAGCGCGATGTTCAGCTCGTCGAGCACCACGAGGCCGAAGGACGCGTCGGCGAGCATGGCGCGCACCTGTTCCCAGGCCGCGCCGGCGGTCGCGACGTCACGCGCGCGGTCCTGCGTCTCCCAGGTGAATCCTTCGCCCATCACATGCCACTGCACGCCGGGCTGGCGCCGGTAGAACGCCTCCTCGCCGGTGTCCGAGCGGCCCTTGATGAACTGCACCACGCCCACCTTCATGCCGTGGCCGAGCGCGCGCGCGACCAGACCGAAGGCGGCGCTGGATTTGCCCTTGCCGTTGCCGGTGTTGATGAGCAGCAACCCGCGCTCGACCTGCGCCGCGGCGATGCCCTGGTCCACGACTTCCTTCTTGCGCTTCATGCGTGCTTCATGACGTTCGTCGAGATCGCTCATGGGGTCTCCTTGAGAATGAATGTTCGGGGGGCGTGATTCGATGTGCTCATGCCGGCACGAAATAGCGGCGGCCGCTGTCGCGCAGTTCGCGCAGCGGGTGGCAGAAGGCGTGCGACAGCACGTCGGCCTGCAGCACCTGGTCCACCGTGCCGCACCGCCACTCGCCGGCGCCGGTCAGCAGCAGCGCGCGGTCGCAGAAGCGCAGCACCTGGTTCAGGTCGTGCAGCACCATGACGACGGCGCGCCCCTGTTCGTGCGCGAGCGCGACGAACAACGCCAGCGTTTCCACCTGGTAGTCGAGGTCGAGATGGGTGACCGGCTCATCCAGCAGGCACAGCGGCGCGTCCTGCGCGAGCAGCGCGGCGATGGCCACGCGCTGGCGCTCGCCGCCGGACAGCGTGCGCACCTCGCGCGCCTCGAAGCCGCGCAGCGACACGCGCGCCAGCGCATCGAGCGCGATGGCGACGTCCCGTTCGCTCTCGTCGGCCCAGCGGCCGATGTGCGGATGGCGTCCGACCAGCACGGTGTCGAGCACGGTCGAGGCGAAGTGGTCTTCATGCGCCTGATACAGCAGCGCGCGCCGGCACGCCAGATCGCGCGGCGCCCAGCCGGCGAGCGGACGCGCATCCAGCGTCAGCTCGCCGGACAGCGGCGCGCGCAACCCCGCCAGCGTCGTCAGCAGCGTGGATTTGCCGATGCCGTTGCGACCGATGATGGCCAGCACCTCGCCCGGGCGGACGTCGAGATCGAGTCCGCTGCACAGCACACGGCCACCGGCACCGACACTGAGGCCGCGCGCGCTCAGCAGAAGCGGTTGCGTGCTCATCGGCCGTTGCGCTGGAGCAGGAACAGGAAGACCGGCACGCCGAGCAGGGCGGTCAGCACGCCGACCGGCAACTGCGCCGGCGCGATGACGGTGCGCGCCGCCGTGTCGGCCAGCAACAGCAGCGCGGCGCCGGCCAGCGCACTGGCCGGCAGCAGCAGGCGCTGGTCATTGCCGAGCGCGAGCCGCACCAGATGCGGCACCACGAGCCCGACGAAGCCGACCGAACCGACCGTGGTGACGGCGATCGCCGTGAGCGCCGACGCCAGCACATAGACGGTGAGGCGCAGCCGTGCGACCGACACGCCCAGCGTCTGCGCGGTGACGTCGCCGCGCGTCAGCAGGTTGAGGTCACGCGCCAGCGGCGCGCACGCGACCATGCCGGCGACCAGCGCCCCGACCGCGACGGCCGGGCGGCTGGCGGTGCTCGCGTCGCCCATGAGCCAGAACAGCATGCCGCGCAGCGACTGCTCACTGGCCACCGCGAGGATGAAAGACACGGCGGCGCCGCAGCCGGCCGACACGATGACGCCGGTCAGCAGCAGACGGGTCGGCGTGCGGCTGCCTTCGCCGTGCGCGAGCCCGAACACCAGCGCCATCGCGGCGAGCGCGCCGGCGAACGCCGAAAGTTCGAGCAGCGCGCTGGTCACACCGGCCAGCATGGCGAGCAGCGCGCCGACCGCCGCGCCGCCTGAAATGCCGAGCACATAGGGGTCCGCCAGCGGATTGCGCAGCAGCACCTGCATCAGCGCGCCGGCGACGGCGAGCAAACCGCCGCAGGACGCCGCCGCCAGCGCGCGCGGCAGGCGCAGCGACAGCACGACCTGGCCGGCAAGACCCGCATCGCCGCCGGTGGCCAGCGTCCACAGCTCACGCGCGCTCACCGGCACGCTGCCCAGCGACAGCGCCAGCGCGAACGCGCCGGACAGCACCGCCGCCAGCAGCGGCAGCACCCAGACGCGACGGCGCGCGCCGCGCGGGCGGGCCGGCAGGGCATCGGGGCGTGCGGCGTGCGGGTGGCTCATGTGCATAGTGTACGGGCTTCAGCCTCCGGCGCTCACCGGCCCGGCGTGTAGCGCACGCCGACGAAGCCGTTCGCGCCTGCTGTTTCATAGCCGAGCACGGTGGAATACTCGCGATCCATCATGTTGTTGATGCGCGCCTCCACCGCCACTTCGGGCGTCGCGTTCCACACGGCGAACAGGTTGACGACGAGATAGCCCGGCAGACGCTTCAGATTGGCCGAGTCATCGTAGCGGTCGCCGCTTGCCTGCCACTCGATGCCGATGCGACCGGCGCCCGCGTGCTGCTGGATCATCAGCGTGGCGGCCTGTGCGGCGCGCCGGCGCAGGCGGTTGCCGGTGTCCTCGTCGATGGCGCTGAGCACGTCGTAGCTCGCCTGCACTTCGGTATGGCCGAACACGTAGGCGGACGCCTCGAACGTCGCGCCCTTCAGCCGCGCGCTGGCGGCGTTGGCAACCGGAAAGCCGGCGATGAGATTTTGCACGCGGTTGTCATAGGCGGTGACCGACGCGCGCCGGCCCCGGCCCTGCCACACCAGTCCGATCTCGCGGTTGCGCGAGGACTCGGGCTGCACGTCCGGATTGCCGAAGCCGGGAAAGTAGAGTTCGTTGAAGGTCGGCAGGCGGAATGCCGTGCCGTAGCCGGCGCGCACGCGCCAGGCGTCCGTGATGCGGTAGCCGGCGGCCACGTTGCCGGTGGCCTTGCTGCGTCCGCCCGAGTAGCTGTCGTGTCGCGCATTGGCCTGCAGGCCGAGGCGCCCGAATTCGCCGGACCAGCCGAGCTGGGCCGAATCGATGTCGCGCCGCTCGTCGATGCCGGCGATCCGCCCGCCATTGTTCGCCGTCAGCAGGTCCTGGGTCAGCTTCTCGACGCTGCCGAAAACGGTGCCGACCGACGTGAGCAGCCGCGCCTCCAGCACATAGCTGTCCTGCTCCGTACGGAAGTCGTCACCGTCGGGCCGCGCCTTGCTGCTGAAGCTCGTGAAGTCGTCGATCGAGCGGCCGACGCGCAGCGTGGTGGAAAACGCGTCGGTCCACTGTTGCGTCAGGTAGGCCGACGCGGTGGTGTTGCTGAAGTCGTTGCGCGTATCGGGAAAGCCCGCGCCGGCGTCGTAGTCGCTGCGGCCTTCGCCGTGCAGCAGCGAGACGCCCAGTTCGGTGCCGGAGGCCGGCGTCAGTCGCACGTTGCCGCTGACGTTGCGGTTCAGATAGCCGTCACGGTCCGGGTTGTAGTTGCTGCCGCGCGCCGGATTGGTCGCATTGAAGCCGCGCGTGCGATAGATGCCGCCGGCGAGCGAGAAACTCAGCAGATCGTTGCCGCCGCGCAGGCCGACCCGGCTGTCCACGGTGCCGAAACTGCCGGCGCCCGCGAACGCGTCGAAGTGCAGCCCGTCGCCGCCCTTGCGCGTGAAGATCTGGATCACGCCGCCGATCGCGTCCGCGCCATATACGGCCGAGGCCGGGCCGCGCACGATTTCGATGCGCTCGATCTGCGACAGCGGAAGGTACTGCAGCGCGGCGGTGCCGGACGACGCGGAACCGACCCGCATGCCGTCGATGAGCACGACGCTCTGGTTCGATTCGGCGCCCCGGATGTAGTAGTTGGTCGAGGTGCCCGGACCGCCGTTGCTGTTCATCTGGATGCCGGGCTGGCGCGCCAGCAGGTCGGACAGCGTGGACTGCCCGGCGGACTCGATCTGTTCGCGGCCGATCACGGTGACATCGGCCAGCGTGTCCTGGAGGCGCTGTTCGACGCGGGTGGCGCTGACGACGACGCCGTGCAGCGTGTCTTCGGCCCATGCGGGATGCAGGAAAAACTGGAGGCCGGCCCCGGCGACGAGGGCGGCAGCGCGGTTGCGCGGATTCATGTCGAGATGCTCCCTTGACCGTCGTTCGTCCCCGAACGACGGCAATCTTCGTGGAGTCACGACCGGGGGAGATTCAACACAGGCAGGCAGGACTGCATGCGTCGTGATGCCGCACCCCGGGCATGACCGCTGGTGTGTTCAGGGCCGGTATCCGGGCTCGCGGCTGCGGCATCGGGTGAAAACCCGGTGCCGCGACGTACCTGCCTTCCCAAGCGTTGCCGCTCAGTGGCGCAAAAGGACGTCGTGCTCGCTTACCGTTGCGGGGGCAGCGCAGGCATTGCAAGAACATCTTGCGCACCTGCTTCCCGTTTAACCCGACGCGGGTGAACGCGCCAGGCACCATGAACACGGATGTGTTGCCATCCGTTCACCGGGCTTCGCTCATGCACGAACGGGATGACGCGGCGTCACCCGTCGTCCGGCAGGGCTTCATTCCGGCGAGCGCGCAGTTTTCCCGCAAAGCGCGCCGATGTCCAGTTCCGTTTCAAGGCAGTCGGCCAGGCGGTCGATGCTGCGTTCGCGCAGCGCGTGCAGGTCCAGCGCCTGCGGCGCGCGCAGTCCGGCCCAGGCGAGCAGCGCGGCGCACGCCTGCGGTGCGTCGAACACGCCGTGAACATAGGTCGCCATGAGCTGACCGTCCGCCGAGCGCGCACCGTCCGGACGGCCGTCGATATCCAGCGCCGGCAGGTCGAGCGCGGGCCCCCGGCTCACGCCCATGTGGATTTCATAACCCGCGACCGGCTCGCCGCCCGGCAGCAGCCGCGCGGACACCAGCCGCAGCTGCTTCTGCTGTTCGAGCGCGGTGTCGTAGTCGAACAGGCCGAGCCCCGGCACGCTGCCCGGCACGCCTTCCAGGCCGTGCGGATCGTGCAGCATGCGGCCCATCATCTGCATGCCGCCGCAGATGCCGAGCACGCGTCCGCCGTAGCGCACGTGGCGCGCGATCTGCGCGTCCCACCCCTGCGCGCGCACGGTCGCAAGGTCGGCCTGCACGCTCTTGCTGCCGGGCAGCACGAGCAGGTCGCACGGCGGCAGCGGCCGGCCCGGCCGCACGAACACGAGTTCGACCTGCGGATGGGCTCGCAGCGCGTCGAAATCGGTGTGGTTGCTGATGCGCGGAAACACCGGCACGACGACGCGCAGGTGTTCGCCGGCCGGCGCCGTCTGCTGCGTCTGGATGGCGTCCTCGGCGTCCAGATGCAGGCCGCCGAGCATGGGCAGCACGCCGAGCACCGGCAGGCCGGTGCGCTGTTCGAGCCACTGCTCGCCGCCGCGCAGCAGCGCGCGGTCACCACGGAAGCGGTTGATGATGAAGCCGCGCACCAGCGCACGCTCGTCATCGCTGAGGCAGGCCAGCGTGCCGACCAGATGGGCGAACACGCCGCCGCGGTCGATGTCGGCGACGATGACGACCGGGCAGCGTGCCGGCAGCGCGAAACCCATGTTCGCGATGTCGCGCTCGCGCAGATTGATCTCGGCCGGGCTGCCGGCGCCCTCGACGACGACGAAGTCATAGGCCGATTGCAGGCGCCGCCATGACTGCATGACGGCGTCCATCGCGGTGCGCTTGTAATCGTGGTAGGCACCGGCCTCCATCGACGCGAGCGCGCGACCATGGATGATGACCTGCGCGCCGGTGTCGCTGTTCGGCTTGAGCAGCACCGGATTCATGTCGGTGTGCGGCGCCAGGCCGGCGGCCTGCGCCTGCAGCGCCTGGGCGCGCCCGATCTCGCCGCCGTCTGCGGTGACCGCGCTGTTGAGCGCCATGTTCTGCGGCTTGAACGGCGCCACGCGCACGCCGCGCCGATGCAGCACGCGGCACAGTCCGGCCGCCACCGTGCTCTTGCCGGCGTCGGACGTGGTGCCCTGGATCATCAAGCCGGTATCGATCTGAGCCGTCATCCTGCGGGTCTCCTTCGGCGCCACGCGCGCGCCATGCGTCCATGATCGCGTGATGTCCCGGCCACGGGCCGGCGCGCGATGATACCGCCCGGCTGGCCACTCGCCGGGGCACTGCGGCATTCAGTCGCCCAGCAGTGCGCGCAGCCGCGCGTCGGCGCGTTCGCTCAGTACCAGCACCAGCTTCATCATCGCGCGCGTCGCGCCGACGAACATCTTGCGCAGCGCGCGCTCGTCGAGCTGTTCGAAGTCGATCTCCGCCAGTATCACCGCCGGCGCCGACTGCCCCTTGAAGCGATACACCGATTCGATGAGCACTTCGCCTTCGGAATACTCGGGCTGGCCGAGCAGGTCGTACTGGCCGGTGAAGCTGCGCAGCGCGTTCGCGCCGAGCCGGTCATGGCGCAGCAGTTCGGACTGTTCGCGTCCGCGCCAGCTGATGATGGCGACGTCCTCGGTGCGGAAGCCGGCGGCGAAGCACAGCCGTATCGCCTCCTTCACGCGCTGCGTCAGCGGGTGGGCGTTGTCGTAGACGAGGCGCACGACGTCATCGGCGTCAAACGGCGATGCCGCCTCGATGTGTTCGGCCTCCGGAAGCAATGCCTGCAGCATGCGCACGACCGGGCGCGGACTGCGGAAGTTGCTGCGCGCGCGCATCGTCACCCAGCCGGGCAGCTCGATCGGCGCGCGTGCGTAGAGGTTCTGCATCGGGTCTTCGAGCCAGATGCGGCGCGCCGCATCGTCGCCGTGGCGCCACAGCAGGCGCGCCCATTCGGCGGAGAAGTCCTGCCCCTCGTCGACGATGAGGGTGTCGAAGCGCAGGTCGGGCGGCACGTCGAGCTCGCCGGCACGCGCGATCATCGCGTCGAAGGCGTCCGGCCGCGCGTAGTCGGGACGCTCGCCGTGGGCGGCGAGCACGCGTTCGCACAGATGGTGGAAGGTGCAGGCCATGCCGCCGTCCGGCGCGATGTGCGCGAGGTGGTCGGCCAGCGGCCGGTTGAAGCAGACGTAGAGCGGGTGCTTGCCGGCGTCGATCGCGGCGCGGTATTCGGCCAGCGCGAGCTGCGTCTTGCCGGAGCCGGCGGTGCCGACGACGCGCAGCCGGTAGGGCGAGAAGTCGAGCGCGCGCGCCCACTGCGTGAGGCCGCCGGCGATGCGCGTGACGCGCTCGCGCGCCATGCCCATGCGCGCGCTGACGTCGGCGTCGAGCTTGATCTCGTCGCGCAGGAAGCGATGCACTTCGGCCACGCGCGCACTGTGCTCTCCCGGCGGAAGGATGGCCTGCAGGCGCGGCACCAGCTTGTCGCGCTGCGCGGCATCGACGATGCGCTCCGGCTCGATGCCGGCGGTATGCGCCTGGCGCACGAAGAAGTCGGGGCAGTAGAGCAGGTACTCGACGCGCGGTGCGGCCGCGTCCGGCCCGGCTGCCAGACGCGACGCGAGCCGCGACTGCAGCGCATGGCGCGAGCGCGCGATGCCGACGGCGACATTGCGGCTGCGGCCCGCGCGGCCGGACGTCAGTCCGTCCGGCCCCTCGTTCAGGAAACCGCTGCGCTGTTCGATGGCGAGCAGGTCGCCGGCGGCGTTGACGACGACGAAGTCGATGTCGCCGTAGAGGGAGAAACCGCCCTCGTCCAGACGCGTCCAGTGCACCCCGTGATAGACGGTGTAGGCGGCCGGCAGGCCACGCTCCAGCAGCGCGAGCGTCGACAGTTCGCGCGCGGCCGCGCCGTCCGCGTCAAGCTCGCGCCACCCATCCGGAACCACCTTCGCCACGTCAGCCATCCGCCGTTCAGATGGCGAGAGCTTACACGGGGTGCGGCCGGAATCTTATCCACAGCATCTGTGGACAACGCGGGCCGCATTCGACGGACAGCAAGGCGGCAGGCCCATGTCAATAGGGTTGCCTGTTTTTTGGGCAGCCATCCGGCAAAGGAACCGTCAGGGTCGATGGCACCACGCGCCGCTTGGCACGCGGCTTTCGCGTCAGTCATCCACAGCATCTGTGGACAAAGCTGTGAGCGAAAAATGTATAGCGGCCGCATCGGCCCGCCACAGGCTGAGTCAAGCGAATCGCCTCATTTTTGGGCGGGTTCCGGAAAATAAACTTCCGGGGCTCAGTCGGGGCCACGTGCGCCGAGCAGCGCGTCCCGATACTCCGCCACCATTTCGGCATAGCCGGTCAGCGGATCCGTCTCGCGCCGGATCTCCCATCCGCCGGCGATGCCCAGCACCAGTTCCATCGTCGTGCGCACGATGCTGCCCTCAAGCAGATGGCCTCCGCACACCTGTCCGGCGGCGTCCGCGACCGACGCGTGCAGATGCACGCCGTGCCGGCTGATGGTGCCCGACAGCGCCAGCAGTTCCACGTCGCCGTCGATGACGGTCGGGATGTCGCGCCCGGCAAAGCGCAGCATCGCCGGGCCGAGGCTGCCGACCGCCGACAGGATGAAGCCGGCACCCAGCTCGCGACCGCGGGCGAACTGCTGCAAGCTGCGCCGCAGGTCGTCGCCGGGACGCAGGCGTTCGATATGTATCGTCATCATGCGGGGCTGCTCCTCATCCGAAGGGGCGCACGCCCATGAGGATGCCGTGCAGCCTGAACGCGAACACGGCCCACATCGCGAGCCCGCTGGTGATGACGACGAGGTCGCGCATCGCCATGCCTTCTGTGGTGCGCAGGCGCGGCGCGAGCATGCGCCGGCGCAGCACGACATAGGACACGACCGCCCACGCCAGCAGGCTGCCGAACAGCATCACGTGCGCCAGCGTGCCGTTGGCGACCAGATGGCCGAAGGCCCAGAGCTTGACCGACGCCGCCAGCGGCTGGCCGACGCGCCATGCGATGCGCGAGCCGGGCAGCAGCGCGGCGGCAAGCAGCACGAAGGCGGGCACGGTGAGCGCGGCCGTGACATGGCGCGTCCAGGGTGGCGGCAGCCACAGCCAGACCGGGTCGGCGCTGGCGAGGCTGAAGCCCCACACGATGAGGGCCACCGCGGGAAGCGACACGCCGGTGTGCAGCGCACGCCAGATGGACGGCCCGCGACGGGCGATCAGGCGCTCGCGCCAGTCAGGTGCGACAAGCCGGATCGAATGCATGCCGATCAGAAGGATCAGGCCGACCGACAGATAGAGATAGCCCACTGCGCCCTCCCGCTGTGCCAGATACATGTGCAAGTACGGTTAGCCTAACCGATTCACGTGGCGCCGGATTTGTCCTACACGACATCCGCGCAGCGGATGACAGGCGAAAGCCGGGGCGCTGCGCATACTTGGGCCGTGTCATGCAGACGGAGAACGCATCATGGCTTTTCGGATACTGGTTTCGGCCCTCGCCGGGGCGCTGATGGCAACGCTTGTGCTGGTGGCCTATCAGGTCGGTCGCAGTGAAGCTGCGGTGACGTCGCAGGAGCCGGGGATGTCGCTCTCCGCGCTGGATGGCCGCGAAGTGTTCGATGAAGACGGCATGACCGTCGGCGTGGTCGAACAGACCGTGCCGGCGCGGGAAGGCGAGGGCGCAGCCGGCTACGCGATGGTGCGGGTGTCCCGCGACAGCGATGCCGGCCTGCGTCTGGCCGTACCGGTGCACCGGCTGCTTCCGGTCGAGGACGGCCTGATGCTGACGGTGGAGAACGCAACGGCTGAAGACGGTTCGTTCCAGCCGACGGTTGCGCAGTTGCGCCACCGGACCTGACGGGCGGACCGAAGACAGGCCCGAACACAAACCGCTACCACGACCCAAGGGAGTAACGCCATGAATCGACTGATACCGCTTCTCATCATGTGTGCCGGCCTCGCGCTGGCAGGTTGCAACACCATTGCCGGCGCCGGCAAGGACATCGAAGCCGGCGGCGAGAAGGTCCAGGACACCGCGAAGGATGTCCAGCAGAAGATGTAACACCCCGACTTAGCGCTCACCTCCTCCTGCGCCTCGCCCGGTCCTCATGCGGACCGGGCATTTTTTTGTCCGCTCCACGCGGGCGTTCAGAAATTCAGCGTCATGACGAGCCGCACGTTGCGCGGCTCGACCGGGTGGAAGTGGCGGTCTTCGACGCCGTCCACCGGTTCGCCCGGCAGGCGCGACGCGTAGTAATAGTCGATGTCGCTGGCGTCGCGGTCGAACAGGTTGAACACGTCGAGCGCGAGACGCAGGTCGCGGTTGATCCGGTAGCCGACACGCAGCGACGCCAGCGTGGTGGATGCCGAGCGCACGCTGTTGTCCTCCACCAGCGGGCGCGGGCCGAAGTGGCGCAGCTGGAAGTGGCCGTACCAGGCGCCGAACGGTCCGCCTTCGCGCACGCTGGCGCCGAAGGACGCCACGCGGTCGATCGCGCCGGGCACGTGGTTGCCGGCCGGGTCATCTCCGGTGAAGCGCGCGCGCGACGCGGCGAGATCGAGGTCCAGCAGCAGCCAGGGGCGCGGCGTCCACCGGTTGTTCCACTCGACGCCGCTGCGCCGGCTCGCGCGGTTGGGTTCGGTCTCGCCCGCGTCGCCGACGAACAGCAGTTCGGAATCGAGATCCAGCTTCCATACCGCAAGCGAGCTTTGCAGGCCGGGCACGATTTCCGTGCGCAGCCCGAGCTCGCCGCCCTTCGTGCGCACCAGCGCGTCGACCGGCGCCACCGGCTGGCCGCCCTTCGCGGTGATCCGCGCCGTCGTGCCGCGCGCGTCGTTGCTGTGAAAGCCGTAGCCGTAATTCACGAAGTATTCGGTGCGCTGCCAGGGGCCGAAGATGAGCGACAGCTTGGGCGAGCCGATGTGGTCGTGCGCGCGCCCGCTGTTCTGCGCGATGGAGCTGCTCACGTCGAAGTCGAAGCGGTCGGCGCGCAGGCCCGCCACGCTGCGCAGCCAGGGCGTCCATTGCAGCGAATTCTCCGCGTACAGGCCGACGCTGGTCTGGCGCACGCGGCTTTCCTGCGTCGTGCTGACCGTGCGACGCGCCTCGGTACCGTAGAGGCCGACCGGATCGAGCCGGTCGTGGCGCAGCTGCAGGCCCAGCGTGTTGGTCATCGCGTGGCCGGCCAGCGTCGCGTCCCAGCTGCGGCTCATGGCCATGCCGAACACGTCGCGTCGCTCCGACTGGCGGAACTGGTCGCCATCGACACCGGCAGGATCAAGGTCGATCGGGTTTTCGAGCGCGTAGGTGAAGTTCGAATACAGGTCCAGCTCGGAGCGGATCGCGTAGGCGTTGAAACGGAACGCGCCGTCGTCATGGAGGTGCTGCGTGTCGAACGACAGGCTGAAGCGCGAGGTCTTGCCGCCGTCGCTCGGATCGAGCGAGCCGAAGCGTCCGACGCGGCCGGATTCCACGGCGCGCAGCGGGATCTGGTCGGTCGCGTCCCAGCGCGCGGCATAGGCCATCGCCGTGATTGACGAGCGATTGGCGCCGTCGCCGAAGCTGTAGCGCAGCACGCCGTTTACGCGCCGGAACTGTTCGGGATCGTCCCACGGCCCGTCGTTGCGCGACGCCTCGATCGCGTACAGCAGCGTGCCCGGCCCGAGCGCGACCGCGTCGATGAGCAAGCCGCGCCGGTAACCGTCGCTGCCGATGCCGGCCTCGGCGATGCCGCGCGGCACGCTGTCGAACAGGCGCAGACGTGCCGAACCGGCCGACGCGAAATCGCCTTCCTCCGCGTAGTACGGTCCCTTTCGGTAATCCACCCGCTCGACCAGCTCCGGGATGAGCCAGTTCAGGTCGCTGTAGCCATGGCCGTGCGCGTGCGTCGGCATGTTCACCGGCATGCCGTCCACCCAGGTCGCGAAGTCGGTGCCGTGGTCGAGGTTGAAACCGCGCAGGAAGTACTGGTTCGCCTTGCCGCCGCCGCTGTGCTGCGTGACGATGAGGCCGGGCACGAACTCGAGCACCTCGGCCTGGCGCTGCGTCGGCCGGCTCTCCATCAGGCGCGCGGTGATGCTGCCCTGGCTCGCCGCGTCGGACGTGCCGACGGCGTTGTCATAGTGGCCTTCGACCACCACCGGATCGAGATGATGGCCGGCCGGCGTGGCCTCGTGCGCATGCGCGGCGGCGGACAGCGCCAGGGCGAGCATGAACGCAGGCGGCCGCGGATTCAGATTCGTCAGGACGGACATGGCGTTTTAAGAAGAATGAAAAATTCTTCATACGCGAAAATTGTGCCAGCCGTTATATCGCGCGCAGGCGTGCCCGCGGTATCAGCCGGTGCAAGGCCTGCTTCCGGTTCGCACCCGCGGACGCAAGCGCGGATGGCATCGGTTCCGGGCCCTGGGCTCAGGTACTTGGCTTGAAATGCTCGTGGGCGTGCGCCGGATCGTGCCCGAGGTCGACGCTGATGACGTTGATCTTGCCGTGGCGCACGCCGCGCTGCGCGCATACCGCATTGGCGAACCGGCGCACCTCGGCGATGGCGCCTTTCAGGATGACGGTCTCCAGGCAGAAATCGTGGTCCAGATGCGCGTGCATCGTCGACACCGTCAGGTCATGGTGCGCATGCTGCAGGCCGGTGATGCGCTCCGCCAGGTCGCGCTCGTGGTGGTTGAACACGTACGACAGGCAGGCCACGCAGTGCAGCGCGCCGTCACCGTCCTGGTGCGTGCGCTCCATTTCGGCGCGGAACAGGTCGCGCACCGCCTCCGAACGGTTCTCGTATCCGCGTTGCGCGATCCACGCGTCGAACTGCGTCGCCAGCTGGTCGTCCAGGGAAATGGTGAAGCGCTGCATGGGATCGGCCTTCGATATTGAATGTGTCGTGCCCGCGCGTGCGGGCGTGCATCACGGCGCATGGCGCCGGCAGGTCACTCGAGCACCTTGCCGCCCGCCTCGAAATGACCGGACAGCAGTTCGTGATCGGCAAGGCTGCGCCCCTGCCAGATCGTCACCTTCACCGCCCCCGCGCCCAGCGCCATTTCGCGAAACGCGCGTACTTCGATCGCGGTCAGCCCGCCCTCGGGATCACCCAGCGGATGCAGCACGACCACCGGGGAACGGCTGAACAGGGAACGTCCCTTGATGCGCGACAGGAAGGCCTTGAGAAGGCGTTCGCCTGCGGTGAAGTCGGACACCATGGAGCGCGGATGCGCGAACGGATTCAGCACCCGGACCGAGGGGTCGGCGGCGTGCCGGCGCGCGTCCCGGCCGACCGCGACGACCTCGTGCCCGGGCCCGCGCGACAGGGCAATCTCCGGCACATCCGAAATGGCGGCACCGGTCTCGGGGTCGTGCACCGACAGCAGGTCGGGCGACACCTTTACGTAGAGCGTCCGGACAAAGAATCGGCGCATGTATCTGAAATTGCAGGTCGGAAAGCGGCGGGGCGTGCCCGGGCAGCTGCGGGCCGTCGCGGTTGGCTCCGTTCGGGCCGGCCCGCTGCGCCGCTTCAATGCACCGTGCACACCATGCAGGGGTCGAATGATCGCACGATGTGCTGCACGGCGACCGGCGTCGTCTCGCCGTCGCGCACCGGCGCGCCTTCGAGCGCCATTTCAAGCGCGCCGGGGCGGCCGGCGGCGTCGCGCGGCGAGAAGTTCCACGTGGTCGGCGCGACGATCTGGTAGTTGCTGATGACGCCGTTGCGCACGGTGAGCCAGTGACCGAGGCTGCCGCGCGCTGCCTCGCCCAGACCGGCGCCCATGCCTTCGTCCGGCAGCGGCCCCGGCGTGCAGAAGGCATCGCCCGGCCGCAGCGCGCGCAGCCAGTCCTCCATCATCGGCACCACGCGCGCCAGTTCCAGCAGGCGCGACACGACGCGCGTGTACACCGTGCCGCCGTGACGCCCGACGAGGTCGAGCACCAGCGGGTGCGCACTCGCCAGCTGGCGCGCGATGGCGCCGCATTCCACGATTTCCCCGCCCAGTCGCGGCGCCTTGTTCCACGTGTAGGCACCCGGCTTGTCCGGGTCCGGCACGGTGATGCCCGAGCCCGGATGCTGCGGGCCGGCCGCGTCATTGAGCCAGGCATGCGTCGCGTCCTCGCGGATGCCGGCGACATCGACGGCGGACAGCCGCCCGGCGTGCCACACGCCGGCACCGAGCGCCGTGCCGCCGCCCGGCTGCGGGTAGGCGCCGTAGCTCAGGTAGCGGCCGGGCCCGGCGCCGAGCGCGGCCAGCGCGGCATCGCGCGCGACGGTGAGGAAGAAGCGCAGGTCGCCCGCCAGCGGGTCCGACGCATGCCAGGCGTCCAGCGCGGCTTCCGAGTCGAGCGCGGCAATCTGTTCCAGCGGCGCGCCGAAAGTGTGCGTTTCGAGGAAGCGGCGGAATTCACGCACGCGCGCCAGCAGCCGCACGCCTTCGGCCGCGTCGACGGCACGCGTGGAGCCGCCGGGGTCGATGCTCTGCGTGTGCGGCCACTTGCCGGCCAGCGTGCCGAGCAGCGTGAACCAGCGCTGGCGCGCGGCGATCGCGGCACGCACCTGCTCGCCGGCCTGCGGCGCAAAGCGGCGCACCGCTTCCGCGTGCCAGGGCATGCCGGCATACACCGGCCGCGTGAAGTCCGGCATGAAGAACAGGTAGAAGTGGGTCAGATGATCGGCCAGATTTTCCGTGGCGAGAATCACATTGGTCACGTGCTGCCCGTTCGGCGGCATCCGCATGCCGCCGAGATCCGCGAGCGCGCGCGCGCTGGCGACCGACTGCGACACCGAACAGATGCCGCAGATGCGCGGCACATACACCAGCGCGTCATGCGGCTCGCGCCCGCGCAGGATCTGCTCGAAGCCGCGGTACATCGGCGCATTCACGTGCGCCGACGTGACCCGTCCATCGGCGATGTCGAGCGTGACTTCGAGATCGCCCTCGACGCGGTTGAAGGGGCCTACGAGGAGGCGGGTCATTGAGTACTCGACAACGTCAGTTTCACGATTTGTTCAGCGATCCCGAAGAGCAATCGCATGGTCGGCACGCCAATGGTGGCACTCCTTCGCAAGCTTGTCCGCCAAGGTGCAGAACTGCTCGAGACCGAACGGCCATATGACCACGCCGTCTTCAATGATCGGTGACATCAAGCTCGACCTCTGCCTCGACATCACACCAGAGTCCGGATCGAGACTGCTCGGGTAAAAGGAGAACTCCGCATGAGCGAGCACGCGATTCCGCAGCTGCTTACACGCGTTGTGCACCGATTCTTCTTCCATGGACAAAGGCGCAAAATCCTTGACCATCAAGCGTGGTGCCGAAGGAGGAATCTCGTTCTCCTGCCGCCTCTCGTTCGTAGAGAACGGCCGGAAGTAGACAACGATCGCCATGAAGAGAAGCGCCTCCCGCTCCAGGCTGTCGGGTGAATGGTGCGAAGCCTGTCTTGCAAGTTTGGCGGCCTCCTCGAAATCCCCCGCAGCGATTGAATAGCGTCGGAATTTGAGCTCAGGCCCTTCATCGGCGGGCATCATTTCAACCTCGTCCGTCTCGCCACCGGCGGCACGACGATGTGGTCGGACACCGCATTCACCTTCACCCGCTTCGGCGTCGCCGATTTGGACAGTGACGCCAGCGCGACGAACCATGCCTTGGGCATGTCGGTCGGCAGGCCTATCGGGATGCCGGCGATCTTGGGCGTTGCGTGGAAGGCGTGGCCCGGCTCCTGGAAGCCGGGTTCGGTGCAGCTGATGCAGGCGTAGCCGCCGCGCGTGCACGAGCCTTCGCCGTTCCACAGCCGGGTGTTGCAGTCGGCGTGCGCCTGCGTGCCCTTGCAGCCCATGTGTTCCATCATGCAGCCGAGGTCGGACGGCTTCTCAGCGCTGGCCTTGAACTCGTAGTACTCGTTGCGCGTGCAGCCGTGGTGCACCAGCTGGTCGGCGTAGAAGCGCGGACGGCCGAGGGTGTCGAGGTCGGCTTCGCTGAAACTGTCGGCCGCCAGTGCCATCAGCGTGTCGAGCACCCAGCTCGGGTGGGTCGGGCAGCCGGCGATGTTGATGACCGGCAGCCCGCCTTGCGCGCGGAAACCGGCGCCGAGCAGGCCGCCGCGCACGTCGTCCTCGTACTGCAGGCCGCAGGCATCGGTCGGGTTGTCGCCGCCGGCGGTGACGCCGCCCCAGGCGGCGCAGCTGCCGACGGCGACAACGTGGCGCGCCTTTGCGGCGAGCTTGCGCACCCACTCGACCATCGGCACGCCGGTGCCGGCCATGATGTGGAAGCGGCCGCTGCCGTTCGGGCCGCGCAGCAGCGAACCTTCGATGCACAGCGCGTCGAGCGGCAGATCGCCGTCGAGGATGCGGGCCAGCAGCGCGGTCACCTCGCCGCCGCTTTCCAGCGACAGCGACGGATGCCACAGCAGGTCGATGCCGGCGTCGCGCAGCTCGCCGTGGAAGTCGGTCGTGTCGGCGCACAGCAGCGACATGCTGCAGCCACCGCAACCGCCTGATTGAAGCCACAGCAGGTTCATGCGTTCACTCCTTCGGTGTGCGTGCGGCAATGCGGCGCGCCGCGCAGCCAGCCGCGTGCCCAGGCGAGCGCCTGTTCGAGATCCGCGCACGCCTGCGCGTCCGGCGCCTCGCCCAGCGCCCAGCGCCGGCCGCGGATGGCGAGCACGGTGCATTCGGGCGGCGCGCAGCGCTGCAGGTCGACGAACACCTGCAGCAACGCCTGCGGTGACAGCGCGTGGCTGCTGAAATGGCGATCGCGCTGCGGCTGCACGGGCCGGGCCTCGAACGGCGCGTCCAGGCCAACCGCGGCGTCGACGAACAGCACGCGTTCACGGCCGACCAGATCCAGCGCGTGTTCGACCTGCAGCTGATAGTCGGTCAGGCAGTCCAGCGTGCCCGCCGGCAGCGATTGCGCGGCGTCGCTCGCCAGCGCCTCGACCAGCAGCGGGCCAAGCGCGTCGTCGCCCCGGCTCGGGTTGCCCCAGCCCAGCACCAGCAGCGGCGCCATCATTGCGCTGCCTCGGCGTCGTGTGCCGGCGCATCACGCAGCAGTTCGCCGGTCGAACTGCGCAGCACGTGGTCGAGCACGCGGCCGTCGGCCGCGCGCAGGCTCACCGCCAGCGGCATCTGGCCAAGCGCGTGCGTGGCGCACGACAGGCAGGGGTCGTAGGCGCGGATGGCGACCTCGATGTGGTTGAGCAGGCCTTCGGTGATGGTTTCGCCATCGAGGTAGCGCAGCGCCACCGCGCGCACCGCCTCGTTCATGGCCTGGTTGTTGTGGGTGGTCGACACGATGAGGTTGCAGCGCGTGACCAGATCGTCGTCGCCGACGTCGTATTCGTGGATCAGCGTGCCGCGCGGCGCTTCGATGATGCCGATGCCCGAAGGCCGGCGCGGCCCCTCGGCCTGCAGCGGACCGCCGAGGATGAGCGGATCGTCCAGCAGCGCGGCCACGGTTTCGACGCCGTGCAGCAGTTCGATCATGCGCGCCCGGTGGGTGGCCAGCACCGCGTGCACCGGCCGGCCGCCGTGCGCGGCGACGAAGGCCTGGCGCGCCGCTTCGGCGCGCGGGGTCGGGATGAAGTCGCAGTTCTGCACGCGCGCCAGCGGGCCGACGCGGTACCAGCCGGCGTCCGGGCCGAGGCTGCGGCGGTACGGGAACTTCATGTAGGTCCAGGGCTTGACCGCCTCGCCTATCAGCTCGCCGTAGTGCTGGTCGTCGAAGCCGTCGATGGCGATGCGGCCGTCGGCTTCGCGCACGCGCAGCACGCCGTCGTACAGCTCCATTGCGCCGTCGCGGCCCACCAGCGACATCATGGCCGCCGGCGTGTCGGCGAAGTCGGCATAGCGCGGCGGCAGGTTGTCATGAAGCCGGCGCGCCAGCTCGACCGCGTCCTGCGCCCAGGCCAGCACCTGCGGCAGTTCGGCGCGCAGCGCATCGCGCTCGTGCGCGTCGACCGCGCGGTTCATGCCGCCGGGTATCGAGCCGGTGCCGTGCACCCGCTTGCCCGACGTGATGCGGATCACCTCCTGGCCGAACTTGCGCAACATGACGCCCTGACGCGCCGCGTCGGGAAACGCGCCGGCCACCGCGACGATGTTGCGCCGCGTGGCTTCGGCGTCGAAGCCGAACAGCAGGTCGGGCGACGCGAGGTGGAAGAAGTGCAGCGCGTGGCTCTGCACGATCTGGCCGTAATGCATGAGCCGGCGGATGCGCTCGGCCGCCGGCGGCACCGGCCAGCCGCCGACGACGCGGTCGAGCGCCTTGGAAGCGGCCAGATGGTGCGACACCGGGCAGATGCCGCACAGCCGCTGCACCATGACGGGCACTTCCCAGTAAGGCCGGCCTTCGATGAATTTCTCGAAGCCGCGGAATTCGACGATGTGCAGCCGCGCCTGTCGCACGCGATTGTCGTCGTCCAGCAGCAGCGTCACCTTGCCGTGACCTTCGACGCGCGACAGCGGATCGATGGCGATGCGGCGCAACCCCCCGGGTTCTGCGGCGGTTTCCAGCGGGCGGGTATCCATGGCGTCAGTCATAGCGGATGAGGCCGGGCAGATGCTGCGGCGCGCGTCCGGCGATCAGGTCCTGCAGCAGTTGCCAGAACGCATCGGCCGGCGGCGGGCAGCCGGGCAGCGCAACGTCGATCTGCACCACCTCGTGGATGGGCAGCACGCGATTCAGCGGCAGCGGCAGTTCGGGGTCGTCCGGCACGCGTGCATACACGGACTGCAGGATGTCACCGACGTCCAGGTGGTTGCGCAGCGCCGGCAGGCCGCCGGTGATGGCGCAGGCGCCGACCGCCACCAGCACCTTGCAGTGCGCGCGGAAGGCGCGCAGCACCTCGACGTTCTCGGCGTTGCACAGGCCACCTTCGACCAGACCGATGTCGCAGGGGCCGACCGTCTTGATGTCGGTCAGCGGCGAGCGGTCGAATTCGACTTTCTCAATCAGTTCGAACAGCCGCTCGTCGATGTCGAGCAGCGACATGTGACAGCCGAAGCAGCCGCCCAGCGACACGGTGGCCACGCGCAGCTTGCGGACGGGGGTCGGGGCGGCGGCGGCGCTCATCCGCGCGTGTCCTCCGTATCGAACGGCCGCTCGCCGATCGGCACCGCGAAGCCGACCCGCTTGGGCAGCAGCGCACCGACCGGGCAGATGTGGGCGGCGCGATCGTCCACCGACAGCGCGCTGTCGCCGAGGCGGCCGCTCGGGCTGTCGATCAGCAGCCGGGTGGCGATGCCGTGACCGCCGATCGCGAACACGTGCTTGCCGTCCATCTCGTCGCTCGCGCGCACGCACAGCTGGCACAGGATGCAGCGGTTCGGTTCGAACAGCACGTCCGGGTGGCTGGCGTCGACCGGGCGCTCCGGGTTCAGCGCCTCGAAGTGCAGATCGGTCATGCCGGCGCGCTCGGCCTGCGCCTGCAGCAAGCAGTGGCCGCTCTTTTCGCAGCCGGGGCAGAAATGATTGCCTTCGACGAACAGCATCTGCAGCAGGCGCAGGCGCTGCGTGTCGAGCGACGCGGTGCGGCATTCGACCTTCTGTCCGGCCACCGCCGGCGCCACGCAGGCGGCCACCGGCCGGTCGTCGGCCAGCACCGTGCACAACCGGCAGGACGCGCTGGCCGACACGTCGGGATGCCAGCACAGGTGAGGAATGTCCAGACCGGCGCGCGCGGCCGCGCGCAGTATCGTGTCGCCCGGCTGCAGCGGCACGCGCTGTCCGTCCAGTTCGAAGAAGTCGTCGCGGCCGGCGGCGCTCATGGCGTCTGTTCCGTATGCAGGTGCGCGCCCGCATCGGTGCGGCCGGTGACGCGGCGGGCGGACGACAGTTCGGCGTCGAGGTCGACGTCCGGTTCGAAGTGGTCGGCGGTACTGCGCTGCACGTAGGCCCGTCCGAAGTGCGCCAGCGTGTCGCGCAGCGGATTGCAGGCCGACGCGCCCAGCCCGCAGTGGGTGCCGCCGTGCAGCAGCGTGTCCAGTTCGTGCAGGCGTTCGATGTCGAACGCCGAGCCACGGCCAGCGCCGCGCGCGTGCGCCAGCTTGTCCAGCCGCCGCACCACCAGCTCGGTGCCGACGCGGCAGGGCGTGCACAGGCCGCAGCTCTCGTGTGCGAAGAAGCGGGCGAAGTGGCGCGCGACCTCGAACAGGTCGCGACTGCCGTCGAACACCATGAAGGCACCGGCGCTCGGCACGTCCTCGAACGCGATGGCGCGGCCGAATTCCGACGCCGGAACGCAGGCGCCGGACGGCCCGCCCACCTGCACCGCCTGCGCCCGGGGCGCACCGCAGTCTTCGAGGATCCGTGCGATGGTCGTGCCCAGCGGGTATTCATACAGGCCGGGCCGCGCGCAGTCGCCGGACACCGAATGGATCTTCGTGCCGCTCGACTCGGCGGTGCCGATGCCGGCCCACCAGGCGCCGCCGCGGCGCGCGATGTGGGCGACGGCGCAGAAGGTTTCGACGTTGTTCACGACGGTCGGGCGGCCGAGGTAGCCGGCCTGCACCGGAAACGGCGGACGGATGCGCGGCGTGCCGCGCCGGCCTTCGAGCGATTCGATCAGCGCCGATTCCTCGCCGCACACATAGGCACCGGCACCGACGTGGATGGCGATGTCGAAATCGAAACCCGCGACGCCACCCGCGTCGCGGCCGAGCAGCCCCTGCGCACGGCGGCGCGCCAGCACGGCTTCCAGCTGCGGCAGCAGGTAGCGGTACTCGCCACGCAGATAGACGAAACCCTGCTGCGCGCCGACCGCGCGCGCCGCCACCGTCATGCCGTCGAACACCGCGTCGGCGTGCGCACTCAGCAGCACGCGATCCTTGAAGGTGCCCGGTTCGCCCTCGTCGGCGTTGCACACGACGCAGCGCAGCGGACCCGGCGCGTCACGGCAGGCCTGCCACTTGCGCGCGGCCGGAAAGCCGGCGCCGCCACGCCCGCGCAGACGCGACTGCGCCACATCGTCGAGCAGCGCCTGCGGCGCGCGGCGCAGCACGCCCGCCAGTGCCGGCGCATCGGCCGCCAGCCCCTGCAGCAACACATCGGCACGCTGCACCCCGTCATCGACACGGAACCACTCTGCCGGCCAGGCATCCGGCGGCGCTTCGGCAAGCAGCAGGTCGGCCAGCGCGTCGACGCGCGACGCGTCGAGCCGCGTGACGACGTGGTGGTGGTCGACCAGCAGCGCCGGCCCCTGGTCGCACAGGCCGGTACAGGAACAGCGATCCACGCTGAAGCGCCCGGCCGCGTCGGTCTCGCCCGGCGCCACGCCGAGGCGGGCGCACAGCCGCGCCAGCAGCGCTTCGCTGCCCAGCATGCGGTCGGTGATGTTGTCGGAAAACAGCACCCGCACCCGGCCGGACGGACGGGTATGGAAGAAGCGGTAGAAGCCGGCGACACCCTCGACCTGCGCGCTCGTCAGGCCGAGCGCGCGGGCGATGTGCGCCAGCAGCGGACGCGGCAGCCAGTGCGTGAGCGCCTGCGTCTCGCGCAGGATCTGCACCAGCGCGTGCGGATCCTGCCGCCAGCGCGCAAGCACGGTGCCGGCCGCCGCGAGCGCCGCGTCGTTCATGCCTGTTCCGGCAGCGAAACCGTGGTCATGGCAATCACCCTTCCAGTCCGAAGCGCACCATCTTGCCCCTGAGCCCGACCCTCGACAAGCCGAGTTCCTTGGCCGCGCGCGTCTTGTTCCAGCGGTGGCGCAGCAGCGTTTCGCGCAGCACCATGGCTTCGATCGCGTCCAGCCGCTCGCCCAGCGTGCCGCTCTGCGGCAGCGGCGTCGCCTGCGCGGCGGCGGTCAGGCCGGCCTGACCGTGCAGCACGCGCAGCGACAGCGACTGCGCCTCGATGCACTCGCTGTCGCTGAGCGCGAGCGCGCGCGCCAGTTCGTTGCGCAGTTCGCGGATGTTGCCGGGCCACGGATAGCCCATCAGACAGGCCATCGCCTCGTCACTCAGCGACGCGCCGGGGCGGCCGAGTTCGATGCCGACCTCGCCGGCGACGCGGCGCGCGATCGGCTCGATGTCGCCGACCCGCTCGCGCAGCGACGGCATCGTGAAGGTGACGCCGGCGATGCGGTAATACAGATCCTCGCGGAACAGCCCGTCGCGCACCCGCTGTTCGAGATCGCGGTGGGTCGCGGCGATGACGCGCACGTCGACCGGCAGCGCGCGCGCCGCACCGACCGGGCGCACTTCGCCCTCCTGCAGCACGCGCAGCAGGCGCACCTGGAAGGCGGGCGAGGTTTCGCCGATTTCGTCGAGGAACACGGTGCCGCCGTCGGCGCGCTGGAACAGGCCGACGTGGTCTTCGTAGGCGCCGGTGAACGCGCCGCGCTTGTGGCCGAACAGTTCGGATTCGAGCAGGGTTTCCGGAATGGCGGCGCAGTTCTCGACGACGAAGGCGCCGCCGGCGCGCGGGCTCGCGTAGTGGATGGCGCGCGCCAGCAGTTCCTTGCCGGTGCCGGATTCGCCGAGCACGAGTACCGACAGGTCGTAGCGCGCGACGCGCGCCGCCATTTCGCAGATCGAATCGAGCGGGCTGCCTTCGGCGCGTTCGATGCGGTCGAAGCCGAAGGTCTTGCGCGCGCGCTCCAGCTTGTGCGCCGCGCGCTGGCGCAGCACCGGCGTGCTGGTGCGCAGCTCCAGATCGAGGCGCGCCGTTTCGCGCTGCAGCGTCTGCGCCTCGGCCGCGTTGCGCACGGTCGCCAGCAGGTGGTCCGGCACCCAGGGCTTCAGGATGTACTGATAGATGCCCGCGTCATTGATGCCGGCGATGATGTCTTCCGAATCCGTGTAGCCGGAAATGACGATGCGCACCACGTCCGGCCAGCGCTCGCGCGCCTCCTTCAGGAACATGACGCCGGTCAGGCCGGGCATGCGCTGGTCGCACAGGATGACATTGACCTCGTTGCGTTCGAGCTGCTGGCGCGCGTCGTCGGCACCGCTCGCGGTGAGCACGTGGAAGTCCTCTTCCAGCGTGCGGCGCATCGCGTCCTGCGAGCGCACTTCGTCGTCGACGACCAGCACCGACGGCAGGCGCAGGCTCGCGTTCATCGTCCGGCGGCCTCACGGTGGACGGCGAGGTGGCGCGGCGTCCACGCGTGCGCCAGCTTGTGCACGAAGTGGTAGCGCGCGACGTGATAGCTGGCGTCGAAGCCGTAGAAGTTGCGGTGCATGCGGGACAGTTCTTCCTTCCGGTAGTCGGCGAGGGGGCGCACGGCCTCGTCGGCCGCGCGCGCTTGCTGCTTGCGCATCAGGCGTTCGCGCAGATTGTACGACGCGGCCCGTTCACCGGCCTGACGCAGCGCAGCCGCCGTGAAGTCACGCGTGCCGCAGCCGGCGCACTGGTCGATCAGGCCGATGCGCAGCGCCTCGCGCGCCGACACCGGCTGGCGCCGCTGCATCAGCGCGCGCGCCGCGTCGGCGCCGAGACGGCGCGGCAGCAGGTAGCTCCAGTATTCGGAGCCGTGCAGATTGCCCATGTTCTTGTAGTGCGGATTCAGCATGACGCCGCGATGCGCCCACACCTCGTCGGCGGCCAGCGCGAGGAAGGCGCCGCCGGCGCCGGCATTGCCGCGCAGCACCGACACCGTGAGGCGGTCGGTGCAGGTGATGATTTCCAGCGCGACGTCATTCATCGCGTTGATGTTGCGCCAGGACTCGTCGGCCGCGCTGTCGCCGTCGCGGTGCGCCGCCGCCTCGATGCAGTTCAGGTGGATGCCGTTGCTGAAGAAGCCCTCGCCGCCGAGCAGCAGCAGCACCTGCGTGTCGCGCTGCTTCACGCGGCGCAGCGCGTCGCGCAGGCGTTCGCACTGTGCGGTGGACATCGCGCCGTTGTAGAAGTCGAAGCTCAGCGCGCCGACACGCGCGCCCGGCTCGCCGGTCTCGACGTAGCGCAGTTCGGCCCATTCTTCATCGTCATCGGCAGGCGGCTCGCCGCTGCCTTGCAGCAGCGGCAGCGCGCGCTCCGGCAGCGCCGCCGCCTGCGCCGCGAACGCGAGCGCGGCCGGCAGCTTGAAGGGCGGCTGATCGCCGCAGGCGTGCGCGCTGCGCACATGCCCTATCCATACGCCGCCATCGACGGTACGGCGCAGCAGCGCGTCGTCGCGCCGCGCGACGACGTCACCCGGCGCGCCCGGCAGGCCGTGCAGCGCGGCAGCGCCCGCCGGGTGCGCGTCGAACAGGTGGCAGGGCTGGCCGAACAGTTCGTCGGCAACGCCCGGCTGCCCGTCGGCGCTGCGTATCTTCGCCAGCACGGTGGCGGTGCCGTCGTGCGCCCAGTCGATGCGCCGGGCCGACTGCGGCATCGCGCCGCGCCAGCGGTCCTCGCCCGACAGGCCGGCCGGCGGCGCCTCGCCGCCCGCGAAGCGCGCCACCGCCAGCAAGGTCGCCTCGACCGCCGCTTCGGTCACCTCCGCGCGGTACAGCGCGCCCTTGCTGACGGCGCGCGGCTCGAAGAAGCTGGCCGCCAGCACCGGGCCGGCGTCGAATTCGCCATCGGCCTGCAGCACCGTGACACCCCACCGCGCGGCGCCTTCCAGCACCGCCCAGTCGAGCGCCGCCGGGCCGCGGTCGCCGGGCGGGCCCGGATGCACGATGAAGCAGGGCACAGCGCGCCACACGGCGTCCGGAATGCGCCGCTTCAGGAAGGGCGCGATCAGCAGGTCGGGCTGCCACAGCGCGACCGCCTCGCCGGTCACCGCGTCGGAAATGTCCAGCTCGACGCTGAGCGTGTGGCCGAGCGCGCGCAGTTCGGCGTGCAGGCGCTGGCTCAGGCTGTTGAAGCTGTGGCACAGCAGCAGGATGCGCAGGTTGCGGCGGTCCGGTTCGTCAGTCATCTATTCGATCCTCAATCCGGCCAGCGTCCGGGCCGCTTCCTTGCGGCCGAGATAGAGCGCGATCTTGCGCTCCATCAACTGGAGCGCCTGGTTGAATTCGTCGACGCCGCCCGCCACGACGACGGGCTGCGCGGCCACCCCGACCTCGGGGCCGAAGTGCGGTTCGAGCCGTGCCAGCACTTCGCGCTTGCGCGGCGCGAGACGCGGGTCGGGCGGCGGCTCGCCGGCGGCCGGCGCCGCCGTGACGGCTTCGACAAGGCCTCGCGCCAGCAGCGCCTCGACACCTTCCGCCGCGTCGTCACCGAGCGCCGACTGCAGCGCCGACACGCTGCGTTCGCCATTGACGAGGATGAGCAGCGCGCGCAGCCGGCCGCGCACTGCGTCACCACGCGCCAGCAGGGCGGCACGCCCTTGCGCGGTCTTGGCGAAGATGCGGTCCGGCGGCGGCGCCATGGCACCCTTTCAGCAAATGCGCGGCAGCTGCTCCCCGCTCAGCCAGTCGACGACGCGGCGCCCGCCGAAGCGGGTGTTCATCTGCACGAAGTGATGCGGATCCTCGCTCACGATGCCGATGCGCGCGGCATTGGCGCCGTGCGGATGCGCGCGCATCGCGGCCAGCACCGCGTCGGCCGCGTCCGGCGGCACCACGGCGACGAGCTTGCCTTCGTTGGCGACGTACAGCGGGTCCAGCCCGAGCAGCTCGCACGCGGCGTCCACCTCGGGCAGCACCGGAATCGCCGCCTCGTCGAGCAGCATGCCGACGCCGGACTGGCGCGCGATCTCGTTCAGCGTGGTGGCAAGGCCGCCGCGCGTCGGGTCGCGCAGCACGCGGATGGCGGACGACGCGTCCAGCATCGCGGCGACCAGCGTGTGCAGCGCCGCCGTGTCGGACGTGATCGTCGTTTCGAACTCCAGCGACTCGCGCTGCGACAGCACCGCCACGCCGTGGTCGCCCATGGTGCCGGACAGCAGCACGACGTCGCCGGCGCGGGCGTTGGCGCCTGACACGTCGACGCCGTGCGGCACCACGCCGACACCGGTGGTACTGATGAACACGCCGTCGCCCTTGCCCTGTTCGACCACCTTGGTGTCGCCGGTGACGACCGGCACGCCCGCCTCGCGCGCCGCCGCCGCCATCGACTGCACGATGCGCTGCAGCTCGGCCAGCGGAAAGCCCTCTTCCAGAATGAAGCTGGCGGCGAGGTAGAGCGGCCGCGCGCCCATCATCGCGACGTCATTCACCGTGCCGTGCACGCTCAGGCAACCGATGTCGCCGCCCGGAAAGAACAGCGGCGAGATCACGTGCGCGTCGGTCGCCATCACCATGCGGTGGCCGGCCGGGATGGCGAAGCTCGCGCCGTCGTTGCCCTGGCGCAGCCAGGGGTTGTCGAACGCCGCGAGGAAGATTTCCTCGATCAGCTGCGCGGCGGCGCGCCCGCCCGCGCCGTGTCCCATGTCGATGCGGCCGTGCCGGATGTCGAGCGGACGCACATAGCCCTTGCGCACGGTGCTGCCCCTGCTGTCGTCTCTCGCGTTCATGCCGTCACCTTCACCGGAATGTCCTTGAATCGGCCATACGCGTAGTGCGCCGCGCAGGCCCCCTCGCTCGACACCATGCAGGAGCCGACCGGATTTTCCGGCGTGCACACGGTGCCGAATATCTTGCAGTCGGTCGGCTTCTTCACGCCGCGCAGGATGGCGCCGCATTCGCAGGCCTTGTTGTCGGCGACCGGACGATAGCCGACGTCGAAGCGGCGCTCGGCGTCGAATTCGGCGAACGCCGGGCGTATCTTCAGTGCGCTGTACGGCACCTCGCCCAGACCGCGCCACTCGAAGGTGGGGCGCAGCTCGAACACCTCTGACACCCTGGCCTGCGCGCCGAGATTGCCGTCGCGGTCGACGGCGCGGGTGAATTCGTTCTCCACCTCGGTGCGGCCTTCGTTGACCTGGCGCACCAGCATCAGGATGGCCTGCATCACGTCGAGCGGTTCGAAGCCGGCGATGACGACCGGCTTGCGGTACTCCTCGGCGAAGTGCTCGTACGGCGCCGAGCCGATGACGATGCTCACGTGCGCCGGGCCGACGAAGCCGTCGATCGGCACGGTGCCGTACTCGCGCACCTCCGGCGACTCCAGGATGTGGGTGATGGCCGACGGTGTGAGCACGTGGCAGCACAGCACGCTGAAGTTCTTCAGGCCTTCGCGCTGCGCGTGCAGGATGGCGAGCGCGGTAGGCGGCGTCGTCGTCTCGAAGCCGATGGCGAAGAACACCACCTCGCGCTCCGGGTTGTCGCGCGCGACGGTCAGCGCGTCGGCCGCCGAATACACCATGCGGATGTCGCCGCCGCGCGCCTTGGCGCGCACCAGCGACAGGCTGTCCGAAGCCGGCACGCGCATCGTGTCGCCGTAGGTGCAGACGATGACGCCGTGTTCGAGCGCCAGCTTGATCGCCATGTCGACGCGGCCGATAGGCAGCACGCAGACCGGACAGCCGGGGCCGTGGATCATGCGCACATTGGGCGGCAGCAGCTCGCTCACGCCGTAGCGCGAAATGGCGTGCGTGTGGCCGCCGCAGAACTCCATGAAGCTGTAGTTGCGCGCCGGGTCCGCTTCCGCGCGCAGGCGCTCGGCGATGCGGCGCGCGACGTCGCCGTCCCTGAATTCGTCGATGTACTTCATTGCGCCGCTCCCGCTGCGGCGGCTGCCGCACTCATTTCGCCGAACAGCGCGAGCGTGCGTTCGGCCTCTTCCGGATCGATCATGCCGATGGCGTGGCCGACGTGGACGATGACGTAGTCGCCGACGCACGCGTCGGGCACCAGTTCGATCGACACCTGCTTGCGGATGCCGCCGAGATTGACGACGGCCTGACAGGCGTCGCGCAGTTCAACCAGCCGGGCGGGAATGGCTAGGCACATGAGAGGCTTTCCGTAACGTGGCGCGCGGTGGACGGACCGTCCGCGCCGCGCGATAGATGGATGTGGTGCGCGGCAACCCAGGCCTGACCGAGCGCCAGGCCGGCGTCGCCGCAGGAGCTTGCGTGCGGGCGCAGCACGCGCAGTCCGCGGCTTTGCAGGCGCAGGGTGACGCGGCGCGTGAGCAACGCGTTCATGAAGCAGCCGCCGCCAAGACAGACGGTGTCGACCTGCAGGTCGCGTGCGGCGTCGGTCGCCCACTGTGCCAGCAGGTCGGCCAGCGTGACGTGGAACCAGGCCGCCGCCTCGCCGGCGCGTGCGGCAGCGTCCGGCCAGTCGAGCAGCCGGGCGAGCAGGGGGCGCAGGTCCAGGCAGTCACGCGCCGGTGACTCGACCACGGTGCCCAGCGTCGGCTCGCCGTGCGCGAGAAACCACTGCTTCGCTGCGGCTTCCAGCGCGATGGCGGCTTCCGCCTCATGCGCCTGGCACACGCTCAGGCCGAGCGCGCCGGCGGCCGCGTCGAACCAGCGGCCGGTGCTGGTGGTCGGCGGACTGTTCAGGCCGCCGGCCAGCATGCGGGCAACGGTGCGCGCCGGCACTCCGCCGACGACGGCACCGAAGCGCGCGACGATGTCGTCAGCGCGCCCGAGCGCGTGCAGCGCCGCCGCCGCCATGCGCCAGGGTTCGCGCGCGGCCACGTCGCCGCCGGGCAGATGCAGCGGCGACAGGTGGCCGAGCCGGCGCCAGTCGCCGGGCGCGACCCACAGCAGTTCACCGCCCCAGGCGGCACCGTCGGTGCCCAGCCCGACACCGTCGAGCGCGAGTCCGACCACCGGCTCGGTGACGCCGTGTTCGGCCATCACCGCGGCGATGTGCGCATGGTGGTGCTGCACGCCGATGGCCGGCACGCCAAGCCCGTCGGCCAGCGACACCGCGAGCTGCGTGCTGAAGAAGTCCGGGTGCAGGTCGTGCGCAATGGCGCTGACGCCCGCCGGCGCGTCGGCCAGCAGCGCGCGCAGCGAGGCTTCGAGCGCCACGCAGGCCTGCGGATCGCCCAGGTCGCCGTGCACGGGCGACCACATCGGCCGGCCGTCGTCGAGCAGGCAGGCGCTGTTCTTGAGCCAGGCGCCACAGGCCAGCACCGTCGGCATTGTCGATGTCATGTGGCGGTACTCCTCACGATGTCTTCCAGCGCGGCTTCCAGGCCGGCGATGCTGGCCGGCGCCGCCGTGCGCGCAAGCCAGTCCAGCCAGGCGTCCATGCCCTCGCCGGTCACGGCGGACAGCTGCAGCACCTCGATCCGCGGATTCACGCGCCGCGCGAAATCGATGCAGCGCTGCACGTCGAAGCGCAGGTGCGGCAGCAGGTCGATCTTGTTCAGCAGCATCACCGACGCGGCGGCGAACATGTCCGGATACTTCAGCGGCTTGTCCTCGCCTTCGGTCACCGACAGGATGGCCACCTTGGCGGCTTCGCCCAGATCCCACATGGCCGGGCACACCAGATTGCCGACGTTTTCGATGAACAGCAGGCTGCGCGCGCCCATCTTCCCGTCATGCAGGCGGTCGAACGCCTCGGCCACCATCGGCGCGTCCAGATGGCAGCCCTTGCCGGTATTCACCTGCAGCGCGGGCGCGCCGGTCGCGCGGATGCGGTCGGCGTCGAACGTGGTCTGCTGGTCGCCCTCGATCACCGCCACCGGCCACTGCGGCGCGCGCGCGCGCAGCGCCTCTATCGTCGCGCACAGCAAGGTGGTCTTGCCGGAACCGGGGCTGGACACGAAGTTCAGCGCGGTGACGCCGTGCGCCGCGAAGCGGGCGCGGTTGCGCGCGGCGATGCGGCCGTTCTCGCCAAGGATGTCGGCTTCCAGCCGGATCGCCCGCGACTGGCTCATGCCCGGCACCGACACGCGCGCCGCGCCGGCACCGAAGTGCAGGTCGCCACTGAGCGCGTCGACCTTCGCCGGCGCCGGTGCATCGGCGTCCGGTCCGGCCTGCGCGCGCCGGCTCACGCGGCGGTTCGCCGGCATGTAGGCGTGGCCATGGTGGTGATGAGGATGGGCGTGACCGCCCTCCATCGTCGCGCCCTTGTCGCCGCTGTCGGCACATCCGCACACTACGCACATGGTGTTCTCCTCCGTTGCGCCCGTCCGGTCCATCGCCGGCAGGCTGTGTTCACAGCGTCAGCAACCGTCTGTTCACAGGTCCTCGACCTGCATGTCGATCACCTTCAGTTCGGTGCCGCCGGTCGGTTGCAGCCGGTAGCCGCCGCAGCACTCGCAGGCGTCGCCGCGCTGGGCGATGGTGACCGTATGGCTGCAGTCCATGCACCAGGCCTCGCCCGGCGGCTCGTCGATGTCTATCACCGCGCCGTCGAGCAGCGTGCCGGGCGCGAGCGCGTCGAGCGCGAAGCGCAGGGCGCGCGATTCGACGCCGGCCAGCTGCCCGGCTTCCAGGCGCAGGTGCGTGACGCGCGCGAAGTGCTCGCGCCGCGCCGTCTGTTCGATCAGCTGCAGGATGCCTCCGGCGAGACTGGCTTCATGCATGCGTGGATTCCTCGTGCCGATCCGGCAATTCATAGCGGACACAGGGATCGTACGCCGCCATCAGCGCGCTGACCCGTCGCAGCGTGTCCGGCGAGCCGTCGTCCGGCAGCGCTTCGAGCGCCTGCGCCACGGCGCCGTCGGGATGGAAGTTCCATTCCGTCGGCGCCAGCACGCGGCAATGCTCCACCCGCGCGTCGCCCTGTCCGCCGTCCAGCACGACGTGATGCACGAGCAGCCCGCGCGCCATTTCCACCCAGGCGATGCCCTCGCCCGGTGCGAGCGGCAGCGCGCCGCTGCGCAGCCACTGCGTACCGGCGCGCGCCGGCGCATCGGGCAGCAGCAGACGCACCAGCTCGGCCACGCGCGCGGCGAGGCGCTCCGATGCGCTGCGCGGCATCGGGCCGCTGTCGTTCAGCCGCGTCCAGCTGCCGGTTTCGGCACAGGCGCCCAGGACGCGCGGGCGCCGCGTGAATGTGGCGTCGTCGCGCAGCGCGTCGGCGAGGCGGCGCACGCCGTCTTCATCGGCATGGATGCGCAGCGCCACGCCGGCCGTGACCGGCGTGCCGGCATGCCGGCAAACGTCGCGCATCAGCCGCGGCAGCCAGCCGTCGCCGGCGCACCAGCGAGCCCAGGCGGCGCCGGCGTCGCGCTCGCGTTCATCCAGCCATTGCGCGAGCGGCTGTCCGACGAGATGCCGTTCCGCCCAGCGCGCCAGCGTTGCATCATCGGTGCCGGCGCGGAATGCGGGGCAGCCCGCGAGCGCCTGCTGCGCGTCGTGCGACGCAGCCGGCGCGAGCTGCCCGGGCCAGTCGAGCAGCACGCGGCGCAGGTGTTCGCGCACGGTTTCGGCACGCAGCGGACGTGCCGCCGCGGCGCTGGCGTACTCGCGCCCGAGTGCCGCGCCGACGGCCGCGCCGGCGCACAGCCGGTGCGCCTGACCACACAGGCTGAAGAGGGCCGCCAGCGTGTCCGGCAGCGCCGATGCGGCGCGCCCGCGCGCAAGCGTCGCCGCCCAGTCCGGGCGCATGCCGCTCAGGGCCGCAGGGCGCTGCCGGCCCGGGCGCACCTGCAGCACGCCGGTGAGCTGGTCGATGGGCGTCATCGCGCGCCGCCCCGTCCGAACAGGAAGCCGCGCCGCGCCGGGCGCGCCGGCTCATTGCCGTCGGGCGCGGCGCGCAGGCGTGCCAGCACCGCGTCGGCGATGGCACGCGCGGCATCGTGATCGCGGAAATCGAACATCGGTGAAAACAGCGAACAGGCTTCGAACGTTCCGATCGCCGGCTCGAACGCGCCGATGAAGTCGAACCGCTCGCGCCCGACCGGCAGCGAGCGCGACGCGCCGCTGCGCGTGCTGTCGTCCTCGCGCCGCAGCGGCAGGCGCAGCAGGTTCATGAACCAGGGCGTGATGAGGATGCCGGTCGCGCCGGCGTCCAGCCCCGGTTCGAGCGCGTGCGGCTCGAAGCCGACCGCCTCCACGCGCAGCGCGCGATTGAGCACCGGCACATCGGCCATGCGCTGTCCGGCAATGTCGCGGAACAGCGCTTCCAGCGCATGCACGCGGTCGGCGAGTTCGCTGGTGTCCATGCTCAGTCGATCACCATGAACTGGTCGGCGTCGCCGTCGCACTGCGGGCAGCGCCAGTGCGACGGCAGCGCGGTGAAGGCGGTGCCGGCCGGCACCTGCCACACCGGGTCACCCAGCGCGGGGTCGTACACCCACCAGCAGATCTTGCATTCGAGCCTGGCGTCGGCCGGCAGCTTCGAGCTGTCGCCGAGATAGCTGCCCTCGAAGCGCGGGGCGTTCATGCGCCCTCCACCCAGGCCAGCACTTCGCGCAGGCGCTCGAAGGAGTCGTCGAGGTCTTCCTGCGCCGCCTTGGCAACTTCCGGCAGCGCGGTCACTTCCACCGTGTTCAGGATGACGACGTCTTGCGAGTTGTAGTACACGACGCGCCAGGTGTTGGGCATGCAGGTGTTGGTGATGCGGCAGTTGCCGTAGCCGCGCGACAGGATGAGCACGCGGCCGGTGCCGAGGTGGTGGTCCATGAAACCGATGTCCTCGACCGACATCGGCAGCAGCGTCAGGTTCACCACATGGGTTTCCTGACCGGGGCGCCAGGTCCGCCACTGGTCCTCCAGCTCGGCCAGCAGCGCCGGCGCGTTCTGCACGTTCGGCGGCAGCGCGCCCTGCCAGCGCGGCACCTCGGACCATACGTCTTCGTCGGCCGACACCTTGAGCAGTGCCGGCACGGCGCCCAGCTCTATCGTGTCGGCGGTGATGCGGCCGTCGTCGCTGACGATGACGCGCCACACGCCGGCATAGACCGACTCCTGCACCTGCACGCGGCGGGTCGTGTCGCCCTCGCGGCTGACCAGCGCGCTGACTTCGCCCTCGCCCATGACCTGATTGACGAGCTTGAGGTCGTCCGCAGGCAGGAAGGAAAGGTCGACGCTGCGGTTGCGTCCGTCGGCGCGCGTGGCATCGAGCTGCGCGAGGATGTCGCGCAGCGCGAGGTGGGCGCGCTCGTGCCCGACCAGTTCTTCCGGCTCCGGCAGGATGGGTGCGCGGAAGGTTTCCATGCCCTGCGGCATGCTGATGTACTGCAGCGATTCATCTTCGACCTGGGTGCCGGGGCCGATGACGGAAACCGGAATGGGAAATTCTTTCACGTGGGTTCTCCGCTCAGTGACAGGACGAATCGGAAGGGGATGCGGCGCCGGCCATCCGCACCGGGATGCCGACCGTGGGTGCGCGCGACGCGGGCATTTCCAGCGCCCGGCCGACCTGATCGACATAGACGTCCCAGTCGAGCATGCCGGACAGCACCGTGACGTACTGGCCGTCGCGCAGGAACAGCAGCGCCGGCCAGCGGATGGAGCCGTAGCGCTTGGCCAGCGCGTCCTCGTGCGCGCGCGTCGCGACGCCCAGCGCGAAGCGGCCGGGAAAGCTGCGCTGCAGCTCGGGCAGCACGACGGCAACGTCCAGTCCTTCCGGAAAGCGCTGCGCGTCGCCAGCCAGGAACACCACGCGGTCACCGGCGCCGGCGCACCAGTCCGCGCTGTTGCCGGCGTCGAGCCAGACCGCGCCGTGCGCGGCGACCAGCCGCTCGATCAGCGGAGACACCGCGACCACCGCCGGCGCCGGTGCGGCGACCGGCAACGTGACGAGCGCTTCGCTGCCCGTGTTTTCCATGCTCATAGTGCGTTCTCCTCGCGGGGTGAAACGGCGGCGCCGGAAAGCGCCAGAATTTGTTCGTGACTCATGGACGACGGCAGCGCGAACGCGACGTCATCGGGCTGCGCGGTGCCTTGCAGCGCCTGCTGCAGCAGATCCAGCGTGGCGTCGACTTCCCGCGCGCGCGCTGCGCTGATGACCTCCTGCGCGCTGTCGATGAACACCAGCAGCCAGTCGCCGGGCGACACGTCGCCGACCAGCGCGGTGCGCACGCGCCGCAGCTCGCCGCGGCCGGCGCACAGCGCATGGCCCGGTTCGACCGCATTCACCTGCATCGGTATGCCCATGCACATGGCGTCAGGCACCGTCGCCGGCCGGCGGAAAGAAACGCTCGTCGCCGACCCGGCAGGCAAGCTCTTCCGGCGGGCGCTGCGACTCGTAGCGCGCGAGGTCGAGTTCGGAGAAGGTGACCGATTCGCAATCGGTCAGCGGCCGGCTGCGCTGCACCGGCGCCGCGCCCCAGCGCGCCAGCGCGTCCACGCCCTGCGCAAGCGCGTGCTCCATCGCCGCGCGCACGACCGGACGCAGGCTGCCGCCGTAATCCTCCAGTTCTTCCGGCTGGCAGCCCACCAGCAGCACCTGCGACGGATACTGCTCGGTCAGCAGCGCCAGCATCAGCACTTCCTGGAATCCGGTCTGGTGCAGGCTCATCTTCTTCGCGCCCATGAAGCGCGGCACGTCGTCGTTCTCCACGCGCTTGAGCGTGCCCGGCGCAAGGCCGTAGTCGATGGCATCGAAGATGAGCAGCTTCGACGCCGCCTGCACGTGCTGGATCAGGTAGAGCCCCTGCGTGCCGCCGTCGATCAGCTGCACGTGCGGCGCAAACTCGTAGCGTTGCTGCAGCGCCTCGACGCAGCGCACGCCGAAGCCCTCGTCGGCCCACAGCACGTTGCCGATGCCGAGCACGACGATGGTTTCGATGCTGTCACCCCCCTGGTGACAGGCCGTTGCGGACGGAGTTGTATTCATCGCTTGCATCACCTCGAAAAATCAGTGGGCGCCGAGCGCCGTGCGGACGACGGGTGCGGCCGGTGTGGCGCGCAGGTTCTTCCACGCGTGGAAGCTGTCCCAGGCCGACTGCATGGCCAGAAGGAAGGCCGCGTCGGTGCCGAACAGCAGCGCGCAGCGGATGGCGGTGTCGGGCGTCATCGCGCGCTGGCCGTGCACGATCTCGTGCAGGCGACGGCGCGACATGCCCAGCGAACGGGCGGCGTCGCTTTGCGACATGCCCAGTGGCGACAGGTAGTTGTGCTGAAGAAAACGTCCCGGATGCCACGGCGCACGCGCGGGGATTCCCGCGGGTGCGTGGTGAAACCGTGACGGACCGGGACGCAAAGGTTGCACAACGGGCCTTCCTGAGGAGAAGTCTTCAGTCCTTGAACGTACGGTGGCCGGAGATCATCGTGCTGACGACGCTCGAGCGGCCCATGATGTCTTCGCGGATCGCCGCATAGACGTGCAGGATGATGAACACGATCAGAGCCCACATGCCGAGGTGATGCCAGGTATGCACGTCCTGCGATTGGCCGAACAGCGGGATCACCCAGCCGAACATGCGCTCCTGCCACGACCCCATCTGCGCGCCTTCGCCGTACAGCGCGAAGCCGGTGCAGATCATGAATACGGTGAGCAACAGGTAGCCGAAGAACATCGCGAAGCGCGCCAGCGGGTTGTGTCCGACGTAGCGGCCCGGACGCGGGCTGACGAAGGCGTACCACTTCAGCATGCCGAACACCTCGGCCCAGTAGGCCTTCGTGAACAGCGGCACCCAGTACAGTTCCCGTGCGTGGTGATTGCCGACGATGGCCCAGTAGGTGCGCCCGAGCAGCCCGACCGCCAGCACATAGCCGGCGGCGAAGTGGGCGAACCGGATATAGCCCATGAGGTAGTTCGCGCTCGCCTCGCCCGGCTGCGTCGGCAACGGCGAGCCGATGAAGTAGCCGGTGAGCGCGAGCACCGTGATGGCGAGGGCGTTGATCCAGTGCCAGACGCGCACCGGGGCTTCGTAGACATATACCGACTTGATCGACCGGCCGTGCGCGACGGCCCCCTCGTCAATGCCGGTGGCGTGCGACATCTTTGCTGACGGTGTGGCGGACATCTGTCATCTCCCGGAGTGAATGCTGCAGGACCTTCAGAGCCGCGCTGCCAGCATGAACATGCCGGCACCACCGATCAGCGCGGCATTGGCGCGCCACACCCAGGCCGGCACGCGCGCCAGCCACGAACCGGCAAGCAGGCCGGCCGCATGCAGCGCGGCGGAGCCGAGCATGAAGCCGGCGGCATAGCCGGCGAACGAACTGCCCGCCACCCAGCCGGCACCGTGCGCCGCGCCGTGCAGCACGCCGGCCAGCGCGACCAGCGTGAAACCGGCCGCGAGCGGCAGCCGGCTGCGCGCCAGCAGCGCGACGCCGAACAGCGCCACGCTCAGCGCGACGCCGGCCTCCACCAGCACGCCCGCGCCGGTCTGCACGCCGGCCAGCGCACCACCCAGCAGCGCCAGCAGGAACAGCGCCGGAGCGTCGAGGCGGCGCGACGCCGGCAGCGCCGCCGCCGACCACACGCCCACGGCCAGCATGGCCAGCAGGTGGTCGGCCCCCGCGAACGGGTGCGCCAGACCGGCGGCGAAACCGTGCGCACCGTGTCCTTCGTGCGCCTGGGCCACGCCGGCCGCCACCATCAGTACGGCCGCGGCACCGGCGCGGCGGATAAGGCTCTTGTTCACGTTCATTCCTCCTTCTGTTCTGGTTGTCGTGCGGTGCGCGCTCAGCGCACCTTCACCGTCGTGAGTTCCTGGCCGTCCTCGCTCATCACGTGCGTGGAGCAGGCGAGGCAGGGGTCGAAGGAATGCAGCGTGCGCAGGATTTCCACCGGCTCTTCCGGATTGGCCATCGGCGTGTTCATCAGGCTGGCCTCGAACGCGCCGATCTGGCCCTTGGTGTCACGCGGGCTGCCGTTCCACGTGGTCGGCACGACGCACTGGTAGTTCTCGATGCGCCCGTCCTTGATGCGGATCCAGTGACCGAGCGCGCCGCGCGGCGCGGCGACGGTGCCGACGCCCTTGGCTTCCTTCGGCCAGGTGGCCGGGTCCCACTTCTCGACGTTGGCGGTGGCGGTGTCGCCGGCCTTGATGTTGGCGATCAGTTCCTTGTAGTCGTCCAGCATCATTTCCGCGCAGTACTGCGCTTCCAGTGCGCGCGCCAGCGTGCGGCCGATGGTGGTCGGCAGCAGCTGCTTGGCGCTGTAGCTGGTTTCCGGCATGCCGAGCGCCTTCGGGAAGTCGCTGTTGATGATGCGGGCGGAGCTTTCGACCTGTTCCTTCACGCGCTGGCAGTACTTGTTGCCCTTGAGCGCGTGCGCATAGCCGAGGATGTAGCGCGACAGCGGGCCGACTTCCATCGCGTGGCCGCGCCAGCGCGGCGACTTGATCCACGAGTACTTCGCGTCCTCGTCCAGCGCCTCGATGTTGGTGCGGGTGCCCTTCGTGTTGGGGCCGAGCACGTAGTTCGGCTCGGTGACGCCGTCCCACGGGTGCAGGCCCTTGCTTTCGTCGGCGTACTTGTACCAGCTGTGATTGACGAATTCCTGCACCTGCTCCGGATCGCGCGGGTCGACCGGCAGGATTTCGTCCCAGTTGCCGTTCAGGATGGCGCCGCCGGGCAGCTGCTGCGTGCTGTGGTCGCCCATCACCTTTTCATAGGTGCCGTAGTCGAACACGTTGGTCGCCGACAGGCCGCCGCCATAGAGCCAGCCGGCCTGCTTGTAGATGGTGCCGATGGCCAGCACGTCCGGGATATAGACGTTGTTGTTGAACTCGATCATTTCGCGGATGCGCGCTTCGACGAAGTTCAGGCGCTCCATGTTGATCGGCGCGCCGGCGGCACCGTTGCCGTCGATGTTGATCGCGCACGGCACGCCGCCCACGAGGTAGTTCGGGTGCGGGTTCTTGCCGCCGAAGATGGTGTGCACCTTGACCCATTCCTTCTGCAGGTCGAGAGCTTCCAGGTAGTGCGTGACGGCCATCAGGTTGGCTTCAGGCGGCAGCACATAGGCCTTGTTGCCCCAGTAGCCATTCATGAACGGGCCGAGCTGGCCGCTTTCGACGAATTTCTTCAGCCTGTTCTGGATGTCGCGGAAGTAGCCGGGCGAGGACATCGGGTGGCTGGGCGACACCGTCTGCTGCAGCTCCGACGTCTTCTTCGGGTCCGCCTTCAGCGCCGACACGACGTCCACCCAGTCGAGCGCGTGCAGGTGATAGAAGTGCACGGCGTGGTCGTGCTCCTGCAGCGTCTTCGCCATGATTTCGCGTATCAGGTACGCATTCTTCGGGATCGTGATGCCGAGCGCGTCTTCCACCGCGCGCACCGAGGTCAGCGCGTGACAGCCGGTGCACACGCCGCAGATGCGTTCGACGAAGGCCCACGCGTCACGCGGGTCGCGCCCCTTCAGAATGACTTCGAGCCCGCGCCACATGGTGCCGGTCGACACCGCGTTGCGGATCACGTTGTCGCTGTCGACGTTCACTTCGCAGCGCATGTGGCCTTCGATACGGGTCACCGGATCGACGACGATGCGCCGGCCGGTGTTGTCCATGTTGTAGCCCTGAGTTTCGTAAGCACCCATCTTTGTATCCTTTGCTGGAATCGGGTCCGTCCGTGCCGGCACCGGCGCTCATGCGCCGGCGCACGCGGCGCGGATCAGTGGTCGGCCGTGGTGGTCCGGGATTCGGGGGTTTCGTTCTTCTGCGTGGCGCGCTTGATCGCCGACACCGCCGCGTGGGCAACCGCGGCCGCACCGACGACGCCGGCCGCCGTGCCGCCGATCTGGTCGGCGTTCGCCTCGATGCCGAACTGGTGGATGTCGGTCAGGCGGTCGTAGAAGGAACCCTTGTCCCAGAAGCCGTCTTCCGAGCAGCCGATGCAGCCGTGGCCGGACTGGATCGGAAAGCTCGTTCCCTCGTTCCAGCGGGTGGTCGAACAGGCGTTGTAGGTGGTCGGCCCCTTGCAGCCGACCTTGTAGAGGCAGTAGCCCTTGCGCGCGGATTCGTCGTCCCAGGCCTCGACGAACTGGCCGGCGTCGAAGTGCGGGCGGCGGTAGCACTTGTCGTGGATGCGCTGGCTGTAGAACATCTTCGGGCGGCCCTGGCGGTCCAGCTCCGGGATGCGGTCGAACGTGAGCATGTAGGTGATGACGCCGGTCATCACCTCGGCGATCGGCGGACAGCCCGGCACCTTGATGATGGGCTTGTCGAAGATGACCTTGTGCACCGGCGTCGCCTGCGTCGGGTTCGGCTTGGCCGCCTGCACGCAGCCCCAGCTGGCACAGGAACCCCACGAGATGATGGCCTTGGCGTCCTTGGCGACATGCTTCAACTGGTCGATGAAGGGCTTGCCGCCGATGATGCAGCTCATGCCATCCTGATTCAGCGGCGGGTTGCCCTCGACCGCCAGGATGTAGTTGCCCTTGTACTTCGTCATGATCTCTTCGAGAATCGCCTCCGCCTGGTGGCCGGCCGCGGCCATCAGCGTGTCGTCGTAGTCGAGCGAAATCATCGACAGCACGACGTCCTTGGCGAGCGGGTGGGCCGAGCGGATGAAGGACTCCGAACAGCAGGTGCATTCCAGCCCGTGCAGCCACAGCACCGGCGTGCGCGGCTTGGTTTCCATCGCGTGCGCGATCTGCGGCACGAAGGCCGGCCCGAGCCCGAGCGACGTGGCGGTCAGCGAACAGTACTTCAGGAAGCTGCGGCGCGAGATGCCCTGACGGCGCATCACCTCATAGAAGGTTTCCATCCTGTCTCTCTCCTGTGTTTCTTGTTGTCGTGCCACGCGTCGGTCGAAGACCGTTGCAGTGCTTCGCACGGGTGGTGACATTCACTAACAAGTTGCGGGCCAGTTGCGGATGGCGCGCTGCAGCAGGAAAGTTGACGCATGTCAATGCTTTGTTTTGATGAGGGAAAGACATGCAGGCGGCAGACATGACGTCCCTTCACCCCGCAGTGCGGCTGGCAAGCGCGCTTGCGCTTTCCGGTCACCGCAGGAAGATGACCTTCCACCCGGGCGCGCACGACGATGCGGATACGTGACTGGCAGCCGGACGACGCCACCGCACTGCGCGCGGTATTCGAATCCGCCGTGCACCGGCTGGCCGGCGCGTACTACACGCGGGAACAGTGCGCCGCCTGGGCGTCGGCCGCGCACGAGCGCGCCGCATGGGCCGGGCGGCTCGCGCGCAACGCACCCTTCGTCGTCGAGCTGGACGGGCGCATCGCGGCCTTTGCCGACCTGCAGCCCGACGGCGGCATCGACATGTTCTTCGTGCACGCCGACGCCGCGCGCCGGGGCGTCGGCGCGGCGCTGCTGGCGCACATCGAGCGCACCGCCCGGCAGCGCGGCAATGCCGCACTGCGGGCCGACGTGAGCCTCGCCGCCGAGGCCTTCTTCACGCGCTACGGTTTCACGGTGGTGGCGCGCCGGATCGCGCGGCGCAACGGCGTCGATCTCGCCAATGCCCGCATGCGCAAGATTCTGGCGCCCGGCGCGGCATGAAAGCCATCCGGCGAACGGCGCATTGCGGAAAACCGCCATTCTGAAAAACGCCCGGCTGGATTAGAATTCGCAGCCTTCGAGTCGGCGGGTGCTGCATCGCACAGGATCCGCGACCCGTCGACATACCCCGCAGGTACTGTCCAGCCGCCGCCACAAGCGGCGGTGCAATCCTGTCACCTACCCCACCGAACCGGAGAGCCCCAATGCCCAGCCTGTTGCCCAGCGTCGATCCCGACGGCCTGCTCGAATACTCGGTCGTCTATACCGACCGCGCGCTCAACCACATGTCGCAGTCCTTCCAGGGCGTGATGAAGGACGTGTCGCGCGTACTGAAGCAGGTCTACAACGCGAAGTCCGCCGTCGTCGTGCCGGGCAGCGGCACCTTCGGCATGGAAGCCGTCGCGCGCCAGTTCGCCACCGACCGGAAGGTGATGGTCATCCGCAACGGCTGGTTCAGCTTCCGCTGGACGCAGATTTTCGACATGGGGCGCATTCCGTCGGAACAGCTCGTGCTCAAGGCACGCCAGCCAGAGCCCGGCTCGCAGAAGGCGTTCGCACCGGCACCGGTCAAGGAGGTCGTCGCCGCCATCCTTGAACACAAACCGGCGGTCGTGTTCGCGCCGCAGGTCGAAACCTCGGCCGGCATGCTGCTGCCCGACGACTACCTGCGTGAAGTCGCCGCCGCGGTACGCGAAGTCGACGGCCTGTTCGTGCTCGACGCCATCGCCGCCGGCACGCTGTGGGTGGACATGGCCGCGCTCGGCATCGACATCGTCGTGACCGCGCCGCAAAAGGGCTGGAGCAGCTCGCCGTGCGCCGGTCTGGTCATGCTGGGCGAACGCGCGCGCGCGCGCATCGACGCCACCACCAGCACCAGCTACGCGGCAGACCTGAAGAAGTGGCTGCAGATCATGGAAGCCTACGAGACCGGCGGCCACGCGTATCACGCCACGCTGCCGACCGACGCGCTGACCCGGCTGCGCGACATCATGCTGGAGACCGAGCGCTACGGCTTCGACAAGGTGAAGGCCAACCAGATCGAACTGGGCCGCCGCATCCGCGCGCTGCTGGAAGCGAAGGGCTTCGACAGCGTCGCCGCCGCGGGCTTCCAGGCGCCGTGCGTGGTCGTCAGCTACACGAGCGACCCGGACATCCAGAACGGCAAGAAGTTTGCCGCGCAGGGCCTGCAGATTGCCGCCGGCGTGCCGCTGCAGTGCGACGAACCGGCCGACTTCCGCACCTTCCGCGTCGGCCTGTTCGGTCTGGACAAGCTGCAGGACGTCGAGCGCACCGTGCAGAACTTCGCCGCGGCGCTGGACAAGGTCGACTGAGGCAGTCGGCCCCTTGCGCCGCGGCCGGGGAAAGAGGCATCGCTACGTCGCCGCCCCTTTCCCCGCCGCGCGCACCTTCATCGACAGGGCCGTTTCCGGCGTGCGCAGCAACTGGTCCTGGATGTGTTGCTGGCCGTGGTCGACCAGGAACTGCTCGAACGCGGTGCCGACGCCGGTAAGCCGGCGCGTGGCGAGATGGATGACGAACCACTCGCGTTCGATCGGATTGCCGACGACCGGCAGCAGCGCCAGCTCGCCCGATTCCAGTTCATGCCGGCAGATGTGCTGTGACATGAACGCCAGGCCGAAGCCGGCGGCGCACATCTGCTTGATCGCTTCGTTGCTCGACAGCTCGGAGCCGATGCGCAAGCCGAGATCCGCCTCCTTGAACAGCTGCTCCAGCGTGGTGCGCGTGCCCGACCCGCGCTCGCGCACCAGCAGGTCCTCGCCGGCGAGGTCGCGCAGCGCCAGCCTACGGTGCGACATCAGCGGATGCGACGGCGACGCGATGAAGGCCATCGTGTGCTTGGCGAAAGGCCGGGCGCGGGTTTTCAGCTCCTTGGGCGGGCGCCCCATGATGACCAGATCGACTTCGTGGTTGGCCAGCAGGCGCACCACCTCGTCGCGGTTGCCCACCTTGAGCTTCACCTCCACGTTCGGGCAGTCGCGCGCGAACACCACCAGCATGCGCGGCACCAGATATTCCGCCGTGGTGACCACGCCGATGCGCAGGCGGCGCGACACGGCGCCGCGATGCACCGCCATCTCGTCGCCCACCTCGCGCCACAGGTCGAGGATGCGCGCGGCGTAGTCGGCCATCAGTTCGCCGGCCGACGTCAGCCGGATGCCGCGCCCCTCGCGCTCCAGCAGCGGCGTGCCGGCCGACTCTTCCAGCAGCTTGAGCTGGATGGACACGGCGGGCTGGGTCAGGTGGATTTCACTGGCGGCGCGCGACACGCTGCCCAGACGGGCGACGGCGTGCAGCGCTGACAGCTGGCGAAGCGTGGCGTTCTTGAGCATGGGCAGACTCCCTCGCAGGGCATGACGTCGAAACCCTGTCCGTTACAAGTTGCGCGCCAGCTCGCGTGCGGCGAGGCATATCCCGCGCTTCGTTCCAGCAAGTCATTGATAAACAAAAGCTGATGCATTGCGTCGTGCGTTGCCGCAGCGGCCCGCGTCCGGCAGCCGCTCTTGCGGCACGCGCGCCGCACCGCAAGCCGCGCTTGCACCGCACCGGTCCGATGCGGCAGCGCAGCAGACGGTACGCCATTCGACACATGCATAAGGCTAGCTTAATACCAGAAGGAAAAAAACAAACTTTTCTTATCCAAACGCCTTCCCTAGATTGGACGGACAGCACCGGGTAACGGCGCCGCCGCGGCGGCCTTCCCGGCAACAACGATCAGGACAAACGGAGGAAGGCATGGGCGATATGAACACCCCGCAGCAGATCACCGACTCGAAGAAGCGCTATTCGGCCGGTGTGCTCAAGTACGCACAGATGGGTTACTGGGACGGCGACTACGAGCCGAAGCCGACCGACATCCTGGCGCTGTTCCGCATCACGCCGCAGGACGGCGTCGATCCGGTGGAGGCCGCCGCCGCCGTGGCCGGCGAATCCAGCACGGCGACGTGGACGGTGGTGTGGACCGACCGCCTGACCGCCTGCGACATGTACCGCGCCAAGGCCTACCGGGTGGACCCGGTGCCGAACACGCCGGGCCAGTACTTCTGCTACGTCGCCTACGACCTGTCGCTGTTCGAGGAAGGCTCGATCGCCAACGTGACGGCGTCGATCATCGGCAACGTGTTCTCGTTCAAGCCTTTGCGCGCGGCGCGCCTGGAAGACATGAAGTTTCCGGTCGCCTACGTGAAGACCTTCGCCGGTCCGCCGACCGGCATCATCGTCGAGCGTGAACGGCTGGACAAGTTCGGCCGCCCGCTGCTCGGCGCCACCACCAAGCCCAAGCTCGGCCTGTCCGGCCGCAACTACGGCCGCGTGGTGTACGAAGGCCTCAAGGGCGGGCTGGATTTCATGAAGGACGACGAGAACATCAACTCGCAGCCCTTCATGCACTGGCGTGACCGCTTCCTGTTCGTCATGGACGCCGTGAACAAGGCTTCGGCCGCGACCGGCGAGGTCAAGGGCAGCTACCTGAACGTCACCGCCGGCACCATGGAGGAGATGTACCGGCGCGCCGAATTCGCGAAGGACCTGGGCTCGGTCATCATCATGATCGACCTCGTCGTGGGCTGGACGGCGATCCAGTCGATGTCGCACTGGTGCCGCCAGAACGACATGCTGCTGCACATGCACCGCGCCGGCCACGGCACCTACACGCGCCAGAAGAACCACGGCGTGAGCTTCCGCGTCATCGCCAAGTGGCTGCGTCTGGCCGGTGTCGACCACCTGCACACCGGCACCGCCGTCGGCAAGCTCGAAGGCGACCCGCTGACCGTGCAGGGCTACTACAACGTGTGCCGCGACACGCACACCGAAGTCGACCTGCCGCGCGGCATCTTCTTCGACCAGGACTGGGGTGCGCTGCGCAAGGTGATGCCGGTGGCGTCAGGCGGCATCCACGCCGGCCAGATGCACCAGCTGCTGGACCTGTTCGGCGACGACGTGGTGCTGCAGTTCGGCGGCGGCACGATCGGGCACCCGCAGGGCATACAGGCCGGTGCCACCGCCAACCGCGTGGCACTGGAAGCCATGGTGCTGGCGCGCAACGAAGGCCGCGACATCAGGAACGAAGGTCCGCAGATCCTGCGCGACGCCGCCCGCTGGTGCACGCCGCTCGCGGCCGCGCTCGATACCTGGGGCGACATCACCTTCAACTACACCTCGACCGACACCTCGGACTTCGTGCCGACGCCGTCCGTCGCCTGACCGAACCGCTGCACGCATCGCCGCGCGACGGCGTGCCCGCCACGGCACGCCGCGCCCGCCCGCATCCGGCATTGCTGCCACCCGACACCACAGGAGCACCACCATGCGCATCACACAAGGCACCTTCTCCTTCCTGCCCGAACTGACCGACGCGCAGATCAGCGCGCAGATCGAATACTGCCTCGGCCGCGGCTGGGCGCTCGCCGTCGAATACACGGACGACCCGCACCCGCGCAACACCTTCTGGGAAATGTTCGGCATGCCGATGTTCGACGTGCGCGACGCGGCCGCCATCCTCATGGAAGTAAACAACTGCCGCGCCACCTTCCCGCAGCACTACATCCGGCTGGTCGCCAGCGACGCCACGCACGGCACCGAATCGGTCGTGCTGTCCTTCATCGTGAACCGGCCGGCATCCGAGCCCGGCTTCCGCCTCGTCCGCACGGAAGAGGCCGGCCGTACGGTGCGCTACTGCATCGAAAGCTACGCCGTGCAGGCGCGCCCGGAAGGCGCGCGCTACTGAGCCGGATACCGTCATGGACCGCGCCACCGCCTCCACCACGCCCGCCGCCACGCCGCGCTCGATGTTCGAGTCCTCCGGCGTGCAGGCGCTGCTCGACCAGCTCGACGCCGAGCTGGTCGGGCTGGCGCCGGTCAAGGGCCGCATCCGCGACATCGCCGCGCTGCTGCTGATCGACCGGCTGCGTACCGAACAGGGGCTGCAGTCGCAACCGCCCTCGCTGCACATGTGCTTCACCGGCAATCCCGGCACCGGCAAGACGACGGTGGCCATGCGCATGGCCGAAGTGCTCAGGCAGCTCGGCTATGTGCGCAAGGGCCATCTGGTGGCGGTCACGCGCGACGACCTGGTGGGCCAGTTCATCGGCCACACCGCGCCCAAGACCAAGGAGGTCATCAAGCGGGCGATGGGCGGCGTGCTCTTCATCGACGAGGCCTATTACCTCTACCGGCCGGAGAACGAGCGCGACTACGGCCAGGAATCCATCGAAATCCTGCTGCAGGTGATGGAGAACAACCGCGACGATCTGGTGGTGATCCTCGCCGGCTATCGCGACCGCATGGACACCTTTTTCTCCAGCAACCCCGGCATGGCGTCGCGCATCGCGCACCACATCGACTTCCCCGACTACAGCGAGGAAGAGCTGATGCGCATCGCGCAGCTGATGCTGGGCAAGCTGAACTACCGCTTCGACGACGGCGCGCGCACCGCCTTCGCGCGCTACGTCGGGCTGCGGCGCGACCAGCCGCATTTCGCCAACGCGCGTTCCGTGCGCAACGCGCTCGACCGCATCCGGCTGCGCCACGCGACCCGGCTGTTCGCGCTCGACGAAGCACCCGGGCGCGACGCGCTGTGCACGCTGCAGGCGGAAGACGTGCTCGCCAGCCGCGTGTTCGGTCGCCCCGCCGGACTGGAGGACTGACATGCAGACGACACGCATCGACGCATTGATATTCGACGTCGACGGCACGCTTGCCGACACCGAAGAAGCCCACCGCACCGCCTTCAATCTCGCATTCGAGCGCTGCGGCCTGGACTGGAAATGGAGCCGCACCGACTACCGCGCGCTGCTCGCCACCACCGGCGGCAAGGAGAGGATGGCCCGGCACATCGCCACACTCGACACGGACGACGCGGAGCGCGCGCGCCTGCGCGCGCTGATACCGCAGATCCATGCGGCGAAGACGCGCTTCTACAGCGCCGTGGTGCGCGACGGCGCGGTGCCGCTGCGCGCGGGCGTGGCACGCCTGCTGGACGAGGCACGCCACGCCGGATGCCGGCTCGCCATCGCCAGCACCACCACGGCCGTCAATGTCGACGCGCTGCTGCACGCAACGCTGGGGCCGCGCGCGCTCGAACCGTTCGGCGTCATCGCCTGCGGCGACCAGGTGGCACACAAGAAACCGGCGCCCGACATCTACCTGCTCGCGCTGCAGCACCTGGGCGTGCGCGCCGACCACGCCATCGCCTTCGAGGACTCCGCCAACGGCCTCGCCGCCGCACGCGCGGCCGGGCTGTGGACCGTGGTGACGCCCACCTTCTGGAGCGAGGACGGCGACTTCGCCGACGCCGGCCTGCTGCTGCCGCATCTGGGCGACGCCGCGCATCCGCTGGCGCAGGAACCCGGCCGTCGGCTGCGCGACCAGCCCTGGCTGGGCTTCGGCGAGCTGTGCCGGCTCGCCGCGCGCTCCGGCGAGGGCGCACTGTCATGACGGCGCCCATGCGCATCGCGCCCAGCCTGCTGTCGGCCGATTTCGCCCGCCTCGGCGCCGAGGTTGCCGCCGTCATCGACGCCGGCGCCGACCTCATCCATTTCGACGTGATGGACAACCACTACGTGCCCAACCTGACGGTCGGCCCGCTGGTGTGCGAGGCGATCAAGCCCTGGGCCACGGTGCCGATCGACGTGCACCTCATGGTGAAGCCGGTGGACGCGCTGATTCCGATGTTCGCGCAGGCCGGCGCCTCCATCATTTCCTTCCATCCCGAAGCGAGCGAACACATCGACCGCACGGTGCAGCTCATCCGCTCGCACGGCGTGCGCGCCGGTCTGGTGCTGAACCCCGCCACACCGCTGTCGGTGCTCGACCACGTGCTCGACCAGCTCGATCTGGTGCTGCTGATGTCGGTCAATCCCGGCTTCGGCGGACAGCGTTTCATCGAATCGGTGCTGCCCAAGATCGAAGCCGTGCGCCGGCGCATCGACACCAGCGGGCGCGACGTATGGCTGGAAGTCGACGGCGGCGTGAATGCCGGCAACGCGGCACGCGTCGGCGCCGCCGGCGCCGACACGCTGGTCGCCGGCTCGGCCGTATTCACCGGCGGGCACTACGCACAATCGATCAGCGCGCTGCGCGACAACGCGCTCGCCGGGCGCGCCGCACGCACTTCCGGAGACCCTGCCCATGTTTGACCTGAACCGCATCCACGCCATCGCCTTCGACCTCGACGGCACGCTGGTCGACAGCGCCCCTGACATCTGGAACGCGCTCAACACCGCGCTCGAGAACAGCTGCCTGCCCGGCGTCGATCTGGCCACCACGCGCAGCTGGATAGGCGGCGGCCCGGACCTGCTGATCCGGCGCGCGCTCGTCCATCTCAAGCGCGAGGACGGCGACGGCTCGCTGCACGCCACGCTGCGCGCCGCGTTCGACCGCGCGACGCTGGACGCACCGCTCGACCACGGCATGGTGTTCGACGGCATCGAGGAAATGGTGGAAGGCCTGTACGCCGTGTGCCCGCTGGTCGTCGTGACCAACAAGCCGACGCCGCTGGCGCAGGCGGTACTCGCCGCCGCCGGCCTGCTGCCCTTCATGTCCTCGGTGCACGGCGCGGACACCGCCGCGCAGACCAAACCGTCGCCGGCGCTGCTCGACGCCGCCGCCGCGCAACTCTGCGTGAAGCCCGCGCAGCTGCTCATGGTGGGCGACAGCGCGGCAGACCTGCTCGCCGCGCGCAACGCCGGCTGCCCGGTGGCGCTGGTCGGCTGGGGCTATGGCGCACACGGCGTGCCGGACGACGTACGGCCCTGGCACATCGCGTCACCGTCGCAGTTGCTGATGGAAATGACGTCGCGCTACGAAGAAGCCGAATAGGGCGCGGCGCGCCGCGCCGGACCGACAAAAACAGGAGGAGACCACGATGCCCACAGGCGGACGCACCACACTGATTCAGTACCTGATAGAAGAACGCCGCCGTCACCCGGACGCCACCGGCGAGCTGAACGCGCTGATCACCGACGTCGCGCTGGCGTGCAAGGCGATATCGCGCAAGGTCGCGTTCGGCGGCCTGGCCGGCGTGCTCGGCTCGGCGGGAAGCGGCAACGTGCAGGGCGAGGAGCAGAAGACGCTCGACGTGCTGAGCAACCGGATCTTCCTGCGCGCCAACGAGTGGGGCGGCCACGTCGCCGGCATGGCCTCGGAAGAGATGGACGACATCCAGCTGCTGCCGGCGGAATACCCGCGCGGTCGTTACCTGCTCTCGTTCGACCCGCTGGACGGCTCGTCCAACATCGACGTCAACGTGTCGGTCGGCAGCATCTTCTCCATCGTGCGTGCGGTCCGGCCGGGCGAGGACGCGGTCACCGCCGACTTCCTGCAGCCGGGCACGCGGCAGGTGTGCGCCGGCTATGCGATCTACGGCCCGTCGACCATGCTCGTGCTGACGCTGGGCCGGGGCACGCACGCCTTCACGCTCGACCCCGTGCTGGGCGAGTGGGTGCTCAGCCATCCCGACCTGAAGGTGCCGGAGACGACGCGCGAATTCGCCATCAACGCCTCCAACAGCCGTTTCTGGGAGCCGGCGGTCAGCCGTTACGTCGATGAATGCCTGGCCGGCAGATCCGGCCCGCGTGGCGCTGACTTCAACATGCGCTGGATCGCCTCGCTGGTCGCCGAGACGCACCGCATCCTGATGCGCGGCGGCGTGTTCATGTACCCGAAAGACAGCAAGGATCCGTCGAAGCCGGGCCGCCTGCGCCTGCTCTACGAAGCCAGCCCGATCGCCTTCCTGATCGAACAGGCGGGCGGCATGGCGAGCACCGGCCGCGCCCGCCTGATGGACGTGCAGCCGGAGGCGCTGCACCAGCGCATCGGCTTCGTGTTCGGCTCGCGCGAGGAAGTCGCACGCATCGAGGCCTATCACCGCGAACCGCCGCCGGACACCTATCAGGCGCCGCTGTTCGGCAAGCGCGGCCTGTTCGCCGACGCCGTCTAGGCGGCAGCGCGCGCGCCGCGCTGCCCACGCATTCCGCATATCCGAGGTCACCATGTCAGCCAGACACCCCATCGTTTCCATCACCGGCTCGTCCGGCGCCGGCACCACGTCGGTCACGCGCACCTTCGACAACATCTTCCGCCGCGAGAACATCACGGCGGCCGTCATCGAGGGCGACAGCTACCACCGCTACGACCGCAATGAAATGAAGCGCGTCATGGCGCAGGCCGAAGGCGGCGACGGCTCGCCCGTGTGCCCGCACTTCAGCCATTTCGGCGAGGACGCCAACCTGTTCGCCGAGCTGGAGAACCTGTTCCGCGACTACTCCGAAACCGGCAGCGGGCGCAGCCGCAAGTACCTGCACAACGACGAGGAAGCCGCGCCGTACGCGCAACCCGCCGGCACCTTCACGCCCTGGGAGCCGCTGCCGGCGAGCGACCTGCTGTTCTACGAGGGGCTGCACGGCGGAGTGAAGACAGAACATGTTGATGTATCCCGGTACGCCGATCTGCTGATCGGCGTGGTGCCTGTCATCAACCTCGAATGGATCCAGAAGATCCATCGGGACCGCAGCACCCGCGGCTATTCCACCGAAGCCGTGACCGACGTCATCCTGCGCCGCATGCACGACTACGTGCACTACATCTGCCCGCAATTCACGCGCACCCACATCAACTTCCAGCGCGTGCCCGTGGTGGACACGTCCGACCCGTTCATCGCCCGCACCATCCCGACCGCCGACGAAAGCCTCGTCGTCATCCGCTTCGCCAATCCGCGCGGCTTCGACTTCCCGTATCTGCTCAGCATGCTGCACGACTCCTTCATGTCGCGCGCCAACACGCTGGTGGTGCCGGGCGGAAAGATGGAACTCGCGATGCAGCTCATCTTCACGCCGATGATCCTGCGCCTGCTCGAACGCCGCCGCCAGCAACTGCCCGTCTGAAGGAGCCGCCACGATGACCGATGCCAACCTCCACCTGCGCACGCAGTGCGCCAACGCGCTGCGCGCGCTCGCGATGGACGCCGTGCAGGCGGCCAACTCGGGCCACCCCGGCATGCCGATGGGCATGGCCGACATCGCCGAAGCGCTGTGGCGCCATCACCTGAAGCACGACCCGGCCGACCCGCACTGGCCTGACCGCGACCGCTTCGTGCTGTCCAACGGCCACGGTTCCATGCTGCTGTACGCCCTGCTCCACCTCAGCGGCTACGACCTGCCGATGGACGAGCTGCGCCGCTTCCGCCAGCTTCATTCACGCACGCCGGGCCACCCCGAGGTCGACATCACGCCGGGTGTCGAAACCACGACCGGCCCGCTCGGCCAGGGCCTCGCCAACGCGGTCGGCATGGCGCTGGCGGAGAAGCTGCTCGCCGCCGAATTCAACCGCCCGGGCCACACGGTGATCGACCACCGCACCTGGGTCTTTCTCGGCGACGGCTGCCTGATGGAAGGCATCAGCCATGAGGTGTGCTCGCTCGCCGGCACGTGGAAGCTGAACAAGCTGGTCGCCTTCTACGACGACAACGGCATTTCCATCGACGGCGACGTGGCCGGCTGGTTCACCGACGACACGCCGGCGCGCTTCGAGGCCTGCGGCTGGACGGTCGTGCGTGCGGTCGACGGCCATGACCCGATCGCGCTCGACGGCGCCATCGAAACCGCGCTGCGCAGCGAGCGCCCGGTCCTCATCTGCTGCGAAACGCGCATCGGCCAGGGCTCCCCCAACCGCGCCGGCACCGCCAAGGCGCACGGCGAGGCGCTGGGCGAGGCGGAGATCGCGCTCACCCGCGAAGCGCTCGGCTGGCATGCACCGCCATTCGACATCCCGCCCGCCATCGCCGCCGCGTGGTCGGCACGCGAGCGCGGTGCCGCTGCGCACCGCAGCTGGCAGCAGCGCATCGACCACTACGCGCGGGCCTTTCCGGAGCTGGCGGCCGAACTGTCGCGCCGCCTGCCGCGCGACGCCTCGCTGACCTCCGATGCGCTGCGCGCGCTGGAGGCGGCGTGCGACGCGGCCGAACTGCGCGCCGGCGCGGTCGCCACGCGCAAGGCGTCGCAGGACGCGCTGCACATCATCGCGCCAGCCATGCCGGAACTGCTCGGCGGCTCGGCCGACCTGACCGGCTCCAACCTGACCGACTGGAAGGGCCACCGTCCGCTCAAGGGCGCCGGCACCGGCAACCACGTGCACTACGGCGTGCGCGAGTTCGGCATGGCTGCCATCATGAACGGCGTCGCGCTGCACGGCGGCTACCGCCCGTACGGCGGCACCTTCCTCACGTTCTCGGACTACGCGCGCAACGCCATCCGCATGTCGGCGCTGATGCAGCTGCCGGTGGTGCATGTGTTCACGCACGACTCCATCGGTCTGGGCGAGGACGGTCCCACCCACCAGCCGGTGGAACATGCCGCCAGCCTGCGCCTGATTCCCGGCGTCGATGTCTGGCGCCCGTGCGACGCCACCGAAACCGCTGTCGCATGGCGTGAATCGCTGCGCCGCCCGGCTTCGCCGCGACCCGGCCCGAGCTGCCTGCTGCTGTCGCGCCAGGCGCTGCCGCATGCCGGCGACGGCGCGGTGCGCATCGCGGACATCGCGCGCGGCGGCTATGTGCTGCGCCGCCCGCGCGGCGAACGCGTGTGCCTGCTGGCCACCGGCTCGGAAGTCGGCATCGCGCTGCGCGCCGCGGACCTGCTGGCGGCGCAGGGCATTGCGGCGCGCGTCGTGTCCATGCCTTGCTGGGAGGCATTCGAGCGGCAGGACGCGCACTACCGCCGTGACGTCATCCCGCGCCATCTGCCGCGTGTCGCCATCGACGCCGGCACGAGCGCGCTGTGGTGGAAGTACGTCGGCGAGGAAGGCGTCACCGGCGACGTCGTCGGACTGGACCGCTTCGGCGAATCGGCCCCGGCGGGCGAACTGTTCGCGCTGTTCGGCATCACGCCCGAAGCCGTCGCGGCGCGCGCCTGCGCCTTGCTGGACACGGCGGGCGGCGCCGAACCGCGCGCCGCGCAGTCGCTGCCCGCCTGATGGCCGCGACACGCATCGCCGTGGCCGGCGACGGGCGCATCGCGCACAGCGTGCTGGCGGCGCTGCGTGGCGCCGACGGTCTGCAGCTGGTGGCGATCAACGCGGCCGGCGCTCCCCGCGCCCCCGCGGCGCTGCGCGATGCCGGGGGTGCCGGCGTCGCACTGAGCCGCGTGCGCGATGCCCGCCGCCTGCCCTGGAAGCGGCACGCGATTGACATCGTGCTCGACTGTACGGGGCGGGATGCGCGGGCGCATCTGGCGGCCGGCGCGCGCAAGGTGCTGAGCTGCGCGCCGGCCGCCACGGCTGCCGACGCCACCGTCGTCTACGGTGTGAATCACGGCGCGCTGCGCGACACGCACCGCGCCGTGGACAGCGCCTGCCGCGCAACGCACTGCATCGCACCGGTGGCGCGCGTGCTGCACGAGGCGCTGGGCATCTCCAACGCGATGCTGACGGCGGTGCACAGCCGCCGCCATGACGGCGACGGCGACGACGACTTCGCGCTGCCGATGCGCACCGGCGCCGCCGAGCACCTGCACCGCGTGCTGCCGGAGCTGGACCACTGCTTCGACGAAACCGAACCGATGCGCATGCCCGGCGTGCACGCGTCACTGATCGGCATGGTGTTCGTCGCGCAGCGCGCCACCAGCGTCGACGAGGTGAACGCGCTGATGCAGTGCGCCGCCTTCGGGCCGTATGCCGGCATCCTGCGCTACGGCGACACCCCTCTCACCACGGCGCTGGCCGATCGCGACACGCGTTCCAGCGTGTTCGAAGCCGGCTGGACGCAGGTGTCCGGCCGCGTCGTGAAAGTGTGCGCCGGCTACCGCGGCGACCACGGCTTTGCGCACCGGCTGGTCGACACCGCGCGGGCCATGGCGCACGCCTGAGCAACGCCGTGGCACACCAGCCCTTTCCCGAATTTCCCTGACAACCGGAGTTTCAAATGGCGATGATTTCCCTGCGGCACCTGCTGGACCATGCAGCCGGACACGGCTACGGCGTGCCGGCATTCAACGTGAACAACCTCGAACAGATACAGGCCATCATGCAGGCCGCCGCGCAGACCGGCAGCCCGGTCATCCTGCAGGCCTCGGCCGGCGCGCGCAGCTACGCGGGCGAGCCCTTCCTGCGCAGGATGGTCGAGGCGGCCGTCGAAATGTATCCGGACATCCCGGTCGTCATGCACCAGGACCACGGCGCCAGCGCGGCCGTGTGCGTGCAGTCCATCCGCTCCGGATTCACCAGCGTGATGATGGACGGCTCGCTGATGGAAGACGCGAAGACGCCCGCCAGCTACGACTACAACGTCGACGTGACGCGCCGTGTGGTCGACATCGCGCACGCGGTGGGCGTGTCGGTCGAAGGCGAACTCGGCTGCCTCGGTTCGCTCGAATCGGGCACCGCCGGCGAGGAGGACGGCGTCGGCGCCGAAGGCGTGCTGACGCACGAGCAGATGCTGACCGACCCGGAACAGGCCGCCGACTTCGTCGCGCGCACCGGCGTCGACGCGCTGGCGATCGCCATCGGCACCAGCCACGGCGCCTACAAGTTCTCGCGCCGCCCGACCGGAGACATCCTCGCGATCGACCGCATCAAGGCCATCCACGCACGCATCCCGGACACCCACCTGGTCATGCACGGCTCATCCAGCGTGCCGCAGGAATGGCTGGCCATCATTCGCGAGCATGGCGGCGACATCAAGGAAACCTACGGCGTGCCGGTCGAGGAGATCCAGGAAGGCATCCGCCACGGCGTGCGCAAGATCAACATCGACACCGACATCCGGCTCGCGATGACCGGCGCCATGCGCCGCGCGATGGCGCACAACCCGTCCGAATTCGATCCGCGCAAGTTCCTGAAAGCCGCCACCGCCGCTGCGCGCGACCTGTGCGTGGACCGCTTCGAAGCCTTCGGCTGCGCCGGCATGGCCGGGCGCATCGTGCTGCGCAAGGCGACCTGAGCATCGCTGTCGCGGTCAGAAGACCGATCCCGCAGGCTCTCGCCCGATGCAACCCGATGCACGACCGCATCAGGCGGTTGCAGCGCTCCCGAGCATGGCCTTCAGGCGCGCCGCAAACCCGCGCTCGGCCGAGGCGGTCACCAGCAGGCGCTCGGTCGAACGTGTCATCGCGACATAAAGCAGTTTGGCGTCGGCCGCCACGCGCTCTGCGTCGTCCTCCGCTCGTGGCAGCGTGTGGGTGCCGCACACGACCACGAAGGGAAACTCCAGCCCCTTGCTGCTGTGCATGGTCATCAGCTTCACCGTGTCCTCGGACGGGCTGAAGCGACGCTTCGACTGCGAATCGGACAGCCAGTGCACCGGAATCGACGACGCCTTCAGGTAGCGATGAAGACGGTCGCCGATGTACCTGTCGGGGCAGGCGACGCACATGTCGGCCCAGGCCACGCCGCGTTCCGCGTGCATCTTCTTCAGCGTGCGCGTGATGAGCGCCATCTCGTCGCGCTCGGACTCGAGGATGCGCAGCACCGGTGGCGGGCCGCGGCGCCCGCTCGACTGCGGTTCGATCAGCGGCACGTGATCGTCGTCGGCGTCCGCTGCGGTCAGGTAGGCGCGGGCGAAGTCGTAGGCGAAGCGGATCACGTCCTCCGTATTGCGGTAGTTCAGCTTGAGTACCGTGCTGCGGCCACGTGCCTGTATGCCGACGCTGGACAGGCTGAAATCCAGACCGCCGTGCTTGCCGTAGATTGACTGCGCGTCGTCGTAGAGCATCAGGAAGGAACTGGTTTCCGGGTCGACCATGCCGACGATGAGGCGCAACCACTCCGGCGCGAAATCGTGCCCCTCGTCGATCATCACCGCGCCGTACTGACCGCGCGGTATGAGGCCCTTGTCGACGGCGCCGATCACGGTGGATACGAGCTGATCGAAATAGTCCTTTCCGGTCGCCGGGCGCTCGACGTGATAGGCCCGCAACTGTTCGCTGCACCAGTCGTGGAAGTGGTAAACGCTCACCTTGTCCGCAATGCCGCGACTGGCGATCAGATCGCGCAGCCGTGCGGCCAGCGCGATATTGTAGCAGAGCACGAGAATGGGTTTCGCGAGCAGCCGGGCCAGATGCAGACAACGGTAGCCAAGGATGAGCGTCTTGCCGGAGCCGGCCACGCCATGAATGACGCGATGCCCCTCGCCCAGGCTGCGCGCCAGCAGTTCCTGCTGCATGTCCATCACCTTGACGAGATCCGGCAGCACGCCGTCGGCCGATGCTTCGTCACCGACCTCGGCAAACAGATCCGCCTGCTGATGACCGATGCGCACCTCGGGAAACAGGTGCCAGCGTATGCGGTCGATCTGCGGCAGCGTGAGGCTCTGCGGGAAACTCACGTCGAACATGTTCCACAGCCGCTGCTGGAACTCCTCGGCGTCGCTCGCCTCGCGCATCTCGTCGGCGCAGATCACGCGATGTGGCGGCAGCACGTCGCGGAGGTCAGTACCCTCGAACTGCTTGCGCGTCATGCCGCTGAGCACGACGCCGTAACCCCAGGGCAATGCGAGCTTGCCCCGGTGCCTGCCCTCGTGTTGAACCAGTTGCGGATCGCGCTCCAGATCGCCGATCAGCTGATAGGCGCACTGCCTGACCTGCTCCAGCGGATTGCTCACCACTCGCGGTCCGGCATCGGTCAGTATCTGCGCCGATACGCGATCCATGGACTGTATGGTGGCGAGGCGCCAGTCCTTCACCTCCAGCAGCAGCAGACCGCGGCGGGGGTGCAGAACGATGAAATCCGAGTACCGTCGGCGGTCGCCGACCGGCATGTCATACCAGCACAGGTAGTCGTCCTCCAGCTTGTCTTCCAGACGCTGGGCAAACCGCCTCTCGCCCGCCTGCATGCGGGAGGCACAAGTACTGTACGAGGGAATCAGCGTCGCCATTCGTCACGCAGGCCGCAGTATCGACGCCGAATAATATCCCCGCGGTCTTGCGTGACGCACACCGTGGCGCAGCAGCACCACCCGGGTAACGTTCCCACGGCCGCTCATGCTCGCAGGTCAAGCCCCGGCGCAACGGGATGTCCGTACCCGCTTTCCACATCGCGTGCGCAGCGCGCATCGAAGCGGGTCGGGGCGCCGCCGCGCTACGGCGTCGCGTCGCTGCGCGGCAGCTCGAGCGTGAATTCGGCGCCGCCGTCCGGATGGTTGCGGGCGGTGAGGCGCCCGCCGTGCTGCTCGACGATGCCGTAGCTGATGGACAGGCCGAGGCCGGTGCCCTTGCCGACCGGCTTGGTGGTGAAGAAGGGCTCGAAGATGCGCGACAGGTAGTCCTCCGGGATGCCGGGGCCGTTGTCGCGCAGGCTCATGCGCACGGTGTCGCCGTCGGCCGCGCAGCTCACATGCAGGTCGGCGATGGCGGCGCGCTCGGCGAGCGCGGCGTCGCAGGCGTTCTGCAACAGGTTCATCACGACCTGCTGCAGCTGGCCCGCGCTGCCCATGACGACGCAGGGCTCGCCCGGCGTCCAGTGCATGTCGACGTCGCCGGTGCTGCCCTTGCGTATCCAGTGGATGGCGCGCTTGATCACCTCGTTCAGATCCACCGGCGCGCGGCCCTCCGGGTCGATCGCGGAAAACCGCTTCAGGCCATTGACGATGTCGGCGGTGCGCTGCGCGCCTTCCAGCGTGCCTTCGATCAGCGACGGAAGATCGTTCAGCAGGTGCGGGATGCGCAGACGCGTGCGCATGTCTTCCAGCTCTTCGTCGGACGCGCCGGCATGCACGGCGTCGATGTAGCGGCCCATGCGTTCGCTGTAGCGCTTGAGGGCATGCACATTGCCGAGCACGAAGCTGATCGGGTTGTTCAGCTCGTGCGCGACGCCGGCCACGAGGCGCCCGAGCGAGGCCATCTTTTCCGAGTGCAGCAGCTGCTGCTGCGCGTACTTCAGCGCTTCGTGCGCCTCGCGCAGCTCGTGGTAGGCGCGCTTGAGCTCGGCCGTCGGACGGCCGACGAACACGGTGCCGGCGCGCCGCCCGTTGCGCGTGAAGCGCGGCGTGCAGTTGGCGTCGACCGGCAGCGGGCTGCGCTGCGCGTCGAACAGGTTCAGCTCGACCGCCTCGCCGCGCCGCGACGGATTGGTGTTGTCCAGCACGCCGCGCACGCGGGCCGCGCTGGCGTCGTCGGCCAGCAGGTCGTACAGCGTGGTGCCGCGCAGCTCGTCGTCACTGCGCCCGACCAGTTCGCACAGCGCGGCGTTGGTTTCCTCGATCTCGCCGCGCTCGTTGCACACCAGCAGCACGTCGGACATCGCGGACATGACGCTGAAGATGAACTGCTGCGACTGCTCCAGCTCGACGTTCTTCTGTTCGAGCGCGATCTCGTCGCTGACCAGCTGCGAATACACCTCGTCCATGCGCTGGATCACGTCCATCCAGGTCGCTTCGTCGACGCCTTCCATGTGGGCATGCGGCTGCGCGCCGGCCGCCGGCACGTCGGGCCGCTCCGGCGTACTCATGACGGAAGCTGCTGCGTCGGGGCACGCCGCCAGCTGCCGGGCGGCATGCCGAAATGCCGTGTGAAGCGGCGCGTGAAGGCGCTCTGGTCGGCGAAGCCGGTGTCGCCGGCGACGTCGGCGAGCGAGCGTTGCGCGTCGTCCAGCAGGCGCAGCGCGCGGTCCATGCGCAGGCGCAGCAGATAGCGGTGCGGCGCCTCGCCGAAGGCTTCGGAGAACAGGTCGTGAAAACGGCGCGGGCCGTAACCGAAGCGCGCCGCCAGTTCGCCTGTCGCGAGCGGCCGGTCGAGATGGCGGCGCAGCCAGGCGTCGATGCACGCGGTCGGAAACGCGCGCGCATCGACGAGCGCCTGCGGCAGATGGAGACGCTGCGCGAGGTCATCGGCGAACTGCACGGCCAGCCGCCAGTGACGCACGCGGCTGGCGCGCGCACCAGCCATGCCGAGCAGCGGCTGCACGCGGGCGCGCAGCGCGGTGTCGATGGCGAAGGCGCGCGAACGCGAGAACAGGGATTGCGGCAGCGCGACGGTGGCGGCGGGCAGGTCGACCACCAGCTGCCGGTTGCTGCCCAGACCGCGATAGTCGTGCCGCGTGCCGGCCGGAATCACCAGCCCGGCACCGGCATCGACGCGGTGCAGATGTCCTTCGATCTCCAGTTCCGTGCCGCCGTCCCCGCCCAGCACGACCTGATGGAAGTCGTGCGCGTGGCCATCCGGTTCGGACGCGTAGCAGCGGGTATCGACCTGCGGATCGGTGGAGGTGGCGGCGTTCATGGACGTGTTTCCCGGCGACGCCGGCACAGTAGCACGCCGCCCAGCGCCAGCGCGAAACCGGCGATCTGCAGCGCGCCCAGCCGTTCGTCGAACAGTGCCCAGGCCTGCAGCGCGGCCAGCGGCGGCGCCAGCAGCACGAGCACGCTCACCCGGGCGGCCGAGCCGCGACGCACCATCCACACGAGCAGCGTGCTGCCGACGGCGGACAGCCCGAGCACCGCCCAGGCCAGCGCCGCCCACAGCGCGAGGCCCGGTTGCCACAGCGACTCGCCGAGCAGCCAGGACGCGGTCCCGCACACCAGCACGCCGCCCGCGTTCTGGATGGCGCTGGAACTGAACAGGTTGGCGGCCGAGATGGAGCTCTTCTGCACCAGCGTGCCGGCGGTGATGGCGAACACCGACAGCAGCGCCACCCCGACGACGAGCGGCGACAGCGCCGCCGGGCCGACGGCCGACAGCCGCGGCGCGAGCACCAGCACGACGCCGAGCGCGCCGACCAGCATGCCGCCCCAGAAGTGGCGCCCGAGCGGCTCGGCGAACAGGCGCTGCGCGATGAGCGCGGTAAACATCGGCTGCAAGGTCGCGAGCAGCGCCATCACGGCCGGCGACAGGCCGTGCGCCACGGCCCAGTAGCCGCCGCCCATATACACCCCCTGCAGCAGCGCGCCCGCCAGCAGGTGCAGCGGCCACTGTGCACGCGCGGGCCATGGCGCGCGCGTGGCGACGGCGATCGCGCTGTAGAGCAGCACGGCAAGCGCAAAGCGCGCGAGCTGGAACAGGCCGGGATCGGCCACGCCGTCGATCGCCCGCGCAACGACGAAGCCGGTGGACCAGACGAGGACGAACAGGGCGGGGGCGATGGCGGCAAGCACGGGGCAAAAAAGCGGCAGGAAAGCCGCCACGTTAGCCGAGCGCGGAAATGCCGTCTTGTCGAATCCTGCAATCGCCGCGCGGCGGACGCTCAGCCCTCGAACAGCCGGCCGAGGCGGGCCGCGAGGTCCGGCTGGTCACGCACCTGCAGCCGGAAGCCGGTTTCCATCACCTGCAGGAGATGCGGCAGGTCGCGCAGCGTGGTGCGCACGGTGCGACCGTCGGCGCCGTGCTCGGCCAGTTCGCGGTTGAACAGCGCCCAGCGCTTGTCCGGCGCGGCGCGGGCGAGCATCAGGTTGTTCACGAACACCGATTCCGGGTGGGTGGACAAGTAGTAGTTGGCCGCAACGTAGTCGCACGCATGCATCGGCGTGCGGCGCAGCCGGTACAGCGGCTTCCATTCGCCGGCGATCCGCGCCTGCAGGCGCCATTCGTCGCCGTCGAGCAGCAGGCGGTTCAGTCCGTGCGGCGTCGCCTGTTCGGCATCCGGCGTCCAGCTCAGCGCGGCGGTCACGGTGAGGCCGCCGAAGCCGACGTCGACCAGGCGCGCGCCGTCCGGCGTATCGACGTCGAGCACCATGTGCTGCTGCGGCGTGATGGCGCCTTCCGGCTGGTTCCACACGACGCGCGCGGCCAGTTCGCGCACGGTGTAGCCGAAGGCGCGCAGCATGTCGGCGAACAGGCGGCTGTGTTCGAAGCAGTAGCCGCCGCGGCGCTCGCCCACCAGCTTGCCGAACACGCCGGCCGGCGAAATGTCGACCGCGCGCGTGCGCATCGGATCGAGGTTCTCGAACGGGATGGCGGCAGTGTGCGCGAGCACCAGTGCGTCCAGCGTGGCCGCATCCGGCTGCGGCGGCACGACGCCGCGCCAGTCCAGGCGGTGCAGATAGGCGGCAGGCGAGGTGTCGGCGGCGGTGTTCGTCATGGCGGGCAGCGCGGGGGTTTTGGTTGCGCGCATGATGCGTCCGTCGGGCGCCGTCAGCCTGTCACGCATTTCACACCGGGCGTACGACGGCCGGCACCGCACGCCCGGTGCCGCCTACAGGCTGCCGCCGGAGAACAGCGCCTTCCTGATCACCGCGTGCACGCCCCAGTTGCCGTCGACCACCTGGGTGACGCCGAAGTCGACGCCGACGGTGAGCAGCGAGATCGCTTCGTCCTCGGTCAGCCCCTTGGTGTCCATGAGGAAGGTGCGCGTCTTGCGGAAGGCGTCGCGCAGCGCGAGGTCGACCGAGGACTTGGCGTAGATGTCGCTCTGCGCCTTGGGGCCCAGTTCTTCCAGATAGTTGGCGAAGCTGAAGCCGTGGATGACCCACTCGTCCTGCGTTTCCAGCAGCGGGTATTCGAGCTTTTCCAGCGACGTGCCGGCGAGGTCGGCCTTCTTGTGCAGGATGAACTGGAAGGTGCCGGTGAGCGAGCACTCGATCGCCGTGCCGCACAGCTCGGAGTCGCCCTGCGCGGCGTGCGGGTCGCCGACCGAGAACAGCGCGCCCTTGACCGCGACCGGGTAGTACATCGTCGCGCCCTTGCCGATGCGCCAGTTGTCGATGTTGCCGCCGGTGTAGCTGGGCGGGATGGAGTCGACCATGTCGGCTTCCTTCGGCGCCACGCCGCTGACGCCGAAGTGCGGCCGCGTCGGCACGCGGATGTTCTTCAGCACGCCGTGGTTTTCCGTCACCGTCGAGTGGTCGACAATGACGCCGGGGTAATCGATCTTGCTGTGCACGACGCCGAACGGATCGGTCTGCGGCGTCCAGCGGAAGTTGTAGACGGCCTGCGCCCAGTTCTTCTCGCTGGCCGCGTCGATCTCGTAGATGGTGATGACTTCGCGTTCCTTCGGCTCGGTGATGAGGTCCTTGAAGTGGAAGCCCCACCAGGCCGCCGCATTCACGCCGAAGCTCTTGCCCTTGTACTTGGCGTTGGCGCTCGGGCGCGGCGCGACGTCGACGATGCGCACCTCCAGCACGTCGCCCTCCTCGGCGCCCTTCACGTACACCGGTCCGGTGCAGATGTGCACGCCCAGGCCCTCGCCCGCGCCGCGCCCGAACAGGCTCGCGTCCATCGGGCCGGCGCCGCGGCGCGTGACGCCCTTCCGTTTCTTGTCCCAGTAGAAGACGCTTTCGGCGCCGGGGTCGCCCTTGATCATGCGGTCGAAGTCGTCGCCCGCGTGGTGGGTCAGCGTTTCGATGGTGACGAAGTCACCCGGCTCGATCTCCACCTGCGGCGTGAGCGACTTGCTGAAGTAGCCCCAATGCACGGTGTCGGCGGAGGCCGGGATGTAGAAGTGGTTGCGTGTCTTCATCGACCCGTCCTTGTCGTGCGCCATCGAGCTGCCCACCCAGCCGGCGCCCAGCGTGCCGATGCCGGCCGCGATCGAGCCCTTCAGCAGACCGCGCCGCGCCGGATCGGGCGGCGCCGGCGCGTCGAGCGCCGGTTCGCCGTTGCCATCGACCTGTACGGTCAGACGGCCTTTTGCGTCACAGAAACTGCAGTGCTGGTGTGCCGGGTGGGTGCAGCTGGACATGCGCTCGCTCCTTCTGGAAGGGGTGGAATGTGAAACACCGCATGGGGCGTCGCATCATTCGTGCCAGAGGAAATAGCCTTGCAAATCAATGTCACCCCGGCGCGCCGCCGCACGCCGCGGGTGCGTGGCGCACCTGTGCGGAGCGCCGCGCTGCATGCCGTCAGGCGCCGCTGGCGAAGCTCTTCAGATAGGCCTCGGGCGCGGCCGGGTCGAACTCCCTGCCGAGGATCATGTGCTTCCTGTAGGTCTGCGCCGGCGCCGTCATGCCGAGTTCGGCCATGCGCTTCTGCGCGTCGGTGGCGAGATAGACGCGCTCGGTGATGTCGCGGTAGTTCACGTCGCCCTTGATGTAGCCCCAGCGCTTCATCTGCGTCAGCATCCACACGCCCATGGAGTGCCAGGGGAAGGGATCGAAGGCGATGCGGTTCGGTTCGTTGCGCACCTCGCCGAGCCCGTCCGCGTAGCGGCCGATCAGCACCTGCTCGACGACGGTCAGCGGCTGGTTCAGGTAGTTCGACGGCGCGATCATCGCCGCCACGCCCTTGCGGTTTTCCGCCTTGTTCACGTGCGCGGTGGCGCGGATGATGGAACGCACCAGCGCGGCGAAGGTGTTCGGATTCTGGCCGACGAAGCTTTCGGTGGCGGCGAAGGCGCAGCACGGATGGTTGTCCCAGATCTCGCTGGTGAGCATGTGGATGAAGCCGACCTTCTCGTAGACGGCGCGCTGGTTGAACGGCTCGGCGACGATGAAGCCGTCGAGGTTGCCGGAGCGCAGGTTGGACACCATGTCCGGCGGCGCCATGACGCGCAGCTGCACGTCGCGGTCCGGGTCCAGCCCGTGCGCGGCGAGGTAGTAGCGCAGCAGGAAGTTGTGCATCGAGAACTCGAACGGAATGGCGAACTTCATGCCCTTCCAGTTCTTCGGATCGCGGTTGTCGATGTGCTTCGCGTGCAGCGTGATGGCGTTGCCGTTGGTGTTTTCCATCAGCGGCATCACCATCGGCGATGCGGTCGAGCCGATGCCCATGGAGCTTGCCAGCGGCATCGGCGACAGCATGTGCGAGGCGTCGTATTCCTTCGCCAGCACCTTGTCGCGCACGATGGCCCAGCCGGCCGTCTTCTGCAGCGTGACGTCCAGCCCTTCTCGGGCGTAGAAGTTGGCGGCGCCGGCGAAGATGATGGGCGTCGCGCAGGTGATCGGCAGGAAGCCCACCGTCAGGTCCTTCTTCTCGATCGGCCCGGTCTTCTCCTGCATCATGGCCTGCAGGTCGGATACCGGCAGCATGGCGGCGATGGCCGCCATCGCGGTGCCGGCGCCGACCGCGCGCAGGAAGCCGCGCCGCTCGGCGTCGCGCGGGAACAGCGCACGCACCAGCGCCGCTTCCACGAAGTCGCTGCCCAGCGTGTCGGCGTGCTCCCCGCGCCGCAGGCGGGTGCGCGCCGCATCGGCGTCGTGATCGTGCTGGCTCGCGTGGCGGCCGCAGGCGCAACGGCCGAGCGCGGTGCCGGCGTCATAGGGGCGATAGAGGTTGTCGTCGTTCATGTTCCGGGCACCTGTGGATGTGGAAAATCTGTTGCGGATGGCCGTCAGGCGGCGACGCGCTGCGGCGGGCTGCCCGCCTCCAGCGTCGCCACCACCTCGCCGTTGCGCCATTGCTGCATCGCGAGCCGTTCCGGGCGCTCGTCGGTCACACGCCATTCGCCGTCGGCGCAAGGCTGGCCGTGCAGCACGACGGACAGCGCCTGCGTTTTCAGCCGGATGACCGGGTGACGATGTTCATAGGCGGCGTGCGGCCGCCCGAGCGCGGCGTGCGCGATGACGCCGGCCTGTCTGGCGACCGGTTCGATGAAGCGGCACGGCGCCCCGTCCAGGCTGATGCAGTCCCCCAGCGCGTAGACATCGGCGGCGCTGGTCTGCAGCGTGCGCGCATCGACGACGATGCCGCGCTCGAAGGCGAGGCCGGCGGCACGCGCGATGCGCCCGTCGGTGACCAGCCCGGTCGCCGCAACGATTTCATCGACGTCGATGGTCGAGCCGGCGGCGGTGGTGATCCGCTTGCCGCCGCCGGCCGTGACGACGACGCCGGCCACCTGCGTCGAACCGGCAAAGCGCACGCCCTGCGCTTCCAGGCTCACGCGCAGCCGGTGTGCGGCGAGCGGCGGCAACAGCGCGGCGAGCGGCTGCGCCTGCACGTCGATCAGCGTCACCGCGTGGCCGGCGCGGGCGAAGTCCTCGGCCAGTTCGCAACCGACCATGCCGGCGCCGACGATGGCCACCCGGCGGCTCGCGCCGGACAGCGCGCGCTGCAGCGCGGACCAGCCGGCCAGATCATTCACCCGCCGGCACAGCCCGGGCGGCAGCGCCGCCGGCAGCGCGGGTCGCGCGCCCTGCGCCAGCACGAGGCGGGTATAGCGCAAGGTGCCGCGCGTGGTGCGCAGGCGGTGCAGCGCGGGTGACAGGCCGACGATGAAGGTGTCGGTCAGCAGGCGCAGCCCGAGCCGCGCGGCGGCCTGCGCGGCCGTTTCGCGCACCAGCGTCTGCGGCACGAGGCCACGGCCGAGCGCGATCGACAGTTCCGGCTTGTGATAGCGGTCGCCGGCGCAGGCGCTGACCAGCGTGATCGGCACGGCCGGGTCGAGCGCGCGCAGCGCTTCGGCCGCCGACCAGCCGGCGATGCCGGCGCCGACGATGACGATGCCGGCATCGCGCGAAGGCGCGGCCGCGGCCTGGCCGCAGGAGACGGCGACGGCGGGTTCATACGGTTCGAAATCGGCCTTCACGACGCCGCACAGCGGACACGCCCAGTCATCCGGGATGTCGTCGAAGCGCGTGCCGGGCGCGATGCCGCTGTCCGGGTCGCCCTTCGCCTCGTCGTAGATGAAGCCGCAGGCGCGGCACAGGAACTGTTTCCACGGCGCGGCGGCGGTGTTCATGCCGGCACCTCGTCGGCGCTCAGGCGCGCCATTTCCCAGCGCAGGTGCTTGATCGCCGGCGTCACGATGGCGATGAAATGCGCTTCTCGGATGCGCCGCTGCGGCGCCGAATTCATCAGGTAGCCGCGCGCCCCCTGATGCAGCAGCGCGGACTGCGACGCGCGCAACGCGAGTTCCGCACCCTGCGTGCGGACATCGAGCACATCGAGCAGGAAGTCCTTGCTGCCGTCATACGGGGTCAGCGACAGCTTCGCCACGCGCGCGCCCAGTTCGTCGAACTCTGCCTGCAGCGCGTCCGGCCGGTCGTCGAGGTAGCGGTTCACATGGCCGAGCACCGGCTCGACTTCCAGCATGGAATCGATGCTGCCCTGCGCGACACCGATCGCCATGCCGGCCTGCAGCAGCACGAAGGCGGCGCGGATGCGCGCGAGGAAGGGGCGCGCCGGATCGGCGATCAGCGCGTCCTCGCCGACGAAGTGGCCGTCCAGCCGCACGCCCCAGGTGCTGGTGCCCTCCATGCCCGAGAACGCCGGGCAGGGCCGCAGCGCGACATCGTCGGTGAAACGCAGCAGGAACATGACTTCGTGCGACAGGCTGCCGTCGTCGCGATACACGCCGGCGATGGCGCCGCAGTACTGGCCGCGCGCAATGTGGCTGACCCAGGGCAGCGCGCCGCTGACCCGGTAGCCGCCGGGCACGCGGGTCGCGCGCAGCAGCATCTTTTCGATGCCGGCGAGCGCCTTCATCGGATTCGACAGCGCGGTGCCGCCGAACGTACGGGCGCTGGCGTGCGCGTCGAGCACGTCGCCGCCCAGCGCCGGGTTGCCGGACTGTTCCATGTACAGGCCGCACACGTCGTGGCACCAGGCCAGGAAGCCGGTCGAGCCGCAGCGGCGGCTGATGGCGCGCATCGCGTCGATGGCCAGGCCGAAGCGCGCGCCGTTGCGGTCGAGGTGGGCCGCGAACGCGCCCGCCTCGCCCAGGCTGGCCATGATGTCGAGCGGATAGTGGCCTTCGTGGTCGATGCGGAAGGCGGCGTCGGCCAGCGCGCCGTCGGCGACAGCGGTGACCTGCGCGATCACCTGCGCGTCGGACCGGGAAGGATCGAATGCAAGCGCGCTTGCGTCGGCCGGATTCATGACGGGTTCTCCATGTGTTGCCGGGGGTGTTCAGTCCGCCAGCGAGATGGAGAACGGAATCGGGTTGCGCATCGAGTTGGCGACCGGCGAGCAGAAGTTGGCCCACTGCACGATGTCGTCCAGCTGCTCGCGGCTCGCTTCGCCTTCGATGAGCACCTTCACGCGGATGTCCTGGAAGCCCATTTCGCCGGGCTTGCGTTCGGCGCCGTCGGCGCCCCAGGCGGCGGTGTTGCCGATGTCCGCCTCAAGGAACACCTCGAGCCGCGACAGCGGAATCTGGCGATGGGTGGCCACGGCGGTGATGCCCACGCACAGGCAGCCGCCCAGTGCCGACAGCACGATCTCGCCCGGCGCCGGCGCGGTGTTCTCGCCGAACAGGTGCAGCGGTTCGTCGACGACGACCGGGTTGTGGATGCCGACGAAGCTCCATGAGCGGAACTGGCCCTGCATCACCGTATGAACCTTGTTGGTGCCCTTGCGTGACGGATTTTCGCGGCCGGCGGCGGCGAATTTGAGCAGCCCGTCGCGATCGATCGGGCGCAGACGGGTTTTGACGGTTTCGGTGCTGGCGGTGGTCAAGGTGTTCTCCTGGCGTCAAGAATCGGCAGCCGGGGCTGCCGCAGTCGTTCAATCGGACATCCGATCGGGTCGACCGACCTTTCGCAAGTGCCGTACCAGGCGCGAGGACAAATTCCAAGCCGCTGTTTATGAATGGAAACCTTGCCGTTCAGGCGAATCCGCTCCGCTGCGTCACCCGGCGGCGGCGCAGACAGAATGGGAACATTGTTGACAATTTGTCCGGTCGGACGATGGCCTAGCAGGCTGGTGAGAAACTCCGCTCCTGTTTCCGGGCGCGGGTTTTGAGGCAGACTTTCACCTCGAATCGTTCTTCTACTTTTCCAGATTTTCCATGCGCGGCCAAGAGAATCCCCAGACGTCGATGTTCAGCTACGT
>JAHJHI010000022.1 GCA_018824085.1 Gammaproteobacteria bacterium | reverse complement strand
GGAAACACTGATTTAACCCCGTCCCCGTAGAATGCCCCGGTCATCCCGATAGGCGCAACCATCCAGATGAAACAGCAAACCAGCTTCGCCGATCTCGAGTACTCGGCGCGTCGCAAGCCGACGCGGCGGGAGAAGTTTCTGACCGACCTGGATCGTCTGGTGCCGTGGTCGCAGCTGGTGGCATTGATCGAGCCGCACTACTACCGCGGCGAGCGCGGTCGTCCGCCGGTCGGGCTGGAAACGATGCTGCGCATGTATCTGTGCCAGAACTGCCTGGGCCTGTCGGACGAAGGAATTGAAGATGCCATCGTCGACAGCATCGCGGTGCGTCGCTTCGTGGGCATCGACCTGATCGAGCGTCAGGCACCCGATGCCACCACGCTGCTGAAATTTCGCCGCCTGCTCGAACGTCACGAGATGCCGGTGCGCATCTTCGCGCTGATCCGCGAACAGCTCGGTCAGCAAGGGCTGATCCTGCGCGAAGGCACGATCGTCGACGCCACCTTGATCGCTGCGCCCCCCTCGACGAAGAACAAGGAGGGCGAGCGCGACCCCGACATGCACCAGACGAAGAAGGGCAAGCAGTGGTATTTCGGCATGAAAGCGCATATCGGTACGGATGCGCACACCGGCATCGTTCATTCGCTTGCCGCCACGGCGGCGAACGCGTCCGACGTGAGCCAGACGCACAAGCTGCTGCATGGTGAGGAGAAGCACGTGCATGCCGACGCTGGTTACCAGGGTGCAGGCAAGCGTCCCGAACTGAAGGACTGCCCGGCCGAATTCGTGATCGCACGCCGGCGTTCGACTTACAAGAGGCTGGACAAGACGGACCCGAGACGCCAACTCATCGAGAAGGCGGAGCACGCCAAGGCGAGCATCCGCTCGAAGGTCGAGCACGCATTCCATGTGGTGAAGAACCTGTTCCGGCATCGCAAGTGCCGCTACAAGGGTTTGGCGAAGAACACGGCGCAGTTGCATGTGCTGTTCGCGATGGCGAATCTGGTGCTGTCGCAGAGAAGTCTGTGCGCGCCCTACAGGACAGGTGCGTCCTGAGGGCGAGAAATCGGAGCGATGAGCTCCGAAAGGGCCTCGGGTCGATGATTCGGGGCTGAAAAAGAGCCGAAATTCGATGTCATGACGATGCGAATTTCGGAGTTGCTGCCTCACGGACGAAAAATCCCGGAAGGGTGGCTTTGATCAGCGTTTCCCTAGAGCATCCGACTTGGACCGGATCGTCGGTCTCGAATTTGGTGCCGATGATTACATGGTCAAGCCGTTCAATGTTCTAGAACTGCTGGCTCGCGCCAAAGCGATCTTTCGGCGGACGGAGTTCTTCCGCCAGAGGCCATCAGCCGCCCTGCAGATTGAAGTGGACAATCTGCACATCATCCCGGATGCGCGGCAAGTTCTACGTGACGGCCAGGCACTCTCGTTGACCGAAACCGAATTCGATCTCCTGTATCTGCTGGCCAACCATCCCGGGCGGGTCTATTCGCGCGGGCAGCTTCTCGCGCATGTCTGGGGACATGGCAGCAATATTTACGAATACACGGTGACCTCCCACATCAACCGCCTGCGCGCCAAAATCGAAACCGACCCGGGCCATCCAAGAATCATCCTGACCGTCTGGGGAGTTGGCTACCGCCTACATACAGAGCGGTCGTGCTAGGTCGGTTCCCGCATTCGTTATTGCCACGCTCGTTATTTGGGCGCCTGGCATTGGTGCAGTTGGCTTTCGGCATCATCATCGCATTGTTTTTCGCCGGTCTGATGGAGACCACTCATCAACGTTTCCATCAGGCGGCAACACAGCGCCAAGCACAAGATTGGGCCAAGTCGATCGTTTCACGATTCCATACCGACCTGGCGAGCGCCATTGTCAGCAGCATGGATTCCCAGTCGCTATTGTCGACATTGGCAGATACCAACCCGTCGGCCAGCTTCTATCTGCTTGACAGGTCTGGTTCCATAATCGGCGCCTCAATGCCACTGACGGCGCTATCGCAAAAAGCAATCGCCTTGGCGCCGATTCACGAGCTCATGGCGAGCCGTGCGGAGCTGCCGATTACTATCGCAGATCCCGCAAAACCATCCAGCCAACGGATTTTTTCGGTAGCGGGCATAGGCCAGCCAACGGCACCGACTGCCTATCTGCTCATGTTGCTGCGCGCCCCAGAAACCACGGGGTTTCTCGCTGCCTACACGAATTTTCTCTTCTCGGATTCTTTGTTCCTGGCTGCCGGAGTGACGGGACCGGCAATCGCCTCGGCGATGTTACTGTCGTTCATGATCCTCCTACCTGTGCGGCGACTGTCGCGCAGCATCGCCTCGCTGGAAAGCGAACACGATGATCGGCATCCCTTCATCCAGCCCACGCCACCGGCTAATGCCCATTCGGAACTTGATCAGCTAAACAGCTATTTCGCAGCCATGGCGCAATGGATTGAAGATCTTCTGCGATCCCAGAAAGCGGAAGACCGCAAGCGGCGAGAACTGTTCGCCAATCTTTCGCACGATCTACGCACGCCAATAACGGTAATCGAGTGCTGTCTGGAGCCGCTAGTTCAGAATGATGCCGACCTTTCGCCTGGCAAGGCGCATGAGATGACGGCAGCGGCTTTGAGCCAGACCCGGGCCTTGGCTCATCTGGTTGAATCGATTTTCGATTTGGCGACCCTGCACAGCCCGGACTGCTCTTTGTGCCACGATGTTTTCCCCATTGCTGAAGTGTTAGCCGACGTCGTACTGAAGTTCTTTGCGAAGGCACAAAGCCTCGGCAAAACGATTGCTCTCCAAGTCGCAGAGCATGATCGGGGACTTCGTGTTCATGCCGATCCCATGTTGATCGAACGTGCGCTCGACAATCTGATCGACAACGCCCTTAAACACGCTGCCGGCGCTACGCAGATCACCCTGGCACTCGATAAGAGCCTGGCTGGCGTAGAAATATCGATCATTGACAACGGCTGCGGCATACCGATGGAAATCCAGGCTACGCATTTTGCAGACCATCGGATCAGCGAATTCAACTACCACTCGGGTCGCGGTCTGCGCATTGTCCAACGCATTCTGGAGCTGCACGGCAGCACGCTCGTGCTTTATCAAAGCGACGAACGCGGAACAGTCTTCCGTTTTGAATTGCCAGCCCGAAGCCGAGTTCTGGATTCATCGAAAGTCTGACTCGGTCGATACGTCTGCGGGCCATGCCGCAGCAGACCGCATGGCAAAAAAACAACACTTTCGACACGCACTCCGACTTCAGATCAGCGCGTGCGCCGAGCTTGTTCTTCAGCACGGTTACGCCACCTTCTGCCCCTTCACTATCGCCCTTGACCGATCTTCGTGACCGAGTCTGGCTGCGTCGCAGGGTGCAGCTCCAACCTTTAAATTCAGGAGAAATTTTCATGCAGAAGAAACTGTTCGCGCTGGCCGTCGCCACTGTGGCAACCGCGTCAGCCATGGCGCAATCCAATGTAACAATCTATGGTGTCGCCGATGCCGGCGTGGCTAGCGGATCGGCCGGTGCCAACAAGTTCAGCGGCGTAGCCACCGGGTTACTGGCCAGCAGCCGCCTGGGCTTCAAGGGACAAGAAGATCTCGGCAATGGCCTGAAGGCGATATTCACTTACGAATTCGGCACGTTGAACATCGATTCCGGTGGCAACAGCAATAATGGCATCGACAGTACGCGGCAGTCCTTCGTTGGCCTGAGCAACCGCCTCGGCATGCTCACCCTCGGCCGCCAGTACGCGCCGGGTTACCCATATGCGGTGAAATACAATGCCTATCCCGGCTCCATCATCAGCCCACAATACATTCTAGCAGCCGCGGGTGGCAATACCATTGGTTCGGTCGGCGATGCCCGATGGGACAATGCCGTGAAATACACGATGCCGACGATCAATGGCTTCGGGGGGGAACTGATCTACGGTCTCGGCGGCAAAGGTAAAACAGCAGGAGATGAGACGTCGGCGCAGCGTAGCAAGGACAACAACATTGGCCTCGGTCTCAACTATGCGAACGGCAGCCTGGCCGTCGGCTACGTCTACCACCGACTTGGGGCGATCCTCGGTAATACCAACGAGCACTATCTTGGCGCCACTTACGACTTCGGCGTGGTAAAACTGTCCGGCAGCATCCAGAAGAAGCAGTCGGACGATCCGAGTGTGGTTGACAACAAGATTTACCAGGTTGGTGCCGTGGTTCCGGTCAGCGCCAAGGGCAACGTCCACTTCTCCTATGGCATCCTGAACCCGGATGGCGGCGGCAACAATGCACAGGCTGCCACGCTGGCCTATACGCACGGTTTCTCCAAGCGCACCACGGGTTATATCGGTTGGCTGTACAACAAGAACGACAATGGTGGCGCAGCAAATGCAGGTACCGTTCCCGGGCTGGCCATTGCGCCAGCCGGCAATAGCGGCAATCTGCTTGCCATCGGTATGAATCACACGTTCTGATCTTTTGCCGCTGGGACCAGGCGGGCGCCATGGCGCCCGCCTTTTTGGTGGACGCGCCAGGCATGGCGCTGATGTGGGCCGTCGGCATGGCACCCCGAAAAATTCCTGCTCATCTCGCTCGAATGCGCACTCAGATGCAATTCGCCATCATCGAAAAACGATGGGGCGTCAATGCCTTGCCAAAACGCTATACCGTCCGATACCTACAGAAAGACCTTATCGGAACGGCATTAACTGGCCACGGGGCCATGTCATTGACTTGAGCATGGATATTTGCAAGCCAGCCAAAAATGCAACCATTGGAACAATCCGGCTCCCCCGAATTTTACTTGACGCAGCCGGCGCCCGAGGGCGATCCGAGGCTGTGCAGCCACGGATCGATGAGCTACGTCTTGGACCTCGCTTATTCCGACGAGGTCATCGTGCCTTTTCCCAGCTTCGGCCACCATCCCGGGACGCTGGACATATAGGATCGATATTCCTCGCCGAACTCCGTTATGGCCAGCCCTTCCTCCTTGCGGGCGAGGCGGATATAGATAGTCACCAGGATCGGGAAGAGGACGAGGGTGATCAAGGTCGGCCACTGAAAGAGGAAGCCGATCATGACCAGAATGAATGCGGTGTACTGCGGATGGCGGATCCGTGCATACGGCCCGGTGCGCGCCAGTTTTCCTTCGCGCTGTGCCTGATAGAGAACCGGCCACGCCTTGGCCAGGAGCCAGAAGCCAGCGAGGATGAAGACCGTAGATAGCAGATGGAAGGGACCAAAATGCGGATTGCCGCGCCAGCCGAAGAGCATTTCCGGCAGGTGGCCGGCGTCGTGCGACAGCCAGTCGATGCCGGGAAAACGTTCGGTCAACCACCCCGACAGCAGGTAAATCGTCAGCGGGAAGCCGTACATCTCGGTGAACAATGCCACGATGAATGCCGAAAACATGCCGAGCGTCCGCCAGTCCTGACGGCTTTGCGGCTTGAAGAAACTGGCGGCGAAGACGATGAAAAAGATCGAGTTGATGACCACCAGGGACCACAGGCCGTAATCGCTGTTGCCGTGGTTCATTTTTCGTCCTTCGCATTGCTGTCTTTTGCCTGCTGAACGTGTCCACCATGTCCATGGTGCATGAACAGGTGCATCAGCGGACAAGCCAACAGGATCAGCCAGGGCAGGACGCCGAAAAAGTGTGCCTGATGCTCGGACAGCAGGTAGAACAGCGCTGCTGCCGCGAAAATCCACCATCCCCAGTTTAATCGCCGCTGATGATGCGTATGCTGCATTGGTGCAGCGGGCTTGCCGGTCGTGTTTTCAGTCATGTTTTTTCTCCGTGCAGCGTTATTCAATGCAGCTTGGCTGGAGGGCGGTTGCAGCAGGCGCCGCTGCCAGCATCGGCGGCGTTCTCGATTTCGTTGCGTTCGGTGAACCGCCACCAGTCGCGGCGAAAACCATGCAGTCCGCCTTTGAGGATCAATCCGGAGCTGGTCGCCACGGCCTCGATCTGCGCCAGTGTCGCCTGCCGCAGGTCATATTCGACGAGCAAATCGTCATCGCCTGGCCGCGCTACCGTAACGCCCATCATCTGGAGCAACTTGTCGCTGGCCTTACGCAGTGTTTCAGACGCCGGGGAAACGAACTGCAACTTGCGCTTTTTCGCTATCGGACGGATGTCGGCCGTGCGTTGCGGCCCGGTATAGAGCGCCGGATTCTGGGTAAAACGCTCCCGGCATTGCTCGGAACAGAAATGAAAAACGAGACTGCGGTGGGTTGTCGAATAATGTGATTCAGCAACCGGGATGTCCATGCCGCAGACCGGATCGCGGCTTGTTAAACTCTTGCCTGCCATGATGTATCTCCTTGTGCGTCGGGTGAGATGAGCGTGCCATTGGAATGACAATCACCCCACCGGATGCCTTTCAGTCTGCGCCGCTGAAACGGTCGACATGGTGACCAGCTGATTACATTTTTGTCAGCCGTTCGCTTCAGGCGCCCCGCAGCCGCAGGGCGTTGCCAACCACGCTGACCGAAGAAAGACTCATGGCGGCGGCAGCGATGACCGGCGAGAGGACCAGTCCGAACGCCGGGTAGAGGACGCCGGCGGCGATGGGGATGCCCAGCGCGTTGTAGAGGAAGGCAAAGACGAGGTTCTGCCGCATATTGCCGACGGTCGCGGCGGACAGCAGGCGGGCCCGGGCAATGCCGCGCAGATCGCCTTTGACCAGCGTCACCTGGGCGCTGTTCATCGCGACGTCGGTTCCGGTCCCCATGGCCACACCGACATCGGCGCGAGCCAGCGCCGGCGCATCGTTGATGCCGTCACCAGCCATGGCGACGACCCGGCCTTCGCCCTGCAGGCGCTCGACCAAGGCCAGTTTGTCCGCCGGTTTGACCTCGCCATGCACCTCATCAATCCCCAACCGTGCACCGACGGCCTTGGCCGTGGTCAGCCCATCACCGGTGGCCATGATGACCCGCAGGCCCACCGCCCGCAGGCTGGCCAGTGCTTCCGGTGTACTGGCCTTGACCGGGTCGGAAACGGCAAGCAGGCCAAGCAATTGGCCGTCGGCAGCGAGATGCATGACGCTGGCGCCATCTTTCCGGAGTTTTTCGGCATCGTCGGCTAACGCTGCCGTATCGACGCCTTCCTGAACCATCAGTGCCCCGTTGCCAAGCGCCAGTCGGCGGCCGCCGAGCTTCCCATGCACGCCGATGCCGCTGGCCGACTCAAAATCTTCCACTTTGTCGAGGGACAGCCCCTGTTCCCGGGCGGCGCGGACAATCGCATCGGCCAGCGGATGTTCGCTCCCCTGGTCGAGGCTGGCGGCCAAACGAAGCACCTCGTCCGTGGTGATACCGGAAACGGCGATTGCCTGCTCAAAAGTTGGCCGCCCTTCGGTCAGGGTGCCGGTCTTGTCGACAATCAGCGTGTCGACCTTGCACATCCGCTCGATGGCTGCCGCATCCCGAAACAGGATGCCTTGGGTGGCGCCGCGGCCAGTCGCGACCATGATCGACATCGGCGTGGCCAGACCCAGCGCGCAGGGGCAGGCGATGATGAGTACCGAGACGCCGTTGATCAGCCCGAGCAACCAGCCGCGCTCGCCACCAAAGAAGCCCCAGGCGAAGAAACTGGTTAGCGCAATGCCGATCACGACCACCACAAAATACGCCGCCACGACGTCCGCCATGCGCTGCATCGGCGCCTTCGAGCGCTGGGCCTGGGCGACCATCTGGACGATCTGGGCGAGGACCGTCTGCGAGCCGACCTTCTCGGAGCGGATGACCAAGCTGCCGGAAGTGTTCATGGTGGCGCCGATCGTTTTGTCACCCACGCGCTTGGTCACCGGCAAAGGCTCCCCGGTGAGCATCGACTCGTCGATGGCACTGACCCCTTCGACAACGACTCCGTCGACCGGGACTTTCTCGCCGGGACGAACGCGTAGCAGATCACCGACGTGGACCTGGTTGAGCGGCACGTCTTCCTCCGTGCCGTCGGGCGCAATGCGGCGGGCGGTCTTGGGCGCCAGGCCGAGCAGCGACTTGATGGCGGCCGAGGTCTGCGAACGGGCCCGCAATTCCAGCATCTGGCCGAGCAGGGTCAAGGAGATGATGACGGCGGCCGCCTCGAAATAGACCCCGATACGACCGTGGGACACGAAGGAAGCCGGGAAAAGCCCCGGTGCCAGCGCGGCGACGACGCTATAGACGAAGGCCGCGCCGGTGCCGATACCGATCAGGGTCCACATGTTCGGACTGCGCTGGATGATCGACCGCCAGCCGCGCACGAAGAACGGGGCGCCGGCCCAGAGTACGATGGGCAGGCTGAGCAGCATCTCGCTCCAGGTCCGGACCGCCGGCGTCAATCCGGGAATGACATGCCCAGCCATGGCCAGGACGACGACGATGACGGTCAACGGCAAACTGCCCCAGAAACGACGACGAAAATCCTGATACTCGCTGTCGTCTTCTTCCTGTTCGAGTTCGGGCAACAGCGGTTCGAGCGCCATACCGCATTTCGGGCAGCTTCCCGGCCCAATCTGGCGGACTTCCGGGTGCATCGGGCAGGTATATTCGGCGCCCGGGTCGGTGACCGCCGCTGCCGCCGAGGTCTCGGCAGGTGCCAGATAGCTGGCCGGGTCGGCATCGAATTTCGTTTTGCATTTGGCGCTGCAGAAACGGTAGGGAACCCCATCCAGGATGCTTTGGTGGGGCGATTCAGGCTTTACGGACATGCCGCAGACGGGATCCTGGTTCATACAGCTTCCTTTCGAAGGACGATTCAAATTTTCAGGCGAGCCTCACGGCATTGCATTTCATTTCCACCATCTGGCGCAGGACGGCTTCCTCGGCGATAAAAATCTCGACCGCTTCCGGCGAGAATTGGGTGCCTGACAGGCGTACGATTTCCTGGCGTGCACTGTCGAAAGGCAGCGCCTTGCGGTATGAACGATCAGAGGTCATCGCATCCAGGGTGTCGATGACGGCGAACAGGCGAGCGCCCAGCGGAATCTCCTCTCCGTGCAGGCCCCGCGGATAGCCGGTACCGTCATGACGCTCCTCGTGGCAGCGGACCAATGCCGAGGCAATGGCGAGGTCCGGCAACTGGCTCACGATGTGATAGCCCAACTCGACATGGGTTCGCATCTGCACCCATTCCGCGTCGTTGAGCCCTTGCTGTTTGAGCAGGATATGGTCGGGAATGCCGATTTTTCCGATGTCGTGGAGTAAAGCACCCCAGTAAATCTGGCGCAGGTACGCCGGGTCGGTCACCAGATGGCGGGCCAGGACCAAGGTGTGGCAGGCTGTCCGGCGCGAGTGAAGGCCGGTTTCCTTTTCGCGGATATCCAGGGTCTCGGTGAGCGCCTCGACGAAGCGCCCATAGAGTCCCTCGATGGTGAGCGTAGCACCGTGCGGCTGCAGGCACCGGTCCAGCAGACAAGCTTCACATTGCAGGGCATCGCAATCACGCAGATACAGGCGGTTCGTTGCAGTCGATCCGCAATGAGCGCATTTTTCGGCAACGTGACCACCTGCCGCCATCGCCAATTCCTCCGGGGGAGTTTCCATGATTTGCCCGCTACGGTACCGGAAGGAAGCGATGCCTAGGGCTTACCCATGCCAGGCATTCCTTGGCCACCGGACTTCATCATCATTTCCATCATGTCCATGCGTTTTTCCATCTGCTGCATGCGCTCGTCAGTGCTGCCCATCGGGCCGCCTGAACCCATCATCATGCCCATGCCGCCCTGGCCCATTTTTCCCATCATCGGGCAACCCATCATGCCGGCTTGCATGCCGCTGGCCATCTGCATGTTCTCCCGCATCGTCAGCATATGCTCGGCCATGGCCTTCTGGCGCTCATCGTCGGTCTTGGCCTTGGTAACACGATCAAGCTGAAGCTGCATTTTTTCGACGTTTTTCTGCATCGCCTTGACCGTCTGCTCCGATGCCTTTGCCGTTGCCTGTGTCGGCGCCGATTGTGCTGCGGGCGCACGTTCCGGATGATGAGCATCGTCGGCCACGGCCGGCATGGCCGTGGCGATCGACGTCGAGGCGATCAGGGTGGCCAGCATTAAGGTATTCAGTTTCATGATTCATCTCCTTCATTGAGATTAGTTGCCCATCCGCCAATAGACTGTCGAATGGAGTCGCGTGAGCCTTCTCATTGATCCCATGATGGTCTTTCAAACCTTACGGGAACATGAGCAGAACATTACCGATTCGTTAGTTTGTACCCGCCGAAGCGGAAACCGGGACTTAGCGCCCGCGCTTGCGGCACTACTCAATGATCTTTGTTGCGGTCGCTTGAAAGTGGCTCAGGGCAGCGGTGCCAAACTGCGACAAAGAATGGTAAAGAATGCAAGTGATGAGCAGTTTCGGTGCATCAAAATGGGAGCGGCTCCCGAAGGAGCCGCCAAATTCGCGTAACGCTTGTGATCAGCCGCCGCGATGGTCCTGATGAAGGATATTGTCCAAGCGCATGACTTCGTCACCGTGCATCATGATCTTTTGACCGTCTTTGGTTTCCATGACTTGGCCCTGTTTCATTCGCACGGCACGCCCAAGCTTGTCCTCCATGCCCATCTTGCCGTCCTTGAGGATATAGACCGTCGAGCCATCCTTGAGCTGGATCGCTTTCTGAACCTCTTCGGCGGGGTAAGCCGCGAAGGCGGAAACGGCGGCGGTACTCAGGGCGGCAACCATCAACAATTTTTTAAGCATTTCTTTCTCCTTGAGAGTATTTAACTTGCATTTCAGATGCTAACTACGGATGTCTGACAATTTCCCAGTTGCCGGGTGACAATTCCGTCATCCGGCAGTCAGGTTGTTCAGCCCCCTTGATAGGCAGGGTTTTCAGTCACATAGACCGTGATGCCGTCGGCTCCCGGGACGATCCTGGACAGCGGAAAGGCCGCCGTGCCGAGCGTATCGAAGGTCCAGACAACACTCTTGCCACCGACATTGATCTTGATGGTTTCCAGGCGCGTGACGTTCAGATACTTGCCGCCGCTGGGCAGGCTGACCTCGCGGTCGGCGTTTTTCGTGGCAGCGTAGCCGAACGGAGCCTGTTGATTGGCCGTCGGAGTGCTCTTGCTTTCCGAAACGTGGCTCAGCCAGTGGAGGGATCCTCCTTCCGAGTAGTCCTCGTGGGCGTACGCCGTTCCGGCAGCGGCTACACTGATCGCAGCAATCAGGGCCAGTTGGGAAAATTTCGCTTTCATGGTTCTCTCCTTGAGACATCGGGTTAATCGTGTCGGACCCATTTCGTCCAACCGTGATGCCATCTTAGGAGTCCGATACCAACAGAACGCTGACCCTGGCGTTACGTTTTTGAAAGCTTTTCGCCGGAAATTGTCAGGAATGAAACCGGTGATTTCGTACCACCCCGGTGCAATTCATCCAAGCACGCATACCTGTGCGGCCTTCAGGATTGGAGGCTGTTCCGAAGGGCTGAAAGGAGAAATTGCAGGGAGGTCTGCATCGGTCGCCCCAAGGCGCAGCGGGGTTGAAACGCGGGGAAGTCGCGAGAGCATGAATCGTCGGAATGTCCCGATTTTCATGGAGGAGCGCCGTCATGGCCCATCCCAACGCACACCCCGTCATCGCCGTGCAGGGCGGTGGCGCGACCGCTGCCCCGACCCTGCTGGGGCAAGGCCCTGCCCGCATTCCCACCGGCGGCAAGATCCGCGCCGGCATCAAGGTGCTCACCAAGAAGGCAGCCGGAGAGCCCAAGGCCAAGGCGATCTACGACCAGGGCGTGGCCGCGGGCCGGTCCTTCGAGCAGATCGAGCGCGCGATCATCGAAGCTCTGCCCGAGCTCAAGACGCCGCTGGTGCCGCGCAACGTGTCGTGGTTTACCGTGCGGGCGCAGGACTTCCCCAATCCCGAAGTCGCCCGGGAGATTCTGGAAGCCTATGGCGAGGATCGGGGCGAAGGCCGGCGCCTGTACCGCTTCCCGGTGGTGTTCCCGTCCGACTACTGGCAAACCGTGATGCCCCACGAGTTGGCGGCCTGGGGGGCGCACGAAAAGCACTACTGGTCGCAATACTCGGCTGATGGCCGGGCGCGCCACTGCATGTGCCATGCCCCGGTGCCAGTCGACGCCATGGGCCGGCGCACGATTCGCCTTTTCGGCGGGCGCAAGACCATGATCCGCGAAGACAACGGCGGTCTCTGCGAGCCCGAGGCCTGCCGCGAGTACCAGCAGCGCCAGTGCAACTTGACCGGACGCTTCCTGTTCTTTATGCCCGGCATCCGGTCGATCAGCGCTTTCGAGCTGCACACCAACAGCTTCTATGCGATGAACGCGGCGATCCAGAAGTTCGAGACCGTGGGCTTCCTGCGCGGCGGGCGCATCTCGGGTTTCCTCGACCGGCAACGCACGCCTTTCTACCTCACGAAAAGACTGATGGAGGTGGCCCACATCGACGAGCAGGGGAGCCCGGTGCGCGTGCCGCAGTGGATCATCGACCTGGAGGCGCCGGTAGATGTGACCGCCTTGCTGCGCGACAACGAAGACACCGAGACGGCCCTGGTGCAGGCGCAACTGGCGACGCAGGTGCTTCAGGGCAGTCTGACAGCAGCCAGTGCCGAATCGCTGCCGCCGGAAGCCGTCGACGCGCACTCGACGGCGGTGGCCGATTCAACGTCCGCCAAGGAGCCGCCGTTGCGCGACGGCCGTCCCAGCTTCGAGCAACTGATGGCCCGCGTGCAGGCGTACGGGATCGTGCCGGAACAGTATCAGGCCTACGCCGACCGGCGCTGGGGACGGGGCTGGAAGATCAACCCGAGCGGCCGCGCCCAGGCCTGGAATGAGCTCGAGCGCTACGGCAACGATCCGCAAGGCTACCTCGACAAGATAGCGAGCGAGATACAACTTGCCTCGCGGGGGAGGACGGCATGATCCGCATCGCGCATTTCTCCGATCTGCACTACGGTACCAAGAAACTGGCGGAAGCCGACCGTTGCTTCGGCGCTGCCATCGACCGGGCCATCGCGTTGGGTGCGGAGGCGGCGGTTCTCTCGGGCGACGCCACCGACCATGGCCTGGACTTGCATGCCCCGGCCGCCGAACGGCTGGTCGCGCAGGTGCGGCGACTGGCTGACCACTGCCCGGTGTTGATGCTGCAAGGGACATTCTCGCATGAGCCACCGGGCACCCTGGCGATCTTTCGGCTGCTGGGCGGACGGCATCCGGTTCATGTGGCCAGCCGTATCGCGCAGGTCGCCCTCACGGCCCAGGACGAATGGCTCGCTTCGACCAGTTGGTGTTTCGATAGTTTGCCGGCCGGTGCTCGTGCCCTGTTTACCTGCATCCCCACGGTGAACAAGGCGCTGGTGGCCGCAACGGTCGGTGCGGCGGAAGCCGCGCAAGCCGTGGGCGAGCACCTGGCCCTGCTGCTGCGCGGCTACGCGCCGATCCACCGCGCGGCACGTCGGCAGGGCGTGCCGACCATCGGCGTGTCGCACGGCACGGTGTTCGGCTGCGTGAGCGAGCACGGCGTGCCGATGGCCGGCTTCGATCACGAGTTCACGACCGGTGCCCTGTTCGGTGCCGAGGCCCAGGCCTTCATGCTCGGGCACATCCACCGGCATCAGGCATGGGAGCAGGAAAGCATCGCAGGGCGGCAGTGCATCGCCTATCCCGGCTCGATCGGTCGCTTTCATTACGGCGAGGAAGGGGGCAAGGGGTTTCTGTTCTGGGATATCGACGCCGACCAGGCGCGCTTCACGCTGGAGCCCACGCCCGCGTGCCGAACTGTCGATATCGTTTTCGAGAGCCAGCCCGACCTCGACGCCCTGCGCGCGGCTGTCGCGCAGCAGGACATCGCTGGCGCGTTCGTGCGCGTGCGCTGGACCGTCGCCGAAGAAGACCGCCACCAGGTCGACCGCGCGGCGATCGAGCGGCTGCTGGAGGGAGCGGCGGAAACCAAGCTGGAAGGGCGCATCCTGCCCGTGGTGCGCACGCGGGCGGCAGGGATCTCGCAACTGGCGAATCTGGCGGACAAGGTGCGTGTATGGGCGCAGGTGACCGAGGCGCGGGCGGAACCCTTGCTAGCGTGCCTCCAGGCGCTGGCAAGCCAGGAACCGGAAGCCATCGCCGAGCGTGTGCTGCGTGGGCAGGAAGTCCCTGATGGCGGGGAATGCATCGATACCGCTGTCACCTTGCCGCCCCCCAGGGCCGATCTTGAGCCCGCGCTGTCATTTTGACCTGGCCGAGGCCTCTCCCTCGGGGACGGTCTTGCAGAGCCTCTTTCGTGCGGGAGACTGAACTGGTCATCCCGCTGGAGTACCGTTATGCAACCTCTTTCACTCATTCTCAAGGGCTTTCGCGGCATTCGCGATGGCCTGGGACGCGATGTCCTGAAACTCGATTTCAAGCGACTGGCCGATGGCGCCGAACTGGTCGCCATCGCTGGCGCCAACGGGCGCGGCAAGACCACCGTGATGGACAACATGCACCCGTACCTGACGATGCCATCGCGTGCTGCGATGGCCGGTCCGGGCGGTTTCTCCTACTACGACCATGTTTGCCTGCCAGAGAACGAGAAAGATCTGATCTGGGCCCACGACGGCCGTAGCTATCGCTCGCAGGTCGTGATCCGCGTGAACGGCAGGCGCAAGACCGAAGCCTTTCTGCTCATGCTTGCCGACGATGGCGCATGGAAGCCCGTGGTGCTGGACGACGGCACCGTGTCAGACGGCAAGGTGGACACCTATACCCGTTGCGTCGAAGCACTCTGCGGCAGCGCCGACACCTTCTTCACGTCGGTGTTCTCGGCGCAGGGCAAGCGGCAGTTGAGCGCCTACCGCAATGCCGAGATCAAGACGTTGCTGGCCGACTTGCTGGGACAGGAAGAAATCCGGGCGCTGGGCCAGCAGGCGGGCGAGACGGCGCGCCTGCTCAAGGCCGGCCTGGCGGCCATCCGGCAGGAACAGGCTGGACTGGATGCGGAAGCGCAGCGTATCGAGGGTGAACGGCGCCGGCTCGACGGCGCCCAGGCCCGCGTCGCGCAGCGCCTTGCGGGTCGCCAAGCGACCCAGGCAGCGCAGGAGTCGGTCCGAACCCGGCACGCGCAATTGATGGCGGAGCGCGAGCAGTCGCGCGGGGTGGAAGCGCGCCGGGAGCAACTTCAGAGCGAATGCCACGCCGTGATCCAGGCCGGAACGCAGGCCATCGACGCCTTGAAGGCCCAGGACCAGGGCGAGTCGCAGCGGCTGGAACGGCTGACGCAACGCATCGCCCAGCGCGTCACCCAGGAGCGCAACCGCGGGCAGGGTTTGCAGAACCAGCGCCGGGAATGCCTCACGGTGCTGGCTGGTGCCCAGGCCGTGCAGCGTGCTGAGCTCCGCCTGCCCTTGGCCGAGCGGGTCTTGTCGCTGCGCTCGGCGCAGATCGGATCTTGGCGCCAACAAGTCCAACGTCTGACGCAGTGCCAAGCCTCAGAGCGGATGGTCCAGCAGAAACTCTCCGGGGTCGAGCGCGAGGCCGGCCAGGCGGCGCTCAAGGCCGAGGAATTGGCGCGACGCTTCGGCCTGACCGGGGAGGTGCCGTGTGCCGGCACTGATCTGCAGGGGCAATGCCAACTCCTGGGCGACGCGCGGGACGCCAAGGCCCTGATTCCCAGCGCGCAGGGGACGATCCAGCGGCTGGGGCGCGAGAAGGCGGCGGCACAGCAGGAACTGGACGCTTTGCGCGGCCGGCAGGCGGAACTCGCCGGTGCGCCGCAGGCCTTGGCCTGGGCCGAGCATCGGGCCGAGTTTGCCCGGGAACGGGCGTCGCGGTTTGCGCGGCTAGCGGCCCAGGCCGGTGAAATGGCGCGGGCGCGGACCACACTGGCCGGGATTGAGCAGGAATTGACGGAACTGCAGGCCGCGCTGGGACCAGACGCCGTTGCCGGTCAGCCGCCGGTGGAGACGCCCGAGGAGGCGGCCGAGCGTCAACAGATCAATGTGGCACGGCAGGCCATCGGCGCCCAGCACGGCCAGCAGGCCAAGCACTACCGAGCCACCCTGGATCGGCTCAATCAGGCGCTGGCGGCCTTGCCGGAACCTTGCGACGAGCAGCGCCTGATCGATGCTCAGACCGCGATGGAACAGGCGGCGCAGTCGGTCGCTGCCGCCGAGCGGGCCCACCTGGCTGCGGTGCGGGACGCCGAAACCCTGGGGGCCGTGGTGCAGCAGGCAACGGCCCTGGCCGGTCGTCAAGCGCACGTGGCCAACCGCATCGCCAAGGTCGAAACCGAGTTGGGCAACTGGAATCTGTTCGCCAAGTGCATGGGCAACGACGGCCTGATCGCGCTGACCATCGATGACGCGGGTCCGACCTTATCGGGACTGGCCAACGACCTCTTGCTGGCCTGCTACGGTCCCCGCTTTACGGTATCCATCCAAACACTGGTGGAGACCGGCAAGGGCGAGCAGAAGGAAGGATTCGACATCCTGGTGCACGATGGCGAGTCGGGCGAGAGCAAGAGCGTCGGCCTGATGAGCGGCGGCGAACGGGTGTGGATCAACGAGTGCCTGATCCGGGCGGTGGCACTGTACCTCGCCCAGCACACGGGGCGACGCTACGGTGCACTGTTCTCGGACGAGGCCGATGGACCGTTGGACCCCGAGCGCAAGCGCATGTTCATGGCGATGAAGCGCGAGGTGCTGCGGCTGGGGGGGTATCAGCGGGAGTTCTTCGTGTCCCAGACGCCGGAACTGACCGCCATGGCGGATGCGGTGATTGATATGGATCTTCAGGGCCGCTTGTAGGATTGCCATGGCTTCTCTGGCGCCCCGCCGCTAAAATGTCTGCATGTCGAAAAACCCCGAATCCACGCCTGCATTGAACAGGCTGCGTGCGGCGGCCGGCTTAATCCCTCTTATTGAGGATGGCCTCCGCCACTCGAAAATCACCGCCGAGAAGGCTTCCTTAATGTCGGAGTTTTGCAGCTGGGCGGCCCAGCAAGGAACAGAAGGCGGCCCGGAGGCCTTACGCCTTGGCGATGACATCAAAGCGGGCTTGGAACGGCTTAAAACGCTACTGGCATAGCGGTGGCCGGGCATGTCCGGCCACCGTCACTATCGTTTGGCCCCGTTGTGAGAGCTGGATTGCCGACTCACGGCTCGGGCGTTGACGGAATTTGTTTCATTGTCCTATCATGTACTCACGGTTCAAGCCGAATCGTGGGCAAGTTGGCGCCCGTCAGTGCACGCACCGGAGTCTTTCCGGCACGGCAAAGCCAGTTGAATACCCGCAAGTAACCTCCCGGCTAGGTGAACTCCTGGAAAGCCGGACAACGCGTGCCGTCCTGAAGTGCTTTCCGATATGGAGCTCATCAATGACAGCGACCGTTGTGGCATCTGTGGATGCCAATCCCCCCTCTGAACAGTTTCAGGCCGTCTCACTCTGGACTTTCGTCCACCTGAAAACACCTCGCTTTACTTCGGAAGCAGCACTCGATGTGGTTCGGCACCTGATGCCAACCGCTGACGAGGATCCCAAGCATCTCGCGAAACGCCTGCGTAAATCCCTGCTAGAGCACGGCATCGCCCTCAAGCACGTCAATTCGCTCGATGCGGCGGCGCGCCTGCTTGGGCACGCCGATTGGCACGCGGCAAATCGCGCGCAGCCGAAGACGACCCTCAAGCTGACGCCGATGGCCGATGCCGCGGAGGAGTTGTTCGAAGACTGGCGCCAACTTGCACCACGTCTGTGTGCATGGTGCGATGCATGGCTTCGGGGAAAAGGTGGCAAGGTCTTTGAGGTGCGTTTCGGCCCCGGCTATGTCATGGTCAGCATTCCTACGCCCAAGGAGGGTGGGCCGGCAGGAAGCATGGACGAGCTGCCGCTGCTTATGGTCAATCCCGTCGGGGATGCCGAACATTGGTTGCAGGAAGCCCCAGCGGCATTCGAAACCCTGCGCCGACACTTGGAAGAGTCCGGACAGGCAGTTCTGGACGGTGTTGCCGTGCTGCAGTTATGCAATCGCTACAGTCGGGAAGTATTGGACCGTTTGCCGTCGATACCGCAGCCGGTGCGACCAACGGATGCGGGCAATTCGGAATTGGTCTTGCTGCGTGAAGACGATGAGCTCATGCCGGGGTCGGGCTACGAGATTGCCCGTGGCGACGAGCTGACATGCTGGGCACAGCTCCATCTGGCGATGAAGGACCACAAGTCCGAGGGAATTAGCTTGGATGACGGAGCCTGGCGGATCGGCGGGGGCCGCTATGTATGGCAGTTATCGACAATCCATCCCAAGGACTTTGTCCCCGGGCTGGTGGTCACGATGCTGAGCGAGACCGATTCGGAGAAGCTGCTGCGGCGCTACAAGCTTGTTCAGCGGGTACTTTCGCAAAACTTCAAGCATCATGAGGTGACCAAGCGCTTGCAGTACTTGAGTGGCCCGTCGGATACCTACCGTGTCGATTTGCACAAACTGCTTTTGGCATTGAATGACGCGGGTCTGACCTGGGATGGCTTTTGCCAGGAGGTCGAGATGCAGCAGGCAATGGTCCCCGAGCTGCCCGTTGGTTTCGCGATGACCATCATCGAACGGCTCAAGCCGAAGGACCCGAATCTCTTCTTCGCACTGCCGAGCCGCGCAGAGCTGGCCCGAGCCGATGACGATTCCCTGCTGCAGACCTTGTTGTCCCGCATTGACATCGTGCGGTACCGGATCGTGCGTGGCGTGTCCGATGAAGTTAAGCAGACCGTCCGCGAAGCGATTGACGAGTTCGGTACGTCGATCCGTATGCAGGCGCTGACGGCTGCAGGGCAGCTGAGCGATCCGAACGATCCGCTGCCGTATTTGGTCTATGCCGGCGATGGTGAAGAACTCCGACTAAAGCTCGAATCCGAAGGGCTCGTAATGTACGCGGGAGTCATGCCGCATTTGTTTCCAACCGAAGGCGTGTTCGAGAAACTGCCCAACATGTGGTCTTACGCCTTCGGACATAGCCTATTTCTGGACGTGGACTTCGCGGAAGGTGGTGCGCAATGAATGCCACCATCGAGAACCTGCGGATATTCCTGGAAGAGCGAGACATCGGCGGCTTCCTCGCTGCCTACGAAACGATGGTGCCGGGTGCCGACCTCCGTAGCAGCCAGCTGACCAAGATTACGCAGCAGATCTTTCCGACGGTGCTCCACGAGAAACTCACAAGGGGGGCCTTGGTTGCAGGCGACACGGTCCGCCTTTGGCGTCTTGTTCGTTGCGGTAGGCTGCTGGTAGTCGACAACGACCTGCTCGAAGGCATCAATGCACTGCTTGATGCCGCATGGCGCGAGGTCGAGGGACCGGATGCCCCGCTCCCCACGAAGTTGTTGACCTATCGCGAGGCGCCGGAGGGATCGGTACAGGGCCGACGTTCTGCAAGGCCTGCAGCAGCTGCCGCGACCAGCCAGGGTGATGTGGTGCCCATGCGCCGCATCGTGATGGCCAGCGCATTTACTCTCGGGCCAGTGCATTTGAGCGATCTTATGACCTTCCGTAAGAGCGTTTGCGCCAGCTCGCAGGAACGCGAATTTTTGCAGGCGGTGCGGCAATTCTTCCCCAGCCTGCGCGCCTACCCCAACGTGCCGCTACGTAATTTCATGGATGTCGATGGCTTCGTCCTTCGTCTTTCAGATCGACACCGGCGCTATTCGTGGGCGGCACAAGTCGATGTTCTGTTATGCACCGAGGACGAAGATCCCGTGGCTTGTTTCGAGCTGGACTCAGCGCTGCATGATGACGATGATGTCCGCGAACGAGACCAATTGAAGGACGAGTTGTTCGCATTGGCTGCGATTCCGTTGCTCCGCGTTCGGGCTGACGATACGGCGAACGTGCGCGCTGAGGACTTCTACGACCTGCTGGTCGCCGATAGCGAGACCCTGGACAGGTTGCGTCCCCGTCGCCTGCGACCGCGAAGGAACCATGACATGCTGGTTCCTGCCGAGGTACAGGTGCGCCGATCTGCAGCCAAGGCCTATTGTTGAGAGGGCTAGTCGTGGGACCTACCGTACTGGACGAACGTGGTGCTTTTGCTGTCGAGAATCCCGAGGTTGCCGAGGTAATGGAGATCGCCTCGGGGGATCATCTCGATCATGGCGAAGTCATCGGCACCGATTACGAAAAGGCGATCCAATTGCGGATGGCGCTCCGCACCGACATCAAGCGAGGCACGCCCCACTATGCCTGCTCATTGTGTGGGGTGCCTGTCTACCTAGTGTCGCGCGCCGAAGAGCGGCGTTTCTTCTTCCGGCATACGCTGGAAGATGGGCGTTGCTTGGCGCGCACGCGGGGTGAGCTATCGCAGGAGGAGATCGATGCAAGGCGTTACAACGGCGTCAAGGAAAGCGCCCGGCACCTGCAGATGAAAGAGTGGGTCGCACAGTGTTTGGCGGCTGACCCCCGGTTCACGGACGTGGCCACCGAAAAACGTTGGTCTGGCACACTGACGGCAGAGTGGCGAAAGCCTGATGTGCGTGCGATCTATCGGGGCATTCCAGTGGTTTTCGAGATTCAGTTGTCCACCACGTATGTAAATGTGATTGCCGAGCGCCGCGAGTTCTACTTGCAGGAAGGTGGTTTGTTGATCTGGATCTTTGCCCACTTCGACGGCGGGGCGCGGCGGTTGACCCAGGACGACGTGTTTTTCAACAACAACCGTAATGCCTTTGTAGTGACGCAGGCAACTCGCGATGCTTCCGTGCAACGGGGACGGTTCATGCTGGATTGCATCTGGGCCGAGCCGACATTGATGGAAAATTCAGACCTGCAACGCCGGGTGGTTGGGTTTGACGACCTGACCTTGGAGCGGGAAAGCCAGCGTGCCTACTATTTCGATTTCGACGGAGCACGGGACGCTCTGCAAGAGCAGGCCCGTGAACGAGAACGACAACGTCTTGCCGAGGTACGGGAGAAGTTCGAGACCTGGTGGCTCGACTACGAAACGAGCGACACGCCGGACTATCGTGGCTGGGCTGAGCTACGGCGGGCATTGGCGGCTGAAGGGGTTGAACTTCCTCAATACGCAAACCATGTACCCCGCACATTGCTGAATGCGCTGTACTCCGCAAAACATGGGCGCGTGATCGGTTGGCGCTTCAAGACCTTCATCGAGGTCGCACACCGTGTCGAACCGGCGCACAGGCGCTACCTGCATTATTTCCGCCGGGCACTGGCTGCCTACGACCGCGCCGACCAGTTGCGAGCCGAGGATAAATCGGGGAAGTGGGCGCTCAAGGTGAAGCATTACAAGGCGCAGATGCAGATCAACGATCCCGCCTACACGCCGGATACCTCAGATATGAAACTGGTTGTTCTTTTATTCCCAGAGATCTTTGTATAGCGCTGATACCTCCGGAAGCCCCAGAGAGAGGGCAAGGAGCGTTGGCCGCGTGGCGCAACGCCCTGCCGTAGATAAGTTATGCTCGGTTGGTGTGCAGGACTTCAGGTGCTTGGTCGGCATGGTGCCAAACCACGACGTTGCCTGTAGTGAAGCGCTGATCCAGATACACCGCCTCGATCAACTTCTCGGGCACGCAGATGCCGAGCGCAGTGAGTTTATTGGTCAGCGTACCAATGACGGTCCAGTCCAGGGCCGGTTCATGAAGGCTGTCGTAGACGATGTCATCATCGCCGGCCGGCCCGCTCTCCTGGCAGAGAAACACCTGCAGGAAAAGTTCGCGCAGGGGCCGGTCGTAGCCGGCCACTACCAAGACCGGCTGGCCCTGATACATGAGCCGGATGTGGTGCCGGCTCATGATGCGAGGTCCGGCATCTCGAAGATCGGCAGGCCGTCGATCACGGCCGCCTCGCTGTCGAAGTTCAGCCAGACGACGCCGGCTAACTGAGCGACCTCGAAAATCGCGGCCAGGTCGGCTTCGGTCGGGATCCGGTGGCACGGCACGCCGACGTAGAGGATGCCGCCGCAGTCGGTCGGATAGGCATTGACCGACAACTCGTCATCGGCCAGTTTCAAGCGGGTGCTTGGACTCAGATGCGAGATCGATAACGAGGCCAGTGGTTCAGCCTGCGCTTGCAAGCTTGCCACGGCGGGTGTTTCCATGCGGTTCTCCTTTCTCTTGATGAGACGTCGACTTGGTCTTGGGGCGCGTGCCAGTCTGACGACTGAAGTTCATGCCGCAGTCGCGACAACGGAACCAGCGCAGGCGGCCCAGCGTACCCAGCGGCACGCCGTCGCCCGCGCAGACAGGACAATGGGGCGGGATTCTCGTCGACATGATGATTTCCTCACGCGACCGAAAAGGCAGCCCGACCAGATGAGGCGGGCATGCCTTTGAGCATCGGACGCGACGCGGTTGGCCGGCGGCACATGGCGTTACACCAGTCCGCGTTCCGCGAACGACACTACCGTGTCGCCGGCGACGACGAAATGGTCGATCACCCGCACATCCACCAGGCTCAGCGCGTGCTTCAGGTTCTGTGTCAGCAGCTCATCGGCCCGCGAGGGCTCGGCTTCCCCCGAGGGATGGTTGTGCGCAACGGCCAGCGCGGCGGCGTTACGGGCGAGCGCCCCCTTGACCACTTCCCGAGGATAGACGGAGGTCTGGCTCAATGTCCCCCGGAACAACTCCTCGACTTCGATCAGGCGATGCTGGGCGTCCAGGTAGAGCGCCAGGAACACCTCATGCTCGAGCCCAGCGCAATACAGCCGCAGCCAATCGCGCAGGACTTGCGGCGAGTTCATCAGCGGGCCGCTGCGCATCTGCTCACGCAGATCGCGCAGCAGCAGTTCGCGGGCAATGCCCAAGCGATGGGCGACAACGGTATCGGTGGTGCCGAGCATGCCCATTTGCGCCACGGCATCGCTGACGTGCAAAGGGTTGGTACCCGAGGCGCAAACCAGGGGCGAGAGTAATTCGCGGATCAGATCGGCGCGGGACAAGGCAGATAGATTCATGGCGTTCTCCTCAAGTAAACAAGAAAAGCGGGAACGCCGATCCCAAAGGGGACGAGGTCCCCGCTTGGGATGAATGTGCGGACATGGGTCGGCACGATGAATGAGGCAGGTATCGACTGCGACGCCGGCCAGAGCCGGGCTACATCCCACGATGGAATGCAGGTATGCCCAGTCAGTTTCCGGCATCAGTAGGGTGGATTCAAGGGGAGGCAGAGGACGCAATGTTCAAGCGGCCGGAATCCGACGGGCTTGCGTATGGCGTTGGTGATGAGGGCGTGCCGATCGCTTTCTGCGGCGCAAACGTGCCGCCAGCGTGGTCCAAAGGGCCTACTTGCACTCCAGTGTGACCTGGATGTCAGCCTATTGGCACTGCATAATTTTTTTGCGTGACCACCGTAAAACCGGCGACAAGCCTGAAAAATTTGATCAAGATGAAGGCTCAACCCTTCGCGTAGAACGACCATGATCCGCCTCGGCTCGCAAATTCGACTCACTCGCCGGGAGGTCGAGCGCTTCCGGAAGATCACCGACATCGAGCCGGTGGACATCCGCACGCTCGACGACCTGGACGCCTACATCGCCCGATGCAAGGCGCACTACTGGGGCGTCTCCAAGGACACCCAGTTCCTGCACTGGCTCATCGACCGCGAATACGCCCAGTGCCGCTTGGCGGCGTAGCACGATTGGTTTTCGGCGGGCGACCGCCTCCCCAGCGTTTCTGCCGGGGAGGCGTTGCTCCATCGGGTACTGCCCTCGAAGTCACTGGAAGACACGCGGCTCGATCGTCGCGCCGCGCATGAAGGCGAGGTAGGCGCCGGCCTGGCCGATGTCCCGGAAACTGGCGACGACTTCTTCGCGCCGCAGAACATTCCAGGACCGGTCGGCGTCGCCCGAAGGTTTGATGCTCAAGTCGGCTTCGCGGTAGGCGGCATGGCGATACAGGAAGTCGCCCGATTCCCAATCCACGATGGCAAGGAGGCAAGCGCACAGAATGGCGCAGCCGCCATGCTCGCCGGGCTCGATCAGCAAGGGGACCTTCAAACTTCCCGTCGAGCGGCCGATCCGGCCGATGACATCGTGTTCCTCCAGCCAGGGTTCGCCGCTGCTCGTGTCGCCCAAGATCAGGCGGACCTTCCGTTCGTGCGTGCGGCAGGATTCCAGGACCCTGGCGGCCTTGGCATCCGTACCGGGATCGAAGTAGGTCGTGCGCGTCAGGGGCGACTGGCTCCAGGCCTGGATGGCTTTCAGGTACTTATCGTAGCCGGCGAGGGTCGCGTAGTCCTCGTCCGTGAATGCCAGGTTGGCACGGCTCAGCTTGCTGGCGATCTGGTTGGCATGGTCCCGGGCATTGGCGAAGCCGAGGCAGGTATAGCCCTCGCCGCATTCGATCACGTAGCGCTGTTGCGCCGCATTGATACTCACCTTGTTCATATCGGGTTCCTCTCGAAACATCGTGGAACCCCACCCCGTCGGGCGTGAGCCCCACGGGGTTGTTGGATGTCTGGCGAGCCGGCGGGCGAATCGCCGGTGGTGTCGCCGCGATTCAGGCTGCCTGCGCCACTGCCTGGAATCCTTGCGCCAAGACGCCGGCTTCGGTGGCGACGACGACTTGGTCGGACAGCAGGCGGTCCAGCTTCAGCAGCAGGGCGTCGGCGTGCTCCTGGTCATCCGGGTAGAGGGACGGGCGCAGTTTCTCAACCTCCTTCTTGATGAGGCGAAGCTCTGGGACGATGGCGCGCTCAGCGTGCGCTTCGATGGCGTTCAGGATGGCGGTGATGGTGATCATCGATGGATTCCTTTCATTGCTGAAAAAAATGGGCCGGCATGCCACGGGCAGAACGGCGGGCGGGGTTTGGCCCGACGCGCGCAGATGGCGAGGCGGGCAGGTGTGGGTGCCCCGTGAAGTCGCCTTGCCGGCGTTCACGGGCACTCGATGGGGTGTGCGGGGATCGGGGCGAGCACCGCACGCGCCGCTGGGTGAGCAGCGGGCGTGGGCGTTCGGCGATCCGGATGCGACGGCCGGTGCCGCCGCATCACGGGCCGGGCCGGTGATGGCCCGGCGCTTCTCGGGTCAGGCGGCCGAGCGCGTTGTTTTTGCGCTGGGCGAGGCCTGGGCTTCAGTGGATGCTGGTAACGGCTCGTCCGTAGGCTGGGCCGCCTGTTGCTCGAAGGCCGTGTGTGCCGTATTGAACTCGGTTTCCCGAGCCAGGCGGCGCACCTGGGCCACGGCCGGTTCCTTGACCACTTCGGGCAAGCATTCGACGGCGATGTCGCTGCCGTGACGCAGCCCCTTCTGCAGACTGTGCAGCGGCCGGACGAACAGGCCGTGGCACAGCCAGCGGACGAACTGACCGATCCGCTTGTTGCGTGTCTGGCGGGCCTTGTGCCGACGCAGGGATTCCTTGCAGCACAGGTACAACGCCAGATGGGACCGCTTCATTTCGGGATCGGACTCGAGCTGGGCCATGACTTCCGTTGCGATGGCCGGATCACGGCCGACGCGCCGATAGAAGCCGACCCAGGCACGCTCTTCCTCGGACTCGATACCGGAGCGCCGGGGGCGAGGACGGGGTTTCTCAAGGGACATGATGTTCTCCAAAGACGAACAGAGGGAACACCTGTCCTTGGTCGGGGATGCGGTGGACTCCCCGGGGTTGCACGGACATGTGGCGCTGCTAAGCTGAGCGCTCACAGGTCAAGAGGTGCCCACACCATGCTGCGTGCAGGCAATGCACTACGGTTCACGCCCGACGAAATCGAGGCCTTCCGAAAACTCGGTCTCGATTTCGACGGGGCGCGAACACAGGACGACATCGACCAGGCATTGGCACAATGGGCCGATACGCTGAACGATGAACGCCCCGATCTGCTGGAAAAGATCGCTGTGGAAATGGCGAAGGCCAGGAGCATCACGCTACCCGCGCGCTTGACGCGGGTGCGCTGATGCGGCGTGCCTGCCGTTCTCCTCGGCAATGCTCATCCAGCGGTCGGCGATCCGGTCCAGATAGACCAGGTCGTCGGCTTCGATCTCGCCCGACTCTCGCAAGCGGGCGATCACCTCCTTGACCAGAGACGGATCGTCCTTGGCCAGTTGGATCACAGTGGCGGCAATGCGCCGGCGGTAGAGGCTGATCGGCATAATCAGGCTCCTGCGGCACGGTACTCGGAAGCGCAGCCAGACCGTCCAGGGACGGTGGGGCTCGGTTTCAACAACGCCGGCACAGTCGGCATGCGCAGGGACGGTCGGGCGTACCCGGAACCACCCAGCAGCACAGCGACCGGGCGCGACTCTCTCGTCGCAGGGATTGCGAACATGGTGTTCTCCTTCAGGAATGAAAGGGAACACCCATCCCTGGCGAGGAACTTGGGGTTCCCCGTTCGGGATGCTCCGCCGTGGACGGCAGAGCGGCTCGGCGACGTGCCAGGCGGCACGTGCAGGATGAAGGCCCACGGTTCTTGCGAACGGGGCCTTCGCTCGATGCCGATCGACCGGAAGGTCGCGCGGCAGGACACAGCGTTCAGCCGGGTGGCTGAACAAGACACGCGGCCATGGACATGGCCGGACCCGATCGAAGCCGGGGATCTTTGAGGCAGGTAACGACTGCGACGCCAGCAGGGCTGGACTTCAGGGCGACCGGAGTCGCCGATGAAGGCTGTGCAGACACGATGTCCGCAGAAAGCCCTTGCAGTATTGCGCAGGGCTTATCCGGGCTCAAGCCAGCGATCTGAATTGCCACCCGCAAGCGCCAGGGAGGTCAGGGGATTTGCTTGATGAATGCACCGCGGACAGAAACAGGCAATGCCACCTTGAGACGTTCGCAGACCACACGCCGCCTCGAGTCAGACCCAGTTGTGCGGACTATCACTTCAGTTGGCGACTGTTGCACGTAATAACTGACCACCCAAATTCCTCATCCTGACCACGCTCATGTCATCAGACAGCAACCGGCCCAGAAACGGAAGTTCGCCCCGTCTCACCCGGCTCGCGGCAAGGACACCGCGTCGCCTAAGAGTTGGCACCAGAATGGGTACCACTACCGAATGCAGTCCCCTCGAATGATTTATGCCAGAATCAAGCATTAGAAATCCCATAAAACAGGAGGGGCGAATGGCTTTGGATTTCGGAAAGCTAAATACGGGAACAGCGGCGAAACAAACGGAGCCGCGGAAGATATTCACTACTTTGAAGCGCGATGCGCGCTTCAAGCGTCCACTTGATGAACAAGCGGATGTTCTAGACGCGTGGTACGCACGCAGGACCGCAAAGGATTTGACCATTAAGATGAACACTGGTGGCGGCAAGACGGTGGTCGGTCTGCTCTGCCTTCAGGGGTCGCTCAACGAAAACGTCAAGCCCGCCGTCTACATAACCCCTGACAGCTTCTTGGTGGCGCAAGTGCTCGCAGAAGCCAAAGCACTGGGGATCGCCGCAACCGACGACGAGAAGGATCCAGACTTCATAGCAGGTCGCTCCATCTTGGTGGCTAACGTCCACAAGCTTTTCAACGGCCGTTCGGTCTTCGGAGTCGGCGAGAGGAAGATTCCGATAGGTTGCATCGTTATCGACGATGCCCACGCTTGCCTTGGGGTCGTGCACGACCAATTCTGTATCAAATCCAAGGCCGGAAACCCCGTCTACGATGGGCTGCTTGCGCTTTTCGAGGAGGATCTGAAGGTGCAATCGCCGACCGGTCTGCTCGACATCAAGGCTGTGGATCCCTCTATCGTCATGGCCGTGCCATACTGGGCCTGGCAGGCTCACCAGGACGATGTCGTCAGTCTCCTGCACGCCCAAAGGAACAGTAAGGAGCTTGAGTGGAACTGGCCGTTGCTGAACGAGTGCATGCCGCAGTGTGCATGCGTGTTCGGGGGCGGCCGGCTCGAGATCGCCCCGCGCTTTGTCCCCATCGACCGCATCCCGGCCTTTGCCTCCGCGCAGAGGCGCATTTACATGACTGCGACTCTAGCTGACGACACGATTCTGGTCAGCCATTTCCAGGCCGATGCCACCGAGGTCGTGCAGCCCATTAGGCCGAAAGGTGGCGGTGACATAGGGGATCGAATGATCCTCGCGCCGCAGGAGATCAACCCCAACTTCACTGTCGACGAAATTAAGATTCTAGTATCGGAGATTGCAGAAGACCTAAACGTTGTAGTCATCGTACCGTCGAGGCCGCGAGCCGACTTCTGGAAAGATGTTGCCGATAATGTCTTGGACAAGGACAACATCCACGAGGGGGTCGATCGCCTAAAGGCAGGGCACGTTGGACTGACCGTGCTGATAAACAAGTACGATGGCATCGACCTCCCAGGAGCGGCATGCGAACTGCTTGTCATTGATGGCCTTCCGGAAGTGTACGGTTTGGGCGAGCGTCTCGAGATGCTCCTTCTCGACGGGACCAAGCGACAATTGGTCCGCCAGGTTCAACGAATCGAGCAAGGCATGGGCCGCGGTGTTCGATCAAGCGACGACCACTGCGTAGTGCTGCTGCTCGGCGGAAGGCTGACCCAAAGGCTGCATCAGCCCGAAGCGGAGGAAATGTTCTCGTCGGCAACCCGCGCTCAGATCGCCCTTGGAAAGGAGGTCGCAGCCCAGGTCCGTGGGAAGTCCCTCGAAGAACTGAAACCGATTCTGAACCTGTGCCTGGAACAAGACGACGATTGGGGCCAGGCTGGCCGGAACGCCGTCGTCAATGCACCGCCGATCAATGGTGGAAATCTCGACGAGAAACAAGTGAAACTTCGGGAGGCATTCGACGCCGTCCGCATCGGCAGGTACGACGCCGCCATCGACAAGGCGCAGGACGCCGTTAACGGGACGACGGAGGCTAAAGTCAAGGGCTACCTAAAGCAGCAACTTGCCGAGTACACCAACTTCGTAAATCCCGCGAAGGCGCAGGAGCTGCAATTGGCTGCCGTGAGCCTTAACTCGCGTCTGCTAAAGCCCATCGCCGGTGCTACATATAACAAGCTCAGCGCGCCGGCCACCGGCCAAGCTTTAGCAGCCATCCGCTTCATGGAGAGATTCCTCGAAGGCAATGATCTCATTATCTGGGTGAATGGTTTGCTCGACGACGTAAACTGGGGAGAGGAAGGCAGTAAGCGTTTCGAAGCCGCCATGCTGGACTTGGGCTTGTTCCTGGGATTTGGATCGCAGCGACCGGAAGATACGGTTGGCCGCGGCCCGGACAATCTCTGGGCGCTCGGAGGACTTAAGTACCTGGTGATAGAGTGCAAGAGTGGGGCAGTGTTGGCCGATAGGATCTCAAAAGCCGACACCAATCAGTTGAACGGGTCGATAGTCTGGTTCGGCGAGAAATACGACAAGACGTGCTCCATGATGCCAATCATGATTCATCCCAAGACGGTCTTCGAGTTCGCCGCTTCGCCGCACGCGGATATACGGATCGTGAATGGCTCAGGTCTTAAGAAGCTGCGAGATGCGGTTCGTGCCTATTCGGTGTCGTTATCCATTTCGGGAGGATTTAAGGACGCGAAAGAAGTGGAGAAACAGCTTCAGCACCACAAGTTGTCCGCTCCTGAGATTGTCGGGCTGTGTACCGTTGCTCAAGGTGCCAAATAAAGATCAACCACATCAGCAATCGTCAGCCTCATCGAACGCTCACCAACGGGCCAAAACTTCACAGCAACCGAATGGAGCGTCTGCTTCGGGCACTTATGCTGACGCTCAATAAGGGCTGGTCAAGGGGATGATTTCGGCTGGTCATCGCCAATGCGATTGTGTGGTCAAGTTGTCGCGATTCCACACCGTTGTACCAAATCTGTCGTTCGAGAACGATGCCGGAGGGCGAGATGCCATGCGAGATGAAGCGTACGTCGGACACTTTCGAGCGCATGCTGCCGCTCCACATCGTTCCGAAGTCGAACGGGCCGGGCGCGGCCAGTATCTGGTACGGCGGCGCGGCTATTGGTAATCGTCGCCGTCGATCCGCTCGACCGAGGCGTTTTGGATGAGGCTGACGATCCCCTCGGACATTTCCTCAATCTTCTCCTCCGGCACGTTCAGCGCCTCGCATAGGCGGTTCATGGCTCCGAAGTGGCGCGCCAGTGCCCGCTCCATCTGATCGAGGTCGATGGACGCAACGCCCGGGATCACCTCGATGGTGTCGCACAGGCAGCTCTCCAGCAGCTTGATCGAGTCGTCCGCCTGGGACAGGAAGAAGAACCAGTAGGGCCACTGGGCGTCGATGCCCTTGAGGAAGGTCCGGACCTCCGCGATCTCGAAGATTTCGCGCGGGTCGTCGTTGTATCCGTCGACCATCAGGCTGATCCGACCGCAGCAGTCGAGGGCTGCCCGCGGGTCGGCCGTCAGGCCCCGCAAAAATTCAAGGGGCTCATCAATGTCGCCGGTTTCCACCTGCCGGCGGGAGAACATCAGAAACACGGGCTCGGCAATGCCCGGACGCAGCCGCTGGGTCATGCCGGCTCCACCAGCATCGGGGCATTGGTACGGGATGAATTGACTGCCCGGCTCACCGGGTAAGCGACCATGTCATCGGCCTCGGCAGGGCGAAGGAATGCGTCCAACATCTCCTCATTCACGTTGGCGGGGTCCAACCAGGCGTCGTAATCGTCGGGGGCCAGGATGACCGGCATCCTGTCGTGGATCGGCATCATCAACGCGTTGGCGTCGGTCGTGATGATGCAGCACGAGTGGATTTCCTCGCCGTCGGGCGATACCCACCGCTCGCTGAGCCCCGCGAACCCGAACAGTTCGTTTTCATCCCGGGGGCGGATGAAATAGGGCTGCTTTACCGTGCGGCCGTCTTCCTGAACGGCCTTCCATTCGAAAAAACCGCTGGCTGGCACAATGCATCGCCAGCGACGAAACGCCGCGCGGAATGCGGGCTTCTCGGACACCGTCTCCCCGCGGGCATTGCTGAGCTTCGCGCCCATGGTGCCGTCCTTTGCCCACCCGGGAATCAGCCCCCAGCGGTAAAGGCTGCCCACCCTGCGGCCGTTCGGATCGGGACGAACGACCAACACATTCGTCGTTGGCGCAATGTTGTAGCGGGGACCGAAGTCGAAGCCATCGTCGAGGTCGAATCGGTCCCGAATCCGGGATCGCGGGCCGTAGAGCGCATAACGACCGCACATCTCAATGCACCTTCGGGGTCGCTTCCCGCAGCCGCCGCCACAGGGTTTCTATGATCACGACAGAGGCATCGTCAGGGTTTTGCGCGCGGGCCGATTCCAGCAGGGCGCTGTTCTCCGACCACAGCCCAAAGTTGTTCCGAATCCACATGCCCAAGCCCAAGTGCAATGCGACCAGGTCGTCTTGCGACATGGCGGCGATCTTGGCCTTTTCACCCTCTGGCAGCAGACCGATCAGCACGCCGACCGCTTGATCGACGGTTTCCGGCCATTGCAGCTTGTCGCTCATCGCGCCGCCTTTCGCCAATCCCACGGCGGCATCGGCTGTCCATCAGACCACAGGCCGACACCATGGGAACGTGCCTCCTGCTCAGCGAGCTCGTAGCGCTGCGCATCCTCGGCGGATTGTTCCTTGGCGTACTTTCGGTACCACCATGCAAGCCCGGCGGTCACTTGCGCGAGGCCGGCATCTAGCGTCTTTGGACACTGCCTCTGGCAGGTCGGATCGGTAACCAGCACCTTGCCGACTATCCTCTGGTAGCGGTCCCGCTTGCTCCACTGCACATCGACATCCTTGCCGAACACGAGCATCGACAGGGACCCCTTCGAGCGCTGGCCAAATGGCTGCGCCTTTTCGGGCGCATCGATACCGGCAACCCGGATCTTGTATTGTTCGCGGTTGGCATCCAGCACGGTGATCGTGTCCCCGTCGGAAACGCCCACCACGGTGCCGCTGAGTGTCGCTGCGTGGACGGAGGCGCACGCGGCCAGCATCACGGCCAATAGCAGTTTTCTCGCCTGAATTCTTGTTCTCCTTGTACCTGTTACGCAAAACGGGTTACTTCCACCAACATGTGGTCATTTTATCCCTGACGATCTGAACGACGTGATGGATACTCGAAATGAGTCGAAGCTTCCGCCCCAGCGGCTGTCGCTTTGCCAGCGCTACCGCGAGGCCGCATCCATCGTCGCAACGGAGGCAGGTCTGGCCCATCGGCAGAAAAGAAAAAGGCCAGAGCAGAGTCTGGCCTTTGAATGGGGGTGGAACGTGGCGACGACTACCGCTACCCCCACAGCCTTTCGGCCGTGGGGGTGAAATCAACTCAAGCGGCTTGTCGTACTTCTTCGGCGTCGACCTTCGCGCTACCGGCTTCGTCCTTGTCCAGGTCGAGCTGCTTGAGCAACTCGCGTTGCCGGACCAGCAGATCGGTCAGTCGGCCTTCGTGCTCGAAGGATCGGGCCAGTTCCAGCCGGAGGTCTTCCAGCCGCTTGCGGCGGGTTTCCAACTGGATTTCGGCATCGGCGTGATGTTTGCGCACCGATTCCAGCGTACCCAGCAAGGCGGCCACCAGGGCCGGACCCGTTTGATAAGGTTCGGCGTTGTACAGGCAATGTCCTGCCAGGTACAGGCTGGGCGTCTCGTCGCCGCGGGCCGCGAGGATGCCGAGGTCGAAGCCGCCAAACCGGCCGACGATCCGTTCGATCATCCGGCTGGCCGTGCGCAACTCTTCCTTGGCCATCCTCACCAAACCGCGTAGCGCTTCTCCGACAGCATCGGGGTCGACGATCCTGCGGCCCGCCAGTTCCACGGCGATGCCCTGCAGGGTCTGCGGCTCGATCCGGGCCGCATCCTGTGCGTACATTGCGACCTTCTTCTCCAGCGCCTCGATCATCATCGGCAGCCGGCCCACTTCGCTTTCGTTGGCATAGCGCTGGTTGCGCCACACCGAGAACAGCGTCGAGAGCTTGGCCACCTCCGCGTCCACGCCGGCCTTCTCGATCACCAGCGGATTGCCCGACGCCAAGGCTTTCACCTCGGCATAGGACAGCGCCGCCAGTTCCACATCCTCCAGCGAGCGGATACCCTGGTCGCCCTTCATCACCTGGGCGATGAAGCGCGCCTTGGTCTCCAGCGTTTGCCACATGTAACTGTCGAAACTGCCTTCCGTGACATACCGGAAGATTTCCACTTCTTCGCACTCATTGCCCTGGCGCACGATGCGCCCCTCGCGCTGCTCGACGTCGCATGGACGCCAAGGCGCATCGAGGTGATGCAGGGCCGTGAGACGCGTCTGCACGTTGGTCCCCACCCCCATCTTGGCGGTGGAGCCCAGCAGCAGCCGGACCCGGCCCTCGCGCACCGCCTTGAACAGCGTCGCCTTCTGGACATCGGTCTCGGCATCATGGACGAAGGCAATCTCCTTCTCGGGGATGCCCGCATCGATGAGCCGGTCCCGCAGATCGTCATAGACACTAAAACTCTTGCCGCCCTTGGGGGACGACAAGTCACAGAACACCAACTGGGCGCCGCGAAACTCCGCCGTGCGTTGCCAGATGGCATGGACCTCACGCACGCAGGCGGCAACCTTGCCGTGCTCGTCGAAACGCGCCAGCGGCGCCACAAGCCGGAAATCCAGCGCGGCCTTGCGGCCGTCGGTGGTGATCGCCAGCATGTTGTCTTCGTTCGGCTTGACGTCGCCGTTGCGGATGGCTTCCGCCCGCTGGACCAGCGTCTGCACGAAGGCCTTCAGCGATGGACTGGCCGGGCAGGCGACGATGCGCGGCTTGCCGCCGCGCAGCTTCGGCACCGGCAGATCCAGCATCTCCGCCGTGCGGATGTCGGCTACTTCGCCGAACACCGCCATCAGCTCGGGCACGTTGATGAACCGCGCGAAGCGCGTGTGCATCCGGTAGCCACTACCGTCCGGCGCAATCTCCAGCGCCGTGACGCTCTCGCCGAAAGTGGCGGCCCAGGCATCGAACTGTTGCAGCCCGAGTTCCTCCAGCCGGTTGGGCTGCAGGTAGCGCATCATGGTGTGGATCTCGGCCATGGTGTTGGCCACCGGTGTCGCCGTCGAAAACACCACCCCACGCTGCGCATGCCCATGGAGTTGCATTGTGTAGCGCGTCTTCAGGAACAGATCGAAGGCGCGCTCCGAACTGGTCAGCGGCAGGCCCGCCACCCGCGTCATCTTGGTGAACCGGTAGAGGTTCTTGTGCAGGTGGGCTTCATCGACGAACAGGGCGTCGATACCCAGCAATTCCCAGCTGAGCAGGTCGTCCTTCTTCTGGTCGGCCGACAGCTTTTCCAGCCGCACCGCCCAGTTCTTCTTCATCGCCTCGAGTTGCTTGACGATCCGGTTGGACCGGTCGTTGCTCTTCTCGGCGCGTACCGCCATCTCTATTTCATGGATGATCTCCTTGATGAATCGCTCGCTGAATCGCGGCGACATCCTGATGCGCTCGAAGCTCGAGTGCGTGATGACCACCGCGTCCCAGTCGCCCGTGGCGATGCGCGACACCAGCTCGCGCCGGCGGTCGCCTTCCAGGTCCTCCTTGCTCGCCATCAGCACCGACGCGTTTGGATAGAGTCGGACGAATTCCGCCGTGTACTGGGCCAGCATGTGGTTGGGGACCACATGGCAAGGCTTGCTCGCGAAACCCAGCCGGCGTAATTCCATGCTGGCGATGACGCACACTGCTGTCTTGCCGGCACCGACTACGTGGAACAGCCCCGTGTTGCCGGACTGCACGATGCGCCACACCGAATCCAGCTGGTGCGGATGCAGCACGAAGCAGCGGGAGAAGCCCGGCAGCTTCAGGTGCGCGCCATCGAAGCGCCTGGGCCGCGTGGCGTTGAACAGGTCGTTGTAGATCCTGCACAGCTTCTCGCGGCGTTCGGTATCTTCGAAGGCCCAGCCGGCGAACCGCTCCTTGATGAGGCCCAGCTTTTCCCGCGCCGCCAGCGTCTCGTCGGGATTGGCGAAGTACTTGTCGGTCAGGGGATCTCGGTCGCGCACGGTCGGCACCTGCACGTTGAGCGCGCACTGCACGAGCTCGATCGCGTTCATGCGCGAGGTGCCGAATTCCTGGGTCACCTTCACGTTCTGCCGCGCTTCCCACTCGCCGTACTTCACCGACCAGGCGCCGGCTTCGGCCGAGTAGCCCACCTGGCAGTCCTTGAGTTCCAGGACCTGCTGGATGAACGCCTCGACGTCGAGGGCCGGAATCCACACCGCCCCCAGGCGCGGCTCGATGGCCGCCGGTGGCAGGTCTTCCGGTTGCACCTGCTCCAGCGCGTCGATGTTGCGCTGGTAGGTGCTCCCGGACAGTACCGCCTGCTTGAGCTTCGCTTTCACGTTGCCCGATAGGTAGTCGTCGGTGGTCTTCCATTCCCGGTCGGCCGGGTCGAGGAAAACCTGCCCCGCGCCGGCCAGTGCCTCCAGCACCGCCGCTTCGGGTGCCCCAAGCAGTTCGGCCATGTAAGCCGGATCGACCCGGCCACGCCATTGGATGGACGCGGCCAGGGCTTCGACTGGTTCGCCCGCCGTGCTCGGTTCGACGACCCGGGTCAGCGTGCGCCGGGTGAACAGCGCAGCCTTGCGGGCCGTGTCGGCCTCTTCGTCGTAATGCTCCAGCGACAGCAACAGCGGATAGTCCGGGTCGCGCCGGAACGCCAACGCATTGGCGCGCGTGGATAGGCAACCGTAGCGCGACACAAAGCGCTCGTAGGTCCCATTGAGCATGGCTCGCAGGTGACCCAGCCGACCGTCGTTCTCATCGGCCAACTGCGCATCGAGCAGGGCCCGGGCGTGGTCGCGTATGGCACACAGGCCGGTGACACGGGCCCGTTGCGTGGCATTGATCTGGTCATGGACGTCGACCATCTCGCTGCCCTCGACCCGATGCACCCGCCCCTGGTGTAGACGGTAGCTGCCAGGACGGGCACCGTCCTCGGCCGGGACCACCACCCGCAGCGGGGCTGCCTTGGGCGCCACCGGCCGGTAAGCACCGGCAGGCAGCAAGGCGATGCGCTCGGCCAGGGCCGCCTCCAGGTCGCCCTCGAACACGGCGACCGGTACTTCCTCGTAGCCATTGCTCTCGCGGCGGATTCGGCCAATGCAGAACTGCGGGTGCTCGGCGTACCAGGCGTTGATCGGCAGGTAGCGCTCGTAGCACTGGGGGTGCCGGAGACTATCGGGTACCGTGCCCAGCTTCAACCATTTGGCCTCGACCGCCTCGGCCCGCTGCCGCTTGCGCAGAAACAGGATGTCGGTCTGCACCTCGGTGGACGCGATGCCGGCAAAGGTGCCCTTGGGGAGCCGGATGGCACCCAGCAAGTGAGCTTGGGCGGCGATGTGCTCGCGCACCGCATCGTACTGGGCATCCATCGTGTGGCTACTGGTGATCAAGCACACCAGCCCACCGGGGCGCACCAGGTCGAGGGCACGGCCGAAGAAGTAATTGTGGATGCTGAAGCGGGCATAGGCCCGGTTGCTCACGTCGGCGACCTTGTACTTGCCGAAGGGGACGTTGCCGATCACCAGGTCGAACCAGTGGTCGGGCAGCGGGGTTTTCTCGAAAGGCGAAATCCGCACGTCCACGCCGCCGGGCGCGTAGAGCGCCTGGAGCATGCGGCCGGAAATCCGGTCGATCTCGACAGCGGTGACGCTGCTGCGCTCGGCCAGATTCCGCGGCATGGCGCCGATAAAGTGGCCGATGCCGGCGGCGGGTTCCAGGATGCGCCCGCCGGTGAAGCCGAAGCGCTCCACCGCTTGCCACATGGCCTCGATCACGGGGATCTCGGTGTAGTGGCTGTTGTTGACGGAGGCGCGCACCGATTCGTAGTCCTCGATGCTGAGCATCGCCTGCAAGCGGCGGGCACGTTCGGCCCAGGTGCTGTCTGGGGCTTCGAGATTGAAGCTGGCGGGCAGGCCACCCCAGCCGGTGTAGCGCTGAAGAACTTGGCGATCATCCGCACGGGCCGGCAGGCCCTCGGCTTCGATCTGGCACAGAAGCGTGATTGCGGCCAGGTTGGCCTCGAACTTCGCGGTCGGGCCGGTCAGGTGCTCCAGGTCGGTGCGGGTCAGTTGCGACCAGAGGATGCGCGGGGCGGCCTCGGGCGCGGTGGCCACCACCCGCCAGTTGGCGCGGACAGAGACTACAGACTGCTCTTGCTCGACGTCGCTGAGGTTCTCGACGTGAATGGCCTCGACGGGCTCGACGGGCTCGACGGGCTCGCAAGAAACGGAAAGGCAAACCTGCTCCGCAGGGCGGGGCAGGGTCGGGGCCGCCGGGTCGAACCCGGGCAGCCACAGGGAAGGCGCGGTAGGACGGGCCATCGGTGTGTTCTCCAAGGAAAACGGGGAACACAGCGACCCCATCGGGGAGGCGGGCTCCCCGGGTGGGATGGGCAAGAAAACGGTCGTGGACGACCTGTTGGCAAAGGCCAGACGGACGCGACTGCGCCGGGCTTCATGGCGAAGCCGGCCTATCGGGTACGAGGCGGCGAGCGCCAAGGGCTTGGAAACCAGCCGACGAGCGTCGGCCGGCAGGACTCAGGTCTGCGCGAGGCGCGGAACCGCTGCAGCGATGGGATGCTGTCAGTACGAACAAAGGCGGGTAACGACCGCAACGCCCGAGGCGAGTCAGGGGCGCTCAAACGAGCGCGCGTTGGCCGAAGCCGAATGCCCTCGTAGGGTACCGCTCGGCATGCAGCCTGGCGCACCAGTCGGGCCATTCGCTTGTGGAAGCCATGGCGGAGCAGGTGGGTTGCGGGTGGCAATGGATCGAGCGTCCACGATGGTCGGTGCTGAACGGGACTTGGTGCGCGCCCGACCGTTACGGATGTGGGACTGAATGCGGAATCCGGTTTCGTTGACTGCGCGAACCGGTAAGTGCTGATCGAAGTACAGCTTCTCTAACTCAACCGGCGGCGTGCGGCCCGTTCCGGTCATCCAGCAGATCGAAAAATCCGAGCTTGAACGGCGGGGTAAGGCATCGGGAACCGGCTACTCAACGCGGCTGGTAATTGGCCTCCTGCTCGGCCGAGCAGACCGTCGATAGTGAGTTGCCATATGACTGCATCAATGCGCTTTCCAGACACTTTGTGAGAAGCTGCAAAGTGTCTGGAAAAATCGGGGCTATTCAGTCACGGGATGCTGACCATTGGAGAGGCAACGCATGGCAAGAATCAGAAAAATCGAGATCGCCAACTTTCGCAGCATTCAGCAGTTGTCCTGGTGCCCGGCGCCTGGCATCAACTGCCTGATCGGCCCAGGTGACAGCGGCAAGTCCACTGTGCTGGACGCGATCGATCTTTGCTTAGGGGCCAGACGGAATGTTCAGTTCTCGGATGCCGACTTCTTCGGCCTGGACATCACGACCCCGATCAGCATCACGCTGACGCTCGGCGACCTCGATGACAGCATGAGGTCGCTGGAGAGCTTTGGTGCCTTCCTGCGTGGATACCACGCCAGCACCGGCATCGTCGAAGACGAACCCTCTGCCAGCGCCGAGGTCGTGCTCTGCCTGAACTTGACGGTTGCCAGTGACCTGGAACCCGCGTGGACACTCCTCTCCGACCGTGCCGCACAGCAAGGCATCGTCAAGACACTGGCCTGGAAGGATCGCGTAGCACTTGCGCCCACGCGCATCGGCGCCCTCGCGGACTTCAATCTGAGTTGGCAACGGGGCTCCGTCCTGAACCGCATCTCGGAGGAAAGAGCCGACGCTTCGGCAGCACTGGTCAAGGCTGCCAGGGATGCGCGCAGCACCTTCGGAGACCAAGCCGAGCAGCAGTTGGGGGAAGCGCTAGGGATCGTCACCACGACTACACACGAGTTGGGCGTCCACATCGGTGCCAAGGCCAGGGCGCTCCTCGATTCGCATTCGGTGTCGTTCGGGGGCGGCACCATCTCCCTCCACAACGAAAGCGGCATCCCGCTTCGCAGCCTAGGCGTCGGCTCCACGCGCCTGCTCGTCGCCGGCCTACAGCGCAAGGCGGCCAGCAAGGCTTCGATCGTGCTTTCGGATGAGTTGGAGTACGGCCTGGAGCCGCACCGCATCGCCCGGTTCCTAGGCTCCCTCGGCGCCAAGGAAGCTGCTCCGCTGCAGGTGTTTCTCACCACGCATTCGCCCGTCGCGCTCAGAGAGCTATCAGGCGGCCAGCTCTTCGTGTTACGCCGTGGTGCACACGGCCATGAGGCTCGGCCGGTCAGCACCGACGATGGCATTCAAAGTACGATCCGCCTCTATCCCGAGGCCTTCCTGGCCGGCTCGGTGATTGTGTGCGAGGGGGCCAGCGAGATCGGCCTACTGCGCGGCCTGGACTTGTTCAGACTCGACCAGGGAAGCGTGTCCCTGGCTGCATTGGGTGCTGCCCTTGTCGACTGCGGCGGCGGGGAACCGGATCGCCCGTATACCCGCGCTGCGGCCTTCCAGTCCTTGGGCTACCGGGTGATGGTCGTGCGCGACGACGACAAGAAGCCTACCCCTGCCATCGAGCAGGCATTCGTCCAGAACGGCGGCGCCGTCGTCGCCTACCGCGCAGGCCGTGCGCTGGAGGACGAGCTGTTCGGCAGCCTCACGCCGGCAGCGTGCCAGAAACTGATCAACTTTGGGTACGACCTGCATGGCGACCTGATCCACGAGCACCTTCGCACCGTCTCGAACAACACGCTCACCGTCCAGGCTGTCTGGGACGAGATCCAGACCACCGGGGCGTTGTCGGTCGCGCACAGGGCCACTCTCGGTCAGGCGGCACGCATCCGCAAGGCCGGCTGGTTCAAATCCATCTCCTGGATGGAGGACGTGGCGAGAACCATCGTCGCACCGGACCTGCATCAGTGTGATCAGGGTTTCCGGGCACTGATGGATCAGGTATTCGGGTGGGCCGCACATGGACCGCGTTGAGATCGATCTGCGTGCGATCGCACGCGGCACTGTCACCGCTCCGGCCGGTTGCGGCAAGACGCAGCTAATCGCCCAAGCCTTGGCCGCACACCGAGAAAGCAAGCCCATCCTCGTGCTGACGCACACGAACGCCGGGGTTGCCGCGTTGCGCGGCCGTCTGGACCGCGCAGGGGTGCCGACCAACGCCTATCGGCTGAGCACCATCGATGGCTGGGCCATACGGCTGATCTCGTCCTTTCCCGGCCGGAGTGCCCATAATCCCGAGATTCTGCGGTTGGCCGCGCCGGCGCGCGACTACCCGGCGATCCGGGATGCCACCTGGAAACTGCTACAGGCCGGGCACGTCAGCGAGGTGCTGAAAGCCTCGTATGCGCACCTCATCGTCGATGAGTACCAGGACTGTTCAGTCCCTCAGCACTACATCGTCTACTTCCTCTCGCTGATCCTTCCGACCTGCGTGCTGGGCGACCCCATGCAAGCCATCTTCGGTTTTCGTGGCAATACGCTGGCGGACTGGAACCAGCAGGTGTGCGCACATTTCCCCGTCGTCGGTGAGTTAGCCACGCCCTGGCGATGGCGCAATGTCGGTGCGGAACCACTGGGGCAATGGCTGTTGGAGGCCCGCCAGCTGCTGGCGTCTGGACAATCGGTCGACCTGCGCAACGGTCCGCCGGAGCACGTGACATGGATGCAGGCTGTCCCGCCCAACGATCACCAGCAGCGTCTGGCTGCTGCGAGAATCGCACCCCCCACCGCTGATGGGCGGGTGTTGATCATGGCCGACAGTCGAAGCCGGGTGACTCAGCAGAACTTCGCAAGTCAGACGCCAGGGGCCTCCACGGTCGAAGCGGTCGATCTGCAAGACCTCATCGCCTTTTGCAGCAGTTTCGACATTCGTTCGCCGGATGCCCTCGGGCAGATCCTGGCCCTGGCGCAGAGCGTCATGACCAATGTCGGCGTGGCAGAACTGAACCGGCGCTTGGAGTCGTTGTCACGGGGAACTGCACGAAATCCCCCGACCGAGGCCGAGAGCCGTGCCTTGGAATTCGGGCGCGCGCCTTCGCTCGCGACAGCCATTGCGTTGCTGTCGGAACTGCGCGCGCTTCCGAACGTGCGCGTGCATCGCCCCGCGATTCTCTATTGCGTGCTCAAGGCGCTCAGAGATGCCTCTGCGGGAACCGTCCCGCTGGCGGACGCAGCCATACGAGTGCGTGAGGAGAACAGACTGCTGGGGCGACCTCTACCCAAGCGCGCCGTCGGTAGCACACTGCTGCTGAAGGGGTTGGAAGCGGAGGCGGCGGTGCTGCTGAACACGGAGAGCATGAGCGCGCAGCACCTGTACGTGGCGATGACCCGGGGCTCGATGAAGCTGGTGGTATGTAGCGCCAACCCCATAGTTGGGTAGAGCGGAGATGTGTAATGTTTCGAAGCAATAGGCTCGGCGGACGGAGCAACGTGAAAGAGCTGCCGGCAGGCAGGCTCATGGAGACAATCGTTGAGGATGTGATCAAGGCGAAGGCGATGCCTTTCGCCGAATGGCACGCTTTGAGTCCGAACCCACCGGTACCGCTTGCGATCCCTGTTTCATGGGGCTGGCAGTATCCGGTGACACAGGCGGGCGTGGATGCGGCCCTCAACCTGACGCGGCAAACTTGGAAATCTCGCGAGGACCTGCGCCAGACCATCGATCGAGATGCGTTCGCCAAGCTGTCGTTTCAGGGGCTCGGGGATACCCTCCGCAATATCCCCGTGCATCTACCGCAAGTCCCTGAGGATGAGCACAAGAGCACCGTGCTCGGTGCTGATTTTTACGAAGCCTTGGCCGCCGACAGAGCCGGGCATAAGCAGCTGTTGTGGCCAGCAATGACTGGAATCAGTTTCAACGCGACCAGCGCCCTCGACTGACTACTTGAACACCCAGGCATACGGCGAGGAATCCGGCTGATGATCCGGGTCTTATTCGCTTCTCCGATCACAGCTACCGATTAGGCGGTCCGTCAGTTGCACGCGTTCGCCGTCGCCGCTGGCGCAGACCGCGTCGGCTGAACGCTCAGAGCAACCATCCCCTTGCCCTGCCGCTTGGCATCGAGCAAGGCGGCATCGGCACGCTCCAACACCTGCCCCAGCGATTCAGCAGCATGAAGCTCGGCGACCCCGGCAGAGAATCGCAGGCGCACGGCGCCACCCGGCACTGAGAGGGGTGATCCGGCGAGTACCTGCTGCAAGCGTTCCAGCAGCAGGCACGCATCGTCGCCGCTGCAATTCATCAGGATCAGGGCGAACTCGTCGCCGCCCAGACGCGCGATTGTGTCGGCGGGGCGCAGATGTCGGCGCAGCGTAGCGGCAAAGTGAACCAGCGCGGCGTCGCCGACCGGATGGCCGTGCCGGTCGTTGATGGCCTTGAAGCCATCCAGGTCGATCATCGCGCAGCAGGCCGACATCGCCATCGGGCCGTTGCCGGCCCACCGGTCGCAGGCGCGCCGGAATCCGCGACGGTTCAGGAGCGGCGTGAGATCGTCCTGGTGGAGCAGGTGCTGCGCCTGTTCCAGCGCCCGCTCCAGACCCGCGATGCGCTGCATGACGACCGCGCGCCGATGTCGCCGCTGGGAATTGGAATGCATGAAGGCCTATGGGGGTGTGGAAGAGGGCCCCAGCGTAGTGGTCGGCGGCAGGGGCGCCCAGCAGGAACGGCCGCTTTGGCGGCACCGTTTCGAGATCAGGCGCGACACCGGCGAGCCGATGGATCGAGTCGAATGCCATTCGACTTGCATTGGCTCTGCCGTCCGTGTTCGCGCATCACTTCTGACACCGACGCCCGGAGGCTTGAAGGACGGGGTTGGGGTGAGATTCTGGACTCATGGACATGCCCCTCGGCATGCCTCCTTCAACCGTTCAGGAGCCCTCCGCATGAAATTCACCAAAGCCGAAATCGACGCCATCGTCGAAGCGTCGCCCCGTACCTTCGTCCCCTTCAACAAGCTGGTCCTCTCGCAGGACTATCAGGCGCGCGCCGGTGGCACTCCGAAGTTGAGCATCGCCGAACTCGCGGCCTCGATCAAGGAATGCGGTGTATTGCAGAACCTCGTCGTCGTGCAGGGCGCACGCGGCCGCTACGAGGTCTGCGCGGGTGGTCGCCGGCTCGAAGCGCTGACCCTGCTGGTGGGCAAGGGCGACCTCGCCGACAACTACCCCGTGCCCGTGCTGATCGTGCCGGCCGACCGGGCGCTGATCGCCAGCCTGTCGGAGAACTGCTTCCACATCCCCATGCATCCCGCCGACGAATTCGCGGCCTTCGCCAAGCTGATCGGGCAAGGCAAGTCGGTCGAGGACGTGGCCGCTGCCTTCGGCATCACCCCGTTGGTGGTCAAGCGCCGCATGAAGCTCGCCACCGTCTCGCCCAAGCTGATGGCCCTTTTTCGCGAAGACCAGATCGGCTTGGACTGCCTGATGGTGCTGGCCTCGGTGGACGATCACCAGCAGCAGGAGCAGACCTGGGCCGCGCTGCCGTCGTGGAACCGCCGTCCCGACTACCTGCGCCAACTGCTGACCCAGGGCGAGATCGAGTCCGACCGCGATGCCGTCGCCAAGTACGTGACCCTCAAGGCCTATGAGAAAGCCGGCGGTGCGCTACGGCGCGACCTCTTCAGCGACGACGACAAGAAGGTCTACCTGCTCGATGCGGCCCTCCTGGAAAAGTTGGCGACCGACAAGCTGCAAAAGCGAGCCAAGCAGATCGCGGCCGAGGGCTGGAAATGGGTCGATGTCCGAGTCCGCTATGCCTTCGACGAGTACGTCAAGTACGGCGAACTGCGCAAGACGAAGCGCCAACCGGATGCCGAGGAAGCGGCCGCCCTGGATGACCTGGATGGTCGCATCGCGGCGCTGCACGCGCAGATGGAAAGGCTTGCCGACGAAGACGGCGACGAGGAGACCTTCTATCAGCTCGAAGGCGAAGCCGAAGGCCTGGACGAACAACGCAAGGCGCTCGACGAGGCCCTCAGCGTGTGGCCGGCCGACCTGATGGCCCAGGCCGGCTGCGTCGTCCATGTCGGCAACAACGGCGCCGTTGCGGTGAAGTACGGCCTGATCCGCCCCGACGACCGCGGCGACATGGTCCAGGCCGCCCGCCATGCCGCCGAAAACGGCACCGACGAACCACTGGTGTCGCTGCCGTCGCCCAAGACCCGCCCCGTGCATTCCGAGAAACTGGTGCGTTGTCTCACCGCCCACCGGGTCGCCGCCGTCCAGGCCGAATTGCTCGACCGCCCCGATGTGGCGTTGGCCGCGATCACCGCGCATCTGGCGCAGAAGATCTTCCGGGGGAACGATCTCTACTATTGCCGCTCGGAGAACGTCTTCGCCATCAGCGCGACCGACAGCCAATCCGAACTGCGATCCGCCGCCGAGGACATGGTGGCCAGTGCCGCCTGGGCGAAGCTTCAGGCCGAGCGCACCGCCTGGGCCGAGCGGCTGCCGGAGAACCTGGAGGACATCTTCCCGTGGCTGCTCGCCCAGGAGCAGGCGACGGTGCTGCACCTGCTGACCTTCGTCGTTGCGGTCACCGTCACCGGTATCTATGGCACCGAACCCGAGCGGCAAAGCAACGAGGCGTTGGCGCGGGCCTTGGGCTTGGACGTGAGCCAATGGTGGACGGCCACGGGGGCTTCCTACTTCAACCACGTCTCCAAGGCACGTGTCCTCGAGGTCGTCACCGAGGCAGTCGATGCCAATGCCGCCAGCCCGCTGGCCGCGCTCAAAAAAGATGCTGTGGTGACGGGTGCGGAACAGACGGTAGCCGGCACGGGCTGGTTGCCCGCCTGCCTGCGCATCTGCACGGCCGAGACCAAGCAGATCGAAGCGGCTGCGGACGACACGTGTAGGGTGCCCGCCGAGCCCGCCCTGACGGCGTGAGGCACGCCGCAAGGCGGTGCTGGGCGGCGCAATCATTCCCGCCCGGCACCGCCTTGTCCGGACGCCGCTCACACCGGCACGGCCGCCCCGTCGTCATCGTCGCCATTCGGCTCGGGCGAGCCAACCGGCCGGCCACCTGGCTTGATGATCGTGCCGATGTAGGCACCCGCGGCCCTTGCGCGCGCATGCCCAGCCAGTTGCGACACCGCCAGCCGCGCCGCCCGATCCAGTTCCGGTGATACCGGCCCGCCCCCCCGGACCGGGGACGGCACCCCGGTGATATCTTCATAGGCATCATTCAACACCTCGTGGCGCAAGCCGTGACCTGTCGCGCCCCGCTGGCGCAGAGTGATGCCGAATTTCTCCAGGACGTAGTCCAGCCGCCGCAGGTTACGCTTCAAGTCCCGACGCGGATCGCCCATGTGGGCGTCGCGACCGTCGACCACGTCTTGGGCAAACTCCAGCGCAGCCAGGCGGGCCGGGCTGTCCAGGGGAATCCAGCGCACCCGGCCGCCCTTGCCCTTTACCCATGCATACCGATCCGCCTGCTGCTGGTTCTCTGGCAGCCCGGTCTCGCGGAACGGCATGACATGCAGGAACGGCCGGAACTGCACCGACTCCTTCCGCCGCAGTCCCAGGGCCGACATCAGCCGCAGCGACGCGCCGACACGGAGGTCGAACTTGCACACCGCGGCGATCGCCGCGTCGGCATCGATCCCCTGGGCGCTCCAGCTCTTGTCGCGCTGGGCGGACTCGTGGCGCTGGTACTCTTCCAGGCTCAAACCGTAGTGGCCCGGCTTGCGCACGAAGCCGTGCTTGCCCATCCACATCGCCAGCCCGCGCAGGAAGCTCAGGTAGGTCTGGATCGTCGCCGGTGCCAGATTCGCCTGCTGCCAGACCTGCACCATGGCGTGGATGTGCTTCTGGCCGAGGTTGCGCGGGTCCGGCACCGTCTTGAAGCCCGCCTTCTGCTTCAGGTCGCGGAAGAAGCGCCGCAGAAATTGCGCGCGTTCCTGCCGCGTCTTGTGCGAGACGGTTTTTTCCAGCGCCGTGTGCTGGGTGTTGAAGAGTTTGATCAGAACCTCCAGCACCTTGAGCGGCGGCGCCTTGCCCGGCTGGTAGCGGGCGAGGATTTCCCGGGGGGTCTTGCCCGCCCAACTCTGGGGGCGAGCGGGTTGCTGCTGGCTCGAACGACCGGGGCTGGCAGGTTCCTGCTGCCGGCGGCGCGCAGTGTTGTGTGAGCTACGGCGAACAGTCTTACTGGGGACTACGTCCGACATGGTGGTGGCTCCTGGGTCGGTGGCCCGCCGCCCGAACGGCAAGCCGATGTTGGCGATGAAAGTGGAATCCAGAGCAGCTCCCGGCAGGACGGATTCCGTCGCCCCGCCGGTCAGTGGTCAAGAACGTCGGTACCGCGCGCGACCACGGCGTCGCGGCACCTACCCAGTGGGTTTGTCGGCCAGCGCGTCTGCGCTCGCCAACTCGGTCGGTCTTAAAAACGAAACGGGTTGATCCGGCCCATCCGTGCATTTCTGCAGCCATGGGGGTGGTGATGCCGGCCGACCTCTGGGGCGTGGCTTGGGCATCGGCGGCGAGGTCTGGCCTCGCGCCATCTGGTGGATCGGTTCTGGAGTCGTAGCGCCATCCACTCGCATGGGTCCGCCCCTGACCGAAAGTCCAGGGCAGTGTCGAGTTTGTGAGCGAAGGCGCGCGGGGAGCCCAAGAGGGCAAACACAACCGCGCGCTGCGGCGAACCGCGTGCTCAAAGGATGGCGGGAACAGGGCACGGCATCGGGTGCCGGCCGGGTGCTCTGTTGGCCGTGGTGCGCTTCAAGGAGCGCCCAGCGATGAACGCTGGCCAAGCCACGGCGACTTGCACTACGAGATAGACCTCGGGACCGCCGCCTCAAGGGCGACGGCATTGCCGGTTCGAGACCGGCGCTTCAAGGGCAGGTAACGACTGCGACGCCTTTTGCTCCGCGATGGAGCAGGGCCAGGATGGCCCTCGGGAAACCGTAGTTGACGCCAAGCGGGTAGGGCGGTCAAGCGGGCGGCTCGAAAGCGGGGCGATTTGCGGAGGATTGCGGGTGGCACTTGCGCGCCCGGGAGATTGCGGTAAGGCGCATTTATTGTCGCAAAGCGGCGGGCAACGAGGCGGCGGGCGGGCTTGACAGGGGAAATCTCTGCCTCTGGTCCTGAGCGGGGCAACTCGGGGCGATGCTCGCGCGCGGACCGCTCCGGCGGCAACCGCCGCGCATGGGGTTGATGCCCAGCATTTGAATGAGAGCGTAGTGACACACACGCAGCCCCGCCGGGGGATGACGCTTTCAGGTGTCAGCGAAATGTCCGTGCATCGCCGGTTCGCTGATAGCGGGCCGGGCCCGATGCCGAAATCGGCCTCTTTGAGTGGGGATTTCGTGTGGCAGGATCAGATCGCCCTGTCGATGCTGATCGACCTCAACCCTACCTCGGAGCCATGTTATGGAATTGATCGTCAGAGCGGTGGATGTCGGATCCGGCAACACCAAATTTGTCACGGCCGCGGCCGGTACCGACATCCGCTGCGCCAGTTTCCCGTCCGTTGCCTATCCGTCGAGCGACGACTCGCCGTCGTGGCCGGCCAGTGAACGCAAGAAGACCGTGTGCATCCCCATCGGCCCGCTGTTCTACGAGGTCGGGCCGGACGTGAGCCTCGCCGCCGACACCTTCCGCGCCAAACAACTGCATGATGAATACACCGAGACGCCCGAGTACATGGCGTTGCTCAGGGGGGCGCTTTCCATGATGAAGGTGAGTCACATCGACCTCCTGGTGGTGGGGCTGCCGGTGGCGCTCTTCGCGGTCAAGAAAGCGGCGCTGGAGAAATCCATGACCGGCCGGCACGACATCGGTGGCAGTAAGGTCGTGACGGTCGGCAAAGCCATGGCCGTCGCTCAGCCGCAAGGGGCGCTGGCGCAGTTCGCCTCCGAGCACCAGAAGATGGCGATCATCGGCAACGAGCAGAGCCTGATCATCGACCCGGGCTCGCGCACCTTCGACTGGCTGGTGGCCCGGGGCATGCGCCTTGTGCAGAAGCAGAGCTACTCCTTCAACCGCGGCATGTCGGATGTACTGCGCCTGCTGGCGGCCGAGATCACCAAGGATATCGGCTCGCCGTACCGAGACTACGACGCCATCGACCTGGCGCTGCGCACGGGCAAGCAGCCGATGATCTTTCAGAAGCCGTACGACATGAAGCGCCTGCTGCCCCTGGCCGAGACCGTCGCCGAGCAGGCCGTGTCGACGATGAAGGAGTGGATCGAGGCACCGCACAGCCTGCAGAACATCATCCTGGTCGGCGGTGGGGCGTTCCTGTTCCGCAAGGCGGTCAAGGCAGCGTTCCCGAAGCACCGTATCCACGAGGTGAAGGAACCGATGTTCGCCAATGTGCGGGGTTTTCAGCTGGCCGGGCAGAACTACGCGAGCAGCAAGATGACCGCCACCGGTACGGAGCCAGTTCAGGGGGCATCGGGAGAACTCGAATGAGTACCGATACCGAGAAGGATCCCGCGCTCATTCGCCTGGTCTTCGTATTGGCGCGTGCCGATCATCCCCGTCTGTACGACGATCTGATCCAGTTCCAAAAGGGCGTTAAACGTATCAATCGGCTGCGGCTGCTGGCCTACGATGGCTTGCTGTCGCAGAGCGGTGTTTTAGCCGGGATGGGACACGGCTCGCCTCATCTGCCTTCCACAAGTAGCGCGCAGGAGGGCAATGGCGACATCACCAACGACCTCTTCGCGCCAGCGATCGACGCGTGAGCCGGCCATGGGCAAGCGATCGCGCCGGCCGGTGAGCGGCCGGATGGTCAGTGCTTCGGACCTGGCACAGATGGGCCGCTGCGAACGGCTGGTGGTGTTCGAGCATCTCCATGGAAGCCGGCGTACGGTTTGGCAGCAACAAGCCCGGGCACGCGGGCTGGTCGAGCATGAGCACTTCTATAGGGAAGGCTTGGCGGCGACCGCGCAGGCCGCCCGGAAGGGGCGTTGCTTCATCGCCACCTGCGTGTTCAGCGAGGCTTGGCCGACGGACGTCCTGCGCCGGTTCAGGGACGAGGCGCTGCGACCCAGCGCTTGGGGACGCCGGGTGATCCGCCTCTACTATCGGGGGGCACCCGGTATCTGCGTCGTCCTGCGCCGATGGCCCTCGTTGCAGGTTCCTATGCGCATGGTCTTGGGGGCGATCGCGACCGGACTTCGCTGGTGGTCAGGTTTGCGTGGAGGCGGCAAGTGTCGGCGCTAGCGTGGGGCGTCGGTTGCGCCGTTGCCGTCGTGGGCTTCTCGCTGGCCGTGGCGCGGTGGCGATCACTTGAGACGCATGCCGTACGGGCTGAGCAGGCCTCGCGACCGGCAGCGCTGCGGGACGCCGAATTGGTCTACTTGGAAAAGCTGTTCCGGATTTCCACGCCCGTCGGACTGGTGGCGAAACTTGACCGGGCATACCGCCTGCCCTCCGGTCTGCTCGTGTTGGTGGAGTTCAAGACTCGCTCGAGCAACCAGCCGTGCCTGTCGGATGTGATCCAGTTGTCCGCCCAGCGGATGGCGGTGATGGGGCAGACGGGGCAGGCCGTGGCATCCCACGCGTATGTAATGGTGAAGACTCAGGCTGGGCGGAGTTTGCCGACCGCACATCGTGTTGAGCTGATGTCAGACGACCAAGTTATTGCCTTGATCAGGCGCCGGGACGATCTTCTCGCCGGGCGCCTCTTGCCTCGACGGCCCTTGTCCCTGCGAACGTGCGATACCTGTTCGTTTCGGGGACGCTGCAGCGGTTTTTCGCATTGATCGGCGGTTCTCGTTAGTCGAATTGGCAGCAGTGTCGTCAGGAAGATCTTTCGTCAGATGGGTCAGACGGTTGCCCAGTAACCGCCAAGCCTTCTGCATTTCTGTTTCGTAGGTGTGGCGCTGATAGATTCTCTTCGTTCTATTTTCCTCGACATGATTCAAGCATCGGTCAGCGACCTCGGGCAATACGCCCAAGCGAGTCATCATGGTGGCACCGGTCCTTCGTAAGTCATGTGGCCCCCATTTGCCACCTGGCAACGTCAGTGTCGCAATTAATTTGCTACGCCGCTTCATCGACCCGCTAGGCCGTTGCCGGTCGCCAAGTTGCTTGGTGATTGTCTTGCTGGAGACCGCTTTCTTGCCATTGCGGCTAGGATAGACCCACGTCCCTTCGCCATTGAGCTCCTTTACCTTGCGGAACTGCTTCACGGCAAAATCAGACAGATAGACGTTGTGTGGCTTGCCGTTCTTGGTGTCAGAGATTCGCCATAAGTGGTTGTCGAGATCGACGTCGGACCACCGCGCGCCCAGCAACTCTCCTATCCGACAAAGTGTCGAGAGGGCAATCCAGACGGCAGCCTTAGTTGTCGGCATCAGTCCCGCGCTCGGTAGCTGTTGGCAAAGTGCTCCAATTTCCGCTTCGCTCAGTACTCGATCGCGCTCGCCATCCGGTCCGCCGATCTTGACTTTGCGAATGCTGGCCGTGGGGTCCGCCTCAATGATGTCGCGATCGACGGCAAATCTGAACATTTGCCGCATCAACGAGAAGACGACCTTTGCCATCCGATTGACGCCGCGGGCGAGAAGCGGGTCAGTCACCGATGTGATGTTCCCCTTCTTGACGTCTTCCACGGCGAGGGAGCCAAGCTTTGGGAGGACATCCTTTTCGAACATGCGGCGGATTTCCTTCCCGCCATCCTTGCGGCGCACCAGGTCCACCTCGGCCCATCGCTCGAAAAGATCCTTGACCGTTTGGCGTGCCTGGGCAGCCTCCAGGATCTTGCGCTGTGCTTCCTGTTCGGCTTGCCGTAGCTTGCGTTGCACCTGGGGGTCGATTTGCTGTTTGATTGACTCCCGCGCCTTGGCGGCTTCACTGCGCGCCGCAGCCAGCGGTACCGACTCCAGGCTACCCAGCCCCAGTTTTCTGCGGTTCCCGGCAAATGTATAGACGAGCAGCCAGTCCTTTGCACCCGTTGGGCGCACTCGCAGGAAGAGCCCGCCACCGTCCGCTAGCAGGTACTCTCGCTCCATGGGCTTGGAGTTCCGGACTTCCTTGTCGCTGAGTTCGTGCAGAGCCATTGGACCACCTCGATGATGTCAAACGAGTAAAATCGGGGGAACGATTGGGGGAACACTTGGCGTGCGCTTTGATGGTATACTATGACACGTCATGAAGTTGTTCAAACTAAATAATTGTTTGTAAACAACGTGGTGTTTAGCTTGGGTGGGGCGCGATGAGACCGGCTGATACGTCGCTTCACGTTTATGGGGTGCAAGGGGTCGCGAGTTCGAATCCCGCCGCCCCGACCAACAGCAGACAGAACGAAACAGCAAAGCCAGCTTCCGAGCTGGCTTTTTTGTATTGTGCGGCGCCCATGTCCTTGCGCCTTCGCATTCGTATCCACGACGCAGCCGTTCCAGGCATTGGCCAGCCGTCCGTCGGGAAGAATTCCGTCCAGCCCGTCGAGAAGCAGCCGGGACAAGTCAGGGACAAATGTATAAAATCACGTCAAACCTCGTGTTTACGTGGCGTGGCGACAGGCTTCAGGCCTGCGTCTCAGACCATTTCCTCTTTGCCCTACTGTGTTGCAGCTCTCTGTTGCAGCCTTCACTCGCAGCTTCCCATGCGCATCCTGTTGTCCAACGACGACGGCTATTTTGCCCCCGGTCTTGAAGCGCTCGCACAAGCGCTTGGCGAGGTTGGCGAGGTGACCGTCGTAGCACCCGAGGCCGATCGCAGCGGCGCCAGCAATTCCCTGACCCTTGACCGGCCGCTCATCCTGAGACGCGCACGCAACGGCTTCTACTACGTCAACGGTACGCCGACGGATTGCGTCCATCTCGCGGTGACCGGCATGCTAGACCACCTTCCGGACATCGTCGTGTCCGGCATCAACGACGGCGCGAACATGGGCGACGACACCATCTATTCCGGTACCGTTGCCGCGGCGACCGAGGGCTATCTTCTGGGCGTGCCGGCCATTGCGCTGTCCATGACCCGCAAGGGTGGCGCGCACTATGACACCGCGGCGCGCATCGCCTGCAATCTGGTGCGTCAGCTGACGGAACGGCCGTTCGCCGCGCCGGTGTTGCTCAACGTGAATGTGCCCGACCTTTCTACCGATGCGCTCAAGGGCATCCAGGTGACCAGACTGGGGCGCCGTCACAAGGCGGAGCCCGTCGTGCGTACGACGAACCCGCGCAACGAAACGGTCTATTGGGTCGGTGCGGCCGGTGCTGCGCAGGACGATGGCGACGGCACGGATTTCCATGCCACGGCAAACGGCTTCGCGTCGATCACGCCACTGCAGATCGACCTGACCCATGTCGCCCAGATGGGACAGGTGCGGGACTGGCTGGAGGCATGAGTTCGGCCGACGTGACTCTCAGCCTCACGCGCGCGCGTGGGCGCATGGTCGAGCGCCTGCGCACGGCCGGCATCCGCGACGAAGGCGTTCTGGCTGCCATGCAGGCCATTCCGCGCCACCAGTTTGTCGAAGAGGCGCTGGGCACCCGCGCCTATGAAGATACGGCGTTGCCGCTGGGCTTCCAGCAGACCATCTCGCAGCCGTTCGTGGTGGCGAGAATGATTGAACTTCTGAGGGCTGGCGGACGTCCTCTCGGCAAGACGCTTGAGATCGGCGCTGGCTGCGGTTATCAGGCGGCCGTGCTGTCGCGGCTTGCAACGGATGTCTATGCGCTCGAACGCATCGCGCCCTTGCTTGAGCGCGCCAAGCGCAATCTGCGGCCCTTGCGTTTGCCCAACGTTCGCCTGAAACATGCCGACGGCACAGTCGGGCTGGCCGCAGAAGCGCCGTTCGATACCATCATCGTTGCGGCTGCTGCGGCATCCGTACCGATGCAGTTGCTGGAGCAGCTTGCTGAAGGCGGGCGCCTCATCATTCCGGTCGGAACCAGCGAACAGTCGCTTCGCATGATCGAGCGGCAACCGCAGCGCTACGTGGAATCAAAACTGGATGCGGTGCGTTTCGTGCCGCTGCTACCGGGGGTTGAATGAAGAAAACGCTGTCCATCCTGTCAGGGGTCTGTGTGCTGCTTGCGTCGTGCGCGGGCAACCGTCCCGCACCGATTGAAGAGCGGGCGCCGGCGACCGCCGCGCAGGCTCTGCCCGCACCGGCTGCGCCGGTGGCGCGCGCCGGACATCACATCGTGCAGAAAGGCGAGACGCTCTACAGCATTGCGCTCGAACATGGCCAGGACTGGCGTGATCTGGTGACGTGGAACAATCTTGATAACGCGAATCTGATCCGCATCGGACAGGAGCTGCGCGTTGCGCCGGTCGAGGGTGCGGTGCAGACGCAGCCGATCGCGCCTTCGGCCGTCGAATCACGGCCCCTTGAAACGGCGGCTCCGGCAACGCCGCCGGCCGAGACGGCTACGGCGAGTTCGGCAATGCTGAAGCGTGAACCGCTGGGCGGGATCGAGCCCTATTCGGATGACATGCTGGCGCGCATGAAAGCGGGTGGCGGGGCGGCGAAACCGGCGACTGCAGCGCAGGCGCCGGCCGCAGCAGCTGTGCCTGCGGCGACGGCAGCAGCCCCCGCAGCGCCTGCCGCGGTGCGCACGGAGGAGGGCGTCGAGTGGAGCTGGCCGGCAGGCGGGCGCGTGATCGCGCGTTTCGGGGACGGCTCCAGCAAGGGCGTCGATGTGGCGGGGCGTCTTGGCGAACCGGTACTCGCGGCTGCGGGCGGCCGGGTCGTCTATGCGGGCGAGGCGATGCGCGGTTATGGCAAACTTGTGATCGTCAAGCACGACAACACGTTCTTGTCCGCCTATGCACACAACAGCAAGATTCTCGTTCAGGAACGCGATACGGTGAAACGCGGACAAAGGATTGCCGAACTCGGCGATTCCGATACCGAGGCCGGCAAGCCCAGGCTGCACTTCGAAATACGACGCCAGGGCAAGCCCGTCGATCCGCTGAAGTACCTGCCACCGAGATAGAGCCGCCATGTCCGATCTGTCGCTGCCCGAAGATGCCGAACCCGTCGAGCCGGTCGAGGATGAAGCAGTCGACAGCGGCATCGACGTGCCGGAGGTCGTCACGGAGCCGCCGGAGGCCGAGTTCCTCGGTGATGCAACCCAGCTCTATCTGAATGAGATCGGTGCCAATCCGCTGCTGACGCCGGCGGAAGAACTGGCACTGACGCGCCGCGTGCGCGAAGGCGACTTTGCCGCCCGGCAGACGATGATCGAGCGCAATCTGCGCCTCGTCGTGAACATCGCCAAGCACTACCTGAATCGCGGCATGCCACTGCTTGATCTGGTCGAGGAGGGCAACCTCGGCCTGATCCACGCACTGGAAAAATTCGATCCTGAACGCGGCTTCCGTTTTTCGACCTACGCCACGTGGTGGATACGCCAGAACATCGAGCGCGCGATCATGAACCAGTCGCGCACGATACGGCTGCCGGTGCACGTCGTGAAGGAGCTCAACCAGGTGTTGCGCGCGATGCGCAGCCTGGAGTCACGTAGCGGCGGCGACTGTTGCGCCGAGGACATCGCGCAGCTGCTGGCCAAGCCAGTGGAGGACGTGCGCCACATCCTGTCCCTGAACGAGCACACGGCGTCGCTGGATGCGCCGCTGGACATCGATCCGTCGCTGTCCATCGGCGAATCGCTGGCCGACGACAATCAGGAAGGACCGGAGATGCAGATCCAGAATGCCGAGATCGGCGGTCTGGTGCATTCGTGGATCGCGCAGCTGTCGGAGAAGCAGCGCACCGTCGTCGAGTTCCGTTACGGCATCAATGGCTGCGACATCGCCACGCTGGAGGAGCTTGCCGAACGGCTCAGCCTGACGCGTGAGCGCGTGCGCCAGATACAACTCGAGGCGCTCGCGCAATTGCGCAAGATACTGCGCCGCGCCGGTGTGTCGCGCGACGTACTGCTCTGAACCTTCTGCTGTGCGGCGCTTGAGCCGTCAGCCTATCGCCAGCTGTGCCACCGTCTGCAGCCCGTAGTCGAACAGGCGCTGCAGGCTGGGCGCCAGAAAGGGCAGCGACAACAGCAGCATCACGAAGCCTGCGATCAGCGTGACCGGAAAGCCGATGGCGAACAGGTTCAGCGAGGGCGCCGCGCGCGTCAGCACTGCCAGCGCGATGTTGACCACCAGCAGCGCCGCGATCAGAGGCAGCGCGATCATGAGTCCGGCCGAAAACACCGTGCTGCCCCAGCGCGCCAGCGCCAGCCATCCGCCGGCAGGAAACAGGTCGGCGCCGACGGGCCACCACTCGAAGCTGTTGCCGAGCACCGCCAGCAGCATCAGGTGGCCGTTGATGGCCAGGAACACCAGTGTTGCGAGCAGGCCGAGGAATTCCGAAATGACCGGCGATTGCGCGGCGTTGTCCGGGTCGTAGAACATGGCGAAGCCGAGACCCATCTGCAGGCCGATCAGCTCACCGGCAAGATCGATGGCGGTGAATATGATGCGCATCGCGAAGCCGAGCGCGATGCCAATGAGCATCTGCTGTATCAGGGCGAGCAAGCCGGGCCAGGAGCCGACGGTCAGGCCGGACGGCTCCAGCGTCGGCAGCAGCGCCAGCGTCATCATCGCCGCGAGACCGAGCCTGACACGCGCGGGAAACGCACGGTTGCTGAATACCGGTGCGGTCGCGATGAGTCCGAGCACGCGGGCCAGCGGAAACAGGAATCCCGCCATCCACAGGTCGAGTTGTGCCGTGCTCAGCGAGATCATGCGACGGTGCGTGGCCGGTGCGTCACCGCATCAGCCGAGCAGCGACGGGATGGACGAGTACAGCCGGCGCATGTAGTCGGTCATGATGGTGATCATCCACGGTCCGCCGATCACCAGTACTGCAAACACCGCGATGAGTTTCGGGATGAACGACAGCGTCATTTCATTGACCTGGGTCGCGGCCTGGAAAATGCTGACGATGAGGCCGGTGATGAGCGCGGCGGCGAGCAGCGGGGCAGACACCAGCAGCAATGTTTCGACGGCCTGGCGGCCGATGTCGACAACCGTGGTCGGAGTCATGAAAGCCCTTTCAGATCTGGCCGAAGCTCGACACCAGCGTGCCGAGGATGAGGTTCCAGCCGTCCACCAGAACGAACAGCATGAGCTTGAACGGCAGCGACACGATGACCGGCGACATCATCATCATGCCCATCGACATCAGCACCGAGGCGACCACCATGTCGATGATGATGAAGGGGATGAAGATGATGAAACCGATCTGGAAGGCGGTTTTCAGCTCGGACGTGACATAGGCCGGCACGACGACGCGCATCGGCAGTTCGTCCGAGCTCGCGACCTTCGGCGTGTTGGACAGGCGCATGAACAGTTCGATGTCCGGCTCGCGCACCTGTTTGAGCATGAAGGTCTTGAGTGGCTTGGCACCGATGTCCAGCGCCTGTTCGAAGCCGATGCGGTTCTCCGTCAGCGGAATGTAGGCGTCCACATAGATCTTCTCGCCGACCGGCGACATGATGAAAAAACTGAGGAACAGCGCCAGTCCGATCAGCACCTGATTCGGCGGGCTCGATTGCGTGCCCAGCGCCTGCCGCAGCAGCGACAGCACGATGATGATGCGCGTGAAGCTGGTCATCATCAGGATGATGGCCGGCAGGAAGGAAAGGCTGGTCAGCAGCAGCAGCGTCTGGATCGACAGCGACCAGTTCGTGCCGCCGTCGGGCGCTGGCGTGCTCGTGAGTGCGGGCAGCGCCTGCGCGAACGCCTGCGGCGCGACGATTGCGCCGACGGCCGCCAGCGCAAGTGCAGCGACGGACCGGCGCATCATGAACGTCCGGCTTTCAGCCGGGCCAGCAGTGTGCCGAAATCGGCTGCGGCCGGCTTCGCGCCGTCGCTGTCCTGGCCGAGGTCGCCGCGCGGCAGCGTGGCGATGCCGCTGACCGAACCCGGCGCGACGCCGACGACCAGCCAGTGCTCGCCGATCTCCAGCAGCACGACACGTTCGCGCGAACCGACGGCGATGCCGCCGATCGTCCGTATCGGTGCCGAACCGGGCACGCGCCCGCCGGAGAGGCGCTTCAGCGCCCACAGCAGTGCAAACATGACGAGCAGGACCAGCGCCAGCGCGCCCAGCATCTGCACCACGGCACCCGCGCCGGACGCCGGTGCCTCGACGGCGTCCTGGGCGTGCGCTGCGCCGTTGGCGGCAAACAGCAGGAAAGAGGGAAGCAATCTGTTCATGCGCACAGGCTAGCGCGCACGGCGCCGGTTTCAGTCCGGGAATAGACGCCGTTTCAGGCGGCAATTTCTGCCGCCCGCGCATGGATGCTCACGTCTGGTCGGTGGCCAACTCGGTCAGCGCATCGCGGTCGATGACCTCGATGCGTCCGCGCGCCATGGTGATCCAGTCCTTGCGTGCCCACTGCTTGAGGATGCGTCCCACCGGCTCGCGCGTGCTGCCGAGATCGGTCGCGATGCGGCTGTGCGTGTCGGCCAGCGTAAGGCCATCGACGGTGCGCGCCAGCAGCAATTCCGCCAGCCGTGCGTCCAGCCGCCGGAACTTGAGCGCATCAAGCAGCGTGATCATGTCCGACAGCAGGCGGCCGTAGTGCTCGAACACGAACTGTCTGAAGGGCTCGGACTGGTTGAGCAGCGTGCGGAACGTAGTGCCCGCGATGGCGACTTCACGCAGATCGGTTTCCGCCGTGCTGGCTGCCGGATAGCGCGCCACGCCGAGCAGGCAGGACGTGGTCAGCACGCAGGAGTCGCCCGGGCCGACGCGATACAGCAGTACCTCGCGGCCGTTGGCGGACAGACGCTGGATGCGCGACCAGCCCTCGATGCGCAGGATGAAGTTGCTGCAGGCGTCGCCTTCGCGATAGCCCGTTTCGCCGGCCGACAGGCGCACTTCCGAGCTGTTGTCGAGCAGCTCCTTGCGTTCGGCCGGCGGCAGCGCATCAAGTGCCGGGAAACGGGTGATCCAGTCCCGCCACTGTCCGGGCGATCCGATGTACCGCGTCATGGAATGTCTCCTCCTCGTTGACCGCTGATTCTAGGGTCTGCCGGATGCCCGAATGTGACTTAGTCGCAGATGCGCGGCATCTCCGCGTCGTCCAATGGCGGTACAGATAAAACGAGGAGGACACCATGAGCATGAAAGCCCTGCGCGCGGCACTGTGCCTGGCATGCGCGCTGTATCTGATGCCGGCCGGCGCAGCCGGCGATCCGTCCGGGGACACCGAAGTGTGGCGCACCGTGCAGGCCACGCTGTTCGCCGGCCGGCAGGTGGTCGAGTCGAGCGACGTGATCGAGATCGACGCGCCGTTCCGTGCAGAGGACGCCGCCGTGGTGCCGGTCGGCCTGCGGGCGAAGATCGACCAGACGCCGGACTATCACATCACGAGGATGTGGCTGCTCATCGACGGCAATCCCACACCGGTTGCCGCCGCTTTCACGCTGTCGCCGGAAGCCGGGCGCGCCGACATCGACACACGCGTGCGGGTCGAGCAGTACACATGGATGCGGGCGGTTGCCGAAACCAGTGACGGCAAGCTGCATGTGTCGAGCAAGTATGTGCGGGCGGCGGGCGGCTGTTCGGCGCCGGCCGGCAAGGACCTGGAGGCCGCGATGGCGCGGCTGGGCAAGATGAAGCTGCGGGTGGATGGCGAATCGGCCGAAGGACAGACTTCGACTGCGACACTGATGGTCAGCCATCCCAACCTCAACGGCATGCAGATGGACCAGGTGACGCGGCTCTACACGCCGGCGCGCTTCGTGCGCCACATGGAGGTCAGCTATGCGGGACGCCTGTTGCTGAGCGCCGACGTCGATTTCGCGCTGAGCGAGAACCCGCAGCTGCGCTTCCACTTCCGTCCGGGCGACGCAGGTGGCGAGCTGCTGGCGAAGGTGGTCGACTCGGACGACCTGACGTTCACCCAGACGCTGGCGATACGGCCCGGCGAGAGGGCGGGCATGCGGGAGTGATCAGCGCCGGCCGAGCGCTTCGTCGATCCTGCGTTCGGTCTTGTACTGGCTCAATGAATATACCGCCCACAGGGCGGCCGGTATCCAGCCGATCAGCGTCAGTTGCAGGATGAGGCAGATCACGCCGGCGATCGGGCGGCCGATCGTGAAGAACACCATGAAGGGCAGGAAGATGGCGAGCAGCAGTCGCATGTCGGTACCGGGCTGGGCGGACGGGAAGCCTGACGATATCACTGCCCGGCCGGGTGCACAACGCCGGCGAGCTGCTGCGCGGGCGCAAGCGCGCGCCGCAGCGTCATCGACGGCAATTCCCCGAACAGCGTCCGGTAATCGTGGGAGAAGTGGCCGAGGTGCCAGAAACCCCACCGGGTGGCGATGTCGTGCACGCAGCGCGCCGGATCGCCGCCATGCTGCAGCTCGCGGCGCACGGCATTCAGTCGCACGCGCTTGAGGTAGTCCTTGGGCGCCATGCCGAGCACGCAGTTGAAGTGGTTCTGCAGCGTCCGGCGCGTGACGTGCAGGCGCCCGCACAGATCATCCACGCCCTCCAGTGCGACGTCGGGCCGCAGCGCGATGTCGCGCGCCTGCATCACGATGTCGAACCGGCGCTGTTCGAGCACCGTGCGCGCGGGCGGATGCGGCGCGTCGCCCAGGCTGTCGAGCAGCAGATCGACGAGGCGCACGCACAGCGCCTCCGCGTTCGCGCCATTCGCGTTGCCGTCGCTGCGCTGCAGCAGGCCCTCGATGAGGAAGCAAAGCTCGCTGTGGCGCGACGGACTGACGGGGCGGCTGGCGACGGAGCCGTGCGTGAGCAGGTATTCAAGGTGCCGGCCGTCCCGGCCGGCAAGCCGGGACGCCAGCCACCGTTCGTCGGCCACGATGCCGTAGATGCCGAAACTGCGCGGCGTGCGCAGCGAGAAGCCGCTGCTGGCCCGCGCCATCATCAGGGGCACCCCGTCCGCGTGCGCACGGCCGCAAAAGCGCACTTCGCCGGTGCGCGACAGATCGGGCAATCCCATCCACACCGAGCCCGCCCAGGGACCGCACTGCTGGCTGGTTTCCTGCTGCGTGTATTCGTGAAACACCTGCAGGCTCGGTCCTTCGATCAGCATTTCACGCACGCAACCCGCGAACACGCCGCCGGAAAGCTGCTCGTATTCCTGATGCCAGCGCGAAATGTTGTCCGCGTGCTCGGCGACGTCGTGGCTCAGACGCACACGCAGGTTGCCGGTGTCCCGGTGTGCCCGCGCGAATCCTTGTCCCATTGTCATGACCTCTCCTCCTGTCACTCGCGCGACAGGGAATTTACCGTTACTTCCGATGGTTAGCATCGGTCGTGCCAGTATCGGCGCCACTTTTTCCGATTCGGGATAGTCGCTTTTCCGAATCCGGATAGTGAGCCCAGGGGCCCGGTGATGCAATCAAGGGGAGTTCCGCCGTGGCGGTGGAGCAGATCCGGGAGGAGAGAAAACATGACGTCAAGACTGGAGAGCGCGGGGCAGGGCAGCCCGCAGTCACTGAAGAAGGTGCTGGGCCCGCTGCAGCTGTGGGGCATTGCCGTGGGTCTCGTGATCTCCGGCGAGTACTTCGGCTGGAGCTACGGCTGGAACACGGCGGGCACGCTGGGTTTTCTCGTGGCCACGATACTGGTGGCGGCGATGTATACGACCTTCATCTTCAGCTTCACCGAACTGTCGACGGCGATTCCGCACGCAGGCGGGCCGTTCGCCTACGCGCGCCGTGCGTTCGGACCGTTCGGCGGTTTTGTTGCGGGCTTTGCGACGCTGATCGAATTCGTGTTCGCGCCACCGGCCATTTCGCTCGCCATCGGCGCCTATCTGAACGTGCAGTTCCCGCAGCTCGACCCGAAACTGATCGCGCTCGGCGCCTACGTCGTGTTCATCGCACTGAACTGGGTCGGCGTGAGCATTGCGGCCACGTTCGAACTGTTCGTCACGCTGCTCGCCATCGGCGAATTGCTGCTGTTCATGGGCGTCGTGGCGCCGGGCTGGAGCATGAGCAACTTCGTCGCCAACGGCTGGGCCGGCGAAAGCACATTCTCCGCCACTGCGCTGTCGGGCATCTTCGCGTCGATTCCGTTCGCGATCTGGTTCTTTCTCGCGATCGAGGGCGCCGCCATGGCGGCCGAAGAGTCGAAGGACCCGAAGCGCACCATCCCGATTGCCTATGTGGCGGGCATCCTGACGCTGCTGGTACTCGCGTTCGGCGTCATGATCTTTGCCGGTGGCGTGGGTGACTGGCGCCAGATCGCCAACATCAACGATCCGCTGCCGCAGGCGATGAAGGCGGTCGTGGGCGAGAACAGCGGCTGGCTGCACATGCTGGTGTGGATCGGCCTGTTCGGCCTGATCGCCTCCTTCCACGGGATCATCATGGGCTACTCGCGGCAGATCTTCGCGCTGGCCCGCGCCGGCTATCTGCCGCGTTACTTTGCCGCGCTCAGCCCGCGCTTCCAGACGCCGCATCGGGCACTGCTGGCCGGTGGCGCGATCGGCGTCGCCGCCATCTTCAGCGACGAATGGATCAGCTTCGGTGGCCAGACGCTGACCGCGAACATCGTCACCATGTCCGTGTTCGGCGCCATCGTGATGTACATCATGTCGATGGCTTCGCTGTTCAAGCTGCGTGCCGCCGAGCCGTTGCTGGAGCGACCCTTCCGCGCGCCGTTCTATCCGCTGTTCCCGGCCGTCGCGCTGGCGCTGGGCATCGGCTGCCTGTTCGCGATGGTGTGGTTCAACACCCTGCTTGCGGGCGTGTTCCTCGGCCTGTTCGTGCTCGCATCCGCCTACTTCTTCATGACCGGACAGCAACGTGCCGACGCGCCGGGCGACGCCATGCTGGCCGGCACCCGCTGAGGAGACATTCATGGCCTATCGCGTCATGCTCGCCGGGGAGACGTTCAACTTCCCGGATCTCAAAACGGTGATGGCCTGCGCCAGCCCGATGCGCTCGGGAGACGTGCTGGCCGGCGTTGCAGCCGGTTCGGCGCTGCGGCGCGTAGCCGCCCGCCACGCGCTGGCGGACATCCCGCTCGGGACCTTTCTCGAAGACCTGCTGGTGCCGTACGAGGACGACGAAGTCACGCGCCTCATCATCGACAGCCATGATCGCGCCGCCTTTGCCCCGATCGCCCACCTGACGGTGGGCGGTTTCCGGGAGTGGCTGCTTGACGACGCGGCCGATACCGACACGCTCAGTGCGGTTGAACCCGGCCTCACGCCGGAAATGGTGGCGGCGGTCAGCAAGCTCATGCGCAACCAGGACCTGATCGCCGTGGCGCGCAAGTGCCGCGTGGTGACGCGCTTTCGGAACACCATCGGCCTGCCGGGACATCTGGCGGTGCGCCTGCAGCCCAATCACCCGACCGACGACATGCGCGGCGTGGCGGCGTCGACGCTCGACGGCCTGCTGTGCGGCGCGGGTGATGCGGTGATCGGCATCAATCCGGCATCGGACAGCCTGCCGGCGATCGCAAATCTGCTCGGCATGCTCGACGAACTGATCCGGCGTTTCGACATTCCGACGCAGTCCTGCGTGCTCACCCACGTCACCAACACGATACGGCTGATCGAGCAGGGCGCGCCGGTCGATCTGGTGTTCCAGTCGGTCGGCGGCACCGAGGGCACCAACCGGTCCTTCGGCGTCAGCCTGTCCATCCTCGACGAGGCGCAGGACGCCGCGCGCTCGCTCGGGCGCGGTACGCTGGGTGACAACGTCATGTACTTCGAGACGGGGCAGGGCAGTGCGCTGTCGGCGAATGCGCATCACGGCGTTGACCAGCAGACCTGCGAGGCGCGAGCCTACGCGGTCGCGCGCCGCTACCAGCCGCTGCTCATCAATACCGTGGTCGGCTTCATCGGGCCGGAGTATCTGTACGACGGCAAGCAGATCATCCGCGCCGGGCTGGAAGACCACTTCTGCGGCAAGTTGCTCGGCCTGCCACTCGGCTGCGACGTCTGCTACACGAACCATGCCGAGGCGGACCAGGACGACATGGATACGCTGCTCGTGCTGCTCGGCGCGGCCGGCATTCCCTTCATCATCGGCGTGCCCGGGGCCGACGACATCATGCTCAACTACCAGAGCACGTCCTTCCACGACGCGCTGTTCCTGCGTCGCACATTGGGGCTCAAGCGCGCGCCGGAATTCGAGCAATGGCTCGTCCGCATGGGCATCACCGATCCGTCCGGCGAACTGCTGCCCGGTGACAACCGGCGCCTGCTGGACGGCTTTGCGAATCTGTCGGCGCTGCCGGCGCCGCGCGCCGCATGAACGCCCGCACAGCGCGGACAACCGGAAACGATCCGACGTGAAGACCCCAAAGGAGTCAGACATGCATACCCGTCGCATCATGAAAGTCCTCTGTGCCGCACTGGCGACGGCGCTGTCGCTGCCGCTGGCGAGGGCGGCCGACGATGCCGCCACGATGGCCGGTGAGCCCGACTGGCGCTTTCCGCTCAGCGTGACTCTCGTCAGCGACTACATCTTCCGCGGCCAGTCGCAGAGCTGGGGCAGGCCGGCGCTGCAGTTCAGCGCGGAAGCCGTGCATCGGAGCGGCTTCTACGCCGGCTTCTTCGCGTCAAACGTGTCGGACCACTGGCTGCCCGGTGCCAGCGTCGAGACCGATCTCTACGGCGGTTACCGTGGCAGTCTCGCCGACACGATCAGTTATGACGCCGGTGTCGTGTACTACGCCTACCCCGGCGCGAACTGGAACGATTCGATCTTCACCGGCTTCAACGCGTCAAACAAGCTCGACACAGCCGAGGCCTATCTGAGCATTACCTGGCAGTGGCTCACCTTCAAGACCGGCCGCGCGCTGACCGAGTATTTCGGCTGGAGCACCAACAACTCGCCGGTGAATGACGGCTTCTTCGGCGACGCCGACGCCGGCGTGACCGGCAATACGCGCGGATCGCATTACTACGAACTGAACGCGAGCCACGATGTGGCGGAGGGCTGGAACGTAAGCGGCCAGATCGGGCGGCAGATCATCCGGCATGCGACCGGCCTGGACATCACGTACTACAAGGTCGGCGTCACGCGGACCTTCAACGACGGCTGGTCGGCCGGCGTCTTTTACTCGGCCTCCAGCGAGCCGGACGCCTACACGCGTTTCGTCAGCCTCGACAACGGGCGGAGCGACTCGGACGTGGCGAAGGACAAGCTGTTCGTCAGCGTGACGAAGGCATTTTGACGATGACGCACGCGGGCGGCGAGGGCGCCGTCCGCGAACACGAAATCGATGCATACGGGATTCCAGATGTCTGATGCCGAAGAAGACAAGAACCTGACCGACGCGGCTGACGCGTGGGCGGGCTGGCGGTCGCACACGCCGGCGCGCATCGGTCTCGGGCGAGTGGGGACGGCGGTGCCCACGTCGGAAGCGCTGGGCTTCGGGCTGGCCCATGCGCTGGCGCGCGACGCGATCCATACGCCGCTCGACGTGTCCGCACTGGCCAGTGCGCTGCGCGGGCAGGACTGGCCCGCCGTGTCGGTGAAGAGCCGCGCACCGGACCGTGAAACCTATCTGCGCCGCCCGGACCTCGGTCGCCGGCTTGATCCGGACGACCGGGAGCGCCTTGCCGGCCTGCGCGGTGACGGCTGCGATCTCGCCGTGGTGATCGGCGACGGGCTGTCGTCGGCCGCCGTGGCACGTCATGCGGTACCGCTGCTGGGCGCGCTGTATCCGCTGTTGCCGGCGGACTGGGTCATCGCTCCGGTCATCATCGCCACGCAGGCGCGCGTGGCGCTGGCCGACGAAGCGGGCGAGGCGCTGGGCGCGCGCATGGTCGCCATGCTGATCGGTGAACGTCCGGGCCTGAGTTCTCCCGACAGTCTGGGCATCTATCTCACGTACGCGCCGGTGAGCGGGCGCTCGGATGCGGAGCGCAACTGCATCTCGAATGTGCGTCCGCAGGGGCAGGGCTACGGGGCAGCAGCCTACCGGCTCAGCTGGCTCATGCAGCAGGCCGTACAGGTGCGGCTGACGGGTGTCGGCCTGAAGGACGAGAGCGACAGCACGCTGGCACGGGTGCCGGCAGGGTTGCGCACGCGCCTGAGCGAGTAGGCGCATTCGTGCAGACGGCGAGAACCGGGGGCGGAAAAAACAAGGGCGACCCACGTGAGTGCGTCGCCCGGAAGCCTGATTCGTGCAAGATTGAATCAGGAGGAGGGTTCGATTGCGTCAGCGCTTGAGTTTCTTCACGCGCTCGGCGGGGGTGATGATGTCGGTCAGGCGGATGCCGAATTTTTCGTTTACCACGACCACCTCGCCCTGGGCGATCAGCGTGCCGTTGACGAGCACGTCCATCGGTTCGCCGGCCATGCCGTCGAGTTCGACGACGGAGCCGTGGCCCAGCTGCAGCAGGTTGCGGATGGATATCTTGGTACGGCCGAGTTCCACGGTCAGCTGCACCGGGATGTCCAGGATCATTTCGAAGTCGCGCAGCCCCTCGGACTTGTTCGCGGCATCGCCGAACTGCTGGAAAATGTTCGCGGGCTGAACGGCAGCGGGCGTGGCGGCATCGGCGTCGAGTGCGGCCAGGGCTTCGTCGGCAGTCGTCTGTTCCGCCATCGCGGAGGCCCAGTCGTCCTCGCTGACCTGTTCTTCTTCTGCGGCTACATCACTCATGGCTGCCCTCACCTGTCTTGTTGCCCCGGGTGTTCAGGGCGTGTTCAATCAGCTCGTCCTCGTCGGCAATGAAGCGCTCGATCTTCAGTGCATAGTTGCCGCCCTGTATGCCATAGCTGCACGCCAGAACCGGTATGCCATCGACTTCAGCTTCCACCGTCTCTGGGATAGTTATCGGAATGATGTCGCCAACCTTTAGGGTGTTCAGTCCGCCCAGCGTCAACGAGCCCTGGCCCAGCGTGACCGACAGCTCGACGGCGGCGTCCTGTACCTGCCGCGTCAGCAGGTTGATCCAGCGGTTGTCGGAACTGACGCTGTCGCTCTGCATCGACGAATTCAGCGTATCGCGCAGCGGTTCGACCATGGAATAGGGCAGGCAGATGTGCATCTCCGCCGTCACGCCACCGAGTTCGATCGTGAAGGTGGCCGCGACGACGATCTCCGACGGGGTTGCGATGTTCGCGAACTGCGAGTTCATCTCCGAGCGCATGTACTCGAAGCCGATCTTGAATACCGGCTCCCAAGAGCGCTCGTACTCGGCGAAGAAGACGCCGAGCAGCCCCTGGATGATGCTCTGCTCGGTCGGAGTGAAGTCGCGGCCCTCGACCCGTGTGTGGAAGCGCCCGTCACCGCCGAACATGTTGTCGATGACGAGGAACACCAGATTCGGATCGAACACCACCAGCCCTGTACCGCGCAGCGGTTTGACCTGAACGAGGTTGAGATTGGTCGGCACCACCAGGTTGCGGATGAATTCCGAATATTTCTGCAGACGGATCGGGCCGATGGACACTTCCGCGCTGCGCTGCATGAAGTTGAACAGCCCGATGCGCAGGTAGCGCGCAAACCGCTCGTGTATCAGCTCCAGCGTGGGCATGCGCCCGCGCACGATTCTTTCCTGGGTCCCGAGGTTGTACGGGCGGACGGCGCTCGTGTCCTCGGCTTCCGCCACCTCTTCGGATTCGCCGGTGACGCCCTTGAGCAGGGCGTCGACCTCTTCCTGGGAAAGAAAATCGGACATGGGCGATTACTGGATGATGAAGGAGGTAAACAACACGCTCTCCACCGGACCGATGGGTTCTTCCGGCTCGCCGTTCTTGCCCCGTGGGGTTTCGCCGACGATGGCGTTGACCGCGTGCAGGATTTCGGTTGCCAGCGCTTCGCGTCCTGCCGGCTGCGAAAGTTCCGACGCCTTCTTGCCGGACAGCAGCAGCAGCACGTGGTGGCGAATCTCCGGCATGTAGTTCTTGAGCTGGTCGGCCGCGTGCGCTTCATCCACGCGCAGGGATGCCTTCACCTGCAGATACTGGTCGATCGACGATTCCGGCTGCAGGTTCACCGTGAACGGATCGAGTTCCACGAACACCGGTGGCAGGCCCTTGGCTTCAGCTTCCTTCTTGATCCTCGCTTTTTCCCGGCGCAGCTCGCGGGCACGGGAGCCCGAGTCTTCCTCGGGTGCCATTTCGTCCGCGTGCTCGTCGTAGGCGTCGGCATCGTGTGCGCCGGCGGCCATCATGAAGAAGGCGGCGGCGCCACCGACGAGCAGCAGCAGTACGAGCACGACGATGATGATGATGAGTTTCTTCTTGCTTTTCTTGGGTGCTTCCGCAGCATCGTCTGCGGTGGCGGCTTTGGCCATGGTGTCGCTCCTGTCTGATTCGGAATTGTCGGCGGGTACTGATGCCTTTCAATGACCGAATAACGGCTGAATCACCCGGTTTTTTAGCGCCGATGCGAAATGCGCGGGTTTTCGGGCGCCTTCCGCGTCATGCGAAAAGGTCTACCAGCCCGACGCCGCGCCGCGCCGACGCGGCGACGGCACCCTCCGCCGGCAGCGTGTCGCGTCCGCGATGTCCGCGTTCGCCGCCCGAACCGCGCTCGCCCGACGGATGGTCGCTGCTCACATTGGCTTCGCCCAGCGATATGCCGCTGTCAGCCAGCATTTCACGCAGCCGCGGCATGGCCTGTTCCAGTGCTTCGCGTACCTGCGGGCTGGCGGACACGAATTGCGCGCTGCTCTGATCGACGCCGATCTGCAGCGAAATTTCGATGCGCCCAAGGTGCGGTGGCGTCAGTACGAGTTCGGCGCGGCCGGAACCCTGTTCGGCCAGCCAGGCGACCTGGTGACCGACGTCGTCCGCCCATCCTTGCTGGTTGATCGGGGTCGACACGGTCAGTTCCGTGGCAGGGCGCTGCGCTGCCGCAAGGTGCCCCCTGAAATCGGCCGCATGTGCCTGCTGCGCCATCTGCGCGCTGTTGTCGGTTGCCTGGACAGGCGCCAGCGCGGCATCCGGCCGGTCATTGCCGGCGCGTTCCGCAGCGGCGGCAATCCCTGCCGCCTGGAGTGCAGTGTCTGCCGTGTCCTTGCCGGTGCGTGCCGTGCCGCCGGTGCTGTCGGTTTGCACCAGTGCCGATGTGCGCTCGTCCGCGTCCGCGTCGGCATCGACATCGAGTTCGGGCTTCTGCGCTGTCTTGCCGGCGGGCAGCACGATCGGCTGCGCCATCGCGGCTGCCAGCGGGTCGATGATGGTCTGCAGCGGATCGTTCAGCAGGGTCTGCAGGTCGGCGTCGTCCGCGGCTTCGCCGTCCTGGAGGCCGGCCAGAAGGTCTTCGGTCGCAGCGTCGGCGGCCGCGTCGGCAGCCGCCTTCAGGCTGTCGCGCAGCAGATCCGCGAAGGCGCCCGAGTCGTCGGCGGCAGGGTCTGCACCGACGCCACGTGCCTCACTGACCGGACTGCCGGACGCAAGCGGGGTATTTGATGCGGGCGATGGTGACGCGGACAGCTTGAGGGTGACGTCTGGCATGGTGATCTCTCCGTTGGTGGAAAGATCTGAGCATCAAGCGTGCCAGCCGGTGATGCCGGTCAGTCGTCGTTGGCCGGTCGGCCGGAGCGGTCGTCGGCGACGCGCTGTTCGGCGCGGGCTTCGTTCTTCGCGATGCTTGCCTGATGGCGCTCCGACAATGTTTCGAAAGCCTTGACCCGGGTGCGCGTGTCCAGCCATTCGCGCTGCCCGGCCTGTGAGCGGTCACGCGACTGGGCGACCTGATGTTCCTGGTGGCGGATCGCGTCGTCGATGCGGGCGAGAAAGGCCCGGTAATTCGACCACTGGCCCGGCGTCAGGCCGCCACGTGCCGCGCTCATGAACTGTCCCTGATATTCGGTGCGATAGTCCTCGAGCAGGAGCAGCTTTCGGGCGTGGTCCTGCTCGCTTGCCAGCAAGGCGGCCAGCGCACGGGCCGCGTCATCCATGCGGTTCTGGCTCAGGTCGAGGATGGTTTGCAGTCGGAAGGGTTCGGCCATGGTAGGAGAGTTCCCGTCATCTGGCGTGAGGTCGCGTGCGCCATGTCACGGCGTGCGCCGACGTCACGAATTTTTGCATTTACGGTGTGGCGCCGAAGAGCTGGTGCAGTTTCATCACCGCGTCCTCGTAGCCTTCGCGTTCATCCATGCGTTGCTGCAGAAAGGTTTCAAGCACCGGAAACATGTTGACGGCGAGATCGAGCTGCGGGTCGGACCCCGGTGCATATGCGCCGACGGCAATGAGGTCGCGCGCGCGCTGATAGCGTGACCACAGGCTCTTGAACTGCCGTACCAGATCGAAATGACTGGGTTTGACCAGACCGTGCATGGCGCGCGAGACCGATTGTTCGATGTCGATGGCCGGGTAGTGGCCGCCGTCCGCGAGCTGGCGCGTCAGCACGAAGTGGCCGTCCAGGATGGCGCGGGCGGAATCGGCGATCGGATCCTGCTGGTCGTCGCCTTCGGCCAGTACCGTGTAGAAGGCTGTGATCGAGCCACCGCCTTCGGGGCCGTTGCCGGCGCGCTCCACCAGTTGCGGCAGGCGCGCGAAGACGCTTGGCGGATAGCCGCGTGTGACCGGCGGCTCGCCGATGGCCAGTGCGATTTCGCGCTGTGCCATTGCGTAGCGGGTCAGCGAGTCCATGATCAGCAGCACGTGACGGCCCTGATCGCGGAACCACTCGGCCACGGTGGTGGCGTAGGCGGCGCCCTGCAGGCGCATCAGCGGACTGGTGTCGGCCGGTGCCGCCACGACCACGGAGCGGGCGAGTCCGGCGGCGCCGAGAATCTGTTCGATGAATTCCTTCACTTCGCGTCCGCGTTCGCCGATCAGACCGACGACGACGACTTCGGCGGACGTGAAGCGGGCCATCATGCCCAGCAGCACCGATTTGCCGACGCCGGAGCCGGCGAACAGGCCGACCCGCTGGCCGCGGCCGACCGTCAGCAGCGAATTGATCGAGCGGATTCCGACGTCCATCGTGCGGCGTATCGGTTCGCGCAGCAGCGGATTGACGGCGCGGCTCGCGACCGACCGGGAATGTCGCGTGACGACCGGGCCGAGGCCGTCGAGCGGACGTCCGGCACCGTCGACGACGCGCCCGAGCAGCGCGTCGCCGACCGGCAGGTGCTTGGCACGGTCCGATGCACGCCGGCGCGGCTCCAGCCGTTCGGTCGTTGTCGGTCGCGGCGGCGTGGTTTCCAGCGGGATGACCTGGGCGCCCGGCGCGAGGCCGACGACGTCGTCGGTCGGCATCATGAAAAGCTTTTCACCGTTGAAGCCGACCACTTCCGCTTCGCAGCTGTTGCCGCCAGGCACCATGATGCGGCAGCCCGATCCGAGCGGCAGCTTCAGCCCCGATGCTTCCATGACGAGCCCGTTGATGCGGGTGAGCCGGCCCGCGTGCTGATACGGATTGATCTGGCCGGCCAGCGATCCGCAGTCGGCCAGGAAGCCGGACCACTTCGCCACGTGTGCGTTCAGGGCTTCCGGTACGTCCGGCGCCTGCAGTGTGTCCGGTGCGTCCGGCAGGTCCGGTGTGTCCGGCATGTCAGCGTGCTGTGCCGGCGCTTCCGCCGGGACGTCCTGTTCGTCGTCGATCACGCTGCTGTCAGTCATGCTGTATCCACTCCACTTCATCGATCAGCGCTTCCACGATGCGCGACCAGCGGGTCGGCAGCGTCGCGTCGATCTGGCAGCCACCGGCCTCGACCTTGCAGCCGCCGCGTGCGATCGTCTCGTCTTCGAAAATGCGGTGGCCGCCGTGTGTCAGCTGTTCGCCGGCCGCGTGAGCGCGCACCAGGGAGGCGTCCTCGGGATTGAGATAGACCGCGGTGTGCTGATGCGGCAGCTGGTTGATCGCTTCCTTGACCACGTTGATGACGATGTCCGGCTTGACCGTGACGGTCTGGCGCACGACCTGGCGCGCAATCTCCACGCCCAGATTCAGTACGTCCTGCGCCACCCGTGTGTCGAGCAGGGCGAGAGCGTCTTCCAGTTGTTCGACGACGCTGTGCAGGCGCATCGCTTCCATGCGTACGCGCGCGGTGCCCTCTTCGTAGCCGGCGGCGTAGCCCTCACGGTGCGCCCCTTGCTGCAGCTTTTCAAGTTCGTCGGCGGTAGGCAGCTTGAAGGCCGGTTCCGCTTCCACCTCGGCTTCGGACCCCGGTTCGGCCGTCGCGGTGCCGGACGCGTCTGCGTCGGGAACGGGCGCCGCATCGTCGTTGGCGTCGCCGTTGTCGTCGAATACCGGCAACTTCCAGCGGGTGAACGCCTGCACTGCGTCGTCGCTCATGCGCGCCGGCTCCGCGCGACGCTGATCGGCGGTGTCACAGCATTTCCTCGCCGCCCTTGCCGCCCATGACGATCTGGCCCTCTTCGGCCAGGCGGCGTGCGATCTTCAGGATTTCCTTCTGTTCGGCTTCGACGTCGGACAGCTTCACCGGGCCGCGTCCTTCGAGGTCCTCGCGCAGCGACTCGGCGGCGCGCGACGACATGTTCTTGAAGATCTTCTCGCGCAGCTCGGGCGAGGCGCCCTTGAGCGACAGCACCAGCTGGTCGCCGCTGACTTCGCGCAGCAGCGTCTGTACGCCGCGGTCGTCGATGTCGAGCAGGTTCTCGAACACGAACATTTCGTCGACGATCTTCTGCGCCAGTTCCGAGTCGTATTCCTTCACCGCGTCGAGGATGGCCGATTCATTCGCGCTGCCGACGAAGCCGAGGATTTCCGCCGTCGCCTTGATGCCGCCGAGCGCCGTCTTCTTCATCTTTGCCGAGCCGGACAGCACGCGTGACATCGCGTCGTTGAGTTCCTTGAGCGCCACCGGCTGCACGCCGTCCAGCGTTGCGATGCGCAGGATGACGTCATTGCGCAGGCGCTCCGTGAACAGCTTGATGACTTCAGCCGCCTGGTCGAATTCCAGGTGGGTCAGGATGGTGGCGATGATCTGCGGGTGTTCGTTCTTGATCAGGTTCGAGATGGTCGCCGCGTCCAGCCACTTGAGACCTTCGATGCCGGCGGTGTCGGAGTCGTTGAGGATGCGCGACAGCAGGTGGCCGGCCCGCTCTTCGCCCAGCGCCTTGGTCAGCATGTTGCGGATCAGCGTCTCGTCGGCCGACAGGCGCGTGCCGGCGGCGGTCGCCTCGTCGAACAGGTTGAGCACTTCGGCGACCTTCTCGCGCGGCACGTTGCGCAGGCTGGCCATCGCCGTGCCTATCTTCTGCACCTCGCGCGGGCCGAGATGCTTGAGCACCTCGGCGGCCGCATCCTCGCCCAGCGTCACGAGCAGCAGGGCGCTGCGTTCTATGCCTTGATCATTCATCGCCGCTCACCCAGTGCTTGATCACTTCGGCAATTGCCTTGGGATCTTCCTTGGCCATGTTGCGTGCGGCTTCGAGCTTGGTTTCGAAGTCGAGGTTGGCGCGCGCTTCCGGTGACAGTTCCAGCTGCGCCGCCGGGCTGCCTTCCGGCAGGCCGACCGGTTGCCCGTTCTCGTCCAGCGTCACGTCGCGCACGTCCGATTCGTCATCGGTTTCGGGCGGCGCCGTCAGGCTGCGCACCAGCGGGCGCAGCACGCCGAACAACAGGTAGGCGGCCACGCCGGCGACCAGCAGGTACTTCACCAGTTCGCGCGCGAGGCCGGTCATTTCCGGGTCCTGCCAGATCGGCGTGTCGATGACTTCGACCGGCACTTCCGTGAAGGGCGCCGAGGCCACGTTCAACGTGTCACCGCGGGTTTCGCTGAAGCCCATCGCTTCGCGCGTCAGATCGTTGATGCGCTTGATTTCAGCTTCGGTCGGCGGAATCGGCGTGGCCTTGCCCTTGTCGTCGGTTTCCACTTTCTGGTTGATCAGCACTGCAACCGACAGGCGCTTGATCTGGCCGACAGGCTGGCGGATGTGCTGGACGGTCTTGTCGACTTCGAAGTTCGTCGTCGAATCCTTGCGCGTGTTGATGGGCACCATCTGGCCTTCCGCCACCGGTGTGCCCGGCGCGGCCGGTGTCGTGATCGGCGCCGTCGCCGGTGCGGGCGGCTGGTTGCTGAGCGCGCCCGGCACGCCGCCGGCCGCCGGCTGGTTGCTGATCGATTCGCTCGTCTGCTGACTGCGGATCGCGGCCTGCGGCGCAGGGTTCGGCGTGTAGGTTTCGGCCGTCTGTTCGGCCTGGCTGAAATCGATGTCGGCGGCTGTCTGTACGCGATAGTTGCCGCGCCCCATGATGGGTTCGAGCATTGCTTCGATGCGTCGTATCGTCGCCGCCTCGACTTCCTGCACGTACTTGAGCTGGCTGGGATTGAGTGCCGAGCCGTCGCGCGGGTCGCGATGGTTGGACAGCAGATTGCCGCTCTGGTCTAGCACCGACACGCTGGACGGATCCAGCTGCGGCACGCTGGAGGCGACGAGGTGCACGATGCCGCCGACCTGCTCCGGGCTCAGCGAGCGCCCGCCCAGAAGGCCGAGCACGACGGACGCGGACGGCTTCTGGTCGTCTCGCAGGAAGGCGCTCTGCTTCGGAATGGCCAGATGCACGCGTGCGCTGCTGACGGCGGACAGCGTGCCGATGGTGCGTGCCAGCTCGCCTTCCAGTGCGCGCTGGTAGGTGACTTGCTCGGAGAACTGGGACTGCCCGAGCTTCTGGTTCTCCATCATTTCGAAGCCGACCGAGCCGCCGCGCGGCAGGCCCTGTGCGGCCAGTTTGAGGCGGGCGTCGTGCACGACGCCCGACGGCACCAGTATTGCGTGGCCGCCTTCGGAGAACCGGTATGGCACGTTCTGCTGCTGCAGGGCGGCAACGATGGCGCCGCCGTCCTTGTCGTCGATGTTCGAGAACAGCACCGTGTAATCCGGCGCACGACTCCACAGCAACAGGCCCACGAGCAGCGCAATGGCCATTGCCAGCGAACCGGCAAGCGCCATCTTCTTCTGCATGGGCATGTCGGCGAGGCGCTGCTGGGCCAGCGCCAGCGGTGAACTTGCCGGGGCGCTGCCTTCATTCGGGTCGAGTACGGCGGTTGCGGCCATGTGTCGTCTCTCGCGTGTTGATTCATTTGCGCCGCGCACGGACAGTGACGCAGCGTATGGGACGAGACGGATTTTCTGCCTCCTTCGCGCGAGCCGTTCCGCAGATAAGGCGGGGTTTTGCGCGGCTGATTCCGGCCAGAGCGGACGGGGGCGCTTGCTACGCTGGCACGGTCGATCAATCCCGCAGGACTGGCACCGAGCCCATGGCTGAAGACCTCGCACAACCGGCTGACAGCACGCGCATCGCCCCGGAAGAGGCGGCGCGGCTGGCGGAAGCGTTCCGCCTGTTCAATGCCGCGTCGGCCGAACTGACCGAGGCCTACGGCGCACTGGAGAAGCAGGTTGCCAGCCTGACGGAAGAGCTGGCCGAGGCGAACGGCAAGTTGCGTCGCCAGTACGAAGAGAAGGCGCGCCTGACCGACCGGCTGACAACCTTGCTCAACCAGCTGCCCGCCGGTGTCGTCGTCGTCGATGGCGAGGGCCGCATCGAGCAGGCGAATCCCGCTGCGTTCGACATGGTGGGCGCCGATGCCGGGCAACTTTGGCCGGACTGTGTTGCCCGCCTTGCGCCCGCCGATGCGCCTGCCGAGTGGGAGTGCACCGCTGCCGGTGGCGAGCGCCGCCGCCTGTCGGTCGGCGAGGCGTCGCTCGCCGGCGAGAACGCGCGCATCGTGCTGCTGCACGACATGACGCGCCAGCACGCGCTGAAGATCGCGGCCGCACGCAACGAGCGTCTGGCCGCGATGGGCGAAATGGCCGCGTCGCTCGCGCATCAGCTGCGCACGCCGCTCGCCGCGGCGACGCTCTACGTGGGCACGCTGATGTCGCGCGACATGGAAGTGGCCGACGTGAAATCCATCGCGTCGCGCGCCCAGGACCGGCTTCGTCATCTGGAGCGCCTGATCCGCGACACGTTGATGTTTGCGCGCGGCGAGGTGCTCGGGCGCGAATCCATCAATACCGCTGCGCTCGTCGACGAATTGCGCCATACGGTGGAGCCGGTGGCGCGTCAGGCCGGCGTGCAGCTGGTGGTGCGGGCGTTGCCTGATGGCAGCACCGTGTCGGGCGACCGCAAGGCGATCGCCAGCGCACTGGTCAGCCTGCTTGAGAACGCCGTGCAGGCGTGTGGACAGGACGGCGTGGTCGAGCTGGGCGCCACCGCCAGCACCACGCGACTGTGTTTCACGGTGCGCGACAACGGGCGAGGCATAGAGCAGAACATCCAGGACCGGCTGTTCGAGCCGTTCTTCACGACGCGCGAAGAAGGGACCGGACTGGGCCTGGCGATCGCACGTGGCGTGGCCCGCGTGCATGGCGGGGACATCGAATGCGAATCGGCCCCGGGAGCGGGCAGCTGTTTCAAATTGTGCCTGCCGCTGCAGGCTGTCGAGGAAGTGCTGGAGAACAGGCGATGAGCGAAAAGCTGAACATTCTGGTGGTCGAGGACGAACCCAATCTGCGTGACGCACTCTGCCTGGCCATCGAGTGCGCCGGCCACCGCGTCATGGGCGCCGCGGACGGACCGCAGGCCCTGCGCATGATCGAGCGCAATACCGGCGATCACGCGCTCAACCTCGTCATCACCGACCTGCGCATGCAGCCGATGGACGGCCTGACGCTGCTGCGCGAGATCCGCTCGCGCGAGGCCGCTTTGCCGGTGCTGCTGATGACTGCCTTCGGCGACGTCGAAAAGGCGGTGGCCGCGATGCGCGCCGGCGCCTGCGACTTCCTGCTCAAACCGTTCGAGCCCGACGTGCTGCTCGCCCACATCGATCGCTACGCGGCGCAGGTGGTGACGCCGGCCGACATGGTGGCCGAGGATGCGCGCACCCGGCAGGTGCTCGGGCTGGTGTCGCGCGTGGCGAAGTCCGAAGCGACCGTGCTGCTGACCGGCGAATCCGGCACTGGCAAGGAAGTGTTTGCCCGCTACATCCACCAGCAGTCGGTACGCGCCGGCAAGCCCTTCGTGGCGATCAACTGCGCGGCCATTCCGGACAACCTGCTCGAAGCCACGCTTTTCGGCTACGAGAAGGGCGCCTTCACTGGCGCCGCCACGGCGCAGGCGGGCAAGTTCGAGCAGGCCGACGGCGGCACCTTGCTGCTGGACGAAATATCGGAAATGCCGCTGGCGCTGCAGGCCAAGCTGCTGCGCGTGCTGCAGGAGAGGGAAGTGGAGCGGGTCGGCGGCAAGAAGCCGGTGCCGCTGGATATCCGTGTGCTCGCCACCAGCAACCGGGACATGGAGGCGGAAGCCCGTGCCGGGCGCTTCCGCGAGGATCTGTATTATCGCCTGAACGTATTCCCCATCGCCATCCCTTCGCTGCGTGACCGACCGGGCGACATCGTGCCGCTGGCGCGGCACTTTCTTGCGGCCTGCGCAGCCGCGCAGGGCAGGGTGCTGAAACTGGGCGACTCCGCGGCGGCAATACTTGCCGGCCATGACTGGCCCGGCAATGTGCGCGAACTGGAAAACACGATGCAGCGGGCGTCCATCCTCGCAGCGGGCGAGCGCGTGGAGGATGAGCACATCGTGCTCGGTGGACAGCGAACACCGATGCGCGCGCTCGGCGAAGCGCCGCCTGCGCCGAGCGCGGCCGCGCCTCAGCCAGCCGCCAACGACGCCCCGCCGAATGCCACGCCGGACGCGCCTTTGCGGGTGAGATCGGTGCGCGACATGGAGCGCGACCTGATACTCGAGACGCTCGCGGCCGTCGGCGGCTCGCGCAAGAAGGCGATCGAGAAACTGGGCATTTCCGAGCGCACGCTGCGGTATAAACTCGCACGCTACAAGGCAGACGGATTGTTGCGTGAAGGCTGAGCGGCGCGGATGCCCGATTGGCCCGGAATTTGCTGAATAAACGGTAATCGGGTGACCTTCGCCATGGTGGCGGTCAGCGGCCGGCAGTTTTTGCCGTCCGGCATTGGAGAGAAATCATGAATACCAGCCTCAACCAGATGATCACAGAGCTGCGCTCGACCGCGCAGACCGCGGCCGGCAAGCCGGCCGCCAAGGTCGAGGCCGGCAGCGCGGATTTCGGTGATGCGCTGAAAAGCGCCATCGAACAGGTCAATGCCGCGCAGAGCGAAGCCCGCCAGATGTCCGAAGGCTTCATCACCGGTTCCACGGAAGCCAATCTGCAGGACGTCATGATCGCGTCGCAGAAGGCCAGCCTGTCGTTCCAGCAGATGGTCCAGGTGCGCAACAAGCTGGTCAACGCGTATCAGGACATCATGAACATGCAGGTCTGATCCTGCCGCGGCAAAGACGGCGAATTGAAAAACCGGCTTCGTGCCGGTTTTTTTTCGCCCGCGCGGGATGCCGGCTGTTTGTTATTGACAATCATTCGCATTTGAAACACTATCGCCCTGCCTTCACGCATGCCCTGCATGCGTCCGGAGGATCAGGGTGCGGCCAGCCGGCGCGCCCGTGCCAGCCCGTCCGCGTCGCCGGACAGCAAGCTTCCCATTGCCGGTCATCGTGCCGGTGCCAGCTGCACCCGCTCCAGGGTCCGCCAGCCTCGACGAGAACATGCCTGCGCCACACCGGTGGTCGCGGGAATCATCATCCGATCCGGGGTCGATCATGAATACATATCCAAAGAACGCGGCCACGCTTGCCGCCTGGGCACTGCTTTCCCTCTCCGCACCGCTGCACGCCGCCGTGACGCTGGACGCCAGTGAGGACGTAATGACGTCATCTTTTTTCATCGGCGCCAATACGGTGCGCGGCTACGCCGGCGACAACCGTCCGGTACTGCGGGTGTCGACGCCGGAGCCCTTCGGCAGCAGCGGCGCCGAGACGATCTACCTCGTGTTCGACCATGACTTCAGCCTGTTCACCGGGCCGGTCACCGCGCGCCTCACGATGACCAGCGTGGACGGTGGCTTCGGCGCGAACGCGAGCGCCGGGCAGCCCTTCGTCGTGTCAGCCCACGGGCTCACGGCCGATCCGCTCGCCAGCATCATTGACGATACGCAGCCGGATGGCAGCATGAGCTGGCAGACCTATTTCTCCACGCATGTACTGGCCGCCGATGCCGCGGCGCGCACCGCCATCAGCGGCTTCGGTGAAGTCGAATTCGACGTGTCGGCACTGGTCAATGACTGGATCAGCGGCAGCAACGCCATCCATGCGCTGGCGCTTACCGGCCTCAACGACAGCTCCGGCAATGACTTCCTGCACGGCTTCCTGAATTCGAGCGAAGCGCCGGGTGCGGTGCGGCTGACGATCAGTCCGGTCCCCGAACCGTCCGCGTGGGCGCTGCTTGCCGCCGGGCTTGGCGTTGCCGGGCTCAGCGCCCGGCGGCGCGGAGCCGCGCGATGAAGCGCGGCACGAAGCGGACGCTGCTCGGCGCCATGGCGCTGTCGTCGGCAGCGCTGGCCCTGCCCGCCGCCGCCGGATACTTCCCGATGCATGCCGCCTGGCCGCAAGCGGACGGGCCGGGCAGCGCCATCGAGTTGAGCTACAGCTTCAGCAATCTGCTCGATGGCAGCCTGCGCGACAGTACCGGTGCGTCACTGCCGGCGTCGTTGCTGCGCAGCGCTTTCGAACATGCGCTGTGGGATTACGCGGCGGTCCTGCCGATCCATTTCGTCGAGATGGTCGACGCCGGGCCGCTGCCCGAGAGCGGCGACTACGATCCGGCGGGGCTGGCCGACATCCGCGTCGGCCAGGTTGCGCATATCGATGGCGCCAACGCCTATGCGTACTTCCCGTATTCGCTCACCAGCGGGCTGGCCGGTGACGTCGTGTTCAGCGCGACGCGATCCGGCGCCGGCTGGACGCCACTGTGGGTCTACGCGGTTGCGCAGCACGAACTCGGACACGCGCTGGGCATGGGGCACTACGTCGATGCCGATCCGTTTCCGGACGCCGCATTTGCCGAGCTGACGTATGACGGACCGCTGTTTCCGCTCGACGCGGAAAGCGTCGCTGCGCTGCAGGCGGTCTATGGCAGCGGTAGCGGTTCGGTCACGCCGCTGAGTGCCGTGCCGGAGCCGGCCTCGGCGCTGATGTGGACGGCCGGCGCGCTGATGCTCGCCGGCAACCGGCGCTTCAGGAGGGCGCGCAAATGAACCGCCCGTCATGCCTGCGTGCGGCGCTTGCGCTCGCGTTCGCTGCAAGTGCGTCGTCAGCGTCCGCGCTGTCGATCGAATTCGACTACAGCTACGACACGCACGGTTTCTTCACCGACCTTGCCACCGGGGCGCCGATGACCGAGCGGCGCGCGCTGCTTGATCTGGCCGCGACGTTCTACGGCGGATTCACCGATGCGCTGACGGCGATAGCGCCGGGCGCCGGTGACCAGTGGTCGGTGTCCTTCATGCATCCGAGTCTGGGCGGGCCGGCCGTCACGCTGCAGAACGTCGACATCGCGGCGGATACGCTGCGCATCTATGTCGGAGGATCTCCCACCGCGCCCGGCGTACTCGGCTTCGCCGGCACTGGCCACAGCCTGCAGGCGAGCGGTGACGCCGCCTTCGTCGACGCCGTGACGACGCGGGGCCAGACCGGCACCCAAGGCACACAGGCAGTGGATTACGCAACCTGGGGTGGCTATATCTGGTTCAACGCATCGAACGACTGGTATTTCGGCGCCGACGAAGCCGGCCTGAACGGTACCCGACCGGACTTCCTGACCACCGCCACCCACGAGATCGGCCACATCCTCGGCTTCGGCGAAGCCGACTCGTGGTTCGCGAACATCGATCCCGACAGCGGGCTGTTCGTCGGTGAGCACGCCATGGCCGCCTGGGGCGGCGCGGTGCCGCTCGACCGCTATCTCGACCACTGGGCGGAAGGTACGTACAGCGTGCGCGACGGCGTGCCGCAGGAGACGATGATGGACCCGAGCACGCCGTTCGGTGAGCGCCAGTTGCCCACGGCGCTGGACTATGCGGGCTTCGCGGACATCGGCTGGCAGGTGACGGCGGTGCCCGAGCCGCAGGCCTGGGCGATGCTGCTGGCCGGCCTCGGCGTGCTGTTCAGGCACAGGCGGCGCCTGCCCTGATCCGGCGCCCTGCCGGCAGTGGCGCTACACTGGCCGGTACGGCGACGACATCGGGAGGAGGCGGGATGCTGCTGCGTTTTCTGGGGGCGGCCGGTACGGTGACCGGCTCGCGTTACTTGCTGACCCACGGCGATGCCTCGCTGCTGATCGACTGCGGCCTGTTCCAGGGCGTGAAGAATGTTCGCAGCCGGAACTGGAAGCCGTTTCCGGTTGATGCTGCCGGCATTTCCGCGGTCGTGCTCACGCACGCCCATCTCGATCATTCGGGTTATCTGCCGAGGTTGATGCGGGAAGGCTTCGCCGGACCGGTGTGGAGCACCTCGGCCACCCGCGAACTGGTGGACATCCTGCTCGAAGACAGCGCGCACCTGCAGGAAGAGGACGCGCGACACATCAACAGGCGCGGCTACAGCAGGCACCAGCCGGCCGAACCGCTCTATACCAGCGCCGAGGCGCGTGCGGTCATGAAGCAGTTCCGCAGCACCGGCTTCGACGAGCCGGTGTCCATCGGCCCCTTTGTCGTGACCTTTCGCGCGGCCGGCCACATTCTCGGCGCGTCCAGCGTGCGCATCGAGTGCGCGGGGCAGAGCATTACCTTCAGCGGCGATGTCGGCCGCCCGAACGATCCGGTCATGAATGCGCCTGCGCCGCTGCTCGACACCGACTGGCTGGTGGTGGAATCAACGTATGGCGACCGCCTGCATCCGGATACGGATCCGGCGGCCATGCTGGCCGACATCGTGAGCCGGACGGCTGTGCGCGGCGGCACGGTGATGCTGCCGTCCTTCGCGGTCGGGCGCGCGCAGGCGCTCATGTATTTGCTGTCGCGCCTGATGGACGAGCGTCGCATCCCGGTGTTGCCGGTCTTTCTGGACAGTCCGATGGCCATTGACGTGACCGGCGTGTTCCGTCATTTCCACACCGAACATCGCCTGTCCGCGGAGGATTGCGAACGCATGCGCGACGCCGTGACCTTCACGCGCTCGCCGGAGGATTCACAGGCGCTGGCCGACAACCGCTATCCCAAGGTGATCATCGCCGGCGCCGGCATGCTCAATGGCGGCCGCATCCTGCACCAGCTGATCGCGTTCGGTGGCGACAGCCGCAACACCGTCGTCATTGCCGGCTATCAGGCGGAGGGCACGCGGGGAGACGCACTGCTCAAGGGCGCGCGCAGCCTGCGCATCTTCGGACGGGATGTGCCGATCAACTGCGAAGTGGCACGCGTCGACGGGCTGTCTGCCCATGCCGACTACCGTGAAATGCTGGACTGGCTGGGAACGCTGGCGCATGCGCCGCGCCGCGTGTTCGTCACGCATGGCGAGCCGGTTGCCGCGGACAGCCTGCGTCAGAAGCTTGAACATGCACTGGGCTGGCAGGCCGTCGTGCCCGAACAGGGCGACGCATTCGATCTCGATTGAGTCGCCCGGACGTGCGCCGTGCCGGCAATGCACGGCACACGTTCAGCCGTGATCAGGCGTGCCTGATGCGGCGGCGCGCAATCATGCCGACCAGGCCCAGTCCGGCGAGCAGCATGCCCCAGGTTTCCGGCTCCGGTACCGGTGCCATGAAGGGTGCTGCCGTCAGTCCGCGCAGATTGGCCGAGAGCGCGCCATTGAAGGTGGCCAGGCCGGTGCCCAGATTGATCGAGTACAGGCCGCTGTCGCCGTTGTCCAGCGTCAGCGCGGCCCACCCCATGCCGGATGCATCGATGTCGAAGCCGTTGGCGCCGATGACGTTGCCGGACACGCCGAGTGTGCCGACCATGCTGATGACGGGTGCATTGAAGGCGCCACCGGCGAAATGCAGCGTGTCGGTGGCGGTGTCGATGTAGTACAGCGACGTCGATGCCGGGCCGCTGGATTGCGACGGATCGGAGCGGGTGTAGGCGACCGCGGTGAAGCCGGCCGGAATCACGCCGGGCGCGTTGCCGACGACGCCGGTGCCGGCGTTGATGGCGTAGTTGTTGCCGGTCTGGCTGACGAAGCGCAGCGACGAGCCGCCGGCGAAATCGGCCACCGGATTGAAGTCGATGCCGTAGGCGAGCGACGGATTGACCACAGGCACATCGAGCGCCGACACGAAGGTCGCCGCGCCCGTGGCGGCGTCGAGCGTGTAGAGGCGGCTCAGGCTGCTGACGCCGTAGATCATGTTGTCACTCGGGCGCAGGTCGATGCCGAGCAGGCGTTCGCCGCTGCCCAGACCGGTGACGGACATGAAGCTTGCGGACGCCGTGTTGCCGCTGTTGAACGTGCCGATCTGGTTGCCGGTGGTCAGGCCGACGAAGTCGGCGGCCTGGGCGGCAGGCGCGAAAGTCATGGCAAGGGTCGATGCGGCGGCGAGGATGGTTTTTCCGGACATGTCTGACTCTCCTGGATGCAAGGGGCGGGATGGACGACGCGTCACCGCTCAGTGACCCGTCGCTTTCCCTACACACCGGCACGCCGACTGGATGCAGCCGTCACGAAAATTTCACGCATGCCGCCCGGCGGACGGCCGCGGTCATGCAAAGCCGCCGTTCGCGCGCAGCACCTGAGCGTTTACCCAGCCGCCGTCCGGCCCGGCCAGAAAGGACACGACGCCGGCAACGTCCTCCGGCGTGCCGAGGCGTTCCAGCGGTGGCGTCCGCGCTGCCAGGGCAATCTGTTCCCCGGTCTTGCCGGACAGGAACAGTTCGGTGGCGATCGGCCCGGGAGCAACGGCGTTGACGGTGATGTCGCGCCCGCGCAGTTCGTTGGCCAGTACGCGTACCAGCCCTTCCACGCCGGCCTTCGACGCGATGTAGGGACCGTAGCCGGGAAGCGACACCGCGATCACGCTGGTCGACAGCGCGATGATGCGTCCGCCGGCGCCGACTTGTCGCGCGGCCTCGCCGAGCACGAGGAAGGCGCCGCGCAGATTGGTCCGCAGCATGCGGTCGAAGGCATCGACGTCGGTTTCGGCGATCCGGTCGTTGCTCATGACGCCGGCGCTGTTCGCGACCACGTCGAGCCGGCCGAGCGCTTCCCGCGTGGCGGCGAACAGTCGCGCAACGTCTCCCGCGACCGATACGTCCGCATGAACAGCGATGACGCGGCCCCCAAGTGCCTCGATCTGTTCCGCCAGCGATTCGGCGCCGGCGCGGTTGCCGACATGGTTGAGGGCGACGGCGAAGCCGTCCTGCGTCAGGCGCAGCGCGATGGCGCGGCCGATGCCGTGCGATGCGCCGGTGACGATGGCGGTGCGGGCTGAAGAGGTCATCCTGTGCGCTCCTGAAGGCGGGAAGACGGCAGTCTTCCATCGCATGCCTGCAGTGTCGGCATGGATGAGGCCTGGATAAATGAGCGAGAATTGCCTGCATTGTTCTGTCAGGACCAACAATCCACGTCATGGACCGCTTCGATACGCTGACCCTGTACGTCCGCATCGTCGAGCTGGGCAGCTTCACGCGTGCGGCGGGGGAACTGAACGTGCCGCGCGCCACCGCCACGTACGCAATCAAGGCACTGGAGGCGCGGCTGGGTGCACGCCTGCTGGAGCGCACGACGCGCCAGGTACGCACGACAACGGACGGACAGGCGTTCTACGAGCGCAGCAGGCAGCTCCTGCTCGATCTCGAGGACGCCGAATCGTCGGTCAGCGCGGTGGCGGCGAATCCGCAGGGATCGCTGCGCGTCGATCTGCACGGCGTGCACGCGACGCAGATCATCCTGCCGCGCATCGCGGATTTCCGCAGCCGCTATCCGCGCATCGACCTCGCGGTCAGCTGTGGTGACCGGCTGGTCGATCTGGTGGCAGAGGGTATCGATTGCGTGGTGCGCGCCGGTACGCCGCGCGATTCATCGCTGGTGGTGCGTCGCCTTGCGTCGATGCCGGAAATCGTATGCGCGAGTCCGGCCTACCTCGCGCGCTTTGGCGTGCCGAGGCATCCGCGGGAGCTGTCGGCGCATGAGGCCGTCGGATTTTTCTCGAGCACGCATGACGTTCGCTACCCGTTCACCTTCGTCATCGACGGCACGGTCGTCGAATACACGGCGAAGTCGTGGATCGCCGTAAATGAAGCGGAGTGCTATACGACCTGCGCGCTTCAGGGTTGCGGGCTGATACAGGTGCCGCGCTTTCGCATCGAGTCCGAACTGGGCGACGGCCGGCTGGTGCAGGTGCTGGCGGACTGGCCCTGCCCGGCGCTGCAACTGTCGGCCCTGTATCCGTATCACCGCCAGTCGTCGCCACGCGTGCGGGCCTTCATCGACTGGGTGGCCGGCCTCTACGCCGAGCGCTTCACGGCGACGGCATGACGGTGTGTCAGTGGTCCGGCGGCGCCGCGTTGATCAGCGCCCAGAAGATGCCCAGATTGGTCGCGGTGCGCGAGAACTGCTCGCAATCCACCGGTTTGACGACGTAGGCGTTGATGCCGAGGTCGTAGCAGCGACGCAGGTCCGGATCTTCCCGTGAAGATGTCATGACGACGACCGGCAGCGCGTGCAGCGTGTCGTCGCGACGCATCTCGGCCAGCATGTCGATGCCGCCCATGCGCGGCATGTTCAGGTCGAGCAGTATGAAGAGCGGATGCTCGCCCGAGCGGTCGGCGTAACGGCCGCGGCGGTACAGATAATCCAGTCCTTCGACACCGTCGCGGGCCACGGCGATCCGGTTTGCGAGCTTGAGCTCCCCGAGCCCGAGCATCAGCAGTTCGACATCGTTGTCGTTGTCGTCGACAACCAGGATTTCACGCAAATGCAGGGACATCGGATGCTCCGCGGGAGTTGGAATTCAGGCTGGATGCATTGTCGTCCACAGGTGGGGCGACCGGGATACTGAAAAAGAACGTCGCTCCGGCGTCGACCGTGCCTTCCGCCCAGATACGCCCGCCGTGGCGCTCGACGATGCGCCTGACGTTGGCAAGGCCGATGCCGGTGCCTTCGAATTCGCTGGCATGGTGCAGGCGCTGGAACACGCCGAACAGCTTGCCTGCGTACTTCATGTCGAAGCCGGCACCGTTGTCACGGATGCGGAACGTGGTTTCGCGACCGTCGCTGCCCGTACAGTCGATGCGTATGCGCGCGGGGTCACGCCCCCGGGTGTATTTCACCGCGTTGGAAATGAGGTTGTAGAACACCTGATAGAGCAGGGTGGGATCTGCTTCGAGTTCGGGCAGCGGACCGACTTCGATGTCCATCGGACGACTTTCGGTTTCGGGCACGAGTTCGCGCAGCACGTCGGCGACGATGGCGTTGCTCGCGCAGCGCTCGCGCCGCATTTCGGTGCGGCTCGCGCGCGAGAAGGCGAGCAGCCCTTCCACGATGTCGCTCAAGACATGTACCGATGAACGGATGCGCTCGATGTAGCGTTGCGCCGGGTGGCCATGCGGCGCCGGGTGCGAATCCGCCAGCGCCTTGGCGAAACCGTCGATATGACGAAGCGGGCCCCGTACGTCGTGCGATATGGCGTAGGACAGCGACTCAAGTTCGTCGATCTGCGCTTTCATGCGCGAGTTGGCGATGCGCAGTTCGTTCTCGTAGTGCGTGCGCCGCTCGATCTCGGCACGCAGTTCGTCATTGGCCTGGCGCAGCGAATCCGGACTGGGCAACGCCAGCGCCAGCGGGACGAGCCGCCAGAGCAGCACCGCAGTCGCCAGCGACACCACGGCCGTGAAGGCGCGTACCCAGCCGTCCAGCCAGAAGTCCGGATGCCAGAGCGTCCAGACGTCGAGCACGTGGGTCAGCCCGCACGCAAGGATGAAGACACCGAACATGACGAATACGGAACGGAAGCGCAGGTCCGTGCGGCGGCGCACGAAGCGCCACAGCGTCACCGGAATGGTGAAGTAGGCGAGCGCGATCAGCGAGTCCGCCACGACATGCAGCAACAGCAGGTCCTGTTGCCAGGAAAAGCAGTAACCGTGGGGGAGAAAGGTCTGGATGTCGTTCATGCCGCGATCCCCTCATCAATGGCGTTGACGTTGGCCGTGTTCCTTCGGGGCATGGCGGCGTCGCCTCGCTCCGGAGCGACTATACCGTCCTTACCCGGCCGGCACGACGTGTCTCGGCAGTGAGCGCGATGGCCTCTCCGGCAAGCGGGGCTTCCCACCGGAAAACGCATTCGGAATGCCGGTCCGTACGGTTCTCCGTTGATGCCGGGAGACTTCAGTAGTCGTCATGACGCGGGTTGCATTCGCGCTCCATGCGCAGGATGTAGCGCTGTATCAGCGCATCGGCCGCGCCCGGCAGACCGACGAACTGGCAGCCGGCGCGCAACTGGGGGCCGGAGCGCTCGGTGACCCGGAACATGTTGCGCACCTGCAGCGTCGCCGTGATGGTGCCGAGCTCGGGCAGCGTGATCTGGCACTGGTCGATCACGCTGTCGACGGACAGGCTCAGACCGTCCGGCGGTGCGACGACGGCGAGACCGCCGCCGGAAATGTCGACGATATCGGCTTCTATCATGCGACCGTCCTTGTCCGGGTCCGGGATGAGGCAGCGCAGCGGAGGATGCGGCGGCAGGATGAGGCGGTAGTAGTCGCGCCGCTGCAGCCTGAGCATGCGCGTCGGCAGCGCGCACGCCAGTGCAGGGCGGCCGTCATGCGTCGTTATCGTGCCGCCAGCCACCATGAACTGCACCTTCACCCGTTCCAGCGAGGTCAGGAAAACCAGAGGCGATGCCTTGCCTGCCTGCGCCATCTGCGCTTCATCGCCCGGCAGGTCCATCAGCATCGTGTTGCGGCCGTCGTCTATTTCAAGAACGGCGCTCGGGAACGAATCGCGCGCGCGCCCGGCATAGACCGACACATTGGCCTTGCGGTCCTTTATTGCGCGCAGATAAAACACGATGTCGGTCTGACCTTCCAGGACATAGCGTGCGAAATCGTCAGCGTCCAGCAGATCAAACCGGATGTTCTCGGTCATGGGCAATTCCTTGTGAAAGGCCGTTTCAGCAAAATCGGGAAACGGCCTGGTCATGAAAATTCACTCTGACGGTGCGTTGCGTGGCGCCGGCATCGGGATGTCGGTCAGCCCTTTTTCGACACGATAGATCCAGGCCAGCAGTTCGGCTACCGCAATGTACAGTTCGGACGGAATGCGCTGGTCAAGATCGAGACCCATCAGAAGCGCAACCATTTCGCGGGATTCGTGCACGAACACGCCCGCTTCGCGCGCGCGCCGGATGATCTCGTCCGCCATCAGGCCACGCCCCTTGGCGACGACGCGTGGCGCAGCGTCGCCCGTGCCGTAGGCCAGCGCCACTGCTTGCGCGCGCGTGGAAGTGCTCATGGCGCGGTGACCGCTTCGTCATTTGCGCTGTCGCGGTGTTCGGCGGCCGGCGCCGGTTCGGTGAAGGTGACGGCGCCCAGGCGCAGGCCTGCGTCGCTGATGCGGGTCTGCAGTTCTTCCAGTGCGGCGCCGAGCCGTGCCCGCGCGTCGCCGTCGGTGGTGAAGGTCAGCGCGAGGCCCTGCGACCTGCGAAGCGTCAGCGAGGTTTCGATGTCGCCAAGGCCGGGCAGCACGATGCGCAGGCGGGAGGTCCACGGGACGTCGTCGGCAGGATCCGCGTCGTGCTGTTCGCCGTGCGGGTCGTCGCGCGGGTCGTCTATTTCGATCTTCATCATCTGCCCGGGCCAGGCGAGGCCTTCCCAGGTGAGGGCGTGCTGCGACAGGCCGAGCAACTGGTTCTGCACCAGCGGCCGCAATTCGCCCGGCGGGGTGTCTCCTTTGACGGTCTCGGCACGCTCGCGCACGGGCAGGTCGCCGCGTGCCGCAGCGGGGTCGTCGGTGTCGCGCGCTGTCTGCAGCAAGGCGGTACGGGGATCGGGTGCGGTGGCGGCTTTCGTGCCCGGCGGATCGAAGGCGCGTTGCGGTTCGGCGGAGGTGGACTCTATCGTCCGCTCGCCGCTGACCCACTGCGCCTGATGCGATTCGTAGAACAGGCCGCTCTGGCCGATGGCCTGTGCGAGCCGTCCGGCGAGCAGCGGCGTGGCGGCGGTGTCCGTCATGTTGGCACTGGCGCGCAGCAGCGTCGGATCGATCAGCGCCTGACCGGCGTTCAGTCGGGCGGGAGGCGGTTCCGGGCCGTCGAGCAGCGTGCTGATGGTACGTGCGGATGCACTGAGGCGGACGTTGTCGGCCGGCGCCCTCGCTGGCGCGTCATCGTTGGCGAGGGTGGCGATCAGCGTCTGGGCACTGCGTCCGACGTGGGTGAGATTGACGGTGCTGCCTTCGCGCGCGCCTTGCGGCAATTGCAGCGTCACGGTCTGCCCTGCGACCTGTGCGCGGGTGCGCCCGTCCGCGAGGTTCTGAAGGATGCGCGCGCTGTAGCGTTCGCCCGGCTGGAACTCCGGCAGCTGATCGCCGACCGGGCTGACCGGTGGCGATACCTGTATCGATTCGCGAGTCAGCGCCGCCAGACGTTGTGCGAGGCCCGGCAGCAGGTTGTTCATGACGCGCCCTCAGGTATTGCCGGCCTTGCCCGCCGGCATCTTGCCGAGGAATACCTTGACCTGCTGCATCCAGGGCTCGACGTGGCGGCGTACTTCGGCGTCGTCGGCAAGGATCTGCCTCATCAATTCGATCTTGCGCGCCCGTTCCGCCGGGGTTGCGGCCGGTTCGTCGTTGTCGGCGATGCGACTGCGCAGCGCCGACACGTTCTGTTCCAGCGATACCAGACGGTCCCAGTCATTCGCGCGTGCGGCGTCGACCATATGGCTGGAAAGCTGGCGCATGTCTTCAAGCAGAGGCAGAGAGTTCATGTGGGCGGGCCGTCGTTCTGGTGAGGCTGGTTGTATGAGGGAAGGGTACAGATGAGATGCGTGTCCGAGTCGTGCATGTAGGCGGCTTTTACCGTTCAATTTCCGCCTTTTGCCTACATCGGCGCGCCCTGGACCATTTTTTGCCGGATTTCCTCCCAGGCGCCCTTCAGCTCGCCCAGCAGGTGGCCGACTTCTTCCAGTGCGGCACGATCATTCTGCGACGTGGCATGCAGCAGGCGTGCGCACATGTAGTCGTACAGTGCGTAAAGGCGCTGCGCCAGTTCGCCGCCGGCGTCCAGATCGAGGCTGACCTTGAGCCCGTTGCCGATGATGTCGATCGCGCGCGAGATGGACTGCCCCTTGCCTGCCGTGTCGTTGCGCTCCATCTGGTGGCTGGCTGTCGACACCGACAGCATGGCGCCGTCGAACAGCATCAGGATGAGCTGATGCGGGTCGGCCCCGGCCACACGTGCTTCCACACCGACCTGGTTGTAGGCCATGCGCGGATTCGAAAGAGATGCAAACATGTCGTGTCCTGTTCCCGTGGAAAATGGCGTTTGCCGTCAGCTTGAATAGGTCGGCAGGTTGGCGAGTTGTTGTGCGAGATAGCTGCTCGTGGTGTTCATGCTGCTCATCAGCGTGTCGAGTGCCGTGAATTGCCGGCGGTAGCGGGCCTCGATCTGCTCAAGGCGCAGGTTCAGCTGGTCTTTCTGGCGATCCAGATACTTCATGGACGTTTCGAGCCCGTCGGTCCGGTTGGAGATCAGGCCGTCGTCTTCGATCATCGCCTCGATGGCCGAATCGATCTTCGACGCCAGCCCGGTCACGCCGGTGCTGCCGAGGAACAGGTTCTTTGCCGCGCCGCTCTCCAGTGCTGCAGTGAGCTTGTCGGAATCGATGGCGAGGGTGCCGTCCTTCTGCACCGCCACGCCGATGCTGCTAAACGTGACGCCCGGTGCGATCTCGCCGGTAAAGACGGAGGACAGGCGCGAGCGCATGTTCTGCACAACGCTTTCGCCGTTGAGCGCGGCGGCGGTCTTCGTGGTCGTGTTGTACGAGGACTGGTTCTTGATCGTCGACACCGCGTCGTTGTAGGTCTTGACCAGTTTTTCGATGGCCGTTTTCGCGCCGCTCTGGTCGCTTGCGACGGTGATCGTGGTCGGGCTGCCGACGTTGGTCTTCTTCAGCGTCAGCGTGACGCCTTCGATCATGTCGGTGAGCGTGTTGCCGCTGGACGTCACGGCAATGCCATTGACGGTGAGATTGGCATCGGCTGCCGTGACCTTCTCCGCCATGTTCGACACGCCGCCGGTCGAGGCGTCATAAATGAGTCTGGACAGACCTGCGTTGTCGGTGTTGTTGCCGTCGTCGTCCGCGGCGGTGATGCGCACGGTGTTCGCCGTGCCGCCATCTTTCGACGTCATGACGAGGCGGCTGCCGGTGCCGTCGTTGATGAGCGAGGCGGTGACTCCCGCGTCGGCGCTGTTGATGGCATCGCGTACGTCGGCCAGCGTTGCGGCGCTGCTGTCGATATTGATGGTGACCGGCGTCTTGTCCGGGTTCGTCGTGAATGCCCCGCCGCTGTAGCTGCCCAGTTCGATGGTCAGCGTGCCGCTGCCGACGGTGGAGGTGCTGCCCGCGAAGGCGTCCGAGGCGGTGACCTGGGCGCGCGCGAGGCTGCTGACTTCGATCGTGTAGTTGCCGGGGGTGGCCGTCGTCGAGGCGGCAACTGTTGCCACCCCGGTGTCGGCAACCGTTGCCTTGTTGGAGGCAAAGATTTCCGCCTTGTCCAGTGCCTTGGCAGCCGTCTGTATCGACGACAGCGCGCCTTGAACGGCCCCGAAGGCGGAAATCTTTGACTGCATGGTGGCCTGCTTCTGCGCGAGCAGCGTCAGCGGACGTTGCTCCAGCGTCATCAACTGGCTGATGATGGACGTGACGTCGAGGTTGGAGCCTATTCCGGTAGCGGCGAGAGCCATGATGCGGGTCTCCTCAGGCCTTGCGTTCGATGAATCCGCCGCTCTGGCCCTTGCCGAGCGCGCGTGCGATGGCGACCAGTTCCTCTGTCGGGATCTGGCGCAGTACTTCCTTCGTCGAGGTGTCGATCAGTTTCACGATGGTCTTCCCGGTGTCCTTGTCGATCGAGAATTGCAAGTTCTGGTCCACCGGATCGATATGGCGACGGATTTCGTCCACGGTCTGTTCGACCTGTTCGTTGCTGAGCGCTTGCGGGCTGCTTGTGTTGGCGGCCGGCTCGGCGGACGCAACGTGGCGTACCCCGGCGGTCGGATTGACGGTCGGGGCATGCGTGGGGGGAATACCCGGGACTGGCTGGATGGCCATGACAATCTCCCTTGTGGATCATCGGGGCACGGAGGACCGTGCCCCGATGGATCGGGTGATGCGATCTGCGATGCTTAGCCGCGGAGCAGGCTGAGCACGTTCTGCGGCAGCGAGTTGGCTTGCGCCAGCATCGCGGTACCGGCCTGCTGCAGGATCTGCGCGCGGGTCAGGTTGGCGGTTTCAGCTGCGAAGTCGGCATCGGTGATGCGGCTCTTCGATGCGGAAATGTTCTCCGACTGCGTCTGCAGGTTGGCCACCGTGTAGTCCAGGCGGTTCTGCTGGGCACCCAGTGCTGCACGCTGCTCACTGACGTAGGTCAGTGCGTCTTCGACCGAGGTCAGCAGAGCCTGCGAATTGGCAGCCGTCGTTGCGCCATCGAAGGTGGTGATGTCGGTGTCGAGCTGGACCATGCGGCCGTCCGAGTTGGCGCCGTTGATCTGCGTGTTGCCGAAGGTCAGCGTCAGGCGGTTGTCGGCAGCGTTGTCGGCACCGACCTGGATTTCGGCGCCGGTGGCGGCGGTCGTGATGACAGTGCCCGCATCGAGGTCGGTCGCGATGTCCGTGCCGGCCTTGCTCGCAGCGGCACTGACCGACACCTTCACGCCGAGTTCGCTGTAGTTCAGTTCGTATGAACCGCCGGCTGCGACGGTGACACCGGTCAGATCGATCGCCTGCGAATTCGTGCCGTCGCTGAGGGTCAGCACGCCCGCCGTGTTCGAGAACGTGAAGGTCGTGCCGGCAGCGGCGCCCGAAATGTCGACCTTGGTCACCGCGGCTTCTGCCGTCGTGGCCAGGTTGCTACCGACCTGGACGGTCGAGGTGGCGTCGAGCGCCTTGCCGAAGGAACCGTTGAGCAGTTGCTGACCGTTGAACTTGGTACGCGTCGAGATGTTGTTGATTTCGTCGCGCAGTTGCGTCAGTTCATCCGAGATGAACGCGCGCTCGTTGTCGGCCAGCGTCGAGTTGGCACCCTGGGTGGCCAGTTCCTTCATGCGTACCAGCATGTCCTGGATCTGCGCCATGCCGCCTTCCGCCGTCTGGATCATCGAGATGCCGTCGCTGGCGTTGCGTGCAGCCTGGTTCAGGCTCTTGACCTGGGCGTTCATGCGCTGCGAAATCGCGAGGCCGGCGGCGTCGTCACGTGCGCTGTTGATACGCAGGCCCGAAGAGAGGCGCTGCAGGGAAGTCGCAAGCGAAGACTGCGACATGTTGAGGTTGCGCTGGGCGGTGAGCGAGGCAACGTTGGTGTTGATGATTTGCGGCATTTTTGTTTCTCCTGTCACGAAGTAGTGTGGTTACGGCGCTCCGGGTTAAATGCCCCGCTGTTGATGTCGCCGATGTTTCAAGTAACGGAGATGACAGCAGAAACTTTAGTGCGGCACCCTATGGAAAGCCTTTGTTGTATTGGCTTTCAGGCAGACAGGGGGGGAGATGGCTTGCCGCCGCCACTTGGACGATCGTTCACGTTTGCCACGGGTGGTCGTGTCCCCTGCATTTGCCTGCAAGGTCCGGGCGTTACCCGCCGCAATTGACCGCCTGACGGGCATTTCAACTGTGAATGAATGTAATCGGGATGGCATTCCGGGCGTCCGCGGAGCCGTGCGACGGCCAGCGGCCGCCGGTCGCGTCGCTCAGGACGCGAGGGCCGGCTGGGACGAAACGACGACGCGATTCTTGCCGGTGGCCTTGGCCTGATACATGGCAACGTCGGCGCGCTCGATGGCCGAGCGCTGTGCTTCTTCGGTTTCGACTATCGTGACGCCCGCGCTGAAGGTGATCAGCAGCTTGTCATTGTTGGCCAGGAAGTAGCGCTTGGTCAGCTCACGCTGCAGGCGCTGCAGGATGATCACGGCATCATCGATCGTCGTCTCCGGCAGCAGGATGACGAACTCTTCGCCGCCGAAGCGCGACAGCGTGTCATGCGGCCGCAGGCAGTCGCGGACCGTCGCCACCAGATGCAGCAGCGCCTCGTCACCCGTGCTGTGGCCGTAGGTGTCGTTGAGCCGCTTGAAGTTGTCGATGTCGAGCACGGCGAGACATAGCTGCGAATGCCTTCGTGCCGCCCGGGAAACCTCCTTCGCGTACGACTCCTCAAGGCCTTTCCGGTTGAGTGCCCCGGTCAGCGGGTCGTGCCGCATCTTCTCGCTGGTCTGTTCCAGTTCAAGCTGGAGCCGTTCGATTTCTGCCTCGGCCGCGCGGACCTTGTCGCGCATGTTGTCGACCTCGGTGCGCGAGCGCTCCGCGGTGTCGCGCATGTCGCGCGTGGTTCCGATGATGTCCGAGATCACCGTCTGCAACGAGGCGATGTCGTCGGCGTCGGCGATGGTCTGCGCGTAGCCGTCCATCTTTTCGCCGAAACCGGATGCAGCGTCACTGAAACTGCCGAGTTGCTCGACGAAGCCGGCGAGCATGAGCTTGATCTGGTGCTTTGCGTCGTCGATATTGCCGCGCAGCGATCCCTGGCGCGCGATGACTTCACGCAGCCGGCGTTCGACTTCGTCGAGTTCGCGGGCGCTGATAGGGTGGTCGCACAGTGCTCGCAGTGCGTCGATCTGTCCGCGCATCCAGCGGTCGTCGAGCACGAGATCGCTGATGTTCTTGAGCAGCAGGTCGAGCAGCGACAGCAGGCCGGTACGGATTTCCGCCTGGTCGTCAACCACCCAGTTCAGGCGGTAGATCAGGTTGCGCAGCCTTGCCGCCAGGTCGTCGACACCCTTCATGTCCCGCACGTCGCGCAGCAACTGGCCGAGTTGCGAGGCCTCCTCGCGCAGTTCGGGCGCCGTGATCAGCAGGCTGCCGACGACGCCTTCCAGTGTGTGCGCAAACAGTTCGCGCAGCGCGGCGTCGCTGTTGTCGACCGGGATGGGCGCGGCTTCCACGCCGACCGCATTCGGGGTGTCGAGGCTGTCGGAGTCCGACTCCCATTTGTCGGCCAGCGCGCTCAGGCGGATGTACAACGCATCGAGCTCGCCATTCGACGAATCGAGTATCTGCTGCAGTGCCTGGAATTTCTGCGTCGGGCGCAATGTGGCGTGCTGCCGCTCGAGCTGCCGGAAGATGTCCTTCAGCAGTGCCTTCCATTTGCGCTGCGGCGCCGCCTGCGCGCGCAGCAAGCCGACAAGCGAACCGCTGATCGCCGACCAGCTGCGACTGGCAACGGCGTTTTCCAGACTCTGCGCGAATTCGATCTGTCCCTGATTCAGGCGGGGGAGGGTGCTGCAGACCAGCTTCAGCGCGCGTTCCGGGAACAGGTCGTCGGGTTTGGTGCCGGCGATCTCGTGATAGAGCGACCGGTAATTTTCCGGCGTCGGCTGAAGGTGGCGCATGGCCAGACGCCGCAATGCCTCACGAGCGATTTCGAGCGGATGCTGTGCGTCGGGCATGGTTGGTTCGAAAGTTGGGTGACTGTCCGGAACGAAGCATTTCAACGGCAGGATTGCGTCGGCCTTGAGGGTGGTCATACGTGACTGAATTCACGTATGACATCAATCTAAACAATTGGACCGTCAATCCACCAGCTTGTGTTTCAGACCGTAGTGCGTCAGCTCCGCATTGTTCTTCATGCGCATCTTTTCGAGCAGGCGGGCGCGATAGACGCTGACCGTCTTCACGCTCAGATTGAGTTCCTCGCCGATCTGCGTGAGCGTCTTGCCGGATGAAATCATGACCAGCGTCTGGTACTCGCGATCGGACAGCTTCTCGTGAGGCGGGCGTTCGTCGTCGTCGATGATGGCGTTGGCCAGTTCCATCGCGAGCGACGGCGATACGTACTTCTTGCCGCTGGCCACCTGGCGGATTGCCGTGACCAGCTGTTCCGGTGCGCTCTGCTTCGTCAGGTAGCCCGATGCGCCGGCCTTCAGTGCACGGATCGCGTACTGCTCCTCCGGATGCATCGACAGCACGAGAACCGGCAGCTTCGGGTACTCCTTGCGCACCAGCTTGAGGGTGTCGATGCCGTTTCTGTCGGGCATCGACACGTCCATCAACACGAGGTCGAAGCTGCCGTCGCGCAGCTTGTGCATCGCCTCGACGCCGTTCTCGGCCTCGCCGGTGACGACCAGATCCGGGCTGTCGGACAGGATCTGGCGCAGGCCCGAGCGCACGATGGCGTGGTCGTCTGCAATAAGTATGCGGATGCTGCTCATCGGGAAAACTCCAGTACGGTGCGCCGGCATGCCGGTACGCGCAGCAGCAGGCGGGTGCCCTGGCTGTCACGGCTGCTGGCTTCGAAGCGGCCGTTCAGATGCGCGACCCGCTCGCGGATACCGCGCAGGCCGAACGATTTGGGTTTGTTCAGATCTTCCGGCGCGAGGCCGCGGCCGTCATCGCTGATCTCCAGCACGATGTCGTCGTCCTCCTGCGTCAGCCGGATGTCCACCTTGCGTGCATGAGCATGCTTGGACACATTGGTCAGCGCTTCCTGGAACACGCGGAACAGCGCGATGGCCGTTTCCTCGTCCGGATCGATGTCGTGGTCGATGCACAACAGGTCGCACTGCAGGCCGGTGCGCTGTGCAAAGTCCTCGGCGTGGCTCTCCACCGCCGGAGCGAGGCCGAACTCCTTCAGGATGCCCGGGCGCAGTTCGCGCGCGATGCGCCCGACCGTCGTGATCGCGTCATCGACCAGCCGGCTCATGCTCTGCGCCCGGCCCTTGATGGCATCGGGGTCGGGCGGGGTCTTGTTCGCCAGCAGGGACACCTCGAACTTCAGCGCAACCAGCAGTCCGCCCAGTTCGTCGTGAATGTCGCGCGCGATGCGCTCGCGCTCCTCTTCCTTCGCGATCTGCAGATGCGACGACAGCTCCGCGAGCTGGCCGCGGGACTGGCGCAGTTCGCGCTCGGTCAGCTTGCTCTGCGTGATGTTGGAAACGATGCCTTCCCAGATCAGCACACCGGAGGCGAGCAGACGCGGCGACGAACGCAGGTTCACCCATTTGATGTCCTCGTCCGGCAGGCGGATGCGGCCGTCCCAATTGACGGTCGACTGCGTGTGGGCCGACAGGTGCATCGCCCGTTCGAGTTCCGGCATGTCTTCCGGCTGCACCATGTCGAGGAAGCGGCGTGGCTTGGCGACCAGTTCGCCCGGCTTCAGACCGAGCAGCGCGAGGCAGCCTTCGCTGACGAACAGGAAGCGCCAGCCGCCGTCGTCGTGGCGCAGCAGCTGGAACACCATGCCGGGGATGTTTGCTGCGAGAGCCCGGAACCGGGCTTCACTGTCGCGTACCGCATCGAGCGCGCTGTGCCGCTCGGCCCGGTTGCGTGCTTCGCGCATCTCGCGCTCGACGGCCGGAATGAGGCGGTCGAGCTTGCCCTTGCCGAGATAGTCATGCGCGCCGGCGCGCATGGCGGACACGGCAATGTCTTCCTCGATGACGCCGGACACGATGATGAAGGGCAGGTCGAGCCCCTGATGCTGCAGGATGTTCAGCGCGGACATCGCCGAGAAACGCGGCATATTGTGGTCCGACAGCACCACGTCCCAGGTGCGGGCGGACAGTGCCTCGCGCAGTCCGCGTTCGTCCTCGACGCGCTGAGACCAAACCTGGTAGCCGGCCTGCCTGAAGTGATGCAGCAGCAGCAACGCGTCGTCCTCCGAGTCCTCGATCAGCAGGACGTTCAGCGTACGAGGCGTCATCGGCACGGGTGAAAAGTGGTCGGACATGGGTTTTGACTTCCATCCGCGGCAGTCCGGCGCGCCGCGCTGACGCGTGAAGGCATGATTGGTATGACCCGAGTTTAATCCATGCCGGATGCACCGGCCGACGCCATTTGAACGATATGAGAACGGCCGCGATTGCATCGCTGCTTCACAGCGCCGCGTCTGGCGATATAATCCGGCCCTCGCCGCTTTAGCTCAGTTGGTAGAGCAACCGCCTTGTAAGCGGTAGGTCGTCAGTTCGATTCCGACAAGCGGCACCAGATTCCCGCCTCTCCCGGCAGCGCCCGTCACGATACGCTGCCTTCGCACGTTGCTTTCACACGCACTTTCCCGCACGCGGGGCGACAGCCGTTGCCGCCCGCGGCGGCGCGACCGTCTCGCAGACGCGTCACCCCTTCTTTTCCGGCCCGCGTGCAATCAGCATGTCGGCGACGGTCCGGATCGACGGCCAGTCCTTGAGTGCTTCGACGGCCGGCTGGAAACCCGCCGCGGCCGATTGCTGCAATGACTGTTCGGCCATCGCCAGCATGTTCGATGAATACTCCTGCATCGCCTGGCTCTGCAGTGTCACGAACTGTTCGTACAGCGCGCCCGGGCTGTCCGGGGCGGCGGCGGTGGCCGTCGCGCGGTCTTCTTCTTCATCGCCGGAGGCGCCGGTGATGCCCTGCAGCAGTGAAAACACGAAGCGCCCCAGCGCGCGTTGCGCGTCGGCCGAGTCCGGCGCGCCGAAGAAGGCGGGGTCGAAGCTGAGGGCGGGGGCGTCGCCGGTATTGCCGGCACGGCATTCGAGGCGGCCGTCGCGACCCATGCGGATGTGGAGTTCCGGCGTGCTCATCGTGTGTCTCCTTTACGTGATGCGGAGTTGTTCATAGCGGCGGTCGGGGCTCACGGCGCCGTTGTCGTCGGTGGTGAAGGCGTGCAGCCCGTCGCCGTCGGCTTCGACCCAGCACGGGCGGTCGCGCCAGTCGGCGAGCACCCAGCGCACGTGCTCGTGCCCATCGACCGTGTGGCGGTGACGGGCGGGGCGATGCGTGTGGCCGTGGATCAGCAGCGCGACGTCGTGGTGGCGCAGTACGGAGGCGATGGCGTCATCGTTGGCATCGAGCAGGTATTCGCCCTTGCCGGCCGTGGCCTGCTGGCTGCGCCGGCGCAGGTCTTCCGCGATGGCGTGGCGCTCGGCCAGCGGGCGCGCGAGGAAGGCGTGCTGCCAGTCGGTGCTGCGCACCATGCGACGGAACTGTTGATAGGGCAGGTCGTCGGTGCACAGCGTGTCACCGTGCATGAGCAATGCCGGCGTGCCGGCAAGGTCGCACAGCAGCCAGTCGCCATGCAGCCGGGCGCCGGTGGCGTCGCGGAAGCCGGCGCCGAGCAGGAAGTCGCGGTTGCCCGGCAGTACGTGGAGGTCGATGCCGGCGTCGGTCAGTCCGCGCAGCGCCGCGATGATGGCGCGGAACTCCGGGCGGTCGACGTCTTCGTCGCCGGCCCAGACCTCGAACAGGTCACCCAGCAGGAACACCCGCGCTGCATCGTGCGCGCGGCCTTCGAGCAGCGTGACGAAGGCCGCGTTGAGCGCCGGGGTGGCGGACGACAGGTGCAGGTCGGAGGCAAACAGATCCATGCGCCGTGTCCGCCGTGGCGATCAGGCGATTTCGACGCGCTCGATCAGCACGTCATCGACCGGGACGTCCTGATGGAAGCCCGAGCGGCCCGTGCGAACGGCCTTGATCTTCTCGACGACGTCCAGACCATCGGTGACGCGGCCGAATACGCAGTAGCCCCAGCCGTCCTGTGACTGTTCGCGGTCCAGGAACAGGTTGTCGCCGACGTTGATGAAGAACTGGGCGGTGGCGGAATGCGGGTCCGACGTGCGCGCCATCGCGACGGTGCCGATGGTGTTGGAAAGGCCGTTGCCCGATTCATTCTTGACCGGATCCTTGGTGTCCTTCTGCTTCATGCCCGGCGCGAAACCGCCGCCCTGGATCATGAAGTTGCCGATCACGCGATGGAAGATCGTGCCGTCATAGTGGCCCGCTTCGGCGTAGGACAGGAAGTTTGCGACGGTTTCCGGCGCGCGCTCGGCGTCGAGTTCAAGCGTGATGACGCCGTGGTTGGTGTGCAGTTTGACCATTGGAATCTCCGGTGCATGGCCGCGCGGTGCGGCCGTTGTTGTGGTTCAGGGTTGGGCGTCGACGACGCGGGCCGATTCGATGACGACCGGCGTCAGCGGCACGTTCTGGTGTCCGCCCATCGAACCGGTGCGCACGCCGGCGATGTTGTTCACGACCTCCATGCCCTTGATCACCTTGCCGAAAGCGGCATAGCCCCAGCCGTCACGCGACGGAAAATCAAGCATGCGGTTGTCGACCAGGTTGATGAAGAACTGGCCGGTGGCCGAATGCGGGTTGTTGGTGCGCGCCATCGCAAGCGTGCCGGGTGCGTTGCGCACGCCCTTGCCGATGGCCATTTCAGCTTCGTTCTTGATGGGGGCGCGGGTGTCCTTCTGGTTCATCTTCGCATCGAAGCCGCCACCCTGGATCATGAAGCCGTCGATGACGCGATGAAAGATCAGGCCGTCGTAGAAGCCGGACTTCACGTACTGCAGGAAGTTGTCGACGGTGGCCGGTGCGGCTTCCGGATAGAGCTCGATCAGTACCGTGCCCTGGCTGGTCTTCATTTCGACCCGCGGATTGGCCGCGTGGGCAAGCAGCGGTACCAGGGCGGCGAGCAGGACGAGCAGGAACTTCTTCATTGCATGGACTCCGTTGGGGGGAAGCGGGAAAGACAGGTTGCGCGCCTGCAGGTTCAGGCGGCGCCTTCAAAAACGATGCGCCAGCGGCCGGCTTCCTTGCGCCAGTACTGCTGTTTGCGCATCACGTTGGAGAGCGTGTCGCTGCGATAGTCCTGTTCGAACGTGACGACGACCAGCGGATCGGCGCCCGGATTGCGCAGCGTGCTGAGGTTGCGCACATCGACCTTGATCCACTTCTTCGAGGCGTTGACGGCGCGTTTCTGCTGCGAGAAAAGTGCGAAATCCTTGCCGTCCGCCGTGAAATGCGGCGAATAGTGCGACAGGTAACGATCGACGTCGCGGCTTTCCCAGTCGCGCCGCCACTGTTCGAGTTCGCGGCTGAATTCGCTGCGTTCGGCCTGCCAGTCGTCGAGCGACAGCCACTCGACCGAATCGCTGATGACAACAGGTACCGATGCACCGTGCAGGCGGCTGTTCAGCGCCTGGAAATCCGTATTGGCCAGCACGACGCAGCCGTCGGAGGCGCGCGGCGGGCGCGAGAAGGTGTCGGGCGGCGTGCCGTGCAGCCAGATGCCGTGACCGTTGCGACCCTGTTTCCGGTCCCACGCGTTCGGGTAGTTGATCGGCAGCGCTCCCGCGCCGTAGAAATCGGTGAGGCGTTCCGGTGGCAGGAAACCCGTTACCTGATAGACGCCCAGTGGCGTTTTCTTGTCACCCTCGCGCATCTTCTCGCTGCCGAGGCGTCCGTGCGACACGTAGTAATCGGCGACGAAGCGCGGCTGCCCGTCGACGTTCTCGTACAGATAGAGGCGCGAGCGGCGGGTGTCCACCACGACCGCGTAGCGCTGGTCGGCCGGCAACTGCAACAGATAGCGCGGCACGCGATCGAGCGGCGGCTTGTCGCGGTAGGCACGGATGCGCACGATGGCTTCGTCGCGCAGGTCGGCCAGACGCTCTGCCGGAGCATTCGGCACGTTGCCGAATGTTGTCAGTGCGCTGGAACGGGCCTGCAGCAGATCGCCGCGTATCAGGTGCGCGAGCCGGAAGTTCGGCCAGATGTGCAGCAGCGCGTCGACCTGGTCGAGCGCGAGGTCAAGCCGGTTGCGCCCGATCTGGCGGAACACCTGTTCGAGCATGGGCTCCGGGCCGCTGTCCGAATAGCGCACGGCGTCGCCCGACTGGCCGGAGCCGATCGCGAGCGGCACCAGCAGCGACGACAGGCATACCGCGTTGCGCAGCACGCGTGCAAGGACGCGGCCGGACGGAAGCCAGGCTGACTTCATCCGCCGATGCGCTCCTGCTGGATGAGCCACTGTCCGTTGCGGCGGACAAGCGTCAGCGTTTTCGTCGTCGTGCTCTTCAGCCCGACGGAGCGGTACGACTGGCGGAAGGTGGCGCGGATGCGATCCGGCGCTTCGGCCTTGAACCGGATGTCCTCGATGCCGACTTCGATGGTGCCCGGCTTGTCGATGCGCGAACGGCGCTCAGCTTCCCAGGCGCTGCGCGAGCGCTTGCCCGGCACGGCGAAGTCTTCGGCGTAATGCGCCAGATAGCCCTTCACGTCCTTGCGCGACCAGGCGGCCGCCCAGGCGTCGACCGCGGCGGTGAGTTCGGCCGTCGGCAGTGCGGGGGCCGCAGGCGGGGTTTCCACGGCTGCAGTGGCCGGGGCAGCGGCGATCGCCGCAGGCGCTGCAGCGGGCGTCGGTGGCGGCGCGACGGCTGCCGTCGGCGCGGCCGGCTTGGTGGCGGCCGGTGCCACCGGCGGGCTGGCGGGTGCAGGTGCGGAACGCGGCAGCGCGGCGCTGGCCGACGTCTTTGCGCCGGCCTTCGGCGGGCTGCCGACCATCTCGCGAATCATGTTGAGCTTGCTCTGCGCGCCGGTATTGGACGAATCGAGTTGCAGCGCGCGGTCGTAGGCCTGTGTCGCCATGCGCGCGTAGATGTCGCCCAGATTTTCGTGGGCGACCGCATAGCTCGGATGGGTGCGGATCGCCATCTCGAGTGCGGTCTTTGCCTTGTCGTACTGCTTCTGCTGCGCGTACAGCACGGCGAGGTTGTTGTAGGGCTCGGGCAGCTCCGGATAGTCCTCGGTCAGTTTCTGGAATACCGAGGTCGCCTCCGGCACGCGTCCGAGTTCGGTCAGGATGAGACCCTTGAAGAAGCGTCCCTGCGGATCGCGCGGACGTTCGGCGAGAAACTGGTCGATCTTTTCGAGTGCCTGTTGGGGCTGCTTCTGACGCAGCAACTGTTCGGCGTCCTGGACGCCGACGGCGAAGGCCGGCGATAGCGCGCCGGCGCACATCAGGATGGCTGCAATCAGGCGTGAAACCGGACGTGTTCGCGGACGCGTGCTGGAATGGAGCGTAGAGGCCATGTGTTAGACTTTTTGGCGTGAATACGTCGTTTGACAGTTCCGAATCTTATCAAGAAGGCGTGACTGCGTCCTGCTGTCGCGCCTGAATTCCGGTCACGTTCCCGTCGAACCGGGCACTTTCCAGCGCTTTCTCCCGTTTCCGCCAAATTCCATGCTCAAGATTTACAACACCATCGCCCGCGACAAGCAGGATTTCGTACCGATCGAGCCCGGCCGGGTGCGCATGTACGTGTGCGGCATGACGGTCTACGATTTCTGCCACCTGGGCCACGCCCGGGTGATGGTCGTGTTCGACATGGTGACACGATGGCTGCGTGCGTCGGACTTCGACGTGACCTATGTGCGCAACATCACCGACATCGACGACAAGATCATCCGGCGCGCCGGCGAGAACGGCGAAACGATGCGCGCGCTGACCGACCGTTTCATCGCTGCCATGCACGAGGACGCCGATGCACTGGGCGTGCAGCGGCCGGATCACGAACCGCGCGCGACCGAATTCGTGCCGCAGATGCTGAGCCTGATCGAACGACTCGAACAGAAGGGGCTCGCCTACCGCGCGGGCAGCGGCGACGTGAACTACAGCGTGCGCAAGTTTGCCGGCTACGGAAAGCTGTCCGGCAAGACGCTGGACGAGCTGCGCGCCGGCGAACGCGTAGACGTCATCGACGGCAAGCAGGACCCGCTGGATTTCGTGTTGTGGAAACGCGCCAAGGCGGCAGAACCGGCCGAGGCGAAGTGGTCGTCACCGTGGGGCGACGGACGCCCGGGCTGGCATATCGAATGTTCGGCGATGAGTTCGCAACTGCTCGGTGAACAGTTCGACATTCATGGCGGCGGCGCCGACCTGCAGTTTCCGCATCACGAGAACGAGATCGCGCAAAGCGAGGGCGCGCACGGCCACGATTTCGTCAATTACTGGATGCACAACGGGTTTGTGCGGGTCGATGACGAAAAAATGTCGAAGTCGCTCGGCAACTTTTTCACGATACGCGAGGTCCTGCAGAAATACGATGCGGAGGTGGTCCGCTTCTTCATCCTGCGAGCGCACTACCGCAGCCCGCTGAACTACTCTGACGCGCATCTCGATGATGCGCGCGGCGCCTTGACCCGTCTCTACACCACACTGAAGAACGTCCCGCCCGCAACGGTCGAAGCCGACTGGAGCACGCCCGCCGGTGCGCGCTTCCGTGCCGCCATGGACGATGATTTCAATACGCCGGAGGCCATGGCCGTGCTGTTCGAACTGTCCGGTGAGGCGAATCGCACCGGCGATGGCGCGGCGTCGGGCGAATTGCGGGCGCTGGCCGGCGTGCTCGGGCTGCTGCAGCGCGCGCCGGAGGACTTCCTGAAGGGACGTGCCCGCGATGGCAGCCTCGACGACGCGCAGATCGACGAACGTGTGGCGCAGCGTGTCGCCGCCAAGGCGGCACGTGATTTCGCCACCGCCGACCGCGTGCGCGACGAACTGCGTGCGCACGGAATCATTCTCGAAGATTCGGTCGCCGGTACGACCTGGCGCCGCGGCGCGTGACGGGATAGTTGCCGGGGCTCCAGCGATGCGCGCAATCACGATCAAGGCAGCATGGAACGGGCACAGCGACTGCCAGCGCTGCGGCATTCGCGAGTCCGCGCTGTTTGCGGAGCTCGTCGAAGCCGATTTCGCGCTGCTGCACGACCAGATCGATGACATCGACTATCCGCCCGGCGCGGCGCTCTACCACGCTGGTGCCAACGGCGACTGGCTGTTCACGCTGCGCGCGGGCGCAATCAAGCTGGTGCGCTACAACGCGGATGGCTCGCAGCGCATTCTTCGCATCCTTCGCCGTGGCGACATCTGCGGGCTGGAGGTGCTGGTCGGATCCGCCTACGACCACACCGCGATCACGCTGTCACCGGTCATGTTGTGCCGCATCCCCCGCACGCTGGTCGAACGGCTCAATCGCGACACGCCGCGCCTGCAGAAACCGCTGTTCGAGCGCTGGCATGCGGCGCTGGAGGAGGCGGACGCCTGGCTGACCGAACTCGCGGCCGGACACGCCGACGTCAAGACGCGGGTGGCACGCCTTCTGTGCCGCCTGGGCAACGACGGCGAACCCGGTCTGGTCACGCGGCTGAGCCTTGAGGACATCGGCGCGGTATTGGGCGTGGCCCCCGAGTCCGCAAGCCGGGCGCTCGGATCGCTGCGCCGCAGCAACCTGCTGGCCGACGTTCCCGGCGACCGCCACCACTGGCGGGCCGACACGCGTGGCCTCGCAGCGCTCGCCTCACCGACGCGCGAAAACTGAGTCAATATCCCTGAACCGCCTTGCCACGGCCGTATGCCGGGAGCGCGTGCGTGCCGGATTTGTTCATTCGTGACTCTTATAGCAGACATAAGACACGGTTATGTATAAAGTGCAGCTTCTGCGTGAGGCACTGCAAGTGCACATCGCGCGGGCTGCAGGATCCGACGCATGTACCTACCCGGTACATGCCGAGTCTGTCTCAACCGTCGAACCGGGACAGGGCGCCGTTACCCACGGCGCACATGTCCCGTGTGGAATATGGAGAACACCGCATGAAAGTCGTCTTGTCGCCGGAACGGACTGGTTCCGACGAAATCCCCGCCCCGGCCTGGGTCAAAAACCGCAAGCTGATCAAATGGGTGGCCGAAATCGTCGCGCTCACGCAACCGGACGCCATCCACTGGTGTGACGGTTCGCAGGAGGAATACGATCGCCTGTGCGCCGACATGGTGGCCTCCGGCACGATGAAGCGCCTCGATCCGAAGCTGCGTCCCGGTTCCTACCTCGCGCTGTCCGATCCGTCCGATGTGGCACGGGTCGAAGACCGTACCTACATCTGTTCCGAAAAGCAGGATGACGCCGGGCCCACCAACAACTGGATGGCACCGGCGCAGATGCGTGAAACGCTGAACGGCCTGTTCGCCGGCTGCATGCGCGGACGCACGATGTATGTCGTTCCGTTCTCCATGGGGCCGCTCGGTTCGCACATTTCGCAGGTCGGCATCGAACTGTCCGATTCGCCCTATGTGGCGGCGAACATGCGCATCATGACCCGCATGGGCCGCGCGGTGTTCGACGTGCTGGGCGAGGACGGCGAGTACGTGCCCTGTGTCCATTCCGTCGGCAAGCCGCTGGCTGCCGGGGAGAAGGATGTGCCGTGGCCCTGCAACGCGACCAAATACATCGTGCATTACCCGGAAACCCGGGAAATCTGGAGCTTCGGTTCCGGCTACGGCGGCAACGCGCTGCTCGGCAAGAAGTGCTTCGCGCTGCGCATCGCCTCGACGATGGGACGTGACCAGGGCTGGCTGGCCGAACACATGCTGATCCTTGGCGTGGAAAGCCCGCAGGGCGACAAGCACTACGTCGCCGCAGCCTTCCCGTCCGCCTGCGGCAAGACCAACTTCGCGATGCTGATTCCGCCTCGCGGCTTCGAAGGCTGGAAGGTCACCACCATCGGTGACGACATCGCCTGGATCAAGCCGGGCAAGGATGGCCGTCTGTACGCGATCAATCCGGAAGCGGGCTATTTCGGCGTCGCACCGGGCACCAATGTGAGCACCAATGCAAACTGCATGGCCTCGCTTGCCAGCAACACGATCTTCACGAACGTGGCGCTGACCGATGACGGAGACGTGTGGTGGGAAGGCATGACGAAGACGCCTCCGGCCCATCTGATCGACTGGCAGGGGCGCGACTGGACACCGGAAGTCGCGAAGGAGACAGGCGCCAAGGCAGCCCATCCGAATGCGCGTTTCACCGTTGCCGCGACGCAGAATCCGGTCATCGATCCGGCATGGGATGACCCTGCCGGCGTGCCCATTTCCGCCTTCATATTCGGTGGCCGCCGTTCGACCACGGTGCCGCTGGTGACCGAAGCCCGCAACTGGGTCGAAGGCGTCTATATGGCGGCGACGATGGGTTCGGAGACGACCGCCGCGGCGGCCGGCCAGCAGGGTGTCGTGCGACGCGATCCGTTCGCCATGCTGCCGTTCTGCGGTTACAACATGAGCGACTACTTCGCGCACTGGCTGAAGCTGGGCCAGAGCATGGCCGCCAGCGGTCAGAGCCTGCCGCACATCTTCTGCGTGAACTGGTTCCGAACCGATGACAACGGCAAGTTCGTCTGGCCGGGATTCGGCGAGAACATGCGCGTGCTCAAGTGGATGCTCGACCGCGTGGCCGGCAAGGCTGATGGCGTCGAGCATCTGTTCGGCACCACACCGCGCTACGACGATCTGAGCTGGACCGGCGTTGAATTCAGCCGCGACCTGTTCGACCGCATCACGTCCATCGACACGGCAGCGTGGAAGCAGGAGATCGCCCTGCACGACGAGCTGTTCGGCCGCCTGGAGCAGGGCATGCCGCCCGCGCTGTCGGCGGTGAAGGACCAGATCGCGAAGCAGCTCGCCGTCTGACCTGAACGACGCGCGGCCGCGGGGGTGCCGCGGCCGCGCGTCGGAGTCGTAGTCTTCGCCAAAAGACAAAAGCCCGCGTTGCCGCGGGCTTTTGTCTTTTCAGGGCGTGTTTCGCCCGGCTGCCGATCAACCGGCGAAGAAGTCCTTCATCTTGTCCATCCACGACTTGGCCCGGGGGCTGTGGCTGGCTTCGTCGCTCAGATTGATGTCGTCGAATTCGCGCAGCAGCGTCTTCTGGTGAGCCGTCAGGTTGACCGGCGTCTCGACCACGACGTGGCACATCAGGTCGCCCGGATAGGCACTGCGAACCCCCTTGATGCCCTTGCCGCGCAGGCGGAACACCTTGCCTGTCTGCGTTTCGGCCGGGATCTTGATCTTGGCGGCGCCATCCAGCGTCGGAATCTCGATCTCGCCACCGAGCGCCGCGGTCGCGAAGCCGATCGGCATTTCGCAGTGCAGGTCGTCGCCGTCGCGCTGGAACACGGCGTGCGGCTTGATGTGGATCTGCACATAGAGGTCGCCGGCCGGGCCGCCGCCCTGGCCGCGCTCGCCCTCGCCGGCAAGGCGGATACGGTCGCCCTCGTCGATGCCGGACGGAATCTTCACCTGCAGCGTCTTGTTGCCCTTCACCCGGCCGACACCGTGGCAGGACTGGCACGGTTCCTTCACCATCTTGCCGGTGCCGTGGCACTTCGGGCAGGTCTGCTGGATGGAGAAGAAGCCCTGCTGCATGCGCACCTGGCCCACGCCGTTGCAGGTCGTGCAGGTGACCGGCTTGGTGCCGGGTTTGGCGCCCGAGCCCTCGCAGGTGCCGCAGTCTTCCATCGTCGGAATGCGGATGCGCGTGTCGGTGCCGCGGGCGGCTTCTTCCAGCGACACTTCGAGGTTGTAGCGCAGGTCTGCGCCGCGATACACGCCGCTGCGTCCACCACCGCCGCGACCGCCGGCGTTGCCGAAAATTTCGCCGAAGATGTCGCCGAACGCGTCGCCGAATCCGCCGAAGCCCTGACCACCGCCGCCGCCGACATTCGGGTCGACGCCGGCATGACCGTACTGGTCATAAGCCGCGCGTTTCTGTTCGTCCGACAGGATCTCGTAAGCCTCCTTGGCTTCCTTGAACTTGTCTTCCGCTTCCTTGCTGTCCGGATTGCGGTCCGGGTGGTATTTCATCGCGAGCTTGCGATAGGCCTTCTTGATGTCATCGTCCGGCGCGTCGCGATTGACGCCCAGAATTTCGTAAAAATCGCGTTTTGCCATGTTCGTTCACCACAGATACACCGAGGCACAGCGCGGCAGGAGTGTCCTCCGGCCGCGCTGTGCCTCGGTGGTTAGGCCGCTTTCGGCGTCAATACGGGCAGATTACTTCTTGTCCTTCACTTCGGTGAATTCGGCGTCGACCACGTCGCCGTCATCCTTGCCCGCCGCGCCGCCGGCGTTGCCGCCCGGAGCGGCGCCCGCAGCCTCGCCTGCCGCAGCCTGCTGTTCGGCGTACATCGCCTCACCCAGCTTCTGCGCGGCGGCTGCCAGCGCGGCACTCTTGGCTTCGATGGCGTCCTTGTCGCCGGCACGAATGGCTTCTTCGGCCTCCTTCAGCGCTTCTTCGATCTTGGCCTTCTCTTCGGCGTCGACCTTGTCACCGTGTTCCGTCAGCGACTTGCGCGTCGAGTGCACCAGTGCATCGGCCTGATTGCGTGCGTCGGCCAGTTCGTGCGCCTTGCGGTCGTCTTCGGCGTGCACTTCGGCGTCCTGCACCATGCGCTGGATCTCGTCTTCCGACAGGCCCGAATTCGCCTTGATGGTGATCTTGTTTTCCTTGCCGGTGCCCTTGTCCTTGGCCGACACGTGCAGGATGCCGTTGGCGTCGATGTCGAACGTGACCTCGATCTGCGGCAGGCCGCGCGGTGCCGGCGCGATGCCTTCCAGATTGAATTCGCCGAGCGACTTGTTGCCGGTCGCCATTTCGCGCTCGCCCTGATAGACCTTGATGGTCACGGCCGGCTGGTTGTCGTCGGCGGTCGAGAACGTCTGCGAGAACTTGGTCGGCACCGTCGTGTTCTTCTGGATCATCTTGGTCATGACGCCGCCCAGCGTCTCGATGCCCAGCGACAGCGGGGTCACGTCGAGCAGCAGCACGTCCTTGACGTCGCCCTGCAGCACGCCGCCCTGGATGGATGCGCCGACGGCAACCGCCTCGTCCGGATTCACGTCCTTGCGCGGCTCCTTGCCGAAGAACTCGCGCACTTTTTCCTGAACCTTGGGCATGCGGGTCATGCCGCCGACCAGGATGACGTCGTCGATGTCGCTGACCTTGACGCCCGAATCCTTGATGGCGATACGGCACGGCTCGATCGAGCGTGCGATCAGTTCCTCGACCAGCGATTCGAACTTGGCGCGCGTGATCTTGATCGCAAGGTGCTTCGGACCGTTCGCGTCGGCGGTGATGTAAGGCAGGTTGATTTCGGTCTGCGCGCCGGACGACAGTTCAATCTTGGCCTTTTCCGCCGCTTCCTTCAGACGCTGGAGCGCCAGGATGTCTTTCTTCAGGTCGACGCCCTGGTCCTTCTTGAACTCCTCGATCACGTAATCGATGATGCGCTGGTCGAAGTCCTCGCCGCCGAGGAAGGTGTCGCCGTTGGTGGCCAGCACCTCGAACTGGTGCTCGCCATCGACGTCCGCGATTTCGATGATGGACACGTCGAACGTGCCGCCGCCGAGGTCATACACGGCGATCTTGGAGTCACCCGGCTTCTTGTCCATGCCGAAGGCCAGCGCGGCCGCGGTCGGCTCGTTGATGATGCGCTTGACGTCGAGACCGGCGATGCGGCCGGCGTCCTTGGTTGCCTGGCGCTGACTGTCGTTGAAGTAGGCCGGCACCGTGATGACGGCTTCGGTGACCTCCTCGCCGAGGTAGTCCTCGGCCGTCTTCTTCATCTTGCGCAGCACTTCTGCCGACACCTGCGGCGGGGCGATCTTCTTGCCGCGCACTTCCACCCACGCGTCGCCGTTTTCCGCCTTGGCGATCTTGTAGGGCATCAGCGCGATGTCCTTCTGGACTTCCTTCTCTTCGAAGCGGCGCCCGATCAGGCGCTTCACCGCGAACAGCGTGTTGGCGGCGTTGGTGACGGCCTGGCGCTTGGCGGATGCGCCGACCAGGATTTCGCCGTCTTCCGTGTAGGCGACGATGGACGGCGTCGTGCGCGCGCCTTCCGAGTTCTCGATCACCTTGGGCTTGCCGCCTTCCATCACGGAAACGCAGCTATTGGTGGTGCCCAGGTCGATACCGATGATTTTTCCCATGTTCGGGTCCTCTATATATAAGCGGGTGGAGGAATGAATGCGTTTGCTGACGAGGTGGGGCCAAGCCCCTGCTTTTCAAGGGGGCTTTCAGCCGGCAGCCTTGGAAACGATGACCAGGGCGGGCCGCAGCACGCGGTCGTGAATGAGGTAGCCCTTCTGCAGCACCTGCACGACGTGGTTCGGCTCGCCCGGTGCGTCGACCTGGCTGATTGCCTGGTGCTTGTGCGGATCGAACTTCTCGCCCAGCGGATCAACCTGTTCGATGCCTGCGCCGCCGAAAGCCTGCTCCAGCTGCTTGAGCGTCAGTTCGACACCGGCACGCAGCGTGGCGATGTCGGTTGCCTCGGCGGCGAGCGCTGCTTCCAGGCTGTCCTTGACCGGCACCATCGCGCTGGCGAGCTTTTCGCCGGCGAACTTGGCAGCCTTCGCGACGTCTTCGGACGCGCGGCGGCGCATGTTCTCGGTTTCCGCCTTTGCGCGCAGCAGTGCCTCGTAGTGCTCCGCCGCCTTCTGTTCGGCGACGGCCAGCGCGTCGATCGGCGCATCGGAGGCGGGATTGTTGTCTGCCAACGGGTCGGTGCCGTGTTCCGGCGGGGTGTTTTCGGGTGTGTGTGCTGTCATGCGATGGATCCTCTGACTCTCAGACCCGCCGCACTTTGGGGCACATTCCGCTGTTTCAAGTGTCCGGCGTGCGCAATGTGGGTGGACGCCGCCTGGATGGGCGCCGGACTCCGGCGGTGCGTCGGCGGACACGGGTCGGTGGTGCCGGAACGTCGCTCTGTCCCATGTTTCCGCGCCCAAAAGGATGATGGCTTTGGCCGACCGGGGCGCGATGCCCTATCATTGGGCCTGTTCATGACAGCTCCATCGCTTGGCAAAACATGCTCGATCGCATCGGCAAATACAGGGTTATCCGCGAAATCGGCAAAGGTGCGACGGCTACGGTCTATCTGTGCAAGGCGGATGACCGGGAAGAGCTCGTCGCCGTCAAGCTCGTGGATTTCGGCGACAAGAATCGCGACCAGGGCAAATGGTCGCGCCGGATGCGCAAGCTCTTCCTGACCGAGGCAGCGATCGCCGCCAAGCTCGACCACCCGAACATCATCCGCATCTACGACGCACAGGTCGAAGAGAACCGCGCCTATCTGGTGATGGAGTTCATCGACGGCCAGCCGCTGGATCACTACTGCGAATTCAACACGATGCTGCCGTTGCCGCGCGCTGTCAGCATCGTGTTCAAGTGCTGCATGGCGCTTGATTTCGCGTTCCGGCGAGGCGTGGTGCATCGCGACATCAAGCCGGCCAACATCCTGATCGGGGCGAATGACCTCGTGAAGGTGACCGATTTCGGCCTGGCGCTGAATATTTCCAAGGAGATGGACAAGGATTCGACCTTCATCATGGGCGTGGGCTCGCCGGCTTACATGAGCCCGGAGCAAGTGAAGGGCTATCCGCTGAACCAGAAAACCGATCTGTATTCGCTCGGCGTCGTGCTGTTCCACCTGCTTACCGGACGGTTGCCGTTTCGTGCCAAGCATCCGGCACAGCTGATCTACAAGATCATCAACGCCGATCCGCCGTCCGCATCGCAGCTCAACCCGGAAGTGCCGGAAGCCATGGACCGGGTGATCCGCAAGGCGCTGGAGAAGGACCTCTACTCGCGCTACAAGAATGGCGCCGAGTTCGCGAAGGATCTGTCGTCGGTGCGCTTCAAGATCCTTGACGACAACTACGTCGCGCCGGACACCACGCGCTTTTCCATCCTGCGCAAGATGCCGTTCTTCACCGAATTCGATGACATCGAGGTGTGGGAGGTGCTGCGCTTTTCCAGCTGGCGCCAGTTCCAGGACAACTCCGTACTGATGCGGGAGGGCGAAACCGACAGCCGCTTCGGGCTCATCGTCTCCGGAACCGCGCAGATCAGCGTCGGTGGCCGCTTGCTCGCCGAACTTGGCCCGGGAGAGGTGATCGGGGAACTCGGCTACCTCGATCCGACCCACGCGCGGCGTTCGGCCACGGTACTCGCGACGTCGTCGATGGCCGTGCTGGAGATCAGTCCGTCCGCGCTGATACTCGCGTCGGAAGAGTGTCTCGAACACTTCCGCGGCCAGCTCATCAGTACGGTGGTGAAGCGGCTCGTGCGTGCGAACGAGGCGCTGGCGGCGCAGGGCGAGGAGGTCATGCTGCCGACCGAATCCGGCTTTGCAGTGGCCTCGGGCATTGATCTCGAACTGCTGCCGGACACACCGCCGCGGCGCTGATTTCGGGCTGTGGCGGCAATCAGTGCCGCATGGCCCGATGCGACGAACAGACGGTGGTTCGACCCGCTGCTCCGGCGTTCTTCCGCTGTCCGGACACGCTAGCGATGTGACGTTCTTCCGCTGCTTCGCCTAAAGTTTCAATCCCTCAGGCCGAAACTCTCCTCACAAGCATCGGGCACACCCGGTGCTGATCGGAAGGAGACCGACCTTGAGCCGCAATTCAGTTTATGGCATCAGCCGCGTGGATAACGAAGCCAGTCGTACGCATGGCTGGCTGGTTACGATCCAGCGTCGCGGAGTGATACACCGCAAGCACTTCAGTGACGGCGTGTTTGGCGGCAAGCAGAAAGCGTTCACGGCCGCCAAGCAATTCCGTGATGAAATCATCTCGAAATTCCCGCCTTTTTCACTGCGCGAATATTCGAGCATCGTGAAGAAGAACAACCGCTCCGGCGTCGTCGGCGTATGTCGCTATTGCGCGTCGGAGACGCGCGACATGCCCGAGGAGAAGCAGCGCTGGTTCTGGGTGGCTTCGTGGCCGCTGCCTTCGGGCCGGCGCAAGCGCGTAAAATTTTCGGTGAACAAGTACGGCGAGGAAGGTGCGTTCAAGATGGCCCTCAAGGCCCGCAAGGATGCGCTGAAGAAGCTGGACGGCCAGTTTGATCCGGGCGCTTCGCGACGCGGTCGTCCGCGCCGGGCGAAGAACGACGAAAGTCTGCCGCAGGCGCGCGCCGCTGCCTGAGTCAGGCACCGACGGCTTTGGCCGCCGAGACGAACGAAGAAAACCGGCCCGCTTGCGGGCCGGTTTTCTTTTGTGCCAGCGACGAGTGCTGCGGCCGTCAGCGGCTCGCGCCGAGCTCGCGTGCAAGTGCGGCCTGTACCGTTGCATCGCCGTCGACCCGACCCGCTTCGTCCCACCAGTGGCCGAGTTCGCGGCGCGTGAGCGAACCCAGTGTATCGATCCAGTCAGCCCGTTCGTTCAGGCACGGTATGTAATTGAAGGACGTGCCGCCGCAGCCGATGAAGGCGTCGCGATTCTCCATCGCGATCTCCTCCAGTGTTTCCAGGCAGTCCGCGACGAAGCCCGGACACATCACGTCGACGCTTTTCACGCCGTCGCGCGCCATTTTCTCCAGCGTCGGCTGTGTGTAGGGCTCCAGCCAGCGGGCACGCCCGAAGCGCGACTGGAAGGTGACGAGATACTGTCCACGGCTCAGCTCGAGTGCCTCGCCAAGCAGGCGCCCGGTCTTGTGGCATTCGCAGTGGTAGGGGTCGCCCTTTTGCAGATGGAAGTGCGGCACGCCGTGGAAGGACATGACCATCTTCTCCGCACGGCCGTTCCTTGCCCAGTGCTCGCGCACACTTGCCGCGAGCGCCGCGATATAGCCTTCATCGTCGGCGAAAGAGCGCAGGTAGCGCAGTGACGGGACATTGCGCCAGCGCAGCAGCGCGCGCGCCATTTCATCGATGACCGAACCGGTCGTGCTGGATGCACCCTGCGGATACATGGGCAGCAGCAGGATGCGGGTGTAGCCCTCGGCCTTCATCTGTTGCAGGGTGTCGCCGATGGACGGATTGCCGTAGCGCATCGCACCATGCACGGTGACCTGCGACTGACCCTGTGCAACCATCCAGCCGCGCAGCAGCTTGACCTGGCGGTCGGCGTGCACGCGAAGCGGCGAGCCTTCGTCGGTCCAGACGGCGGCGTATTTTTCCGCCGATTTCCTGGGTCTGACACGCAGGATGATGCCGTTCAGGATGAGCCACCAGATCGCCCCGGGAATTTCGACGACCCGGTCATCCGACAGGAACTGCTTCAGATATCGGCGCAGCGACGGCGCATCGGCCTGCTCGGGCGTGCCCAGATTGACCAGGACGACGCCTGTGAGCGCGCGCTGGCCATGGGTGTATGCAGGCTCGGGAATGAATCGTGACATGGGTTCGAACGGTTTCTGAAGCACGGCGCCGGGGCGCCGTGCTTCGGGTGACGGGGCGGGCGATCAGGTCTGGCTCAGCGCGCTCGACAGCAGGCGTGCAGTCACGTCGACGATGGGAATCACCCGTTCGTAGGCCATGCGCGTCGGACCGATGACGCCGACCGTTCCCAGCACTTGGCCCTCGACTTCATACGGTGCAGTCACGACGCTGCATTCGTCCAGCGGCGCCAGGCCGGATTCGCCGCCGATGAAAATCTGCACGCCGTCGGCGCGTCGTGACAGGTCGAGCAGGCTGGCGAGCTGCGTGCGCTGGTCGAACAGCGAAAACAGCTCGCGCAGGCGCGACATGTTGGATGCGAGGTCGTCCACTTCGAGCAGGTTGCGCTCACCGGAAATGACGTACTGCCCCTTGTCGTCGGAGAACGCTTCGTTGCCCGCCTGAAGTGCCGCAGCCATCAGCGTCGTCAGATCCCCGTGCAGTTGTTCGAGTTCCTGCTGCAGGCGGCCGCGGATCTCGTCGAAATCGAAGCCGACGTAGTGCTGGTTCAGATAGTTGGCCGCACTGACCAGTTCGGATGGCGAGAAGTTGCGCTCGGTCAGCAGGATGCGGTTCTGGACCTCGCCGTGATCCGTCACGATGATGAGCAGGATGCGTTTGTCCGACAGGCTCAGGAACTCGATCTGGCGGATGCGCGGCAGCTGTCGCCGCGGTGCGACCACGATGCCCGCGAAACGGGTGAGCTGCGACAGCAGTTGCGATGCCTGGTTGAGCAGCTGGCGTGGATCGGCGGGGCGCAGTTCGCCCTTGAGCTCGCTGATCTGGGTCGGTTCAAGCGGCTGTACCGCGAGCAGGCTGTCGACGAAGATGCGGTAGCCGCGCGGCGTGGGGATGCGGCCGGCCGACGTGTGCGGGCTGGCGATGTAGCCGAGCTCTTCCAGGTCGGACATCACGTTGCGGATGGTGGCCGGCGACAGGTCGAGGCCGGAGTATTTCGACAGGGTGCGCGAGCCGATGGGCTGGCCGTCTGCAATGTAGCGTTCGACCAGTGTTTTGAGCAGCAATCTTGAGCGGTCTTCGAGCATGTTGTCGCGGGTTTGAGAGCGTTCTCAGGACTGGATTCTAGGGCAGTGGCAGCGCCGGGCTGGCGTTGCCTTGCCGATATTGACACAGCGCGCCGCGTCGCAGTTCGCTATCGCAGGCGGGTACGGGCTTTGTGGTTTAATTGTGTGATGAATAACGAATCTCCGGCTTTCGGCTGTGTTGCGCTGATCGGCAAGTACCAGAGCGCGGAAGTCGCGGAGTCGCTGCGCACGCTTGGACAGTGGCTGCGCGCGTCCGGACGGCAGGTCCTGCTGGAGCTGGGCTCGTCGGAAGTCCTGCCTGAAGCCGGTTTCGAAGTCGCCGATTTCGACGGCATCGGCCAGCGCGCGGCGCTTGCCATTGTCGTCGGCGGAGACGGTTCGCTGATCAGCGCGGCGCGCAAGCTGGCGCCGCACAATGTGCCGCTGGTCGGCGTCAACCAGGGGAGACTGGGTTTCCTGACCGATGTGGCGCGCTCCAGCATGCTGTCGGCAATGGGGGCGCTGATGCAGGGCCAGTTTCGCGCCGAACGCCGCGCGCTGTTGCAGGCGCGCGTGCTGCGTGATGGCGCAACGCTCCATACTGCGCTGTCGCTCAACGACGTCGTGCTGTCAAAGGGCGACCTCGGGCGCATGATCGAATTCGAGGTGCGGGTGGACGACGAGTTCGTCTATAGCCAGCGCTCGGACGGCCTGATCGTCGCCACGCCGACCGGTTCGACTGCGTATTCGCTGTCGGCCAACGGCCCCATCGTGCACCCGTCACTGGGCGGCATGCTTGTCGTGCCATTGTGCCCGCACGCGCTGTCCTCGCGTCCGATCGCGATCAGCGACAATTCGGTGCTGAACGTCCGTCTGTTTTCGCGTCACGACGCGCGCGCCCATTTCGACGGGCAGGAGCACGTCAACATGCTGGGCGACGACTGCCTCTGCATCGAGCGTTCGCCCTATCACGTCACCCTGATGCATCCGCCCGGCTACAGCTATTTTGCGATGCTGCGCGAAAAGCTCCGCTGGAGCGAAGCACCCAAGGAAGTCTGATTTCCGCTTCATGCTTGAACGTCTTTTCATCCGCGATTTCATTCTCGTAGACCGGCTGGACCTCGAGTTCTCGCCCGGCTTCGGCGCGCTCACCGGCGAGACCGGTGCCGGCAAATCCATCCTGGTCGACGCGCTCGGACTTCTGCTCGGTGCACGGGCCGACGCAGCTGTCGTGCGAGCAGGCTGCGAGCGCGCCGAGTTGTCGGGTGAGTTTGCCGCGCCGCCCGGCAGTCCGGCGCATGCCTGGCTCTTGGAGCAGGATTTCGAGTGCAGCGACGGTGTCGTGATCGCCCGGCGCCTGATCGACGCCGGAGGGCGCTCGCGCGCCTATGTCAATGGCGCACCGGCGAGCATGACGCAGCTGCGCGAGCTCGGCGCACTGCTGGTCGACATCCATGGCCAGCACGCGCATCAGGCGCTGATGCGCGAGTCGGCGCAGCGCGAGCTGTTTGACCAGCACGCGGGGCTCGCGGGACGCGTTGCCGATGTCGGTCGGCTCTACCGCGTGTGGCATGCGCGGGAGCAGGCGCTTGCGCGTGCGCTGGGCGAGCGCGAATCGAGCGAGCGCGAACGCGAACGCCTGCAGTGGCAGGTCGAAGAGCTGACGACGCTGGCATTCGATCCGCAGGCCTGGAACGACTTGCAGCATGAGCACAGCCGGCTGGCTCACGCCACGCAGCTGCTGGAAGGTGGTGCCGAGGCGCTGGCGCTGATCGAGGACGGCGAAGCGCCGCTCGATGCGCAGCTCGCGCACATCGTGACGTTGCTGACGCGGCTCGAGACTTACGACACGTCGCTGGCCGAATGTCGCGGACTGGTCGAGTCGGCGGCCACCCAGATCGACGAGGCGGCGCGCGCGCTGCGTGCCCATGCGCATTCGATCGATGCGGATCCGGCCGCCCTGCAGCGCGCCGATGAGCGCATCGCGGATGTGCTTGCCGCGGCACGCAAGTACCGAGTTGAACCGGAAGACCTGCCGCGCCTGCTGGACGAGGCACAGGCGCAGCTGGCGCGGCTGGATGTCGAGTCGGATCCGTCATCGCTGGCCCGCCTGCGCGACGAGGCGCTCGCTGAGTACATGTGCGCCGCCAGGGAGCTGTCTGACGAGCGCAAGCCGGCAGCGGCACAGCTGTCGCAGGGCGTGACGGCTGCGATGGCGGAGCTGGCCATGCAGGGAGGCCGCTTCGAGGTCGTGTTGCGTCCGCTTGGCACACCGTCGGTCGGCGGGCTGGAAGACGTCGAATTCAATGTGTCGGCGAATCCGGGGCAGGCACTTGCGCCCTTGTCCAGGGTGGCGTCCGGCGGCGAGCTGTCACGCATCGGGCTGGCCATCCAGGTCATTGCGAGCGCGCGCAGCGGCACGCCGACACTGGTGTTCGACGAGGTTGATGTGGGAATCGGCGGTCGCGTCGCGGAAGTGGTCGGACGTCAGCTGGCGCGGCTGGGAGAGGCGCGGCAGGTGTTGTGCGTCACGCATCTGCCGCAGGTGGCGGCGCGCGCATCATGGCAGTGGTCCATCGCCAAGCGCAGCGACGGCAGCGAAACGCGCAGTTCCGTCGTGGTGCTGGACGGGGCGGCGCGCATCGAGGAAATTGCCCGCATGCTCGGCGGCGAGGTCATCACCGACACGACGCGTGCCCACGCACGGGAGATGCTCGGCCCGGTGGTCGTGTCCGCGTAGGTGTCGTGTCAGGCCGCGCGGCGCAATGGCTGCGCCGTGCCGACGTCACATGGCCGGATTCATTCTTCGATCGGGCTGCGTAGCTGCGACTTGCGCTTGTTCGGGCAGGTTTCGCGCGCGCAGTCGGCGAAGATGGTCAATGCGTGGTCATGCACGGTGAAGCCGCGCTCCTTGGCAATCTTGATTTGCCGGCGTTCGATTTCCGCGTCGTAGAACTCTTCCACCTTGCCGCACTGGATGCACACGATATGGTCGTGGTGGTGTCCTTCATTCAGCTCGAACACGGCCTTGCCGGATTCGAAGAAGTGCCGTTCGAGCAGGCCCGCCTGCTCGAACTGCGTCAGTACGCGGTACACGGTGGCCAGGCCGATGTCCATGTCTTCCTGGAGCAGGGCCTTGTAGACGTCTTCCGCGCTCATGTGGCGCACGTCGGTATGCTGGAACAGTTCGAGTATTTTCAGCCGGGGCAGGGTGGCTTTCAGCCCGATGTTCTTCAGGTTCTGGGAATTTGCGCTCATCTGGGCGGCCTGGAGGCGAGATCAAGGTCGCTATAATATAGACTTTCGCGTCCGGCCCGGCGTTGTGCCGACCGCCGCGCGACCTTCACCCGAGCCCTTCCAGCGATGTCCTTCGCCCCTGTCACACTTGTGCGCGCCAGTATCGTGCTGCTGTCCCTGCTGGCTGGTTGCAGCAGCGTCCCGTCAGCCCTGGATATCACCAACCGGCTCAATCCGTACCGCATCGACATCCGCCAGGGCAATCTGGTCACGCAGGAAATGGTGGCCCAGCTCAAGGCCGGCATGACGCGCGATCAGGTGCGCTTCCTGCTCGGTACGCCGATGCTGTCGGATGTGTTCCATCCGGACCGCTGGGACTACGTCTATTACTACAAGCCCGGCAACCGGCCGCAGGATCTGCAGCAGCGTCGCCTCATCGTCTACTTCGACAATGACCTGCTGGCCAGCGTCGGTGGTGACGTCGTCGCGGCGGAGGAGGGCGAAATCCAGCCGGCTGAAACTCAGCGCAGCCGCACGCTCGACCTGAGCGAAGTACCGGCTCTGTCAAAGTAGCCCGTCCGGGCCAGACTTCATACCTGAAAGGAATCCATGTCACCGATGCGCATAGCGATCGCCGGGGCATCCGGCCGCATGGGCCGCATGCTGATCGAAGCCACTCAGCGTGATGATGCCGCAGTGCTCGTCGCTGCCCTTGATCGACCCGATGCGCCGGCCATCGGCGAGGACGCCACAGCCTTTCTCGGCAGCCGCAGCGGCGTGTTGATCGGCAGTGACGTCGACCAGGCGCTGGCCCAGGCCGACTTCCTGATCGACTTCACCCGGCCGGAAGCCACGCTGGCACATCTTGATGCGTGCCTGCGTCATCGCGTCAAGATGATCATCGGTACCACCGGATTTTCCGATGCGCAGCGGGCGCGCCTGCAGGAGGCTTCGCATGGGCTGGCCATCGTGTTTGCGCCCAATATGGCGGTTGGCGTGAATGCCGTATTCCGCTTGCTTGATGTTGCGGCGCGCATCCTCAACAGCGGATACGACATCGAAGTGATCGAGGCGCACCATCGCATGAAGGTGGATGCGCCATCGGGTACCGCGCTGCGCATGGGCGAAGTGGTTGCCGATGCGCTCGGACGGTCGCTCGGCGACTGTGCGATCTACGGTCGCGAAGGACATACCGGTGAGCGCGACGCCAGTACGATCGGGTTTTCCACGATACGTGGCGGCGACATCGTGGGCGACCACACCGTCCTGTTCGCCGGTATCGGCGAGCGGGTGGAGATCACGCACAAGGCGGCCAGCCGCATGCCTTATGCGCTCGGCAGCCTGCGTGCGGCGCGCTGGCTGACCACGCATGATCAGGGCCTGTTCGACATGCAGGACGTGCTCGGCCTGCGCTGAGCGCTGGCGCGTACGTCCGGGCGGATCGCTTCAGCGTTCCCGCCGTCTGCCGTAAAAGCGATATATCGACAGGTTCCGCGCCCATGCACCCGGCATTGTCTTCCCTGCTGACCCGCCATCTCGGCATTCAAGGCCTCGACGAGGCGAGCGTTGGCGCCTGGCTGGCCGAAGGTGCGTCAGCGGCCTCCCTCTCCGAGGCGCTGCGCCAGATTGACCGACTGCTGGAAGCCGACGTGGTGACCGATGCGTCGCGCCACGAGTGGCAGTGGGCGCCCGCGACATCGCGCTTCACCGTATCTCCGGAATTCAAGCAGGCGCTCGGCTACAGCATGTCCGACCTGCCGGACATGCTGCCGGTGTGGCGCGATATCCTCCACGCTGATGACGCGGCCGGATTCGACCAGTGGATCGAAGACCGGCTTGCCAGCAGCCAGGACAGCGCCGTCATTGACCTTCGTGTGCGTCGCGCCGACGGCGACATGGTCTGGGCGCGCTTCGAAGCCGGTGATACCGAACGTGACGAGCGCGGCCGCGTGGTGCGTGTGTCCGGGCGTCTCGGGAGGCTCGACGCGCGCCGGCAGGCCGAGATCGAGCTGCTGCTCGCCAAGGAGAAGGCGGAAGCAGCCAGCCGCGCCAAGAGCGATTTCCTGGCCAATATGAGCCATGAGATCCGCACGCCGATGAACGGCATCATGGGCATGTCGGATCTCATGCTTGATACCTCGCTGGACAGCGAGCAGCGTGAATACGTGCGTGCCATCAAGACGTCCGCCGACGCGCTGCTCGTCATCATCAACGACATCCTGGACTTCTCGAAGATCGAGGCGGGCAAGCTTGACATCGAGGAAGTCGAGTATTCGCCCGAAGACACCGTCGGCGAGGCTGCCCGAGCGCTTGCCATAGGTGCCCAGCACAAGGGGCTGGAGATTTTCTGCCGCCTGTCGCCCGACCTGCCGCAGCGCGTGGTCGGTGACCCGGGACGGCTGCGCCAGATACTCGTCAATCTGATCGGCAATGCCGTGAAGTTCACCGAGCGCGGCGAAATCGAGGTCGGTTGCGAGTGTGTCGGCATGCCGGCGGTGGTCGGTGAAGACGTCGAGCTTCATCTCTGGGTGCGCGATAGCGGCATCGGCATCGATGCGGCAAAGCAGTCGCTCGTGTTCGAGGCGTTTGCCCAGGCCGATACGTCCACGACGCGCAGGTTTGGCGGTACCGGCCTCGGCCTGGCGATCTGCAACCGGCTGGCCTCGCTGATGGGCGGGCGCCTGTGGCTGGAGAGCATGCCCGGCCACGGATCGACCTTTCACTTCACGATGCGCTGTCGCGTGGTCGAGCCGTCGGGCGTGTCGCGCAATTTCCAGCGCTTTCCGGGGTTGCGCGTGCTGCTGCTCGAAGATCACCTCGCGGCGCGCGGCATCGTCGCCGCCGTGCTCGGCGACATGGGCGCCTCGGCGCTGGCGGTCGGCACGGTGCAGGCGGCGCGCCAGGCACTGCGCCAGGCTCACGACGCCGGGCGCCCGTTCGACATCCTGCTCGTCGACAGAACCTTGCCGGATGTCGATGCCTTTGATTTCGTGTCCGGTTTCTGCGAAGGCCCCAATCGGCTCAACCGGGTCGTGATGATGCTCAGCGGCTCGAATCAGGCTGCCGACAACGCCAATGCGCGTGCGCTTGGCGTGCGCGGCCGACTGCACAAGCCGTTTTCCGCGGACGAGCTCGCCGCTGCGCTCGGCGCGGCGCTGGACAGCCGTTCAGACAACGTTGCGCCCGAGGACGACGAATTCGCGCTCGCCATTGGCGACCTCGACATCGAGCGCTCGCTCGCGCACGAGGATCTCAGGGCGCAGCCCGGCCGTCGCGTGCTGCTGGCCGAGGACAATCCGGTCAACCAGCTGGTTGCGGTGCGCATGCTGGAGCGCGCCGGCTACCGGGTGACGGTGGTGTCGAACGGCCAGGAGGCGCTGGATCATGTCGAGCGCGAGGCGTTCGACGTCGTGTTGATGGACGTCCAGATGCCGGTCATGGGCGGTATCGAGGCCACGCGTGCCATCCGGGCGCGGGAGCAGCGCCGTTCCTGGGTTGTCGATACCGGCAACGTGCAGCACCTGCCCATCGTTGCGATGACGGCCAACGCGATGAAGGGTGATCGGGAACTGTGCCTGGACGAAGGCATGGATGACTATGTCAGCAAACCGGTGAAGGCGGACGAGTTGCTGTCCACGCTGGAACGCGTCATGGCGCGCTCCGACGTGGATGCCAGCGCGGTCACGACGGATGCGAGCGGACACATGCTGGAACGCGTCGATGCCGGAGATGGCGTGCTCGACATCGCCCATACGCTCGAAACCCTGGAAGGGGATCGCGCGATGGTGCTGCGCGTCATCGATGTGTTTGTCGGCGAGCTGCCGGAGATGCGGCGCGGCCTGTCGGTGTGCGTACTTGCTGGCGACGGCGACGGGGCAGCCCGCATCTGTCACCGCCTGCGCGGTTCGCTGTCGGTGTTCGGCGCACGTGCCGCCGAACAGGTCGTGCGCCGGCTCGAAACCAGCTGTCACGCGGCTGAGCAGGCCGACATGATTTCCCTTCAGAAAGACGCCGAAGCCCAGCTGGCTCGGCTGGGCGAGTCGCTCGTCGCGGCGCGCGAGCATTTTTCGCCGTCGGTCTGAACGAGGCCCGCTGGCTGCCGAAATTGCGCAGCGCACCGTCGGCGGGTTATAATTCTTCCAATCAGCGGGAGCGCCCCTTACGGCGTCTCCCGCTTCGCATATGTGGCGCTTGCGCGCGCCACCGTCCCCCGATCAGAATTTCAGGAGTTACTACGTGTCCGCCTACGCGCCCGCGCTGCTCGCACTCGCCGATGGAACCGTTTTTCACGGCAAAAGCATAGGGGCGGAAACGGTTACGACCGGTGAGGTGGTGTTCAATACGGCGCTCACCGGCTATCAGGAAATCCTGACCGATCCGAGCTACACCCGCCAGATCGTTACGTTGACCTATCCGCACATCGGCAACACCGGCATCAATACCGAAGACGCCGAATCCGGCCGCGTGTTTGCCGCCGGCCTCGTCATCCGGGACCTGCCGTTGCGCTCTTCCAACTTCCGCAGCACCCGGACGCTCGATGACTACCTGCGCGAGCAGGGCATTCCCGGCATTGCCAATATCGACACCCGCCGGCTCACGCGGCATCTGCGCGAGAAGGGTGCGCAGAGCGCCTGTTTGATGGCGGGACGAGTCGACGTCACTGAGGCGCTGGCCCAGGCCCGAGCGTTCGAGGGTCTGGCCGGCATGGATCTGGCCCAGGTCGTCAGTACCCCCGAACCCTACGAGTGGACGGAAGGCGAATGGGCGCTGGAAGGCGGTTTCCGCAGGCCTGGCGCGCAGCCCCGTCACGTTGTTGCCTATGATTTCGGCGTCAAGAGAAACATCCTGCGCATGCTGGCGAGCCGCGGATGCCGCCTCACCGTCGTGCCGGCCCGGACGCCGGCGGCCGATGTGCTGGCGATGAATCCGGATGGCGTGTTCCTGTCCAACGGCCCGGGCGACCCGGAACCGTGCGACTACGCGATCACGGCGATCCGCACCCTGCTTGACCGGAAGATTCCGACCTTCGGCATCTGCCTGGGCCATCAGCTCATGGGGCTGGCCGCCGGCGGCAAGACGCTGAAAATGAAGTTCGGGCACCATGGCGCCAACCATCCGGTCAAGGATCTTGATTCCGGCCGCGTGCTGATCACCAGCCAGAACCACGGCTTTGCCGCTGACCCTGCAACCCTGCCGGCGAACGTGCGCGTGACGCACGTGTCGCTTTTCGACGGCAGCCTGCAGGGCATGGCCTGGACGGACCGTCCGGCCTTCTGTTTTCAGGGCCATCCGGAAGCCAGCCCGGGGCCGCATGACGTGGCCTACCTGTTTGACCGATTCGTGAATCTGATGGAGCAGGAAAAGGGGGCGAAGAGCTAGTTTCAGGGATTCGTCCCGGACAGACGCCCGTTCAAACCCCGTTCCTCGACAAAGACATGCCCAAACGTACAGACATTCAATCCATCCTCATCATCGGCGCAGGCCCCATCGTCATCGGTCAGGCCTGCGAGTTCGACTATTCCGGCGCGCAGGCCTGCAAGGCGCTGCGGGAAGAGGGCTACCGGGTCGTGCTGGTGAATTCGAACCCGGCGACCATCATGACCGACCCGGATACGGCCGACGTCACCTATATCGAGCCGATCACCTGGCAGATGGTCGAGAAGATCATCGAGAAGGAACGCCCGGACGCGCTGCTGCCGACGATGGGTGGCCAGACGGCGCTGAACTGTGCGCTGGATCTGGCGCGCCACGGCGTGCTCGACAAGTACGGCGTCGAACTGATCGGCGCCAAGCAGGAGGCGATCGACAAGGCGGAAGACCGCGAGAAGTTCAAGCGCGCGATGACGAAGATCGGTCTCGGTTCAGCACGCTCGGGCATTGCGCACTCGATGGAAGAAGCCCTGCAGGTGCAGGCCAGCATCGGCTTCCCGGCCATCATCCGCCCGTCTTTCACGATGGGTGGCAGTGGTGGCGGCATCGCCTACAACCATGAAGAGTTTGTCGATATCTGCAAGCGCGGGCTCGAGGCCAGCCCGACCAGCGAACTGCTGATCGAGGAGTCGCTGCTCGGCTGGAAGGAGTACGAGATGGAAGTCGTGCGCGACAGCGCCGACAACTGCATCATCGTGTGCTCGATCGAGAATCTGGACCCGATGGGTGTGCACACCGGTGATTCGATCACCGTCGCACCGGCGCAGACGCTGACAGACCGCGAATACCAGATCATGCGCAACGCCTCGATCGCCGTGCTGCGCGAGATCGGCGTCGACACCGGCGGCTCCAATGTACAGTTTTCGATCAACCCGGAAGACGGCCGGATGATCGTCATCGAAATGAATCCGCGCGTGTCGCGTTCGTCTGCGCTGGCATCGAAGGCCACCGGTTTTCCGATCGCCAAGATCGCCGCCAAACTGGCGGTCGGATACACGCTCGACGAGCTGAAGAACGACATTACCGGCGGCGCGACGCCGGCCTCTTTCGAGCCGTCGATCGATTACGTCGTCACCAAGATTCCGCGCTTCGCATTCGAGAAGTTCCCGCAGGCCAACGACCGCCTGACCACGCAGATGAAGTCTGTGGGCGAGGTGATGGCCATGGGCCGCAGTTTCCAGGAGTCGATGCAGAAGGCGTTGCGCGGGCTGGAAGTCGGCGTCTATGGTTTCGACGAAATCGAATCCGACCAGGATGAACTTGAGCGCGAGCTGGCGCTGCCCGGACCGCAGCGCATCTGGTACGTCGGTCAGGCATTCCGCAACGGCATGAGCCTGGACGAGGTTCATCAGCTCACGAAGATCGATCCGTGGTTCCTCGCGCAGATCGAGGACATCATCCTGACCGAGCGCGCCTTCTTCGGCCGCAGCCTCAAGAGCATCGACGCCGCGACGATGCGTGAGCTCAAGCGCAAGGGCTTCGCCGATCGCCGTCTGGCCAAGCTGCTGCAGACGGACGAGACGTCGCTGCGCCTGCATCGGCAGTCGCTGGGCGTGCGCCCGGTGTTCAAGCGCGTAGACACTTGCGCTGCGGAATTCGCCACCGATACGGCCTACATGTACTCGAGCTACGAGGACGAGTGCGAAGCCAATCCGACGTCCGCGCGCAAAATCATGGTGCTCGGCGGCGGTCCGAACCGCATCGGTCAGGGCATCGAATTCGATTATTGCTGCGTGCATGCCGCGCTGGCGCTGCGCGAGGACGGGTTCGAGACCATCATGGTCAATTGCAACCCGGAAACCGTGTCGACCGATTACGACACGTCGGATCGGCTGTATTTCGAACCGCTGACGCTGGAAGACGTGCTGGAGATCGTCGCCATCGAAAAGCCGGTCGGTGTCATCGTGCAGTTCGGCGGCCAGACGCCGCTCAAGCTCGCGCGTGACCTGGAAGCCAACGGCGTGCCCATCATCGGCACCAGCCCGGACATGATCGATGCGGCCGAGGATCGTGAGCGCTTCCAGAAGCTGCTGAACGATCTCGGCCTTAAGCAGCCGCCCAACCGTACCGCTCGTGCGGAAGACCAGGCGGTCCGGCTGGCGGCCGAAATCGGCTATCCGCTGGTGGTGCGTCCGAGCTATGTGCTGGGTGGACGGGCGATGGAAATCGTGCATCAGCAGTCCGACCTCGAACGCTATATGCGCGAGGCGGTGAAGGTGAGCAACGATTCACCGGTGCTGCTGGACCGCTTCCTGAACGATGCGACCGAGGTCGACGTCGATGCCTTCTCGGATGGCTCGCAGGTCATCATCGGCGGCATCATGGAACACATCGAGCAGGCCGGCGTGCATTCGGGCGACTCCGCGTGTTCACTGCCGCCGTTCTCGCTGACGACCGAACTGTGCGACGAACTGCGCCGCCAGACCGAAGCGATGGCGCGTGCGCTCAACGTGGTCGGCCTGATGAACGTGCAGTTCGCGATTCAGCGCGATTCGACCGGCGACACCGTTTATGTGCTGGAGGTGAATCCGCGCGCATCGCGCACGGTGCCCTTCGTGTCCAAGGCGTGCGGGTTGCCCTTGGCCAAGATCGCCGCGCGCTGCATGGCGGGGCGATCGCTGGCCGACCAGGGCGTCACGCGCGAAGTCGTGCCGCCGTATTTTTCGGTCAAGGAAGCGGTGTTTCCGTTCGTGAAATTTCCGGGTGTGGATACCATCCTCGGCCCGGAAATGAAATCGACCGGTGAAGTGATGGGCGTTGGCCGCACTTTTGGCGAGGCATTCGTAAAAAGTCAGCTGGCGGCCGGCGTGTACCTGCCGACCAGCGGCCGCGCCTTCATTTCGGTGCGGCCGGCGGACAAGGCCAAGGCGGTTGACGTGGCGCGCGAACTCCACGAGCTGGGTTTCCAGCTGGTGGCAACGCGGGGCACCGCAGCGGCCATTGCTGCGGCGGATCTGCCGGTCACTGCGGTGAACAAGGTCAACGAGGGTCGTCCGCATATTGTCGACATGATCAAGAACAACGAGATCACGTTCATCGTCAATACCGTGGATGAAAAGCGCAGTGCGATCAACGACTCGCGTTCGATCCGCACCAGTGCGCTGGCGAGTCGGGTCGCGTTGTTTACGACCGTCGAGGGCGCGCGTGCCGCATGTGCCGGCATGCGCATTTCTGAACTGGAGACCTACGCGCTGCAGGATCTGCACGCGCAAATACACTGATATGAGCGTACCCCTTACCGTAGCCGGAGCTGAAAAGCTCAAAGTGGAACTGCACCGCCTGAAGACGGTGGACCGTCCTGCGGTCATCGCTGCGATCGCCGAAGCGCGTTCGCATGGTGACCTGTCGGAAAACGCCGAATACGATGCTGCGAAGGAGCGTCAGGGCTTCGTGGAAGGCCGTATCCAGGAGATCGACGGCAAGCTGTCGAATGCGCAGATCATCGATCCGAAGACGCTGGACGCCGAAGGCCGCGTCGTGTTCGGTGCGACCGTGGATCTTGAGGATGTCGAAGCCGGAAAATCCGTCAGTTATCAGATCGTCGGAGACGACGAGGCTGACCTCAAGGCCGGGATGATTTCCGTCAATTCACCGATCGCGCGGGCGCTGATCGGGAAGTACGCCGGTGATGTGGCTGAAGTGCAGGCACCGGGCGGCATCCGCGAATACGAAATCGTGGATGTGCGCTACGTCTGATTGCGTCAGACGGGAAGCCGCGCAGCGTCGCCTCAGCGGCCGCGCGGCTTGAAGGCGCTGACCTTGGCGTTGCGGGCGATGCCGCGTCGACCGGGTACCGGCTTCGCCGGCGAGCTGCGCGTCGGGACGGGCTTGCCGGCCGACGGTTTTGTCGTCGCCTTGCGTACGGGCGGTTTGGCGGCAGGCGCCGCGTGCAGTTCGGGGTTCGGGCGATACAGCACCAGAATGTTGCCGATGCGCTGGATCGGTGCTGCATTCAGGCTTTCGCAGGCGCTGTTCAGCCATTCGTCGCGCTGCTCGCGTTCCGCGTCGAATACCCGGACCTTGATCAGTTCGTGCGAACTGAGCGCCAGCTCGATCTCCTTCAATACCGCGTCAGTCAGCCCGTTCTGCGCGATCATCACGACCGGCTTCAGCGTATGGGCTTGCGCGCGCAGCGCGCGGCGTTCATCGGGAGTTAGGGTCAGCATGGCGTTATTCCTGAAAGGCGCGCAAGTCTAAGTCATGGCAAAGAACAAAACCAGCCGCCAGTGGCTACATGACCACATCAACGACCCGTATGTAAAGCAGGCGCAGGCACAGGGCTACCGTTCGCGTGCCGCGTTCAAGCTGTTGCAGATCGATGAACGGGACCGCTTGCTCGTCCAGGGCATGGTCGTGGTCGATCTCGGAAGTACTCCCGGAGGATGGTCGCAGGTTGCCATGAGCAAGGTGGGTGCGGGTGGGCGCGTGGTCGCGATCGACCTGTTGCCGATGGAGCCGGTGCCCGGCGTGCACTTCGTCGAAGGCGACTTTCGCGACGACGAGCCGCTCGCCATGCTGGTCGATGCCCTGGGTGGCCGGCAGGTCGGGCTTGTATTGTCAGATATGGCCCCCAACCTCACGGGTATCGCGGTCACCGATCAGGCGCGCTCCGTCCATTTGCTCGAACTGGCGCTGGAATTTTCACGCGATCACCTAAAGAGTGGAGGAGACATGCTCGTAAAGGTCTTTCACGGGTCGGGGTTTGATGCGCTCAGACGTGACATGGAGCAGCTTTTCACGTCTGTACTGGTGCGGAAACCCGACAGTTCGCGCGGCCGCAGTTCAGAGGTGTATCTTCTCTGTCGTGGCAGGCGCGGTGAGCCTTCTGCTGGGATTGAGGGCGCAGCGTGCGGAACATAAGGCGCCTCGTCTGGTCTGTTGGTTGGTGATTTGATTCGGTCGGCATCTCCGGCCCCGGAAATACAGAGGAACTGCCTTGAACAACATGTTCAAAAATCTTGCGATCTGGCTTGTGATCGGCATCGTGCTGATGACCGTATTCAACCAGTTCAATCAGCGCCAGGCCGCACAGGGCATGGTGGAATACTCCGAGTTTCTCGATGAGGTGAAGGCCGGCCGCATTTCGAAGGTGGAAATCCAGGGGCGTTCGCTCACGGCCGCCACCGTCGACGGCAAGCGCATCACTTCCTACGCACCGGCACAGGACATCTGGCTGGTCAGCGACCTGCTCAAGAGCAACGTGAAGGTTGTCGCCAAGCCGGAGGAAGAGCAGAGCTTCCTCATGAGCATTTTCGTGTCGTGGTTCCCGATGTTGCTGCTGATCGGCGTGTGGGTGTTCTTCATGCGCCAGATGCAGGGCGGCGGACGTGGCGGTGCGTTCTCGTTCGGCAAGTCCAAGGCACGCATGCTTGACGAGGCCACTAACACGATCACGTTCGCGGACGTTGCCGGTTGCGACGAGGCGAAGGAGGAAGTCGCCGAACTGGTCGAGTTTCTGCGTGATCCGTCCAAGTTCCAGAAGCTGGGCGGCCGCATTCCCAAGGGCGTGCTGATGGTCGGCTCACCGGGTACCGGCAAGACGCTGCTTGCCAAGGCGATCGCCGGTGAGGCGAAAGTACCGTTTTTCTCGATTTCGGGCTCCGATTTCGTGGAAATGTTCGTGGGTGTCGGTGCCGCACGTGTGCGGGACATGTTCGAACAGGCAAAGAAGCAGGCGCCGTGCATCATCTTCATCGATGAGATCGACGCAGTCGGTCGCCAGCGCGGTGCCGGCATGGGTGGCGGCAACGACGAACGCGAACAGACGCTCAATCAGTTGCTGGTCGAGATGGACGGTTTCGAAGCCCAGATCGGCACCATCGTCATCGCCGCAACGAACCGGCCTGACGTGCTGGACCCCGCACTGCTGCGTCCGGGCCGCTTCGACCGTCAGGTCGTCGTGCCCTTGCCCGACATTCGCGGCCGCGAACAGATACTCGCGGTGCACATGCGCAAGGTTCCGCTCGCGCCCGATGTGAAGGCCGAAATCATTGCCCGTGGCACCCCCGGTTTTTCCGGCGCTGATCTTGCCAATCTGGTGAACGAGGCGGCACTTTTCGCGGCGCGCGGCAACAAGCGCGTTGTGGACATGGAAGATTTCGAGCGCGCCAAGGACAAGATCATCATGGGCGCCGAGCGCCGAACCATGGTGATGGACGACGAAGAGAAGAAGAACACCGCTTATCACGAGTCCGGGCATGCCATCGTGGGCATGCTGCTGCCCAAGTGTGATCCGGTGCATAAGGTCACGATCATTCCGCGCGGACGTGCGCTCGGCGTGACGATGTCGCTGCCGGAAAAGGATCGCTACAGCTACGACAAGGACTACTGCCTGCAGCTGATTTCCATGATGCTTGCCGGGCGCATCGCCGAAGAGCTTTTCATGCACCAGATGACCAACGGTGCAGCCAACGACTTCCAGCGTGCAACCGATCTGGCGCGCCGCATGGTGACGCAGTGGGGAATGTCGGATTCGATGGGACCGATGGTCTATGGAGAGGAAGAGGGCGAAGTGTTCCTTGGCCGATCCATGGCCACGCACCGGAACATGTCGGAAACGACGATGCAGAAGGTCGACGCGGAAATCCGTCACATCATCGACAACCGCTATGACGAAGCTCGCCGCCTGCTCGAAGAGAATCGTGACAAGGTGGAGGCGATGACGCGTGCACTGCTTGATTTCGAAACCATCGATGCCGACCAGATCGACGACATCATGAACGATCGGCCGGTGCGTCCGCCAAAGCCGACCTCGCGCCCGCCAAAGCCTTCGTCGGACGGCAACACGCCCGGCGCCGCGCCGAATGCCGCCGCGCCTGCCTGAACCCATTACCGTTTCAACCCGCAACCGGAGGCGCCAGCCTCCGGTTTTCATTTGTGACGAGCATGAACACCTTCCTGCACTGCGGTGACTTCCGCCTTCCGCTTGAACGACCCCTGGTCATGGGCATCATCAACGCCACGCCTGATTCCTTTTCCGGAGACGGCGTCGGCGCCGATGCCGGGCGGGCGCTGGCACAGGCGCGGCAGTTCATTGCTGACGGCGCCGATGTGCTGGACATCGGCGGTGAGTCCACGCGTCCCGGTTCGGACCCGGTGTCGGCGGTCGATGAGATCCGCCGCGTGGTGCCGGTGATCGAAGCTCTTGGCGGGCTTGGCGTGCCGCTGTCGATCGATACGTGGAAACCGGAGGTCATGCGCGCGGCGCTGGCTGCGGGCGCCACCATGGTCAACGACATCAACGGGCTGCAGGCGCCGGGCGCGATCGAGGCCGTCGCGGCAAGTGATGCCGCCGTGTGCATCATGCATATGCAGGGCACACCGCAAACCATGCAAGTTTCCCCTTTCTATGCCGATGTATGCCGGGAAGTGACTGATTTCCTGCTGCAAAGAGCGGCGTGCGCGCAAGATTCAGGAATTGATCGGGCGCGCATCATGCTCGATCCCGGGTTTGGCTTCGGCAAGACGTCGACGCACAATCTCGAGTTGATCAATGGACTGCAGGAGCTGGCGGCGCAGGGGTATCCCTTGCTTGTCGGTCTGTCGCGCAAGTCGGTGCTGGGCAGCCTCACCGGCCGGAAGGTGACGGACCGGGTGGCCGCCAGTGTGGCTGCGGCGCTGGCATCGATCGCGCGGGGTGCGCGCATGGTGCGAGTGCACGATGTTGCGGCCACGCGCGACGCGATCGCCGTATGGCAGGTCGCCGGCGTGTTTTGCGACGAGGTTTGAGGAGAGCACAAGAATGTCGAGACGCTATTTCGGTACCGACGGCGTACGCGGTCGGGTAGGGCAGACCCCGATCACGCCGGAATTCGTGATGAGGCTGGGCTATGCGGCGGGGCGCGCGCTGGTGGCAACCGAGCACTTGCCTGCCGGGGAGCACCCGGCCGTGCTGATCGGCAAGGACACCCGCGTATCGGGCTACATGCTCGAAGCTGCGCTTGAGGCCGGTTTTGCGGCAGCCGGTGTGGATACGGTGCTGGCCAAGGTCGTGCCGACACCGGCAGTGGCGTATCTGACGCGTGCCTTGCGCCTGCAGGCAGGTGTCGTGATAAGTGCGTCGCACAATCCGTTCGAAGACAACGGTATCAAGTTCTTCTCGGCGCGCGGTACCAAGCTGCCGGACGAAGTCGAACTGCAGATCGAAGCGCTGCTCGACGAACCGATGGGCTGCATGGAGTCTGCGCGGCTTGGCAAGGCGCGGCGTATCGAGGATGCGCCGGGACGCTACATCGAGTTCTGCAAGAGCACCTTTCCGACGGAGCTGGATCTGCGCGGACTGAAGATCGCGCTCGATTGCGCGCATGGCGCGGCCTACAGCATCGCGCCTCGCGTGTTCCACGAACTGGGTGCCGAAGTCGTCACCGTAGGCTGCAGCCCGAACGGCATGAACATCAATGACGGCGTCGGTGCCACTGCAACCGCATCGCTGTCGGAAGCTGTGCGCGCGCACGGCGCGGACATCGGCATCGCGCTGGATGGCGATGCCGACCGCTTGATGATGAGCGACGCCAGCGGTCGAATCTATGACGGCGACGAGCTGTTGTACGTGATCGCCGGCCAGCGTCTGCGCGAAGGACGGATTGCAGGCGTCGTCGGTACCCTGATGACGAATCTGGCGCTGGAGCATGCGCTCGATGCCATGGGCCTCGGTCTCGCGCGAGCCAAGGTGGGCGACCGCTACGTGCTGGAAACGCTGCATCAGAACGGGTGGCGCCTGGGCGGCGAAAACTCGGGTCACATCATCGATCTGGACCGTCATACGACGGGTGACGGCATTGTTGCTGCGCTGCAGGTGCTTGCGGCGCTGCGTCGTCAGGACATGACGCTCGATCAGGCGTGCGCCGGCCTCACGCTCTATCCGCAGAAGCTCGTCAATGTGAAGCTGCGCCCCGGTTTTGACTGGAGAGCCGCGCCCATCATCGACCGGACGCGTATCGAGGTTGAAGGCGAGCTCGCGCAGCGTGGTCGCGTGCTGCTGCGACCGTCCGGTACCGAGCCGCTGTTGCGCGTGATGGTGGAAGGGCAGGACGCAGCCGAGGTCGGACGCCTGGCGGCGCGGCTGGCGGACGTGGTGACGACGGCGATGGCGGCCTGACGCACCGGGCAGCGGCCACGCGAGCCGGCTTTCGACAAGGACGCCGTTCCCGTTCACCCGGGGCGGCGTTTTGTTTTGCTGCACCGCTTTTGTCTGTCATGCGCGGTGCGTGTAGATTGCGGGGCCGGAAAACAGAAGGAGGCCCCGATCATGCGCTTCGATACGCTTGCCATCCACGCCGGTTACTCGCCGGACCCGACGACCAAGGCCGTGGCCGTGCCGATCTACCAGACGACCAGCTACGCATTCGACGACACCCAGCACGGTGCCGACCTGTTCGACCTGAAGGTCAAGGGCAACATCTATACGCGCATCATGAATCCGACGAGCGACGTGCTCGAACAGCGCGTGGCCGCGCTCGAAGGCGGTGTCGGTGCACTCGCGCTGGCGTCAGGTCAGGCGGCAATCACCTACGCAATCATGACGATCGCCGAGGCCGGCGACAACATCGTCGCGACATCGGCGCTCTATGGCGGCACATACAACCTTTTTGCCCACACCTTGCCGCAGTTCGGCATTGAGGTGCGCTTTGTTGACGCGGCAGACCCAGCGTCGGTCGCGGCGAAGATTGATGCGCGAACCAAGGCCGTGTTCTGCGAATCGATAGGCAATCCGCTGGGCAATGTCGTCGACTTCGCGGCTTTTGCCGACGTGGCACACCGGCATGGCGTGCCGCTCATCGTCGACAACACGGTGCCGTCGCCATACTTGACGCGGCCAATCGAGCACGGCGCCGACATCGTCGTGCACTCGCTGACCAAATACATGGGCGGACACGGCAACAGCATCGGCGGCATCATCGTCGACGGCGGATGCTTTCCGTGGGCCGAACACAAGACGCGCTTCCGCCGGCTGAATGAGCCCGAGGTGAGCTATCACGGCGTGATCTACACGGAAGCGCTCGGGCCCGCCGCCTTCATCGGACGCGCCCGCACGGTGCCGCTGCGCAATATGGGTGCCGCGATTTCACCGTTCAACAGTTTCCTGATCCTGCAGGGGCTCGAAACGCTGGCCTTGCGCATGGACCGCCACTGCGAGAACGCGCTTGCTGTTGCGCAGTATCTCGGCGGACACGCCAAGGTGGCGTGGGTCAATTACGCGGGGTTGCCGGACAGTCCGGCCCGGCCGCTGGTCGATCGCTATTTCGGCGGAAAAGCCTCGGGTTTGCTGACGTTCGGCGTCAAGGGTGGCCGCGACGCCGGCGCACGCTTCCAGGATGCGTTGCAGCTGGTGACCAGGCTGGTAAATATCGGCGATGCCAAATCGCTGGCCTGCCATCCGGCGTCGACGACGCATCGCCAGCTCGCGCCGGAGGAGCTCAAGCGCGCCGGCGTGTCGGAAGACATGGTGCGGCTGTCGATAGGCATCGAACACATCGACGACATCCTGGCCGACCTCGAACAGGCGCTGGACGCGGCTTGAGGGCCACCCCGATGGTCATCCCGGACGCCGGAATGTGTCCGGGATGCATTTGTTACACCTTCACATGGCTGTAACAAAGTCTTCATAGACTCCCGTTGTCGCATCGCAATATGACGCAACCAACTGGAGATTCCTGATGAACGCAAGCAAGATCGCTTCGCTGACCGCCGCTCTCGGTACGCTGTTTGTTTCCGGGTCCGCATTCGCACAGGCCACGGTCAAGATCGACGGCTCGAGCACCGTCTATCCGATCACCGAAGCGGTGGCTGAAGAGTTCCAGACGATGAAGAAGGGTGCCGTTCGCGTGACCGTGGGCATCTCCGGTACCGGCGGTGGCTTCAAGAAGTTCTGCCGCGGCGAGATCGATATTTCCGACGCTTCGCGCCCGATCCTCGAAAAGGAAATGGCCGCCTGCAAGGAAGCCGGCATCAAGTACATCGAACTGCCGGTCGCCTTTGACGCGCTGACCGTCGTGATGAATCCGAAGAATGATTTCCTGAAGCAGATCTCCATCGAAGAGATGAAGGCCATGTGGGAGCCGTCGGCCCAGGGCAAGGTGACGACCTGGAAGCAGATCAACTCCGCCTGGCCCGATACCGGCCTGAAACTGTTTGGCCCGGGCGCCGATTCGGGTACGTTCGACTACTTCACCGAAGCCATCGTCGGCAAGTCCAAATCCAGCCGTGGCGACTACACCGCATCGGAAGACGATAACGTTCTGGTGCAGGGCGTGTCGCGTGACAAGGGGGCGCTGGGCTACTTCGGTTTCGCGTACTACATCGAAAACAAGGACAAGCTGAGGGCCGTTCCGGTCGTCAATCCGAAGACCGGCAAGGCGGTCGAGCCGTCGCTGGATGCCGTCATCGCGGGTGACTACCAGCCGCTGTCGCGCCCGATCTTCATCTACGTCAATGCGGCGTCGGTGGCCAAGCCCGAGGTGAAGGAATTCGTCGAGTTCTATCTGAAGAATGCGCCTGTCCTGACCAGGGAAGTCAAGTACGTGCCGCTGACCGAAGGTGATTACAAGCACGCACTGGCCAACTTCAGCAAGATGAAGACCGGTACCGCATTCGGCGGCCATGCCGAAGTCGGCGTGAAGGTGTCTGATCTGCTCAAGCGCGATCCGAAGGAATAACGGTCGAAGAAGTGAAAGCCCCGGGCATGTGCCCGGGGCTTTTTGTTTCCGGTGAACGGCGGCACACGCCGGTCACCGATAAAATGAGCGCCCACCATGTCAGCCACCGCCCCGCCCATGTCAGCTCCCCTGTCGAGTGCCTCCGATACGGTCAGTGCGCGTTTGCGCAAGCGAGCGTCCCGTCACATCAAGGAACGTGTGATCGAACTGATCCTGTTCGCGGCGGCGTCCATATCCGTGCTGACAACGGCTGCCATCGTCTATGTGCTGGTCAGCGAATCGCTGACGCTGTTCGAGCACGTGTCGCTGTGGGACTTCCTGACCGATACGCAATGGACGCCACTGTTTGACGATGCCCACTACGGCATCATGGTGCTGCTGTCCGGCACGTTGACCAGTTCCTTTGTTGCGCTTGCCGTCGCGTTGCCGCTGGGTACCATCATCGCGATCTATCTGTCCGAGTTCGCGTCGTTCCGGATGCGCGAAATCGCCAAGCCGTTTCTTGAACTGCTCGGTGGCGTTCCGACCATCATCTATGGCTACTTTGCGTTGATGGTGGTGACGCCTCTGCTGCAGATGGTGTTTCCGGACCTGCCTGGTTTCAGCCTGCTTTCGGCCGGTCTGGTCATGGGCATCATGATCATTCCGTACGTCAGTTCGCTGTCCGAAGACGCGATGCGCGCGGTGCCCATGAGCCTGCGCGAAGGCTCGTACGCGATGGGTGCCACCCGGCTGCAGACCGCGCTGCGCACCGTGGTGCCGGCTGCCACGTCCGGCATTGCGTCGGCCTACATCCTCGGCATTTCACGCGCCGTGGGCGAGACCATGATCCTGGCGGTCGCCGCCGGCATGCAGCCGAATCTCACGTTCAATCCGGCCGAACCGGGCGCCACGATCACGTCCTACATCGTGCAGGTGGCGCTGGGCGACCTGCCGCACGGCTCGATCGGGTACCAGACCATCTTTGCCGCCGGCCTCACGCTGATGCTGCTGACGCTTTGTTTCAACCTGCTTGGCTATTACATGCGCAAGCGCTTCCGCGAGGTCTATTGAGCGATGAATCCACAGGACGTTCAGGCGATCCGCGCCATCATCACGCGCCACAAGCGTTGGGACCTGCTGTTCGGCATCCTCGGACTGCTCGCGCTCATGATCGGTGTGCTGACCTTCGTTGCGCTGTTTGCCGACATGGCGATCAAGGGCATGGGGCGTATCGACTACGCTTTCATGACCAGCTTCCCGTCCCGCCATGCGGAAAAAGCCGGCATTCTTTCCGCCTGGGTGGGCACGATTCTGGTCATGCTCGTCACCGCGCTGTCGGCAGTGCCGCTCGGCGTTGCCGCCGGTGTCTATCTTGAAGAGTACGCACCCAAGAACTGGGTGACCGACATCATCGAAATCAATGTGACGAATCTGGCGGGCGTGCCGTCCATCGTCTATGGCCTGCTCGCGCTGGGCCTGTTTGTCTACAAGTTCGGTTTCGGGCAGAGCGTGCTGTCGGCCGGCCTGACGCTGGGTTTGCTGATCCTGCCGGTCGTCATCGTGGCGACACGCGAGTCCATCCGGGCCATCCCGCAGATGGTGCGTGAGGGCTCCTACGCCGTTGGTGCGACGACCTGGCAGACGGTGCGCGACCACATCGTTCCGTATTCGAGTGCCGGCATCCTGACCGGCGTCATCATCGGCATGGCCCGTGCAATCGGCGAGACGGCGCCGATCATCACCATCGGCGCATTGACCTTCATCGCTTTCCTGCCACAGGCACCGGTCACCGAAGTGTTTCCGTACGTCAATTTCGAGTGGCTGATGGCGCCATTCACGGTGATGCCGATCCAGATGTTCAACTGGACGTCGCGTCCCGAAGCGTCGTTCCAGGTCAACGCCGCCGCCGCGGGTTTCGTGCTGGTACTGATGACGCTGGCAATGAACGGCACCGCAATCTGGCTGCGCTACCGTCTGCGCCGCAACATCAAGTGGTAAGCCAAGACGGCCGCCCCGACATAAATTCTCGCGAGACATCGAAATGACCACTGCCACCGCTGCCGCGCGCATGCTGCCCAAGGCCGAAGTCCAGAACCTGAACTTTCACTACAGTGCCTTCCATGCGCTCAAGGGCATCAACATGCCGGTGCACGAGAAGAAGGTAACGGCACTGATCGGCCCGTCGGGCTGCGGCAAATCAACGCTTCTGCGCTGCTTCAACCGGATGCACGACCTGTATCCGGGCAACCGCTACGACGGCAAGATACTGCTTCATCCGGACAACACCAATCTGCTGGCGGATGAGGTGGATCCGATCGAGGTGCGCATGCGCATCAGCATGGTGTTCCAGAAGCCGAATCCGTTTCCCAAGTCGATCTACGAGAACGTCGCCTACGGGCTGCGCGTGCGCGGCGAGAAGCGCCGTTCGGTGATCGACGAGCGGGTCGAGCAGGCCTTGCGCGGCGCGGCGCTTTGGGACGAAGTGAAGGACCGCCTGAGCGAGCTGGGCGCCAACCTGTCCGGCGGCCAGCAGCAGCGCCTGTGCATCGCCCGTGCCCTGGCCACGGACCCCGAGATCATCCTGTTCGACGAACCGACGTCGGCGCTCGACCCCATCGCTACCGCGAGCATCGAGGAACTGGTGACGGAATTGAAGGACAGGGTCACGATCCTGATCGTTACCCACAACATGCAGCAGGCCGCCCGCGTGAGCGACTACACCGCCTACATGTACATGGGCGAGCTGATCGAGTACGGCCTGACAGATCAGATCTTCATCAAGCCGCAACGGAAGGAAACCGAGGACTACATCACCGGTCGCTTCGGCTGATACCGCGCACGCGAGCTCCCGTACCCCGGATTTTTGCGCCTGCATGCGCTAGAATCCGGGGTTTTGCTTTTGGCACGCGAGAGTGGCTTTGATGCGAAAACTGGTTGCAGGAAACTGGAAAATGCACGGCGGGCTTGGCGCCAACGAGGCGTTGCTTGCCGCATTGCGTGACGCGGGCGGGCAGGGGTGCCCGTTCATCGTCTGTGTTCCGTTCCCGTATCTGCAGCAGGCACGGGTTGCACTTGAAGGCAGCGGCATCGAGTGGGGTGCGCAGAATCTCAGTGAACACCCCGCTGGCGCCTACACCGGTGAAGTGTCCGCGGCAATGCTGGCGGATTTTGCCTGCCGATACGTCATCGTCGGGCATTCGGAGCGCCGTGCGCTGTACGGAGAAAGCGACGCCCAGGTGGCGGCCAAGGTCACCGCGGCGATTGCTGCGGGTCTGGTGCCTATACTTTGTGTTGGCGAGTCGCTGGCGGAGCGCGAGGGTGGCGTGACCGAATCCGTGGTCGAGCGTCAGCTGAAAGCGGTCCTGGACATCAGCGGGGCGGCAGCGCTCGGCGCCTGCGTGCTGGCCTATGAACCGGTGTGGGCAATCGGCACCGGCGTTACGGCGTCACCGGCGCAGGCGCAGGCTGTGCACGCGTTCATCCGCGGGCGCATCCAGTCCTGGTGCGGCGATGCAGTTGCCGGGCAGGTGTCCATTCTTTACGGCGGCAGCGTGAAGCCGCAAAACGCCGCCGAGCTGTTCGGGCAGGCGGATATCGATGGCGGTCTTATTGGTGGCGCGTCGCTGGTGGCCGGGGATTTCCTGTCCATCGTTGCGGCGGCCGCAGCATCTTGAGGTGATTTGATGGGTATCGTTTTTTCGGTCGTTCTTTCGGTTCACATCGTGGTGGCGATCGGCGTGATCACGCTGGTTTTGCTGCAACACGGCAAGGGAGCCGACATGGGGGCGGCGTTTGGCAGCGGTTCGTCGGGCAGTCTTTTCGGCTCGTCGGGATCGGCCAATTTCCTGAGCCGTACCACTGCGGCGCTGGCGGCCATATTTTTCTGCACCAGCCTCGCGCTGAGCTATATCGCGACGAATCAGCCGCGTTCGGGTGCGAGCTCCGTCATTGATGCGGCGAAGTCTGTAACGGTACCCGTGGAACCGGTGCAGGCACCGGATGCGGCACCTGCCGCGCCCGGTTCGAAGGCGGCAGATATTCCGAAGTAAGCCGCCGCCCGGCGTGAAACGCGCTATACTCCGGCCCGTTTCACGCTGCGCTGCAACGTGGCGCGCAGCTTATCGGCTGCTGCGCCGGATGCCGGCCCCGGATTACGCTCCGTGTCGCCGGAAACGATTTCACGCATGAACAACCCGTCATGTTGATCGAATATTTCCCGGTTCTCCTCTTTATTCTGATCGGTGTCGCGTTCGGGTTTGTCCCGATGATCGCTGGCAAGCTGGTCGGTCCCAGCCGCCCGGACCCCGAGAAGCTCTCCCCCTACGAATGCGGCTTCGAAGCTTTCGAAGACACGCGGATGAAATTCGATGTGCGCTACTACCTGGTCGCCATCCTTTTCATCCTGTTCGACCTTGAGATCGCCTTTCTTTTCCCGTGGGCCATCGTGCTTGAGGAACTCGGCATGTTCGGGTTCGTGGCGATGATGATTTTCCTCGGCATTCTTGTCGTGGGCTTCGTCTACGAATGGAAAAAAGGCGCGCTCGACTGGGAGTGATGCGCGCATTGCGCGGGTCGGGTTGCCACCCAAAGTTTTTTCGACGGATTTATCGATGAGCATTGAAGGCGTACTTCAAGAAGGCTTCGTCACGACGCAGCTCGACAAGCTGATCAACTGGACCCGCACGGGTTCATTGTGGCCGATGACCTTCGGTCTGGCCTGTTGTGCAGTGGAGATGATGCAGGCAGGTGCGGCGCGGTATGACCTTGACCGCTTCGGCATCGTGTTCCGGCCGAGCCCGCGGCAGTCCGATCTGATGATCGTTGCCGGCACGCTGTGCAACAAGATGGCGCCCGCGCTGCGCCGTGTATATGACCAGATGCCGGAACCCCGCTGGGTGTTGTCGATGGGATCCTGTGCCAATGGCGGCGGCTATTACCATTACTCCTATTCGGTGGTGCGCGGTTGCGATCGCATCGTGCCCGTCGATGTTTATGTGCCGGGCTGTCCGCCGACGGCCGAGGCGCTCATTTACGGCCTTGTGCAGTTGCAGAACAAGATCCGCCGCACCAGTACGATTGCCCGTTGAACATCATGAGCACACGGCTTGAATCCCTGCGTGAAGCGCTGCTGGCAGAATTTGGCGATCGCATCCGAAACGTCTCCAGCGAACTGGGCGAGTTGACCGTCGAGGTCGCTGCCGACGACTACCACGCTGTCGCACTGGCGTTGCGCGACAGTGCGACAGCCCCGTTCGAACAGATGATCGATCTGTGCGGCGTTGACTACTCGACGCACGCCACGCGCTCATCCGGCCTGCGCTACGCGGTCGTGGTGCACCTGATGTCGGTGGCCGCCAACTTGCGCCTGCGCCTGCGTGCGTTCGTGGCGGATGACGACTTCCCCGTCATCGCGTCGGTCAATGACGTATGGCCGGCGGCCAACTGGTTCGAGCGCGAGGCATTCGATCTTTACGGAATCATGTTCGCAGGACACGGCGATCTGCGCCGTCTGCTGACCGATTACGGTTTCGTCGGTCATCCTTTTCGCAAGGACTTTCCGATTTCCGGTCATGTCGAGATGCGCTACGACCCGGATCAGAAACGCGTCGTCTATCAGCCTGTCAGCATCGCGCCGCGGGAGGTCACGCCGCGTGTGGTGCGCGAGGGGAATTACGGGGACGTCGGTCATGGCTGAAATCCGCAACTACACGATGAATTTCGGGCCGCAGCATCCGGCCGCGCACGGCGTGCTGCGCCTGGTGCTTGAGCTTGACGGCGAAGTGGTGCAACGCGCCGATCCGCATATCGGCCTGCTGCACCGGGCGACGGAAAAGCTCGCGGAAACGCGCACGTGGATACAGAGCGTGCCGTACATGGACCGTCTCGACTACGTGTCGATGATGAGCAATGAACATGCGTACTGCATGGCTATCGAGAAGCTGCTGCAACTCGACGTGCCGGAGCGTGCTCAGTACATCCGCGTCATGTTCGACGAGGTCACGCGCATCCTGAACCACCTGCTGTGGCTCGGAGCGCACGCGCTCGACGTTGGCGCGATGACGGTGTTCCTGTACGCCTTCCGCGAGCGCGAAGACCTGATGGATGTCTATGAGGCGGTGTCGGGTGCGCGCATGCATGCGGCCTACTACCGTCCGGGCGGTGTCTATCGCGATCTGCCGGATTCGATGCCGCAGTATCAGGTCAACAAGTTCAAGAATGCCGAGGCGATCAAGCGTCTGAACGCGAACCGCAGCGGATCTGTGCTCGACTTCCTGCAGGATTTCACCGACCGCTTCCCGCGCTACGTGGATGAGTACGAAACGCTGCTCACCGACAACCGCATCTGGAAGCAGCGCCTGGTTGACATCGGCATCGTGACGCCGGAGCGCGCCAAGGCGCTCGGATTCACCGGCCCGATGCTGCGTGGTTCCGGCGTCGCGTGGGACCTGCGCAAGAAGCAGCCGTATGAAGTGTATGACCGCATGGATTTCGACATTCCGGTCGGTACCAATGGCGACAGCTATGACCGCTATCTGGTGCGCATCGAGGAAATGCGTCAGTCCAACCGCATCATCCGTCAGTGCATCGACTGGCTGCGCGTGAATCCCGGCCCGGTCATCACGGACAACCACAAGGCCGCGCCGCCGTCGCGTGAAGCGATGAAGGGCAATATGGAAGAGCTGATCCACCACTTCAAGCTGTTCACCGAGGGCATACACGTGCCGGAAGGCGAATGCTACGCAGCGGTGGAGCATCCGAAAGGCGAGTTCGGCATCTACGCGATGTCCGACGGCGCCAACAAACCCTATCGCCTGAAAATCCGTGCGCCGGGGTTTGCGCATCTGGCGGCGATGGACGAGATGTCGCGCGGACACATGATTTCCGACGTCGTGGCCATCATCGGCACGATGGACGTCGTGTTCGGCGAAATTGACAGATAAGTGACCGATAAGTGACCGGTGAGCATGGACAGAATGACTTTTGCGCTGAGTGAAGCTTCGCGCGCGGCGATCGACCGCGAAGTCGCGAAGTATCCGGAAGGACAGGCCGTCTCGGCCGTCATGGCCGGTCTGCGCATTGCGCAGGAGCAGAACGGCTGGCTGTCGCCGGAGGCGATAGACGCGGTCGCGCAACACCTGAACATTCCGCCGATGGCCGCAATGGAAGTCGCGACCTTCTACAACATGTATGACGTGAAGCCGGTCGGCCGCTGGAAGATCACGGTCTGCACCAATCTGCCCTGTGCCCTGTCCGGTGGCGAGCAGGCTGCCGAATACGTGAAGGAAAAGCTCGGCATCGGTTTCAACGAAACCACGCCCGACGGCCGTTTCACGTTGAAGGAAGGCGAGTGCATGGGCGTGTGCGGGGATGCGCCGGCCATCATCGTCAACAACACGCGGCTGTGCAGCTGGATGAGCCGCAAGCGCATCGACGCACTGCTGGACGAGCTGAAATGACTGCAGTCAATGATTTCGCGGAGCTCCCGCGCATCCTTCTCGCCGGTCTGGACGGCGACCGGACCTGGGGGCTGGACGACTACGTGAAGCGCGGCGGTTACGCGGCGCTGCGCAAGATTCTCGATACCGGCATGACGCAGGATGACGTCATCGCCGAAGTGAAGAAGTCGGATCTGCGCGGGCGCGGTGGTGCCGGCTTTCCGACCGGGCTGAAGTGGAGCTTCATGCCGCGCCAGTTCCCGATCGACAAATACATCGTGTGCAATTCCGATGAAGGCGAGCCTGGAACGTTCAAGGACCGCGACCTGTTGCGCTACAACCCGCACCTGGTCATAGAGGGCATGATCATCGCCGGCTACGCGATGGGGTGCTCGCGTGGTTACAACTACATCCATGGCGAGGTGTGGTCGCTCTACGAGCGCTTCGAAGAGGCGCTCGCCCAGGCACGGGCCGCCGGTTTCCTCGGCAGCAACATCATGGGCAAGGACTTCAGTTTCGAACTGTTCGCGCATCACGGCTGGGGCGCCTACATCTGTGGCGAAGAGACCGCGCTGCTCGAGTCGATCGAAGGCAAGAAGGGGCAGCCGCGCTTCAAGCCGCCGTTCCCCGCGAGTCACGGCCTCTATGGCAAGCCGACGACGATCAACAACACGGAAACCTTTGCCGCGATCCCCTGGATCATTGCCAATGGCGGTGAACAGTTCCTCGCGCTCGGCAAGCCGAACAACGGCGGCACCAAGATCTTCTCGGTGTCCGGTCACGTGAATCGCCCGGGCGTGTACGAGATTCCGCTCGGCACGCCGTTCGCGACGCTGCTTGAAATGTGTGGCGGCATGCGCGGTGGCCGCAAGCTCAAGGCCGTCATCCCCGGCGGATCGTCAGCGCCCGTCGTACCGGCGGACGTGATGATGGACTGCACGATGGATTACGACGCCATCGCCAAGGCGGGTTCCATGCTCGGTTCCGGCGCGGTCATCGTGCTGGACGAAACCGCCTGCATGGTGAAGTCGCTGGAGCGCCTGTCCTACTTCTATTTCGAGGAGTCCTGCGGCCAGTGCACGCCGTGCCGCGAAGGCACCGGCTGGCTCTACCGCATGGTGCACAGGATCGAGCACGGCGAGGGCAGGGCGGATGACCTGGACGTTCTGGACAATGTGGCCAGCAATATCGCTGGTCGTACCATCTGCGCGCTCGGTGACGCCGCCGCGCTTCCGGTGAAGAGCTTCATCAAGCATTTCCGCCCCGAATTCGAATATCACGTCGAGCACAAGCGCTGCCTCGTTCCGGTCGAGGTCCAGCGCGAAGGCAGCCGCATTTACGTGGAACACGCAGCATGCTAGAGATCGAGATCGACGGCCAGAAGCTGGAAGTGCCGGACGGCAGCACCGTGATGGATGCGGCGAACCGTATTGGCCTGCACATTCCGCACTTCTGCTATCACAAGAAACTGTCCATCGCCGCGAACTGCCGGATGTGTCTGGTGCAGGTCGAACGTGCGCCCAAGCCGCTGCCGGCGTGCGCCACGCCGGTCACCAACGGCATGAAGGTACAGACGCACTCCGAGCAGGCCATCACGGCCCAGAAGGGCGTCATGGAGTTCCTGCTCATCAATCATCCGCTCGACTGCCCGATCTGCGATCAGGGCGGCGAATGCCAGCTGCAGGATCTGGCGGTGGGTTACGGTGCGTCGTCTTCCCGTTACCAGGAAGAGAAGCGCGTCGTGATGAACAAGAACCTCGGTCCGCTCATTTCGACCGACATGACGCGCTGCATTCACTGCACGCGCTGCGTTCGCTTCGGCCAGGAAATCGCCGGTGTCATGGAACTCGGCATGGCCGGTCGCGGCGAGCACTCGGAAATCATGACCTTCGTCGGCCAGACCGTGGATTCAGAACTGTCCGGCAACATGATCGACCTGTGCCCGGTCGGCGCACTGACGTCCAAGCCATTCCGCTACTCGGCACGGACCTGGGAAATGTCCCGGCGCAAGACGGTCAGCCCGCACGACGGCCTCGGCACGAATCTGGTGGTGCAGGTGAAGCAGGACGAAGTCATGCGCGTGCTGCCGCTGGAAAACGAAGACGTCAACGAGTGCTGGATTTCTGACCGTGACCGCTTCTCCTATGAAGCGCTCAATGGCGACCAGCGCCTGACCCGTCCGATGATCAAGCAGGACGGCACGTGGATCGAGGTCGACTGGCAGACCGCGCTTGAATACGTCGCCAACAGCCTGCGCCGGGTGACTGACGAGCACGGTGCAGACAAGGTCGGCTGCCTTGCCGCGCCTTATTCGACGACCGAAGAGCTCTATCTTGCCACGCAGCTGATGCGTGGCCTGGGCGGCGGCAATATCGATCACCGCCTGCGTCAGGCCGATTTCTCGCTCGACGGAAAGTTGTCGGGTATTCCCTGGCTCGGCATGAAGGTTGCCGAAGTGTCCAGGCTCGACGCGGCGCTCGTCGTCGGCAGCTTCCTGCGCAAGGACCAGCCTCTGCTGGCGCAGCGCCTGCGGCAGGCCGCGCGTCATGGCGCACGGGTGAGTGCGCTTGGCGTAAGCGGTGAGGACTGGCTGATGCCGCTTCATGCGCGCACGACGGTCGCGCCGTCGGCGCTGGCAGCCGAGCTTGAGGCGCTGGTTCGCGCTGCCGCGCAGATCCGCGGCGTCGAAGTACCGGCCGGCATCCCCGCCGGCGACATTCCCGAAACGGCGCTCCGCATCGCGCAGAGCCTGTGCGATGACGGCGAACGCGCCATCTTCCTCGGCGCCGTCGTGCAGCAGCATCCGCAGGCCGCGGGACTGCATGCATTGGCCGAAGCGCTGTCGCGCATCACCGGCGCGCGCCTCGGCTATCTGGTCGATGCGGCCAACAGTGTCGGCGCACAGGTTGTCGGCGCTCGGTCCGGCCTTGATTCGGCTGCGATGATGCAGGCCGGGTTGCGCGCCTTCCTGTTGCTGAATACCGAGCCGGAGCTGGATTCAGCCAATCCGCCGGCCATGTTGAAGGCGCTCGGTGCGGCCGACACCGTCATCGTGATGTCGCCGTTCAAGACGGGACTCGACTACGCTGACTGCCTGCTGCCGGTGTCGCCGTTTTCAGAGACGTCGGGCACCTATGTGAATTGCGAAGGGCGTGTGCAGAGCTTCCATGCGGTCGTGCGTCCGCGTGGCGAAACGCGTCCTGCGTGGAAGGTGTTGCGCGTGCTCGGCAGCATGTTGGAGCTGGGCGGTTTCAAGTTCGATTCTTCGGAAGCGGTGCGTGACGAGGCGTTGGCAGGCGTCAGCGGCTGGGTGCCTGAATTCCGCCTCGGCAACGCGTCGAGTGACGTGTCCTTCGCGGTCAGCTCGCAGCAGGAGGGCATGCAGCGCGTGGCCGACTTCCCGATCTATCGCAACGACGCGATCGCGCGGCGTGCGCCGGCACTGGCTGCGGCCCGCGATTCGGCACAGGCCGTGGCGCGCATGAATCCCGCTTCGGCGGCGCAGGCCGGCCTGAACGACGGACAGCGCGTGCGCATCCGTGGCGCGGCCGGCGCGTGCGAGCTCACGCTGAAGATCGCGGACACCGTGCCGGCCGATTGCCTGCATGTGTCGGCGGCATGGCCCGAAACGTCGCAACTGGGCGCACTGTCCGGCAACCTGACCGTGGAGGCCGTGTAATGGACGCGCTGCTGCAACCCGTTCAGGACCTGCTCGGCGTCGCTTGGGTTCCCGTCTGGACCGTCGTCAAGATCTTCGCGATCATCCTGCCGTTGATGGGCTGTGTGGCTTACCTGACACTGGCCGAACGCAAGGTGATCGGCTGGATGCAGGTCCGCATGGGCCCGAACCGTGTCACCTTCTTCGGCATCAAGATGCTCGGCGGTCTGGCGCAGCCGATCGCCGACGGGCTGAAGCTGCTGTTCAAGGAAATCGTGCTGCCGTCGGCGTCCAGCAAGACGCTGTTCATTCTCGCGCCGGTACTCGCGCTGGCCCCGTCGCTGGCGGCCTGGGCGGTCATCCCGTTCAGCGACGGCCTGGTGCTCGCCAACATCGACGCCGGCCTGCTCTACATCATGGCCATCACGTCGATGGGCGTGTACGGCGTCATCATCGCCGGCTGGGCATCCAATTCGAAGTACGCCTTCCTCGGCAGCCTGCGCTCGGCGGCGCAGATCGTCGCCTATGAGATCGCGATGGGTTTCGCGCTGGTCACCGTGCTGATGGTGTCGCAGAGCCTGAACCTGTCGGACATCGTGCGCGGCCAGGGGCACGGCATGTTCGCCGAGATGGGTGTCGGCTTCCTGTCTTGGAACTGGCTGCCGCTGCTGCCGATGTTCATCGTCTACTTCATCGCCGGCGTGGCCGAAACCAACCGCTCGCCGTTCGACGTGGTGGAAGGTGAATCGGAAATCGTGGCCGGCCACATGATCGAGTACTCGGGCATGGCGTTCGCGCTGTTCTTCCTTGCCGAATACGCGAACATGATCCTGATCGCCTGCCTCACGTCGATCATGTTCCTCGGCGGCTGGCTGTCGCCGGTGGGCTTCCTGCCTGACGGCTTCATCTGGCTTGGCCTGAAGACCGCTTTCTGCCTGTTCTTCTTCCTGTGGCTGCGTGCGACGTTCCCGCGCTACCGCTATGACCAGATCATGCGTCTGGGCTGGAAGGTGTTCATTCCCGTCACCATCGTGTGGCTCGTATTCGTCGGCGGCTGGATGATGTCCCCGCTGTCGATCTGGAAGTAAGGGGCGAGCCATGGGCTCAATGAGAGATTTGTTCGGTGGACTGATGCTGACCGAGCTTGTGAAGGGCATGGCACTGACCGGCCGTCACATGTTCGCGCGCAAGATCACCATCCAGTTCCCGGAAGAGAAGACGCCGCAGTCGCCGCGTTTCCGCGGGCTGCACGCGCTGCGCCGCTACCCGAATGGCGAAGAGCGCTGCATTGCGTGCAAGCTGTGCGAGGCGGTGTGCCCGGCACTGGCGATCACGATCGAATCGGATCAGCGCGACGACGGCACTCGCCGCACGACGCGCTACGACATCGACCTGACGAAGTGCATCTTCTGCGGTTTCTGCGAAGAAGCCTGTCCGGTTGATGCCATCGTCGAGACGCGTGTGCTCGAGTATCACGGCGAGAAGCGCGGCGATCTGTACTACACGAAGCAGATGCTGCTGGCGGTCGGCGACCGTTACGAGGGGCAGATTGCCAAGGACAGGGAAGCGGACGCGAAGTACCGCTAGTGCCTCGGCCCGTCGCATGGTGCGGCGGACCGAGCCGAAGGGAACGGACAAGAACGACACGAATCGATGATGGACTTCCAGACCGCAGTTTTCTACTTCCTCTCCACCATTCTGGTGCTGGCCTCCTTGCGCGTCATCACGGCGCGCAATCCGGTGCATGCCGTGCTCTTTCTGGTGCTCGCCTTCTTTTCCGCCGGTGGCGTGTGGATGCTGCTGCGCGCCGAATTCCTCGCCATCGCGCTGATCCTCGTCTACGTCGGTGCGGTCATGGTGCTGTTCCTGTTTGTCGTCATGATGCTGGACATCAACATCGAGCGGCTGCGCGAGGGGTTCTGGGCCAATCTGGTGCCGGGCCTCATCGTTGCCGGCCTCATGCTGGCTGAAATGTTCGCCGTTCTCGGCGCGCGCTATTTTTCGGCTACCGGTTCCCCGGCGCCGGAATTGCCCGGCCCCGGCTACAGCAACACGAAGGAGCTCGGTCGCCTGATCTACACCGAGTACGTGTATCCGTTCGAACTGGCTGCGGTCATCCTGCTGGTGGCGATGATCGCCGCCATCGCGCTGACGATGCGCAAGCGCAAGGACACCAAGTTCCAGGAGCCTGCGAAGCAGATTGCGGTACGCCGCGAAGACCGCGTGCGGCTGGTGTCCATGCCCGCCGAAAAAGACTGAGAAGCGAGAACTCCGCCCGTCATGCTCACACTGTCACTTTCACATTTCCTGGTGCTCGGCGCCTTGCTGTTTGCGATCAGCATCGTCGGCATCTTCCTGAACCGGAAGAACCTCATCGTTCTGCTGATGGCCATCGAACTGATGCTGCTCGCGGTGAACATGAATTTTGTTGCCTTCTCGCACTATCTCGGCGACCCGTCCGGCCAGATATTCGTTTTCTTCATCCTTACCGTCGCCGCCGCGGAATCCGCGATCGGGCTGGCCATCCTCGTGGCGCTGTTCCGCAATCTGAACACCATCCACGTCGATGATCTCGACAGCCTGAAAGGTTGAGTGCCATGACATCGATGCAACAGCTCTATCTGCTGATCCCGCTCGCGCCGCTTGCCGGCGCCATCATCGCGGGCCTTTTCTGCCGCGTGATTCCGCGCCGGGTGGCCCACAGCGTCACCATCCTCGGCGTCGCGGTTGCGCTCGTCGCGTCCTTCGTCGTGTTCCAGGACGTGCAGGCAGGCAATACCTTCAACGGCGCGCTATACACTTGGGCGACCAGTGGCGCGCTGACGATGGAGATCGGTTTCCAGATCGACAAGCTCACGGTGATGATGATGCTGGTCGTCACCTTCGTTTCCTTGATGGTGCACATCTACACCATCGGCTACATGGCGGAAGACCCCGGCTACAACCGCTTCTTCTCCTACATCTCCCTGTTCACGTTCTCGATGCTGATGCTCGTCATGAGCAACAACTTCGTGCAGCTGTTCTTCGGCTGGGAAGCCGTGGGCCTCGTGTCCTACCTGCTGATCGGCTTCTGGTTCAAGCGCCCGACAGCCATCTACGCGAACCTCAAGGCCTTCCTGGTGAACCGCGTCGGTGACTTCGGCTTCCTGCTTGGCATCGGCCTCATCGCCGCCTACGCCGGCACGCTGAACTACGCCGAAGTGTTCGCCCGGCGCGAGGAGCTCGCGACGATGGTGGTGGCGGGTACCGACTGGCCGCTGTTGACCGCGGCCTGCATCTGCCTGTTCATCGGCGCGATGGGCAAGTCGGCCCAGGTGCCGCTGCACGTATGGCTGCCCGACTCGATGGAAGGCCCGACCCCGATCTCCGCGCTGATCCACGCCGCGACGATGGTGACGGCCGGCATCTTCATGGTGACGCGCATGTCGCCGCTGTTCGAACTGTCCGAAACCGCGCTGTCCTTCGTGCTGGTCATCGGCGCGACGACCGCGCTGTTCATGGGCTTCCTCGGCATCATCCAGAACGACATCAAGCGCGTCGTGGCGTACTCGACGCTGTCTCAGCTCGGCTACATGACGGTCGCGCTCGGCGTGTCCGCGTATTCCGCTGCCGTGTTCCACCTGATGACGCACGCCTTCTTCAAGGCGCTGCTGTTCCTTGGGGCGGGCTCCGTCATCATGGGCATGCACCACGATCAGGACATGCGCAATATGGGCGGCCTGTGGAAGTACATGCCGATCACCTGGTTTACGTCGCTGCTGGGTTCGCTCGCACTGATAGGCGCACCGTTCCTGTCGGGTTTCTACTCGAAGGATTCGATCATCGAAGCGGTTCACCTGTCGACCATCCCGGGTGCCGGCTACGCGTATTTCTGCGTTGTCGCGGGCGTGTTCGTGACGGCGTTCTACTCCTTCCGCATGTATTTCCGCGTGTTCCACGGTCCGGAGAACTTCGGCAAGGCGCACGACGATCACCATGCTCATGACGATCACGGCGACGAGCACCACGGTCTGGCTCCGGGCGAGAAGCCGCATGAATCACCGTGGGTGGTCTGGGTGCCGCTGGTGCTGCTGGCGATCCCGTCGGTCCTGATCGGCTACTGGACGATCCAGCCCATGCTGTTCGGCGAATGGTTCTCCGGCGTTGTTGAAGTGCTGCCCGCACACGATGTGCTCGGCGAACTGGCGCACGAGTTCCATGGCGCCGCGGCGATGGCGATGCACGGTTTCACCGCAGCGCCGTTCTGGCTCGCATTGGGCGGTGTCGTGCTGGCCTACGTCATGTACATCCTGATGCCATCGCTGCCGGCGCGTGTCGCGCCGCTGTTCCGGCCGATCACCTATGTACTGGAGAACAAGTACTTTTTCGATCGCTTCAATGAAGTGGTGTTTGCCGGTGGTGCCCGCATGCTGGGGCGCGGCCTGTGGGTGGTCGGTGACCGCGGCCTGATCGACGGCGTGCTGGTGAACGGTACGGCATCGGCCGTGGGCGCCTTCGCGCGCGTCGCCCGCGGCGTGCAGACCGGCTACATATACCGCTACGCGTTTGCAATGGTGATTGGTGTCTGCCTGCTGCTGCTGTGGCGGTTGGGTTTCAAGTGATGCGGGGCGGACGGTGAGGGCGCCGTCCGCCGCCTGTGATTCGAGGGAGCGCTTGTGCGCAATGGGCCGTATCCGGCTCTTGAGCGGGCCGAACAAATAAAGAAATGACCGATATTCCCCTTCTCAGTCTTGCCATCTGGTTGCCGATTGCCGGTGGCGCACTCGTGCTGGCCAGCGGCGACGGCCGCAATGTCGCGTTTTCCAAACTGATCGCGCTGGTCGTGGCCGCGGCCGGCTTCCTCGTGACGCTGCCGCTGTACAGCGGCTTCGATGCGTCGAGCGCGGCCATGCAGTTTGTCGAGCTCACGCCCTGGGTGCGCGACTACAACATCAACTACCACTTGGGTGTCGACGGCATTTCGATGCCCTTCGTCATCCTCAACAGCTTCATCACGCTGCTCGTCGTGATGGCTGGGTGGCAGGTGATCGAATACAAGCCGTCCCAGTACTTTGCGGCATTCCTCATCATGTCGGGCCTGCTCAACGGCATCTTCAGTTCGCTCGACGGCATCCTGTTCTATGTCTTCTTCGAATCGTCGCTGATTCCGCTGTATCTGGTGATCGGCGTGTGGGGTGGCAAGAACCGTGTCTATGCCGCGTTGAAGTTCTTCCTTTACACCTTGCTCGGCTCGCTGCTGATGCTTGTTGCGCTGCTCTACCTGTTCCACAAGAGCGGCAGCTTCGCGATTCTCGACTGGCACCGCGAACCGCTGGCCATGGCGGCGCAGTCACTGATCTTCTGGGCCTTCTTCGCGAGCTTCGCGGTGAAGGTCCCGATGTGGCCGGTGCACACCTGGTTGCCCGATGCCCACGTCGAGGCGCCGACCGGCGGTTCCGCCGTGCTGGCCGCCATCGGCCTGAAGCTTGGTGCCTATGGTTTCCTGCGGTTTGCGCTGCCCATCGTGCCGGATGCGGCGACACATTTCGCGCCGGTGGTCATCGGCCTGTCGCTGGTCGCAGTGATCTATATCGGGCTGGTTGCGCTGGCGCAGACCGACATGAAGAAGCTGGTCGCCTATTCGTCGATCTCGCACATGGGCTTCGTCACGCTCGGTTTCTTCATCTTCAATCCGCTCGGGGTCGAAGGCGCACTGGTGCAGATGATTTCGCACGGCTTCGTATCCGCTGCGATGTTCCTGTGCATCGGCGTGCTCTACGACCGCATGCACAGCCGCAACATCGCCGATTACGGCGGCGTGGTGAACACGATGCCCAAGTTCGCCGCGCTGTTCCTGCTGTTCGCGATGGCCAATGCGGGGCTGCCCGCGACCTCCGGTTTCGTCGGCGAATTCATGGTGTCGCTCGGCGCGATCCAGTACAACTTCTGGATCGGCATGGCGGCGGCAACCACGCTGGTGCTCGGTGCGGCCTACACGCTCTGGATGTACAAGCGCGTCATCTTCGGTGAGGTGGCCAACAGCCAGGTCGCCGAGCTGACCGATATCAGTGCCCGTGAAATGCTGATTCTCGGCGTGCTCGCCGGGTGTACGCTGGCTATGGGCATCTGGCCGCAACCGGTAACCGAAATCATGCATGCGACCGTGAGCCACTTGCTCGATCACGTTGCCGTTGGCAAGCTCTGACGGACACACAGAATGAACTTTCCACTGCCCAATCTCTTTCCCGCATCGGCCGAAATTTTCGTGCTGGTGATGGCCTGCGTGGTGCTGCTCGCGGATTTGTACAAGTCCGAACGCCAGAGCTGGCTGCCCTATATGCTGACGCTGACCACGCTGGCCGGTGCCTTCGCCATTCAGGCGGGCACCGCTGGTCCTGACACGACGCTGACTTTCAGTGGCATGTTCGTCGACGACCGTCTTGCCGACGTGCTCAAGTGCTGCCTCTACCTGACGGTGTTCGCCGTCGTCATCTACAGCCGTGGCTACCTGCTGGCGCGAGCCATGGAACGCGGCGAGTACTACCTGCTCGTGCTGTTTGCGACGCTCGGCATGCAGGTGATGATTTCGTCGAACCACTTCCTTACGCTCTACCTCGGCCTGGAAATGCTGTCGCTCGCCATCTACGCGCTGGTCGCGCTGGACCGCGAATCGGCACGCGCAACCGAGGCCGCGATGAAGTACTTCGTGCTGGGTGCGCTGGCGTCCGGCCTGTTGCTGTACGGCATGTCGATGATTTATGGCGCAACCGGCACGCTTGAGATTTCGGCCATTGCGCGCAAGCTCTCGGATCCGACCACAAATATGGAAGTGCTGCGCTTCGGCCTGGTGTTCCTGGTCGCCGGGCTGGCATTCAAGATCGGCGTGGTGCCGTTCCACATGTGGATTCCGGACGTCTATCACGGCGCATCGACGCCGATCACGCTGCTGATCGGCTCGGCGCCCAAGCTCGCCGGCTTTGCCATGGCGATCCGCCTGCTTGTCGACGGCCTTCCCGCGCTGGCCAGCGAATGGCAGCAAATGCTCATGCTGCTTGCCGTGCTGTCGATCGCGCTCGGCAACATCGTTGCCATCGCGCAGACGAACATGAAGCGCATGCTGGCCTATTCGACCATTTCGCACATGGGCTTCATGCTGCTCGGACTGGTCAGCGGCGTCATCGAACTGCATGCGTCGGGTGACATTCACCTGTCCTACGCCTTTGGCAGCGCGATGTTCTACACCATCGCCTACGTGCTGATGAGCGCCGCCGCCTTCGGCACCTTGCTGCTGATGAGTCGCGCCGGTGTCGAAGCCGACGAGCTGGAAGACCTCAAGGGCCTGAACCGCCGCAGTCCGTGGTTTGCCGCGGTGCTCATGATGGTCATGTTCTCGATGGCCGGCATCCCGTTCTTCGTCGGCTTCTTCGCCAAGCTGGCCGTGCTCCAGGCCGTCGTGGCCGCCGGCTATCTCTACACCGCGGTGTTTGCGGTGATGATGTCGCTGGTCGGCGCCTTCTTCTACCTGCGCGTCGTCAAGCTGATGTACTTCGATGCGCCACTGGATGAAACGCCCATCACGGCGTCCGGCGAAATGCGCGCACTGCTGTCGGTCAATGGTCTGGCCATCGCGCTGCTCGGCCTGATGCCGCAGCCGCTGCTGGCGCTGTGCGCGTCGGCTCTCGGCCAGACGCTGAACTAGGCGAAGCCGGCACATGGATGACGACCTGACGGAACACACGCTGGACAGCCGTCAGGTCTATGACGGCGTGCTGCTGAAGGTCTATCAGGACAAGGTGTCGCTGCCGGACGGCAAGACGGCCCTGCGCGAATACGTGCGCCATCCCGGCGCCGTCGTCATCATCGCGATCCTGCCGGACGGGCGCATGCTGTTCGAACGCCAGTATCGCTACGGACCGCGCCGCACTTTCCTCGAATTTCCCGCAGGCAAGATCGACGCCGGCGAGCCGCCGGCGCAGACGGCCGTGCGCGAGCTGCGGGAAGAAACCGGCCATGAAGCGGACGAATGGACGCATCTTGGCGTAATGCACCCATGCATCGGTTACTCCGACGAACGTATCGAAATCTTCCTCGCGCGCGGCCTGCGCCATGTCGGCGCACAGCTCGATGAAGGCGAATTTCTGGAAGTGACCGCGTTGTCACTGGAAGCGGCGATGAGGGCCGTCTGGCACGGAGAGGTGACGGACGCAAAGACGCTGTCCGCGCTGATCTGGGCGCAGCGCGTCTACCGGCAGGGCTTCTAGGAAGGCTGGCAGCGCCGTCGGCACCGCGTCAGGGCGCGACGCTTCCTACGGCGAGACGCACCGTCATCGCGTCCGCGATGCGGGAAATGGGCTGGTCCTGACAATGCGCGAGCCACGCGCTGGCCGCGCCTATGCCCGGGATCGCAAGATCGGGTGACACCTCGAGCAACGGCAGCAGCACGAAGGCGCGCAAGTGCGCGCGCGGGTGTGGCACGTTCAGCGTGTCGGTATGGATCTGCCGGTCGTCGTACAGCAGCACGTCCAGATCCAGCGTGCGCGGGGCGTTCTGGAACTCGCGCACGCGGCCGTGATTGCGCTCTATGCCCAGCAGCGCGTCCAGCAAGGCTTGCGGCGCCAGCGATGTACGTACCCGCGCTACCGCATTGATGAAATCAGGCTGGTTGTCGTAGCCGATCGGCGCCGTGCGGTAGAGCGACGAACGTCCTTCGAGCACGATGCCGGGTGTTGCGCCGATTTCATCGAGTGCGGCGAGAACCTGCGCTTCCGGATCTGCAAGATTGCTGCCCAGACCTATATGGGCAATGGCTTCTCGGCTCATGTCGTTCTTTTTTGCTTGAGGTCTTCAAACTGTAGCATTGATCCGGAAAGTGCCCGTGCGCGCGCCGCCACGCAGCGCCGACTGCTGCGGGCGCGGTGCGCGCGCATCCTGATCCGGATCAGGTTGCGTCCGTTCGGGTGCAGCGCGTTGAGGTCGCGGGCTATATCCGGTCGCGCATCAGACGGGCTTTTTCGCGTTCCCAGTCGCGCGTTTTTTCGGTCTCGCGCTTGTCGAACTGCTTCTTGCCCTTTGCCAGACCGATTTCCAGCTTGATGCGCCCGCGCGTGTAATGCAGGTTGAGCGGTACCAGCGTATAGCCGGCGCGCTCGACGGCGCCGATCAGCTTGCTGATCTCCCCTTCGTGCAGCAGCAGCTTGCGGCTTCGCGTCGGGTCGGGATGCACGTGCGTGGATGCTGTCGTCAGGGGCGATACGTGCATGCCGATGACGTACACTTCCTCGCCCTTGAGCACCACATAGGCCTCCTTGAGCTGGGTACGGCCGGCGCGGATGGCTTTCACTTCCCAGCCTTCGAGCACCATCCCCGCTTCGTAGCGCTCTTCGATGAAATAGTCGTGAAAGGCTTTCTTGTTCTCGGCGATGCTCATGTCTGGTGACCGGTGCGTGACGGACTTGCTGGGTGACAGGGGTGCGCGGCGGGCGGTGGCCCGGCTAGAATCGGGATTTTACCTTTTGATGACATGGCTGAAGTCCGAAAAACCGTGCTCATCGAGCGCAGCGCCGAACAGATGTTCCGCCTCGTCGATGGTGTGGAACACTACCCGCAGTTCCTGCCCTGGTGTGGCGGCGCAGAAGTGATCGAGCGCAGCGACACGCTTACGCGTGCGCGCATCGACATCAAATACCATGGCGTGAAAGCGCATTTTGCGACGGCCAACACCAAGGAGTTTCCACGCAGCATGACGATCCGTCTGGTCGAAGGACCGTTCAGGATGCTTGATGGCAACTGGGCCTTCACGCCGCTGGGCGAGGGCGCATGCAAGGTCGAATTCAATCTTCATTACGAGTTTTCCAGCCGGCTGATAGAGAAGGTCGTGGGGCCGGTGTTCAACCACATCGCCAATACGTTCGTCGACGCCTTCGTCAGGCAGGCGGACCGCGTCTACGGATCAGGAGGCTGACATGAACGACAGGATCCGCGTGGAGGTGGCGTATGCGCTGCCCGAGCGCCAGGACATCGTGACCATGGAATTGCCGGAAGGTGCCACGGCCCATCAGGCGGTCGAGGCGTCCGGCCTGCTGCAGAAATACCCGGACATCGATCTCGCGCGCAACAAGCTTGGCGTGTTCGCCAAGCTGGTCAAGGCCGATCAGGTATTGCGCGATCGCGACCGGGTGGAAATCTACCGCGCGCTGATCGCCGACCCGAAGGAGGTGCGCCGGGCCCGCGCGGCCGAAGGCAAGGTGCTGAAGAAGGGCGGCGGGGACGCCGAGCCCGGCGCGTGAGAGCGGGTACGCTGACGGACTCCGGCGCCGGGTGGCGAACCGGCATTCACTTGCACCATTCGGCGACCGACGCCTGCGCTTGCTCCGTTTCCGTGGCGCGGCTTGCGTCGTCGACGAATTCGCGCTCACCGGCCGCGTTGTAGCGCACGATGCGCTGGCCGGACTGCAGCGCGGCGAGCTTGTTGCGCGCCTTCGTGCAGTTTTCTGACGCGAGCGCCCGCTCGGCCTTTTCCTTTGCCTGTTTGGCTTCGTTGCTGGCGGCTTCCTCGCGCCGCTTCTCGAACCCCTGCATCTTCTCGTCAAGCGCGCGCGTCGCTTCTTCGGACTGGCGTGTGACGTTCAGGTCCTTCTTCGTCGCATTGACGCCGGGTGGCGGAGTGTCGGAATAGACGGTGCGGCCCTGGGCGTCGCGGTACTGGTAGACCTCGGCGGCCGCGGCAAGCGGCAGGCAGAGAAGGATGATTGCGGTGAGGCGGTGTGACACGTGATGCACTCCTGCTCGGATGGTGTTCAATGTCCGGCGCACAACCCGGATTGCCCGCACGGGCTGCTCGGCCGGCTGCGCCGACCAGCGTATAATACGTTTTTGCTAGTTGGGAAAGTTGTCATGCGTGTTATCCAGAAGGCGCTGACCTTCGATGATGTCCTCCTCGTCCCGGCCCATTCCAACGTATTGCCGCGCGACGTCAGCCTGAGCACCCGGATCTCCCGCAACATCCGCGTCAATATTCCGCTGTTGTCCGCCGCCATGGACACGGTCAGCGAAGCGCGTCTCGCGATCGCGCTCGCGCAGGAGGGCGGTCTTGCCATCATCCACAAGAATCTCTCTATCAAGGCGCAGGCGGCCGAAGTGTCGAAGGTGAAGCGCTTCGAAGCAGGCGTGCTGAAAGATCCGATCACGATCTCCCCTGACATGACGGTCGCGGAGCTGCTGGCGTTGACACGGCAGCACCGGATTTCCGGCTTTCCGGTGGTTGATGGCCAGCGCGTCATCGGCATCGTGACCAATCGCGACCTGCGCTTCGAAACCAATCTGAACCAGCCCGTATCGCGCATCATGACGCCGCGCGAGCGCCTGATCTTCGTGCCCGAGGGGGCGTCGCTCGACGAAGCCCGCGTGCTCATGCACCGCAACCGTCTCGAACGCGTGCTGGTGCTCGGCGAAGATGATTCGCTGCGCGGCCTCATCACCGTCAAGGACATGCTCAAGGCGACCGAACACCCGCTGGCTGCGAAGGACGGCCACGGCCGGCTGCGCGTCGGCGCGGCGGTGGGTGTGGGCGAGGGCACGGAAGAGCGTGCCGCCGCACTGGCCGAAGCCGGCGTCGACCTCATTGTCGTCGATACCGCACATGGGCATTCGCAGGGCGTGCTCGACCGTGTGAGCTGGGTCAAGCGCTCGTTCCCGCACGTGGATGTGATCGGCGGCAACATTGCCACGGCCGACGCTGCCCGCGCACTGGTCGACGCCGGTGCGGACGGCGTGAAGGTCGGTATCGGCCCCGGCTCCATCTGCACCACGCGCATTGTTGCCGGTGTGGGCGTACCGCAGATCACCGCGATCGACAACGTGGCAACAGCGTTGTCATCGACCGACGTGCCGATGATCGCTGACGGCGGCATTCGCTTCTCGGGTGACATTTCCAAAGCGATCGCCGCTGGCGCCAACGCCGTCATGCTCGGCGGCCTGCTCGCAGGCACCGAAGAGGCGCCCGGCGAGATCGAGCTGTTCCAGGGGCGTTCGTACAAGTCTTACCGCGGAATGGGTTCGCTCGGCGCGATGCAGCAGGGTGCGGCCGACCGCTACTTCCAGGACCCGGCGTCCAATGCGGACAAGCTGGTGCCGGAAGGCGTTGAAGGGCGTGTGCCTTACAAGGGGCCGGTGGTCAATGTGATCACCCAGCTGATGGGCGGCCTGCGCGCGTCGATGGGTTATTGCGGCGCTGCAACGGTCGATGAAATGCGCACAAAGGCGCAATTCGTCGAGATCACGTCCGCCGGCATCCGCGAGTCGCATGTGCACGACGTTCAGATCACCAAGGAAGCTCCGAACTATCACGTCGACTGACGTACTGGCAACGCTGCGAGCGATGACCGGCCGAGGCCGGTCTTCGCATTTCTGACCCCGCCCCTTTCCGTGTACTGCGCCATGCACAACAAGATACTGATCCTCGATTTCGGCTCCCAGGTCACCCAGCTCATCGCTCGTCGCGTGCGCGAGGCGAACGTCTTTTGCGAAATTCACCCCGCCGACGTGAGTGACGACTTCGTGCGTGCGTTCGGCGCGCACGGTGTCATTCTGTCCGGCAGCCACATGTCCGCCTATGAAGAGGCGACCGATCGTGCGCCGCAGTCGGTGTTCGAACTTGGCGTGCCGGTGCTCGGCATCTGCTACGGCATGCAGACGATGGCGCAGCAATTGGGCGGGAAGGTCGAGGCGGGCACGGTGCGTGAATTCGGCTACGCCGAAATGCGCGCGCGCGGCCACACGAAGCTGCTCGAAGGCATCGAGGATTTCCGTACCGAAAAAGGTCACGGCATGCTGCGCGTCTGGATGAGCCACGGCGACAAGGTGACCGAACTGCCACCGGGCTTCAAGCTCATGGCATCGACCGACAGCTGTCCGATCGCCGGCATCGCCGACGAGGATCGCCGCTTCTACGGCGTGCAGTTCCATCCGGAAGTGACGCACACCGCGCGCGGCGCCGACATCCTGCGCCGCTTCGTGCTCGACGTTTGCGGTTGTGCGCCTGACTGGGTCATGGGCGACTACATCGAGGAGGCCGTTGCGCGCATCCGCGAGCAGGTCGGCGACGAAGAGGTGATCCTCGGCCTGTCCGGCGGCGTGGATTCGTCGGTGGCCGCCGCGCTCATCCATCGCGCCATCGGCGACCAGCTCACGTGCGTGTTCGTCGACCACGGCCTGTTGCGCCTGAACGAAGGCCAGCTTGTCATGGACATGTTCGCCGGCCGCCTGCACGCCCGAGTTGTGCATGTCGACGCGGCCGACCAGTTCCTTGGCCACCTTCAGGGCGTGTCGGACCCGGAAGCCAAGCGCAAGATCATCGGCCGCGAATTCGTCGAAGTTTTCCAGTCCGAAGCACGCAAGCTCAAGTCCGCCCGCTGGCTGGCGCAGGGCACCATCTATCCGGACGTGATCGAGTCCGGCGGCGCCAAGTCCAAGAAGGCCACCACCATCAAGTCGCACCACAACGTCGGCGGTCTGCCCGAGACGCTCGGCCTGAAGCTGCTCGAACCACTGCGCGAACTGTTCAAGGACGAAGTGCGCGAACTGGGGGTCGCCCTCGGCCTGCCGCGCGACATGGTGTATCGCCACCCGTTCCCGGGTCCGGGCCTGGGCGTGCGCATCCTCGGAGAAATCCATCGCGAATACGCAGACCTGCTGCGTCGCGCTGACGCCATCTTCATCGAAGAGCTGCGCAATACAATCGACCCGGCCACCGGCAAGAGCTGGTACGACCTCACCAGTCAGGCCTTCGCCGTCTTCCTGCCGGTGAAATCCGTCGGCGTCATGGGCGACGGCCGCACCTACGAATGGGTCGTCGCGCTGCGTGCCGTGCAGACTCAGGATTTCATGACAGCGCATTGGGCCGAACTCCCGCACAGCCTGCTCGGCCGCGCGAGCAACCGCATCATCAACGAAGTGCGCGGCATCAATCGCGTGGTCTATGACATCTCGGGCAAGCCGCCAGCGACGATCGAGTGGGAATGATTTTAGGTCTTTCGGCAGCTTTCGAGGGCTATCGAAAAAGTAACTTAACTTGTTGATTTATATAAATTTATCTGCCGAAGTCTATCGGCAACTATGGACGGCAAGCAAAACTTTTTGTCGGTAATCCTGACGGTAAGTAAAATGACGTAGGCCATCCAAAAATCTTTACCGTCTGCCCGATTTCAGTGTTGACGGTAAAAAATAGCCTAAAAAGCTAGTGTTCATGCGGGTTTCAGAGCATCCTGTGTCTTTCGAGGCGTTGACGGTAAAATTGCCGTTCTCAGGAGGAAGCACCGATGCTGACCGACACCGCACTGAAGAACCTCAAGCCCAAGGACGCGCCCTACAAGGTGACGGACAGGGACGGCATGTATGTCACGGTCTCGACGGCCGGCACGGTCACGTTCCGCTATGACTACCGGATCAATGGCAGGCGCGAAACGCTGACCCTTGGCCGCTATGGGCCGAGTGATCTGTCGCTGGCGCGGGCACGTGAAAAGTGCATCGACGCAAAGCGGGCTGTTGCCGAAGGCCAGTCACCGGCGCAGGAAAAGCAGCGCGAGAAACGCCGTCTGTCGGAGGCCCAAACCTTCCAGGAATTTACCGTCAAGTGGTACGAGGGTGCCCGGATGGCCGACAGCACCCGGTCGATGCGTAAAAGCATCCTTGACCGGGACATCTTGCCGGTGTTCAAGAGCCGCCTGCTGAGTGAGATCAGTCCCGACGACTTGCGCGAGCTGTGCAACAAGGTGAAGAGCAGGGGCGCGCCAGCCACCGCGATCCACGTTCGCGACATCATCAAGCAAATCTACGGCTTCGCCATCCTGCACGGCGAGAAGGTGGCCAACCCCGCCGCCGACGTAGGGCCATCGTCGATCGCCACCTTTGTGCCTCGGGACCGGGCGCTTTCGCCGACCGAGATACGCATTCTGTACAAGGAACTGGAATATGTGGCCTCGTACCCGACCATCAAGCTGGCGCTGCGGCTGATCCTGCTCACGTTGGTGCGCAAGGGTGAGCTCATCCACGCGACATGGGATGAGATCGACTTCGAGAACGCACTGTGGACCATCCCAAAAGCCCGGATGAAGGCCGCCAAGGCCCACAACATCTACCTATCGCAGCAGGCACTCGACATCATGATCGCGCTGCGCACTTGCGCCGGTGGCTCCAAGTACCTGCTGCCCTCGCGCTACGACGGCGACAAGTGCATGTCGAACGCCACGCTGAACCGCGTTGGGCAGAACGTCGTGGAACGGTCCAAAGCGAAGGGCTTGCCCATCGAAAGCTTCAGCGTGCATGACCTGCGGCGCACGGGTTCGACCATCCTCAACGAACTCGGCTTCAACAGCGACTGGATTGAGAAGTGTCTGGCCCATGAAGATGGCCGCTCCTCGCGCGGCGTCTACAACAAGGCTGAATACGCGGAGCAGCGCCGTCACATGCTGCAAGAGTGGGCCGACATGATCGATGCCTGGGTGGCCGGTAAGTCGCACACGCCGACGCTGCTGCCACCGTCGATGAAGATCGTCACGACGCAAGCACCGCTTTGACCGGGCGGCGCTTGCGCTGACGTACGTCAGGTGAGGGTGCCCGCTTCAACTGAGAACTGTCCGAGGCTTGCCGACGTGCGTCGAGCCAGGCTTCTACTTCCGTCAAGTCCCATACGACGCAGCGCGCGGTCAGATTGAAGCGGCGCGGAAATTCACCGCGGCGCTCCATGTCATAGATCGTGGTATCGGCCAGCGGCACGATCAGTCGCAACTCGGGGCGGCGGATCGTGCGTCGGAACGGCAGCGTATTCATCGCTACCAGTCGTGATAACTGCATGCCGTGCAGTTCGTTTGCGTCAGTGTCGTTGTTTGGCCTCGCAGCCAGCAGACTTCGACCTGCTTTGTTCATGATCTTCTCCATCAGCAGGGCAGTTGCGAGTTGCATTGCAACGACCGATGTAAATGCGGTCCTGTGATGGTGATCTTTCCGGCATCTATCGAAAACTCGCTCAGGCGTGCATGGGCGTACTCAGATTGTGTTTGCGCGGTATCGTTGTGAATCACTTCGTTCTGCTTTTCCTGAAGCCGCGATCCCGCGCCATGAAGGCTTCGAGCATGTGCGGGATCAGCGTCGCAGTATCAACCGGCTCGCCGTAGGTCTGAGCGTGCAATGAGGCGTAGCGCTCCAAGTCAGCCTTCAACACGGTGGTGAGCGCAATGGTGACTTTGACGGTCTCGGTCTTGGGCAGCGGCCCCAGCCGCAGCTTGCTGGTGGGCATGCTCATTGCGGCGATCCCCTCTGAAAAAACAGCGGCTGATAAGGCCGCAGGATCAGATCCTTGTTCACCATCACGCGCATCGGAAAGCCGGGCCGAATGGTCAGCGTCGGCTGGATGCTCATGTTGCGCTTGGTGATCTCCTGGCCGACCTGGTTCACCGTGTCTTGCGCGCTTTCGCGTGTAGCGATGATGACTTTGCCGTCGCTACCGCTGCGATCCGGTGCGGACAGCTCGGCGCCAACGCCGAGCAGCGTGGACAGCGCCGCACCGGCGAGGATGCGATCCCAGTGCCAATCGACGCCATCTTCCAGTCCCGCATAGCCCGCCGGGTCGATGCCGGGCAAACGGTCGAGAGAAATGGATGAGGTGTCGGGCAGGATCAAGCGCGTCCACACCAGCAGCACACGCCGCTGGCCGAAGCTCACCTGGCTGTCGTAGCGGCCGATCAGGCGCGAGCCCTGCGGGATCAGCAGGTAGCGACCCGTGGCCGTGTCGTAGACCGCTTCGGTGACGTTGGCGATGACCTGCCCAGGCAGGTCGGAGTTGATGCCCGTCACCAGCGCTGCCGGAATGATGGTGCCCGCCATCACCTGGTAGGGCGAGGTCGGCAGTTGCAGGTTGCCCGGATTGCGGGTGGTGCTGTCGCCAGCATTTGCGACGAAAGCCTGCTTCTGATCCTGCCGGTTTTGCACCGCTGTCGGGTCGGTCGGCTGCACCGATGCGCCGGTAGAAGCCATCGGATTGAAGGGCTGGTTGCCTGACGCTTGCTCAGGCATCGCCGCACTCGCGGTGGGCAATGGCGCCGACTTCACCGCACTACTGCCGCGAAAGAACACCGCCGAACGTGCTGCCTCCTCGGCATCGCCGGGCTGCGCCATGTGTCCAGTCTGTGCAGAAGGGGGATAGGCGCCCGCGTTGCGCTGTGCATGAACGATGGCAGGACCCAGGTCACCCGGCAGGGGTTCGCCCAAGGCGGGCACCGGCTTGACGGCCATCGGCACCTTGGAATAGTCCTTGGGCAACTGGTCGAGGCTCTCGGCTCGCGAGACACGATCCACGTTGTACAACTCGGCGGCCGCGTTGCGCTCACGCTTGTGCGGTTGCAACGACCAAAGTGTGCCGCCCAGGATGACGATGCCCAGCGCCCCGGCCAGTACGGCCAGCATGCGCCGGTTCAAGCGCGTAACCGGACGCGGTGAAGCACGCAAGGCCAAGGTGTCCGGATCGGCCTTGTTCGTCCCGGCGGGGGGCGAGGGTGGTATTTGCGATGCAGGTGGCAGTGGCGCTGACGTGCTCATGCTCAGTGCCTCCGCGTCGCGCTGCCCACGCCATCGGTGCGTTCGATGCGAACCACGGCGGCCCTGTCAGCCCCAAGCCGCAACTCCGCTGCACCGAACAACCGATCCACCACGTAATACGGTGAGCGGAAGCGGTAGTTGACGAGCTGGCCATCGCCCAGGGCTCCGATTACGAACAGGGGCGGCAGCTCGCCCTGTGCGATGCCAGCGGGGAACTGGATGTAGACGCGTTCGCCATCGTCAAAAGCGCGCAGCGGCTTCCACGGCGGGCTATCGCCGGAGATCGCGTAGCGGAACTTGATCTGCTCCAACGACAGGCCCGAGTCCACGGGCGCCGATGCTTGGGCCTGCTGCGCCTGCTTCTGCAAGGCCAGCATGCGGTCCTTCGGGTAGTCCCACGATGCCGATGCCATCCAGGCCTGCGGCGTTGAAGACAATTCGAGCAGGTAGGTACGGCGGTTGGTGGTGATGACGAGATTCGTTTTCAAGCCAATGCGCGTCGGCTTCACGAGGATGTTCACGCGCAGGCTCACGCCTGCGCCGCTGGCCGTGTCGCCAACGATCCAGCGGACCGTGTCGCCGGCCGAGACGGTCACCAATTCCTCGCCCTGCTGCAGGGCGATCACGGTAACGCGGCCGGGACTTGTGTAGACCTGATATAGCGCGCCATCGGCGTAGGGCCAGACCTGGATGGCGTTGATGTAACCCTCGCGGCTCGGTGCCACGCGCGCTTCTTCGTTGGCACGGGAGACACGGGTTTTCTCGTCGGGCGATTCAGCGACTGGCTTGTCATTAGGCGTGCTCACCAGCGACTTCAACTGCTCGGGCAGTGGCAGCAGTTTTGGCACTTCGACCACCTCGACTGGCTTGGGCAACTCCGGCAGCGCGTGCGCCGCGACGGGTTCGTCCAACGTGATGTCCGGCGGTGGCTTGCCGTGAGTGGCGCATCCAGTGACCGCCGTGATAGTGGCGCTCAGGATCAACGGCAAAGCGTAAATACGGATTTGGGTTTTCATGGTTTCTTGGCTCCTTCGGTCGCGTCCAGTTCACGGCTCCAGGACAGGCCGTTGACGTAAATGCCCAGCGGGTTTTTGCGCAGCCGCTCTTCGGTGCGCGGCGGTTGCAACACCACGGACAGCACGGCGGTCCAGCGTTCAGTGCCCGACGGCGAACCGTTGGTGTAGTTGCGCTCGATCCATCGCACCTGGAACGACGATTCGCTGGCGCGCACGACGCTGGTGATTTCCACCGCCGTCGAGGTCTGGCCGATGCGCGCGAACGGATCGTTGGTACGCGCGTAGTCGTTCAGCGTGGCCGCACCCTTGTCGGTGGTGTAGTCGTAGGCTTCGAGCCAGTTCTGCCGCACGACGATCGGATCGATCGAGAGTGACCGCACGTCGTTGAGGAAGCGCGCCAAGTGGTAGGCGATCTGCGCGTCATTTGGTTTGTACGGCGTAGCTGCTTCGCCGACCGCGCGCACCTGGCCGCCGGCGGCGACCTCGACCACATAGGGTGTGACGATGGACTGCGCCGAGCGCCACACCAGGCCACTCGCCATCAGCAAGGCCAGCGACAGGCAGCCGAAGGCCATCAGGCGCCAGTTCTTGGCCTGCACGCGGGCACCGCCTATGCGGTCGTCCCAGACCTGCGCAGCCGCTTGATACGGGGTGACGGGTTCGGGCGTTTCCGAGTAGTGCACCTGGGGTCGTTTGAATCGCATGGGTGGATCTCCTCAAGGGGTCGAGTCAGGTGTTGGAGTCATCACGCAGGCTTGGACTGGCGCCGCTACCGCCGTGGTCGCCTGAGCGCAGCGTGTGGGCCGCCGTCGAGACCGCATGGCTGGCTTGCTGTTTGCGCCGCATTTGCTTGGCCCAGGTGGGCTCTGCCGCAGGGGACTTGGTAGCGGATTCACCCGATTCGGCGGACCCGGCTGCTGCCGTAGGCGCAGCGGCCTCAGCGACGAAGTTCGCGACGCGGTCCTTGACTGCCTTGGCCCCGGCCGCGACACGCTGGCCGACGGCCTGCGCACCGGTCTTCGCGACATTGGCGACACCGGCACCTGCAGCGCGAACACCACCACCTCCCGATGCCGAAGCCCCTGCTTGGTAGGCCGACCTCGCACCGCTCGCCATCGCGCTGCTTGCACGCCCGGCTGACGCTGCGCCGCCGATGGCGGCGCGTGTGGCGCCCGGCACCATGCGAGCACCCGCTGCTACCGCTGCACCACCTGTTGCGATAGCTGCGCCGCCGGCGACAGCCAAACCTGCGGCACCCAGCGCCGTTCCGGCTGCCGCACCGGCCCCGAGCTGCGGTGCGCCGGACACCAGCCCGGCCGCAATGCCCGGCCCAAAGATGCCCAGCCCCAGCATCGCCAGCGCGGCCAGCATGATGGTCAGTGCCAGGTCAATGGAGGGTTCGGTACCCGGTGGAGTCTGGAACTCGGCAAACAGTCCGGTGCCGATGCCGACGATGACCGCCAGCACCAGCACCTTGATGCCCGAGGACACCACATTGCCCAGCACCCGTTCAGCCAGGAATGCGGTCTTGTTCCAAAGGGCGAACGGCACCAGCACGAAGCCTGCGAGCGTGGTCAGCTTGAACTCGATCAGCGTGACGAAGAGCTGCACCGCCAGCACGAAGAAGCTGATGATCACGACCAGCCAGGCAAGGAACAGCACCGCGATGACATCCAGGTGCGCGAACACCTCCGGGAAGCCCGTCATACCGCTGATCTGCGCCATGATCGGCCGCGCCGCGTCAACGCCGACCTTGGCCAGTAGACCCGGCCGCAGAAACTGCGCTTGCGTCAGTGTCGAGCCGGACGCTACCAGCCCGAGCCCAGCAAACGAGCGGAACAGAATGCCCGCCAGGTTGTTGAAGTTGCCGATGATGAAAGCGAAGGCACCGACGTACAGCGTTTTCTTGATCAGCTTGCCGATCACATCCTCGCCGCCCATGGCCCAGAACAGCCCGGCCAGCGTCATGTCGATCACTACCAGCGTGGCGGTGAGGAACGCCACCTCGCCATGCAGCAGGCCGAAGCCCGAGTCGATGTAGCGCGAGAAGACATCGAGGAAATGGTCGATGACCGACAGGTCGTTCATGGCATCAGTCTTTCGGTGCTGATGCTGGTGAAGCGGGCTGCGCGGGCGTGTACGGCGTGCCGCTGCCCATGAAGCGCCGCCGCGTGGCTTCGGCGGCCATGTTGCAGACGGCATCGCCCACCTTGTCATGGTCAGCCTTGCATTGCGCCCGCAGGGATTTCAGGCGCTCTGGATTCGCCATCAACGATTCGACGGACTCGGTGGTTTCCACCTTGCTGCACGCGGCGAGCACCAGCGCGCAGGCGACAACGATGAGAAGGCTCTTCATGGTGGACTTCCTTCAGTTGCCATAGAAGTTGACGGTGTGCGGCGTGTAAGGCGTGCCTTCGCCCTGGAAGCGCCGGCGCACTTCGCGGGCGCGTTCCTGCACCGCCACCTGCCGTGCCTGCTCCAGGGCTGCGGCTCGGTCTTGCGTGATCTGGAGCTGCTGCGCCTGGATGGCCTGCCGAGCCTGCAAGGCCAGCAGTTGATTGGTCGCTTGCGTGGCTTGCAGCGCGCCGGCCGCCGACTGGCTGCGGTTCACGAGGTCGGTCAACGTCTGTTCATCGGATGCGAAGTTCTGCACCGCCTGCGATTGCACCTTGGTTGCGGTGCGCAGCGCCTCCAACGAATTGCGCCAGCGTGTGCGCGCATCGGTGGCCATCTGACTGCCCGAGGTGGACGCTGAATAGGCGTCGGGGTAGAGCCGCGCGAATTCGGATTCCATCTGCGACACATTGAAGGCCAGTCCCTGTGCCTGTTGGATCAATTGGTTCGTTGCGGCCAGTGCCGAGCGCAGTTCATTGAGCGCGCTGAAATCCAGACTCGTGAGGTTCTTCGCCTCGTTCGTCAGCATCTGCGCTTCGTTTTGCAACGATCTGATCTGGTTGTTGATCTGCTCCAGCGCGCGGGCAGCCGTCATGATGTTCTGCACCAGATTTGAAGGATCGAGCACGATGTCGCCAACCCCGAAAAGGGCGTTCGCAGGCTGCACTACACCGACAGCCATCGTGTGAATCGCCCCGGGTTTTCTAGACACCCTGTAGCCTCACGATCGAGGCATGACGGAGGTGTTTATGGAAGAGAAGAAGTCGGGTCGTCGCTTCACCGAAGAGTTCAAGGTCGAAGCGGTCAGGCAGGTCACCGAGCGTGGC